>CAWGNG010000038.1:0-323894 GCA_963823895.1 uncultured Planctomycetaceae bacterium
CTTTTTGTGGGGAACGACCGGGGCGGCCGCGCGGCGGCGATCCATTTCAGCCTGTTGGCGTCATGCAAGCGTCACGGCCACGATCCTTGGGTCTACTACCGCGACGTGCTGACCCGACTGCCAGCGATTCTTCCCGGCGCCAGCGAGGAAGAACTTCTCGCCCTCCTCCCCCACCGCTGGCATCCGGCTTGATCTCCCCGTTCGCCAAGCCTACGCCCAGGCGGCGATTTCTCCCTATGTGCTCGGCGGGACGCTTACCGAAGAACTCGTAGGAATTGCTGAGAACCTGGACATTTCGCCCAGCAAACGGCAACAGGCTGAAGATTGTTACAATGCGGTGGGCCAATGGCTTGACCGTGAAGGATCATCGCTTCAGCCGTTTAGGCCGCGAATTCACCCGCAAGGTTCCTTCCGTTTGGGGACGGTGGTACGCCCACTTCGCGCGGGAAAGGAGGCGGATTACGACGTTGACCTTGTGTGCCAGCTTGAAATCGCAAAGGACTGCGATCGGGATCCGTCACGGAGGTTGCCACGAAAGTGCGCCAGAGAACTCAAGCACATGGTTGGAGAGAGATTGAAGGAGAACGGTACCTACAAGAAGATGCTTGACGAAGAAGGAAAGCGATGTTGGACATTGGAGTATGCCGAGCAAGACGGCGTTGGTTTCCACATTGATATACTACCGTCGGTTCCCGAAGAACGGTCGGTTATCCAGGTGCTAGAGGCCAATGGTGTACAGTCCAAATACGCGCGCTCTGCCATCGGGATTACAGACAAACAGAAGAATCCGGACAGGTATGACTGGAGTCCAAGCAACCCCGACGGATACGGACAGTGGTTTGATAGTCGCACAGCGATCACGCCGTCCAACGTCAGACTCGCCGCAAAACGGAGCCTGTTTGAGAGCAATCGAGCTCTTTATGCAAGCGTAGAGCAAGTGCCGGATGAAGTTGTTCGGACGCCACTTCAGCGAACCATCCAGATTCTAAAACGGCATCGCGACAGGCGATTTGCCGGAAAGACTTATGACGGCAACAAGCCGATCTCGATGATCGTCACCACGCTGGCGGCCCTGCTTTACGAGGGCGAGGGCGACGTCTATTCGGCGCTGAGGAACATCGTCTCAAAGCTCAACATGCACGCAGGATTGGTTGATAGACCCGATTTTCTTGTGGCCAATGCCGCCTTCGCAGACAATCAACATATCATTTCCCGAAGATGGGAGGGTGGTGAGTACAAATGGTATATTGGCAATCCCGTCAATCCCTTGGAGAACTTCGCTGATCGGTGGCACGAAAATGACAGTGCCAAGGCGAGAGCGTTTTTCCAATGGGTGACTTGGGTACGGGCTGACTTGATCGACATTCTTGGGCAAAAGACGATCGACGATGCAGTTGTGTCCCTGTCCGCCTCCATGATCGCACCCGTTTCACATCCTGAACGGGTAATGCCGACAGCAAAGCCCGTTGAGTACCCTCGCGTCACGATCGCGAACCCGAACAAGCCCTGGGGTCGTTAGGTGGGTGACATGGCGAAAAAAGAGTTGCTTGAACTGCAAATGGATGAGCTTCAAGCGAAATATCAACTCCTGCGGCTTGAGTTCTCCCAGGCAGACAATCCCGTGGTACAGGGCACGCTACGGTTTGATGCTGACTATCAGGGCAAGGAGGCTCGCGGTGAATACGATATCGAGATTCGTATTCCCGACGATTATCCTCGTTGCGTCCCCTCGGTCCGCGAGACGGGGGGACGAGTGCCAAAGGACTTTCATAGATACACGAACTCGGACCTTTGCCTTGGCGCTCCGGTGGCCGTTAGAAAGACGTTTCTTGAGTCACCAACATTGCTGGCGTTTGTTGAAAACCTAGTAATCCCACATTTGTTTTCTCATGCCTACTTTGCAGAACATGGCGAGATGCCTTTTGGCGACCTAGAACATGGTTCTTTGGGCATTCTTGATTTCTACAAGGACCTGTTTGGGACTGATATTCCGTCGACCCTGCTCCTCCTAAAGACCCTCGCGGATGGGGCGCAGCGGTACAAGAGCTATTTGTCGTGCCCTTGCCGCAGTACCAAAAGCCTGGGCGAATGCCATGGACCGCAACTCGAAGGGCTCTGGGATGTCATGCCGTCGCAGAATTATGCGGAAGAGCATAAGCAGATCATAGCAGGTTGCAAGAGAATCCGTCCTGATATTGACTACAACAAGTACCTTCCTCATAAGGCGTTAAGGAATAAGAACGCCAGATTGCGAAGGCACAAGCCGGAAGTGGGAACGAGAGTGGGGGCCGAAGGAGGACACGTAAGTCCCAAGGAACCCTCTGCTTCTCCGAACAGGGAAAAGGGCGTGGAATTGCGTGACGCTATACGACAGCAATTCTCGCCTCTACAAAACTCGGCAAAGAAAGCACTTCACGTGCTCGCTCTCCAAGCGGGCCGCGCTGACGGGGTGATCGGGCGAGGCGCCGCGCTGGTCGAGGATTTGGGTCTCGCGGTGAGTTTGCTGGGCGCCGCTCCGCCGCTCAACGGTCGCTAACTTAACCCCGCGCCCACCGGTTAATGAACGTCAGACCTCAGGTTGTACAACCTGGTGTTAATCGCGACTTACGGCTCCCACGCGACTTGCTTTACTCGCTACAACTCGTTCGCTCGCTGAGAATTGCGTCGGCCCCCGGCCACAACGCCGCGACGTAACTCCGTTGTTTCACTTTCCGAACAACTCCTTCACGTCCGAAGTCGGAAGAAATCCCCGCAACCCGTTTTCGCAATTGGTGTTGCGCCAACCGCCGCAATCCAAACTGTCGCAATGCCGCAAATCGCTCGCGCCCCGATCGAAAATTCTACCAGCCGTAACTCCTTGCCACAAGGCAACTTCTTGGCCACCCCCTTGCCCGGCCCACGTGCATTTTCTGCCGCGGGCTGCGACATGTTCGCCGAAAGCGCCAGGAAACTCGTCGGTGGCTCAAAAACTCGCCGTGACATTCTCCCCCTACCCGCTATACTGAACGTCCGACCACGACGCAACGCGCCCCATTGCCAGCGGCTGCCCCTCGCTGCCGACAATTCTTCATCCCAGGATACAACACTCTTCGATCGCGAAACCACGAAAGCACGAAGCCGCGAAACCGGCCTGTTTGCAATCGGTTGTCGCTCTTCCGCCCTTTCGTGACAAGAGAAGCAAACCGCGTTGGTTTCTCGTGGACCGTTGACGCCTCCATCTCTCGTCCCCAGTTTTCAATCTCAAATCTCAAATCTCAAATCCCTTCCCTAACCCCTAGCCCCTAGCCCCTAGCCCCTAACCCCTAACCCCTGGCCCCTAACCCTACTCCCATGCTCCCCGCTCTAACTCCACTCCAATACCTCACTCTCCATCTTCTCTTCGCCGGTCCCCAGACCGCAAGGCAGTTGTGTGAGGCATTGCATGCCTTGGGCGTCCGCCAAAGCGCCGTCGCCTTCTCGCGGCTGATTATGCGGCTCGTCATCGCCAACTACGTCGTTCCCCTCGCATCGACGGCTGCCATCGACGGCCGCCGGGTGCGGCGAAACCTCTACCAAATCACCGATCTCGGCGTGCTTGACTGGACGGCAGCGCGAAAGTTCTACTTGAACCTGGCGCCCCCTTCCCACGATCTGCTCCCCCTCGTAACCGACATGGGCGAATTCGCCGTCTACGACGAGAAAACGCGATTCCGTCTCACGAAGTCCGCTTTCGTCAAGGAACTGAGCCCCTGGCTCCGCGCTATCGTCCAGAATGCCGCTGTCTCACGGCGAAACGAGCCAAACGACGGGGACAAACCCGGTCGGGATACGCGCTCAAAAGATCGCTAGACCACCCGGCAAATGAAGCACTTCAGGTACTCACTCTCCAAACACGCGGCGCTGACGGGGTGATCGGGCGAGGCGCCGCGCTGGTCGAGGATTTGGATCTCGCGGCGGGTTTGCTGGGCGACGCCGACGAGCATGTAGAGAAAGTCCTCGCGGGTGACGCGGCCGGAACAACTGCACGTGACCAGGATGCCGCCGGGCTCTAGGAGCGAAACGCCGAGACGATTCAACCAGTGATAGGCACGCAGGGCTTCGTCGACGGCGCCGCGGCTGCGGGCGAACTTGGGCGGGTCGAGAATCACGCCGCCGAAACGCTCGCTGGCCGCCAAGAGCGATTCGAGCGTCTCGAAACCGTCCCCCTGCTGAAATCGCACGTTCTCTAGCCTGTTGCGCTGGGCGTTCGCCTGGGCCAGCGTCACGGCCCGCTCGCTGGTGTCGACGCCCAAGACTTCGCGGGCGTGGCCGAGGGCAGAGGCGGCCAAAGCGAATCCGCCGCTGTAGCAGAACATGTCCAACACGCGGCGATCGCGGAGATACCCGGCGGCCGCCACGCGGTTCTCGCGCTGGTCCAGGTAAAAGCCCGTCTTTTGTCCCTCGGCCAGATCGACCTCGTATTTGAGTCCATTATCGACGATCAGAAGTGGTCCGTCGGGCGGTTGGCCGCAGGGCGAAGGGGACAGTCCCGTTTTTGCTGAAGCGAAAGCTGGGACAGTCCCCCAGGGGCCGTCGCGGAGCTCGATCCCCTCCGTGCGGCTGACGCCGCGCTCGGTGCGGAGCATAATGCCGCGGGGATGGAGCATTTCGACCAGCATCGGCACGATTTGCGGCAGGCGGACCGCCATCGCCTGCGCAGTCACTTGCACGGCGAGATAGTCGGCGTAGCGATCGACGATCAGTCCGCTCAGGCCGTCGCCTTCGCTGAAGATCAGCCGGGTGCCGCCCTGGGGATCGTCGTAGCCCAGTTGCGAGCGGAGTTCGAGGGCGGCCGCGATTCGCCGCCGCCAGAAGGCATCGTCCAAGGGCGTGTCGGCGTCCCACGTATAGAGCCGGACGCGGATGCGGCTGCGGCTGTTGAAAATCCCGCGGGCGATGAACTTCCCCTTGTCGCCGAGTAGATCGACCACGTCGCCGTCGGCCGGATCGCCTTCGACGCGGTCGATGGCCGAATCGAGCACCCAGGGGTGTCGGGCGTAGAAAGGGCGGGCCTTGCGGGGTTTCAGGATGACTTGGGGCACGGGGGCGGGGGACGGGGGCTAGGGGCTAGGGATCAGGGGCTAGGGGCTAGGGATCAGGGGCTAGGGGCTAGGGATCAGGGGCTAGGGGTTCGATACATGTTGGTGTGGCAGTTGCACTGCCGCACCTTGGGGAAGGGTGGCAGTGCAACTGCCACCCCAACGTTGTTTCACGATTTCCGACAACGAAGGCCGCAACCACTGGTCGCGGCTTTTCATTGCGTGCAGTCAGTGTATTCGACGGACTGCCGGCGGACAATGACCTTGCACGGCGGCGGGGCGGCGATCAAAATAGCGTTACAAAATGCCTGATACCAACGCCCAGTCTGCCAAGCCCGACCCCTACGCCCTCTGGAGGAATCCCAATTACCGGTACTACGCCGGCAGTTGGTTCTTGATCACGTTTTCCAGACGGGTCGAATTTGCCGCGGTCAGCTTCTATCTGGTGACACTATATGGCGATCCGCAGCACGAGTCGCTGTTGCTCGGCATCCTGGGGCTGGTGCTAGCCTTGCCGGTGATATTGTTGTCCATCGCCGGCGGGCAACTTGCAGACCGTTTCAACCGACTCCGGTTGATGACGCTCACTTTTTCGCTTGGCATCCTCTCGGCGGCCGGACTGCTGGTCGTCGCGATGTTGGGGGGAAACGCCACCGTGTGGTTCTACGTGCTGCTGGGCATCGGGACCGTGGGGTGGGCTTTAGGAAATCCGGCGCGGCAAGCGATGCTGCCGAGCCTGATTTCCACGGATCTCTTTTCCATTGGCGTGGCGTGGAACAGCTCGGCGTTCTACATCGCCTCGGCTACGGGGCTCTTCGTCGGCGGAGCCATGCTGGATATGTTTCAAACCATGGCGCCGATCTTCGCTTTGGTGTTGCTCTGCCGAATCGCGGCAATCGCGGCTATCTCTCGAATACGGTATCGTCCCGTAGTTCACGCGGAGCAAGCTGTTTCGTGGCAAAGTCTTGTTGCGGGCATTCGATTCGTCTGGAACACTCCCCTCATTCTCGCCACGATCACGCTCGATCTGTTCGCCGTGTTATTGGGCGGCGTCACTTACCTCGTGCCCGTGTATGCCGCCATGCTTCACGTAGGTGGAACTGGGTACGGCGTGCTCATGGCGGGTGATATGATCGGGGCGATTTGCATGGCCCTGATACTGGCCCATCGGCCACCTCTGCGTCGGGCCGGCGTGACATTGCTCTGGGCGGTTGCCGGATTCGGCGCGGCGACGATCATTTTCGGCATTTCCCAATGGTTCTGGCTTTCGTTGTTGATGATGCTCCTGATCGGCGCACTCGACAACATCAGTGTCGTGGTGCGGCACACGCTCGTGCAGATGCTCACACCCGACGAAATGCGGGGACGGGTGTCGGCCGTCAACAGCATCTTCATCGTGGCCTCGAACGACCTAGGCGGCATGGAGTCGGGACTGACGGCGTGGTTGTTCGGCCCGGTGGCGTCAGCGGTTGGCGGGGGGATTGGCACGATCCTAGTCGTGTTGGCGGCGCTGCGGATTTGGCCGCAGATTCTGAAAATCGGCTCGCTCGCCTCGATTCGGCCGGCAGCCGTGGAGGAACCGGACCGGGACGTGTAGTAGCCCGACGTCTTTCATCGCACCAAATACTTGCAATTCTAACGAGTTTTTCTACAATAGCAGGTAGGTTCGCATTTAGTGCCTGTCTCGTCTAGGCTACGCGAATATGGGGGCTAGAAACACCTCAGGGGAGCGATCATGGACGGTTTGTTGGCGGTGTTGGGCGGTTTACGGTCGGTGAGCTTGCGCGCGGGAGTCGCGGTAATTGCGGCGGCAAAAATCACGTGAATTACCCGCAGTTGTCGCGGAGGCTCCGGCTGGAGCCGCTGGAAGACCGATCGCTGCTGAGCGTGAGCCTGCCTTTGGGGCCCAGCGTGCCGAGCGGCAGTGCGGCGGCGAGGAACAGCACGCCGTTGCCAGCCCAAGTTGCGCCTGCTGTCCCGCCGGCAGTCTACTATCATGTCGCTGAGCCGGTGTTGAGCGGTGACGGCGGCGGCATTGTCCCGATGTACACGCAGACCGGCATGACCCCGTCTCAGGTCCGTAAGGCATACGGAGTTGACCCACCGATCACCATCAACGGGATTACGGGGGATGGCACCGGGCAGACGATTGCGATCATCGACGCCTACAAGAGTACCACCATTACCAGCGATCTGACGGCATTCGACAACTATTTCACCCCCCACATCCCGGCCCCGCCAAACTTCTTGGTGCTCAACCAGAATGGAGGCACCGATCTATCGGGCGTTTCGACAAACTCGGGCTGGGCAACGGAGATTTCCCTGGACGTGGAATGGGCTCACGCGATGGCCCCGGCCGCGAACATCGTTCTGTTCGAGGCAAACGACAACAGCAGCGGTCTATACACCGCCATTGCCACGGCGCGAACCTATACCACCACTGTACTCACCAACGCGCCGATTTCAGTGATGTCGATGAGCTGGGGCGGCAGCGAATTCAGCGGCGAGACATATTACGACAGTGCCGACTTCGCCACGCCCTTGGGCCACACCGGGATAACATTCGTCGCGTCGACGGGCGACAACGGGGCGCCGCCTTCCTACCCGTCCGCCTCGCCGAATGTTCTGGCCGTCGGCGGCACCACGCTGGATATCAAGGACTCGACCGGCACGTACAACACCGAGTCGGGATGGAGCGGCAGCGGCGGTGGTATCAGCGCCTACGAGTCGATGCCTAGCTACCAGAATTCGGTGCCAAACTACGGCGGCGGCATGCGCGAAGTCCCCGACGTGGCGTTCGACGCCAGCAATAGCTCGTCGGTTCAGGTTTTCATTGGAGGATCGCGGTACGACGTCTGGGGAACCAGTCTCGCGGCCCCCTGCTGGGCCGGCCTGATTGCCATCGCCAACGAATTCCGCGTGCATGTCCCGAATGCCACCTTGGGAACGCTGAATCCCTACGGAAATCCAACCCAACTTCTTAGTCTTCTTTACCAGTTTGCCGGGACGCCGAGCAATTACAATGCGTTGGGGTACTATAACGACATCAATACCGGCGGGAGCACCGGCAGCCCCCCCTATTCCTGTGTGAACGGCTACGACCTGGTCACGGGAATTGGGACGCCGGTTGCCAATTTGTTGCTGCCTGCCTTGCGCACTGCGCGCCCGCCCTGGCGCCCGCCTATGACACGGGGATCAGCAACAGCGACGACATTACTAATCTCAACAACCATAATATGCTGACGGAGCTTCAGTTTACGGTCCCCAATACGGTTTCTGGAGCGACGGTCACGATTTACGCCGACGGAACGGCCATCGGCAGCGCCACGGCAAGCGGCAGCAGCACGACCGTTACGACCTCGGGCAGTTTCACGCTCACAGACGGCAGTCACTCGATTACGGCGCAGCAGACGATGTCGGGCTGGACGCAATCGCTCGGCTCCCAGGCGCTTACGATTATCATCGACACCACGCCGCCCACGGTGACCGTCAATCTGGCCGCCGGCCAGACCAATCCGGTCCACGTCACACTGACGATCAACTTCAGTGCCGTTTTCGACGAGCCGGTCTTCAATTTCACCGGTGGCGTGACCCTCGGCGGCACGGCCGGGGCCAGCAGCGTCGTCATCACGAATCCCTCGGGCGACCACATGAATTACAATCTCGCCGTCAGCGGCACAACACGGGCGGGAACCGTGATCGTGAGCCTGGCGGCCGGGGTCGCTGAGGACACGGCGGGGAACCTCAACCTGGCATCCACGGGCATGGGCAACACCGTTACCGTGGTCGGGACCACACGAACCTGGGGCGGCGGCGGCGGGGACAACAACTGGATGACCGCGGCCAACTGGGACAACAACGTTGCGCCGATTGCCGGCGATGTGCTGGTGTTCGCCGGTTCCACGCGGACTTCCCCTCACGACGACTTCCCAGATGGCACCGTTTTCGACAGCATCACCTTCGCCAACGGCGGCTTCACCTTGTCGGGCGGCAACGTGAAGTTGACTCCCGCCGGCGGCGTCGCCATCACGAACACGACCGGCCAAAACGGAATCGACCTGTCGATTGCGTCGGGTTCGAACGGCAGTGTGGTCGTGCAGGCCGGCGCGTTGCGGCTCGGGCTGAACGCCCAGGGCATCGTCCTCAGCGGCGGCGTTGCGGACATCCGCACCGGCAAGCTGATCTTCGACTACACGGGCGGCTCGACGCCGGCGGCGACGATTCTCGCCTTGTTGACCGCGAGCTATCACGGCGGCGCCTGGGACATCGGCAGCTTCCGCAGCACCAAGGCGGTCGCCAATGGGACGACGCTCGGCTGGATCGATTATACGGCAAGCTCGCAGGTCACCGTCATGGCCACGATTCCCGGCGATTTCAACCTGGATGGGACGGTCGACAGCAGCGATCTCGCCATTTTGTATGCGAATGTCTGGACCGGCACGACGTCGGCGCAAGGGGATGCGAACTACGATGGCACGGTCAACGGTCTCGATCGCGACATTTTGGTGGCGAATCTCTCCAGGAGCGTCAGCAGCAACGCCCCCTCGTCTAGCCCTCTACCTTCGCCAGCCGGTAGCGGAGCATCGAATCCGGATCTCGGCGCTTCGCCCAGCGGCAATTCAAACGCGGCTGGGCAAGGATCGAGCGCTACCACTCCGCAAACGAAGCCAGCGTACACATTACCCCCGGCAAACGCTTCGGACGTCTCGGCGGCCAACGTCGGGCTGAAGGCAGCTCGCGCCGCGGTGTTTACAGGTCTGGCAACGGCGCCCGGCGGTCTGCTGGACGGCGCCCTTTGGGGCTGAGAGTGTCTCGATAGCTTCAAATCGTTGCAAAGCCGTCAGCTATCCGCTATCAGCTTTCAGCGGTCAGCGGGACGATCACTGCTGTCGCCGCGGTTTCCCATCGTGCAAGCAAATCGGCACGCGGCAGTCATGCTCTCGACAAGCTGAAAGCTGATCGCTGGCAGCCGACAGCCAAGAGACGTTCCCAAACACGCGCGACGTCCGCCGCGAATCCCCCCCGCCCCCTCTCTGACACAAACAATCTCGGCTTTTGGCTAACCCAAGTTCGCCAGCAATAGGCGATTGGGCGGGAATCTTGTCATATTTGATGCCCACGCGAAGATGGGGTTTCTGAGCGCAAGTCGTTGCGGCGGGGAAAGCCGTTGGTTCAGCAACTCCGCTTGGGACGTTGTAGTGAAGACCTTGTGGTTGGATCGGAACTTCCAAAAGCTACAATACGGGCATGTTCATTCGCCCGTGCTACCGCAGGAAGGATGGAAAACGGCACGCCTACTGGGCGCTGATGGAGTCGTATCGCACCCAGCGCGGACCGCGGCAACGTGTCGTCGCATGCCTTGGGCAACTCGACGAGTCGCATCGATTGAGCGTCAAGAACGCGGCCGAGGGCAATCCCGAGACTCGTCAACGGCAACTCTTCGACGAGACGCGGCCGCACTGGGTCGAAGTCGACGTCAAACGCCTGCGGGTGGAGAACCGCCGCGATTTCGGCGGGCCGTGGCTGGGGTTGCAACTCGTCGAGCAATTGGGCTTGAAGGACTTTTTCGATTGCATCCTTCCCGCCGGGCACGAAGAGATTCCTTGGTCGCTGATGGCGTTGGTGCTGATTCTCTGCCGTCTCTGCGAACCGTCGAGCGAACTGCACATCGTCGAGCATTTTTACGCCCAGAGCGCGCTGGCCGATCTTTTGGGCATTCCGGCAGAGAAGATCAACGAGCAGCGTCTGTACCGCGCGTTGGACGCGATTTTGCCGCGCAAAGAAGCGTTGGAAGCGTTCTTGAAGCAGCGGTTGGGCGAGTTGTTCGGCATCGAGTACGATCTGCTGTTGTACAACGTCTGCTCGAGCTTTAGGGTGGGACATCCACCGCAAGTTCAGCAAGGTTAGTGTAGAACAAATGATCGCAGAAGGCGAGATCATGGTTGTCGAGCGAGCCCGTTTGGAGCACGGGGATCGCGAAGCCATGCGACGCTGGCTGGCGCGCGTGCCCAAGGGGACGCCGGTCGCTCTGGAGGCGGCCTATGGCTGGCCGTGGATTGCCGATCTGCTGGAGGAAATGGGCCTGGAGCCGCACTTGGCACACCCGCCGGCGGTCAAGGTGCTGGCCAAGACGGAGGCCAAGGGCGACCGCATCGACGCCGATCGGTTGGGCAAGTTCCAACTCCGCGGCATCCTGCCGCAGTCCTACCTCGCCACCGCGGAGGTGCGGATGCGGCGCGAACGTATTCGCTACCGCATGGCCCTCTCGTGCTTGCGCACCCGCGTCAAGAACCGCATCCAGGCGATCTTGCACCGCTTGGGAATTCTTCATCCTTTCAGCGACCTGTTTGGCGAGCAAGGCCGGCGGCTTCTGCAGAGGCTGGCGTTGCCGGAGGCGTCGCACGAGGTCTTGCGGGGATATTTGCAACTGTTGGGCCGCATCGGCGGTTTGATCGCGGAAGTCGAAGATTGGATGGCAGCCAATTTGCAAGCCGATGAGATTGTCCAACTGTTGGCGACGATTCCCGACATTGGGCTGATCCTGGCGCACGTGATCTATGCGGAGATCGGCGAGATCGAACGCTTCCCCAGCCGCCGGCACTTGAACAGTTACGCGGGCCTGGCGCCGTTGAGCGACGATTCGGCGAATCGCCACGGCCAGCGGCATTGCGGCCTGGCGTGCAATCACGCGTTGCGTTGGGCCTTGATCGAGGCGGTCACCGGCGTTCTCAGCACGCGCGGACCGCGGGGCCAGCGGCTGCGCAAGCTGTATGCCCGTCTGACGCACGGCGGCCGTTGCAACAAGTCGCAAGCCAAGGTGGCCGTGGCCCGCGAGTTGGGCCAATTGGTCTACACGATTTGGACGAATCGCAGCCCTTACAGCGACAAGCCGCCGCCGCGGCCAGGAACGGTCCAGGACCGCGCAGGCCCGGCGTCTGACGAGAGGAGACATACGAAAGTAGTGCTGCAGGCAATGCGCTCGGACCAGCCCCGGTTCCCTATGGATCGCCGCCGGCCATCGGCCGCCGGCCAAACCCGTCTGTAATTGGGCCGTCCGATGCCGCATACCCATTTTGTGCCGGTTGGATGTTCTGCCGACCTCGAAACGGCGGTGAAACATCTGCCCCAGCACGTAGGGATAGTTGGTTTCCTGCAAACCGCCAAATGTCGTGAAGCGGCTTGGGTTTATCGCAGTTAGGCCACAAGTTGATGAGGAAGGAAAGGATCCAAGACAAGCAACAGGGCCTGCTCCGCAATGCGAAGCAGGCCCATCAACTCGTGGATCCCAGGCGACGCTCGGGTCGCACCCCTGCGTTGCCCTATCCTCCGCCTGAGACAAAAACAATGTAACAAACGAAGACGCGAAAACCACCCCTTGACCGGCAAGGGCGTTTCAGGGATGGGGAACGGACGCCGTGCCGCTCCAACATGGCGGAACGCCGCAGAGGGCGTTCGCTACAGACACTACACTCTCGCCCGTTCGACCGTCGCCCACCGGGCAGTGCGCGAGAGGAGCCGAGTTATATCGAGCCCCGTTCCGAGCCCTTCCACTTGGATGGAAAGCCTGCTGCCGTTTAGCCGGCCGCCCGCAGTGCGGCGAGCGCCAGGGCTGACGTCCCCTTACGGCAGACAGGAATGTCTGCCCCACCGCAGTGAGAAACGCGGACTAAGCGCCCCCCCGAAATCGATCGCCCGTGGCTCAACGATCCGCTATTAAGCGCAGCAAGAATATCCCATAATATGGTGGGCACGAATCCGCCGGCCAAGAAGACGGTCGCGCGGTAAAGAGACTTCCGCAGGCCCAATCATGCACGAGCTCGCCATCGGTCTGATCGTCTTGGTCATCGCCCTCGGCGTGATTACGCTGGTCGGCCACGGGATATGGGTCTTGCTGTCGCTCATTTTCAGCGCCGGAAAGCGACCGGCCGGAAACGTCGCCGTCTGCGTCTTTTGCGGACACCGCACGCCCGTTGCCGATCCATACTGCGAATGGTGCGGGAAGGAAATGCACAATTCCACGGCCGACGAACTCCGCAACCTCGCCGCCGTCGAGCGGCAATTGCAGCGATGGCGGCAGTCCGGCCGGCTGACGTCCAAGGAGTTCGAAGGACTTCTCGACCGCGTCCACCGATACCGTGAGGGATTGCTCCATCCGGCCGCGCGGCAGGAGGAACAGCCGGCGTCCGCCCCACCTGTGGCCCGCGCTCCGACGCCGACAACGCCGACGCGAGCCGAAGAGCCCATCCTTGCAACCCTCGTTGCCGCGCCAAGAGTTGAGGCAGTGAAGCCAGCCCCGGCGAAACCGCAAGCGGCGGCGAAACTTCCAGCGGCTGCGAAGCCGCGAGCGGCAACGCCAACACCACCGCGACCGCAACCGATTCAACCGCCGAAACCGGTTCCGCCGCCCGAACCACCCCCGCCGCGACGATCCTGGTCCGAAATGCTCGCCGGTTTCATGGAGGAACGTAACATCCGTTGGGGCGAACTGATCGGCGGCCTGCTGATCGTCGGCCCGGCCATCGCCCTGGTCATCAGCTTTTGGGAACAACTGGCGGCCAACCCCTACCTGCAATTGAGCACCTTCGTGGCGACTTGCTCCGCGGTCTTCGGCGTCGGCCTCTACGCGCACCATCGCTGGAAGCTCCGCTCGACCAGCCTCGGCCTGCTAATGATCGCCACGCTGCTGGTGCCGCTCTGTTTCCTGGGGATGGCGGCAGTGTGCAAAGAGAATTGGAGGCCCGGCACGATCGCAGCCGATCTGCTCACGCTCGCCGTCTTCACCGGATTGACTTGGTGCGCGCGCGGGTGCTGGTTCCGCAAGGCCCTTGGCTGCAAGTCATCGCCGTGCTGGGCGGCTCGGCGTCGATTCTCGTGGCGGCTCGCTGGCTCAGTCCCGAATCGCCCGACTGGTGGCACATTTCCGCCGCCTGCCTGCCGGTGGCGTTTTTCGCGGCGTCCGTCGGCACGTATCTTGCAAAACTACCGCCGCGCAAACGACTCACAGCCGCCGACGCCGGCAGCCTCTTCACGCTGCTGGGCACGGCCGCATTTGCCATGCTGATTGCATTGGGAATGACGGTCGTCCGGTCGGACGGCATTGCCGCCGCGCTCAGTCGTATGTCGCTTCCCGCGGCGTTGGCGGCAGTGCCGATTTTGGCATGCGGGCTGACGGTCCGCCGCGGCGTCGCCCGCGATGCAGAGCTCGCCGGCTGGCACCTCTGCGCCACCACGGTCGCGCTGTTGGGCATGATCGGGATGCTGGCGGCCTTGGGGCTCGCGTGGCCCCACCCGCTGGCGATCGTGGCCGTGGCCGCCATCGACTGCGCCGTGCTTGTGCTGGCCGCTTTCCGCTGGCGGTTGCCCGCGCTGCACGCCGGCGCCATCGCTTGCGCGACGTTGGGCTACCTGACCGCTTTCCACCTGATCTACAGCGGCCTGCCGCTGTTCACTTCCGACGCCGCCACGATGTACCGGAAGCTCATTAGCGGCCCCAGCGGCACGGCGTTGGTCGGTCTGTTCTTGATCTTTGCCGTGGCCTCCGAAGCAATCGTTCGGCTCGGCCGCCGCCGCCACGCGCTGGTCTATGCCGGCGGCGCCGGCGTGATGGCGTTGCTCGGCCTGACGCTCACCACCGTTCACGGGCTCCAGGGCGGCGGCGATGCCGTCCGCGCCGCCGTTCTCTGCACGATCTACGGCGCTGGCGGCCTGGCCGTCGCCGCGCGCTGGCGGCGAATCGAGGTCGTCTATCTCGGTCTCACGCTGCTGGCAGCCGCGCCGCTCTGGGCTCTCTGGGCAGATCCGCAACGGCACGCGATTCAGCCGCTCTGGGGCGCCGTGCTAGCTGCCGAGGCCCTCGTCATGGTCGGCATCGCCGCTTTCCTGCGAAGCGGCGACAGAAGCAATTGGCTTTCGGCTTTGTATCGTATTCCTTTGCAAGACGCCGCGCAAGCCGCTGCGTCGATCGCACTGCTACTGAGCGGTTGGGCAGCCTGGCAAGATCGCCAGGCGATTGCCATCGAGCATTCCCCCGCCCTGTTGATCGCCACGGTCTGCATCGCCGCCACCTATCTGCTGCTGGCGTGGCAGCGCCGTCTGCCCGCGGCAACGTGGCTCGCTTCGATGGTCGTGATGCTCGGGCTGGTTCACGCCGCGGTTTGGAACTATCCGAGCGTCGTAGGTCAGTCGTGGCTCGCCGCCATGTTGGCGATGTTGACCCATTCCACAATGGCCGCCATTGCCTCGCTGCTGCTAGCGCGCTCGCTCCCCCAGCCGCTTACGGCTTCGCAAGAATCGCTAGCCGACGCCGAATCTATCCGTTATGTATTGTGTGCGCCCCTGGCCGATTCCGCCGTGCTCTCGTCGCTGCTGACCTTGGCGGTCCTCCCGTTCGTCTCCTGGTCGAGCCCAACGCCGTTGGCCGGTTGCCTCTACTGGCTGGCGGCGATCTGGCTGGCCATTGGCTGGCGGCGCCGCAACGCGGTGCTCTTTGCCGCCCACCAACTCATGTTGACGCTGGCAACCGGCGTGGCCACCGCGGCCTGGCTGAAGAACCAGTCGTGGTGTCCCAACTGGCCTGGCGATCTGCTGCATCCCTACAGTCTGCAAGCGTTCGGCGTGACGTTGGGCGTGCTCTCGCTCCTGTGGATTGCCGCCCGCATCGTGCTCCGCGGCAACGCGACCGCCGAGGAGTTGCTCAATCCGATCGGACCGACCGTTGACTGGTGTGTGCGTCATGGTCTGATCGTGGCGCAACTGGCCGTGGCTCTTATTCCTTTGTTGCCGAGCATGGCGGAAGAGTTGACGGGGGCAATCCGCGTTCCCGCCACATTTCGCACGACGCAACTGATGATCTACGGCGGCGGGGCATGGCTGCTGCTCGGCGTCTTGGCCGCCATGCTGTTGGTGGCGATCTGGCAGCGCTGGCGCAACGCCGAACTCGTCGGTTCGTTGCTGCTGGCTGCCACGGTGCCCTGCCTCATCGCCGGCTGCTTTACTGGCGACGTGGCCGCGGCCGCGGCGTTGCGATGGGGATTGGCCTGCTGCTTTCTCGTCGTCTCCGCGGCAATTTGGAGCCGGGCGCGGCTGTCGGCCGTTTGTGCGAAGGCCCGCACCAACGTCGATCTCAATCGAAACTCAACGTTGCTCGCCCACGGCGTCTCGCTGGCGACGACCGCCTTGCCGATTCTCGCGCTGACCGTTGTCGCCGCGCTCTGTCAATTCGCTGGCGCAAAGCCGGGCGGGCCCGCGGCCAACACCTTCTTCCATCGCCTTGGCCCCAGCCTCTCCTACCTCGTGCCGCTGGCCGTCGTCATCTTCTGCATGGTCGGCCACGCCGTGCGCGAGTCGTCGAGCGGCTACGCCTTCTTTGCCGGCTTGGTCGCCGAACTGGCCGTCACGCTCGGGTATTCCCTCAGCGTCGTCCTCGCTCATCGGTCCTTCGGCACGGCCGAGTCGGTTACCCTCCTGCAACTGGCAACGATCACTGCCGTGGCCTGGATGTTGGCCTGGCTGGCGGCACGGCGATGGATCAATGTCTGGCGTGAAGCGGAAAAAGGGGACATCTCTCATTTGTGCGAAGCACCGGGCACCGACCGAAGGTCAGTCGGGCCGTTCCGGCAAATGGGGACCGTCCCCTTTCTCCGCCCGGCAACTGCGCTCATGCTCGTGCAATTGTGCATGAGCGTCGCCGGCAATGCGGTGTTGATCGGATTGGCGCTGTTCGTGCTGGCGATCTTGCCACCTGGCGAACATGATTGGACAGTCGCCGCCGGCACGCCGCTCGGCTGGGTCGCACTGGTCGGCACGGTGGCCGCCGCGGTCTGCCGCTTGGCGCAAAACGGCCGGCGGTTGTCGCCCAACATCGTGGGGCTCCTCGGCATGACGGCGCTCGGGCTGCTGGCCTGCACCGTCCGCTGGCTCTTGCCATCGCCGGCCCTCGGTCTTGGCGCCGAAAGCGCAGTCTGGGGTTATCGCACCTTGATGCTCGGCTGGGCGATCTATGCGCTGTTCATTGTACTGGCCACGTGGTGGGTGGCCGGCCTGCGGACTTTGCCCGACGAAAAAGGGGACAGCCCCCGTTTGCCGGAACGGCCCGTGCAACCTCTGGTGCGCGCAGCCGCCGTTTGGGTTCGCGTCGCCGGCATCCTTGCCGTTTTGCTCGGGCTGAAAGCGGCATTGGTCGTGGCCGTATCCGGGCGAGATTATCAAGAACTGCTCTGGGCCGCCGCCTCGATCGCGATTGCCAGCGGGGCCGGCGCGACGATGGCCGTCTGGCGGCGCCGCGAAGGCTGGGCCTTCTCCGCAGCCCTGGGCACGAATCTCGCCGCATCGCTGGTCGTCTGCTATTTCCATCGCAACGCCGTTGTTTTCGCTGATTGGTGGCTGCAACTGCTCGAAGCCAACGTCATCGCCTCCTCGGCCGTGGCGCTGGCATGGCTGGCCGCCCGGCGCCGCCTCTACCAGCTACGCGAGTTGCCGGAAAAAGGGGACAGTCCCCATTTGTGCGAAACACCCTCCGGGCCGTTCCGGCAAATGGGGACAGTCCCCTTTTTCCGGCCGTTGACGTTGGGCGAAAGCCCCTTGCTGGGCACGCAGATTCTGCTGCCGCTCGTCGGCACGATCGTCGTATTGGCCCTGCCCGTGGTCTCGCTCGCCCAACGGCCGACGCATCTGCCGGTTTGGCTGGCAGACCTGGCCGCCGCCCCCGGTTGGCTCGCGTTGTTGCTCAGCGCCGCGGCCGTCGCCTGGTATCTCGGTCAGGTTTCGCGAGCCAAGCTGCTGCACGTCGTCGCCGGACTGGCGGCGGGAATCGGCGTGCTGATCGCCTGTCACATCGGCCATAACCAATCCGCTCCGGCCGCTTGGCTCGCTTACCATACGCTGACAACCGCCTGGGCCGCCGCCGCGTTTGCCGTGCTGGCGATCGGCCGCATCGGGCTGCGCACGACAGGCAATAAAGCCGATAAAACCGAAACTACGAGTGCGGTGGCGATCGTTCAAGGTTGGGTGACCGCGATCGGCGTTGCCGCCTTCGCCTTTGCGGTGATGCACGCCGCCGCCGATCGGGCCGGGGCATGGTGGTCGATCGGGGCGATCCTCTCGCTTAGCGTTACGGCCGGCCTGCTGGTTTTGTGGCTGCGGCTCCGGGCCTACGTCTTTGTCTCGGGACTCCTCTTGAACGCCGCGGGCGTGGTCGCCTGGCTGGCTTGGGAGCCGAGGACATTCGCTACCCTGTTGCAAACGAACGTGCTGTGCTTTGCGGCCGGCTCGGTCGTATGGTCGTTGCTCGAAGCGGCACATCGCCAGGGGGTTCCCCACTGGCAAGCCGATCGCCGGCCGTTGTGTTTCGCCGTTTGGGCCGCGATTGCCGCGGTGGCGCTGCTGGCGGCCTACTCCGCGGTTACCACCGCCTCGAACCTCTTCGGCGTACCCGATCTGCCCGTCGATATTACGCGAATGGACTGGATCGCCCTGGCCGCGTCGGCTTTCGCGGTCGCCGTCTGCCTATGGAACCGAAACGCGCGATTCGTCCTCGTCGGCCAATACGTGCTCGGGCTATCGGCGATCGCGATGGCCCTTTGTGCGCAGTGCCCGGAGCCGCGGCTTTGGTGGTGGTGGGCTGCAACCGCTCTGCCGGCGTTCGCCACGGCCGCCGCCGCGCTCGGCTGGCTGCTGCCGCGAGCGAAACCGCTCGTCCGCCTGCTGCGAATTCCCGATTCGCCCGAGCGATGGCCGCTGGAATGGTTCCCCGCGTTTCAATTGCTCCTGGCCGCCATCGCCGCCGCATTGGGCACGTGGATTTCGTTGGATAATGCGTTCGAGGCAATGGGCGACCAGGCTCTCTCGGCCGCATTCGCAGGGCGGCTGGCCGGCAACCTCGGCACGTTCCTACTGCTCGCGGCCACGATCCTCATGGCCGCCCAAACGAGTGCTCGCCGGCCGGAAAAAGGAGACAGTCCCCATTTGCCGGAACGGCCCGATGGCTACTTCGTACAAATGGGGGCTGTCCCCTTTTTCCGGGCTTGGCGGTCCCTATGGCAATATGTCGCCTTTGCGGCCGCGGTGCTGCTGTTGGGTTCGCTCGGTTGGGCCCGACTTGACCTGACGGCCGGCACCCCGACCGGCGACGCCCCTTGGCTCCACTGCTGCGTCATCCTCATGGCCGCCGCCGTCCTCGTGCTACTCGCCGGCACTCTCGGGCTCGGATCGATCTTGCCAAACGAGAGCGATTGGATCGCCGCCGGCCGGCGAGCGGCCACGGTCCTCGGCAGCTTGTCGATTATCACCTTGGCGGCCGTGCTCGTGCAGGAACGCTCGTTCTTCGATCCGGCCGACAACGCCTGGAGAGCCCCCTGGGCCGCATCCTGGGAGATCGCGGTGGTCGCCGCCGCCATCATCGCTCTGGTCGTCGCCTGCCTGATCTGCGCGTTGATTCCGCGTTGGGATCCCTTGCGGCTGAGCGACCGCGGCCGCACCGCCTACGTTTACGCGGCCGAGGCCCTCTTGGCGCTGGCCGGCCTGCACCTCCGCGTCACCATGCCCGGCCTGTTCGCGCTCGGCATCATCAGAACTTATTGGATGCTGATTGTCATGGCCATCGCGTTCGTCGGGGCGGGCTTGAGCATGTTGTTCCAGCGCCGCCAGATGGCCATCCTTTCGGAACCGCTGGAACGCACCGCCTTGTTCCTGCCCATCCTGCCGCCGATCGGCTCGCTGTTCATCAAGAGTTACGCCAACGCGGGCCTATGGTTCCTCGGCAACTCGGGCCCGGCTTTCTGGTTGATGATGGGCGTCTTCTACGGCGTGATGGCCGTTCGCAAACGCTCGATCGTGTTGGCGGCACTCGCAATTCTCACCGGCAACATGGGCCTGTGGGTGCAGTGGTCGCATTGGGGCTGGGGCTTCGTCGACCATCCGCAACTCTGGCTGATTCCGATCGCCCTGGCCGCCCTGGTGGCCGAACACCTCGACCGCCGCCGCCTCAGCGACGCCCAGCGTCTGGCCGTCCGATACCTCGCGCTAAGCGTCATTTACGTCTCCTCGACCACCGAGTTCTGGCAACATATCGGCCAGTCGGCGCTCTTGCCGCTGGTGACGATCGTCTTGGCCGTCCTCGGCGTGTTGGTCGGCATTCTGCTGCGAGAACGATCGTTCCTCTACCTCGGCTTCACTTTCCTGGTGGTGGTGATTGGCCGCATGATCGTCTACGCGGCGTTCGAGCAAAAGCACATCTGGATATTCTGGGCCTCCTGCATCGTGCTTGGCATGGCGATCATCGCCCTGTTCGCGCTGTTCGAGAAACGCCGCAACGACGTGCTGGCAAGCGTGGAACGATTCAAACAGTGGAAGCAATGACCGACGATCGCCATCAGCAACCGAGGTGCCGCCCGCCGCTGCAATTCAGCCTGAGGGCGTTGCTCACGCTTCCGATCGCGGTCGGCCTGCTGTTCGGCACGCTCCGCTGGCTCGGCGTTTCGCCGCTGGCCAGCGGCATCATCCTCGCCATCCTCACGCTCAGTGCCGTAGCGGCCATCGGACTGCTCGTCGCGCTGGCCGGCAGCAACGATGAAGACGGGGGAAACTGACGACGCCCGGCCCACGTTTCTAGCTATCGAATCAGCCGCATGCGATCGAAGTTCGGAAAATAGGGAAACGGAATTCCCGTTCCGGGAATTCTGTCCCAGGAATGCGGCCAATAGACAAACAGCGCCCGGCCGACCAGCAGATCGCGCCGCACGTAATACTGCTTTTCGTCCCACAGTCGGCCGTCCTTGCTCTCGGCGCTGTTGTCGCCCAACATGAAGAATTGGTCCGCCCCCAGCTTGAACTCGATGCTCAATCGCTTCGCGAAGATTCGCCAGTTCGCCGGATCGGAAAAGAACCGGGCCACGTCCGCGGGCGCACCCTGGTAAGGGAATCCGGGAAGTGCCGGGTCGAGATCCGTCGGAATCGGCGGATACGCATTGCCGTTCTTGACGCGCATCGCGATATAATAGATGTCCCGGTACAGCTTCAAATGACTCACCGCGGCCGCCGCTCCCCGCGAACCGATCCGCGCCGGCGACAGATCCTCCTTGTCTGGCACTCTGGTATCGACGGTTTGAAGTTCGTAGGTGGTGGGCGAATCGAATTTCGCCAGCCCGCCGTCGAGCCAGAGCAGCAGTTGTTGATCGACGTTGGCGAAGCGGATGCGGTGCTTGCCGGGCCCATGAATGCCTGCCGCCGACGCATGGAACCCGGCCACGCCGCGAATCGACAACTGGGCCATGCCCTTGGCCAAGTCGAGCCGGCAGAGGAAGTGATGCCCGCCCTTGATAAGATCGACGAGCACCTCTCCGCTCGCACCCGCGGCGTTCAGGTCGAATTCGACGACTAGATCGCCGACCCAATTCAGTCCAAGCGGCACGGGGCCGGGTGGCGGCTGTCCGAGACCTTCGGGCAACGGTCGCGGCCCCGCCTGCCAATCGTCCCCTGGACCGACATTCCAGAACTCCGCCGTGTCGTAGGCGGTAAAATCGCGGATCAATTTCGCGTCGCGCGGGGGACGCTTCCGAGTCAGCCCGAGCAGGTATGCCCAGTCTTCCCAGCCCGGCAAGATGTGCCGATAGCCGAGCCAGACCTGACCGGATGCTTTGCCGTCGGTGCTGAACGACTTCAGATCGCCGGACGTTTTCCATTCGCCGGCGATGCCCGTCTCGATCGCCGCCCATTGCGGCGGCCAGCCCTTCTCGATCAATATCTTCGGCCAATACTCATCGTCGTATACCGCCTGCATCGTGGCCAAGACTTTCGACGGCGGCTTCCGCGCGATCATGAACTCCTTGCCGCCATCCGGCTTTGTCCAAACGTCGCCGTACTGAATCCGCAACGTTTCGTTCGGCAGCCCGGCAAGCCGCTTGATGAAGTCCTGGGTCGCGTTCATGGGGTAGCGGAAGACAACCACGTCCCACCGCTGCGGCTCGCCCAGTTCGTAGTTGAACCGGCTCGCCACGATGCGGTCTCCGTTGTACGACGGGTAACTTTGCCCGAGCGTATTTCCGCGGCGGAGGTCGAGCGTGAAGCGGCACATCGGGCAGGTGGCGGCAATCGCCTGAATCCCCCTCGGCTCGCCCGAATCGGTCAGAATCTGGCTGTCGCCGACCTGGTATTGGTATCCGCAGCGTGGGCAGGCCACGTCCTTGTGTCGCCCCATCAGCGCCGGGGCCATCGACCCGGTCGGAATCACAAAGAGCTCGGCCGCAAAGCCGCGAATCAACATCGCCAGCACCAGCGCCACGGCCAACGATTCGATCATCTCGCGAATCGCGCCGCCCGAGGGAAGATGCCGTGACCGGCCGCGCGTCCGCTGCTTCCCCCCGTCGCCGGAAGCCGGGGTTTCCTTGTTCTTCGATTTGTCGCGCCCGCGCTTTAGAGACATCGCGTTCTGGCCCTTGGCGTGTAGTTGGAGGCTCTTGCGGCACAATCCTGCCATCTCGTAATTTATTGGGACGCAGGAAACGAATGTCGGGGTACGTCGTTTAAACGGTTGGCACGACATTATCCGTCTGATTCTCAATAGAGATGGGATCGAAGAGCCGTCACGCCGCCGCACTGTCGTCGAGATCGTTGAGCCCCTCGTCCTCCGCTTCCCAGAGCGAATCGTCCTCGTCGGCGACTTCATCGCCCGCGTCGTCGATCTCTTCTTCCGCCCCGTCTTCGCGGAATCCGCTATCGTCGGCTCTGGGCATCTCTTGCTTGGCCGCCGTCTTGCGGCGCGAGGGCGCAGCTGCCGCTCACGCTTCGGCCTCTCCTCGTCCGCCGCCTGCGCCTGGAGAACGATGACCGTCGGGCCCGGTTCGGCGTTGCTCGGCAGGCTGCTGACCGGAACCTTCAGCGACTTGAACAGCCTGTGGATGTGCTCGTGGCAGGTGAACACGAGCAGTTGATGCCCCGCGGCGGCGAAATCGCGCAACACGGCCGCCGCCGCCTTCGCACGCTCGGCATCGAAATTGACCAACACGTCGTCGAGGACCAGCGGCAGCGGCGACCCACGGCGGGCGTAGGAACTCGCCAAGGCCAGCCGCAGACTCAAGAAAAGCTGCTCCCGCGTTCCGCGGCTCAGCGCCTCGACGGCCAGGGCGTGCCCCTCGGCGTCGTCGACCCGCAACGAGCGATCGCCCAAGGGCGTCCACACACGCCGATAACGCCCTTGCGTCAGCCGGTCGAGATAAAGCGACGCCTCCTGCAACGTCTCCGGCTGGCGGTGCTGTTGGTATGCGTCGCGAATCACGTCGAGCATGTGGCACGTCGTAGCCAATACCTGCCAATGGTGAATCGCCTCTTCCAGCCGGCTTTCCAGCACCGCCAGATCGATCTGTTTCGAGGCCATTCGCCGGTCCGCGGCCAGCGACTCCAGTTGCTCGTTCAAGCGGCCGCGCTTCTCCAACAGCCCGCGCAATTCGGCTTGGATGCCGACGAGGCGTTGCCGCAATTCGCCCGAGCGGCTCTCCAACAACCCGGGGTAATCGTTTTCAAGCTGCTGGCGGATCGCCTCTTCCGAGCATTGCGAAGCCAGCGCGGCTTCGATCTCGCGGGCGATCGCCTCGCGTTGCCGCCGCAAAACGTCGCTGCGGGCGGACTCCAGCGCCCGCTGGCGAAACTCCTGTTCGTTGTTGACCCCGACCTCGATGAACAATTGCCGCCGGCGATGTTTCTGCCGCCCAATCGCCTCCTCTCGCTTTCTTTGGGCCGCGCGCAATTGCCGCCGCTCGCGTCGAATCGCCTCGCGGCGCTCGACGAACGTCGCCTGCCGCGCGGCCGCCTCCGCAAGCTCATGCAATTGGTCGAGCAGACGTTGTGGTGCAGCCGTCCCGGCTGCGAGAGCAGGTGAGACGCCTGCACCACAAACCGGCGTCCCTGCGTCCGCCGCAAGCTGAACGATCCGCGTCGCAAACGCATCCAGTTCCGCCTGCCGCCGGGCGAGTTCCTCGCGGCGCTGCGACAAACGCTGCTGCGTCTCAGCGATCCAATCGCCGCGCTCGACCAGGCGGCGAACCTGCTTCGCGGCGATCGTTTGCGGGAGTCCCGCCGCAACCAGCGACTGCCGCCAACGCCGCCGCGCCGCCTTGAGCGACTGGCGGGCCTCGTCCGCCCGGCGAGCGGCCACCTCGGCGTCCTGTTGCGCCGCGGCCCGCTTCGCATCCTCCAGCGCGATCGCCTCCAAGGCCGCCAACTCGTTCTCCGCCGCTTGCAGCCGGCTGACGATCGGTCCTCCGCCGCGCGGCAATTGGGCGTCCAGCGAGTCGCGGTCATCCGCGGTCTGCGCGACATGCGACTTCAACGTGGCAAGTTGCTTCTGGCAGTCTTCAAGTTGCTTTTCATTCGACCGTTCGATCAGGATTTTACTGCCAACGGACGTCGCAATGCCGCCGAGCCCGACCACGACCAATCCCCAGCCGATCCCGCCGGTGATCGGGCCTGCCAGGAAGAGCCCCGCCAGCACCAACACCATCCCGAGCACGAACACGACGCCCAGCCCCACCAACGCGTTGACCGGCAGCAGTTGCCGTTCGCTGCAACTGCGGCTCTGCTCTTCCAATTCGACCCGATGACGCGCCAACTGGTCGAGCCGCTCGTCGATCTGCACGCGGCGGCGGTACTGCGAAACCAGATTGCCCGCGCCGTCCAGGGCGGAAGATAGATCGGTTTGCCCGTGGGCCGCCAAGGCCGCTTCGATTTCGCGGGCGAGCGCGTGGGCGTTGTCGGCGGCCCGCGCGGCCGCTTGTCGCGCCTCCCGCCATCGCCGTTGCTCGTGTTGCGCCACCTTTGCCGGCGATCGCAGCGACGCAAGCCGCTTGCGCGAAAGCTCGAACGAAAAGGGGACGGAGGGCGACTTCGGCCATGTTTTTCCATCGTTGTCTAGTTGGGGTGGCAGTTGTACTGCCGCCCCCTGGCGGGAAACAGGGGATGGCAGTGCAACTGCCATCCCAACGTCCGTCCCTGCCATCCCAACCTCGCGCTCCTTCGCCGCTCCAAGCCCCAGCCGCTCGCTCTCCGCGGTCAGTTCGCCGTTCAGCCCGGCGATCTCCTTTTCCAGTTCGGCGATTTGACTCTGCAACTGGGCGATCCAGGGTTCCTGCTCCTTGAACGCCTCGATCCGCGCGGTCTGACGCCACAGTGCGTCGTTGACCGCAAGCCCCGCGAATTCCGCCCGCAGGGCCGCCGTCTGCTGCGTTAGGCGGTCGAGGCGTTCCTGGTGTTTCTGGGTTCGAGCGTTGAAGGCGTCGAGCCGCTCGACGGCGCCCTCCGGCATGATCTTCAGCGGCCCGATGGCCGACAACTGTTCATCGAGCGCCGCCCGCTGCGTCCAGCGGTCGCGGACGGCCAGGGCGAGGTCGGCCACCCGCGCCAGACGCTCGATGCGGTTGGACTCCTCTTCGCGTTGCGTGATCTCGACGTGCAGTTGCTCGCGTTCGGCAGCCAAATGACCGTAGCGATGGCCGGCGGCGGCGAGCTCTTCGATCTCCGCCCGCAGTTTCTCGTAATCGGCCAGCAATTGCAGCACTTGGCACGGCCGGCCGGCGGCGTCGAGGATCCGGTTCCGCGAAGCATCCAACTCCTGCAACACCTCGACCAGCGACACGCGGTCCAGCCCGGCGGTCAAGTTGTAAAGTAGTTCCGCCGCCTCGGTATCGCTGAGCGTGGCCAGCTCTTGGATTTCCCGCAAACCGACAGCGAAGACGTTGTTGAACACCGTTTCGTCGACGTTCGACAGCAGCACCTTGACGAAATGCTCCCCCTGCCGCGTGCCGTCGGGAGCGGTCAGCGTAAGCTGCTCGCCCGGCGTGCCATCGTCGGCCGAGTCGTGGCGGCTGATCTGGAAACGGCCGTGCGGGCTGGCCACGTCGAGCGTTCCCCCGCGCGACCGCCGTGCAGCGGCGGCAGATACCGGCGTCGCTGCGGCGAAAAACCGTAGAGCATCGAGCGGATGAATTGCAGCAGCGTCGTCTTGCCCGCCTCGTTCGGTCCGTAGAAGACGTTTAGGGCGTCGGAGAAGTGTTCGATCCGCAAGCCGCTCCAAACGCCGTAGCCATCGACGTCCAGGTTCGTGATTTTCATGCGTCGGGTCCCTCCCCGCTGAGCAGATCGCCCCCGAGCGCCGCCGCCTCGCGGAGAATGCCTTCGCGGGCCGCCTTGCCGGGAAATGCCACCGCCGCCGCCAGCGTCCCCGCCCGGTGCGCCTCGGCCAGATATTGCTCCAACCCCAGCGGCTCGTCGGGATTCATCTGCAACTGCCGAATCGCCCGCAGAAAATCGCCGCGGATCGTCTCCTGCTCGTACCATTCCGGCGGTAGCGTCTCGGACAATTCGACCGCGATCGACACGCTCCAGGCGACCGGCTGGCGATAGCCGTAGTCGCCGCGGAGGCGATCGAGCAGCACGGCCGTCGCCCCGGCTCGCCGCATCGAGCCCAGCAACGGCCCGCGGCCGGCGATCGTCCACGAAATCAACAGGGCCGTCGCCGGCGCGGCTTCCAAAAGCGCGTGCAGCCGCTCGCGAAGCCGCGATTCCAAATCCTCGGCCGTCGTCGCCTCGTCGACCGACAGCCGCTCGCTGATCCAACGCGCCGCATCGGTCGGAATCAGACTGGTCCGCGTCTGCCGCTGCTCGTCGACTTGCACGAGCGTACAGCCGTGAATGCCGCTCTCCTCCGGCCGCCGGCCTTGCGGAGTGCCGCAGTAATGGGCCACCTGCGAATTGCCCGGCGATGGCGGCAAGACGGGCGCCGTCTCCGATCCGGCTTGCGAAAGACTGACGGCCGAGCCGCACAGCGGCGTGCTGCGATCGTGCCGCCCCCCCAACGCCCAATAATGAATCCCGCGGCTTTGCAGCACGGCCAAATCGGGCTGGCCGTGGGCGACGGCAATCGTGTACAACCCGCCGGCATCGGGCTGGAAATCGGTCGGCTGCCACGGCCGCCGCTCGTCGCAACTGATCCCTAGCACGCGCGCGACGGCCCCGCCCTCCCCTTGCACCAGCAATTCCTCGACCCGCCCCCTCGGAAAGACGTGAACGTTTTGCGGCAACCGCACCGCCGCCGGCCAAACCTCGGGCAAGTCGATCGCCGAACCCGCCCAATAGACGGCAATCCCCCGCTCGGCGAGTCGCGCAAACTGTTCGGCCAAGAAGAGCGGCCCCCGCGGCCCGGAAGCAGCCGGCACAACCATACCACCCGAAAGAACGACAAATTTCACATCCTCGACCAGCGCCGCCTCGAAGACCCTTCGCGCCGCGGTGTAGGGTGCTTCGAGAAACAGTTCGCGGAGATGGTCGGGCACCTCGGTCACGCCCATCAGCGGCCGTTCCAGGTGGAAGTCGCTGGCATGGATGAAACGAAACGGCCGGCTAGACATCGCCACCTCCATGACGGGGCACCCGCGCAAACCCAAACCCCGCCATAGTCTAGCCGCGATCCGCAAAAGGTTCCACCCTGAATTGTGAGTGGTCAAAATGGGTAAGCACTGCGGTTTAGCCGCCGCCGGCACGGCGGCGAGCGTATCGGCCGGCGTTTCCTCGTCCGCTAAACGGCGACGGCCCCAAAATCCGCTTCTGCGCCCTGGTCGCTGCTTGTCGCCGGGGCCAATCAGTTTGTCAAGATGCGAATTGTAGGAGGCGTCTCCTGACGCCGATTTGCAGGGTTTTTTCGCCCTGTGGCGACGAATCGGCGTCAGGAGACGCCTCCTACAATGAGAACTAATCAGCCCTGTGCTTGTCGCCGCAGACCTTGACGCGGCCCAAAAGTACCGCGTATACTGCGTTGTTCGGGAAGTCCCGGCTACTGCTTTCAATTCCAGAGGACCGTGCGCCATGAAAAGCGAACGACGCCACGAGTTGCAACATAACGAATTGGCCGAATGGCTCTTTAAGACCGGCGAACAGATCAAGCCGCATCAGAACCTCATCATGGCCGCCGTGGTGGCGATCGCCGTGACCATCATCGGCTACACCTGGTGGACGCGTCATGCCGCCAGCCGCATCAACCAGGGTTGGACCGAATTGGACAGGGCCATGGACGCCGGCAGCCCCGATCTGTTCGGCGCGATCGCCGACGAGTATCCCGACACAGTCGTCGGCCAAACCGCCGCCGTCTTGCTCGGCAACCTGCGTCTGTCCGCCGCGTGCAATCAGCGGTTTGCCAGCGCAACCCTTGCTCAAAGGGAACTGAAGGCCGCCCAGGACTCCTACGCGAAAGTCCTGGAGGACAACATCTCCGAGGCCTTGCGCGAACGGGCGACCTACGGCATGGCGCGAGTCAGGGAGACCGACGGTAAGATCGATGCCGCCAAGCAACTCTACAGCGAGATGGTCAGCCAGTGGCCCAACGGCGCCTTTACCGCGGCGGCAAAACAGCGGCTGGCCGATTTCAAAGACCCGGAAACCAAGCTGATGTTCGCCAGCCTTCACAAGTACGAGCCAAAGGGAGAATTCTCCGAGGAACCCGGCTCGCTGGCGACGCCGCCCAGCGCCCCGCCGGTCTTCAACGTGCCGCAAGAGCCGCCGGTCGGCAACGCGCCTGACGACGTCCGCAAGGGTGTGAACGAGACGTCGGAACATCCCTTCTCCGACGCTTTAGGCAGAGGTTTTCAGGAGCCGTCGACTCCCCGCAACGGACCAGACACTCTCGGCAACGCTCCCGTCGCCGAGCCCGGAAAGAAACCGCCCGCCGCTCCGGCCGACGAGAAATCCGCCGACAAGAAGAAACCAGACGCCCCGTCAAAGAAGCCTTAGCGACCGCCGAGAATCGCGACGTACCCTCGATGTCCCTTTCTTCCGAGCCGGTTGAGTTGAGCGTCACGGCCGCCGAAACGGGCTGCCGGCTCGACGCCTTTCTGGCCGCCCATTTTCCCGACTACAGCCGCGTCCACTTGCGGCGGGTCATCATGGCCGGCGGGGTAAAAATCGACGGCCGCGGCGGCAAGCCGGCGTATCGGCTCAAGCCCGAGCAGTGCGTCTCGATTTGCCTGCCCGAGTTGCCCCGCCAGAGTCCGCGGCCCGAGAACATCCCGCTGGAAATCCTCTTCCAGGACGAACACGTCGTGGTGGTGAACAAGCCGCCGGGCATGGTGGTCCATCCCGCCCGCGGCCACTGGTCCGGCACATTGGCCAGCGCCCTGCAATTCCACTTCGGCCCCACGCTGAGCGTCGCCGGCGGGCTCAGTCGCCCCGGCATCGTCCACCGCCTCGACCGCGACACCAGCGGCGCGATCCTCGTCGCCCGCAGCGATCTGGCCCACGCCAGACTCTCGAAGCAGTTCGCATCGCGTTCGATCGAGAAGGAGTATTTCGCGTTGGTCTCTGGCAGCCCGCCTTACGACCACGACATCATCGACTGCCCCATCGGTTTCCATCCCCACGTCCGCGAGAAGATGGCCATCCGCCACGACGGCGTCCAAAGCCGTGCGGCGCAGACGTTCTACGAAACTCTGGAGCGATTCGACGGCTTTTCGGCGGTCAGCGCGAAGCCGAAAACGGGCCGCACCCATCAAATCCGCGTCCACCTGAACCACATCGGCTGTCCGGTGCTCTGCGATCGTCAATACGGCGGCCGCAGTCAGATCACCCGCGGCGAAATCCGCCGCGATCCCGCCGACGAGCTAATTCTCCTCGATCGCCAAGCCCTGCACGCCCGCCGTCTGCGTTTTCTGCATCCGGTCAGCGGCGAGGTGATCGAAGTCTCCGCCCCGCTCCCCGCCGACATCGCCGCCGTGCTCGCCGAGTTGCGCAAGTATCGCGCCGTGAAATGACACTCTCCCCTCGCCCGTTCGCGGGAAAGGGCCCCGGGGGTGAGGGCGGCACGTGGGCGGGGACGATGGCTTCTGACGCCAACCAACGATGGCCCAATAAGCGCACTGTCTGCTTCTCCTTCCCCCCTTTTTTTCTATCCTTCAGAATGCGTCTCAAGAATGGGCACGACAACCTGAACGAGGGCGCCAGAACCCGGCTTGCTCTCGATGGTGAGCCGACCGCCAAGGAGTCGCACTCGCTGTCGAATGCCCTCCACACCGAAGTGCCCCTTCCCAACCGCGTCTTGGTCGAACCCAATTCCCCAGTCCCGAACTTCCAATTGAACGTGCTCTCCCTCCTGAGTGACGGTGACCGTCACCTTCTGGCTCTTGCTGTGCTTGCAGGCATTTGTCAACGCCTCTTGGACAATTCGGTAAAGGGCATTTTCCAGGATCGGCGGCAATCTGCCGAACTGCACGCTGATGTGATATTCGATCTTTGGGCCTGCACTTAGCCGTTGTTCGTGAACCAGATGTGAAATCGCCGTCTCAAGCCCGCTCTTGTCGATGACGGGATGGCGAACTTCGCTGATTAGCCGCCGTGACTCCGAGTGCGCCTGACGAACCAACTCCACAGCCGTCTCGTACGCTGTCTTCGCCTTAGCGGGGGAGTTCTCTCTTAGCGTATCGTGGGCTTGAAACCGCATCATCGCCGCGGCAAGATACTGGGCGAGTCCGTCGTGAATCTCGTAGGATATCGTCTGCCGTTCGTGGTCGCTGGCCTGGAGCATTCTCCAAAGCGACTGCCGCTCCCGCTCCAGAGCGTCTCGGGTCTGCTTGCGTTCTGTAATGTCCCGACACAGCGAGACGATGCGCTGGCCTTCCTTGGTGGTGATGACGTTCGCGTTGATCTCAACGGGGGTAATCGTGCCATCAGGGCCGATATAATCAATCTCTAACTGTTGCACTCGCCCCGCTCGAACACATTCCCCGACTGCTCGGGCGTTGCGAGCTTTGTCATAAGGCGCCGTCCACTCCACCACGCTATGACCCGTGATTTCAGCGAGATCGCGATGGCCGCTAATGCGGACGTACTCTTTGTTGGCATCCACCACTCGCCCTTCTGCGTCGAGAATCAAGTATCCGGTGTCGGTAGTTTCCACCAGTTGCCGGTACTTTGCCTCGCTTTCTGCAAGAGCCTCTTGGGCCTGCCTTCGTTCGGTGACATCACGGAAGATACCCATCGAACAGGGCCTTCCCTGGTAAATCAAGAACTTGCCGATGATCTCCGCATAGAACACGCTCCCATCCTTGCGTAAGAACGGAAGGTCTTTCGGGGGAGTCTGATCGGTTTCCTTGATCGAACCAATGCGTTCCAAGGTGTATGGAAGTACCTCGGCGGGGTGAATGTCCTTGACTGACAGAGACAGCAACTCCGTCTTCGAGTAGCCGAGCATCCGGCAGATTGACGCATTGACCCTCATAAACCGCTTTGTCTCACTGTCGGCGACAATAAGGCCGTCAACCATCCCGTCGTAGATGATTCTAAGCTCGTCGTGGCTCTGTCGAAGTTGTTTGTTCGCTTCTCGCAGTTCGGCGGTACGCTCCTTGACTCTTGCTTCAAGCTCGTTGTGAGCTTTCTTCAAGGCCTCTTCTGCCTGCTTCCGCTCACTGATGTCCAATACCTGGCCGATCAAGTAGCTGAACCTCCCCTCCGTATCACAGATTAAAGTGGAGGTTACCTCGCCCCAAATAACTTGACCGCTCTTGTGGAGATACCGTTTTTCGAGACGCTGGATGGGAGCCACTGATTCCGCCGATTGACGAATTGCCGTGGAGCTTGCTTCACGATCCTCGGGGTGCGTGACGGACAGGACGGTCTGCCCGACTAGTTCAGGCTCGGAGTAGCCCAGGAAGTCGCAAAAGGCTCGGTTCACTTGAGTGAACCGGCCGTTCGGCGTCACCACCACCGCCCCAACCGACGAATCTTGAAAGAGGCTGCGAAATTTCCGTTCGCTGTCCCGCAACGCCTCCTCGGCCCGTTTGCGATCCGTGATGTCCTGCCAGGATAAAACCGCACCGGTGATCGTTCCATGTTCGTCATGGACCGGTCCTGCCTGACAGAGAATCGGAATCCTCCTGCCGTCTGTCACCTGCAGCAGCCATTCTTCATTGCGAATCACCTCGCCGGAGATGAGGGCACGGGCCAACGGCAGTTGCTCCACCTTCGCTGGCACGCCGTCGGGGAAGTATGCCTGGTAGTAACGGAAATGCTCCTCCCCTCGAATACCCTGCAACTCCTGCGGGGAAACAGCCAGCATTTGCTCGCCGTATCGGCTCGCCAGCCGAATTTTCGCATCCGGGGAATCGACGATGAGGAATCCCTCGGGGAGGTTGTTGATGAGGACATCGAGGCTCTGTCGAAGTTCGGCCACTTCCTCAACAAGTTGCTGCTCGGTCTTATCCCGGTCGTTCATAGTTCAGCCTTTCTGCCACTCCCATGCTGCTTTGCCCGCCTCACAAAGCAATTCACAATGATTGTAACCCTCTTCGCTAGCCATTAGTAGGAAGGCGATGTCCGGCCACATTTGGCGCTCTTTTGAGCGGAAATCGTCGTCGTAACCTGTTGCCTCCTTTTTGTTTAGAACGATCTCATCCAGATCACAATTCATCGCATTTTGAGAAGGGTGTCGCGAAATCTCCAGCAAAAAAACCGGGGCGATTTCACGGCCCGCCATCCCGCCGCCGCCCTGGCACCCGCGGGGCCGGGCAGGTAAAATCCTAGGCTTCTTCGATCGACAACCGCGTCCGAGAAGGAGCCGGAGAAGTGCCATGATCGTCACCACGAAGCAGTTGTTCGCCCATGCCTACGGCCGCTACGCCGTCGGGGCGTATAACATCAATAACCTCGAACAGACCGTGGGCCTGTTCCGCGGCAACCTGGGCAAATCGAAGTCGAACGACGAGCCCAGCAACGCGACCGTCAGCGCCCCGTTCATCCTGCAAATCTCCCGCGGCGCCCGCGAGTATTCCGACAAGCGGTTTCTCGAAGCGATGATCCGCACCGCCGATGAGATCTTTCCCGAGGTGATCTTCGCCGTCCATCTCGATCACGGCACCGAAGCGGTCTGCTACGACTGCATCGGCAGCGGCTTTTACAGTTCGGTGATGATCGACGCCTCGCACGAGGAGTTCGCCAAGAACGTCGAGATCACCCGCCGCGTCGCCGATCGCGCCCACGCCAAGGGGATCGTCGTCGAGGCCGAGCTGGGGCAGTTGGGCGGCGTCGAGGAGGACATCGTGGCCACGGTGCGGCTGACCGATCCGGACCAGGCCGCCGAGTTCGTCGAGAAGAGCGGCTGCGATTCGCTGGCGGTGGCCATCGGCACCTCGCACGGCGCGTTCAAGTTCAGCGGCAAGCAAGGGCTGCACTTCGACGTGCTGGAGAAGATCCAAAAGGCCCTGCCGAAGAACTTCCCCCTGGTAATGCACGGATCGAGCAGCGTGCCGAAGGAATGGGTCGATCGCATCAACAACGCCGGCGGACAAATCAAGAGCGCGAGCGGCGTGGCCGAGGATCAATACCTGCCCGGCGCGAAGCTGGGCGTCTGCAAGGTGAACATCGACACCGACGGCCGACTCGTCTGGTGCGCGATTCACCGCGAGATGTTCCGTGACAAGCCCGACAATTTCAACCTTCGTCCGCCCGGAAAGGTCTTCATGGCCGCGTATGCCGATTACATCGTTCACAAGAACAAGATGCTCGGCTCGTCCGGCCAATTGGAAGCCGTGCGGCAGACGATTCGGAAGTGAGAGTGGAACATTCAACTCGCTGGGGTGGCAGTTGCACTGCCGCCCCTGGATTTTCCCGGTTCCCACGCGCCGCATGGGAACCTTCTTCTTCCGTCACGGTGTCCGGGTCGCCCCGCTGACGCGGAGCGTCGCGGCAGTTGCGTTCCCACGCGGAGCGTGGGAACGAGCGGACCCGCGGAATCAGCGAAAATCAACGCGAATTCGTGTTCCGGGCTGGCTTCTGTTCTTCCGATTTCACTTGTTCCGGCGTGAGGAACAGGCCGTCGTGCTGGATCTGCGAGAGGCGCACGATCAGCAGCCGCTGTTCGAGCCGGCCGTCGTTGCTGGTGAGAAAGTAGTAGCCCAGGCTGCCCGGCCGGTTCGGCAGACTGCTGACGATTAACATGGCCCCGCAGCGGAGATCGGCGGCGATGGTCATGTCGTCATAAACTTCCTTGGGTCGGCTGCTTTCGAATCGCAGCACGCCCTGGTTGTCCAGATCCCACCGCTGTTTGGGTTGGTCGTGCTGCAATTCGGGCACGAGTTGCAACCGCGTCCGGCCGTCGGGCTGCGGAATCGCCTTCGCCGTGAAGACGCCCTGGGCCGAATGGTAAGTCTCGCCCGAGAGCTGATCGGAGCGGTGCAACAGCACGGTCAGTTCGGGATAGATGCTCGATGCCAGGATTTCGGCCGGCTGCCCGGCGCGAGTTTGCACGTGCCGGTGCATGACGCGCGGCTGGGCCTCCAGGTTGCTCAGCGCGACGCCTTCGACCCGGCCGGTCGGCGGCGGTTTGTCGCTCAGTTCCATCAGCTTCGACAATTGCACCGGCAATTGGCCGCTTACCACGCCGACGCGGAAGCCGTTCTGCGCCAGCCGTTCGCGCAGGTCCGGGGCGAATTGCTGCTCGTCGATCTGCTCCCACAGTTTTTCGTTCACCGCGGGATCGGCGAAGGGGAACCGCACAAAGAACATGTCCAACGCGACGCTGTTCGCCGACATCTGCGTGGGCAGCAGGGGCGATTTCCCCTCGGGCAAAGAGGTGCAGCCGGCCAGCGCCAAGAGCGGCAGCAGAACCGTAATCCGTCGCCGAGCGTAGAGCATGAAGACACGCCTGAGGACACGCCAAAAGACAAGAAAAGGGGCCGGTTCTCCCCCATTGGGCCGCGTAAGGTAGCCATCGCCGAGCGGCACGTCAAGGCAAGCTGGGGAAGCGGCTCCTGCTCGTCCACCCCCAAGGGGACAGTCCCATTTTCGTTGACACGAAAATCGGGACAGTCCCCGCCCAGCCGGCGTCTTCCAAAAGACGCCACTCCGCAGCGAATAACCGAATAGCAGCACCACCGCCGGGCATCCGCCGTAGCCGGACAACCCGAGCTTGGGGGTGCCGCCCCCGCGTAACCGTTCTTGACCCAGGCAGGCGGTGCGGATAAAGTGCCACAGTGGAACGGTTTGCGCCTACTGGTTCGCCAAAGGATAGATGACGGGTGCCACGGGTGGCTTGTCTACCCGTGTTTCCGGCACTGCTGGCAAGCCAGCAGTGGCACCCAACGTGCCATTTGACGATTGGCGGACCCGTACCAGTTTCGGGCATCCTACGCGGCTGCCGGTCGCCGCTTTGCAGATTGGGATAGACGCACAAACATGGAAGACTTTCTTACGCAACTTTGGGACGTTCTGGGGATGATCTTTGGCGGGATCGCCCGCTCGATCGAACGGGGGATCACCAGCCTGTTCGGTTCCTCAAACGCCCGCTTCATTAAGAAGCTCCAACCGCTGGTCGATTCGATCAACGCGCTGGAGTCGAAGTACCAGGTGATGACCGACGCCGAACTGCGGGAGCAGACGGTCAAGTTTCGCAAACGGCTCGCTGCGGGCGAGACCCTGGAGGACCTGCTGGTGGAGGCGTTCGCCGTCTGCCGCGAGGCCGGCCGCCGCGTGCTCGCGCTGCGCCACTACGACGTGCAGATGATGGGCGGCGTCATCCTCCATCGCGGCAACATCGCCGAAATGGTCACCGGCGAAGGAAAAACGCTGGTGGCCACTTTGCCGGCGTATCTGAATGCCCTGGAGAGCAAGGGCGTTCACGTCGTGACGGTCAACGACTACCTTGCCCGCCGCGACATGGAATGGATGGGCCCGCTCTACATGTCGCTGGGGCTGACGGTCGGCGCGATCCAGAGCAACATGGAGACCGAGGATCGCCAGAAGGCCTACGCCTGCGACATTACGTACGGCACGAACAACGAGTTTGGCTTCGATTATCTCCGCGACAATATGCGTCCGGCCGCCCGCGGCGACAACCGCTACGACAAGTGGTATCAGCAGTCGCAAGGCCCGCTGCACTTCGCCATCATCGACGAAGTCGATAACATTCTGATCGACGAGGCGCGAACGCCGCTGATCATTTCCGGTCCGGCCCACGACAACGTGACCCGCTACTCCAAGGCCGACCGCATCGCGCGGCAATTGAAGAAGGGACCGCATTTCGAGGTCAACGAGAAGGAACACACGGCCCACCTGACGGACGAGGGCGTTCGCGCGGCCGAGCAACTGGCGGGCGTCGAGAGTTTCTACACCGCCGGCCACATGGAGTGGCCCCATCTGATCGACAACTCGCTAAAGGCCCATCACCTCTACAAGCGCGACGTCAATTACGTCGTCAACGGCGAGGAGGTGGTCATCGTCGATGAGTTCACCGGCCGCCTGATGCCCGGCCGCAACTGGAGCGACGGCCTGCACCAGGCCGTCGAGGCCAAGGAGGGCGTCCGCGTCAAGGAAGAGAATCAGACGCTGGCCACGATCACGCTGCAAAACTTCTTCAAGCTCTACGACAAAATCTGCGGCATGACCGGCACGGCCATGACCGAGGCCGCGGAATTCTGGAAAATCTACAAGCTCGACGTCATCGCCGTTCCCACGAACAAGCCGCTCCACCGCGTCAACAATCCCGACGTGATCTACCGCAGCGAACACGAGAAATACGTCGCGATTGCCGACGAAATCGAGCGGATGAACAAGTGGGACGTGCTGCTGAACGATAAGGGAGAAGAGTATCTCGGCAAGATCATCCACGAGACCGACGAGAACGTCGAGTTTCAGCCGCGCGGCAGCAAGGATCGCGAGAGCATCGCGAAGAGCAAAATCAAGGATATGGACCGCCGCGGGCGACCGATCCTCGTCGGCACCGTGTCGATCGAGCGAAGCGAACTGATCTCCGGCCTGCTGGAAAAACGCGGCATTCAGCACCAGGTTCTCAACGCCAAGCACCACCAGCGCGAGGCGGAGATCGTCGCGCAGGCGGGCCGCTTCGGCGCCGTGACCATCGCCACGAACATGGCCGGCCGTGGAACCGACATCATTCTCGGCGGCAATCCCGAGGCGATGGCCTGGGCGCAGCTTCAGGAGAAATATCCGACCCGGCTCGAAGTGCCGCAGGAAGAATGGGATACGCTGGTCCGCGAAATCGAGCAGCGCGAGCAGATGAAGGCCGAGGGGCGCGTGGTGGCGGGCATGGGCGGACTGCACATCGTCGGCACCGAACGCCACGAAGCCCGGCGGATCGACCTCCAGCTTCGCGGCCGTTGCGGCCGCCAGGGCGACCCCGGCAGCAGCCGCTTCTATCTGTCGCTGGAAGACGATCTGATGCGGATTTTCGCCGGCGAGTGGGTGAAAAACGTGCTCACTCGGCTGGGAATGAAGGAGGGCGAGGCGATCGAAAGCCGCATGGTCTCGCGCCGCATCGAGGGGCGCAGAAAAAGGTCGAGGAACGCAACTTCGAGGTACGCAAGAACCTGCTCGAATACGACGAAGTGATGGACGAGCAGCGAAAGCGCGTCTACGGTTACCGCCAGAACATCCTCAACGGCGCCGACTGCAAGCAGTTGATCTTCGAGATGATCGACCAGCAGATCGAGCACTATCTCGACCAGTTCCTCGACAAAAACTACGGCGCGGAGACGTTTGCCGAGTGGGCGGGCAAGCTGCTGGCGGTCGAACTCGACGCTCGCGACTTCCGCGGCATGGACTTCGCTGCCGCCGAAACCCAGGCCCGCGATCAGGCCGAGCGGATGGCGGAAGGCCAGGTGCTGGAAGCCCTCGACGAAAACTTGCCGGCGGAAGAGGAGGCCTCGGAGTGGAACTGGGAGGCGTTAGCCAAGACGGTCAATACCCGTTGGCATCTGAGCCTGCGCGATCGCGACCTGAAGCAACTCGGGCGCGATCAGGTGGGCGATTTCTTGATCGAGCGGGCGAGAGCCGCTCTGCAGAAGATCGACTTCAGCGACGGCGCTCGATTCCTCCATCCCAGTTTCGGCGTCGAAACCGCCTGCAACTGGGTGCGGCACAAGTTCGGTATCGAGTTGGCGCCCGACCAAGTCGGCGAGTTGGAGCCGGCCGCGTTCAAGAAGCTGGTGCGCGAGAAGGCCGAGGCGGCCTACGAGGAGAAGGAGATCGCCTATCCGGTGATGGCCGGGCTGTATCACTTCACTACCCGCGACAATACCGGCCACAAGCATTACGATCGAGACGCGTTGGCCCATTGGGCGTCGCAGCGGTTCCACGTGGAATTGAGCGTTGAGGATCTCAAGAATAAGCAGCGCGACGAGGTTCGCGATCTGTTGGTCGAGCACAGCCGCGAGTTCGCCCGCGGACAAGAACAGGCGATGGTCGAAGCCCGCGAACGGCTCGGCCAAACCACCAATGCCGACGGCCCCATCGACAGTGCGCTGCGAGCGGCCAATGAGGACGGCCGCTTGAAGCAGCTTTCCGATTGGCTAAAGGAGACATTCGGCTACGAGTTATTGCCGGAGGAGATGCTCCGTTGCGACGCCGAGCGGCTCGATCGGCACATGACGGCGGCCGTCGAGGAGGTTTATCGCCCGGAAATGCGGCGAATGGAGCGGCAACTCGTGCTGCAACTGCTCGACATGGCATGGAAAGATCATCTCTTGGCGATGGACCACCTCCGCAGCAGCGTCGGCCTGCGCGGCTATGCCCAGATCGATCCGAAGGTCGAGTACAAGCGGGAAGGAATGCGGACGTTCGAACAGATGTGGGTTTCGGTGGGCGAACGGACCACCGACCTGATTTTCCGCATGGAGCAGCTCGACGAGGGCTTCGTCGGCTCGACGTGGAAGGAATCGGAGGCGATTCACCAGGACGCCCAATCCGCCGGCGAGATCGCCGCGCAGCAGCAGGCGGCCATCGAGGGGACCGAGGTCGATCACAAGCCCCAGCCCATCCGCAACCGCCAGCAGCGCGTGGGGCGGAACGATCCTTGCCCGTGCGGCAGCGGGAAAAAGTTCAAGCAGTGCTGCATGAAGAAAGGGTGACGGGAATGGGGCCCTCCAAGAATAGTGAGGAGTCGACAACACGGATGAAAGTGTACGTCGAGACCTCTATCCCAAGCTACTACCACGAGCAGCGAAATGATCCCAAGATCGCTGTTCTCAAGAATTGGACTCAACACTGGTGGGATTTCAAACGGCCGGAGTACGACTTGTTTACCAGTGAGGCGGTGCTGCGCGAACTTGAGAGTGGGGATTATCCTACCAAAGCAGACGCGATTTCCCTGCTGAAGGATATACCAGTCCTCACGATTGCGCCGCCTGTCGGTGAGATTGTCGAAGCATATATCCGTCATCTCGTGATGCCGGCCAATCCGGCGGGAGACGCCCTTCACCTCGCTGTGGCTTCGTACTACCGCTGCGATTTTCTTTTGACCTGGAACTGCAAGCATCTGGCAAATGCGAACAAGTTCAGCCACATCCAAACAATAAACGTTCTCTTGGGCCTATATAATCCCAGGTTGGTTACGCCACTGGAATTCTTGGACGAGGAGATACTGTAAATGAAACCGGACTCCCCTTTAGTGCGAGTGCGCAAGGCGCGCTGTCAGATCTCAGAAGAGTGCGGCAATGATCCGCAACGGCTCGTCGAGTACTATATGAAATTGCAGGAGCGGCACCGCAACCGCTTGGTGCATTCGACCAGCCGGGCGCCAGCAGAGACGTCAAAACAGGTTCCCGGTACAACCCCTTCCTGATTGCATGTGAGAGGCGAGGACGGAACCTGCTTGCACGGGCTTTCGTGCTGCAAAGAGATCGGAGGACTGGCCCGTCATGTCTACCGCAACGCCGACCGAAGGCTCGATGGCGAAGAAAGCCTTTACACTTGGAATCGCCAGTTACGTGGTCGCGTGGGCCGGCATTCTGGTTTTCGTATATCGAGTGTTTGGAGTGGATTTCCCGGCGATCCTTCTATTGCTCATTCTTGTCGTTTCATTGGTCGTCGCCGTGCCGATGTGTCGCCGATGGCCCACGGCGCAGGGCGCGAGTTTGGGTTTCTTCTTCTGCTGACGGTTCTTGTGTCCGGCGGTGGTGTTTTCGTGATTAGCAATTGGTACGACACCGGTATGGACCGAATGCACGCCGAGGATATGAGGTTTGACGAACTCGCTCGCGCGGCTCGTGCAGAGGTGGAGTTTCGCAACATTGAGTTCTCCACCACCAACTACAAAGGGCGGTATGTGATTCGTGGCACGGTCGCATCGCAGGCAGATCTCGAGCGCTTTCTAGCGTTATGTGATCGGTATGACTTTCGTTTCTATGCGAAAGACGTTGCCGCCGTAGATGGCAGCCGCCGAAGCAGCGAGTGAGTAACCCAGACGCGGCCTGGAGGCGCATCGGCATCCGTAACTGGCGGATTTCGGGGGCCGCCACATGGAAAGAGTCGATAGTGTGTGGGGGGGAGCAGCGTGACCGTGGCCCGGAAAGGAATCCTCGTGCCGTATCTGCTCAATCTAATCTATCTGTTCCTGATCTTTCTGAGCTTGCCGTGGCTCGTGTGGCAATCGCTGCGCAAAGGAAAATACCGCGAGGGATACGCGGCGAAGTTCCTGGGGCGTGTGCCGCAGAGAACTTCGACGAGAACCTGCCTCTGGCTTCATGCCGTTAGCGTCGGCGAGGTCAATCTGCTTGCGCCGCTGCTGAAAATGATCGAACAGGAACGGCCGGAGTGGGAATGCGTTGTCTCGACGACGACTACGACCGGTATGGCGCTGGCTAAGAAGAAATATCCGCGACAGACGGTGTTTTATTGCCCGCTGGACTTCTCCTGGGCGGTCAAGACGGCGCTGCGGCGGGTGCGGCCGGATGTGCTCGTACTGGCGGAATTGGAATTGTGGCCGAATTTAATCCGAGTCGCCAAGAAGCAGGGGACAAAGGTCGCGGTCATCAACGGCCGCCTGGGCGAGAAGAGCTTTCGCGGCTACCGGCGCATTCGGCCATTAGTGGCGAGGCTGCTGCAACAGATCGACGTCGTGGCCGCGCAGGATGAGACGTATGCAGAGCGGTTCCGATCGCTGGGCACCCGGCCGGAGACGGTGTACGTGACCGGCTCGATGAAATACGACGGGGCGCAGACCGACCGCAACAACACGGCCACGCAACGACTGGCCGCGCTGGCCGGATTCAAAGACGATGACATTGTGCTATTGGCCGGCAGCACGCAGGAGCCAGAAGAGGCGATGGCGTTAGCGACGTTCCGCGAGTTGAGCCGGCAATGGCCGCGGTTGCGGTTGGTGATCGTGCCGCGTCATCCCGACCGATTCGAGGCGGTGGCGAAGCTGTTGGACACGTCCGGCTTGCCGTGGCAGCGACGGACAGCGTTCGAGGGGCGGGGGACGGGGGACGGGGGACGGGAGAAAGTGGAAAGCGGAAAGCCGCAATCGGAATCACTCTCCCCTCTCCCCTCTCCTCTCTCCTCCTCTTCCTCCTCTTCCTCCGTCCCCCGCCCCCCGTCCCCCGCCCCCCGCATCCTTTTGGTCGACGTTGTCGGCGAGCTCGGCGCCTGGTGGGGGACGGCTCACATCGCGTTCGTCGGCGGAAGCATGGGCAACCGCGGGGGACAGAACATGATCGAGCCGGCGGCCTACGGGGCGGCCGTCTCGTTCGGCCCCAATACCTGGAACTTCCGCGACATCGTCGCCGCGATGCTCGACCACGATGCCGCGGTCGTTGTGGGCGACGGCGAACAGTTCGCCCGCTTCGTCCGCCGCTGCCTGGAAGAGCCCGATTATGCCGCCGCTTTTGGCGGGCGAGCCCAGTCCTTTGTGCGATCCCAACTCGGCGCCACGACGCGGACATTGGGACTCTTACGCGAAGTAATCGAACAAAAAGGCGATCGCGGCCACCGAACCCTCTGACGGGGGTATTGGCAGACATTCTCTTATGGTCCCAATTGGCAAGACTCGCCCCGATCGTCTATAATCATCGTTCCGTCGTCTTTTCCAACGTGGTTGGCCGAACCTTACCCAATCAGGAGAGATTTCCGTGGCGCAGGGCAAATTTTTGTTTACCAGCGAATCGGTCAGCATGGGCCATCCCGACAAGCTCGCCGACCAGATCTCCGACGGCATTCTTGACGCACTTTTCGCCAAGGATCCGATGAGCCGCGTAGCGTGCGAAACGATGGTCACTACCGGCATTGCCATCGTCGCCGGCGAGATCACCACGAAGGCCGTGATCGACTATCCCGCCGTCGTTCGCCAGGTGATCCGCAACGTCGGCTACACGGACGACAAGATGGGCATCTGTGCGGACACCTGCGCGGTGATGCTCTCGATCGACCGTCAGAGTCCGGACATCGCGGTGGGCGTCAACGAGGACGCCGCCAAGGGGAAGGAGATCGGCGCCGGCGACCAGGGATTGATGTTCGGCTACGCCTGCAACGATACGCCGGAATTGATGCCGCTGCCGATCCAACTGGCGCAAGAGATTCTCAATCGGCTGACCGAAGCCCGGCAGAAAGGGGAAGTCGCGTGGCTTCGGCCCGACAGCAAGAGCCAGGTGACGGTCGAGTATGATGGCGGCAAGCCGGTGCGAATTGACACGGTTGTGGTGTCGACTCAACACGATGGCGCGGTCAGCCAGGAGGAGATTCGCAAATTCGTGATCGAGAAGATTGTCAATCCGTTGTTGCCGAAGCACCTGGTCAACGCCGGCATCACGTACCATGTGAATCCGACGGGGAGGTTCGAGGTCGGCGGTCCGCAAGGGGACTGCGGGCTGACGGGGCGAAAGATCATCGTCGACACCTACGGCGGCTGGGCCCGCCACGGCGGCGGCGCCTTCAGCGGCAAAGACCCCACGAAGGTGGATCGCAGCGCCGCTTACATGGCGCGGCACGTGGCCAAGAATATCGTCGCGGCAGGACTGGCCGATCGATGCGAGGTGCAGATTGCCTACGCGATCGGCGTATCGGAACCGGTGAGCGTGCTGGTCGATACCGAAGGCACCGGCAAGATTCCCGACGCGAAACTCTGCGAACTGGTGCGCAAAGTGTTCCCCCTGACCCCGGGCGGGATCATCAAGTATCTCGATCTCCGTCGGCCGATCTACCGCAAGACGGCCTCCGGCGGCCACTTCGGCCGCAACGAACCCGAGTTCACCTGGGAAAAGACCAACCGCGCCGCCGAACTGGCTGCCGCGGCAAAGTAGTCGGGGAAACGCAGCGATGAGCAGCACGCGGTCGTTGAAGTGGTCCGCTGCTGGTTCCGCGGCTCCGATAACAGAGTCTCTCCGCTGCGGGGCGGTTGTCGTTCTCGGTTTGCTGATCGCTGCGGCCACGGTCGTCACGGCAAGGAGGATGGCCGGCGCGCTACAAACGCCGTTGGAACCGGTCAGCCTGTTGACAACCGGCGCACTGACCGCCGCTGCCGCAGTGGTCGTTCGGCTGGGCTGGCTCCTGCCTCGGAGCGCCAATCGGATCAGCCGGGTCGATATAGCTGTGATGGCGGTTACGTCAATTGCCGCGGCTGCCCTGTGCGGCGGGGTCTGCTCGCCGCGCGACACGCCTTCCAACATCGCGCTGCTCCCGCGAGTCATCATTGTGATCGAAGAGAGCTTGATGTGGTTATGGTTCTTTGCCAAGTCGCAACGACCTAGTTTCTCGCCCGTCAAGGCTTCATTGCGATCGCCGCTGTGTGGGACAAAGACTCCCGACCCCTTTGTTTCGCTTTCGGCAGAGGTCACACAGCAACTCACTCGCAGCGAAACTGCCGATGGGGCGACGGAAGTCTGCGGCCGACTGCGGCTGCCGTTTGCACCCCGACAGCGAACCGGCAGCATCCACGTCGCTTTTTGTCCGCCGCTTCCCGTCACGCCTGAACTGAGGGTTGAACAGATCGAGGGGCCGGAGGCGCGAATCAAGACGGCACAACTGCTTCCCTATGGGGCGCGATTCGATCTGAAGCTTGCCGCCGCCAGCGAAGAGCCGACAGCCGTGCTGTTGCAATTTACGGCGCGAACCGTGCATGAAGGCTGACGCGACCCCGTGAGTTTCGTACAGCTTCTCCCCCCGTCGCACTCCCGTACATTGAATGGCGGCATTGTGGTGAGCACGTATCGATGTCCCCGAAAACCGGCTCTTGAGAAGAGACTGTCGCTCAATATGTTCGTAAGCGTCCCGCCGAGCACATAGGGAGAAATCGCCGCCTGGGCGTAGGCTTGGCGAACGGGGAGATCAAGCCGGATGCCAGCGGTGGGGGAGGAGGGCGAGAAGTTCTTCCTCGCTGGCGCCGGGAAGAATCGCTGGCAGTCGGGTCAGCACGTCGCGGTAGTAGACCCAAGGATCGTGGCCGTGACGCTTGCATGACGCCAACAGGCTGAAATGGATCGCCGCCGCGCGGCCGCCCCGGTCGTTCCCCACAAAAAGCCAATTGCGGCGTCCGATACAGAGGCCCCGCAACGAGTTCTCGCCTTCGTTGTTGTCGATGTCCAGCCAGCCGTCGTTAGGGTATACGGACAGGGCCGTCCAGTTGCCGAGCGTATAGTTAATCGCTCCACGAACCGCGCTCTTGGGCAAGACCTTGGGCGCCTCGGCTTCCAGCCATGTATGGAAGCTGTCCAAGAGCGGCCGCGACCGCTCCTGCCGCTCGGCGGCGATTTGCGTGGCACGCTCCTCCAGCGTGAGTGGCTGCCACTGGCCCTGACAGCGCTGCCGGAGATCTTTCTCCACGGCGTAGAGCTTGCCGATCCAAGTCAACGCCGTCTCCATGCGGGCCGCATCCAGCCGTCGGCTCTCGTGGAATTTCCTCCGCGCATGCGCCCAACAAGCCACCTCGATGATTCGACCGTCGGATTCCAGGTAGATTCCGTCGTAACCGTTGAAGGCGTCGGCCTGCACATAGCCGCGATAATCCTTGAGAAACGCGGCCGGTCCGTCCCGTTTGTGATTCGTCGTGTAATCGAACACGGTCAGCGAGTGCAGTGGATCGCCCACGTAGGGCCAGAAGTGGCCCGTGTACTTCAGCCTCCGCCAGGCATCGCGGACCTTCACCGAGGTGTCATCCGTGTGGATTACGTGAGAAGCCAACACCACGCGGATAGCCAGGGCGTACAAAGGTTGTAAGAACTCGGCCGTTTGAAGCCACCAGCCGTCCATCGTCTGCCGGGAGATGCGGACGCCCTGTCGCTGGAAGATTCCTTCCAGCCGGTGCAAGGGCAGATGATCGGCCCCCTTGCTGACGATCACCTGGGCCATCAGCCCCGGACCGGCCAAACCGCCGGGAATCGCCTCGGGCGGCTTGCGGGCCAGCACCACGTTCTGCTCGACGAGCGTCAGGCCGCTCTCGGGCAGTTGCTCTTTGCGGGCGTATTTCTTGCGGACATGCACCATCACGAACAGCGTCGAGGGCCGCCAATCGAGTTGCTCGCTGGTCTCCGGCGGCAACTCGACCAGATTCTCCAGGCCGCCCAATGCCGCCTTCTCGGCTTCGGAAAGATCGTGAACGACTTCCTCACGCTTGGTCTCGTCGGGAATCCGCCCTCGGCCGTGCTTGTCGCGGTTCTTGGAAGCTGCCCGTGCGACCGGCGGCGGCGAGTTGGCAGCCGCCTCTTCCGCATCTGCCTGGTTCTCGAACAACATGCCTTGCTGCGGATCGAACTTCTCGCTGCTGCTCCCGTAAATCCTTTTCAGCAGCAAGTGAATGTGATGTTCTTGCCGCTGGAGCCGCTCGTCGCGCAGACGCAACTGCTCCAACAATTGCACGATCAACTGCTTGAGCACCGCGACATCGTCGGGCAGCAGGGCGGGATCGGGAAGAGGCATGGCGTCCGTGTCCATGCCCTTATAGATACCGTGAACGCGAAATTATTCCCACCGCAAGAAAGGTTTTTCTCCCCGCATCAAGCCGTGCGTTGGTAGCGTTGCTGCCGTTTCACGCTGGACGGGTCGATGCCCCACAGCACCAGCGACAACTCCTGCGCCGAGACCTCGACGCTCCGCGCTTGTGGGTCGTTGCTCGTCGGAAAGCGAAAGGTTCCTTCTTCCAGCCGCCGATAGTACAACGTCAGCCCGTCGCGATCCCACCACAAAAGTTTCACGCGATCGCCACGGCGACTGCGGAACACGAACAAGTGGCCGGACAAGGGATCGTATCCCAGCCAGTCCCGCACCAGGGCGGCCAGTGTGTCGAAACTTTTTCGCATATCTGTCGGCGCCAAGCACACGTAGATCCGCACCAGTTCCGACAGGTTCAACACGGCTGCACCTCCAGCACGGCCAGCACAGCGGCGAGCGTTTGCCGGTCGAAGCCCGCCTGCACCCGTACCGTGCGGCCTTGCCCCAGGATAATCTCCACGCCGCCGTCCGCCTCAGCCGCGCCGAAGCACCTGCTTGCCGGTCCCACCACATGCACGGGCAGAAACGAAGGCGTAGCACCATGCCGTGGCGATACCCGCTTGGATGAACGCGACGTTGGCGTCGCCGGGCGTGACTGGAACTGCGCGCCGTCCACGGCACCGGATACCCGCTTGCCGGTGCGGTGACCACCTCGCGCCAGTTTATGCCGCCAGAAATAGAAGGCCGACTCCCGCAATTCCTCGGCGCGGCAAAACGCCCGCACCGATTGGCCGCCTTCCCTCCACCGCCGCACCACCTCTTCCCAATAGCTCCGTCGCCGCGGATCGCCGTGTCGAATTCGTTTCTTCATGTTCGGGCTCCTGAGGTTCATCGAGCCGAGACCATCCCGGCCGATGCCCCCAGCCTACCCGACTGCACAAGACGTGTTCCGCCAGTCACTTACATATGTTCTGCCCCGCTCGCTGTTTACGCCACGCGACGTGGAATGAGGAGATCGCGAGAGTCTTCATCGTCATCGGGGTTCCGCATCGTTGCGTCGGTGAAGGGCACGCACTCTTTTTCGCCTTTGTCTTCCACAGAGTCGGTCGGCTGCTCGGTCCTGTCGTCCTCGTCGGCGCCGTAATCATAGCCGTACCCGTACCCGTATCCGTAATGGTGATAGCCGTAATAGCCGTGATCTTCCGCGGCGTCGGCCCGGTTGACGATTAAGCCCAGGATGGGGAGTTTCACCAATTCGAGCTGTTCCACGACGCGAGTCACCAGCCGCCGGCGGTTCTTGGTCGGCTGCACCACCAGCACGATGCCATCGACCAATCGGCCGATGACGGCCGTGTCGGCGGTGGCGAGTATCGGAGGGCTATCGATGAGAATCATGTCGTAGACCGTTTCCGCCCAGGCGAGCAGTTGCGAGAGCCGAGGGCTGCCGAGCAGTTCCCCGGGATCGCTGGGCCTCGGGCCGGAAGGCAGGATGTCCAATCCATCCGCGCCCGAAGGCTGGATGTGCGGCGACGCCATTTGCGAAGGATCGACTTGAGAGCGGAGGACCTCGCTTAGGCCGCGCGGCCCGCGCATGTTCATCAATGCGGTCAAGCCGGGACGCCGCAGATCGGCATCGATCAACAAGGTGCGCTTGCCGGCCTGGGCGTAGCAAACGGCCAGGTTGGCCAGCATGGTCGTCTTGCCGTCGCGCGGTTCGGAACTGGTCACAACGATCTGGCGAGCGTCGGGATGCGTCAGCGTCAAAGCGGTTCGCAGCGTCCGGAAGCTTTCGCTGGCCGGCGAAGTCGGCATGGCGTGGGTCACGAGCGCCTGCAGCCCCGTACTTTCCGGCGGCTGCAACGGCTGGATCATCGTCAGCAAGGGGACTCCCAGACGCCCCTGCATCTCCTCGACCGAGCGGAAACGGTCGTCCAGCGCGTCCAACAGCATGACCAACCCAAATGCCACGGCGAGTCCGCCCAAGATGGCCACCAGCGCCACCAGGCTCCGCTTCGGAGAGACCGGCGCCTTCACTAGCTTGGGCGCCTCAATGACAGCCACGCGCACGTCTTGGCCGTTCTGCCGCAGATCGAGCGAGCCGATCTGATTGAAGAGAACGCTGCTCATGTCCTTGAGGCGTTTGACGTCCCGTTCGAGCAACTCCACCGCGGCCAATTGGCCGCTGACGTTGACGGCCTCGGTGCGGGCGGTCTCAAAACAGGTCTTCAAGGTCGCCTCCTTCTTCCTGGCCTCATCGAGTTTTTGTTGCACCATTTGCACCAGCCACGGCCCCAACTCGCTCTTGCGGAGTTTCACCATGCGCTGTTGCATCCGCTCGGTCGCCGAGCCGAGAAACTCCTCGATGGCTGCGATCTTCCGATTCAACGAGATGACTTCCGGGTGATTAGGGCCTAGGTTTTGTTGCAGGGTCTGCAGTTCGGCGCGGGTGTTCACCAACTCCTGTTCGAGACTAACCTGGTTGGTACCATCGCGTCCGCCCAGTCCAAGCGTATTCAACAGCAGTTCGCGGCCGACGGCGTCGCCGACCGTCGCCAGGTACTGTCCCAGGTCCTCGTCGTTGGCGATCGCGCTCTTGAGCGCCTCGAGCAGGGCTTCACATTCCGCCCTCTCTTTCTGCGCGGCCGTGAGCGCGTCGTTGAAGGTTACGGCCGTTTGCACCGTCGGATGAAGCGTCTTGCTGTCGGTCGGAATTCCCATGTCCGCGTAACGACGGCGAGTTTCGAGCAGTTCGCTCTCCTTGCTACTGAGCTTCTCCTCGATCTCATTCCGCTCCTTCGTCAGCATTCGACTCAGTTCGCCGGCCGTCCCCTTGTGCATGCTATCCATGAAATCCAGATACGACTGAACCACCGCCTGCACGACGTTCATGGCAACCTGGGGATCCTTCGACTCGTAGCTTACCTCCAAGATACTGGTGGAGCGAATGGTTTTGACTGTCAGGCCCGCTTGCAGCCGGGCGGCCTGACGATCCGCGGGAACTCCGGCCAGGTCCACCCGATCAGCGGGCTCCAGGTTCTTCAGCGCCTCCTCGACCACCGCTGCACTGTGGAGCAGGTTCTCAAACGTGGGCATGCTGTTTTGCCGCTGCATTTCATCGTTGGTCAACGACGTGTCGAGGCGATCGTGGTTCGTCTGCGTGACCAGCAATGCGGCCTTCGAGGCGTAACGGCGCGGCGCCGTGGCATAGTACAGTCCACCCAACAGCATCGCGGCCACAAGCACTGTCATCGCCAGGTTTTTGCGGTAACGCACCGCCTGAACGAACCGCAATAGGGAATGTACGAACTGCGCGCCGGGCGGGCTTCCCAACTCGGGTTCCAGGGACGCGGAGTCGATTGACTGTGCCATGTTCAGACCGCTGTTAAGAAAAACGTGGTTGCCGATATCGGTAGGTGAAGCGCCACGCGAATCCGCTGGCACCGGGTGCCCTTACGAATAGGGGGACGACAATAGCGAAGGACAGCGGCGTTCGTCAATGGTAGTTTTTGTCGCAAGAGAGAAACGCCGGAACAGGCAGAACCACGAAGATGCGGCATTCGGGCTGTCTAGGCAACACTACTCGGCGTGTACGCTCGTCAATTGAGCAGGCCCGAAACCACTGGCGTTACACGTTGGTGACAAGAGCGAAGTCTGTTACCCATTCTGCGTATTCTGCCCATTCCGGCTTTCATTTCCGGCTAGCATTGTTTTGGTTCTTCGCGTATGATTCGCCCCCCTGGGCTACGCTCGATTCGTCAAGGAGGACGAAGATGAACCTGCTAAAGAACTTGATGATTCTTGCGGTGTTGGCGGCAGTGGGATACGGCGTTTACCTGTCACTGTCGCCGAACAACGGCGATCCGAGATCGTCCCTCGACGCGCCCACCGTCGATCTCTCCAACGCAAAACCATCGTTGACGCCCGGCGGCCCGCTGGCGTTAGGCGGAAGTTCAGCCAGCAATTCTGGCACGAGCAGTCTTGGTCCCGCAACGTTGTCGCCGCCGTCATTGGCCGGCGGTCTGTTGAGTAATCCATCTGCCAGCACGACGAATACGCCTATGGCGCCGTATCCTGCGTCCGGTTCTGCAACAGTGACACCGCTGACTCCGCCACCTTTGCCGTCGGGCAATACGACTGCCACGCTTGGCCCGCCGCTGTTGACTGGCTCTGTGCCGAACCCAACTCCAGTGATAGGGGCCGAGCCGGCTTCAGCAGTTCCGGCTCCGTCGCCGGGCGCACAACCCTCGGCGTCGGGCGGGGTGTGCAACCTCGGCCCGGCGCCGGAAAGCGCGGCCAACGGCGGCGCCGCATCGGCGACCGACAAAGCGACCGAAGAACTCCTACAGCAACAGTTCTCCGCCGTGATGGAGGGTGTTCACAAGAAACTCAACGAAGGTAAGCTTGCCGAGGCCCAGCTCGCATTGAGCATCCTTTACGTCAATCCCAAACTTCCTGCCGACCAGGCGAAGCAAGTCACCGAATTGCTCGACCAACTAGCCGGCACCGTGATCTACTCGCGGCAGAGTTACTTGGCGCCGCCGCATGTTGTGCAGCCCGGAGAGACGATCGACCTTGTCGCCCAGAAGTACAAAGTGCCCTGGCAACTGTTGGCGCGGATCAACGGTTTGATGTCGCCCGGAGCGTCGAACAGCGACGAGACCGTCAAGGATCAACCGCTTGCCGCCGGCAAGGAATTGAAGGTCATCGAGGGGCCGTTCGATGCCATCGTTTCGCTCGACAAGCGGCAATTGACCTTGATGGTCCAGAACCGTTACGCCGGACGGTTTTCGATCGGAATCGGCCGCGACCAGCCGAAGCTTGACGGGCAATACACCGTCGGCCAAAAAAAACTCAATCCAACCTACTACGGACCGGACGGCATTACGATCGGTCCCAATGATCCGAAGAACCCCTTAGGCAGCGCGTGGATCGGACTGACCGACCGCATCGGAATCCACGGCACGGCTGATCCCCAGAACATCGGCCGCGACGACAACCGCGGCGCCATCTGCGTCAACGACCGAGACCTGCAAGACCTGTACGGAATTCTGTCGGTCGGGTCGAGGGTGACGATTCTGCGCTAAGCGGGGTAGAAGTTCTGCGGGATTACACGGGATGGCCTCGGCAAAATACATCCTCGCCCTCGACCAGGGCACCACCTCGAGTCGCGCGATCGTCTTTGATCACGGTGGTCGAGTCGTGACCGTGGCGCAGCGCGAATTCCCCCAACTCTTGCCCGCCCCGGGGCTCGTTTGCCACGACCCCGAGGCCATCTGGTCGTCACAACTGGCGGTTGCGCGGCAGGCGCTGGCCCAGGCCGCGCTGTCGGCCGGCGACGTCGCCGCGCTCGGCGTGACCAACCAACGCGAAACGACGCTTCTCTGGGAGCGAGAGACCGGCCGCCCGGTCGCCGATGCGGTCGTATGGCAAAGCCGCGTCAGCGTCCCCATCTGTGAACGCCTCAAGGCCGAGGGCCTCGAAGCGACCTTTTGCGCAAAGACGGGCCTGCTGCTGGACGCTTATTTCTCCGGCACGAAAATCAAGCATCTGCTCGACTCGCACGAGGGGCTTCGTCGCCGCGCCCAACGAGGCGAGATCCTCTTCGGCACGGTCGATACGTGGCTCCTGTGGCGGCTGACCGGCGGCCGACTCCATATTACCGACTACAGCAACGCCAGCCGCACGCTCATTTTCAACATCCACACGCTCGATTGGGACGACGAATTGCTCGCCGTGCTCGACATCCCGCGGGCGATGCTGCCGGAAGTGCGCCCTTCGAGCCAGGTCTACGGCGCGACGGAGGCAGCGTGGTTCGGCGATCCGATTCTCATCGCGGGCGATGCCGGCGACCAGCAGGCCGCCTGTTTCGGCCAAGCCTGCTTTCAACTCGGCGCGGCCAAGAACACTTATGGCACCGGCTGCTTCCTTCTCTTGAATACCGGCCTCACGCCGATTGCTTCAGCCCATCGGCTGCTGACGACCATCGCTTGGGGCCTCGAAGGCCGCATCACCTATTGTCTCGAAGGTTCGATCTTCATCGGCGGGGCCGTGGTCCAATGGCTCCGCGATGGCTTGGGGCTGGTTCGCTCGTCGGCTGAGATCGAAGCGTTGGCCGCCCGGACACCCGACTCTGACGGAGTCTATTTCGTGCCGGCCTTTGTCGGGCTCGGTGCGCCCGACTGGGATCCGTACGCCCGAGGCACGATTCTGGGACTGACGCGGGGAACCACCGCGTCGCAACTCGCCCGCGCAGCCCTGGAGTCGATGGCCTATCAGACCCGCGACGTGCTCGACGCCATGCAGGAGGATGCCGGTCTGACGTTGACGGAGTTGAAGGTGGACGGCGGGGCTTCAGTGAGCCACTTGCTGATGCAGTTTCAGGCGGATATTTTGGGCGTGCCCGTCCGGCGGCCGGTCGTCGCCGAAACGACCGCCCTGGGAGCCGCCTACCTCGCCGGTCTGGCCGTGGGCTATTGGCACGACACCGCTGATCTAGCCGATCATTGGGCGCTCGATCGAGAGTATTCGCCCGCGATGCCGTTATCGGAGCGAGACCGTCTCTACGTGCGATGGCAGAAGGCGGTCGAGCGATCGCTTCACTGGGAGATCGAGCCGTGAGCTTGGAACTGTCACGCGCCGATGCTGCCGATCGCCTACGGAACGCGGAACTTGACGTATTGGTGGTCGGCGGGGGAATCGTCGGTGCGGGCATCGCCCGCGATGCCGCCATGCGCGGCCTTCGCACCGCGCTGGTCGAGCAATATGACCTGGCCTCGGGCACGAGCAGCCGGTCGAGCCGCCTGTTGCACGGCGGCCTGCGTTATTTGGCCCAGGGGCGTCTTGGGCTGGTCTACGAGTCGAGCCGCGAGAAGATGATCCTGCACCGCATCGCGTCGCACCTAGCCGAACCGCTGCCGTTTCTCTTCCCGACCTATCGCGGCACGCACTGGCCGCTCTGGCAACTGCGGATCGGCGTGAAGGTCTACGATCTGCTCTGCGGCGGGCGGAATCTGGGGCGATCGACATCGCTGCCGCCCGAAGGAGTGATCGAGCAGTTGCCCGGCGTTCGCCGCAACGGTTTGACGGGGGCCGTCCGATACTTCGACGCATTGACGAACGACGCGCGGTTGGTGATCGACACGGTCCGCTCCGCAGCCCGGCACGGGGCGATTGTCCTCAACTACGTTCGGCTGGAAGACGCGGCACGCCGTCCGGGTGGATGGCGATGCCGGCTCAACGACGCCGTGGGCGCGCGACAGAGCGAAGTGCTCGCTCGCTGCGTGGTGAACGCCGCTGGTCCTTGGGCTGCCACGCTCCCCCATAGCCGCGTGCGATTGCGGCTCACCAAAGGCGTCCATTTGGTCATCGACCGCCAACGGTTGCCGGTGCCTAGCGCCGTGGTGATGACGCATCAGCGGCGCATCCTCTTCGCTATTCCTTGGGGCGAACGGGTAATCCTTGGCACCACCGACACCGACTATGCCGGCCCGCCCGAGGCCGTTGACGCCGAGTCGGACGATGTGAACTACATCCTGGCGGTCATCAACGGTGCTTTCCCGTCGGCCAAGATCGAGCCGCGGGATGTGATCAGCCATTGGGCCGGCCTGCGGCCGCTGATCGTCAGCCGCCGCGGCGGCCCGTCGGATATCTCGCGGGCACACCAGATCCGCATGTGCGAGCCCGGCTGGCTCGACGTCGCCGGCGGCAAGTTGACGACCTATCGCCTGATTGCCCAACAGGCTGTCGATCGGCTCTTGCCCCACCTGGATCGCCCGGCCGCGCGGTGCCGGACGGCCGAGGAGCCATTACTTGTGCCCGGCGCAGCGACGCTGGCCAGCGGCATTCTCCCGCAACCGGTCGGCGCGGATGCCGTGCGCCACTTCTGCGAGCACGAGTGGGCGCTGCACTTGGACGACGTCATGATCCGCCGCAGCGGCTGGCATTATTACCATCCCGACGCCGCCGATCTCGCGGAACGGACGGCCGGCTGGATGGCCGAGGTCCTCGGCTGGGATCGCGCGCAGCAACAAGCCGAGTTGGCCAGCTATTGCGAGCGCTGCCAGCGGCGGTTTTGAATGGGATATTACACTGGGGAAGCGGGTGGTGGCAGCTTCCTCAATCCGCTAATGGTCGCTCTTGAAAGCGTCGACAACGGCAACGCGGATTTCCTGCTCGAAGCTGCTGGCAGCCAGTTTCGGGTCTTGCTCGTGCAGCCCTTCCCATTGAAACGCCGCATCGATCCCTTTCTGAATCGCCTGCCGAAGCCTTGGACTCTCAGCGATTGCCAGGGAGATGTCGTCCACGTCGCGCAGTTCGCCGATCACGCCGTCTAACCAGTGTGGAGGTCTCATGTCGGAGCTCCTTGAGAACAGGGTTCGCCTTGGGGCAACGACCAATACTGATAGCACTTTTTGCCGAGAAAATCAATCGTCGCCATCCCTATATGCAACTTTCTCGACTGGATTCGCCCTCCACATGCCTCGGCCGCCAAAGCCCTCCGGCGCAGGAAAAAGGACTGTCCCGTTCTCGCTTGCGCGAAAACCTGGACAGTCCTTGGCATCAAGTGCGATTGCCGTGCCGCTTGCCGCCGTATTTGTGTGTCAATCACCAATTACCAACGGAATTCGAGACGACTCACGAGACCGTCGAATACCAGGGCGTTGCCGTCGATCTTGTCCGGTCCGTGATATTGATTGGCCTGTACGGACGCAATGAATTCCGGCGTCTTCACGACGTTCAACCAGCCACTGACCATATAGCCGGCGGAAATCCGCACGTGGCCGCCCTCGCTGGCCCACCCTAATCCGACTTCGCAGTCGAGGATCGAGACCATTCGGGCTTCTTTCCAGTCGGTTGCGGCAACCAGCGGGTTGTTAGCGTTGCTTTGCAGGTAGTCGGCACGGAATTCGCCCCCGAGGAAGCTCGCTGCCGCCTTGCCGTAGATGAAGATGTTCCGGCAGGCGGAATAGCGCACTCCCTCCAGACCAAGCCGGAAGCCGCCGCCGTCAAAATCGACGCTGGCGTCAACGTTCTCGGTAATGATCGGCTCGAACTGGGACGAGAAGTCCTGCTTCAAGTTTGCATAACGCAACCCGACCAGATAGGTGAGGCTCGAACGCTCGCTGCAATAGAACTGATGTCTGTAGTCGATGTCCGCAATGTTGAATGTGATGGCTTCATGAGCAGTGGCGCTGAGCCAATCGTAGGCGGCGTCCGCCGTGGATGGATGGACGACCATCGAGCGAAGCACGAAGGGCGCGTCGGTGGAAATCGAATCGTCCACATTGCAGGCATAATATGTGAAGGTCGCGGACAGGTTGCTGCAGCAGTCGAAGTCGATGCCGCCGCCCACACGGAAGCCAGGCGCAATCTGCGGATCCAGTGAGGCCGTGCGGCCGACCTGGACCGGAACTGTGCCGGGAGTAATGGGACCGTTGATCGGCACCGCATACTCTAACCCGTCATTCCGCGGCCGCAGATACAGCAGGTCACCGTAGACTTGCAGACCCCGCTCGCAGTTCGTCGGGCAGCAGATTGGCTCGCAGTCGCAGGCCTCGGCGCAAGGTGATTGCGGCCCAGGGGGCGGAAGGATAGTCTCCTCCTTCGCCACAATGGTCGATGCCAGGGCCAATGATACGACCAAGGCCATGACGGCCGGCATCATGCTACGTGCGCTCATTTCCTTTTCCCTTTCTTTAAACGGATTCTGGGTGGCGTGGTCCGAGCCCACCAAAGTGCCCCAATGCGCCCGAACAACCGCTATAATTTGGAATCTCTTGACTGTTTCGACCATCGGACCGTTGAAACCGGCATTTTCAGAAAATCCGGAACATCCAGAATAGTCACCCCTCATTACCTAAATTGACACACGGAAACGGCGACGAAGACGCCCGTTCAGCGGTTGGATGCGGAGAAGGGTTCGCTCCTCGCGCTGCAATGCCACGATGCTCCCGAGCCAAGCCGGCGATTGCGACCTGGTCTGCGACGAGTTGCTCTCATAATGAGTATTGCTGTCAATACTGAACAATGGCAGCTCGTTCGACATCGGCAGCCTCTGAACTCAGCGGCAGGGCAACGGGCTGCCGACGATGGAGCGATAACAGCGTGGCCACGTTCAACTCGTAAGCACGGTGGCCGTGCCAGCCGGTTACGCAGGGCTTCTCAGTCCCACGTATTACCTGCAAGAAGTTCTCGATCAATCCCATGAACCCGCCGAACTCTTCGTCAAACAGGAGCGTGTTGGGCACCACGGGGCGCCAGGACTTCGCCGGGCCTTCTTCAGAATCGAAGAGCCGCAGTTCGTACTGGTCTTCGATGGCCAACCAAGCCTTGTTGCCGTAAACTTCCACTCGCTCCCATGGTTTCAGGCTGATTGCGGAGGAACTCGTGTAGAGCTGCCCGACGGAGCCGCTGCAAAACTCAAAGGAGATCATGGCGTTGTCGAAGGGATACTTGCCCTGATTGCGTGCGTACTTGTTGACTCCGATCGCGGAAAGTCGAGCCACGTCGCCCATAAAGTAGCGGGTGAGATCGAACAGATGGATGGTGCCTGCCTCAAGCATGTGGACCACGTAATCGTAGCCGAGATTGAACTTGGCGGCGAACATCGCGGGATTGTCGACCGGTCCTTCATCGACGTACCGCTTGGCGCGGCGATAGGGAGGGCTGCACGCGCTTGTTGGCCACGGTCATTATCGGCACGCCGCGGTCGTCGCCCAGGCGGCAGAGCCGCTCGCCATCCACCAGGGAGAGCGTGAACGGCTTTTCGACGAGAATGGGCAAGTTGCGTTCGACGCACGCCGTTCCATGTTCGGCGTGGAGGTGATTGGGCCCCAGAATCATCACCCCGTCGAGCGACTCTTTGTCGAGCATTTCCGCATAATCGCGGTACCAGCGCCCGCCCCAGGTGGCTTGAATGTTGCGTCCGGCCTGTTTGTCGCGGCGGCTGAAGGCTACGACTTCGACCGGTTCCCAAATCGTCTGCAATCGCTTTACGGCGGGAAAGTACTTCGACACCGCCACGCCGCCGGCGCCGATGATGCCGAGCCGCAGCCGTTTTCGGCCGGCGCGTTCGTGGTCATAGCCGACTCCGTAGACGTCGGCCAGATCGAACATCTTATGAATGGGTGAATGGCCGTAGGTCTCTTCGAGCATTGCTGTACTCCTCGCCCGCCAGCACTCCCACGATCGAGCACGGCCCGCTGTCCATCCCCTGCACAAGCCAAGGATTGACGCGGACCTCGATGAGTGCTTTCAAGTCTTGATCCAGGTTCATTTCTTCGATGACGAGAAAGCGTCGTCCGTCGCCGGCCAACAGTTCATTGTGGGCCGGCATCGTCGCCTCCAGGCAGGCGATCACCGCGACCGACGGCACGTCCAATCCCAGGGCGCGAAGATCGGGGCAAGTCCGCCGCAGCCAGCGGGCCGATTCGACGCCAAACCCCGGGCATCGCGTACTGTAGCGTTTCGGATCGGTCCGGCGAATGTCGCCGTAGCCGAAGCGAAACAACGCCAAGTCGGCGCTCTGCAATTGCTCCGCCAGCGGTTCCAAGTCACCCGGCATCGCGACCGTCGCGTCGGGCAGCGGCAGGTCGATCACCAGCGGCCGCGTGAAGATCATCTCCTGCGGGCTAAAATCGGTGATCCGCAGCGCGCCCGTCACCACGTGACACGGCGAATCGACGTGCGTGCCCGTGTGGTTGGCCACCCGAAGAATTTGCACGCCCGCGCCGTCCTTGGCAACGGTGTACAGGTCGGTCAACTCGGGAGCCGGAATGGCCGGCGGACGGGGCCCGTCGAGCGTCAGTGGATACGAAAGCCAGACATAGCGGTGCATTAGGGCAGCTCCGGTAAATCCTCTTTGGCCTTGCGGACGATTTCGACGTAGCGGGCCACCTGGCCGGTGATCCAGCCGATCCCCTCCGCGGCGATCCGTTCCCGATCCATGAACGTGCGGGCTCCCGAGACGGCACAGGCACCGCAACGAATGAACTCGCCCGCGGTTTCCAAATTGACGCCGCCCGAGGGAATCAGGTTGACTTCCGGGTAGACCATGCGCAGATTCGTCATATACTTTGGCCCGCCAAGTTGTGCGGGGAAAATCTTGACCATCGCCGCGCCGGATCGCATCGCCAACAGGACTTCGGTGGCCGTGAACGCGCCGGAATAGACGGGGACGCAGTAACGGTTGGCCATGTCGATCACGTCGGGCACGACGGCCGGATTCACAATCACGCTGCCACCGTGCAAGATGACCTCGCGTGCGGTGGTCGGATCGAGAACCGTTCCCGCCGCAACCCAGAGGCGGCCGCGGAACGTCGCGGAGATGGCCTCGATGGCCTGCAATGCTCCCGGCGTCGTCATCGTCACTTCGACAACCCGGGCGCCACCGTCGTACATCGCCTGCGCGTAGGCGAGGAAGTCGTCCTTCGCCTTCAGCTTGATGCAGGGCAAAACGCCGGCGGCCTTCGTCTGTTCGATTACGATTTCCTTGAGAGTCTTGTCGCTTCGGCCCATCGGCACGCGTTCCTTTCACGATTGCTTTTCGTAGATCACCAATTCGGCGTCGGGTGTCTTCTTGAGCGTGAGCCGCAGACCCTCGGCCAACTCGGCGCCGCTGTAAACCTGTTTCAGCCCGCTCTGCTGGCAGCTTATTGCATAGCGGGAGTGCGGTTCGAGGCCCTTCGGTGCAAACAGAAACACGTCGCCTTCCGCCGCCTTTCGCTTGAAAATCAACGCGAATCCGCGGTCCAGATCGGTGCGATGGAACTGGTAGGCCAGCCACGGCTTGTCCAGCGTGCATTCGGTCAACGGATAGAAGTCGCCCGACAACAGCGGCCGCACGTGTTTGTAGAGTTGCACTTGCCGCTTCGCCTGTTGCATCGGAAAATCCTTGTCTAACGGATGCCACGCCAGACACAATTGCCCGGCGAAGCTCGACCACAGTCCGAAGTTGTCGGTAGCTTCCGTGGGCACGTTGATGACTCCGCCGGACAGAAACAGATTGGCGCCGCAGAGGCCGGATTGGTCGGACACGGTCCTGAACCAACTGTCCGACTTCTGATGCCAGAGGAAACGCGCGAGCGATTCCAGGTCGATTCGCCTTCCGCCGCCGCAACATCCCTCGCGGATAAGAAAGGGATAGCGGCGGTGCAGTTCATCTTGCATCGCATACAGGCCGGCGATGTGTTTCATTTCAGCAACGCCGCGCCGATCCGCATCGCCGGGATCTGGTTCCAATGCGCTGTCCTGGCGATACATTTTCATGCCCTGCCGCTTCACGTAATCGTCGACAACCGCCAGAAATCGCTCGCGGTTTTGCGCGACGTCCATGTCTCCGACGATTTCGGCCCAAAACCAGAAGCCGAAGGCGACGCCGGCCTTTGCCAGCGGATCGGCGATCGGGCGAAATCCGCGGGGAAACCGCTGCTTCGAGTACGAGTAATCCTTGCTGGCATTGATATCCCACCAGTTCTTGCAGTTGTAGTATCCGGCATCAACCACGAACGCCTCGGCGCCCAGTGCAACGAACGGATCGACCAGCGCCGACAGAGACTTCTCCGTGACCGCCTCCAGGTATCCGCCTTTCCCGTGATAGGTGAAGCAGGTATTGACCGAGACGAGCGGCTCGTGTGGCTTCCCCGTGGGCATGCGCGGCAGGTAGTGGTCATAGAGCACGCGCCGCAGCATATTGTTCCCGTGCAGCCGCCGGCCGTTCCACAGTACCAACAGCACGCGCGGCCCGCGGACTTTCTCGCCGCGGTGCAAACGGAATCGGGTTGTCGGCATGCCTGCTCGCGCGGTCAATTGCGAGCCGAGAACCGCGAAATGAGCCTGCCACCCGCCGGTCCACCCCAAGCCGACCAGCACGCCGCGGCCTTCGTTGGTATCGACGTTGAAAAACGGCAATTCCTGGTTGCTGGAGAACGACCGCGAGCCGAATTGCGTCGTGGAGCTGTCTCCGCGCGCAACTCATCGAGGCGAACGGTTCGCCCTCCGCGAAGCGTAATTGCCGCGTCGGCCCAATCCGCGTGATCGCAGTTGGGGCCATCGCCGGCGTCGTCGACGTTCAGATCGAGAGCTTTGCCGCCGCGGGTGTCGAGATCGATCCGCACCGGCGCCTGGCCGCCTCGGAGCGTCCGCGACTGGAAAAGCCGACCTTGCTCCGCTGCGACGGAGAACACCACCGATCCAGAACCGTTGCCGGTCCGCTCGTTGTTGTCAACGCCGACCCAAGCCGTCAATCGTTCGATTGGCGTCGGCGACACGATGCGAATGCGGCTGATGGAGTGAGTTCCCAGGCCATGCTCAAACTTGCGGTCTCCGATCGTCAATGGGGTCTGAATGACCGATTTGTCGATCTCCAGTTTCTCGTAGTCCTGGCGGAGCAGAGTGAGCGTCGGGTTGGGTCCACCGGTCGCGGCCGTCAGCGTGCGAGTGAAAGGCATCAGATCGTCCTCGCCGCAACGCCCGCCGTGGCAGCCGCGAACCGTATACGTCTTCCTTTCCCGCGCCTGCGTTTGATTCAAATGGAGATCGAGATTCCTAACGTCCTCGATCAACCTGGTATCCTTGTCGCCGATGTTCTCGAACGTTAGCAGCGAGTCTAGCGCTGGATAGTCCAAAAATCGCCGAATGTGCCACGTGGCTTTCAGGCCGGTCTCGACGTGCAGCCAGGTCAAATCCCGCGTTTCCGCGTCGGCCTGCCGATGCGGTTCTCCGGCTTGAAACCGCCACCGGGGATCGTTGCCCGCAAACGCTCTGCCGTCGTAGCGAAAGCTGAAGGGCAACCCGGCTCCAATCCACCCGTTGAACCACGCCGGCGAGGACGTTTTGGCGTTTTGGCAGTCGATGATCGTCTTCAGCCATCCCTCGACCCGCGCTACTTCCTGCTCGGTGGGAATGCCGCTCTCGACGAGATGAGCGGCCAACGATTTCACCGGCCGCTCCGACGCCTGCGCACCGGCCAAGAAGGAACCGAAGACAAAAAGCAGACCGATCAATAGGCGCGTTGCAACTTTCATGTTCATCAGCGTTTCTCCCGAAAATCTCTGGCGTTCATTATGGCTTCGACCTCCTTGGCCGTTACGTGGGCCACGTCGCCGGGAATCGTGTGGTGCAGGGCACACATGGCATTGCCGAAGTTCATCGCGTATTCCACGTCATTGCTCGTCAAATAGGCGTACAGGAACCCGGAGCCCCAGGAATCGCCCGCGCCAAAACGATCGATCACGTCGATGTCGAATTTCCGTCCGTGCAAGACCTTTCCCTCGTGCAGCACCATCGTGTTCCATGCTCCCCGCAGCACGTCGTATACCTCGCGCAAGGTGATGGCCACGATTTTGCAGCCAAAGTCCTGGTGGAACCGGCGAATGATCTCTTCGTAGGAGCCGCGATAGCCGAAAACGGTCTCCGCGTCCCATTGCGTGGTGATGAGGATATCGACATCCTTGATGATCTCGGCCATGACGCTCCTGGCTTCCTCGGGCGGCCAAAGATGTTCGCGGTAATTGACGTCGAAGCCCACAAGGCATCCGTTCCGCTTGGCGGCGGCGATGAACTCGACGGCGGCCTCTCGGCAGCTTGGCGAAAGGCCGGGAAAAATGCCGTCTGTGTAGGCCAGCCGGGCCCCCTTGAGAATCTCGCCCCAATCGAAGTCACCCGGCGCGATCGTGCTGGCGGCGCTGTTCTTGCGATCGTAGACCACCGCGCTGGCTCGCGGCGTCGCGCCGAATTCGATGTAATTCACCCCCAGCCGCGAACCGGGAATGAACTTGATATGCGACGTATCGACGCCGCAACTCATGTAATGATCGTTCGCCAGCAGTCCCAGTGCATTGTCGGGCAGCTTGGTGACGAACGCGGTTTTCAGTCCAAGTCGAGCGATATTGCTGGCCACGTTGCCCTGCGACCCGCACATCTGCACGTCGAGCGTGCGCGCCCGGCGGATTCGCTCGTAACGCGGCGGCGACAGCCGCAACATGCCTTCACCCACGGTCACAACGTCGTACATGCAAGAGACCTCATCGCTGCAAACTCGCTCCTCACGCGGAGCGTGAGGAGTACATTGTGTGAAACGCCCTAAATGATGCCTGCCAAGTCCTCCGGCCGTCCGTATTTGTAGAGGTATCGGTGCCGCTCCTCTCGCCACGCCTTCTCCGCGATCGGCCGCGCGCCGCCGATTGCTTCCGCTTGGATAAGGATCATCGCGGCTTTTTCGACAAACTGGCTGGCCACCACCGCCTCCGCCAGGTCGCGTCCGCCGGCCACTACGCCGTGATTGCCAAGCAGCACGGCGCAGTGCATCGGGACCGATGTTCTCCGCGGCGGCTTGAGCCAGTTCGCGATGACGCCCGGCCGCTACGTGCGGGGCACAGCGAATCTCCCCGCCGATCACCTCGGCCATGTCGTCGGTGAGCACCGGAATCGAGCGATGGGCGCAGCGCAGACCGACGCCCAGGGAGAATGGCTGTGAACGAGCGCGGCCAGGTCCGGACGTTGCCGCAGTATCTGGCGGTGCAATTCCGTTTCGGAAGTGGGCACGCGATGGCCGCGCACGACGCCCCCCTCCCAGCCAACCACCACCAAGTCCTCCGCCGCGATCGCGTCGTAGCTCATCCGCGACGGCGTCAGCAGAAGGCCGTCCTGCACTCGCACGGAAATGTTGCCCCAGGTGCCGACGAAGTACCCCAGGCGGTCGCGCATGAACAGGCAGGCGCGGATGATCGCCTCCCTTAGTTCGTCGCTGTCGCTGCAAATCGGTGCGGTCTGCTCGGTCATGAATCGTTCGTATTCTGGGTGAATTGCTCGAGCCACCGTTTGTCCCACAACGATGGGAAGCTGTTCTTGCGGTAGGGATGTGCGGCACAAGCGGCCTCGTTGAGTTCGATCCCCAAACCTGGGCCGCTGGGCAAGCGAAACTCTCCGCGGGAGATCAAATCCCAACCGCGCACCAGGTCGCTTCGCCAGGGAACGTCGTACTCCGAAAAGTTCTCTTGCATGAACACGTTCGCAGTGGACCAGCCGAAATGCACCGCGGCGCAAAGGGCCACGGGCCCGATCGACACGTGCGGGGCGAGAAGGATTCCGGCGGTTTGCGCCAGGGCGGCGATCTTCTTGCCCATCGACAGCCCGCCGCAGTGGCACAGATCGGGCTGGGCAACGTCGGCGGCCCGCAGGGAAGTCAAGCGGGCGAACTCTTCCAACATGTACAGCCGCTCGCCGGCGGCAATCGGAAACGGCAGCGCCGCCTTGACTTCCTTGAGCAAGTCCAGATCGTAGGGCGAAACCGGCTCTTCGTAGAAGCCCGGCCGGTACTTCTCCAACCGCCGGCCCATGGCGATGGCGGCTTCGCCCGAGAGCCGCCCGTGAACTTCAATGAAAACGTCCACGTCCGCGCCGACTACCGCGCGAACCGCCGCTACCTTGGCTTCGGCCATCTCCGTCTCGTCGGCCGACAACTGTTGCCAAGCGACGCCGAAGGGATCGAACTTCAGGGCGCGATAGCCGCGGGCGACAACCTGGCGGGCGCGATCGGCATACTCGGCCGGCGTTCGTGCATTGCCGTACCAACCGTTAGCGTAAGCCGGCAATCGTTCGCGGACCTTGCCGCCGAGCAACTCGTAGACCGGCTGCCCACAGGACTTGCCGACAAGGTCCCAGAGAGCGATTTCCACGCCGCTGATGGCCGTCAGCACCGTCGATCCACCCTGGTATTGGTCGCGGATCAACTCGCCGACAATCCGTTCGACATCGCGCGGATCGGACGCGAGGATTCGGTCTTCGACCCATTCGTGGATCAGTGTCTCGACCGTCTTTTCCTGCCACTCCAGCGACGCCTCGCCCACGCCCGTCAAGCCGGTGTCGGTCGTGAGCCGGACAAACAAGTAGTTTCGCAACCCGGCATTCGTCAGAAACGTCTCCAGCTTCACGACTTTCATAGTCCACCTTTTCGGCCCGCCGATGGCCGCGCACCTTCCAATATGACCGAATTGGCGGCTGGGTCAATGAACTCATGGGCCAAAATAGTTGACGTTTTGGCTCATCCGCCGCCAACGCCTCCCGCGTGGAACGTTGCGGGTGATTGCAGTGCGACGGCTTCAGCCGACCTGCGTCGCTTTTTTGGACCACATTTTGCGATGGCGGCCCGGCGTCATGCCGGTCTCTCGTCTGAAGAGCTTGCACATCGATTCGACGTGGTGGAAGCCGGCCGAATCGGCGATCTTGGCCAACGACAACTCGGTGGTGCTCAGCAACTGCATCACGCGATCCAATTGCACGCGATCGATCTCGTCCTTCGGCGAGCGCCGCAGAATCGCGGCGAAACGCCGTTTCAACGTGCTGCGAGAAAGGCCCGCGTGCCGAGCCACGTCTTCGACCGCAATGCCGTTGCAGGCCCGTTCGCGGATGAACCGCAGCGCGGCGGCCACGTCCGCATCCGAGATGGCCAGCACGTCCGTCGATTGCCGCATGACGACTCCCAGCGGCGGAATCAGCATCTTCTCCTTCGGCGGCGGCGTGCCGCGCATCATGCGGTTCAGCAGAGCGGCCGCTTCGTAACCGACCCGGCGCGGATTGAGGGCCACGCTCGACAACCGCGGATCGCACAAATCGCAGAGCATCTCGTCGTTGTCCACGCCGATCACCGCCACTTCGTCGGGCACGGCAATCCCGAATTCCCCGCACACGTTGAGCACGTGGTGGGCGCGATCGTCCGTCGCGGCCATCAGACCGACCGGTTTGGGCAACGACTTGAGCCATGCCGCCAGATGGGCGACCGATGGCAGGCTCTCCACCTCGATCGTGGCGGCATCGCATTGTTGAGCCGACCGGGGATCCGTGTACACGCTGACCGAATGACCGTGCTCGCTCAGATACTCGACAAAGTACTGCGAGCGTCTCTCGCTGAAGTGGATTCCGGTAAATCCGCAAAAGGCAAAGTGAACGAGTCCCCGTTCGAGAAGATGATCGGCCGCCGACCGGGCAACGGCCCGATGATCGGTGATTATGACAGGGACGTTCTTGATCGGGTGCAAACCGAGCAAATCGACGGTGGGCACGCGCAAACGGGCAATCTGTCGCGCAAATCGCGGGGTGGAGATGCGGGCGATGATTCCGTCGCCGCGCCACTGCTTCAGCCAATCCGGCGCGGCATCATAGAGTCGCCGCTCATGGTTATGGATCGTCCACGGCCCATGCTCTCGCACGTAAGTCGCGACGCCGTGCAGCAAGCCGCGCCCGTAGCCGCGGGACGATTCGACCAATACGGCGATTTTTCGACGGTTGGACATTACCGTGACTCCGCTAGCTGAGGTCGCCCGTTCTTGCCGGTCGAATTCATTCAGCCCCTACGCTGCCTCGCCGCAACGTCTTTGTTGCGAGGCCGATCGCTTGCCCTGATTTTGGACACATACGGTAGGTAGCTTTCCGACGGAAAAGGAGCCTGTTCTACGCCAGACCGGAGAATGCGATCCCCTCGATTTCCACCAGCAACTCGGGGCGGCAGAGGTCGGCTACGGTGTAGACGGCCGGCACGTCGCCGAGCCGCGCGCGGCAGGCGTTCTGAACCACGGCATAGTCTTCCCTGCGCTTGACGTACACCCGCAGCGAGGCCACGTCGTCGAGCGCCGCACCGAGGCCGCGCTGACCGTGGCGGCGGAAGTTCTCCGCGGAGATCAGGGCGGCAATGTTGTCCAGCGTCTCCCGTGTCTGCGCCGCCACGTCGCCCACGTGGTGGCTCTCCGAGTCGATGATACTGGCCGTGCCGGAGACCAGCACAACGGCCGCGGCGTTGCCGACAATCGCCATGGCGCGGGAGAATTTGGGGGACTGCGGTCCGTAGCGATGGTCGTAATCGTGCGCGGCGACTTGCCGCGGATTCTCCAGCGGCAACCGCAGCACGTCGGAGCGCTCGCTGGCCAACGCCAGGCAACTGATCATCACGTCCCGGCCGTCAGCGCCAATCCCCGTACTCGCCGGGTAACAAACGGCAGCGGCACGGTCTTGCAGACGCTGGCCGGCGAAACAGTGGTTGCGGTAGAAGTCGCTGCGGGCCAGATTCAAGCTCTGGTATCGTGGCGTTTCGTCTTCCAGCCCGGTGATGTCGCCCAAGTAAAGCCAGGTTCGCACCACCTGATCGAAGCGAAATCCCCAGGCCGCCAACTCCCGCTCCAGCCGCTGAAAAGCGTCGAGCGAACGATCGCGGACGGTCGCGGCGGGCGTTTCGGGAGCGACATTCGCGCAGTGAACCCAGGTCATGCCGTTGTGCCGGGCGGTCACGGTCCGCTCGCTAAGCCGCCGCACCTCGACTTCCGCTGGCGCCGGGCCGACGCCCCAAGCCTCGATTTCCAGCAAGTTGCCGGAGCAGGGCGGTTGCGGAACGTAAGTTGTAGCGGGCAAGCGATCACCGAAGAAGTCACGCACGATCTGCCGGCAGGTCACGGTCTGCCGCAAGTCACTGAGGAAGACCGCCTGATGGACGATCGAGCCCCAAACCCCCTCGTCGCGAGCGATAGCCTCGATGCTGCGTAACGCATCGTAGGCTTGCTGTTGAAAATCGCCGCCAGCGGACGCAGCGGCGCGGACGAAGACGCTCCGTGCGCCGTCGAATTCGACCACGGAATACGCGGCAGCGTCAGCGAAAATCTTGCGAATCATTGCTCGTCGCTCGGGTGAGTCTAGTTCGGGCGGTAGGCATCGTCGTAGGCGGGGCTCGCTTTTTGCGGCCCGGCGGCGTTGCCGGACTTGATCGCCCGCACCAATTCACTCTGCGGTATCGTCACCGGCCCGGTAACCAATTCGGGAACATTGTACGTCCTAAGCCAGCTATCGTAGAACGTCGGGTCTTTCTGCGGGAGGACGAACGGCTTGTGTTCGCGTCCCTTCGCGTCGATGTAACTGAAGTACGGGCGGGCCAGCCAACCGTTGTCCCGCTTGCTGCTGAAGACGATCCAACGCGAATTGCTGGACCAGCAGTGCCACGATTCGCTCTGCGGGCTGTTGCACTCCAGCCGCCGGTACTTGCGGCTCTTGATGTCCATCAAATAGAGATCGCTGCTGGCGCGGTGTACGGGAAAGGTGCCGTAATCGGCCATGCAAAAGAGCAGGTAGCGGCCGTCGGGCGAGGCCCGCGGCTCGCTAATGCTCATCCCCGTCCGGGCTGCCGAAAGGAGCGTTTCCGGCTGCCCCCAAGCGTTCTTTTCGATGTCGTATGGCACGCACATCAAATCATACATGATTTTGTCGACCGCGTCCATCGCCAACGGATGGTCGCGGTCCCAAAACCGCTCGGCGCTGCTGAAGTAGAGGGTCTTGCCGTCGGCCGACCAAGCGGGGAAGGTCTCCATTCTGGCCGGGTCGGCGATGCCCGGCGAGGTCGAGGCGGCGGCGGTCTGGAAGTTCATGGCCGCCACGTGGGAGTCGTAATCGAAGACCTCGCGGATCTCGCTCCCGGCCCCGCGGAAACACTGTTTCGGTTGGATCATGGCGAAGGCGGCGAGCGCGCCGGCGGGATGCCAGGAGGTGTAGGCCGGCGGCTTCGGCGCGGCTTTCGACTCGGTATTTGGCCGCAGCGCCTGGCCGTCGCGCACCAGAATCATCCCCGGCTTGATCCCCCTGATCTTTCCGGGACGAACTTGCAACGAGAACGTATCGGGACGGTGGTTGACGAAGGCATGGCAGTTAAAGCAGACGCCGACCGCGTCGGTGGTGAGGATCGACGATTCGTCGAAGTTCTCCAGGTTGCGCTGGTAGATGCCCATGTTGTGATAGTAGTTGCAGATCGGCCCGAGCAGCCGATAGACGAGGTGGGAATCGATCTCTTCCCCCGCCACGTCATCGCTGATCGGGTCGAAGCGCGACCAGCGGCCCTGCTCGTTCCTTGCGTAGACGTCGAGCCTGACGCGGCCTCCGCGATTTTTGCCGAGCAACTCCCGCCAGGGCCGCGGTGGAATCATAATGCTCGGTGTGCGCGAGGCAATGACGATGTTGTCGCCGGCGGCGGCGTGAATCCGCACGCGATACTCCGCCGCTGGCTCTTCCACTAAGAAGTTCAACGGGGCGATGTTGGGCGGAATGACGATCTGGCTGTAGTCGGGGCGAATTCGCGGGAGACGCCCGGCGGCCGCGCACTCCGTCGGTAAATCCGCCCGGGGCAGGCGACGCCAACCTGCAACAGCCAGCAGCGCGAGCAGCGCCGCCGCAACGCCGAAAACCAGCCTGCGCTTCCGCTCGCTCATTGCTGCGTCCTCGGCGCAAGGAAGTAATAGTAAAAGAAGTAGGTGTCGGCAAGCTCGCGAGGCATGGCCGCCGCCATCTTCTGCTTGACACCGTCGCACTGCGCGGCGATCTCCTGGAAGCGGCCGAATCTCTTGACCGTTGCGTCGCTGATTTGTCGGCCGCGGAAGAAGATCGCGGACCCGACTTGTCGCATCTCATCCGGGTGCATCGTCAAATAGAGCATCGCCGCCTCCTCATAGATCGGCGGGGTCGTCGGATAGGGCATCCTATCCAGGAACGAGAACAACTGCGCCGCCGCCTCCACCTCTCCCCGGCTGAGGCAGGTCAACATGAGATACTCGAAGGCCATTTGGTTTGCTCCGTTCCGTTCGAGCAGATCCAGCAGCCAAATCTTGGTGTTGTAAATGACTTCGCCGTTGGGGAGAAACCCACAAAACAGGTGCATATCGTCCACGGAGAGCATCAGCCCGCGGATGCGCTGGACCTCTTCATCGTCGTTCAGATGTGGATCGGCGGCCAGGCGTTGCAGATGCTCTTCGGCCCAGCGACCCCAAACCAGATCGTCCCGCAATACGTTGAGAATCACGCGGGCAGCAGCCGGCTGATCTTTAATCAGCTTCACCATCGCCAGGCGCTTTAAAAAGCCTCCCGACGGACGTATCTCCAGCGTTTCGAGCGCCAAGTGCTCGGCTTCATTCACGCGTCCCACTTCCAAAAGCAGGTCAAACGGTCTGCGGAATGACGCCACGTCCTCCTGAACGGCCTTCATGTCCAACATGGGCAGATAGGTCTGAGGATAAGAGAGCATTTGGTAAGGCAGGCGATCGGTGTGATACAAGGCGAGATTGACGTCGTGATTGACAAAGGGCGAGTAATCCGCAAGCGGCAGCGATTTGGCTTTGGCCAGCACGTCGTCCCACAATCCATGTTGCGTGCAGAAGTCGATTTCCAACAGCACCTTGTGGTGGCGATCCAGGAAATGGAAGCCGGCCGCCGCGGCGAGCGAGAGCGCCAAGACCGTCCCGCCCAGCCAACAAACGAGAAAGCGAAGTCGCGGCCAGGCGAGACTCCGCCAGTGCCCGGGATGCTCGCGATTCTCGTCGCCCATCTCCTCTTGCTGCTGCGAAGGTGACTTCCCAGGCCGCCGCCATGACGCTCTCATCAAAGCGGACGCGGACCCGCGAAGGACCACGAACAGTGCGCAGAACGGGAAAGCAAAGATAGAGCGCCGTGGCGCACCAACCTAGCAAGGCTTCCTCCGGCTTTTCGACAGAAAGAACATAGAAGTTGTGCGACGCCAGGTCGATGCGGGCCAGGACAGCATCCACGGCGAACTTCACGCCCACCGCGGCCAGCAAGAACGCCGTCCCGGAGCGCCACCGCCGTTCGCTCAGCGCTTCGTGGATGACACAGACTGCCGCAAAACAATAATAGGCCTTGCCCGTAACATAGTACACCAGGGTCGAGGCCGCAACAAAGAGAACCAGACGCAGCCAAGCCCGGCGCGCGGGCATCCTTACCCAACCGTTCGCCGCGGTTACCGCCACGGCCAACCCAACGATTGTCGGTGTGGGAAACTCGTAACCGCCGAACAGTGTCGCCACAAGGATCGCCGGAATCAGCCATCCGCCGCGCATCTTTGCGTGGCCCAACGCGTTCATCAGGCCGACTGTCGAGACGAGAAGGAGCCACGTCACCGCCGCGATTGCAATGGCGGCCGGCCAGCCGAAATAGCACATCTGCACCAGCAGATTGTCGCTCCACTGGAGCAGCGAGCCCGGCTGCCCCACAAAATCGGTCAAGTAGCGAAGATTCCACAAGAAGAGCACGTCGCGATCCAAGAAGACGAGGCGCAGATCGACCGCTGCGTACAGGAACCACGCAAACAGCACAGCAAACAGAACGACGCGCGGCGGAAGAAGCGGACGAAGGGGCCGGACGATCTGCCGCAGCGCCCCAACATTCATCATGGCTGACACGGCCGAAAGTTGGAATGCCCCATCATGAGAGCGGCCTAGCGAGGTTCTGCGATTTCTTGTCACGGTCGTCCTCTGTCTGCGAGGTCCGTCCCTTGCCAATCGCACTATCAGGCACCGTGGGAAAATGGAATCCCTGCCTCCGATTGGATCTCCGGCTGAACGAAAAGGGGACCAACTCCCAGCGCCCACACCCCAATCCGAGCTAAGAGCGCAAGCCCATGGGGCGCCTCCTTGTTCGAAGGCACTACCCTGATCCCTGGGCGGCCGGTGAAAGTTCATTGTAGTCGCCGATGACGAAAACTACAACTCGCCGCGGCACGTGGCGGCGTAGAGATCGGCACTTCTGAAGAGGCCGCCACACCTTCCCGAAAGCCAGAACTTATGTTCCCGTGATCGGTTGCGACGAGTCTTCAGATATTCGAGTTGCGCAGCGATCTACCGACATTGTGGTTGCCGACTTTGACCGGCAATAATCGCCCTGATGAGGTCGAACGTCGGTATTCTTGTCATAACCGGAAAAATCTGCGCAATCCGTCATGCTTAACGCCTTCTTTAGCCGAACTAATGAGAAGTATCCGCCGGTTTTCTGCGCCGGCGCACGGAACGAGCGATTCTAAGCGAAGGAATACTGGCATGAAGCGACCTCTCCCCTCTATGGCGGTGTTATTCTGTCTGCTCAGTTTGGCGCTGTCGCCGCCGTGGGCTTGCGGCGGTTCCCCCTCGGCCCAGCAAGCGCTGAAACTCACACCGGTTCAACCGGGGGTCGATTATGACCGGCCCACCCCCGAGCAGGCCGCGAAGTGCAAGATCATCGCCAAACGCATCAACGGCCACGTCGGCTGGATCGTCGAAACCGCCGACGGCGTGATGCTGCGGAAGTTTGTCGACACCAACGACGACAACGTCGTCGATCAGTGGAGCTACTACAAGGACGGGCTGGAGGTCTACCGCAACATCGACAGCAACTACAACGGCAAGGCCGACGAGTATCGCTGGTTTCATACCGGCGGCAGCCGCTGGGGGCTCGACCCGCGCGAAACCGGCGTGATCCAGTCGTGGAAGATGATTTCGGCCGAAGAGCTTACGGCGGAAATCGTTGCGGCCATCGCCAACAACGATGCCCAGCGGTTCCGGCGATTGTTGCTCACAGCGAACGAGCTGAAATCACTGGGCCTGGGCAAGGCTCGCGGCGATGCCGTCGCGCAGAAGGTAAGCAGGGCGGCGGCGGAATTTTCGACGATGGCGGCTCGCCAGAAGGTCATCACACCCGATGCCACCTGGCTGCAATTCGGGGCCAGTCGGCCCGGCATCGTTCCAGCCGGAACGGACCAATCGACCCGCAACCTGCGGGTCTATGAGAACGTGGTGGCGATCGTCGCGAGCGGCGGAAAGCAGGCGCAGTTGCAGATCGGCACGCTGGTGCAAGTCGGCGACGCCTGGCGCGCGATCGATCTGCCGCAGCCGATGAACGAAGGGCAAAACGACGTTGCCTCCAACGGGTTCTTCTTCCAGGCCCCCATTCCGCTGCACAATGAGCAGGCCGCGGCGGGGCCGAGCGAGGCGCTGCAAAAGCTGCTAAACGACCTTTCCAGCCTGGATGCCGAGGCGGCGAAGGCAACGACGCCCGAGGAACAGGCGCAGTACACCGGCCGGCGCACCGATCTGCTCGTTCAGATTGCCGACGCGGCGAAGAATGCCGACAACCGCGCGATGTGGCTGCGGCAGCTTGCCGACATGATCAGCGCCGCCGTGCAGTCGGGCACATGCTCCGACGGCGCCGAGCGGTTGAAGTCGCTGTTCGAGAAGCTGCAGAAAAACGATGCCGACAAGAACTTGGCGGCTTACGTGAAGTTCCGCCAACTCACAGCCTCCTACGTGTTGTCGATGCAGGCGGCGAAGCCCGATTTCCCGAAGATTCAGGCGGCCTGGCTGAAGACGCTTGAAAAGTACATCGGCGATTACCCCTCCGCGCCGGACGCCGCCGAGGCCATGCTACAGATGGCGATTTCGCAGGAGTATAACGGCCAAGAGGACAACGCGCGGAAGTGGTACGCGCGGATCGTCAAGGAATTCCCCGATTCGCAGGCGGCAAAGAAGGCGACCGGCGCGGAGACGCGGCTCGATTCGGTGGGAAGAGTGATCGACCTTAGCGGGCAGAGCCCCTTGGGTAGCCCGGTCGAGCTGGCGAGTTATCGCGGCAAGGTCGTGCTGATCCAGTATTGGGCCACTTGGTCCGGGCCGGCGAAAGCCGACATGCCCACGTTGAAGGAGTTGTGGAACAAGTACGGCCGACAGTTTACCATCGTCGGCGTGAGCCTCGACAACAACGTGAAGGAACTGAACGCGTACTTGGGCGAGAACCCGCTGCCGTGGCCGCAAATCTTCGAGCCCGGCGGATTGGACAGCCGTCCGGCCAACGTCTTCGGCATTCTCAGCGTGCCGACGATGATCCTGGTCGATCAGCAGGGCAAGGTCGTCAACCGCGGCATCTCCGCCGCCGATCTGGAAGCGGAAGTGAAGAAACTGATCCGCTAGTTGCCGCTGAAAACAATTGCGGGGGCCGTGCCCACGCTCTGCCGTGGGCATGTTTCTTTCTTGGACCGCCAAAGCCGACGGGGGCGGAAAGGATGGTCGCAAGAACGATGTTCCATGGTATTGAACCCATTTCCAACCGGCAGCTCCGTCCTTCCGTCTCCAAGAGAGCATGTCGCTCTTGCGTTCAACCGTTCGCACGTCGATAATAGTCGAGATCGCCGAACATGTCTGGCGCAGCGTCGAATGATCGCTGGACGCGCTGCTGCAATTCGGCGTCTGCGGTTGACTGAGTGGCCGGGCAGCTCGTCGCAATCGTGGCCTTTTCCCCGAGCCAATAGCGGAGGTCGGAAATGAATCGTTTTCTGAAGTCATCCGGAGTTGCCCTCGTCGTCGTGCTGCTTGCCACAGCATGTGGAGTGGATCAGAAACTGCCAACCGCGGAGGATAGGGTACGCCTTGCTGCCACGGATCTTATTCAGGCGACGACCAACGCTCACGCTGCATCGCCTCCTGACGCCAAGGCTTTGGTGTCGCGAGCGCCCGCGGCCGCACCGCTGTTGGTGGCTGCGTCTAATGCGCCCCACGAGGTAAAAGACGTCGCTGCGTACGTGTGCAGCGGCGCTAACGATCAAGTGGAGATACAGCGGGCTATTGACTCGTTTGGCAACGACGGCGGCGAAGTATTCCTTTACGGGAATTTTACGATAGGCAAGAGTTCCCAATCCACAGAACTGAACGGTGGCGGGAATCGTGACAATAGGACCGTTGCTGCAACGTATCAGACGACGCCCACGGATGGCAATATCACTAACATCAATAATGTCTGCGGCGTGCAAATCGATCTTGGGACCCAATACTATCATGTCAATTCGGGCGACGTGCTTTATATTCAGGACGGCGACTACGTGACCTCACACACTGTGACGCAAGATGCTAACGTTGACGGTTATTGGCCGGTAACTGGCGTTGCCGCTCCGCAAATCAGTTGGTCTGCCGTACCGGCCGGCGGAACATTTTCCCTGACCCTGTATCTGCCCGACAACGTCACGACCGTTACGACCGCCCCAATAAAGTGGAATGATTCCGTGGCCGCAGTACAGGCTGCGATCAATCATGCCCTCCCCTACGTGCGCGGTTGTCTCGATGCGATTGTCACCGGTGTGACCCCCGGAACGGGGCCGAACGGAGCGACCACGTCGGGAGACATTTCGGGCGGCTTTATCGTGGTCTGGACAGTATCCAATTGTTGTGGACGACGATATCCCATGATTGTCAATTCGAATCTCCACGATAGCGGCGGGGCGGCGATAACGGCGTCGTTGACTTATACAAATCCCACAATTTACACTACCCCTTGTACGCCGTCGGAAGTGACACTGTCAATGGCATTGTATCGTGGACCGGCGGGAACACGGGCAGCGAGCAACGCCTATTGGTGCAGACCCGCGTGGTCCATCCGTATTCCCGACCGTGTCAGCCTCAAGGGTTTTGGGAAATACGCGTCCATTCTCGAGCTCGACGCCAACGCCAACTGTTGCGGCGTGTTTTGTGGCAGCATCTCAGCGACAAGGGGTGGCCAGGAACTCCACAATCTCTCACTTCGTGGTTCCTCTGCCAGACAGGACACGCCGTATTGGTGGCATTCGTGCGGGATCGTGACGGGATGGACCATTGACATGTTTGTCCGCGACTGCGAAGTCAGATATTGGAAGGGCTTTGGCGTCGTATGCACGCAAGGATGGGGCTGGCAGGCTTCGGGGGGATGGATCGAGGACTGCTATGGCTGCGTGTACTGTATATCCGGCCCGCACTTTACCGACGTAAAAATCCAACAAGCCAGCGGGCCCAACACCATTGTCACAAATGGCCGCGCCTGTTTCTGCAACTGTGAAATCAGGAGCCGAGCCGCCAGGCAAACGGTTATTCGGCAGCGTGGCGGACATGAGCCGTTTAGCATGACGGGCGGAGTCTTGGAAGCTGATTCAGGCAGGTGCACCGCCATAGCCTGTCTCTACAGCGGCAATGCCATTTATCCGAGTGCCCCGAATATCGCCGGCACCAGCTTCTATCTCGATAGCACGTCTACGTTCCTTAGCGTAAATGCCTTCTTGTTCGGCGGCCAGATCTCCGGCAGTTGGACGAGCAAGTCGGCGTGCGCCGCCGTCGTGGGCGGCAATGGCATAGGTTGCTGGCTGGGGGCTAATATTGAAATTGGGGCTCCCGGGTTAGGCACGTCTTTTCCGTTCCGTGCGAAATCAATCGGCGTGACAAACCAATCCGGCGCCACGATGGCCTATGGGAAGGCGTATGCGTGGAAACCCGGCGGCAACGCAGGCATGAACGATGTCACGCTTGCTGCACCTAACGATGCGGCCTTCGCGGGCGTTGCGGGAGCATTCGGCGTCCGCAGCGGCAGCCTTCGCGCCGATTCACCGGCAGCACGAACGCAACTATTCGTTTCTGGAACATGCAAACTCTCCGTCGATGCCCGTGTACCTATCCGGGTTGGCGACCTGCTGGCCATCGGCGGCAACGGCAATTTTGTCAGAGCAGCACCGGGCTATCTTGCATACGCGGTAGCAAAAGAGGATGCACGAGGCGGCATCGACATAATCGACGGAGAACTCATACCGCCAAGGCTGTATCGGTAGCGCCTGCAAGAGCAAGAACGAAACTGATTCCGCCCGCCCCAAGGCAACCACCGCTAGGTGGGGGTCGGCTGATTTGCGTCCGGCGTGGAGGGAGCCCAGCCGCGTTCGAGCACCCACTGAACGGCGCGGCGATTCAGCTCGGCGCTGCTGCGGACGTTAAGCTTCTGCTTGATCTTCTCGCGGTGGGTTTCGATCGTCTTCGGACTGAGGTGCAGCCGGGCGGCGATCTGCTGGATCGTCAAGCCCTGGCCGATCATCTCGTAGACCTCGACTTCGCGGTTCGACAGTCCCTGCACCGGATCCTCCTGCGTGGGAGATCCGACGACAACGCGGTTCAACAGCCGGCTGGTCATGCGCGGACTGAGGAACAATTCGCCCCGCAGCACCTGGCGGATCGCCCGGATCAGCACTTCCGGCGGTTCATGCTTGGTGACGTAGCCCTTGGCGCCCGCCCGCAGGACTCGCTCGGCGAAGAGGGTCTCGTCGTGCATCGACGATACCAAGGTTTTCAAAGCCGGGGCGCGGGTCTTGAGCCTTTCCAGCAGTTCGATGCCGTGTCCGGTCTTCAGAGTCAGGTCGATCACCGCGATGTCGGGCTGGCTGCGATCGACTTCGCCAAGGGCTTCGGCCACGTCGCCCGCCTCTCCGCAGACCTCGAGATCGGGCTCGCGGCTGATGACCTCAGCCAAGCCGCGACGGACCAGCGGGTGGTCGTCGATCAACAGAACCCGATGTTTCTTGCCCGAGCCGTTGTGAAGGTTGCTTTTTCCGGTCATGTCAGTGTTCCTTATAAAGAGGCGGAGGTTGCCCGCGAGAGGCTGGAACGCCGGTGTCGCGGTTTGCCGTCGCCTGGGCAGCGTGGAGCCCAGACGCTCACGCGGGTGCCGCGGCCTGGAGCCGTCTCGACTTCGAGCCGGCCACCCATCAGTTCCAGGCGCTCGCGGATGCTAAACAAACCAAATCCGGACGTGGTGGCGCTATCGAGCTTCGTGTCGGCCTTGGCCCAGCCGGCGCCTTGATCGGAAACAGTCATGCGGACGTCGTCGTCCGGGGTGACTTCCATAGTTACGTGGGCACGGCCTGTCGCCGCGTGCTTGACGACGTTGAAGAGCAACTCGCGGACCGCCTCGAACAGCAGAATGCGAATCTCCTCGCTCTCGGGTTCGGCCCGCGGATCGACATCGATTTCGACGTTGAGATTGCAGGTTTGCTCCATGTGTCGGGCGAGCCACTCGACGGCCGACGCCAAACCGGCCTCATGAAGAACGGGCGGACAGAGTTGAAGCGTCAGCGACCGCAACTCGGCGATGCACTCGCCCAACAGCGAGTCGACTCGATCGATCGTCTCCTGCGCCGCAGCGTCGGTCGAGTCGCGGCGGCGGAGCGTCTCCAAATTGAGGCGGGCGGCGTAGAGGAGCTGCTGCAAATGGTCGTGAAGGATTTGCGCCAAGCGACGGCGCTCGCGATGCTCGGTTTGCGTAAGCTGGGCGGCCAGCGCCTGCAACTGGGCCGCCCGGCGGGTGGCCGTCGCCGTGCGCTCGGCAACGCGCTGCTCCAGCGTCTCGTTGAGCGCCTTCAATTGCCGCTCGGTCTGTTTGCGCTCCATGGCGTAGCGGATGGCGCGGCCGAGAAGCCGGCCGCCGACTTGCCCTTTCGTCAGGAAATCCTGTGCTCCCTGACGAAGAGCCTCCGTGCCGGTGTCGTTGTCGTCGAGTCCCGTCATTACCACGATGGGCAAATGGGGGGCCACCGTGTTGATCTGCGCCACCGTGTCGACGCCGCGGCTGTCGGGCAACGAGAGATCCAAGAGGATCGCGTCGAACGGCTCGCTGGCCAGGCGGCTGACGGCGTCCGCCATCATCTCGACGTGCGTCACCTGAAACGACTCTTCATTTACGTCGGCCAACATGTATTGCAACAATAGCGCGTCGGCGGCGCCGTCTTCAACCAACAGCAGGCGAATGGGAAGCGGGTTCATCGGCTATTCCTCGTCAGGGAGTCGCACCACCGTCAGCCAGAAATTCTCGATCGACTTCACGACTTCCATGAAGCGGTTGAAATCCACCGGCTTGGTGATGTAACAATTGGCATGAAGGTTGTACGCCCGCAGCACGTCCTCCTCGCTCTTCGAGGTTGTCAGGACGACCACGGGGATGCGTTTCAGGGAATCGTCGTTCTTGATCTCCTTGAGCACCTGACGGCCGTCCTTGCGGGGCAAGTTCAAATCGAGCAGAATCAGATCGGGCCGCGGCGCGTCGGCGTGGCGGCCTTGTCGCCGCAGGAAATCGAGAGCCTCGACCCCGTCCTCGACCACCCAAAGCCGGTTCTTCACCTTCGCCTCGCGGAGCGCCTCGATCGTCAAACGCACGTCCGGCTCGCTGTCCTCGACCAGCAGCAGTTCGATCGGCTTGACGTTCATAGGAGTTCTCCCGTTTAGGAAAGCGTGAAGTAGAAAGTCGTGCCTTGTCCGGGTTGAGAATCGAGCCAGATGCGGCCGCCGTGGCGTTCGACGATCCGCTTGCAGATCGCCAGGCCAATGCCGGTCCCCGGGTATTTGTGCCGCGTGTGCAGCCGTTGAAAGATCACGAAGATTTGCTCCCAGTATTGCTTGTCGATGCCGATGCCGTTGTCGCGGACCGCGAACCTCCAGCCGTCGCCGTTGCAATGAGCGGAAACGTCGATCCGCGGCGGCTGGTCGCTACGAAACTTGATGCCGTTGCCGATCAAGTTCTGCAGCACTTGGACCAGTTGCGTCTCATCGCCGTGGACGACGGGCAGCGAGTCGAAGGTGACCGTGGCGCCGCTCTCCGCGATGACCGGCTTCAGATTGGCCAGCGCGCGATCGACAACCTCATCCATGTGAATTGCGCGAAAGGGGCGCCGCGGGTGCCGACGCGCGAGTAGTTCAACAAATCGGTAATCAACTGCTGCATCCGGGAGACCCCGTCGACGATGAAGAAGAAGAACTGGCTGGCGTCGGCATCAAGCCGGTCTTTGTATCTGCGCTCGATCAGTTGCACGTAGCCGGTGACGACCCGCAGCGGTTCCTGGAGATCGTGCGAGGCGACGTAGGCGAACTGTTCCAGTTCCTCGTTGGAGCGCGCCAACTGCTCGGCCGTTTGCTTCAGGGCGTCTTCGGCGTGTTTGCGGTCGGTAATGTCGGTTCCGTAAAGACGGACCCGCTCCATCTCCTTGACGTAATGGATTGTCTGCTGATACCATCTGCCGCCAACCTCAATCTCGCGCACACTCGTGCTCGGCTGGCCGCTCCGCAGGGCAAGCGCCACCGAGGGCCAGTCGGCCAGCCACGGATGGGCGGATCCGCTCTGCTGGAGATCGCCGAACAGCCGTTGAGCAGCGGGATTGACGTAGCAGACCCGCCCTTCCAGATCAGCCTCAGCGATAGGGTTCGGGTTGAGCCGCGGGTAAGAGGCTAACCGCTCGATCGCCTCCTCCGCCCGCTTCCGCGCCGTCACGTTGTTCATGGCCAGAATCACGTTCCGCCTTCCGTCCAAGACCACCGGATCGGCGCTGACCTCGAGCCAGAGCCGCTGCTCGTTTCCATCGAGTGAAATGACAGCTTCCGTCTCGACGTCATGAACCGGTTGCCCGCTGCGCAATACGCTTTCAATAGCGCTGCGAACGCTGCAACCGGAGCAGTGAGCGGTCGTGCCGCACTTCCCCCCGCCGCCAGCATGGACGCAGCCGATGATGTCGCCCGGCTGGCACTCGCCGCGCGTCTGCAAGTCTCTTCCGACCCATCGAGAAATGGTGTTGTTGACCCGTTTGACGGCGCCGCGCTCGTCGAGCAGGAGAATGCCGACGTTGGCGACGTCGAAGACCGCTTGCAGTTGCGAGTTGGCCGATTCCAGTTGGGCGGTGCGCTGTTGAACCAAGTCCTCCAAGCGATGCCGGTACTTCTCCAACTCCGCTTCCGCCCGTTTTCGCTCGGTCACGTCGCGTGCGGCGGCGAAGACGCCTTGCGCCTCCCCCGCCTCGCTCCTGTAGACGACGGCGTTGTAGAGCACGTCGGTCGTGCTGCCGGAGACGTGCCGGATCGTCAAGGGATAATCCCTGACGAGCCCTTCCGCCAGCACTCGTCGATAGCCGTCGCGAGCCAAGTCGGGCTCGGTAAAGTAGTCGGAGAAATCGCTGCCCACCAGTTGAGTGCGCGGCACGCCGGTAGCGGCTTCCGTGGCCTCGTTCACGTCGGTGATCTTGCCCTCGTGGCTGATCGTCACCAGCGGATCGAGGCTTGCCTCGAGCAGGCCGCGGGCATAGAGCGAGGCGGCCCGCAATTCCCCCTGTGTCTCTTCGAGCGTGCGGATCGTTGCCGCCAATTCGGCGGTGCGCTGCCGCACGCGGTCTTCCAAAGCGGCGTTGGCTGTTTCCAGAGCCTCTTGTGCCGAGCGCACCTTGACGCCCATTTGATTGAAGGTGGTCGCCAACTCGTCCAGTTCGCTCACGCGAGCACGCTTGGCGACGTGTCCGTAGTCGCCGCAGCCGATGGCCCGCGCGTGCGTTTGCAGGCGGCGGAGTTGACCGATGAGCGTGCCGCCGGTTCTTGCCGCCAGGGCGCCGGAGAGGGCCGCGACCAGCACGTTCAGGCCCAGCGCAATCCAGAGCGCAAGGCGGACGTGGCCCATCGCCGCCCGCTTGGAACGGTCTGCCCCGGCGACCCAGCCGAAATCCCCGATAGGAACGCGAGCGGCAAGCTGCGTCGAACTGTCGTTGGGCAGCGTGAGCGAACCCGACTGCCCGCGGTTGCCGTCGAGCACGGCTGCCAGCAACGGGTCGTTGTCGCGTTGATCCTTGAAGACTCCGCGCTCTTTGTCGCTGCTGTACGTCAACGCCCCGCTGGAATCGAAGACATCGATCGTTCCTTCCTGAATCTCGCATTCGGCGACCAGGTCTGCGTTGAACTCATGGGCGTCGATCAAGGCGATGACAACGAAGAGGGGTTTTCCCTTTTTGTCGTGAACGGGGCGGGCGACGAAGAAGGCGGGGGCCCCGCTGATTCGGTCCGTCAACAGGTTGCTGATGGCCCACTTTCCGGTATCTCGCGCCTTACGGAAATGTTCTTGATCGGAGACGTCTAGCCCGATATAGCGAGGATCGCTCGACGCGATGATCTTGCCGCCAGGATTGACCCAATGCCAGGCGCGGACGACCGGGAATTCGCGGCAGTTTTCGGCCAACTTGGCGCTGGCCTCCTCTTTCGTGTACGGGTGTATTCCCGAGAGCGTCTGGCCGATTGTCCACGCCTGGCGTCGCACGTCCTGGATATTGCCGTCGAACACTGTGGCCACCGTGCGCGCCATTCTTAGGGTTGCCCGTTGTTCCTCCGCCAGACGGCTGAAGTACCAGCCGAGGCAAAGTCCCGCTTCCACCAACCAAAGTGGAAGCAAAACCACGAGCACCAGCCGCAAGAGCAGCCGGCGCATACTGGCAGGAGGGTGGCTGTTGCAAGCACCTTGATTCACGACAATCCTCACACCCGATCTGCAAGGCCCCGATCTTTTTAGTTTACTCGGCGGCAGGCTAGTTGTCAGCAGCTAATCGCGGCAACTGATGCGAGAGTCACGCGGTTTGCCTGTTTTTAGGGATAAATCCGACCCTCTACCCGCGCGAGGTAGGGAAAGCCCCGATGCGTCACCGGGCAATCGTTCGATGGTCGAACCATCCTATTCTCGATTTGCAGGCTCGCGCCGCCGAGTAAGATTAGGTCATGCGTTTTCACAAGGACGAAGCGGCAGAAACTGTCGCCGCTTTGAAGGACTTTTTTGCCAAGGAAGATCGCGATGTCGCCTTATCATCAACAAGCAACCGCAACTCTGACGCGCCCCAATCCATTCGCCCTTCTGTTTCAAGAGATCTCGGAGATCGCGCAAGCCGCGCTGCGCCGATCGGCCTACGTTGAACTCCGCAACGTCTCGTGTGACTTTTCCGGGGGCGTCTTGACGTTGCACGGACGCGTGCCGACGTATTACTTGAAGCAGCTCGCACAGGCCAGCGTCGCCGACGTGCCGGGAGTCGTCGAGATCCACAACCGCGTGGAAGTGGCGACACCCCGTGGATCGCATAACTCCAGAGCCGACTGGAGAGAGCAAGAGATGCTCGCTTCCGCCTAGTTTAGCGAAGACAACAGGTGATGCTGTTTTGAGGAGAGTGTCTCATGCTTGTTCTATCCCGCAAGAAGGACGAATCGGTGTGCATCGGTTCCAATATCGAGGTGAAAGTGCTCGAGGTCTGCGGCGGCAGGGTAAGACTCGGCTTGTGCGCGCCGCAGAAAGTTGAGATCCAACGGCGGGAAATCAGCAGCGTCCCCGGGGCGCGCCACTTTGAGACTTGGCGCGACCAGGACTCCGTCGCCGAGCTTTGCCATCCGGCATGATATATCCACGTGACTGATGGGTTTTGACAAACAAAACCGGTAATGTGCCTGTAGGGAACGCCCTCCGTGGCGTTCCGGGCGGTGGAACGGGACGGAGCCCGTTCCCTACAGCGATTGAATTCACTACCGGTTTTGGCTGTCAAAACCCATTAGGAGACTGACAACCGACGCAACGTTCTGTCGTGCAGAACTTTAGGCCGTTTCCCATTCCGCAAGGATTGTTGGCAAGGGAGTGCGCCGGGTGGGGCAGACTTCTGGGTGCCAAGCGCGAGCTTTTTCCCCCCGCAAACAGAACGTCTGCCCCACCACATTACGTGTTGGGAGAGCGAGATCGCTGAAAGCTGGCAGCCGACGTGCCTTTCCCAACGCGGTTCTAGAGCCGCTCGAATCTCGCCTGAAAGAAGCGCAGGTACTTCGGCTCGTAAACCATGCGAAGACCGGAGGCCCGCTGCCGTTGGTCATACACCGTCGCGACCGACTCGGCCGTCACGTCCATGTGGGCCTGCGTGTAGACGCGGCGAGGAATCGTCAATCGCACCAATTCCAACTTCGGGCGATTGTGGTCGCCGGTGGCCTTGTTGCGCCCGGCGGAGACGATCCCGCGCTCCATGCTGCGGATGCCGGAATCGAGGTACAACTCCGCCGCAAGCGTCTGCGCGGGAAACTGGTCTTGAGAAAGTTGCGGATAAAACGCGCGGGCGTCGAGGAAGACCGCGTGCCCTCCGATGGGATGCACAACCGGAATCCCCCAGTCGATCAGTAGTTGGCCGAGATATTCGACCTGGCCGATACGGGCGCGGATGTGATCGTCCTCGACCGATTCGACGATTCCGCGGGCCATGGCCTCCATGTCGCGCCCGGCGAGCCCGCCGTAGGTGTGCAGGCCCTCGTAGACGACGACCATGTTTCGCGCCTCCTCGAAGAGCGTATCGTCGTTCATCGCCAGCCAACCGCCGATGTTCACCAGAGCGTCTTTCTTGCCGCTCATCGTGCAGCCGTCGGAGTAGGAGCAGAATTCCTTGAGGATTTCGGCGACCGGGCGGGACTTGTAGCCCGGCTCGCGTTGCTGGATGAAATAGGCGTTCTCGACGGCCCGCGTCGCGTCGAGCATGATCCGCAGGCCGTGCCGATCGGCGAGTTGGCGTACTTCGCGGATGTTGGCCATCGAGATCGGCTGCCCGCCGGCCATGTTCACGGTGGCGGAAACGCAGATATAGGGGATGCGGTTGGCGCCGACCTTCTTGATCAGATCATCGAGGGCCTGCAAATCGACGTTCCCCTTGAAGGGATGCTCGCTGGCCGGGTCGTGCCCCTCGGGGATGATGACGTCGACGAAAGTTCCACCGGCGAGTTCCTGGTGCAACCGGGTGGTGGTGAAGTACATGTTGCCCGGCACCGAATCGCCGGGCTTGATGAGCAATTGCGAGAGGATATGCTCGGCCCCGCGTCCCTGATGCGTGGGGACGAGGTGGCGATAGCCGTAATGCTGCCGCACGGCGTCTTCGAGGTGATAGAAGTTTCGGCTGCCGGCGTAGGCCTCGTCGCCGAGCATCATGCCGGCCCACTGCCAGTCGCTCATGGCGCTAGTGCCGCTGTCGGTGAGCAGATCGATGTAGACATCTTCGGAGCGGAGCAGGAAGGTGTTGTAGCCGGCGTCCGCCAGCGCCGTTTCGCGCTCTCCGCGCGAGAGCATTTTGATCGGTTCGATGACCTTGATTTTCCACGGTTCGGCCCAAGAGCGGCGGGCGGGGCGCGATGTCGGCATTATAATTCGTATCTCGATAGGGTTGTCTGAATTGGATGATAGACTGCACTGCGGCATCGGCGGTTCAGCGTTTGATGCTGTGCAATTGAGCGGCGGCCATTCGATCGGCGTGTCCTTGCAGTCCGATCTCGCGTATCTGGAGAATACACGCCCGGCGGTCTGAGCGGAAGATCAGGCCGAACAACTTCGAGATGAAGTTGTGGAATTTCTTGCAGTCGCGGGGATCGGCGACGATGCGGCAATCGGCACAAGTGGCGTAGCCGTTTTCGAGACAGCAGGCCCGCACCTTGCACCAACCAGCCCTTTTGTTCTCATGGCAGCCGGGACAACGTTCGCGGCGGTAGGCTCCACAAGCGCCGCAATAGAGGCCGCAATAAGCCGTCAGGTTGATGTCGGCAACGACCGGTTTCATCGAAATACCTCTAATGATCCCACGTAGCTTTCTCCCATTCGTCCCGTAGAAACGCCATCGACTTGGGAATCTCGACTATCGGGTCGCCGCGGATGCCGCACTCGAAGCTGCAATAGTTCTGATAGCCGATGAACTTCAGGCCGCGGAATCCCTCGACGAATGAGCGCTCTTCCTGGCCGGGCAAGATGCGGTGGACGCCGGTGGCCAGGTGGACGTGATGCACCCGCGAGCCGCCGGAAATGAACGCTCCCAGGTCGCTCGTCTCCTCGATGTACATGTGGTAGAAATCCCCCATCACGGCGATGCCGTTGCTGTGGCAGTCGCGGGCGATGGCGGCGGCGTCGGCCACTTGACGCAGGAAGAACGCCTCTTTGCGGTTCAGCGGCTCCATAATTACATGCGTCCCCGCTTTCAACGCATGTTCGCCGACGCCGGGCAGCGTATCGAGGAGAATCTTGCGAATCTCCTGGTTGCCGAGCGTCGTCTGTCCATTGAAAGCGGGGACGAGTATCGGCCCGATCGACCCGACGGCGCCGGCGGAGGTGACGAGCCGTTTGAGGGTCTCGACGGCCTTGACACGCTTGGCGGGGTCCTCGGAGACAATATCGCCATTGGGCGCTCCCCCGCAGATCGCGCTGACCTTCAGTTTCGTCTGTTTGACGGCGTCGATGTGCTCCATTTCGTGGCCGACGATATCGCCGCCCAGTTCCACGGCGTCGAAGCCCCATTTTTCCATTAGGGCCAGTTTCTCCGGCAAGTCCCGGCCGGGAATCAGCCAAACCTGGCAGGAAAGCCGCAACGCGGCCTTGGACCTGGCCTTCGTTTCGGCGGCCGAGCCCGCGGAGGGCAGCGCCAAGGCCGGAAGCACGGCCGCGCTTGCGGCTGCCACGCCGGTCGCCAGCAGTTCACGTCGAGAGATGCTCATGGTAGGCTCCAAACAGCGGAGGAAGGTGTCGTGACGAACACCATCAGTCTACAGAATCATCCTCCACCCTTCAAGAACCCGGCCGACTGCTTGGCTCCCTGGCTCGCGACGGTCATCTTGCGGGCTTCCGCTTCCGCCAAACGGCCAGCAAGCTGGTCATTCCGATCGCCAGCAGAACAAGCGTTCCGGGCTCGGGCGCGGGCGCGACGCCGGCGGCCAACCCGTTTGCCAACTGAGGCAGGCCGACGTTTGCAAACCATAGGTCGCGATCCAGGCCATTAACGACGCCGTCGTAGTTGGCGTCGCCCTGCTGCCATGTGCTGCCGGTGAAGACATTGGCAGACCAGATCGCGCGATCGAGGCTGTCAACCACGCCATCGAGATTGAAATCGCCCGGATAGGTCGCCATGACGATCACCTGCTTCGAGGAAGTGTCATCGATGCCGGCGAGCGTCAATCCCGTCGATGCCGCGGTCGAATCCCTGAACTGTCCCCTGTCCCAACGCCCGTGGTGATAGCTTGCGACCAGCATAGCCCGCACGACAAAGGCGGGATCAAGGGATTGGGCATAGCTGAAGACCATCTTTCCACCTTGGATGTCGGCGCCGTCGCCGTCGAAAACGGCGTCTTGGGCAGACGGCGTCAGCACGAGCGTTCCTGCGGTGACGGTCGTTACTCCGTCGAAAGTGTTCGCGCCGCTGAGCGTCAACTTGCCGGCGCCCGACTTGATCAAGGTTCCGTCGCCGCGAATATTACCGGCATAGGCGCTGTCCGTGGCCGCAACCATCGTCAATCTCGCGCCGCTGGCGATGGCCAGACTGGCGACTTGGATGCCGCTGGCGACGACGTTGCCGGTGACGTTCAAATCGTGCGCCCCGCTGATTCCCGCCGACAGCGTGAGCGTTCCGCTGCCGGAGATGCAAGCGTCGTTGTTCAAAACCACCGGGGCCGCAATCGTATGGCTGCCGGTCACGTCGATGGTGGAGAGTTGGCCGCCGTTGTCGAGCGTAAGGCTGAATCCGCCCGAACTCTGGATCGTGGTGTTCGTCATGCCGAGAAAGACAAGACCACCGACTATTTTTCCACTCGTCCCCATGTCGACGATATTGTTGCCGGCGGGTTGGTTGCCGAAGGTGACGGTGACGCCGGCCCCGTTCGGCGCGGCGCTGTTAGGATTCCAGTTCGCGGCGACGTCCCATTTCGTCGGCCCGGCGCCGTTGCCGCCTTGCCAGGTAAAGCCCGTCGTTTGCGCCCCAGAAACGACGTACCAATCGCTGAAGAGGCTCGATACGGGATCCTCTTCGGTTAGGCCGCCGAAGAGATCGGCCGAAACGCCGCTAAAGGAATTGTTGATCAGGTTCATGCCGAAGATGCCCGGCAGGTCGGCCGGCAGCGCGCCCACGCCCGGCACGAAGACCACGACGTTGTGAAAATCGATCTTGCTGCCGGTAGCCGTGGTAAGGGCCACTTGGTCGATCTGATAGCCCTGGAACGTGACGGTTCCACCGATACCCAACACGCTGGTCGAAGTTATCCCCGGCAGGTTCAAGTTGATGCCTAGCGACGTGGCCAGATTTCGCCCCATCATCGTGACCGCGGCGCCGCTATCGAATAACCAATCGCTGCTCGCCGACGCGGTTCCTAGTGAAGCGACCACACCGGGGACCGTCGGATTGGTCGATACCGTGGGGGCCGGATTCGGGTCGGTGATGTAGTTCTGGTAGACCAGCGGCACGTGCATCGCACTGGCGGTGCCGCCAATCTTCGGCACTAACACCAATTCGCTGCTGCCGAGATTCAGACCGCTGGGAAGCGACAACTTCTGCACCAGCTCCGACGGCACGTAGTTGACCGGGGCAGCGCCGAGGGTGTCCATTTGCCAGGGGAACGCCGCCGCCCCCGACTTGACGTGCATCACGTACTGGTTGATCAAAGGGGTGCCTATCGTGTTGACCATCACCGTGGTCGAAAGGCCGTATCCGACATCGAGCGTCGGGTCGGACTCGCGAATCTGAAGTTTGTTCACACCGACCGTATTAAACATGTTCACGTTTTCGGTTACGGTCGTGCCGTCCCCAGAGACCGTCACGGCGCCGGAGTCGACCGCGGCCAGCTTCACGGTCGTCGGCGACGAAACGTAGAAGCTTTCGGTGCCGCCGATGCCTTGGTCGGAATAGAACTCACCCGAGTGGGGTAAATTTCTTCCCACTGCCTCGAGCGCGCAAATCACGCTGCCGCTCGATCCGGTGTCGAGCACCGACGCATAGGAATAGCCAGTCTGCGTGCCCCCGAAGATCGGGTCTGTAATCGTCGCCAGGTAGTTGTTGCCGGTGCTGGGATCGGCCAGCACGACGAACGTTCCAGGCAAGTAATCGGACTGCGACTCCGGATAGACGTCGAATGCCGCCCGCGATATGGCCGGATCGACAACCGGCAGATATGCTAAGAGAAACAAGAAACTCGCCGATAGGCGTCGAAGAATAGATTGCATAGGATGATACCTCCTCGGACGGCCCGCGCACCACGTAACATGGGCAGAAGCCTTGTATTCCTCGGTCCCCAATGCTGTTTTGCGAAAGAAAAGCGAAAGAAAAGGAGAACGCCCCGCTGCGGTGGCACCGTGGCGTCGCGCACTGCTGTGCCATTTGACCAAATGAGGCAGTTCTTGGCAAGAGATTTGCAGAAGTCCCGCCCATGCGCGTCACTTTGGCGGGCAAGAGACGCGCGCGAGTTGCTCGACTACCTCGGCGTACCGTGCGCCGATCGCCGCGACCGTGAATCGCCGCAACTCGGCGCCCGTCACTTCAATGTGAATCTCGACGCGATCCTTCGGCAGACCGTTCTCCACACGATCCGCCCATTCGACGAATACCAGGGCGTCGCTCTCGAAGAACTCCTCCGGCCCAAGGGCGAGAAACTCGTCCTCGTCGCGCAAACGGTAGGCGTCAATGTGATAGATGTCGCGATGGCCGTGGTATTCCTGGACGAGCACAAAAGTGGGACTTACGACATTGCGGCGCTCGACGCCGAGCGCCGCCGCGACCGCTTGCACCAGCCGTGTCTTGCCGGCGCCCAGCGTGCCGCACAGCGCCACCGTCGTCCCCAGCGGCAACACGGCGGCAATCGCCGCGCCAAAGGCGGCCGTTGCCGATTCGTCGGCAGCGTCGAAAACGAAACCGCTCATTGTCTCTCCTACACATGTTGCCAGCCGCGTGGCGCAAGTGGGCGGCGGACGCCGCTGCGGTCAGTCTGCCAAAGGCCTAGGTCGGCCACGAATTCGCCAATGTCCGTAATCGGTGCCGCAAGCGGCTGCTCGTGAAGCAGCTTTCTGGCCTCGTCAGCCGGAACCGCCAGAACCAACTCGAAATCTTCGCCGTCGGAAAGGGCATGGTCCAGCGGCGTCGAACCGTCGGCCAGGCGTTCGGCCAAACGCCGGGCGTCGGCCGCGATTGGCACGGCGTCGATGTCGATCACCGCCCCGCAGCAGCTCTCCTCCAAAATGTGAGCCAGGTCCAACGAGAGCCCATCGCTCACGTCGATGCCCGCGTGCAGTTCGTAACGTGCGTGCAACTCCAGCGCCTCGCGCACCCGCGGCTCGAAATCGAGGTGCCGGCCCAGAATGCTGCCGCCGAACGAGCCGGTCACGAGGATGTGGTCGCCCGGCTTGGCGCCGTCGCGGCGGAGAGGGCCGCGCAGGGTCACCGCACCGAGAAGCGTGATGCTGATCGCCAGCGGGCCGTCCCAACTGTTCGTGTCCCCCCCGGCAATCGCCAAGTCGTATTGCTCGGCCAGCGGCAACATGCCTTCGTACAACGCCACTGCCAGTTCCATTGCCCCCCGTCGCGGCAGTGCCAAGGCCACGACGCCGGCCAACGGTCTTGCTGCCATTGCGGCCAAATCGCTTAGATTCGCTGCCAATGCCTTGCGTCCCGCCCGCCGCGGATCGATCCTCGACAGGTCGAAATCGACGCCTTCGTTGAGCATATCGACCGTGATGACGCACTCCTGCACGTCGGCCAGTCGCAGCATGGCGGCATCATCGCCCAGCCCGAGCCGCAACAACGGATGCGGCGGCAGATGCTCGCGCAGCCAGGAAATCAACTCACGTTCCATAGGACATGCACCCGGTCGGCAACTCTCCAGATTTTTGCGGCCGGAGCGATTATCCTCTTGTCGGCGGACGACTGTCAAGTGATGGCGCAATAATCGCGGAATGCACGCAGAGAGGCAACACACCCATAGTGGTGACATGTACACGTCGCATAAGACGAGGGACGGCGTTGGTGCGTCCTCGCTACATCTCACGGCGGAGATCGCGAGTTCCTGCTGCCTCGTGCCGAGTAAGTTGCCTACCCCGCAGTTGTCATCCTGTGGGGAAAATGCGAGAGATTGTGTCCGGTGGGGCAGACATTCTTGTCTGCCAGATGTGCCGTCCTTTCTCGCGGCAGACAGGAATGTCTGCCCCACCGCGGTGAGAAAGCCGGCCTACCGCTGCGTCGTCTTGGCCGTGGCGACCGGCAGGTAGCCGTAGAGAGTTTCGTCGCCGCGGAGGATGAAGAACTTCACCGGGGCGAGCGTGGTGAAGTCGGAACGCTTGAGGATGTAGGCAATGTTTTCCAGCGTCGTGGTCTCCCAGATGTGCATGCCCACCAGGACGTCGCCCGGCACGATGCCCTGGCCGGCGGCGGGGCTGTCGGGGCGGACCTCCGTGACGGTCAGCCCGCCGCGGTAGTGGGTCTGGTGGCTCTTACGAAATTCCTCGGGCGGAATCGCCTTCAACTTCATGCCCAAGAGGTCCCAGGCGGGCTGGTCAGCCAGTTGCTGGCGGTCGGGCACGGAACCGAGCGTAAGGCTCAGCTTCAGCGGGCTTGCCGAACCGTCGCGCTTGACGGTCAGGTGCAGGGTCTCGCCGGGGCTGCGATCGAGCATGGACCGCTGAAAATCCAACGGCCGCTCGATGTCGAGGCCGTCGATAGAGGTCAGCACGTCGCCGGCCCGCAAGCCGGCTTCGTCGGCCGGGCTCTTCGGCTCGACCGCGCCGACCGCCATCCCCTGGCGCGGCGAAGTCTTGGTCGACGACTCCATGCCGATCCGCGTCTTGTTGGCGTTGCAGGTGGCCAGCAGTCCGGCGGCCACCGAGACGACTTTGTCGATTGGAATGGCGAAGCCGATGCCTTGGGCGCGGCGCGAACGGCCACGTTGATGCCGATCACCTCACCATCAATGTTCAGCAGCGGCCCGCCCGAGTTGCCCGGGTTGATGCTGGCGTCGGTTTGGATCAGGTCGTCGTAATATTGCGCGTCGCTCACCTGGACGGCGCGGTGCAACGCGCTGACGATGCCGCGTGTGACCGTGTGTTCATAGCCGTAGGCGTTGCCGACCGCGATTACCGTCTCGCCGGGCATCAGATCGGAGGACGTGCCGAGTGGAGCAACCGGCAGTTCGGCGGGTACGGTAATCTTGATGATCGCCAGATCGGTCTCCATGTCGCGGGCGACCAGCTTGGCAACGTGCCGCTGGCCGTCGGCGAGGGTGACGAAGATCTCGTGGACGCCGTCGACCACGTGATAATTGGTGACAATGTAGCCGCGGGAGTCGATCAGCACGCCGGTGCCCATGCCGTTGACGCGGCGACTAGCCTCGGGTGTCGTGGTCGTTCCGGCGGGCGTAGCCACCGGCGTGGGCGCTGGGATGGTCTTCTCGCCGCGGATGTTCACCACCGTGCCGCGCGCCCGTTGAACGGCTTTGACGATCGGCCCCTCCCTCAGTTCCGAGGCTGTCAGGCTGGCTGATAAGACCAGGCAGCAACCCAGCGCAATCGGGACGGACCACGGGTTGTTCCACCGAGCCAGGGCGAAACGCGGGGGTCGAGCGGTCATGAGATGTTTATCGCTGGTGTTCGGCAGAGGACGCGAGTTGCGGGCTTCGCGGTCTCCGCGCAGGTGATGACCACCGCGCGGAATCGTCACATCCGCGCAAACGCGCTAACACCTCCGATAGATCGGCCCGTTACAATCGGCATCTTAATGACCAACGATACTCCCCGTACAGAATGCCCAGCTTGCCATTTACTCCATCACCAAGTCGGGGCGCTTGGATTCCGGCTCCGAGAGATTGGCCTTGGGCACTTGCAGATCGGTGGTTTGGTCGGTGGGGAGCGGCAACTTTTCGGCGACGCTCGGCTTTTCTGGCGGACTAGGTGGGGCGGCGGGAAGCGGCGCCGACTGGACCGGACGAACGGGCTTGGCGCCTGCTTCGTCGGAACACTCTTGAACGCCGCATTCACCGCGGCGGAAGAGGCGATCTCCGAGGCGAGTCTTCAGCCGGGTACGCCAGGGCAAAACCTCGGGCTTTGTCGGCTCGGCGGGGCACTCGGCATGGTCGCTCACGTTATCGCATTGCGCGGCCATGCTGCTGGCTGGCACATAGCCCATGTCACCGCATTCGAGCGACCATTGGCTGCGGACGATATACCCATGCCCGGTCCGGTGAAGATTGCACCCCGTGGCTGCCGCCAGCAGGCAGCAGGTTGCCGCAGCGAGTTTAATGACTCTAACCTTGCATCCTAGCACGCCCTGTCCCCCCCACTAATAGGCTGCATTGGCATTAGGCCCACGCCGACGGGCGTCGAGAAGCGACGAAGGCCGTCGGAGCGACCCGAAGAAGCGTCACATAGGTCGGATCGGCAAGGGGCCGCCGGAAAATTGAGCGTAATCGATGAACTTTGCCTAATCGCTACCGTCGATGTTCCGCAGAATCCCCGCGAGTCCTCTCCTCCACAGTGGGGTATGACGGAAGCGACGGCGAAAACTCTCGTCGTCGAGCGCCCGCAGTCCGGAAATCTCCACCGGATTCATTTCCGGGCCGGGGTAGAGGGCTGTTTCGCCGGTTTGCGGCGTGCAGCGGTTCCAAGGGCACGCCTCCTGACACGCATCACAGCCAAACAGCCGATTGCCACAAGAACGGCGCTCTTCCTGGGACATTTCGCCGCGCATTTCGACGGTGAGATAACTGATGCACCTGCGGGCATCGAGAACCCCCGGTTCGACCAGGGCACACGTCGGACAAGCGTCGAGACACGCCCGGCAGGTCCCACAGCAATCCGTGGCAGCCGGCTGGTCGTAGGCGAGTTCCTCGGTCGTCAGCAACGCCGCCAGGACAAACCAACTGCCAAAGCGCCGGTGGATGAGTGCCGTATTCTTGCCTATCCATCCCAGCCCGGCCAATTGGCCAAAACGTCGCTCGAAGAGCGGGGCCGTGTCGACCACGCCGCGGATTCTCGCCGGGGGGACCAGCCGACGGTGGAAATCGGCCAACCGCCGCAAACGAGCGCGAATGACCTCGTGGTAATCTGTGCCCCAAGCATATCGAGCCACCTTGGCTTGGCCAGGCCCCGCCTCGGCCGGCTCGACGCTACGGTAGTTCATGCCAAGCATCAGAATGCTTCTGGCTCCTTCCAGAACAGAGGCTGGGTGGCGATAGGCGTCGAGCCGATCGGCGAAATAGTGCATTTTGCCTGCGTAACCAGCGGCGAGCCATTGTTGCAGCCGGTCGAAGTCAGGCGAAGCAACCGCCGGCGTGGCACCGACAAGATCAAAGCCCAGCCGCAGCGATTCCTCCTTCAAGGCGGCGGTCAGCGAAACGGGAGTCATGGTCGGTGCTTTCGGAATTGGCTCTGACAATGTACAATCATTGTATTCATTTCCTCTAGTCCGCCGGGAGACCTTGCCGTGCAACGCGACCGTGCGAAAAGTCGGAGGAGCCGCCTCGGCTTCATGGTGCAGTTTAGCGGATTGGCGGGTCTTTCCACCATTTTAGGGGGGTGTGGACCCGAGTTGGCGAAAAGCGATCTCGGGAACGTAGTGTTCGAGGTGCCTAAAGTCGCCGGTGCAGATAAGCCTCACCTAATGCCGAAACTTGGCCCTCCGAACGAGAAGAACGAAGAGGGTTTGGGGCGGCCGATGCGATAGTTTTCGCACTGCGGAGTCGATGAAACATCGTCCCCTACCCTCGCCGCCCTGCGGGTGGTTGCTAAACGGGGGGACCCGCGGGCTCGGATTTCTTACAAAAACAGGGGATTCTCGGCAAATCGCCCTGGACAGGCTCGCGGAAATTGCTACCCTATCGGCCCCATGAACCGTCATTTGCCGCCGATTCTGGTTGGTCTGCTGCTGCTGCTTGCGGGCTGTAATACCCCAGGCCAAGCCCCGAGTTCCGACCCATTCCTGGTCGGGCAGACGAGAATTCCGCCGCCGGTGACCGGGGAGGCGGCTGGTCGGTCGGCCGATCCGGCCTATACGACACCGCCGCCGGTTTCGTCGTCTGCGTCTGGTTGGGTACCGACAGGTTCCGGCACGCCGTCGGGGTTCGCGCCGAGGCCGGCCGATTCGCGCGGGGCATCGACGACACCGATTTTACCATCGCCGAGCTCTCCACTGTCCATTTCGCCTTCGTCGACGGCTGCGCCGCCCGCCTCGACGCCGGCCGCGCTCCCACCACCCGCCTCGCCGGCGGCCACGTCGGCGCCGCCCGGTATGCCGGCAGGCACGGCCATGAGCGTGTCCCCCTCAGCTTCTGGGAGTGGAGCCACGTTCCGCGGAGTATCGCTACGAGGTTCGCGGCCGGCCGTTGCTGCCCCGGATTACCGATCGGCGGTGGCCACGGGCGCTAGCCCGACGGGAGCTTTGTCCGACAGCCGTGCGCCGCGCCCGCTCGACGATGGCAGCGCCGCGGGTGGAAATGCCGCAGCGTCCAAGCCGCTTGTTGCCGCCGACGGCGGCAATGCCGCGGGGGCGAAGCCGCCCGCCACTGCCGCTCAGCCGGCCGCCGGCAATGATCCTGCCAGCCGCGTCACCGACATCGGGGATCTGCCGACCGCTCTCTAAACTCGTGGCACGGCCATCTTGGCCGTGACACACGGGCAAGATGCCCGTGCTACCACCGAATTCTCGACTTTGCAGTCCTCCTGCCGGGACTGCGAACATGCCATGCACCGTCTGACGCACGTGGTACACTATAGTGCTCGCCTTCGAGCGAATTCTAAAGTCCGTTCGCGCCTTTGCACAGGCATGCCGTGAGCAATATCCCCACCGGCTTCCAGACGCAACTCACCAGTCTTGCCGGCGCCATGAATGGCTGGCGGCTGACGCGCTGGGCGTCGCTGCTGCCGAAGATCGCCGCCTTGGAGCCGGAACTACAGAAACTGGCCGACGATCAACTCCGCAAGCGGAGCCTCTCGCTGCAATATCGGGCGAAGAGCGGCGAGCCGCTCTCGCGCCTGCTGGTCGAGGGCTACGCCCTGGTGCGCGAGGCCGGCCGCCGCACGATCAACATGCGGCACTTCGACGTGCAGATCCTCGGCGGCATCGCCATGTTCCACCGCTCGATCGTCGAGATGCAGACGGGCGAAGGAAAAACGCTTAGCGCCACGCTGCCGCTCTACTTGCACGCCCTGATGGGCCGCGGCACTAACCTGGCGACGGTCAACGATTATCTCGCCCGCCGCGACGCCGATTGGATGGGTCCGATCTACCGATTGCTCGGGCTGAGCGTGGGCGTCGTCGAGACGCAGATGTCGCAGCCCGAGCGGCGGAAGGCCTACGCCTGCGACATCACTTACGGGACGGCCAAGGAGTTCGGCTTCGATTTCCTCCGCGACCGCCTGCTGCTGCGGCGGATCGCCGAGGGGCAAACCGACGTGCTCGGCGGGATGCTGGGGCAAGGTCACGTCGCCGCCGACGAAAAGCCGGTCCAGCGCGACGCCCATTTCGCCCTGGTCGATGAGGCCGACAGCATTCTGATCGACGAGGCCCGCACGCCGTTGATCATCAGCGCCCTGCCAACCGAGGAGGAGAGACTCGCGGTGGAGTGCTACAAGTGGAGCGCGTCGGTCATCAAGGAGTTCGTCGAGGACGACGACTACGAGTACGAGCACGAGAAGAAGAAGGCCGAATTGACCCGCGAGGGGCGGCAGAAGGTCCGCCTGATGCCGAAGCCGCCCGCCCTGGACACGGTCGGCATGGTCAATATCTACCAGTACATCGAGCAGGCAATCAAGGTGGATCGCGAGTATTTTCTCGATCGGCAGTATGTGGTCCGCGACGGCGAAATCGTGATCGTCGATGAGTTTACCGGGCGGTTGGGCGAGGGGCGAAAATGGCGAGACGGCATCCACCAGGCCGTCGAGGCCAAGCAGGGGGTCGAAGTCACGGTGGCCACCGGCCAGGCCGCGCGAATCACGGTGCAGGACTTCTTCCTTCGCTACAAGCACCTGGCCGGGATGACCGGCACGGCGATGGGTTCCGCCCGCGAACTGCGGCGAATCTACCGCTGCCACGTCATGCCGATCCCGACGAACAAGCCGGCCATCCGCGAGCGATTGCCGACGTGCGTTTTCGGCGACGAGGACACGAAATGGGCGGCCATCGTCGCGGAGGTCTGCCAGATGCACGCCGCGGGCCGCCCGCTGCTGATCGGCACCCGTTCGATCGATAAGTCCGAAATTCTCTCGCGGCTGTTGGCCGAGAAGGGGGTCGAGCACAAAGTGCTCAACGCCAACCATATCGCGGAAGAGGCCGACATCATCGCCCGTGCCGGATTGCCGGGCAAGGTGACGGTCTCGACAAACATGGCCGGCCGCGGGACCGACATTAAGCTCGGCGACGGTGTATTGGAGGTTGGCGGGCTGCACGTGATTTGCACCGAGATGCACGACGCCAGCCGCATTGACCGGCAGTTGATCGGGCGTTGCGGCCGGCAAGGCGACCCGGGCACGTTCCGCCAGTATCTCGCGCTCGACGACGAGTTGCTGCTGGCGGGGCTTGGGCCGGACAAGTCGGTCAAGCTCAAGGAGCTTGGCGAGAAATCGGCCGGGCTGTTCGACCGGCTTGCCCGTTTGTTCCGCAAGGCACAAAAAAAGGTCGAGCGCCGCCACTTCCGTCAGCGCAAGGCGATGATGTACTTCGAGAAGGAACGCAAAAAGGCGCAGCGGCAGATGGGGCAGGACCCCTATCTCGACACGCCGGGATAGCGTCCGGTATTTGGTGGCCGTCACCTTTTTCGGTCCTTTTCTCCTCGCGTCTCTATCGTACCGCCTGCGCCTTGTTACATACCTGTTACGACCCAATTGACATCCTGGCGGAGATCGCGGCTATAATTGGGCGTCGGTAGGACGACAGAGTGGTCAATGCGGCTGCAAACAAGGAGAGAACGATGGCTTGGCAATTTTGCTGGACCAGGGCCATGATGGCATGGGTACTGTTTTGCGGCGTTGTACCGTCACCGATGCCGTCGGCTGCCGAGACGCCTTCCCCAAGAATGACGATTCCGGCAGACCAGCCGCCGCTGCTTCGGACGTGGCCGCCAAGAGCCGACGAGAGGGCCCCACGCGGCACCGAGAAGGTGGTGGTTTTCAGTCGAGAAAAAATCGGGAACGAGAGCCAGTGGGATTTTATCGCCGGAGCGTGGGAGTTCATTCCCAGCCAACCGAACAAAAAGATCGTCAAACGGGCGGAGTTCAGCCATTCGTCGTGGAACGCGGGATTGCTCGTGGACGGGGCGACAGGGGAGGCGGCCCGCTTTATCCGGCTACAGGTGGACCGGCCGTCGACGACCGATTACTACGTCAATGTTTATCGCATCGACTTTAGCAGTTGGGACGTGACCGTGGCAGCACGGGGGCAGCCGCCGTACTTCACGGCTTTCGGGGCGGGCGGGGGACTCATCTATCTCAACACGGCTGACGGTCTCCGTCTGCTGGATCAGCGGTCGTGCAAGATCGAGAAGCCATCGGTAGCGTGGGAGTTGCTCGCTCGCGTTTCACAAGATGCGTGGCTTGTTCGCAAGACCGGCGGCGACAGGGATGATGCCTTTCTCTTCGATCCAGATCACAACGCGTTTGGGTCGCGGACGCGTTTTCCTGAGTCCGAGCACGTCCGAACCGAATCTTGCCGCTTGAGCCCCTCCAAACGTTTCCTGGTGAGCATCCTGCAACCGCCGGACGACGCCACCGGCTTTCCACGCGACGCGGAGATGAACATCGTCGCTCACGATCTGCAGAAGGGCGCCAGCCAGGCGTATCCGATTCACGTGTATGTTGCCAACGGGTCCGGCGTGCGTTTCATTTTCTTCTTTTTCAACCACTGGTTCTCCGGCGAGAATGAGATCACCATCCAGAGCGGCATTCCGAGTCCGGCCGCCGCCGGTAAGGGCGTAGTCGTCACCGAGACCACGATTGAGTTGCTGACGGGACATCGTCGCGATGCGAAGATAGCCACTATGCGCGTGCCACCCGATCGCCGGGCTGAACGGTACTCACCTGCGTTTCTCGGCCAGATCAAAATGATCACTGGCGACGAACACCAGGATCTCGCTCTTGCGTTCCTTAAGCATAAGGGCATTGCACTGGCCGGTGCGAAGTATTCCGGCATGATGGTGAAAGCAGTCTACAGCCCGGACGGGAAGCGGCTTTTTCTTAGGACCGGCGAAGGGATTGCACCGGACAGCTTCTATTACGGCGATCTGCAGAAGGACACGTTGATTCGGATCGAGCCGCCACCCGAGTTGAGACGGGACAACGCACTGAATCTGGAATGGGTGTCGAGTTGATTTCTGCCCCATGGTCTTTTCGCGCCGAGTTGGCTGCAGATCCTTGGAGCGTCGGCTTACAACAGTCCGCTTTGCGGTTGGGGGCAAAGGGGCATTCTATTTTTCGGATCTTCGGCAGAATCTGTGGGTGAAAACTGGGCCTAGAGCAAAAGGCGATAGCCACCAAATCTGGGCAATATAAGAGTCCGTGGAGAATCATCCCTCCCCAACGAGTCTGATTCTATGAAAGAGCGGCCCTCCTGGTGCTATACACGGTGTAGTAGTCGTTTTTACTCACCCAAAGCACAGCCAGGAGGACCGAGAGATGTTATACCTCGCAATCGACCAACATCGCAAGCAGTTGACCGTGAATCTTCGCAATGAACAGGGCGACGTGCTCGTGAAACGTCAGGTCAGCACGGAATGGCCGCGAGTACGGAGTTTTCTGGATGAAGTGCGCGAAATGAGCGTGTCGGAAGGAGGATTTATAGCGATCCTGGAGGTCTGCGGCTTCAATGACTGGCTGCTGAAACTCCTGGCCGAGTACGGCTGCCGAGAGACGATTCTGATCCAGCCCGAGAAGCGATCGAAGAAGAAGACGGACCGTCGAGACGCCTATGCGTTGGGCGAACTCTTGTGGGTCAATCGTCAGCGGCTGTTGGCGGGCAAGAAGGTCCAGGGGATTCGCCGCATCCAGTTGCCGACCGACCGCGAGGCCGAAGACAGGCAACTGACGGCGGTGCGGCAACGAATGGGCCGCCAGCGGACGCGGACGATCAACAAGATCAAACATCTGCTGCGGAAACACAACCTCGAACAACAGCAGCCGGCCAAGGGGCTGGATACGCAACGGACGCGGAAATGGCTGGCGACGTTGCCGCTGGAACCAATCGACCGCCTGGAAAAGGACTTGCTGCTGGCGCAATGGAAGTTGTGGGACGATCAGCTTGCAAGGTTGGAGTTGGAGATCGAAAAGCGGCAAGCGAAGAATGCGATGGCGGCAGTGCTGGCGACGATTCCCGGCTGCGCGGCCTATGGCAGTTTGGCGTTGGCCTCGCGGATCGGTTCGATCGAGCGATTTCCGCGGCCGGCGAGTTTGGCGAACTACTGGGGCCTGACGCCCGGCTGCCGCAACTCGGGCGAAGCAACCGATCGACTCGGCTCGATCACCAAACAAGGCAGCGCGATGGCGCGATTCGTCCTTGGCCACATGGTTCTGCACGTGCTGCGGCGTGATGCGCGGATGAAGGCATGGCACGGTCGGATCAAGCGACGGCGCGGGTCGAAGATCGCGCGGGTGGCGGTGATGCGCCGACTGGCGACGATCATTTGGCACATGGTGAAACACCACGAGCCTTACGCGGTAGGCGGTCCGCCGCAGCGAAAGCCGTCGGCCCAGGCCGCGTGAGTTTGTACGAAGAGGAATACCGGAGGGTGTCTTGCGACATCGGATTTTCGGAGGCATGGTAGGGCAAATGAATGAGACCGGAAAACAAGAACAGCCCTGGCAGCGCACGCCACCAGGGCCTTACGGGTCATTCACCCGCCCTAGCCCGGCTATTCCTTGTCGGGTTGCGTCCCCGCAGAGCCCGACTCCGCTTCACCGGACAAAACCATTATAGAACAAGAGAGGAACGGACGGAGAGAGAACGACGGTTGCATCGGCCCTTCCTCCGGGAAGAGGCCCTCGCAGACGCTGATGCCAGTCTGAGTGTCCCCGTGGACTCGGTCTTGGTTGCCGAGCGTAATTCTGATTGAGACGGCTGGCGTTTGCGAGACGGTCGCAGAAGAATACTCGGTGTCAGGCCCTTACGGGCTTGACCGGCTGCCGGTTTCGGCAGACGGATTCACGAAGGGATGGATAGGGGTGCCGCCGCACGAGAAAAGAACGGCGCGAACAACCTCGCAACAAAATGACCGCGACAACCACGTTCCAAAACCGATTCCTCAACGAGTCCCAAACGAAAGTGATCGAAAAGAAGCCCTACCGGGCTTCGGCGCGAACCGTGCGCGAAAAAATCCGCCAGACGGCCCTTGACACAAAAGGCTCTTTCAGGGAGGGGACACGAACCGATTTTGGGTGCTGAGGCAATACTAACAATCTCCGAAACAACCACAATTGGTTCGTATCCCCAAAGCCAGTCAAAGCCAGTAACGGAGCCGCAAACATTGCGGAGATGGGCGATGAGCCAAGAACTGAGTCGTTTCGGTGTCGGTCCAAAGATATTGTTGACCGCGGCGGCGTATGCGGTTATCGCCGGCGCGGTCACGTGGCTGTGGCCCGAGGCCTGCCGGATTTCAGCAATCCCGCATTGGTTGTCGTTGGCGCTCGGAATTGCATTGATCGCCATCGGCGTCCCGATGTTGCTTCTCGCAGTACGAACGGGAATGGCCGCCTACAACTGCGACAAGCTGGCGACGACCGGCCTGTTCGGCATCGTCCGCAATCCGATGTATGCGGCTTGGATCGTCTTCATCATTCCGGGAGTCGTCCTGCTCACCCGCTCTTGGCCGCTGTTCCTGACGCCACTTGTGGCCTACCTCATGTTCAAGCTGCTGATTCGACGCGAGAACGAGTATCTGGAAAAACGGTTCGGCGAGGCCTACAGAAGATACCGGGCCGAAGTGAACGAATTGTGCCCGCTGCCGAGAATTCGGGGTCGTTCTGCTTGATCGCAGGCGAGGGTGGGGCAGACATTCCTGTCTGTGGGAAGAAGAGCACGCCGCCTTTGGCTGACAGGAATGTCTGCCCCACCCTCGCACTTCTTACCGCCGATTACAGCGATTTATCGCCGATTGCAGCGATCGAGGAATTGTCGGGCGGCCTGCTGGGCTGCCACGGCATTGGGGCTCAGCCAGAAGCCGAGATGCGAGCCCTCCTCGATCCAGAAACGCTCGGCGCCGGGAATGTGTTCGTAGGCGTATACGCCGTCGTAGAACTTCACGTCGGCGTCGTGTGTGCCGTGAACGATCAGGCTGGGACAGCGAATCCGCTCGACCGGCATATGACTGCATTGGCGGAACTGCTCGATGTCGTTCTCGGTGCCCGGCTTGCGCAGCCGATAAGGGGACATCGAGTCGGTGAAAGCCCTCACGAACGCCAGCAGCCGCTCGTCGGCCATGACGTGTTCGATGTGCTTCTCGGTCTGCTTTTTTGTGAACAGCGCCTCCGATTGGAAGAGATCCTGCAGCACCACGCGCGGATTCCACACGCCCACCTTCACCAGCATCTTCTGTGCGAGGTCGCCCAAGAAGATCGCCTGGTTGAGCAGGTCCGCTTCCGGGACGTCGTAATGCCCGCTGACGCCGTCGATGACGATCAGGCCGGCGACGCGCTTCGGATGCCGAACGGCGAGGAGATAAGCGGCCGGCGCGCCCGCCGAGGCGGCGACGATGGTTGTCCGCTGAATGCCGAGGATATCCAGCAATGCCGCCAGGGCGTCGGCCTGCTGTTCGATGGTCCGTCCGCTTTCCAGCGGCGTGCCCAGGTAACCCGGGCGAGACGGAGACAAAATGTGATAACAGGACGGATCGATCCACTCCGTCAAGAGGCGAGCCTGGTCGCAGCCGCCGAACCCGCCGTGAACGGCCAGCACCACCGGACCGTGGCCTTCGGTGCAATCGAACTCGATCGGCCCTTTGGCGGTGTGAACGATCTGCGGATGGATCGTGATTCCGGGAACGACCTCCCGCGACGGCGTGGTAGCAGACGCAACGAATGAATACATGACGATTGCCCTTCCGCGATCGGACGGCGCCGCCCCGCGCCGAATGAACAATGCTTATGGAAAATGGACAAACGCTTATGGAAACGATAATGTCTACGGAAGTATAGGTCGTTCTTGCGGCGATTCAAACAGGAGGCCGCAGGTGGGGTATTTGCCGGTGGGATTTCCGCTGGTGGGGCAGACATTCCTGTCTGCCGCCGTCAACCTCGCACGTTCGGCAGACAAGAATGTCCACCCCACCGCTCTTGTATTGTCTGGCCCGCCGATGTCGAACCGCTACGCCGGGCAATAGCGAAGAACAGCGTTTTCGTCGCGTTCGATTTCGTCAAGATTGGCCAGGGTCAACTCGCCGCGCTGGTGCAGGTATTCGACGCGCGAGCCTACGTCCGTCACGGCCAGCACGGCCCGAAAACTCGTTACTTCCGGATACGACTGCCGAGCGATCTCGTCGATCGACAACGGGCGGCCGGCCTTGCGGAGCAGTTCCAGCATCCGTTCCAACCGCCGCCGGTGCGCCGCGCGAATCGTCCTGATCCGGCCATAGACGTCGTGAATCACCTGCTCGTGGGCGGCCAGAGTGTACTCGATGCCGGGCGTGCGCTCGATCTTCGCCAGCGATTCCAGATAGTGCCCCAGGCCCGTGTACGCCGCGGCCGTCTCGGGCCACAAATGGGGCAAAGTCTGCGAGAGAATATGGTCGCCCGAAAGGAGCATGTTGCCGACAACGATGCAGACGTGGCCGGGCGAATGGCCGGGCGTGTGCAGAATTCGCAGCCCGTCCAACTCGTCGCCGTCCTCCAACGACAGCCCAACCGGCACGTTCTCGCGGGCTGTCCAGCGGTACGGCGACATCTTCAGCAGTTCGCTCCGCCGGGCCGCGTCGACGCCCGCGCGACGGAAGAAGGCGTTCAAGCGGACGGCGCGAGTGGCCACGTGCTCGCGGCACGACGCGATGGTCGCACGATCGAGCGGATGAATCGCCACCTCGGCCGGCATTGTCCGCAGCAGTTCCGGCAATCCTCCGACGTGATCGACGTGGCCGTGACTCACGATGATCCGTCGCACGTCGGCCGGCCGAACCGCCTCGCGGAATTCGTCATGCACGGCTTCGATGCCGGCGAGAATCTGCTGCGTTGAAGCGGCAAGGCTGCTGCCGGCGTCGAGTAAGGTGGGCGAACCAGCGCCGACGAGCAGATAGACGCGAGCCGAGAGTGTCTCGAACACCTGGCAGGGAATCCGGTAATTTCGCACGCCGGAGTTCGATAGAAATCTCTTGATGGGGGGTGCGGCGGGCATTCTTCATTGCTGCAACGTGCGAGATGTGGAGGTTTCCCTCTGTTCTGGGAGCAGATAGAACAGCTTTCTATAGACCAAAGAATGGACGGTGCCGTTCCCCATATCGCATCGAACGCAAACACTCCCTCCAAAGAAGCCTCGACGCAAGTCAGGAGTGAATTCGGCGTTCTGGTGCTCCATTCCTGCGTCTTTAAGTGCCCTCTGGAGCGCGGACTCACCCCAGATAATGCCGGCGACATGGTTGATCGCAAGCAGCAGGACAAACAAGGTCACGGCGACTTCCAGAAGCCGCGACCCTAAGAACCGCCGCAACGGCCGTCGCGTCTCGACTGGTTCCATACGTTTGTCGGAGTTAGTAGTTTCCATCGGTTCACCCCGTGTTGGGTCATCATCACCGCTTCAATTCTACCATGAGGTGAATCGGGTTGCCTAGGCCGGACGACGCGCGACAAGGAACGGCCACCCGAGACCTCGCGCCAGGTGCGCGGCATAGGAGTTTACACCGGTCGGCGAGCCATAGGTTCACCCGTAATCCTCCGGCGGCGCCGTCAGTTCGGCGGCAGACTCGATTGCCGACGGAACATCGGGGATGATCCCCTCGCGGGCGTAGATCGGGTGAATGCTGGCGCGCAATGCGGGCAAGCGAAACGCAAACACTATTGCAGCGACAATGCAGGCGACCCCCGAGATTGCCAAGGTCCAGGGTGTGCCGAACAAGACGGCGAACCCGCCGGCCAGCAGACTGCCGAAGGGGGCCGTCCCCAGGAATGCCATCAGGTAGAGACTCATCACCCGGCCGCGTTTGTCCTCATCCACGATGGTTTGCAGGATCGTGTTGCTGGCGGCCACGGCGACCACGACGGCAAAACCCGCGAACGTCAGCAGGACGAGCGAAATCGCCAGCGTGCGGGAGCAGGCGACACCGATGGTCGCGACACCCAGCACCGCAATCATCATGACCATCATCCTGCCGAGACCGAGCACGTTCTTCCGCATTGCCAAGAACAGAGCGCCGGCCAACGCCCCCAGCCCCGAAACGCCCGTCAACAGGCCGTACGTTGCGGACTGGCCGCCGAGAATCTCCTTGGCAATCACCGGCATCAACACGCCCAGCGGCGCGCCTACCAGGCTGACCGTCGCGATCAATGCCAAGAGCGTGCGAATCGGCATCGAGTGAAAGGCATAGTCGAGCCCTTCGCGGACGCTGTGCAGGAGACGGCCGGACGACGGCTCGCCGGTTCGAGGCGCGATTCGCGTCGCCAGCAACGCCGCGAGAACGGCCAGAAAGCTGATCGCATTGAGCAAGAAGCACGGCCATTCGCCGACCGCCGCGATCGTGACTCCCGCTGCCATAGGGCCTATCAGTCGGGCACTGTGGAATATCAGCGAGTTTAGAGCGATGGCGTTTCCCAGGTCGGCCCGATCCTCGATCATGTCGACGACCAACGCCTGCCGCGCGGGCATGTCGAGCGCGTTGATCAGGCCGATGATGACGGCTAATGCGATGATCTGTCCAACGTTTATGACACCGGTCATCACCAGAACGGTCGTCAGCACGGCGTGGATCATCGCGAGCGACTGGGTGACCACCAACGTGCGATGGCGATTCCAACGGTCGGCCAACACGCCGGTCACGGGGCTTGCCAAGAACGCCGAAATCTGTCCGGCAAAGGCCACCGTCCCCAACAACAGAGCGGAATTGGTCAAGCGGTACGTCAACCAGGTCAAGGCGGCCTGCTGCATCCACGTGCCGATCAGCGAGACGCCCTGGCCGAAGAAAAACAACCGGTAGTTGCGATACGCCAGCGCGCGGGCGATCATGGAAAACGTGGCGGCGATCTTGTTCTGTCGCATGCTGCTCATTGTCGGCCGTCACCAACGTCTTCCTTCGTCTCACGTTCCGACCGGCTGGAGGGCGGTTTCAGCTAGTAGGAACTTCTTTCGACCAATCGGCGCAGCGAAATCGACCGTCGCTTTACGATTCTCTCCGCTGCCGCTCAGGGCGATGATCTGACCCAATCCGTACGTCCCGTGGAGCACGAACATGCCTTGGCGAAAAGCGTCGGGGGCGGGCGGCACTGCCGTCTCGCCGCGGGCCATCGCCGCCGCCGTCGTCAACGAGATCGGCCGCGGTATCCGCACCGGTGGAGAAACATCTTCACCTTTTTCGAAAGTGTACCCCTCCTCGCCGAAATCGTCGTCGCAGGCGTCGCCATACGTCTCAACCTTGCCTTCCGCCTCGCCCGGCCGATCCGCCACGCCGGCCCAATCAACGTCCATTTCGCCGCGGGGAAGTTCCATGAGGAACGAGCTCGGGATCGTCAGTTTGCGCTGGCCGCGGAAATCGCGGTAGCGGGCGGTGCTGAGCTGAAGTTCCTGCTGCGCACGGGTGATGCCGACGAACATCAGCCGCCGCTCCTCTTCGAGCTGCTCGGGATGCTCGCGGCTGCGCTCGTGCGGCAGGATCCCCTCCTCAACCGCCGTCAGGCAGACGACCGGGAATTCGAGCCCCTTCGAGGCGTGCAGCGTCATCAGCGTGACGCGGTCGGCGTCGGTCTCCCAGGCGTCGGTGTCGCTGACCAGGCTCGTCTCTTCCAAGAATGCTTCGAGCTGGCCGGCCTCGCCCTGCCGCTCGTCGAAGTCGCGGGCGACGGTCAGCAACTCCTCGATGTTGGCCAAACGCTGCTGGTCCTCCTCGTCTTCCGACTCGCGAAGCTGCTTCTGATAGCCGGTTTCGGCCAACACCAAGCCGAGAATCTCTTCGATCGGTCCCGTGACCGCGGCTGCAAGACGATCAAACAGCGCGACGAACTTCGCCAGCAGCGCCGCGGGCCGGGCTTTGATCGACTCGATCTGATCGGATCGTCGCGCGGCTTCCAACAGCGGCAGGCCGTGGCGGTCGGCGTAATCGCCCAGCCGGTCGATCGTGGTCTTGCCGATGCCGCGCGGCGGCGTGTTGATTACCCGCCGCAATGCGACGCCGTCTTGCGGATTATTCAACAGGTGCAAATACGAGAGAATGTCCTTGATTTCCTTGCGCTGAAAGAACTCCAGCCCATTGACCATCTGATAAGGGACTCCGCGCTCGCGCAGGGCGAACTCGAAGGCGCGGCTCAGGGCGTTGACGCGATAGAAAACGGCGAAATCGCTGGGCCGGCGGCCGGCGGCAATGTCAGCGGTGATGCGGGCGGCAATCCCGTCGGCCTCCTCCTTCTGCGTCGCATAAGTAACCAGCCGCACCGGAACGCCCTGCCCGTTCTCAGTAAAGAGCCCCTTTTCCTTGCGGCGGATGTTATGGGCGATCAGTTCGGCCGCCACGCGCAAGATGCGTTGTGTGCTGCGGTAGTTCCGTTCGAGCCGCACAACGTGTACCTCGGGAAAATCCCGCTCGAATTCGAGAATGTTGTTCAGATTCGCCCCACGCCAGCCGTAAATCGACTGGTCCGGGTCGCCCGTTACCGCCAGATTCGGATGATCGACCGACAACGCCCGGGCGATGGCGTACTGGGCCAGATTCGTGTCCTGATACTCGTCGACGAGGATGAAGCGGTAGCGTTGGTCGAGGCTGCCACGGATTTCGTCGTTTTCGCGAAGCAATGTGGCGACGTGAAACAGCAGGTCGTCGAAATCGGCGGCGTTCGATTGGGCAAGTTGCCGCTGGTAGGCCGGATAGGCCGCCTCGACCACCTGCCCCAAGGCATGGCCCGGCCGCGGCTTGTACTCGTGCGGAGCGATCAGATTGTTCTTCGCCCAGCTAATCGCCTTGGCGACGCCCTCGGGCGTGAAGCGCTCGGCATCGATTTTCAGCCGGCCGAGCGCCTGCCGCAGTGCCTGAAGGCTGTCGTCGGTGTCGTAGATCGTATAGTTCTCTTGCAGCCCGACGAGCGGGGCGTATTTCCGCAGCAGCCGGGCGCAGAAGCGGTGGAACGTGCCCACCCAGACGGTTGGATCGCCGGTGAGCCGCTCAATCCGCCGGCTCATTTCGTCGGCGGCCTTGTTCGTGAAGGTCAGTGCGAGGATCTGCTGGCCGGGGATTCCCTGTTCCAGTAGCCAGGCGACGCGATACGTGACGACGCGGGTCTTGCCGCTGCCCGGTCCGGCCAGGATCAGCAGAGGTCCGTCGAGATGTGTAACCGCTTCCCGTTGCGCGTCGGTGAGCCCATCCAATGCGATCATAGATGGGTAGTATAAACGAGAAGGGCGACGGAGGCGAGGCGTCGCAGGGGCTTCGCAAATACTACGGCCCTATCGGCGAACTCGATTTCAGCGTGTTTCGTCCGTAACGATCGGCCGCGGCGGCGTTGGGCGGCGACTTTCGCGGCGGATGGGCCGACGGTTTCAGCGTCCAGAGGAATCGGGTCTCGACGATACAGTTGGTCAACGGATGCCGGATGATTTCTTCGAGTTGCGGCGATCCTTGCGAGAATTGCCGCGCACGCTCCATCGACAGCTTTTCGTCGTAGATGAATCCGATGTGAGCATCGGACAAATACTGCTCGAATCGCCTCGCCTGCCAATACGGCACGACGGCGTCGTTCACCAGCCCGTCGAGATTGACGATCTGCCGCCGGCTGAAATAGCCGGGGATGCCCGCATTGAAGCAGCCTACCCGCGCCGGCGGGCAAGGCCCGATCGACCGGCTCGATCGCCGTGTAGACGTCGCGTTGCCAGGCCCAGAAACCACACTGCCAGGTTTGCCCGTATCGGATCAGACCGAGAATCGTTAGTATCCCGGCGGCGACGGCGGCCTTGAAAACCCAGCGTTTCGATCGCTCGGCGTCGATCGCGGTCCGGCAAATCGCCGATCCGAGAACGACCAGCACCACGTAGGTTTCCAGATACGGCAAGCTCAGATACCAGCACTGGACATCGGCAAAACAGGCCGAATAGATCGCGCCGGCGATGAGCGCGTGGGCGAGCGGATAGGCAACCGCGGGCAGAACGCGGCCGATCCCCCTACGAACTTCCAGGGGGGATCGCTTCGCGTAGATCGCCACCGCGGCCAGCAGGCAAATCCAGGCCAACGCGACCGCCGCGACGGAAATCACCCCGCCGCCCCAACTCCATGGCATCGAGTACGCCAGCCACGTGGCGTAACGGCTTGCATACATCCAAAGACGCTCGGCCCAGTTGAGGCCCGAGATTTCCCCCTGCATCCAAAGCGTCTTCATCACGCCGCTGGCCTGTCGGATCGTGCCAAAGGTGTGCAGGCTGTAGACGAGCCAGGGGAGTATGACGGCCAGCGCCGCCGCACTCGTCAGAACGGCACGCCGGCACGCTTCGATGAGCGAGGAAGAAGAAACGTCAAAACTATGAGCCCATCGTTTTCTTGTACGGAGTGCTTCTTCGCCGGCAGGCGGTCCTGCCGCGGGCCATGCGAAGAGAGCCGCCAAGCCGAGCCAACCGACTGCGCAAGCCAGCAGCACGATCGCTTCCGTCCGCGCCCAGAGACACAAGCCCAAACCCACGCCGAACAGCAGGAGATTCATCGTGGGAATGCGGCCTGGGCCGTCTCGCTGTAGGAGGCAACTGCTGTCGCCGATTGTGCGGGTGTTTTCGGGCAATCGGCGACAGGAGTCGCCTCCTACAGCGGATGATTCGACTGCCGTCGGTCGAAGCCAGGGTTCGATTCGACCGAGATAGACCGCATAGCTCAGCAAGAAGGCGACGCAGTACAGACTGGTTTCCAGGGCAAAGCTGGCGACAACAAGCGGCAGATAGCCGAACATCCAAAACCCCGCTGCGAGTGCGGCGGTTTTGCCGGAGACGAACCGCTGCAGACAGCGATAGAGCAACCAGCCTGCCAGCATGTGGAACGCGAGCCCCATTGCGACCACAACGCGAACCAACTGATTGCCGTCGGAAACGCAGCGGGCGGCCATCGTGACCAGCATCATCCAGCCCGGATGATAGCCGCTTGCCAGGTTTTGCCCGTCAAACGTCGAGACTCCCGTCGCGGCAATGTTGCGGCCGACGACCAGGTAGTAAAACGCATCGTCGGGCACCACGCCAACCAGCGTCCTGATCGGAAGAGACGCTACGACGACTATTAGCACCACTGCGGCGGCAAAAAGGCCGATGACGACGCTCCTGTCCGCTAGTGGCTTTACTTCGATTTCTCTCGGCATGATCGAACTGCTCTCCAAATTCTTCAAATGGCACCGCGTAGTCCTTCGTTTAACCCGGAGCCAACGGCGACGGCCTGGCGGTCCACGGCTTGACAGGGCGGCAGTTACCTTGGTTCAACAATCGCCGTCGCCGTTGGCTCCGGGTGAAACGAAGCGTTACCCACCAGCCTACGGAAACCTAACCCGTCAAACCAGTTGCGGCTTATCTGCTTACAAACGCCCCAACGGAGGGGCTAATCTGGCTCCCTGCAGCAACCAACTAATGATAGGTCGCACGCCCGGTCGAGGATTATGATGCGGGAGCTTGCCGTTTTCCATAATTCCGCCATTATCTTGCACAATTCTGGAAGAATCTGCTTGCAAGTCGTCAGATTCTATGAAATACTCGACATAGAGCGATCATTTCCTTCATGCGGGCGGGTCTCATGCTGGCTGAACAACGTCGCAGCGCTCTGTTGGAGCTGGTCAGGGTTCGGCGATTCGCCTCGTTGCCGGAATTGGCCGAGCAGCTTGCGGTCTCAGAGTCGACGGTTCGGCGCGATTTGGATCAGTTGGAGGAGCAGGGGGTGGCCCGGCGCCTTCACGGCGGCGTGCTTTACACGGGCGTTTCGCCCAAATTGCCCCATTTCGACGCCCAGCAGCCCACGGATTGGGAGAAAAAGAGATTGATCGCCACGACAGCCGCCCGCCTGATCGACGACGGCGACACGATCCTACTCGATGGCGGCAGCACTACCTACGAACTGGCGCGGCTGTTGGTCGGGCGGCCGCTGCACGTGGTGACGACGTCGTTGCCGGTAGCAAACCTGTTCGCTTCCGACGGCAACAGCGACCTGGTATTGATCGGCGGCAACATCTGCCCGCGAACCGGAGTGGCTCGGGGCCCCTACGCCGATCGAATGCTCGCGATGGTTCGGGTGCGGAAGACGATTTTCAGCGTGGCGGGCGTCTGCGACGAAGGCTTCTTCAACAACGATCTGCTGCTGGTCGAAACGGAGCGGGCGATGATACGAACCGCCGCCGAAGTGATCGTGGTCGCCGACAGCACGAAGTTCGGCCGGCAAAGCCTCACGCATCTCTGCCCCCTAAACGCCGTGCAACATTTGGTCGTCGATGACGGCATCACGCCCGAGTGGCGAGAAAAGGTTAAGGCGGCGGGCGTCGATTTGATCGTCGCCGACGTTGACTCGGAACAAAATCAAACGGTTCGTTGATTGGCACAATGAGCGCTACCCTGACCTTAGATCGACGCCCCATCGACCGGCATCTTGTCGAGCAGATCGTTCGCGAGATCGTGCTCGCGCAGATCGGCGGTCCGCCGGGCAAGGCGAACCTCGTGGTGAGCGTTTCGGCGCGGCACGTCCACTTGACCGATCACGACGTCGAGACGCTCTTCGGCGCCGGTCACAAGCTGACCGTGGCCAAGGATCTGTACCAGGAGGGCTTTTTCGCGGCCGAGGAGACGCTGATGGTCGTCGGCCCGCGGCGGCGGATGTTGCCCACCGTGCGGATTCTCGGTCCCACGCGGCCCGAGAGCCAGGTGGAGCTGGCGTTCACCGACGGCATTTCGCTGGGCATCGACTTGCCGGTCCGAGCAAGCGGAGTGATTGACGGCACTCCCGGCTGCGTGCTGGTCGGTCCGAAGGGGGTCGTCGAGTTGAAGAAGGGCGTCATTCGCGCCGAGCGGCACGTCCACATGGGCCCCGCCGACGCCGAGTTTTACGGCGTCAAGGACAAGGATCATGTATGTCTCCGCGTGACGTCGAGTTGCGACACAACGTTCAACAATCTGTTGGTGCGGGTGGGCAAGAAGATCAAGCTCGAAGTCCATCTCGACACCGACGAAGGCAACGCCTGCGACATCGATCACGCGACGAGTGTGGAGTTAGTGAAGGAAAAGTAATCCCCTCTCCCTTTGGGAGAGGGCTAGGGTGAGGGCCCTCACCCCTGCCCCTCTCCCAAAGGGCGAGGGGACGGACACGTTAACCCAATGTCATTTAACCCCCGGGAGTTTCTCGTTTTTGGAGAACACGTATCATGGCAAAGAAAATGGAAGCGTTGGGAATGATTGAGACCAAGGGCTTCGTGGTCCTGGTCGAGGCCACCGACGCGATGCTGAAAGCGGCCAACGTCCAGTTCTTGGGCTGGGACAAGGTCGGCAGCGGACTGGTCAGCGTTTTTGTCACCGGCGACGTGGCCGCGGTGAAGGCCGCCACCGACGCGGGCGCCGCCTCGGGCGGACGCATCGGCGAGGTCGTGAGCGTGCAGGTCATTCCCAGGCCGCACGAAGACCTCGACATCGTGTTGCCCATGCCGGCCAAAAAGTCGGCCGCCGATTAAACACGTACTCCGCACACTCCGTGTGCGGGCCCGAGACTTCCGCACACGGAGTGTGCGGAGTACAACCTTCCGCATTCCTTCGTTGTGGGCCACAAGCCCACGAAGAACCGAAAACACAAACCAACGACCCAGAACACAAGGGAAAACACTGCTATGCAAGACGCCATTGGATTGATCGAAACGAAGGGCCTCGTCTCGCTGGTCGAAGCGACCGACGCGATGGCCAAGGCCGCCAACGTGCAAGTCGTCAAGCGAATTCAGATCGGCGGCGGACTGGTGACCACCATCGTCCGCGGCGACGTTGGCAGCGTGCGCGCGGCCGTCGAGGCCGGCGCGAATGCCGCCTCGCAGGTCGGCGAGCTCGTGGCCAGCCACATCATTCCTCGTCCCGCCGACGGCGTGATCGAGGCGTATTTGAAGTAGGGACTAGGGGCTAGGGACTAGGGGTCAGGGATTTGGAGATTTGTTGATTTGGAGATTTGGAGATTGACGAGCTGCTCGCAATTCTTTCCACTCTCCACTCTTCACTCTCCACTCCCCACTGCCCACTGCCCACTGCCCACTACCATGAAGATTTTAGTCGCCAACCTCGGCTCGACGAGTTTCAAGTACCGGCTATTCGACATGGCCGGCAACGTGCAACTTGCGCGGAGGGATCGAACGGATCGGTTCGCCGGAGAGCAGTTGCGTCGTCGAAGTCGGCGGCCGGCGGCACGAGAACGTGCTGCGCGTGCCGGACCACGCCGAGGCGGTTCGGCAATGCCTAGCCCAACTGACCGACGCCGAAAACGGTTGTCTGAAAGACGCGGCGGAGGTGTCGGCCATTGCGTTCAAGGCGGTGCATGGCGGACGCATAAGTGGCGTGCAGCGGGTGACGCCCGAGGTGATCGCGGCGATGGAAGAAGTGAACGCCGTGGCCCCCGCCCACAATCCGCCCTATATTAAGGCGATGCGGCTCTTGGGCGAGAAGCTGCCCCACATCCCGCTGGTGGCGGCGTTCGAGACCGATTTCCACCGCACCATTCCCGACGGCAACCGCTACTTCGCCATTCCCTACGATTGGGCGGAGAAGGCGCTGGTGCGGCGATTTGGATTCCACGGCGCCAGCCACCGCTACATCGCCCAACGAACGGCCGAGCTGCTCGGGCCGGACTTGCGGATCATTTCCTGCCATCTCGGCGGATCGAGCCTCGTTGTGTGCGATTCGCGACGGAAAGAGCGTGGCCACCAGCATGGGCTTTAGCGCCCAGAGCGGGCTGCCGCAGAACAACCGCGTCGGAGATTTCGATCCCTTCGCCCTGCCCGTCATTATGAAGCACACGGGCAAGTCGCTGACAGAAGTGCTCGCGATTTTGGCCAATCAGGGCGGGTTGCTGGCGCTCAGCGGCGTCAGCGGCGATCTGCGCGACATCGACGAAGCCGCCGCGGCTGGCAACGCCCGGGCGAAATTGGCGCTGGACGTTTATTCGTCCAACGTGCGGCATTATCTCGGCGCGTATCTCGTCGAGCTTGGCGGCGCCGACGTGATCGTCTTCACGGGCGGCATCGGCGAGAACCAGCCGGCCTTCCGCGAGACCGTCTGTCGCAATCTCGAAGAACTGGGAATCGTGCTTGACCCGCAGGCCAACCGCGCGGCCAAGGGCGAAGCCAAGGTGAGCGCCGCTGAGAGCCGCGTGCAGATTTGGACCATTCCGACCAACGAGGAATTGATCGTCGCGCGGCAGGCCGCGGAACTGTTGTCGAAAGGCTAACGCCATGTTGATCGCCAAAGTAACCGGATCGCTGGTGTCCACCGAAAAGGTCGGTTCGATGGTCGGCTTCAAGCTGCTGCTGGTCGAGCCGTATCGCGTCGATCCCAAGACCCGCGGCAGCCTGGTGACCACCGGCCGTTCGATGGTTGCCGTCGATACCGTCGGCGCCGGCGAGGGGGAATTCGTCTTGATCACCCAGGGATCGAGTGCCCGGCTCACGCCCGAGACCAAATCGCTGCCGGTCGATACGGTCGTGATCGGCATCATCGACACCGTCCACGTCGCGCACGATTGCGTGTATCACAAGGAGAAAGAAGGGACTAGGGGCTAGGGGCTAGGGATTTGGGGATTCGTTGATTTGGAGATTTGCGGATTGGCGAGGCGCTTGCGGCTTCGCACTACCCACTATCCACTCACCACTAGCCACTGACCACTGACCACTGACCACTACCATGCAAGTTGACGAAAAACTCATCCGCAGCGTCGTCGAGCAAGTCCTGACTCGGCTGGGGAATAACGGAAACGGTCACGTCGGCCCGACCGGCGGCGGTTATCAGGGCCGGCTGGGGCTCTTCACCGACGTGAACGAAGCGGTGGCCGCGGCCCGCGAGGCGTTCGAGCAGCTCTCCCGCCGCACGATCGAAGACCGCACGCGGATAATCGGCCATATCCGCAGAATTGCCATCGAGCAATGCGTCGAGCTGGGCACGATGGAGATGCAGGAGACGAAGATCGGCCGGTTGCCGCACAAGATCGAGAAGCTGAAAACGCTGGGCGAGCGGTCGCCGGGCGTCGAGTTTATGCGCAGCGAGGTGTTCAGCGGCGATCATGGCCTGGCGGTGATCGAGCACGCCCCGTTCGGCGTCATCTGCGCGATCACGCCGGTGACGCATTCGCTGCCGACCGTCACCGGCAACGCCGTGAGCATGATTGCGGCGGGCAACACGGTCGTCTTCAACCCGCATCCGAGCGGCCGCCGCGTGGCAGCCGAGGGCGTGCGACGCTACAACGAAGCGATCTACCGGGATTTGGGCATCGACAACCTGCTGTGCGTCATCACCGAGCCGACCATCGAGAGCGCCAACACCCTGTTCAAGCATCCGGATGTCAATCTGATTTGCGTCACCGGCGGTCCGGCTGTGGGCAAGGCGGCGATGCAGCAGCAGAAGCGGGCGATCGTCGCCGGCCCGGGCAATCCGCCCGTCGTCGTCGATGAAACCGCCGATCTCGACCGCGCCGCACGCTGTATTATCCAGGGGGGGGCCTACGACAACAATCTCCTCTGCATTGCCGAGAAGCAGGTGTTCGCCGTCGAGCAGATTTTCGATCGCCTCATGGCCGCAATGGAGCGGGCCGGGGCCGTGCGGCTGAATGCCGCCGAGATCAACGCCTTGACGAAGGCGGCAATCGCGTCGGTCGGCGAGGGGGCGGCGAAGCACGACGTGGCGAACAAGGACTTCATCGGCAAGGACGCGGCCGTCTTGGCCCGCGCCGCCGGCAAGAACATTCCCGCCGACATGGAGATGATCTTCGGCGAGACCGACGAGGCGAATCCCTTCGTGCCGGTCGAACAGATGATGCCGTTCGTGCCGTTCGTGCGTTGTCGCAATATCGACGACGCCATCGAGATGGCCCGGCGGAGCGAGCACGGCTTCCGCCATACCGCTCTGATCCACTCGAACAACGTTCGCAACATGACCAAGATGGGCAAGGCCGTCGATACGACGCTGTTTATCAAGAACGGGCCGAGCATGGCCGGCTTGGGGCTCGGCGGCGAAGGCTATTGTTCGTTTTCAATCGCCGGCCCGACCGGCGAAGGCGTGACCACGCCCTTGACGTTCACCCGCGAGCGCCGCTGCTCGATGATCGACGATTTGAGGATTTTGGGAAAATGAGATTTGTTGGGATGGCAGTTGCACTGCCATCCCGCGCCGGGTGCGGCAGTGCAACTGCCGCACCAACGGCGATAATGTAAAGCCGCAACCATTGGTCGTGGCTTTACACGAGGATTGAAAATGTTTCTCGGCCGAGTGATGGGCACTGCCACCGCCACGGTGAAACATCCTTCGATGGAAGGGTGGAAGTTGCTGTTGGTGATGGCATTGCAGGCCGATGGCCAAACGATCGAAGGCGATCCGATCCTGGTGATCGATTCGGTTGGGGCCGGACGAGGAGAGACGGTGGTGATCACGAGCGACGGCATCGGCGCCCGCGAGTTGATCGGCGACAACACGTCGCCGGTCCGCTGGTCGGTTTTGGGGATTCGCGACGAATGATTCCATCAACGGTTGACATCGAACTTGTCGTCCGCGAGGTTCTCGCGCAGCTTCAGGCTGCGCCGGAAGCTCTCGTTGCGGAACCGCAAGCGGCTGGCGGGCTGGGCACTTCAGTGCCCAGTGAAGTCGGCAGTCGGCAGTCGGCAGTCGGCAGTGAGCCGGTGGTCGCAGATCAGCCTTTTACGCTCGCTGTCTTCGCTCGCGTGGTGACGATGAACGACGTCGCCGGCCGGCTGGACTCCGTTCGCCGGGTGGTGGTTTCGCACGAAGCGATCGTCACCCCGGCGGTCCGCGACGAACTGCTGCGGCGCGGAATCGCGCTGGAGTCGGCGAAGACGCCCGACGGCGCTCTGCGCGTGGTTCGACTTTGCTTGATGATCTCGGGCGTTGATTTCGACCCGGCAACGTTGTTGGCGGCGTTGGCGCGCGAGGGGTTCCAGGCGACGCAGGGAAATTCCGATTGCTTGATTGCCGCCGGCGATCAATTGGCGGCCGAGATTCGCCAGGGGGACGCCCTGGGCGTGTTGTTGACTCGACACGCGGCGGCGGGACTGTGCTTGGCGAATCGACTGCCGGGCGTTCGTGCCATCGGCGGCATCGAGGCGCCGGCGGTTGCCGCTGCCAGCGCCGCGGTCGGGGCCAACCTGTTGGTCGTCGATCCGCGGGCGGGCACTTTCTTTCAGTTGAAACAAGCGATCACGGAATTTGCCCGCGGCGGCGTTCGCCCTTGCCCCGAGGTCTTCCGCAAGCGATTGGCATAGTTTAGCGGCCGACGGCACGTCGGCCCTGATGGAGAACGCAAGCCGCCGTACCGGCGGCTGCTAAACGGTCAGAGTTGCACACGAAAAACGGAAGAGCGAAACGATGCGAATCGGCGACGTGATTGGAACGGTGACCCTCAATCGTACTCATCCGAGCCTATTGGGGGCTCGTTTCAAGCTCGTCACTCCGCTGAGTTGGGACAACCTGGCGGGCCGCTGGGACGAACCGCTAGAGGAGATTGCGGTTTTCGATGAATTGGGCGCCGGCGTGGGCAGCCGCATCGCCATCAGCGAAGGCCGAGAGGCCGCCATGCCCTTTCACCCCGAAATCAAACCGCTGGACGCCTACAACGCCGCGATCCTCGATACGCTCGAATATGTGACGCCGGAGACGGAGAAATCATGATGAACATTCAGAAGATCAAGCAAGAAATGTGCGACATCGGCGACCGACTGTACAAGAAGGGCTTCGCCGCGGCCAACGACGGCAATATCAGCTACCGCGTCAGCGACAATCAGGTCGTGTGTACGCCGACGATGATCTCGAAGGGTTTTATGAAGCCCGACGATCTGTGCGTCGTCGATATGGAGGGAAAGCAGCTTAGCGGCAATCGCAAGATGACCAGCGAGGTGAAGCTGCACCTGGCGATCATGAAGGAGCGGACGGAGATCAAGTCGGTCGTCCACTGCCATCCGCCGCACGCCACGGCCTTCGGGATCGCCCGCGAGCCGGTGCCCAGTTGCGTGCTGCCCGAGGTCGAGATTTTTCTGGGCGACGTGCCGATCGCCCGGTACGAGATTCCCGGCAGCCAGACGTTTGCCGACACGATCCTGCCGTTCGTACACAAGTCGAATGTCATCATTCTGGCCAACCACGGCACGGTGAGCTTTGGCGAGACGGTCGAGCGGGCTTATTGGTGGACGGAAATTCTGGACGCCTACTGCCGCATGTTGATGCTCGCCCGCGGACTCGGGTCGGTCAACTATTTTAGCGAGCCGGAAGCCCGCGCACTGCTGGACTTGAAGCAAAAATGGGGGTTTACCGACCCGCGGCTGGAGATGAAGAACTGCGACATCTGCGCGAACGACTCCTTCCGCGAGAGTTGGAAGGCGGCGGGCGTGTCGCCGAGGGCATTCCAGCCACCGACGCATGGTCCATCGTCCGACGGCCATTCCGCGGCGGCAATGCCCGCCGACCAGGAATCGCTGATTCAGGCGATCACCGATCGCGTGATGACGATGCTGGAAACGCGGCGTTAGTCCGCCAAGGCCTTGTCCACCGCTTTCTCGGAATCCGACTGGCTGTCATTCGACAGCCCATCGAGATCGTACAGCCAATCCACCTTGGCCGAACCGCTGGCGGCGGAAAGGCGCGGCTGCGCGAACAGAGCGATTCTGGCCGCGCTGGCCAACGCGCCCAACGTGAACGAACCGTTCAGTGTCGTTGTGTGGCCGGCTCGGTCCGTCGCCGCGATCTTGTAGGTGTGGTTGCCGGACGCCAGCGAGCCAAGCGAAGCGGAGAAGTTCACGCCGGACGCCGCGGCGAAGGGCCCGGCGATGTTCGAGACGCGAGCGCCGTCGAGTTCGAGCGTGCAACCGCTCACGCCGTCCGAGTCGGCGGCGTTCCAACTGATCCTGCCTCTTGCCTGCGACAGCGCCACCTGGCCGATCGTCGGGCCGGCGGTAAGCGGAACCAGCAGCGTAAAGTTGCCTTGAATGGTCGACTTATTGCCGGACTTGTCGGTTGCCGTGATCGCGTAGGCGTGGTCGCCGGCGGCCAACGAGCCGAGCGGCGCCGAAAAGTTGACGCCGGATCCCGCCTTAAACGGCCCGGCGACGTTCGCCACTGCCGTCCCGTCGATGACGAGGCTGGAACTTGCCACGCCGTCGGGATCGACCGCGTTCCAACTTATCCTGCCCTTTGTCTGCGATACGGCCACTTGGCCAATCGTCGGACCGCTGTTGGCGACGGCGGTGATGGTAAACGTGCCGTTTAGCGTCGACGAATGCCCGGTGTTGTCGGTCGCGGTGATCGTGTAAGCATGGTCGCCGGCTGTCAAGTTGCCCAGCGGCGCCGAGAGATTCACGCCCGATGCCGCGGCGAAGGGGCCAGCGACGCCTGACACAAGCTTCCCATCGATGCTGATTGTGGAACTCTTTACCCCGTCGGGATCGGTCGCGTTCCAAGTTATCCTTCCTTTTGCCTGCGATACGGCCACCTGCCCGATCGTCGGCCCCTGCGCGGCCACGATGAAAGTCGCGCTGGACGTTGAAGTATTGCCGGCCCTGTCGGTGGCGGTGATGGTATAGGTGTGCTGGCCGGGCGTCAGCGATCCGAGCGGAGCGGAGTAGTTTACGCCGGATGCGGCGGTGAACGGCCCGGCGACGCCCGACACAGTTGCCTCATCGATGGCCAGCGTCGAGCTCGCCACGCCGTCGGGATCGACCACGTTCCAACTCATTCGGCCTCTCGCCAGCGCCACGGCGACTTGGCCGATCGTCGGGCCGTCGGTGGTGGCGCCGATGGGCGGATCGAAGTTGCCCACGATCGGCATCGCGTACTGGTTGCCGAAGCGGGCGTAGATGTCGTGACCCACCGGGGTCGGCGAGAACTGATGGTTCAGCGTATCAACGGTGCCCGTAGTCGGCTTGGCAAAATTGGAGAGCAGGAAGTACCACTCGCCGAGGTTGTCGTTGCTGGCGCCGGCTCGGTCCGGCACCCAGAGCCCCACGTCGGTCGTCCCATCGGCGTCCATGTCGGCGGCGACCGGCAGGGCGCGGACGGTGTTGAACCCGAACACGCTGGTTGCGTCGATGACCGCGTCGATCTGCCCGTAACCGTTGGCGCCGAAATCGAAGAAGAACTTGTTGACCGGACTCGGCTGGTAGGTGGCCAAGTCGAGGATGCCGTCGCCGTCGAAGTCGCCGACGATCGGATATCCCCGCAGCGGGCTGTTGATGACCGTATCGACTTTGTAGTCGTGGTTGGTGTCAAGATACCATTGCGTGCCGGTGAACAGGCCCACCTCGTCGCCCAGTTTGCCGGTGGGGTCAGCGGGGTCAAAATGGCCGGCGATCGGCTCGCCATTGATATTCGCCGGATCGTTTACGACAATGTTCGGCACCCCATCGTTGTCCGTATCGATCGACCAGCGGAACTGGCCGTCGACTTCTCCATAGGTGCCCAATTTGTCGAACCCATCGGCACTCGTGGCCCCGATCGGGCTGAAGTCGCCGCAGAAGACATTGTCGCTGGTATACGCGTAGCTGTAAATCATGTCGCGGTTCGCGGCATCCGGGTTGGTCGGATCGAAGGTGAAGTTTCCGTTGGTGTCGACGTACACGCTTCCTGCGCTCCACGTGCCGATCTCCGGCCGGCTGTCTACCGTAAAGCGTGCCACGAAATTGCCGCCGGGTTGGCCATCGCCGCTGGGGAAGCTCGGCGCCCCGTTCGGCTCGATGGCATTGCTCTCTCCGTCGAGCTTGTTGCCCGCCGGATCGACCACGTTGTCCTTGATTGTGAGCGTGTAGCGGTCGTCGGGCAGCGGGTTAGCGAAGGTGAGCACCAACGTCCCGGTAGCGGGAGAACCGGCCACCACAGGGTTCGGATTGAATTGCACCGACGAGATCTGGATCACTCCGTTGGAGTCGCCCACCAGCAAGTAGTTGCCCGGATCGGTCGCGGGAGAACCCGCGATTGCATCCGACGCCAGCACGTTGTAGAGGAAACCCGCCACCCGCGGCGGCAAATCCTCAACGCTGATCGTGAGCGAATTGACTAGCGGGGTGGGGCCTTGGGCCGCGTTCCCCACGATCTCGAAAGCGTCGCCCGCATTGGGTATGCTCGACAACGCCGGGGAAACCGTGAAAGTTTGCGTGGCGCCTACGTAGCCGGTGACCGTTGCGCTCTGTCCCGTGTCCACCCCCGAAGTGAAGGTGATGGTACGGCCGTTGTAGGAGTTATCCAGTATCGACAGCATTTCCCCGGTCGGCGAGGTAACGTCGGCGTTGCCGGAGAACGAGGTAGTCGAGAAACCCTCGTCCACCGTATCCGTAATCGTCTCGGCCTTCAACCCGAACAGGTTGTAATCCGGCGAGCCGGTGATCTGCACGTTCGTGACTTGCGGGCCTTGCGTGTCGATAAAGATTTGCAGCGAGTCGGCGTTCGCGTCGGCGGTCACGTTGCCCGCCAAGTCTTCGCCCGTTACGAAGAACGTGCGCAGCCCGTCGTGCCCCTGACCGAGGGCCGGGTCGTTCAGGTCGCGTGTTACGTGGAACGTCCACTCGCCGTTGGGGAATTGGTTGGTGCCGTCCAAGGGCAGGGCCACGCTCTCGCCGAGATAAGTGTCGGGATTGGCGCCGGTGGTTTGCAGACCGGGGATGCCGTTGGTGTCCAGATAGATGCGAACGATCGCGTTTGCCTCGGCGGCGCCGTACAAGTTCGGTGTCTTGTCGTTGGTCACGCGGTCGGCGAACGTGGCCAGCAGATTAGGATTCCCCAGCACGCCGCTGTCGCTGTCGCCGGCAAGCCCCTGCGTGGTGTCGGCCGCGCTGAGCAAGCCGAAGAAGGCCGGCGGCGGCACCGTATCGATGGTGATGTCGAGCGACGCGCTGCGGTCGCCGAAACCCGTTTGATGTGTGGGCAATGCCGGATCGACCATCTGCACCTCGGCCGTAATGTGGTGTACGCCGTCGGCCAGCGGCGTGGGGAAGGTGAACTGGTAGAGACCCGGAAAACCGGCCACCGGCGTGGCGAAGCCAACCGGCGTCTGAGTGTTGTTGCCGTCAAAGACGGCCACGCGATAGCCGGCTGTGGCCGTGCTGGGCGTGAAGGGGATTGGGATCACTCCGGCCGGCGGCGTGTCCGTCGTGCCATTCCCCGGCAGGTCGTTCAACAAGACGCCGTCGTTCAATCGCAAGTAAATGGTGGGCGTGTTCACGTAAGTGACATTGTCGAACTGCGACCGCCCGCTGTCGTCGTTAGGAGCGTTGCTGGGCAAGTCGCCGAGATCGACGAGGCTTGCGGTCGCCGTGGCAATCGTCGTGAATCCGCCGCCCGTGAACGTTATGGTGGGGGCCGAAGTATAGCCGCTGCCATTGGTGATCAGCTTGACCGCTGTCACGCTTCCGCCGGAGAGGACGGCAATGGCCGTGGCCTGCGTCGTCGCGCCTCCGCCGCTGAAGGTCACCACCGGCGCCGAAGTGTAACCCGTGCCGCCGCTGGTGATGGTTACGGCCAGCACGCCCCGCGACAACTCCAGATCGTTCGGCACCGGGGGCGGCGTGTCGATTACCGTCACATTGTAACCGTTGACGACCGCGGCATTCGGCGTGCCATTGGCGTTGGACCCGAAAACGTGGAGCCAATAGCTCTGGCCGGCGATGGCCGGGATGCGGATGCGGGCGTCGGCCGTGCTGCCCACCGCGCCGAAAACGGCCGGCGTCGCCGTATGGGCGATGACGTTGCCCGCCGCGTCGAGCACTTCCAGGGCGAGGTTGCCGCCCTGCGGCAGCAACCCCGGGTAGAGCTTGAAGTACACCTGGAAGTCGAGAGTTCCCGTGTCTTGAGCCACTACGCGGTAATAATCCTGGTCGGCAGGCACGCCCGGATTCTCGGTGTTATTCGGGAATATCGTGGCATTCTGGGCCTGAAGCGTGGCGCCGGAGCCCAGATAAGCGGCGTTGCCCTGCGCGTCGTTGGGTTCGTAGAGGTCCGGACCCATCACCAGCAGATTGGGATTCAGCGTGCCGGCTCCGGTGACGTTCGCATTGACGGTTTCAATGTTCGTGTAGTTGATGTCCGGGAACTGGGTGGCGCCGCCCGAGAAGACGCGAACCGTGCCCGAGTTCGCTACGCGGCCGCGGTCGAGGACCACAAACTCGTTGGCCGGCAGCACTGCCGGCGCCGTGCCGACGCTGCTGGCGATGACCAGCGCACTGCTCGACTGCACGTTGCCGCCGTCGATGTTGATCAACAAATTGTCCAGCGGGAAGACGCCGATGCCTGCCGCAGGAATCACTTGAAACGTATTTTCGCCGCCCAAGCCCAGCGCGGTCAGAACTGGAACGTTGCTGGCAAGCTGCACCGGCAACAATGCCGTGACGTTGTTCGCCAAAACCGTCGCTACGGCCGTGCCCTGGTCGATCTCGAACAGGTCGCGGGCGGCAGTGCCTTGGACGACGACCTCGTCGGCGTTGCCGCCGCTGCCGCCAAACACCGTCAAGTTGCCGGCGACGCCGGAAACGTTGAAGACCGTGTTCAATCCGGCGTTCTGGAAAGTGCCGGCGGTTGCGCCGGTCGGCGTGTAGGTGATTTTGTCGTTTTGCGACGTGCCGACCACCGACACCGTGTTGCCGCTGGCGGCCAGATTGGCGACATCCACGCCGCTAAGCGTGACCGTGCCGCCGTAGCCGGTAATGGCGGTGTTGGTGGGCAGGGTGCTGTCGGCCAAGTTGACCGTGACCGGCCCAATGGCGCCCGAAAGGTTCACAATGGGATCGCCGCCCTCGACAAGGACGGTCGTATAGGGCAGCGCGCCGGTCAGGTTGAACACGTTGTCGCCGTCCAGCCCGGCGAGGGTCAACCCGGTGACGTTGGCGTTAGTGTCCACGGGCAACTGGCCATTGAGCAGCACGTGGCCGCGGGTCGGCCCCGAAAGCACAGTCACCGTAAATATGTCGTTGCCGCTGACACCGTTGTACAGCAGGCTTGCGCCGCGCCGGCCGCGCTGAGTTGCACGCTCTGGCCCCCGTCGCCCAGGTTGGTGTAGGCGATCGGCACCAGACTGGCGACTTGGACGCTGGCCGCGTCGGGGGTGGCGCCCGGCGAGTAGATCGTGGTCGAGGCGGCCGGCACGGCAATGGTCAGAAGGTCATTGCCCCCTTGGCCGTTGTACATCAGGTTTTCGATGGCGGTAAACGTGATCGTCGGCAAGCCGCTGATCGCCACCGTGCCGCCATCGGCTGCGGTGGGTGTAATGTTCACCGTGTCCTGCGCCACGGTGCCGTTTACTATCAGAGTGTCGCTCGCGGTCGGGTCGCCGCCGTCGACGGTGATTCCGCCGACCAAGCCCGTCGGCGTTGTCGGATCGTTCAGGTTGATCTCGTCGCTCCCCGCCAGGCCATTGATCGTGAGACTTCCCTTGTTGGCAAATTCGTAGGACTCTTGATTATCGATGGTCACCAGGCCCATGGTGGCCGAGCCGAAGATGCCGCCGCCCGGCCCCTGCGCGTAGTTGATGGCGTTAGCGGCCGGAGTGGCGTTTACCGTCAGGGAAAGGCTCGGCACGTTGTCTTGCACCGGAGCGAGATTTTGGAACTGTATCGTTTGCGTGCCCGCCCCGCCGACGATCACATCGGAGCCCTGGCCAATGTTGGGGCCAACCGAGTAGGTGTCGCTGGTCTGCGTCGCGCCGCCGGTCTGAGTAATCACGAGCGTATTGAAACCGTTGCCCTGCGAGGGCGGATCGCCGAAGCCGCCGGCCACGAAATTGTAGCCGTTGTCGCCGTCATAGAAGATCGGAACCGTGAGCAACGACGTCGAGGTGTCCACGTCCAACTGGTCGTTGCCGGCGCCGCCAAAGAAGGAAAACTGCTGGATGTTCGTAAAGGAATACAGCGCCGAACCGTCGATGGACATGTTGGCCGTCGTTGTCGAGGTCGGCGTCAGGGTGAGTGTATCGTCGCCGGTTGTGCCGACAACCAACATGCGGTCGCCCGGCGAGCCCGGCGAGCCGCCGCCGTCGAAAGTGATGGGCGTGTTGACAACCCCGTACGAATTGTCGATCACCAACTGATTGTTGTTGGCGTCGCCAAAGATCGCAATCGGCGAAGACGAGTTGTTCGGGAAAGTCCCCACCTCGCTGTCCCCGTCGGCCCAGACTTCGATGAAGTTGGAATCGGAGGGAGAGACGCGAATATAGAGGTTCTCCGCAAAGTTGCTCATGGCAACGATCGAGGCCGGCAGCGACGGAATCCCATTGGCGGTCACGATGATCGAAGCGAAATCGGAAATGCTGGTGTGGCCGGCCGGCAAGGTGAAGTTCACCGATTCGGGCGTCGATCCCGTGTCCACCCCCGTGCTGCTCCAGCCGGACGTCGTCGCGTAGTACACGTTGCCGGCGAAATCGGTGAGTTGGATGATCGGGTAGTTGGTGGCCATCGTCGCTTCGTCGCCGAAGGAGCCTCCCTCCGAAATGCCGTTTAGCTGCGTGCCGCGAAGCGTGTAAATGCCGCTGCCATCGTTGGAAACACCGGTGATGACCGGCCGCCACGAGTCTGACGGCAGACCGGCCGGCGAATAAATTTGGAATCCCCCCGGCCCGGCTTGGTTGTCCACGAGCGCTTGGCCGCTGGGCAGCGCGATCATGAAGAGGAAGTCGCTGTTATCGCTGATGCCGCCTCCCGGCGTCACGTCGGTGTAGATTCCCGTGGCCGGATCGAAATCGTAGATATAGCTAGGGGCCGGGAAGGTGTATCCGCCGCCGGCGCCAAGCCCACCCAGCGGTGAAAGGTCGAGCAGGATATGGCCGTTCGCCATCATGCAGCCCGGTGCGTCGTCCATGCTCAACTGCGAGGTGGACCACGTGCCGCCGCTAGTGTAGGCGCCGTTGCCCTGGGGGCCAACCAGTTGGAAACTAGTCCCCGTGAGGTTCGTAATGGTCCAGCTTCCATTGGCGGCAGTGTTGCCGCCGACGCCCGCGATCGTCACCAGTTGGCCGTTGCTCAGGCCGGTCGTGCTCGGGGTAGTGATCGTGATGCCGGCGAACCACGTGCCGCCGCCGGTGTACGTGCCGTTGCCGGTCGAGCTCTTCAGTTGGAAGGTCGTTCCCGTCAGCCCCAGAATGGTCCAGTTGCCGTTGGCGGCGGTATTGCCGGTGACGCCCGCGATCGTCACCAGATCGCCGTTGCTCAGGCCGGCCGTGCTCGGCACGGTGATGACAATGGGCGACGCGTTGCTGGCGCCGGTGATAGTGCCGCTGATGTTTGTGGCCCCGCTAATGCTGCTGCTGGCCGGCTTCGTAGGCATGTCCGGTCCGGCGCTCCAGAGGTTCGTGGTCGGATTGTAGATCGCCGTATGGCCGTTGCCGCCAAAGAAGATTGCGTTGCCGTTCGGCAACAGGAACGCTGGCCCCAATTCGGCGCCTTGCGCATAGCCGGGGTTGGGCAGGGCCGGGCTGGCGGCGGGCGACCCGTCGCTCAACAGCGACGGCGGATTGCTCCCGTCCAGGTTGCTCGCATCCACCCATGTGCCCGTCGCGGGAACGTACCGCTGCGCCTTGAACACTCCCGCATTGACGCTGCCGTAAATGTCATACGACAGAATGCTGCCGTCGGGAAGTTTCACCCAGGTCTCTTCGTCGCTCGAATCGCCCCGCAGCTTCGATCCCGTTTGCGTCCACGTATCCGTTGTCGGGTTGTAGATATAAGTCTGCGGGCCGTTAAACCAGCCCGCCAGAACCGTTCCGTTCGGCAACGTTTCGATCGGGTCATCGCCGAACTGCGAAACGCCGAAACTGCCGCCGCTGGTGTACGCGCCGTTCCCGGTCGAGCCCGTCAGAGTGAACGTCGTCGCCGTGAGTCCGGCAATGGTCCACGTGCCGTTGGCGGCCGTGTTGCCCAGCACCCCGCTAATCGTAACCTGTTCGCCGTTGGTCAAACCGGTCGTGTTGACGGCGGTAATGGTGATGGGGCTCGTATTGCTGGCCGCGGTGATGGTTGTCGATTTGAAGCTGGCGCCCGTGGCCGGCGTGGGGATCATCGCGGTCTGCGTCCACGTGTCCGTCACGGGATTGAAGATCTCGGAGGTGCCCGTAAAGGGATGGGGCGTCGAGTATTCGCCGCCGATGGTAAAGACCCGGCCGTCCGGCAAGACCGCCGAAGTGTTGAACAGCCGTTGTTCGGGCGGGGTCAACCACGTTCCCGACAACGCCAACGAGGTCCACGCCCCATTGACGTAGTTTCCGGTGTTGGTGCTCGTGCCAGGGAAGGTGTTGCCCGTCGCGGTGGGCGCCAAGTCGAACCAAGTGTTGGACGACTGGTTTTGCCCTGCCTGGACCATCACCGAGCCGTCGCCCAACAGCGCCAGCGCTTGGGCGTAGCCGCCGGCGGGCCCCGATCCCGACGCCGCCAACGGCTGCCAGGTGCTCAGCAACGTGCGTTGTTCGAGCGATTCAACGAATCCGCGCCGCTCGCCGCTCAGCCATGACTTGGACTTCTTCCGTGGGGAAAGCGAAAAACGCCGTGATTTCACACGAGATCGCATGGCTTTGCGTGACGACATGGCGGAAGTCTCCATTGCTGTGCCGACTCGCGAGAGGCCGAGTCGGCGGTGAGGGGCGTCAAACCGGCGGTATATTCAACACACGCTTCACGGTGATACAAACTCGATGCGTTGCGTGATGATAGCACAACCTGATAGCGCGGTGTACCCACCAGCCGTTGGCGACAAGCAGGAACAAGCGCGAGGGCAAGCCCTCGAAGCCACCGGCAAATGCCGTGGAACCCGATCGGAGTAAAAACGCTCCCCTATTGTTTACGCGGGGGCGCTGCTTGGTAATCAGAATATGGCTGGACGCGCCATAAGGGAAAGCCTGACACCCGATTGTGGCCAATTTCAGCAGGTGCCGGGACTCGTCATCACGAGAACGTGCAAGAGATTTCCTGCGAAAAGAACTGCAATTATTTTTGGGGTGGCTTTTGCACCGACTACGCTGTGTTTTTTGAGATTTGGTGCAGAACTGGTCGAGGGCAAGCCCTTTCTTTGCAATCAGTTGCGACGAGACGATAGCGGCTTGCGTCTACCAACACGCAAGTGGGGGTGTGGTGCAAAACCTCCGTGGTCGATCGGAAAAGCGGGCTTTTTTGCGGAACGCGGGCACACGAGTTAGCTCGAAGCGACGAGGGCAAATTGGGGTTTCGCGGAACGCACGGGCAGGAACGCTGATTGCCGCTAATCGGCGCTAAGGAGTTGCGTCAAGATAAGTTGGCGGATTTTCCTGTAGGGGGGTGCAAAGCAGCTTCCGGTGTCCCAACGTGGCTCAAGCAAACGTCAATAGGAGAATCTGGCGTTTTTCGGTTAAGATGGCAATTTGTCGCAGGATAGGAAGTCACTTTGGATCGTGGAGGATCTGTCATGGACGGCATTTCGCAGCATTTACAGCGGAAATTCGAGCGGGTTTTGCTTGAGGCGAAGGATGCGATCATCGAGACCATTTTGGCGGGCTGGGACCGGAAGACCCCGCTCCATTTCAGTCAAATCGAGGCGGCTTCCCATCGGTTGGCGACCCGTTGGAGTTGTTGCTTTCAGGAATGGGCCGCGCGGGAGATGACGGCGGAAAGTCCCGACAGCGCCGCCTGTCCGACCTGTGGCGAAGTTTGTTCGCTGGAGTTGGTGGCCCGTACGATTCTCTCGACCGACGGTGCGGTCCCCATCTTGGAATGGAAAGGGACTTGTACCCGCTGTCGGCGGGATTTTTTTCCCTCTGCGGGCAGCGATGGGATTGGACAGTCGGGAACTAACGCCGGCGATGACGCAGAGGATCGTGTATGCCTCGGCCGAGACGCGATCGAGCCAACGCGCGTCGCTGGTGCTGAAGCACGTCGGTGGTAACGAGGTCTCAGCGAGCACGGTGCAGCGTGTAACGCACCAAGTGGGGATGGAACTGGCGGAGTTGCGAGATGAAGGGGATGCGCCCGAACTGGTCCAAGCCCCCGAGAATCCACCCGAGTTGGCCGTCGTGGAAGCTGACGGCGGACGAATTCGCACACGGAAACCGGGCCAAGGTTGCGGCGTTCATGGCGAGGCTTGGCGCGAGACCAAGAACGCCAATTTGCTGCGAATGACGCACCAGACGTTTGCGGAAGACCCCGAACCGGAACTTCCGCGTGCGTTCACCGATCCCAAGCGAGTGGCGAAATTAGCGGAAAAAGAGGCTCCGCCAGCGATTTCGGCGGTATCTGCCGCGCCGCCTGGCGAGAAGGCTTGGCGTCCCCAGCGTCTGGTGCGCACGTGTCTTTCGAGCATGGCAGAGGCCAGCGTCTTCGGGCAACAGATGAAGCGGGAGGCCGACTGTTGTCGTTTTCCGCAGGCGCCTGCGCGTGCCTTTGTGGGAGACGGTCTTCCCTGGCATTGGTTTGTGTGGAAGCACTACTTTCCAAACTTTGTGCCCATCCTTGATTTCATCCACGCGCTGAGTTATCTGTACGCTGCGGCACTGGCGATGCACCCGGATTTCTCCGTTGCGTGGTCGTGCTATCTGCGCATGGCCCGCGCATGTTGGCAAGGTCGGGCGATGGAGGCGATGGACGAACTGAAGCGTTGGTTGGCTCCGCACGGTCTTGACGACACGGCCAAGCTGGACGAGAACGATCCGCGTAAACCGATCGTCGATGCCGCACGTTATCTGCGGAACAACCGCGGTCGCATGGACTATCCGCATTATCGACGCCTTGGGTTGCCGGTAACGTCGGCCTTGATGGAGTCGCTGGTCAAAGAGGTGAACTACCGGGTGAAGGGGACGGAGATGTTTTGGAACGACCCAGAGGGGGCGGAAGCGATACTCCAAGTCCGGGCCGCTACTCTATGCGACGACGACCGTCTCGGGCGCTACCTTCGCACTCGGCCGGGGTGTGCCTATGTCCGCCGCTCCACCGTCACCTCGGCCGCCTGAGCCGAGGCCGGAAGCTGCTTTGCACCCCCTGATGGGTTTTGACAGCCAAAATCGGTAGTGAATTCAAGGTATTGTGCTAGCACACCACTGCTAGCAGGCGCATTTTGTGGTTGCCTTTGGCGGCGTTGCTTGAGAGTAATTGAAAGGAGGGTCCATGAAGTAACTTCGCAAGGGAGGATGAATCGTCATGTACCAGCGAACTTTGAAACTTTCACAGGCTCAGCGCAGGACGTTGGTTGAGTATCGGAACCATGATCGGCGTCCGGACGTGCGGGAACGGTGTGCGGCGATCTTGAAGGTCGCCGACGGCCAATCGCCTCATGCGGTAGCGACTCAGGGACTACTGAGACCGCGAGATCCTGACACCGTGTACCATTGGTTGGATTGCTATGAACAACACGGGATCGAAGGACTGTTGCGGCGGCGGCAGGGAGGCAGCCGTCGCCGTCCCTTTCGAGCAGCGGGAACAGGTGTTGGAGCGGCTGCGGCAAGGCCCCGGCGAGGAAGCTCGCCGCGAGGCGATGCCGACAGCCGCTGGTCCGCCGCCCAGCCGCTGGACGTTGCGGACCATTCGCGCCAGCATTAAGACGATCCAGAATTACACGCTCAGTGGCGTGTGGCGGTGGCTCCGTCGCAAACTGGGAGTGAAATTGCGTTCGGGTCGGGTCCAGCATTTTAGCCCGGATCCGCAGTATCGAAGCAAGGTAGCCAAACTGAAACGATGCCTGCGAGCAGCGGCGCAACCCCCAGGAAACGACATTGCTGTTCATCGACGAAATGGGGTACGCCGTCTGGCCCGAGCCGGCGCCGAGTTGGGCTGCCGCCCCGCCCGCGGCTCCACCGCAAGCGGATCGGCAACAGTCCAACAATGGGCTGTGGCGCGTGATCGGCGGCCTGAACGCCTGCAGCGGAAAAGTGACCTACGTGGACAACTACATTATCGGTCGAGCCAAGGTCATCGAGATGTATGAACGGATCGCGAAAACTTACTCTCGCGCCAAGACGATCTACGTCGTTCAAGACAATTGGTCGATCCATACTCATCCCGACGTACTCACGGCCGTGGGGGCATATCCTCAAATCAAGCCAATCTGGTTGCCGACTTACGCCCCCTGGCTGAACCCGATCGAAAAATTATGGCGATGGCTGAAGGAGACAATCCTCAAAATGCACCGTTTGGCCAACGACTGGCCCGCCTTGCACCAGCGCGTCACCGACTTCCTGGAGCAATTCGCCCGCGGCTCGAAACAGCTTCTGCGGTACGTAGGGTTGCTCGGCAACGGTCAACTGGCCCAATCGCTGCATTTTACGTGATTACTACCGAATCTGTTTGTCAAAACCCATTAGGGAACGCCCTCCGCGGCGTTCCGGGCGGCGGAACGGGACGGAGCCCGTTCCCTACAGCGCCCGGCGTGGCGCCACCGGTTTTGTTTGTCAAAATCCATTAGGGAACGCCCTCCGCGGCGTTCCCGGAGCCGCGAAAAACGGCATTTTCCTCGCCGGCACGGAACGCCACGGAGGGCGTTCCCTACAGAACCATATTGCGGCAAATCAAATGGAAATCGGCGAAGCGTCGGGCGTGGGCCGAGATGTCAAACAACGGCGCGGCAGTCCGCGCGCAACGATTGCTGGACGCGCGCGGCTCGCCCTAGTGGACATGCGTGTCTATAGCAGAAGGACGAGGCGGGTTCAAGGGAATTCTTGGGCCAGCCGTTGCTTTTCGCTGTTTGACGCCGACGCGGGCTGCGGTCGTTGACGCATAGGGGAGGATGCAATACCATTCGGACTTGGCATCCGGGGACGGACTATGGTCTCGGTATTCCAATTCGAAATCAGCCGCTTCGCCCAATGGCCAAGCTGGCAGTCTTTCTTCTGCTGGCCGCCGCTTAGGCTGCTTTGTCTCTTGACAATCCTGATGGCGAGCGTGGTTGGCTTGCTTGCCATTTGGGCGGGGCTGGGGCGAGGACATTGGTTTCTGCGTGCCGCGGTTGTCCTGGGGTGCATTTCGCTGCTGCTGACGATTCCGGCTTTCGAGCTTGTGATCGTCTATTCGCTTCAGGCCGGCCTGACGATCATTGCCCTGGCGGCATGGCGAAACCGGCGGCTGGCGCGGCGCACGGCCGCGGCGGCAAATGGGCCGGCGACGGATGACGGCGGACGCTTGCCGTGGCAGTTCTCGATTGTCGACATGCTGCTGCTGATGACGCTGGCGGCGTGGTTGTCCGCCATGTTGTCCAGAGCGCCGGCTGCCGTTTGGGCAAACTGGCCCTTGCTGCTGGCGGAGGGCGTTGTCACGGCCGGATTTACGATTGCGGCCGCATGGATCGGCCTGAGCGATTGGCGCTGGTGGATGCGGCTGCCGCCGATGGTGGTTCTCTTTCCCGCGGCGCTTATGGCGGCGTGGCTCTGGTTGTGGCGCGGAGCACGCCGACCGTCCGCGGATACGCGCTGGGCGTCGTATAGGACTCGCATTTGTCGGGCGATGCTCGCTGTCGCAACGCTGCTAATTCTCGCCCCCGTTGTCGTTGTTTGCTGGCGGCTGGCCCATCCGCACACGTTCTCGGAGCCGGCCAGGCCAAGTCCGAACGGTTACGACGAGCTGGTTCGGGCGGGGGAATTAATCAAAGGGGTCGACCGCCCGGACATCGACACGGCCACCAGGGCGCAACTGGAGACCTATGTTGCCCAGTGTGGCAGGGTATATGTACCGGTTCGGGCCGCACTGGACAAGCCCTGCGTGGTTCCGATGTGGATGGCTGGGGACGACGTGTCCAAGTTCATCCACAAAACCCAGTTGCTAAGGGAAATTGGAATCGCTCTCATCGCTCAAGGACGCCTAGCGGCTCTGGATGGGCGCAACAGGGAGGCTATCGCGTCCTACACCGACACGATCCGCCTCGGCCGCGCTGCGATGTAGGATGGCCTGGTCCACGACGTAATGATGGGAACCCATATTAGGGCCACGGGATTCTCCGCGATCGCCCAAATGCGAAGTTTGCTCTCGGCGGAAGAGTGTCTTGCGGTGGTATCCAAGCTGAGTGATCTGCTCGACGAGCCGGCATGGTCGGCAGAGTTGTTTGCTCGTGAAGCGGCATGCGCCGACAACGCCTGGGGCTGGCAAGAGCACCTTCACGGCATAATTGACGACCTTATGGGTGCAGGCCCATCTCCCAGGGAAGTCGTGGAGCGTGGTTGTTTACCGGCGCTGCGCAGGCCCGGTTGCTGCTCTGCGAACTCGCGATTCGGGCATACTCCTTGCAGCACGGCCGAAACCCGGCGACTCTCGCCGATCTCGTGCCCCGCTATTTGCCCAAAGTACCGAAGGATCCCTTTGACGGCGGCGATTTCGTCTACCGTTTGACGCCGAAGGGCTACGAACTGCACAGCCGTCAGGTCGACTTCCAGGGCAAGCCAATCTCGGCGGACAATCCCGGCTGAATTAACCTCGCGCCCACCGGTTAATTAACGCCGGACCCTATGTGGTGCAACCTGGCGTTAATCGCGACTTGCGGTTCCCACACAGCCCGCTCGATTTGCTGCAACCCATTCTCTCCCCGAGGATTGCGCCGCCCTTCTGCGGACGGCGTCGCGACGTAACTCTTTCGTCCCGCTTTCCGAAAAAACCCGTGAACGCCCGAGTCCGAGGAATTCTTCTCTAACTTCTTGCAACCTCGCACGTTACGTTGACGGCCGCAACGCCATCTGTCGCCGCGCAAAAAAAACCGTCCCCAACAATGAAAAAATTCTACCCGCCATAACTCCTTGCCACAAGGCAACTTTCTGGCCGCCCCTCGCGGAACCCAAGCGTGCAATTTATGCCGAAGGCGAGCCACCTTACACCAAAAGCCCCCACAAAACTCCACCCTGGCTCAAAAACTCGCCGTGACAATCCCCTCCCACTCGATATACTGAACGCACGATCACACCCGGCGCCGCCGTCCCTAATCCCTGGCCCCTGACCCCTGGCCCCTAACCCCTGCTCCTATGCCTCTCCCCTCTCTAACTCCGCTCCAGTACCTCGCTCTCCATCTCCTTTTCGTCGGCCCACAGAACCAGCTCGCAACTCCGTGAGGCGTTGCGAGCCTTCGGCGTCCGGCAAAGCGCCGTCGCGTTCGCCCGACTCATGCTGCGGTTGCTCGTCGCCAACCGCGTCGTTTCCATCGTAGCCACGGTCAACACCGCCGGGCGAAACCTGCGCGAGAACCGCTACGAAATCACCGACCTCGGAGTCCTCGACTGGACCGCCGCCCGGAAGTTTTACCTGAACCTCGCGCCCCCGTCTGACGATCTGGATCCCCTCGTGACCGACATGGGCCAATTCGCCCCGTACGATGAGAAGACCCGAGCCCGCCTCACAAAGGCCGCCTTCGTCAAGCAACTGACCCCGCTGCTGCACGCGATCGCCGAGAACACCGTCACTTCACCACAAAATTCACCAGCCGCCCCGGCACCACGATCGCCTTGATGACCGTCTTGCCGGCCAGGAGTTCGGCGACCTTGGCGTCGGCGCGGGCGGCGGCTTCGAGAGCGGGCTGGTCGATGGCGGCGGGGACTTGGATCCGCCAGCGGAGCTTGCCGTTGATTTGGATGGGAATCTCGATCGTCTCCTCGCGGATGGCCGACTCGTCGAACGTGGGCCAGGACTCGTAGGCGAGTGTGGTCTGGCCGCTCGGGCCCTCACCCCCGGCCCATCTCCCGAGAGGAGAGGGGAGTGTTGGCAGTTCGCTGCCCTCACCCCCGGCCCCTCTCCCGGAACGGGCGAGGGGAGGACGGAGCGCCTGCCACAATTCTTCCGCCAGGTGCGGGGCGAAGGGGGAGAGCAAGAGGACGAATTGCTGCATCGCGGATTTGGGACGGACTTCGGATTTCAGGAAGAAGTTGACGAATTCCATCATCCGCGCGATGGCCGTGTTGAAGGAGAGTTGCTCCAGGTCGTTGGTGACGGCTTTAATCGTTTTGTGCAACATGCGGTTCTGCTCGGCGGTGGGCTCGACGGGCTGGACCGCGGCGTTCAGTTGCATCGACTCGGCCCGATCGTCGATGATCATTCGCCAGGCGCGATCGAGGAAGCCGCGGACGCCGCTAACGCCGTCCATGCTCCAGGGCTTGACCGACTCTAGCGGGCCCATGAACATCTCGTACAGCCGCAGGGCGTCGGCCCCGTATTCGTGGACGACGTCGTCGGGATTGACGACGTTGCCGCGGCTTTTCGACATCTTCTCGTTGTTCTCGCCGAGGATCATGCCCTGATTCACGAGCTTCTGGAACGGCTCCTGGCCGCCGACGTAGCCGCGGTCGAAGAGGACTTTGTGCCAGAAGCGGGCGTAAAGCAGGTGCAGCACCGCGTGCTCGGCCCCGCCGACGTAGAGATCGACCGGCATCCACGCCTTTTCGATCTGCGGATCGACCGGGGCATTCGCGTTCTTCGGATCGAGGAAGCGGAGATAGTACCAGCAGGAGCCGGCCCATTGCGGCATCGTGTTCGTCTCGCGCTTGTAACGCTTGCCATCGCGGAGCACGTAAAGCCAACTCGACGGGGCCTTGTCCAGCGGCGGGGTCGGCTCGTCGTGCTTGGCGTCGAATTGCATTCGCGCGGGCAGGTCGAGCGGCAGTTCGGACGGATCGAGGGCGCGGATGCGTCCGGTCGGGTTGCCGTCGGAATCGAGTTCGTGCAGGATGGGGAACGGCTCGCCCCAGAAATGCTGCCGGCTAAAGAGCCAGTCGCGGAGCTTGTAGTTGACCGCACTACGGCCGAGGCCTTTTTCGGAGAGGTCTTCGGCGATCTTCTTCTTGAACTCGGGCGTGGTCAGGCCGTTGTACAAGCCGGAGTTGATAACGGTGCCGTCGGCGATGAAAGCCACGCGACCCGCGAGAAGGTCGTCGCGGGGAGAGGGATTGGGGATTGGGGATTGGGGATTGGAGGAAGGCGGAGGGCGGATGGCGGAGGGCGGCGCATCGTCAACTGCCGACTGCCGACTGCCGACTGCCGACTGCCCACCGTCCCCTGACCCCTCGCCGGGATCGACCACCGCGACGATCGGCAGATCGAACAGCTTGGCGAACTCGAAGTCGCGAGTATCGTGGGCGGGGACGGCCATAATCGCGCCGGTGCCGTAACTGATTAGGACGTAGTCGGCGACCCAGATCGGGATCGCCTCGCCGTTGACCGGATTGATCGCGTACGAGCCGGTGAACACTCCGGTCTTCTCCTTGGCCAGATCGGTGCGGTCGAGGTCGCTCTTCGATGCGGACTTTTGGCAATACGCGCGGACCGCGTCGGCCTGGGCGGGCGTGGTGAGCCGTTCGACGAACGGATGCTCCGGGGCGATGACCATGTACGTGGCGCCAAAGAGCGTGTCGGGCCGGGTCGTGTAAATCCGCAAGACCTGCTCGTCGGGCTTTCGCGGCCAGCCGCCCAACTTGCGATCGGCCAGCCAGCCCTGGTATTCCCGCTGCGACGGCTTTCGCTCCTGCTCCACGGTCGCGAGGTTGACGGAATCGACTTTCGAGCTTCCGCGAAACGTGGCATTGACAATCCAATCTTTCTCCACGATCGTGCCGATGAAGAAATCGACCTCGGCGCCGGTGCTGCGGCCGATCCAGTTACGCTGCAGGATTTTGATGCTCTCGGGCCAATCGAGCCCGTCGAGGTCGCGTTCGAGGCGGTCGGCGTAGGCGGTGATTCGCAGCATCCATTGCCGCAGGGGGATGCGGACGACGGGGTGGCCGCCGCGTTCGCTCACGCCCCCCTGAACCTCCTCGTTGGCCAGCACCGTGCCCAGGGCGGGACACCAGTTGACCGGGGCGTCGAGTTGATAGGCGAGGCGGTGCTCGTCGCGGAATCGCTCGACGGCCTCTTCCCCTTCGTCGGCCACGTCGTCGGGGATCGGCAGTTCGGCGATCGGCCGGCCGCGCTGCGCCGCCGGGTCGAACCAGGTGTCGAAGAGCAAGAGGAAGATGAACTGCGTCCAGCGGAAATAACCAACGTCGGTAGTTGCCAGCTCGCGGCCCCAGTCGTAGGAGAAGCCGAGCATCTTCAACTGCCGGCGGAAATTGGCGATGTTCTTATCGGTAGTGGTCCGCGGATGGGTGCCGGTTTTCTTGGCGTGCTGTTCGGCGGGCAGACCGAAGGCGTCCCAGCCCATCGGGTGCATCACGCTGGTGCCGCGCATGCGTTGGTAGCGGCAGACGATGTCGGTGGCGGTGTAGCCCTCGGGGTGGCCGACGTGCAGGCCGTCGCCGCTCGGATAGGGGAACATGTCGAGGACGTAGAGCTTGCGGCCTTTCGGCAGCGCGGGGCAGGCGAACGTCCGGTTCTGGTCCCAGAACTTCTGCCATTTCGGTTCGATGACAGCGGGGTTGTAACGAGGCATGGGTACGGGCTAGGGGTCAGGGGCTGGGGGCTAGTCAGGGAGCAGAGGTCAGGTTCAGAAGGCAAAACGCCCCATTACGGCGGGCGGGGGACAGTTGGCGGCACGGCATGCGTCGGCGGTAAGTATAAGTATAGGATGAAAGCCGTGATTCTAACGATTTCCGCCGACAGAGGCAAAGGCAGACGCGGCCGCGTGGGGCGAAGGGGGAGAGTGCGGCGAGGGAACTCGGGATCGGACGTGGAGTGAGCAGGGTCTCCACTGGGCACTGAAGTGCCCAGCCCTCCGCCTTCCGCCCTCCGCCTTCTGACCTCCGCCTTCCGCCCTCCCCCCCGATCGTACAAGCTCGGGAGATCACCTGCTTTGCCCGGCCGCTCTAACGGCGTATAGTGTCACTAAGCGGCTCATGTTATCATGGAATTGGGGGTCGCTCCCTGGACAGGGCAAGCATGGCCAAGCTGAAGGTAGACGCTTTTCTTGACCTCGTGCGGCGCAGCGGGCTGATCGAGAAGGACCGGCTCGGCGAGCTTCTGGTCACTTTGAAGCGCGAGGCCGGCGGACACTCGATCTCGGACACCGAGATGGTCGCGCGGCGGCTGGTCGAGGCCAATCTGATTACCCGTTGGCAGGCCGACCGCATGTTGGAGGGCCGCTACAAGGGCTTTTTCCTCGGCAAGTACAAGCTGCTCGATCACTTGGGCACCGGCGGGATGAGCCGCGTTTATCTGGGCGAACACGTGCTGATGCAGCGGCGGGTGGCGATCAAAGTGCTGCCGAAAGACCGCGTGGAAGACTCGTCGTATCTCGCCCGTTTCCACCGCGAGGCCCAGGCGGCCGCCTCGCTCGATCACCGCAACATCGTGCGGGCGTATGACATCGACAACGTCGGCGACGTGCATTACATCGTGATGGAGTACATCGAGGGCCGCGATTTGCAGCAGATCGTCAAGGAGGGCGGCCCGATGGATTACATCGCCGCCGCCGAGTACATCCGCCAGGCGGCCGAGGGGCTCGCCCATGCGCATCAGTCGGGCCTGATCCACCGCGACGTGAAGCCGGGCAATCTGCTGGTCGATCAGAAAAACGTGGTGAAGATCCTCGACCTCGGGCTGGCCCGATTCATCGACGAGCAGAAGGCGTCGCTCACGGTGGCTTTCGACGAAAACGTGTTGGGCACGGCCGACTATCTCGCGCCGGAGCAGGCGCTCGACAGCCACCGCGTCGACGCCCGGGCCGACATCTACGGTCTGGGCTGCTCGCTCTATTTTTTGCTGACCGGCCATCCGCCGTTTGTCGGCGGCACGCTGGCGCAGCGTTTGATGATGCACCAGAAGCAGCAGCCGCCGAGCATTCTGTTGGATCGTCCGGACGCCCCGGCCGATCTCGTGGAAATCTGCATGAAGATGCTCGCGAAGAAGCCCGGCGATCGTTATCAGACCGCCGCCGAGGTGGCCAAGGAATTGACGGCATGGCTGGTCGCGCGAGGGCAGACGGTCGTGTCCGACGGCGGGCTCTCTTCGGGGAAACTCGTGAAAGCGGCGGCGGGGGACTGTCCCAATTTTCGTGTCAGCGAAAATGGGACTGTCCCCTTCAGCAGCGGCCGGGCGGCGGGCGCATCGCCCAGCAGTAAGGTCTCGAAGACTCGCACGCCGTCGCCGGGTTTAGGGCGAATCGTCTCGCCGTCCGGTTCGGGCCGGATGATTCCGCCGCCGGGAATGCCGCCGCTGCCGGTCCGCACGCCCTCGCTGGTCGATACTTCGGCGGGCGCCGACCATCCGACGGTGAAGGGCCTGGGCTCTGGCCGCGGATTGAGCGGGTCGGGGTCGCTCGCGGGCGGCAAGAAGCGCTTGCCGGTGGCCCGGCCGTTGGAAGAACCTCCGCGTCCGTCGGACTTCGTCCTCGACGATGAAAGCCCGGCGTCGCTTTCCGGGCTGGCGTCGGGGGCATCGCGGAAGTCGAGGCTGCTGTCATCGAATTTGCTCGGCCGCAAGAGCACGCCCACGTGGATTTGGCTGGTCGCCCTAGGCGGGCTCGTCGTCGCGTTGATCTTCGCCTGGGCAGTGTGGTTCTTGACGCACTACACGCCGTAATCGACCGCGTCACAACAAGTTGGCGATGTTGGGGTGGTAGTTGCACTGCCACCCCAGGGCCGGCAGTGCAACTGCCGTCCCAACGGATTCACAAAACGGGCCGCGTCCGACGACAAGGATCGCTACCATGAAACACGTGCTGCTCGGCTTGATCTCCCTGACTGCCCTGCCGCCTCTGTGCGCCCAGCAGGTCGGCGATACGGTGATCGTGGTTGCGCCATCCGAAGCGAAGCTGAAGATGGAGAATCGGGTCGTCGGCGGTGTTCCCCGCGGCGCGTCGTTGGAGATTGAGGCGGCAAAGAAGAGCGGGTTTCGAGTGTATTGGAACGGCACGAAGGGCTGGGTCGCCAAGGAAGACGTTTTGTCGCCCGACAACGCGATCAAGTCGTTTACCAAGGCGATCCAGAAGAAGCCTCAGGCTTGCGATTATCGCGGCCGTGGAAACGCTTGGTGCGAAAAGAAGTGCTGCGACAAGGCAATTGACGACTATAACGAAGCGATTCGTCTCGATCCCAAAAGTGCGGCGGCCTATTACGACCGTGCTGGCGCCTTCTACGACAAAGGCGATTACGATCGCGCCATCGCCGACTGCACGGACGCCGTCCGCAACGATCCAAAGCTCGGCGACGCCTATCATACTCGCGGGAGCGCCTGGCATATGAAGGGCAATTGGGGCAATGCCATTGCGGACTACACGGAATCGATAGGGCTCGGCGCGAAGGACGGCGAATTATACTGCGACCGCGGGCTCGCCTATCTGGCGGCGCAAAACATGGACAAAGCGCGCGCCGATTTCGCTGAGGCGATCCGTCTCGACCCCAGGTGCAAGCGAGCATATCTTTCTCGCGGCAGCATGCATGTCGCAAAAGGGGATTACGACAAGGCTATCGCCGATTTCACGGAGGCCATCCACCTCGACGCGAAGGATGCCGTGGCGTATTCCGACCGCGGCGCCGCCTACGCGGAAAAGGGCGATCTTGACAAGGCCATCGCCGATTACACGGAGGCTATTCGACTCGACCCGAAAAGTGCAACTCCGCATGTTAATCGCGGTGACGCGTGGATGTGCCAGAACGAGTACGAAAAAGCCCTTGCTGACTACTCCGAAGCGGTACGAATGCACCCTGAGAACAGCGAAGCCTATCGCGGCCGAGGAAACGCTTGGTGCGCAAAGGGTGATTACAAGACGGGAATTGCCGATTACAGCAAGGCGATCCGCCTGGACGTGAAGAATGCTGCCGCGTATTCCGGGCGGGGCTTCGCCTATTACAGTAAGGGAAGTTATGATCTGGCGATCGCCGACTGCACCGAGGCGATTCGGCTCGATCCGAACCTCTGCGACGCCTATTGCTATCGCGGGGCCGCGTGGCATGCGAAGGGCAACTTCGACAAGGCAATCGCGGATGCCAACGAGGCGATTCGTATCAACGCCGGTCGGGCCGACGCGTTCGCGGGCCGCGGCGATTCCTACATGGGAAAGGGCGATCTGGATAAAGCCATCGCCGACGATACAGAGGCTATTCGACTCGACCCGAAATGCACTGAGGCCTACTCGAACCGCGCTTCGGCCTACCGCCGGAGAGGCGACTTTCACCGAGCGGTGGCCGACTATACGGAGGTCATTCGCAATAAGCCGGACAACGGCGATGCGTATTTTAATCGCGGAACCACACGCCACACGCAGGGCGATTACAAGCGGGCGATCGCGGACTATACGGAGGCGATCCGCCTCGGCGTGAAAAATGTCACGACGTATTCTAATCGCGGCGACGCCTTCTACGATAAAGGCGATATCACGATGGCCATCGAGGACTACACGGCCGCCATCGCGCTGAGCCCCAAATCTCCCTGCCTCTACGAGATACGGGCCAAGTTTCTCATCGCCCGCGGGGATTACGATCTGGGCACGCGCGACCTCGAAACGGCGATTCGCCTGAATCCCAAAGATAAAGCCGCGAAATTTGAAGCGTGGGCAAAGGTGCCGCTCTCGGCGGGTGCCCTCCGTCACGGCGAACGGCAACTCCGCCAGATGTTGAAAGATCGCGCAGCGATGGGGGAGCACGGAGAGCTTGCCGATCCGTTGTATCAATGGGCGATCCGAAAATTCGCGGGGGAGGACCTAGGGGAAGAGGTATTCTGGAATGCCGCCGAGCAGGTTCCCCGTTTCAACGGGTGCAATCACCCGCCTACGGACAACGAGCCAGGATGGATCAATGTGCGCGAGACGGATGACCAGGGGTTGGATGTCGGGAAGAAACTGTCCTTTGACAAGGCATGGTGCGTCGCGGTGTTTGAACTGTATAACATCGCCAGCGCCAAGGATTTCGATCAGCTTGACCGTCAGGCGTCCTCGAGGGAAATCTCCAAGGAGCAATTTGCTGGCAAGGCTACGGAGATTGAGTCGCGGGCCGCGGAAAAAGCGCGGTCCTTTTACATCCATGTCTTCCTGCCGTGGGCAAAACGGCACCACCTGCCTACGGATCCGAAATCGTGGTTTCTCGGCGGACGATCAGATCCGGAAATGCCTATTCTCCACGATATCGACAAGACAGGTACATATTGGCAAGAACACGAGAGAGCCTACGAGAACCTCGTTGAACTGGCAAAGACGGTCAAGGCAAACGCGAAGGTCTTGCCTAAGGAACTTGCAGAGCAGGCGGCAACGAAACGGCAGAAGCCCGCGAGCGGCGGCGGCGGGGTTGCGGCGTCTGCCACAAAGCCTCGTGCGACTACCGAGCCCCCGGCGAAAGCGAAGGGTATCGAACCGCTCGATGTGCTAACGGTTTGGGCCAGCGGCACGCTGCTCGACCAGCCTCTCCGGGGACGTTTTCTGGTCGAACCGAGCGGGAAGGTATCGCTGGGGCCGGCCTACGGACGAGTCGAGGTGAAGGGACTGACGACCGCGGAGGCCGAAAAGGCAATCAAGACGAAACTGGACGAAGTCCTGAAAGCGCCGGACGTAGAAGTGCTCGCCGCCGGCCACGCCGACCAGTGGCCGGGTGAATTGCCGACGTCCCCCTTCCATCTCCGCCCAAATGAGCTGTTGAACATCCGAGCTGTTGGCATACCTCTTGGTTTATCGGTTGACGGCGGGTTTCGTGTCGATGGCGACGGCAAGATCGATCTCGGCGAGCCGTGCGGCCGCGTTCTCGTCAAAGGCCTTACTCTCGAAGAAGTTGAAGAAGCGATCCATAAGCGTCTTCGCGACATTCTGGGGGTCCCTCCCAGACCATCGGTTTCGCCGCCTGGCGCGATCCCCGAGGACGGCAAGGCAAGCGGCGAGTGGTTGCCGCCGCCCGCACTGCCGAGAACCGGTGGAGCTGACATGGCGGTAGGCACTTCCAACGAATCACCTGGCCTGCCCCCTGGCCTAATCATCAAGGGCAACGCAACAATCGGCAAGGGATGGCCGCCGCCCGCACTGCCGAAAACGGATGGGCCTGACAACGCGGCAGGCACTCCCAACGAATCAACTAACCTGCCCCCTGGCCTAATCGTCGAGGGCAACGCAACATTCGGCAAGGGATGGCTGCCGCCCGCACTGCCGAGAACGGACGGGACTGATAACGCGGTCGTTCAGGAATCGCCGGTTGGTTCCGCGATAAACCCTGAGGACGGCAGAACGGTGGGCGACAAAGTGCCTGCGCCTTCAGCGTACCCCGCGGTTTCAGTGACCCTCGGCGGCTGGAAAAGAGGGCCGAAGGGGTCGCGGTCGCGATGAGCTTTGTGCGCTGCGGCTCCTTCTTCGTGCAATTGGATTTCTCGCTGCGGTGGGGCGGACATTCCTGTCTGCCGCGAGAAAGGGCGGTGAATCTGGCAGACAAGAATGTCTGCCCCACCGGACACAATGTTGCGCATTTCCCCAGCACTGTGAGAAATGCGGGCTCCCTCCCTTTCCAGCATTTCGGACAGCATCAGTAAGTTCTCTGCCGTGTTGGGGCGGCAGTGCCTCGTCAAGTCAGCGTCGCAGTGTACAACTGCCGGCCCAACATGACCGATAGCTGATTGGCCGTGACGGTTCCGTTTTTCACTTGACCTCTCTGACTTCGGGGGGGTAAAATCGAATCTCGTTGTGCGAGAGAACGGAAACAGAGAGGAGGCGGCTTGTGAGATACCCTATCATTGTGGCGGTGCGCGCGGTCGCATCTGTCATTGCCCACGGCGCGACGTGGGGCTGGAAGAGATACGTGGTTTCGTCAATCTTCGGCATGATGCTCTCGGCGCCGCAGTTCGCGCGGGCCGATAGCTATGCGGGCAGCGATTGGACGGTGGATTTGACGGGATATCTGAATGCGCCGCTGGGCGCCAGCCAGGACGTTTCCGAGAGCAGCGTGCCCACAACGATCGGGCAGACGAGCCAGAGCGCGATCGACATTCCGTTGAACATCCCCGCGTATTCTCTGAACATCGATGTGCCCGGCACGGTTTCCGGCACGCACATCACCGCCGATACTTTTGTGGCGGGGCCGATCAATGTGACCGTGAGCGGCTACGCGCTGAAACTCTACAACGTTACGGCTCATCTTGAAGGAGATGCGACGAGCATCAACCCGCTGGACACCAGCGGCGACTTCGGCCCGCGGGTCTATGGAATAACCGGCGATCCGACCGGCGGCGCGGATGGAACGTCGTACGTCGACATCGGCAGCGTCAAACTTGGCCTCCTTAACTTAGGCGCTGCGACGGTGGACATCTACAGTTGGGACGCCAATCGTAGCGCCACTGCCGCGCCCGAGCCTGGAACGCTGGCGCTGCTTCTCGGCATGGGGGTGAGCTTGGCCGGGTTTAGCTGGCGGAAACGGCGCATCTCGCGCTGACGCGGCCGTCGCTTCATTCTCTGCGTCAAACCCAGCCGGCATCTATCAGCAGACGGGGAAAGCAGAAAAATCGAGGCCGGTGGTGCAGGAAGAACGTCTGCCCCAGTGAACACCATGCACGTCTACTTGGGCTTCGGTTTTTCCCCGCCTTTCGGCTTCGTTTTCTCGCCGGTTTTCAGTGGCGGCTTATCGACGGCTTCGGCGGCGGCGGCGTCGCCGGGGCCGAGCAGTTCCTGCAAGCGCTTTTCGAGCATCGGCCCGCGCAGGCCCCTGGCGACGATCTTCAACTGGCTGTCGAGCAGATACGTCTGCGGAATGCCGTAAACGCGATAGAGTTGTGCGACGGCGTTTTTCCAGCCGAGACCGTCGAAGACGTGGGAATAGGTTAGCTTGGCCTGATCGGCCGCCTCGACCGCCCGCTGCTTCTCCGAATCGAGCGTAACGCCGACGATCGTCAGGCCATGCTTCTGATAGCGGGCGTGTACGCGGCGGATCGTGGGGAACTCGCCGCGGCAGGGGCCGCACCAGGAGGCCCAAAAATCGAGTAGCAGGTACTTGCCCTTGCCGGCCTCGGCCTTCAGATCGATCGGCTTGCCGTCCAGCCCGGTCCCGGCGAACGTCGGGGCGGGATTGCCGGGGGTCAAGTAGAACTTGATCGGCACGTTGGCCTTCGACGGCCGCAGGGTGATGTGCAGGCCATCGGGCGACATCGAAGCGACCTGCCAGACCTTTCCGTGTACGTTGAACGGCTCGTTCAGAGCGAAGAACTCAGCCGAATCCATCGACTTTTCGAGAATGCCGTCCTGGTTCAGGTCGATGAACAGGGCGCCGTTTTGCAGATCGTCGAAGCGGGCGTCGGCGTTCTCGTCGAGAACGAGCACGCGATAGTGCTTGCCGTCCAAGACGACCTCGCCTTCGCGGCCGGAGTTGCGGAAGAAGTAGAGAAAATCGCGGTTGCGCTTCGTGAAGCGATAGAAATTGAACTTGTAGGGATCTTGCCCGCGGGATAAGGAACGTCGATCGCCACGTTGTCGAGAAACAGATTGAGGCCGGCGTTGCGGTCCCAATTGCCCGCGCCGGCGGCGGCGAGGTCGCCGTCCCCCTTGCGGTCGATGTAGATTTTCGGCTCGCCGCTTTCCGGCTCATCGAGTGCCACGAGGAAGCGATTATTTTCGCCGCTGCCCAGTTCTATCACGCCGTAGAGCGGCTTTTTGCGCGGTACTTCGGTTCGGCCTTCGGCTTGATTGGCGGCGTGTCGCTGAGCTTGACGGCGATGGGGCGATAGTAGCCGACGCCGATCTGGTCGGTCGGCCGCAGATCGAAAGTCACGCTGCCGGGGCCGGGCGGCTCGGGCTGCGAGCCTTCCAACGAGGGCGTCTCATTTTCGGCATGGTTTGCGGCCGGGGCTTCTTTGCCGCGACTCGGCTTCGGCCGCTTCGTGTTCAGCATCGTGAAGATGCCGGACGAAGGGCGGGCGAGCCGCCAGATCATCTGCACGTTTTTCTCCTGCCCCTGCTGCTGGTAGAGGGGAATGGCGAGGGAAGCGACGCCGACGATTGCCCCGTGCTCGTTGAGGATCGCCCCGCCGCTCGAACCGGCGCCGTAATCGTTCGTGACGGCCAGCATGTTGGTCGGCTGCTTGCCGTTGTGGGTGATGAACTTGCCGCTGACCGCACCGCGGGTGAAGGTGTAAAAGCAGTTGGCCTTTCCGGCAGAGAGCACCGGATGGGAGAAGCAGTAGGTGGTTGCCCCGACCGCCACATCGGTGGCAATCGGCAGCGGACGGAGGTGCTCGGCATCGACTCTCAGCAGGGCGAGATCGTCGAGCCGGCTGGCGGCCAACACGGCCGTGGCCCGAAAGACGCGGCCGTCGTCGGTCATAACGCCGATCGCCTGCATTTTCTTGTAGGCTTCGATCACGTGGAAGTTGGTCACGATCAGGCCGTCGTGGCGGATCACGAAGCCGCTGGCGCACTGGACGTGCCAGTGGTTGCACTTGTCGCACTTGTAGACTCCGCCGAGGATTACGACGCCGGGTTTCGTCTCGGTGTAAACCTGCTCGGGATCGAGCTTTCCGGCGGGCTCGAGCGTCGGCGACATCGGGTAGTTGGGCTCGGCGTCGGCCTGCTCGGCGAGTTTCGCGGGCGAAATCGCCTGGTTGTTTTCCTTGAATCGCCCCAATTCGTCGGCGAAACGCTGTGTGATGCCTTGGAGGTCTTCAAACGGCTGGCCGGAAGGCAGCGTCGCGGTCTTCGCAACATCGGACACAGCAGCAGACGCCGCGGCCGCCGGTTTCGCTGGGGTGACGGCCGTCTCCGTCGGCGACATGAAGAAAGCCCCAACCGCCAGTACAACTCCAGCCACGGCTGCCATAATCGCATGATGGTGCATCACTTGCTCCCCGAAGTTCGACAAGAGAAAGAGCCGGCCGATTTCGGATGATCGGCATAAACGACATCTTCAACACTCTAGCTTAAAGCGAGGAAGAATCAAGAGGATGGGAGCCGCCGGGCACAGTTATGGTTGAATGCCCATTTTCGGCTGGGGATACTTGAATTCGGTCTCCAGGCGGAACAATCTCCCGTCGCCGGCCTGCATGTGATACGCCGCTGTGCCGTTGGAGAGCGCGACGGGCGACGGCGTTCCGTCGCGGGGACTGAGGGCCAAGAGCCGTTTGATCTCGGGATGGGCGACGATGGTGAAATCGACGGCTTGATGCGGATCGGCGTTGGCCACCAGGGCGTATTGCGTCTTGTCGGGATCGACAAAGAAGCCGACGACCAGCGGCCGATCGTTCGACAGTTGCAGCGGAGCATCGAGGGGGAGCCGCGTCGCGCCGGGCGGGATCGGGCCGGTGTGGTACGTGCCGGTCGAAGTCAGCGTGAGCAGCGTGCGGCCGATGGCGCGGATGTCGCCGTTGAGCCGCTTGATGATCGGATACAATCCGGTGGGCTTGCCTTTCACGTCGACGACCGCCGAAGTGACCAGGGGCGGACATGGCCAGTAGACCCAATAGAGGATGCCCTTCATCCCGTAGGCCAGCGCCGTGAACGCCTGAAAACGCATCTCGCCTTCACTGGGAACCGCCAAATCGTTGAACGCCGCCGAGAGCGAGAAGATGAACATCCACGCGGCGCGACCGCTTTTCAGGGCATACTCGCGGATCGTCGCCAGGTTCTCGAAGTAGTTCGGGCGGATCGTGCCGTTGGCCATCACCGAGTAATTGTCGAAACAGAGCACCTGGGGCTTGACGGTCGAGACGAACCGCTCGACGTGCTCGCGATACGTGGGAGTGCCCAACTGCTCGGGGGTTGCATAGTTGGGAAAGATGTTTAGGTGCAGCAGCAAGTTGGGGGCCTGCTTGCGGAACTCGTCGCTGATGGCCCCCAAACGGCCGAACAGATCGCTGGCCGGTTCGTCCCAGCCATAGATGCCGTAGAGGGCGGGATGGCGGTAATCGGCGATCGTCTCGGCCATGACCTTCCGCCAGCCGGGCTTGGCCGTCATGTCCGGGGTAATCCGCTGGTCGATGACGAAGACGGGAATGCCGATTTTGCGGCAGATATCGAGTGTCTTTCGATGTTCAGCGACATTGCTGCCGGCCGAAAGGCCGACGGTGTAACCGCCGTCTTTGATAATCTTCCAATTCACTTCGTTGTTGAGTTCACCGGGAGGGCCGCCCCAAGCGACCAGCGGGAATTCCCGCGGCGCCCATTCCCGATGGCCCTCGGCAGCGTCGCCACAGAGTCCTTTCCCCTGCACGGATATGATCGCGGCACACGCGAGCGAAACGAAGAGCATGCGACGCGGAAAACACATGAGAGGGCTCCTTTGCTACCGGAGGGCGTTCGAGACCGCTGGAAATGGAGCGAACCGGCGGGACCGCGATTATAGCACGGGCTGACGGCAAAGGGGAGTGCCTCGAAGCGCGGGCGCACGAACAACAATGGCATCGGATCGCCGCCGCTCGCCGCCCTGCGGGCGGCGGCTAAACGGCGCTAGCGGCCGGGGGCTCGATGCCGAAATCGCGGATCGATAGCAGGCTGGCGAACTTGTAGCCGTGCTGCGTGAATGCTTCGGCTCCGCCCTCCATGCGGTCGATGATCGCCAGTACGCCGACGATCTTCAGACCGAACGCCTCGGCGCGCTCGATCGCCTGGAGCGACGAACCGCCGGTGGTGACGACGTCCTCGACGATCACGGCGGTATCGCCCGGCTTGACCGGCCCCTCGATGTACTGATTGGTGCCGTGTCCCTTCGGTTCCTTGCGGACCATGAAGCCGACCAGCGGCGTGCCGCGAACGCCGGACATGGTGATTACGGAGGCGGTGATCGGATCAGCGCCAATCGACATGCCGCCGACGGCCGCCGGCATCGTCGATTGCCCGAGCAGATCGAGGAGTCCCTCGGCCACCAGCCGGGCGCCGACGGAATCGAGCGTCACCTGTTTGCCGTCGAGGTAATAGCTGGCCTTCTTGCCCGACGCCAGGATAAACTGCCCGAACTTCAGGGCCTTCTGCCGAACCAACGCGATCAACGCCTGCTTGTCGTACATCGGAAAGCTCCCGGAGCGATAGGAATCGAAGAAGTTACCGTACCAAACGGAGGCACGAAAAGGAAGGGGTCGCAAGAGACTGGTGTGGGCGCAGGATTCGTTGCCGAGGGAACCAATGTTTAGCCGCGCCCCGAAGGGAAGCGAGCAACCTCTAACCGCCGCCGGCACGGCGCCGCGCGAGGCCGATCTTCCGTCGGCCGCCAGACGACGAGAAACCGGAATCCGTTCTTGCGCTGACCAGTGCGGACGGGGTGACTTCCTCGTGCGAATCGGGTAGAATGGCGGCCTTCAGCAGAACTATCGGGGCTATCACCGGAGCAACGAGCATGAACCGAGACCGTCTCTTGCAGCGTTTCCTGCGTTACGTCCAGATCGATTCGACCGCCGGACCCGACGTGGCGACTTATCCGAGTTCGGCCGGGCAAATGGAGTTGGGGCGGCTGCTGCTTGGCGAGCTTAAGGCGATGGGAATTGCCGACGCCCGGCAGAACCAGCACGGCATCGTGATGGCGACCGTTCCGGGCTCAAAAGGCGGAAAAGGGGACAGTCCCCATTTGTGCGAAGCACCCTCCGGGCCGTCCCGGCAAATGGGGGCTGTCCCCTTTTCCGGCCCTACGGTCGCCCTTTGCTCCCATCTCGATACCTCGCCGGAGACGAGCGGGACGGGCATCCGGCCGCAGGTAATCGAGAATTACCCTGGCGGCGACATCGTTTTGCCCGGCGACCCCAGCCGAGTGATCCGCGTGGCCGACAACCACGGCATGGAATCGCTCCGCGGGCGGACGCTCATCACTTCCGATGGCACGACCCTGCTGGGCGCCGACGACAAGGCGGGCGTGGCCATCATCATGGAGACGGCCGCGTGGTTGCTGGAACACTTCGAGATTGCCCATTGCCCGCTGCGGATCTGCTTCACCTGCGACGAGGAGACCGGCCACGGCGTGGATAAGCTCGATTTGAAGGAGATCGACGCCGCGGCCTGTTACACGCTGGACGGTCACGGCAGCAGCGAGATCGACGTGGAGACGTTTTCGGCCGATCAGGCGGTGGTGAGCATTCACGGCGTGAACATCCATCCGTCGATCGGCAAGGGAAAGATGGTCAATGCCGTTCGTGTGGCGGCCGATTTCGTCGCGCGGCTGCCGCGGCAGAACCTCTCGCCGGAAACGACGGACGAACGCGATGGTTTCTTCCACCCCTACGACCTTGCGGGCGGGGTGGGCGAAATGAAGCTGAAGATTCTGCTACGCGATTTCGACGCCTCGAAGCTGGCAGGGCTGGCCGACCGCGTGCGGCAAGCGGCCGCGGCATCGATGCGGGAGTTTCCCGGGTCGAAAATCGACGTGGCCATCGAACGGCAGTATCGCAACATGGCCGAGGGGCTGATTCGCGAGCCGCGAGCGGTGGCCTTCGCCGAAGAGGCCCTCAAGCGGCTGGGCCGAACGGGGAAACGCACGATCGTCCGCGGCGGCACCGACGGCTCGCGGCTGACCGAGCTTGGCCTGCCCACGCCAAACCTTTCCTGCGGCGGCCACAATCCCCACTCGCCGCTGGAATGGGCCTGTCTCGATGAAATGGTCGAGTCGGTCGAGTGGCTGGTGAAGTTGGCGGAGGTGTGGGGAGAGGATAAGGGATGAACATGGAAACGTCCACGTCAAAGAAGCCCAGCAAGATTCTGCCAGACAATGCCTACACGAAGCTCGCCCCCGGCGAGGAGTACAAGCCGATTGTGCCGGCGGGAGACCGGCGGGCAGAAGTGACGCCGTGGTCGGTCACGATCGGCTTGTTGATGGTGGCGGTGTTTTCCGCCGCCTGCATCTACATGGCCCTTCGCGCGGGTAACGCCATCGAAGCCGCCATTCCGATTGCCATCCTGGCGATCTTCTTCGGCAGTAAGGGACTGAAACCTGGTGGCAAGAGCACCATCCTCGAAAACGTAATTGTGCAGTCGATCGGTCAGGCATCGGGCGTGGTCGCGGCCGGGGCCGCGTTCCTCATCCCGGCCCTCTACATCAACCGGCTGGAGGTGCGATGGTGGCAGATATTTCTGGCGTGCGCCATCGGCGGGTTTCTCGGGACCGTGCTAATCATCCCATTGCGCAAGTACTTTGTGAAGGACCTCCACGGGGAGCTTCCTTTCCCGGAGGCGACCGCCATCAATGAGATACTGGTGTCGGGCGAGAGCACGTCGAAGAGCGCCGGCACGGTGTTGCTGGCGGCCTTCGGCATCGGCGCGGTTTACGACTTTCTCGTTGAGGCGGTCCATGCCTGGAACCCGGTCATGACTACCCGGACGCTCTTCAACCCCCTCGGCGCAGCCTACGATCACGTCGCCGACGCGATCCATAAATGGATCCCAACAATCGAGCGCCCCGAAGCATATCGGGGATCTCGGTGAGAAGATGTCGTCCATCCGTCTCGACATATCGATGAACGGACTGGCGGCGCTCTTTGGCCTGGGTTATATCATCGGGCTTCGCTATGCGGCCGTGATCGCCGCCGGGTCGGTGTTCGCCTGCCTTGTGCTCGCGCCGTTGATTTTTCACTTTGGTTCGCAGCTTCCCGCGTTCGCCTATGCCGGGAAAACGTACGTCATCGCGAATATGGACTCCGACGCGATCTTCGCCGCGTTCGTCAAACCGATCGGCATTGGGGCCATCGCCGTTTCGGGCATCATCGGCATTATTCGCATGGGCAAGATCGTCCTCGGCTCTATCGCGCTTGGCTTCAAGGGACTGAAGGGCGGCGCTGTCGAGGTGGCGCCGCGCACTCAGACGGATATGTCGCCGCGGAGCGTCGTTCTCGTCCAAATAGGCTCGACACTTCTAATGGCGCTGCTGTTCTTCGTGGTTGGGATGACAACCCCCGACTCGGCCACCGGGCAGACTTACTCGATGGGCCAGAGCGCCTGGTATGCGGTGGTCGGTGCGGTGGTGGGCTATGCCCTGTCGTTCCTTTTTACTCCCGTGGCCGCCCAGGCGATCGCCATCGTCGGCGTCAATCCGGTCTCCGGCATGACGTTGATCACCGTTGTGCTCACGATCCTGGCGCTGGTGGCGACGGGTCTGAAGGGCACCGGCGGGATGTTCATCGCGCTGGTGGTTGGCTGCGCGGTCTGCACCGCGCTTTCGATGTCGGGCGCGTTTATCTCGGATTTCAAGATCGGCTATTGGATCGGCGCGACACCTCGCAACCAGGAGAAATGGAAATTTGCCGGCATCATCGTAGCATCGCTGGTCGTGGCGTTCGTGATTCCGATTATGGATTCCGGTTATCATTTCCTCGTGCCCGATCCCGCGACCGGCGAAATGATCTCGAACACGAAGGACCTGCCCGCTCCCCAGGCGAACATGATCGCGGCCGTGAGCCGGGGACTCCTCCAGGATCCGGCCAATCAACCCTGGCTGCTCTACGGCCTCGGCGGTTTCGTGGCCATTATGCTCTATATGGCAGGGGTGCCGATGCTGGCGTTTGCGCTCGGCATCTATCTCCCGATCGACATCAACATGGCAGTGCTGGCCGGCGGCTTCTTTGCCCACATTGTGAGCAACAGCGGCCGCAATGAGAAGGTCAAGAAAGCACGGGGGGACCAGGGCATTCTCATAGCGTCGGGGCTGATGGCAGGCGCTTCCATCTTTGGCATCATCACCGCCGTTCTCCGCCAACCTGACCTGGGGGCGCCAATCCAGTACATGTCCATCGGCGAGAAGTTCTGGCTTGAAAAGGCACCGAGCGGCGAGTCGTTCCTGCAAAGCGCGTCCGCGAAATGGTACGACGGGATCGTCGGGCAAGGGGTCAGTTTGGGGATGTTCTTGGGCCTTGCGGTGGTGTGCTTCCTGCTGGCAATGCTGGGCGCCGAGTGGTCTCTGCGCGAGGAAGAGGAGGCGGAAGCGGAGAACACATAGCCTTCCGCGGCGGCATTTGCGCCCTCGACAAGGTAAAAGCTGATCGCCGACAGCCGACGGCCAAGACACCTCTGGCAACACGCTTCGAGATCGCTCGGCGGTCCCAGAGCCGATCAGTTTTCGATTGCAGACGGCGACTTCTGTTGCCGATTGGGCAGGAAAGTCCGCAAAATCGGCGACAGGAGTCGCCTCCTGCAAGCCCATGCTAGAAGACTGAGTGGTTCTCTCGCGGGTTGGCCGTTTCTTGACAACGGCCGTAGACCCGGGTAGATTCTTAGAGTGGGCAATCTGGGCTGATTTTGCTGCGAATTGTCCCTGCGATGCGGATTGCGGCGGCCTGTGAAAGGCACCGCGAGATTTCCGACGATTTGTCCCTCCTGCCTCCCCGACCCCTCACACCGGAGTTTCTGCCATGACCCGACTGCTCAGTTGCGCGGCGATTGTCATTTTCGCGCTGCCATCCGCCTTGCTGGCTCAAGGTTCGCTGGAAGACCTGACCAAGCCGATCGACGGACGGAGCATGAGGGCGACCTCGTCGTTTCGTGGGACGCTGGAAAGCAAGAAAGTCACGAAAGACGGCAGGGGGCGGATCCCTTATGATCCGAACGCCGATTTTCTCAGCGCTCCGGGCGAGGAGACCAGCAATTCCGACAATTTCACGATCGAGCCGGGCAAGACCCATGTGCTCTTGGATGCCAAGGGGCCCGGAGTGATTACGCACATGTGGATCACGTTCCTCGGACCGGAACCGCAAGAGTGGGCGCCGGAAGGGGCGGCCAACCATCAGGAAATGTTGTTGCGGATCTACTACGACGGCAACTCGCGGCCGGGCGTCGAGGCGCCGCTGGGCGATTTCTTCGCCGCCTGCTTCGGCAAGCGATGCGCGATCAACAGCATTCCGGTGGTCAACGACAACGGCGATTCGTACAACTGCTTCTGGAAAATGCCGTTTCGCAAGTCGATCAGGATCGAGATCGTCAACGAGAGCGCGAAGCAGATTCGCCTGCTGTACTATAATATCGACTGGATCAAGAAGAAGATCGCCGAGGATACGCCCTACTTCTATGCCCAATATCGGCAAGAGTATCCCGTCGAGTCGGGCAAGGACTACGTGATTTTGCAGACGAAGGGGAAGGGGCATTACGTCGGGACGGTGTTGGCCGTGCGGACGCGGAGCCCCGAGTGGTTCGGCGAGGGGGACGAGCGAATCTACATCGACGGCGAATTGAAGCCCTCGATTCAGGGGACCGGCACCGAGGATTACTTCCTCTCGGCCTGGGGATTGAAGACGTGCAGCGGGCTGTATTCCGGCGTTCCCTATTTCGACCAATGGGGCATCGTCGGCGGCCATACCAGCGCCTACCGCTGGCACATCAACGATCCGATCGTCTTCAACCACGGCATTGAAGTCACCATCGAGCACTACGGCTGGATGTCGGTGGACGAGAACCCGAAGGGAGAACACAACAGTTGGAACGAGCGGGAGGACGACTATTCGAGCGTGGCGTTCTGGTATCAGACCGGCACGCCGACGTTTACGGCCCGAGCGCCCCATGCCCGCGAGCGGACGCTGCCGAGCCTGGAACGGGTGACGGCCTACGGGCGGCATTACGTCGACGCGAAGTACCACGGGCCGGGCAAAGCGGTCAAGCAGAAGCTGTACGAATTGTACATGAAGCCGCAGTTGTTCTACATGCCGGAGAAGGCCGAGACCGCCTGGGTCGAGATCCCGTTGCAAGTGGAGAAGAAAGAGCCGCTGCGGCTGGTGCTCAACAGCACGACCGCTCCCGACTACGGCCGCTACCAGGTTCTGCTAAACGGGGTGAGAATCGGCGGCCCGCTCGATTTCTATAGCGACAAGGTGGCCAACACCGAGTTTCATCTGTTGGACTTCTGGCCCGATCCGGGCAAGTACACGGTTCGGCTGGAATGCGTGGGGAAGAACGCGAAATCCGAGGGCTTTGGCTTGGGATTGGAGAGCGTCAATCTGCGCAAGCGCCGTCCGCGCGTGGTGGAGTTTGGCCGCGACAAGGACAAGGACTGGAAGAAGGAGCCGAAGGTCTACTAGGCGGAACGCGAACTCGCCATAAACGCGGGGCGGCATGGATTAGTGCCGCCCCAACGTCGAGATCGTTGCTGATGGATTTGCTTTACGATCTCTCTTGCTCGGGTGCTATTTCGCCGTGGCCACGACCGCGTAGGCCGCCAGTTCAGGCGTCCACTCGCCCTGGTCGGTCTTGATCTTGATCGTCTTGATCACCTTGCCCGCGTCGGCCCCGGCCACGAATGTCACGGGAATCTGGTGCAACGTCGTGCCGATGGCCTCCTTCGACAGGTCGAACTGGAAGGATTTCGGGTCGTCACAGGCGATCGAGAGGATGCGGAAGGGCTTCTTGCTGGTGGCGACGAGTGTCTTTGTGACCTTTTGGCCCGGTTGCACGACACCCATGAACAATGCGGCGGGACTGACGGAGATGCTCGGGGTTACTCGCCCTTCGACCACCACGGGAATTTGCTGACCGGCGGCGTCATTGGTCACGAGCATCAGATGGTCGTCCATGTAGCCGGCGGGCATCGTCCTGTCGACATGGACTTCCAGGCGGTACGTCGTCTGACCATAGTTGCGGCTGGTTTCGAAGGCCTTGGCCGTGATATGCGGGTTGGCGCTCTTGATGCCGACGATTTTCCAGTCGTCGCGGCCGCCGTTGTAATTGACGTCGACGATTTGCTTATAGCCGGTGCCCTGGTCGATTGGGCCGAAGTAGACGCTGCCCGGCTGGAAATCGACATCGGTGCGGATGAAGCCGCGGTCTTGCAGTTGCACCTCGGCGTAGAAGGGCCGATCGATGACGACCGTCAGCGTCGCCCCGCGCTGGCCGTAGAAGGAGTTGGTGTTGAAGGTTGCCACGATCGCCCCCTTCTCATAGGTCTTCACGGTCGGATTCTCGACGCGGACGCTGGTGCAACCGCAGCTTGAGTACGCATGGGAGATGTGGACGTCTTCCATGAAGAGGTTCTCAAACATGAACGGGTATTCGACCTTCGCCCCCCGCGACGGAACCGAAATCGTGTTCCTTGACCTTGAACATCTTTTGGGCCCAATCTTGGCCGAAAGAGGGGGTGGCAGCCAAAATGGTCACAATCAGCATGAGGATCGAACGGCGTGGCATCGACGTAAACTCCCTAAATATCTGAGGTGCATTATCTTCCGCCAAAATCTAAATCCATATTCGTATCCTGTCAACTTCGGTCTTTGCGGAATTACATTTCGAATCATTTGCAGTTGCGTCTTGAAATCACCCGTTGAAAAAATGCTACCCATGTCCAAGGTCACATTCCACCCGCAGTTGGGGGGTTCTCCGCCAAATCAGCGTTTGCCGGATGCTCGATTGCCGCACGGAACCGCGGCGTGGAATACGCTGCGGCCCGCATTGCCAAAGTGGCCGGGTGTTCGTTAAGATATGGGTTTACCCTCGACCGGCCTTCCCATGTTTGAATCGCTCCAGGAAAACCTGAGTTCGGCGTTGCGGGCCTTGCGCGGACGTGGAAGGCTCACCGAGTCGAACATGCGCGACGGTTTGCAGTCGGTGCAGCGGGCACTGCTGGAAGCCGACGTCAGCCTGCCCGTGGTCAAGGACTTCATGGACCGAGTGAGCCAGCAGGCGGTGGGGGAAACGGTCCTCAAGGCACTCGACCCGACCAAACAACTTGTTTACATCGTCTACCAGGAGCTGATTGGCCTGATGGGGCCGGTCGACCATTCGCTCCACCTTCGCAGCGACGTTTCGGTGTTGATGCTCTGCGGGCTGCAAGGTTCCGGGAAGACGACCACCTGCGGAAAATTCGGAAAAATCCTTACCACCCGGGGCCGCAAGCCGATGCTGGTGGCGGCCGACTTGCAGCGCCCGGCGGCCATCCAACAGTTGCAGGTGCTCGGCCAGCAGCTCGGGCTGCCGGTCTATGCCGATTTTGACGCGAAGGATCCCGTGGCTTTGTGCTTTGCCGCGGTGAAGCACGCGAAGGAGTCGGGGGCCGACGTGGTGATTCTCGACACCGCCGGCCGGCTGCACGTCGACGCGGAGTTGATGAACCAGCTTTCGATGATCGACCGGCGGGTCGGGCCCGATCAGGTCTACCTGGTGGTCGATGCGATGACCGGCCAGGACGCGGTCAATCGCGCGAAGGCGTTTAACGAAGCGCTGGAACTCGACGGCGTGATCATGACCAAGCTCGACGGCGACGCCCGCGGCGGGGCGGCACTGTCGGTCAAGGCGGTCACCGGCGTGCCGATCAAGTTCGTCGGCACGGGCGAGCACCTCGAATCGCTGGAAGAGTTCCACCCCGACCGCATGGCCGGCCGAATCCTCGGCATGGGGGACGTGCTGACGCTGGTCGAGCAGGCGCAGCAGAAGTTCGACCAGGACGAGATGGCCCAGCAGGAGGCGCGGCTTCGCAAGGGCGAATTCACGCTCGACGATTTCAAAAAGATGCTCGGCCAGACGAAGAAGCTCGGGCCGTTGAACAAGATCATGAGCATGATCCCCGGCATGAGTGCCATGAGCGACATGCTCGGGGACGTCGACGCCGAAGAGCAGATGCGCGGCCTGTTGGGCATTATCGATTCGATGACGCCCGAGGAGCGGCGGAATCCCTCGAAGGTGATCGACCAGAGCCGTCGCCGCCGTATAGCCGCCGGCGCCGGCGTCGAGCCGCACCAGGTCAACGAGTTGGTCAAGCAGTTCGACAACATCGCCGAGATGATGAAGAAGATGTCGAGTATGGGCATGCGCGACCGGATGCGGGCGATGCAGGAACTAACCCAAGGCGGCATGATGGACCCTAGCGGAAGGCTCGCCAAGCAGAAGGGGAGCACCGGCAAGCGGCTGAGCCCCAAGGAACGCGCCCAGGCACGGAAAGAGAAAGAGCGGGAAATGCGGCGAAAGAAACGGGAGAAGAAACGGAAATAGTGGGTAGCGGCCAGTGGCTAGTGGCCAGTGGGTAGTGGGTAGCGTGAGAACATAGAACACCGCCGGCGCTTACTTCCGACTAGCCACTAACCACTACCCAATACCCACTATCCACTACCCAATACCCACTAACCAGGAGAAACGTGTGTCAGTACGTATTCGGATGAAGCAGTTCGGCCGGAAGCACCAGCCGTTCTATCGGATTTGCGCGATGGACATCCGCAAGCCGCGCGACGGCCGGGTGTTGGAGGAGCTCGGCACCTACGACCCTTTGATTCCCGAGACCGACGCCCGGGCGATTCTCAACGGCGAACGGATCAACTATTGGTTGAGCGTCGGCGCGCAGCCGTCGGACAAAGTGAGCGTGTTGATTAAGAAGTACGGTGTCGGCGGGACGCACCTTACGGCGCAGCAGCAGGCGATCGGCCGTTTGGCGGTTGCCCGGCGTCGGCCCGAGCCGATGGCGCCGCTGCCGCGGCCGCCGAAGCCGGCCAAGCGAGGCGACGAGGAAGCGGACGCGCCGGCCAAGGGGCGTCGCAAGCCGCGGGCCGAATCGCCCGCCGCCGAAGCGCCCGCCGAGACGGCTCCCGTCGAGCAGCCCGCGCAGACCGAACCGGCCGCCACCGAAGAGCAAGGTTGATCGCCGGCAATGCGATTCGACGTTTTGACCCTGTTTCCCGAGATTTTCCAGGGATACCTGGGCCAAAGCCTGTTGAAGCGAGCGATCCAAGCGGGATTGGTCGAGGTGCGTTTGCACGACATCCGCGACTGGTCGAAAACGAAACATAATACGGTGGACGATCGTCCCTTCGGGGGCGGGCCCGGCATGGTCATGAAGGTCGAGCCGGTCGTCGAGTGCGTCGAGGCGGTACGGAGCCGAGACGCGGAGCCCGGCCACCTGGTTATGCTAACGCCGCAAGGCCGCCGGCTCGATCAGCCGGCCGTTGAGCGATTGGCCCGGCACAAGCGGATCCTGCTCTTGTGCGGGCGGTACGAGGGGTTTGACGAACGAATACGGCTGATCCTCGAGCCGGAGGAGATATCGGTCGGCGACTACGTGCTCAACGGCGGCGAAGTGGCCGCGATGGTGGTGATCGAAGCGACGATCCGGCTCGTGCCGGGCGTGTTGGGAGACGAAGACAGCAGCGCCGACGATTCATTTTCGGGCGCGCGGCGATGGATTGAATGTGCGCAGTATACGCGGCCGCGGGAGTATCGCGGTTTCGAGGCCCCGGAAGTGTTGTTGAACGGAAATCACGCGGAGATCGAGCGCTGGAGAGAAGAGAACAGCCGCCAGCGGACGTTCGAGCGGCGCCGCGACTTGCTCGGAGAATAAAATCGTACAATGTAAAGCCGCGACCAGTGGTCGCGGGATGCCGGGAATGGAAAGCCGCGATCATTGATTGCGGATAATTGGGCGGCCGACGGTCGCCGTCTTTTGGAGTCACGAAAGGGAGAATTATGAGCGAACAGATTATGTCCTTGGTCGAGAAATCCAGCTTGAAGCCGGAAGTCTCGCCGTTCGAGGTTGGCGACACCGTCGACGTTCACTGCCGCATTTTGGAAGGCGAAAAGGAGCGCATCCAGATATTCAACGGGCTGGTGATCGCCCGGGCGGGCTCCGGCTCGCGTGCGACGTTTACCGTGCGGCGGATCGTGCAAGGGGAAGGGGTCGAGCGGAAGTTTCCGATCCATTCGCCGCGAATCGCCAAGGTCGAGGTGAAGCGCTCGGGCGTTACCCGCCGCGCCAAGCTCTACTACCTCCGCGACCGCACCGGCAAGGCCGTCCGCCTGAAAGAACGCCGCACGACGACGGGAAAGTAGTCGTAAAGGCCGCCGTTGCGACCGTGCGTTAGTCCCTTTTCCCTCCGGGAGTGGGCTAGTGTGAGGACTTCGGAGGAAGACCGCGATGAGCGTTCGTCGAAGTCTTTCCGGCTGGTTCCGGCGGCTCTTTCCGAAGAAGACTCTCGGCAAACGCGGCGAGGCGGCGGCCGCACGCTTCTTGCGGCGGCGGGGCTACAAGATTCTCGCCCGCGGCGATCGCTTTGGACCGGGCGAATTGGATCTCGTGGCGTTGGACGGGAAGACGATCGTGTTTGTCGAGGTGAAGACGCGGGAATCGGCGGTGGCCGGCCATCCCGCGGACGCGGTTGACGCCGTCAAGCAGCGGCGGCTGACGCGACTGGCCGTCACGTTGGAACCTCACGAAACGGCGGGAATAATGGGGTTTTCTTGGCCAGTGTTGCCAGTAGTGTTGCCAGATTCGGCTTTTCGGTATGCCGCCCATAGGTCGGCCGCAATGTCTTCCGCGTCCTGGTCAACGTAGTATTTCAGGGTGGTGTCGATCTTCTTGTGCCGCATGAGTCGTCGCAGAACGGCCGGCATGACACGCTTGCTCCATCGGGTGCCAAACGCGCGGCGGTAGTCGTGCGCCGACGCTGGCTTCCCGGTCGTCTCATCGACGATAACGCCGGCCTTCTTGCCGATGGCGGATACCCTGGGGCCGGTGTACCTGACTCTCATCGGAACGTGGAACACCCGCCCGTGCCGCTCGGCCTCCGGTGTCGCCTCCAATAGTTCGGCAAACTCAGGGGCGCAGGGCACAAGCTCGGCCCGCTTCGCTTTCTGGCTGCCCAGCTTGAAGCGTAGGGCGGGATGGTAGCCGGGCTGCATAATCACGGCTATCGGCTCGGATGCGTCCCACGATAGCCGCATAGCCTCAGACAGCCGCAATCCTGACCACCACAGCCCGTCAAGAAACCGCTGCCACGTCGCCACCTGCTCGGCGGGCACAACCTTGGGAACCGCGGCTAACATGCGCTCGTGTTCCTCTAAGACAATCGGCCGGCCTTTCATCGTCTCGCTCTTCGGCGGGCGAACCTTAGGGGCGCTGGGGATGAACCCCATTGACGCCGCCCAGTTCATCGCGCCGCGCAGGTGGCGGCAGTAGACGCCCAACGTCGCATCCCTCCGCCCTTCGTCCCGCATGGCCACAATCCAACGGCTAACGGCCTCAGTCGTCACGTCACGCAACCGGGCGGGCTTCATCAGCCGTTCGATAAGGTTGAACGTCGTGGCAAACTTGCTGCGCGTTTCGAGGGCCATTGCCGGTTGAAACTCCTCTTCGTGCCGCTTGCGGAAGTCTGCCCAGGTCATTTTCGACGGGGCAGCATATCGCCCACTGTTCAACTCATCTTGCCACACGGCCGCCGCCCGCTCGGCTTCTCGCCGGTCGGTTGTGCCGCTGGTCTTTGCCACCTTGCGGCCGGTGGTCGGGTCTTTGTACGTCATCATCAGACAACGCCCGCCGCCATAGCTGGCAACGGCTACTCTGATTTCGTCGCTCATGATTTCGCGCTCCCTTCGTTGCCGACGATAACACGAAAGCCGGCTTGGCGTGCGGCGGCAACCTCATCGGCGTCGAGGGTGGGGCTTACTCGAATGGCTTCAACTTCCGCCGGCCCGCGGGCGTTTTCTTCGCCATCGATTACAACCACGGGCTGCCCGTAGGACGATTCGGCCCGCTCGGTCGAGAGAATCGCCGGCAACAACTCGCCGGTCTCGGTCAGCTTTACAGATACGACAGCTTGCATCGTGAGAACCTCCCAAAAAACCCGCCCCCCGTGGCCTTGTTCACGCGGAAGTAGGCCCGCGCGGGCGTCCTTACGGATAGCCGCAGACCAGGGGGAACGGGTTTCGCGTTTTCTAGAGAGAAACGCATGAGGGAACCTACTTCTACTCGAACACCCTGATTATCGCTTTCACGCCGGGCCCGTCAAGTACCCCCGCCCCCAGGAAGTGTCCTAATTTGGACTTTTGGGGGGGTGAGTTGTCCATCAAACACAGCGAGAGCAAAATATGACCATCAAAAAAGAACAACTGACCGCAGTGGAACTGGAAATTCTCGACGCTATCGGAACACCATTTAATTGGGGAGACGTTACGGACCAAGATGTCCTCAATGCGATTGAAAAACCCGACTCCCCGGACACTCCGCGATGGGGCCTCTCGATCATCGAACACGTTTCTGACTTTTGGGATCGCCTTTCGGTTGAAAGTAAACTGGTGTGTGTTCTTTTGGTCGCACAACACGCCCATGAAGCACAAATGAGAAATTGGGATAACTAGATTCAATTAACGACAGAGCGATGAGAGTTGGTCCCATGACGTGAAACATGCTGCCAAGAAAACATTGCGATTCGATAGAGGTTGAGCTTTGTTGGCGTCATCAAATCCCCGTAGTCGTTCAATCCGCCATATTACAGGGTTTTCGTCGGTACCCTGTTCTCTCCGCTGTGTTTCATTCAGGTATTTTTCCAGGTGCCGGAAAGACGCTCGCAGTTGTTTAGCCTTTTTAAGAGAACTGGCCCCACTGGCGATGATATCCATACTGATCGTGCCGTCAGCATGTGCAAAAGCATTTCGCAACTCTCGGACTGCGTTCAAGACTTCGTATAGCTCCTGTCCGATAACTCCAAACAATCGGCTAATAAGAATTTTCCTGCAAAATCACGGAGCGGACTCCATACGTCTCCACTAAGGTGGTCATCCATCAATTTCAGAAACCTGTTGTCAGCCGACGTTTTCTTAATTCTCACACGAAGACACTCGGTCAGTCTAACGTGTACAGTTTCGGCGGCTACCAAAATCTGGCCGCGCTCTGATCCCTCCCCATCCAGAAGGAATTCCAATAGACTCACATCATCGAGCGAGAAGGAACAAGAAGATTCGTCCGGTTCTTTCATGTTTGCACCACCAACTTGGAGGTACTGGACAACCATTAGTCCACAACAGAGAATGGCGTCAACAAAAACGCCCGGAACAACGGCCGTTGTTCCGGGCAACCACAATCGGGCTTTCGCCGTAGTGTGGCCTTGGTACCTGCATTATAGCGAAAGCCCCCAACAATGGGAAGGCTTCGTGATGTGCAACGTACTCAAGCCGGAGTGCCAAAAACGGGTACTCCACCTTCTGGCGGAGGGTAACTCAATCCGCTCGGCCGAACGGCTAACGAAGGTTCACCGCAACACAATCTGTCGGCTGGTCGTAAGGTTCGGAAACGGCTGTAAGCGGCTGATGGATAGTCACTTACGCAACCTCACGCTACAACATGTTGAGGTTGACGAAATCTGGACGTTTGTGGCCAAGAAACAGGCGCGGCTGACCCCGGAAGAGAAGGCGGTCTGCTTTGACGTTGGCGACGTGTATCTCTGGACGGCCCTGGACAAGGAAACCAAATTGGTCGCCAGTTTCATCGTGGGCAAGCGGTCGGCGGACAACGCCCGTAAGCTGATGATGGACCTCTCGCATCGGCTGGTCATGCCCAAGCCCCACGCCAGCGATCCCCACGCCTATCAGGCCGACGGCTACGTTCATATCACGCAAATCAGCACGGATGGCTTTGCGGCCTACCCCGAGGCTGTTGACTTGGCTTTTGGCCCCTACGTCAAGTACGGCCAGATCATCAAGGACTACCGAAACGCTGACCAGCCCGGCCGCTACGCCCCGCCTGAAATGGTCGGCACCGAACGACGGGGAGTGTACGGGCTGAACGAATTCGAGGAGCGTACAATATGTACCTCACACGTTGAGCGGCACAACTTGACGATCCGCACACTGATGCGGCGATTCACCCGGTTGTCTCTTGGCTTCTCCAAGAAGCTGGAGAACCTTGAGGCCGCCTGCGCGATGTTCTTGGCGTATTACAACTTCTGCTGGCGCACCCGCTACCCCGACTACAGCGGAAAGCCCGGCAAGCGCCGTCCACCCGCCGCAGTCCTAGCAGGGGTCACAGATCACACGTGGAAGTTTGACGAATTGTTTGCGGTAGCGATGTGTTCTTGAAACCAACCGCTTATGTCCAAATATTCCCGGTAGAAAGGGGACAGCGTTACCGTGATGCGATACACGAAAGCCCCATTCGGTTCATCGTGCTTGGCTGGAGGAACAACCAAGAGAACACCCTTGACCACCAGACCAGCAATATCGGAATCTGTTGAAGGAAATTGCTGTGTGTTCCGGTTGTTAAAACTACAAAGAAGTGCACATTCCCGTTCAGTGAGGGTAGCAATGTTCCGTCGCCGGTTTAGTCTGGCCAAGATAGCGCCCACAGTCACCTCTCTGGCCTCTTTTATGAGCGTTCTAACGGATGCAATTAAAACCGACAATCCATTGGAATCGGCCATCGGACGCCCCGCTTGCAAAAATAAACAAAGGGCGTATAATGGCGGTAGTCTGAGCGCCACTGCCGCCCTAGCGACAGAACAAAAGAAGCCGTCGGCTGCAACCGACGGCTTTCATTTTATCGTACCCTCGCTTTTCTGGAATAGGGCTACCCAGTCAACCAAGCGCGAGAAACCGCGCAAACAGGGTGCGGTCTTCCCCAAAAAGGCCCTGCGTTTTCATTCAGAATCCGGTCAAATTAGGACACTACCCGCCCCCACGGGCCCCACTTACGTCTGCCGTTAACCTGCGCAATTGTTTGCGCAGGTTTTGGTAGTTTAGGTGGTCTGCCGCCCAAGTACCCCCGCCCCCACGGGCCCCACCGACCGTCGCTCACCTGCGGTAAGGGACGGTGCCAAGTACCCCCGCCCCCACGGGCCCCACTCTCTGCCGGGTGGGCTTCGTCGGGCACCGCCGGCCCGCACCACGCCGCCCACGCCGCCGTCCTATCCGCTGCCGGGCACGGAGTCGGAAAGCGTGCTGTTGCAGATACGGCGGAAGTAACCTGAAAAGCCGCAATGGCTTCCGTCGATTCATCGGCTTGGCCCCTTTCGGTTGCTGTTGCCTTGGTTGGCCGATTGTTGCCAAGAGTGTTGCCAGCTTCCCAATTCCGGCCCCATACGGCGTCGGCCACGGCGTCGGCGTCGATCGTCACGTAATACGTCATGGTGGTAGCAACGTCGGAATGACGCATCAGCCGCTTTAGGACGGCCGGCATTAGCCGCTTGGCCCATCGGGTGCCGAAAGCCCTTCTGAGGTCATGGGCAGAGGCAAACTTCTTGCCCGTGGTGGTGGTCAGCTTCCCGTCGATCCGCTTTCGCTTTTCGACCATCGCCACCACCACCCCAGCCGCCTTGCCGATTTCCGACACAGTACGGCAAACCCGTAGCGGGGTGATCGCCGTCCCGGTAAACGTGCCGTCCAGCTTGAACACCTTGCCGACCCGCTCGGCTTCCGGTGTTCCCATGATGAGGTCGTAGAAATCTTCCGTCATGGGCAGCCGCTCATCCCGCCGGGCCTTCTGCGCCGCGGCGGAAATGCGGAAGGCGGGCCGGCGGCCGGTTAAGTCAACGGCGAAAGTCGCATCATCATCCCACGATAGGGCCAAGGATTCTCCCAACCGCAACCCGCCAAGGTACAATCCCCGCAGGTAGAATTCCCATGCCGCGGCGTCATGGGGCCGGATTTTCGCAACCGCCGTAATCATGCGGTCAAACTCCTCACCACTGACCGCCCTTGCCTTTGCCCCGCCGGCCCGTGGAATGACCATCCTGGGGACCGCGGGCAACAACCCCACGGATTCGCCCCATGAAAAGCACGCTCGCAGGTGGCGAAGGGTAGTCGAAATAGTGGTTTCTCCCATGCCCTCCTCGCGTAGCTTCGCTTGGAAACGCGACAAGACGGCCGCCGTCAGTTTGCAAAGCCGGTCGGGGTTTAAGACTCTTTCCAGATGATTCGCGGCGGACTTGAAACTGTGCCCGGTCTTGGGAGATAGGGCAGATAACTTCTCGGCTTCGTACCGCTTGCGGAAGTCTGCCCACGTCACCTTGGACGCCGGGGCGTACCGCCCGGCCCGCAATTCCTTCTCCAACTCGCCGGCCAGTCGCTCGGCTTCCCGCCAATCGGTTGTGCTGCTCGACTTCGCTTTCTTTCGACCGGAAACCGGATCGAAGTAGACCAGGGACAAGGGGCGGCCGGGGCCGTAGCTGTTGACCTTGACGACAATCTCGTCACTCATCGGGTGAACCTCCAAGAAAGACCACAAGCCCGGCTACCCGTTGAATAGCAGCCGAGACTGCCGCGCGGCCTTGCTCCCCGCCTGTGCGGATCATTGCTTGGTTACGCGCACGGATAACCGGGCTTGTGGCCTGATGGAACATCTTAGAATCTCGGTTAGGGTATTCAGCCCTAGCGGTCAGTCGAATCGACCACCACGGCATATTATCGGCTTCTTGTGGTTTCGGTCAATAGCCCCCCCGCAGGCGCGTAGTCGCCGGAGGCTAGGCTTACTGGAAGACTATCGGTCAACAAATCCATCGTAGAAGGCGTTACGATCCGTTCTGGTCTAAGTCCTGCCATGAGATTCTCCTAACAAAATGAAAAGCCATGTTTCGTTCCACCACCTCCCGCCGCCTGCCCCGCTGTGTAGACCGCTCCGCTCTTTGCCGTACCGTTCGATGCCCCGAACGCCACGGCCGTATCCGTACCGTTGGCGTTGAGCGTGGTCGCCGTCAGCGTGGCGGCGTCGGCAGCTTGGGTAGCGGCGGTCGTGGGATATTGACCGCCGCTGAGGTCCGTGGTCACGTAAGCGTTATTGGCGACGGCCACGAAATAGACCACGTTGCTTATGCCCTGCCCGATGGCGACAGTGCCGTTGGCGATGTTGAAATTGCCGCCGCTGATCGTTCCGCTGTTAGACACTGAGCCGTAGAACGTGCCCCCGCTGATCGAGCCGCCGGCGTTCACCGTGACTGTGCCGTAGAACGTGCCGCCCGTGATCGTGCCGCCGCTGTTGACCGTGACCGTTCCGAAGAAATAGCCGCCGGCAATCGTCGTCCCGCTGCCGACAGTGATGGCGCCGGACCAACAGCCGCCGTTGATCTTCGCCGACGTGCCGCCCGTCAATGACATTGAACCGTTTGCGGCGCCTGTGGCAGGATAATTACTGCAACTGCCCATCGTGCCGGAGTTGTTGTAGCTTGGCACGGTGCCGCCAGACCAGTTACTTGTATTGCCGAGGTCGGTCGATGCCGTGCCGCTCCAATTATTTGATGGCATACTTCACCTTTGATTAGGTCAATAAGTTGTTGTTGGAATTGCTACGCCTGCGGCTTGCCAGTCGATCCGGGCCGCGGTGCCCACGTCGGCCGGCTTGGCCGCGTCGTCGGGGTGTTCCGTTACGGATGAAGGCGTAACGCGGCGGGCACGATAGGCCGCTTGCTTGCACGCGACGCAACAAAACTTGGCGTCCGTCCGGCGCAAACGAAACAGGTGTTCGCACCACTGGCAGCGTCGGTATTCAGCCGGCCGGAACACCACGACCGCGGACGGGAATGGAGCGGGATGGATGCTGTTACCGAACCGCAACCGGCCTTTAGGGAAGTCGATCACCGCGGCGTAGGGTTCGATGTAATCATGCCACCATCGCGTATCGACTCGGGCGGGAACCAACATAACCACGGTTGCGCCCTCTCGGCTTGATTCCCATGCTTTGCGAACCCACTGGCCGATAGTCTTGCCGTAGGGTGGATTGCACCAGCAGCAGCCGGTCCAGGGGTGTTGTAGGCCGTCGATCTCGGGTGTGAAGTAGCGTTCGCACTTGGCATTGTCGGGCAGGGCGCACACGTCCAGGGTGAACGGGCCGTAGCGGCGGTCCATCCGCTTGAAAAACGCCATCGGCGTAGGGTACAAGTCCGACTTGGCCGGGCCTGACATTGCGGCGATCATCGTGCTGCCTCCACGGTGGAAGCCCTCGGCAACGGCGGAAACGACAGCAGGCAGCGTGCCGCCGTCTGCGTGTCATGCGGGCTGGGCCTGTCGGCCTGGGGCTCCATGCCGCGGTCGAGGTCGTCCAGGGGGTCGAGGTTCGATAGCTGTTCAAGCTCGGCCGCGGTCATGCCCTCGAACTGGGCGAAGGGATTGAACGAAGGCGGGGAGGTGGGAACCTCTAAGGACAACTTTTTATCTTGTTCGCAGTGGTTCATTTGCCTACCACCACCACCACTAACAACAACCCTTATTACATAAGGGGTTGTTGTCACTGGTGGTGGTGGCATCAGTGGCGCTACTTGTCCGTTGTGCTCTGTCCTTAGTGTCCGCATAGCTACTCTTGGGTGGTTTGATATGATGCTAAGATGTAGCCGTCGAAAGGCGTTTTACGACAACTCTTGGGGATTTTGATGGGCAGTAAGTCGCCGGCGTCCAGTAGTGCGGCAAAGGCTGGACCGAACGCCTCGGGACGCAAGCCAGTATGGTCTTTAATTACGCTTTTGGTTTCGCCGGACTTGTATCTGGCCGCCGCATTCAGAATCCGCCTCTTCGCTTCCTCCAACCTTTCCGCCCGTTTTGCCTCCCGCTCTTCATCACGTTGGCCGCGTTGCTCTTTGCGGGCCTCGGTAGCCTTGGTGACGGCCACCCGCCACTCCCGATCTTCGCCTTGATGAAATTCGCCTTCGTCTAGGTCGAGGGCGAGGGTGCCGCTGTGCCCGGCCCGGCCGCCAATCACGGCCCACAGGAAGTGACGGCCGCTGCCCGGCTCATATGCCTTCTGACGATTCACAATGAGCCACTGTGCGGCAAATTCACTGAAGCCGGCAAAGGCGAGATTGTCCAGTTCCAAAGGCTCGCCGGGGGCTACGTGCTTTGGCGTGTGGCAGAGTAGAATCAGGGTGGCCCCAACAGATTCGAGGGCGCCGCCGATGGCGTCTAAAACTTCGCCCATTGCGAATTGATTAGAAACCGAATCGCCGGGGATGCACCGATAAGCGCAATCGAGAATGGCGGCCTCGGCTTTCTCTTCTTTGATATAAGAGCAAAGCGTACTCTGGTGAAGGGTATTCCCGAACTTCGGAAGCCGAACACCCGTCAACAGATTTTCGAGTTGTTTCTCGGTGGCCCCACGTGCCTTGCTGATTCGCCGGATATTCTCTTGGAAGACTGGCCAGCCCGCTTCGCCGCAAAGTAGAATCGTGCGGACGGGTCTTGCCACGGGAAAGTGGTCGAGAAACTTGCCGCCCATCGCAAGTGATACGGCCAAGTCAGCCGCAATTAAACTTTTACAGCACTTGAGGGGACCGCCAAGAATATGGTGTTGGCCTTTGGCGAGAACGTGAGGGATTAGGAATTCGACGGAGTAATCACGCCGTAGTAGCTCGGCCGCTGTGATAATGCCGAAGTCGATTTCCCCCTCCGCCTCGCCGGCCTTCCCGATTTCCTTGGCCGCTGCGATTGCTTCGCGGACGGCATCGGGGCCGCATTCGGCAATCACATCTCTTACATCCATACCTATCATTTCATCGTGCTGCCCGAGTTTCGTAGGCAAGTGAGCGCGCTTAACCGACCGGGCCACGCCTTGAAGATTCGCGGTTGTCACTCCCGCCCCCTTTTCGCCAGCTTCATCGGAATCGGCAACAACGATTGCATCCGTTCCCCGAAACAACGCGACGAATTTCTCGCTCATCCGATTGCCCGGCAAGCCGGCCGCAAGGTAGCCCAGCGCATGAAGCGCGGCCGCGTCTTTACATCCCTCAACAATGAGCCACGTTTCGCCAGGTCGTGGCGGTTTCGCCCCTACGCACGGGAAGAAAAGGCCGGTCGGCTTGCCCGAATCGTAGAGCCCCTTACCGTTTGTTGGCGTGATATGGATATGTGAACAAAGTTTCGCGTCCGGGCCGAACATCGGAACCAACACGCCGCCACGATGGGGCTTGCCGCCAAAAACCCGTAGCGAATCGGGCGGAATTTTCTTTAGCCGGCAGACTTCCAAAAACGCGGCTTGATCGCTCAGGGCGGGCATAGTGGTCGCCGGCGTGACGGCGGGAGCGGGGGCGGCCGCGTGCCCGTTGCCGCTCATGTAATTTTGAAACAAGCCCACGGCCACCATCGCTTGAACCGCGGCCTTGGGGTCAAATAAAACGTGCTTGGCCAGGTCGAAACCGTTTAAGGTTTTCTGGCACGAATGGCAAAAGAAGTTTCCTTCGGGGAACACGCGGCCCGCGTCGGACGAATGGCAAAACGGACACGCTATCATAATCTTGTTCGCTTCCGTGCCAACGATGGTCAGCCCCAGCCGTTCGGCCAGAGCGCGGCCGGCGCCTTGTGCGGTAGCAATGGTCACGATTCACCTCCCTGCCCGTCGCCATCGCCGGCCTGCTGCTCGGCGAGTCGCCGAAACCAGTCGAGGGCATCAGAACCCAAGATGAATTTGCAACGGCCGACAACGATTGTTCGCAGCCCGGCTTTCTGTGCATCGCTCAGGGCCTTGTCAGCGAACCCTAGCCGACGGCCAAACTCGGCCATGCTCAAAACTTCGTCAGCGTGAATCGAGCCACTGGCACGCGGGGCGGGCTTGTCGAGGGGCTTTCTCATTGCTCGCCCCCTTCGGCCACGGGCCGCTTGTGCGCCTCGACGAACTGCGAAAGGTCGGCGGGGTCGAACCGGATTTCCCGATTCGGAAAAACGATTTGCGGCAACTCGCCACGATTCGCAAGTCGCAAGACTTGTCGCGGCGTCAGAGAAAGAAACTGTGCCGCTTCGATTTCGTCAAGGAGTTTTCTTGTAGTGTCCATAATTCCCGTTGTAACGTGGAAAAATGAACACACAATATGCAAAGAAGGCCCTTGCGGACAACTGCGGAGAACTGCCTACTACTGCGGAGAAGAAGTCGGCGTGGTCAGCTACTTCGGAACGTCATCAACGTGAATACGGTAGCTCTTGGATGAAAGTTTCTTGTGCCGAATCGTACCATCCTCGAATCGTCGCATCAGCGTATCGGTAGAGAAACCAAACTTCTTCGCCCACTGTTGTGGGCCGTCCGCCTTCGACCACGGACCATCGGCGGTCTCGTCTTCGCCTTGCTTCCTCTTGGCGTCAGCTTCAAGTCTTGTTGCCTCTGTCGCAATCTTCTGGGCGATGAACTTACATGCAGGGGCGGAGCAAGTGAACTCATCGTATTCTCCCTGCGACAAGCACTTGACAACCTCATCCCATAAGGCCCCTTCCCAACCGGCCGTATACCCGCCCATCTTCTGCTGTTGGACAACTTCTTGGAGTTTCCGGTACTCCTGGCCGGAGAATGTTCCGAGGTCTATCGCCTCCAAGAAAGCGCAACCGGAGTCAACTTTCACTTCAGGGACAATCTGGACCTTTCCAAAAGCCGGAATACTGCTTAGGTCCGCCGCAATTTCCCGCAGGCGATGAGAAGCGGATGAGGAAGAGATAGCCACGATTTTGCCTTTCGTTCCACGGGCCGAACCCAGGCAGGTGCCGCCGAAAGGCAGAGAAGGCGGAACGCCTGCCCAGGTTCGCTTGGCCGTGGCTGTTGCAACGAGCGCCGGCCGTCCCAATCCCGTATTGTATCGACCCACCGCAGATTCGGCTACCGGGCGCGCCGTCGTTGCCATCCGTAGCCCAGTAGACTGACGGCACCGATGCCCAGCAAGACGAGGGTGGAGGGCTCGGGGACAACTGCTACGCGGAAGCCCATGCTGTTATTCTCAAAGGTGGGGTCAGAGTTGTATCGGCTATAGGAGCCGAGGAGACCGTAGTAGGCATTGTAATTGCCGCCACGCATACTGCGCGACGAACCACCGGCCATAGGCGTCTCGTTCCACTGCCAAACATCGCCGCCCATGTCATAAGTCCCGTAGGGGCCGGGAGAATCCGAAAACGCTCCCACTGGCGTCAGGTAATTGACCGGATCGGTATGACCGCTGTTGCCTGGCTTAGACGTGTCGAGGAAGTTCGCGTTATCTGTACCCAGGGAAGACAGAATGTTGATCGGCGCGGTGTTGCTCTGAGTCGGGTAGGTCCAATAGCCCGCGTTGATACCTCCACCCTTGTAAAACGCCGCCTTGTACCACTCGTTTTCCGTCGGAATGACATACTTAGCCCCCGCGTTGCGCGTGACTGCCATTAAGTCAGAAACTGAGGTTGCACCGTTGAGGGTGTACGATCCGGTTTCCGTAGTGCCGCTTCCTTCGGGGCCGACGGGTTGCCTGTTTTGCAGCCAGTTACAGAAGCGGGCGGCATCGCCCCAGGTGACGCAAAAGATCGGACAATTGGCGGCCTGAGCGTAGCTGCCCGTAACCGCATAGGCGTAGCTGCCCGAAGAGCCGCTTTGTGTAATTTCAACGGTCGGCATGTCCGTAGCCATACCGCTCGCGTAAAGACCATAAGTATCCGTCTTCGCTACGGCGTTGAGGAACTGACAATACTGCCCGACCGTCACATCATACTTGCCCATTTGATAGACGTAGCCAACCGGGCCGTAGCCGGAACTGCCATCCCACACCATCATCGTCGTATCCGCTGCGTTACCCGGATCGCCCACGGTGACAAACTCAAGGCTCGCCATACCCGTCCATACTCCCGTCATCGGGTCGCGCGTGCCACCCATGTTGAACACGTCGGCCTTTGCCGAACCGACAGCTAAGACTAACGACGCAACGCCCAGAACCATTGTGCAACGACGCATTTGACACCTCCCATGAAGATGCGGGCGAACTCGCCCTGGAACGAGAAAACCACGAAAAAGTGGAGCCGACGTAGAATGGCACCCGCGCTGCCTTACGCAAGATGTCTGAGACGCAATTCCGTCAGCTTAACAAGCCGGGTATCCGTTTCCATAACCCGGATTCGGGGGCGCGGGGGGTGGTAGGAAACGGCGGCTTGTGGTTTTCCTACGCCTTATCGCGTCAAGTCGTGATGCTCTTGGATGGAATAACTAACGAACTACCGGAACCCACTATCATCCTTGCCCCCAACTCGGAATGGCCGGAGTGGGCCGATAGTTGACTTGCCAGGCGCCCGTTGCTACACCTATGGGTAGAAGGTCCGATAGGTTCAGTGGTTCTAGTCAGAACTGCCTTTGTCAATCGCAGGACTTCTCCATTGGGAGCGAACGATGGCTCTGTCATTGCAATGTCCAAACTGCGGGAAGACGTTGCGAGCAGGCGACGGACTCGCTGGCAGAACAGCTTCTTGTCCGAACTGTAAGATGAGAATCGACATTCCGATACCAGCCGCACAGCCAATCGCGGGCGGAGCAGTGTGCCCTCAGCCCGGCACCAACGCTGAGGGCCACGTCGCGCCAGCCAATCCGAAACTCACGTCTTGCCCCGATTGTGACGGCGTAGTGTCGAGGCTGGCCCACAGTTGTCCGCATTGCGGGCGGCCACTTACATCCGAAACCACACCTGATCGCCTCGTTGCCGATCAAGTGATCGCCTTTGGCGGGTCATCATTGCCAGTCTCTGACCGCACAATGTCTGTGAAGACGCCGGGGTTGACACAGGCCACCGTGGAGTCGTCTCCGCCACCATCCCCCGACGCTGGCATTCCGACGGTGGCCGACGTAGAGTCTTCAGAAAGTCACGTTATCCACCAACGCGGTTTCCAGCCGGGCGACCACGTTGCCGTTGTCCTGCCCTACGCGCTCTCTAATATCGTGTTCATACAGGCCCTGCCGTTTTGGTGCTCCATTTTCGTCTATCTCATCCTTATGCTTGATGTGCTCCTCGGAGGAAAACTCTTTCACGATGATATGCTCCGCGATCCTAGCACATTTCTCCGAGTCATCGGTCACCTGGCATTTGTCTCGGTGTTTACATTTTGTATACTTTGCATATTTCGATGGGCACTTTGGCGACCAGCCATGTCTGGCCGCAAAGTCGCCGTTTGCTTTCTTTACATTCTTTACTTGCCCATTGTTGCATACGCACTCGCCATTATTCTACTTTTTCTCCTCGGCATAGGCTTTTCAGTCTCTTTCTCTACACCAGTCCACGGGTGGAAGGATACTCTTGGTTGGGTTGTGGCTGCCACCATTGCCGCCTGGTTGGGAATATCGCTGCTTTGTCTAATTCTAAATTTCTATGAAAAAGGCCTCTCGGATTTTGTGAAGCTGAACGGGTATTGCCCCGCGTGTCGGCACTGGCGGTTTGGCTATATCCGTCGTCCAACTGCGGTAACGTGCTCTCACTGCGGTGTCATCATTGATTTCATTCGCGCGGAAGAGGAGGGGAAAAGTTGACTGATTCGTGCGCAAAGGATCGATCTCCTTTAGGGGTGACAAGCGGCCTTTTGCGTTAGCACGGCTGTCGGTTTACAAAACTGGCAGGCACTCTAGTTGAGGTTCGGTACTACAGATTGGCGTGCCTGCCGTGCGGGGTCGAGCGGAATCTCGGGCCGTAAGAACTCTGACAAGCCGAGCGCCTTTCGCCTCGCGCCCACGGCCACTCCCCCCGAAAAATGTGGTAGGCGCGCCCTACCACCTTTTTCCCCCCCCGGACCTGGACGTTTGGCCGGTGGTTTCGTTGCCAGCATGGCCGACACCTCGACCGCGAACACGTCAACCACCTTGCCGCCGAACGCCACGGCATCAACATGCCACAACAGCCCGTCAGCGCCGGGCCGATTTTCGCGGTATTGCTGGTCATGGCCCAGTCGTAACCGGCGACAAGATCCCAGGTCACGGTGGTAGCTATCCCAGACGATCGCTGTTGGAATGCGCACTACATCCCTAGAATGAAAAATTTCCGGGGACGCTAGTACATAGATGTCTGCCGGGGCGTGGGGGGGCCTCCCGCCGTCTCCGTCGCCTGTTTGCACCCGTCTCTCGAGTCCTTGTCGAATGCGCAGGGGGATGGAGTGGTAGACCTCGTCAAAAGCGTCAACGAACGTTCGTGCTTTTCAACCGTCGAAACACGACTGCCGAGTATGCCATTGACCATTGCGCAACATCATGCTTTTCTGTACACGTCTATACGCTTGTAGTCGTGCGCAGCTCCGCGTAGAGCGGGCCGATTTCGATTTTGACGGCCCTGGAATCGCGCGGTTTGCGTTTCGACCGATCGTCGCATTCCGGGTCAAAACGGCCGTTGCGACGCAAGCGGCGCGATTCTGGCCCCGTCGGCGCGGCCGTTTTCGGCCGACGGTCCGTTTTCGGTCGGCCGCGCTTTTTGCCGGTTTCACCCCATTGCTAATCGCGTTGGAGCCGCGCACACATACACGCACGTACACCTGCGAGCGCGCGGCAGCGCATGCGCGGTGCAAACAATCCGCGCCCGCCGGCGAGTGGAAAATTTATTTTTTTCAAGTCGTTGTGCCGCAACGACTTGCGACTCGTGATAAAACGGGCAAGATTTTTTGTAAGTCGTTGCAAATAAACGACTTAGCGCGGTGTTCAATTTTGCGGCACTTTGGTTTAGGTAGGGGGCGGAAATTTTCTTCCGCCCGCCGAAAAACCGGCCGACGGCGCGTTGCCGCCGGATAGATCAAACCTCTACCGTAGGAGTTTTCGTCATGGCTATCGCAACAGCATCCCCGATCGTTAGTGACCGTGAGTGGAACGCGCACGTCTTGGCGCAGCTTGCCGGCGGCAAACTTACGCAAGAGCAGGCGCTTGCCCAACTCAAGACCGCGCCGAAGAGCAACGGCGGCCCCTTGTCCCTCAAGCAGAGCGAAAAGGGCGCCGTCTCTGTGTACGGGCTCCAGAGAATGCCCGTCACGCTCTACGCCGAGCAGTGGGAACGCCTCTTCGGATTCGCGGAAGAGGTCAAGGGCTTCATCAAGAGCCACCCCGACCTTGCCCGCAAGCAGCGCAGCTAGACCGCGCCGGACAGTCCTGCCCTACCCCCAGCATCGGAGTTGCTGGGGAGTGGGCAGTGCCGTTCGGGACAGCGCTGCCTACCCCATGACCCCATGTAGGAGAGTAGGAGAGTGGACCATGACGATGGACGTGGCCAGATTCAAGGCGCGGCAGAGCGCCTACCAGTGGCGCATGCCCTGCTGGATCGTACTGGATGCGCTGGAGCGCGGACTGCGGCTCTTCTGTGGACCGCACGCGGAATACCTGGAGGGTGAACCGGATCGGTTCTTCCCCCTGGAAATTCACCATCCCGAAGGACAGGCGGAGAGCAAGATCGGCTAGAGCGTAGAGCGCAATCGCGGATAGTCCACTGCCCGTGGTCGAGCTACAGAGAGGCTCGGCCACGGGTTGTTTACTAACCGTTACCCCTTTCCTGTAGGAGCAGACCGATGCGCTGTTACTATCTGCTGGTCTGGTGTGAGGATTCGCAGCGCTGGTGGCAGGCGGATGAGTGCGAAGAGCGTACTCTCCGCCGCGCCACAGCACTGCTGCATGGCCGCAATCCCCGGCTGGCGCTGCGCGGAACGACCGCCGTAGTCGAGCACGCCGAGCTTGCGGAAGCTCTGACGCGGCATCCCCGCGGACAATGGCAAGAGCTGCGCGAGGAAATGGTCGCAGCGTAGAGCGGCGGCAGAGTACGCCCACTACTCCCCGGCTCCGGTGCAGACCCGAGCCGGAGTGCAGTCAGCGTACCCGGCGGGCGCGAATTGTCTCGCGCTCTGCACCGGTCCCTCTGCGCATGGAACGCGCAACCGTGTGGTCGATTCGCGCAGACACCCTGCGCACAACCCCGTTTTCTTACCCTGTAGGAGGTCTTCCATGATCGAGAGAGAGTATGACATCAGCGGAGCGATCGTCTTCTGGTCGCTCCAGCCTACCCCGTACCAGGCGGTGCGGGAGGTCTTCACTGAAATGGGCTACGCCGATTGCGTGCCCAATCCCCGCACGGACCAGTCCGCGCTGGAGAACAGCATCCGCGCCGTCTACGGTACGCGGAACAAGACCATCATCAGCCGCAAGCAACCGAAGCGGAACGGCGTGGAGTTGGTCAACATCGAGCGGAGCACGCAGCGCAACGGCTACATCACGAACTTCGGGGCCAGGGTGCTGGGCAGCCGGGTCAAGGCGGACTACGGATTCGCCGACGAGGGCGCCCTGACCGAGGAGTTCCTGAAGCTCAAGGCCCGCCTGACCACCACGGCCGTGGGCCAAGCGCTGGTGGCGGTGCTGGAGAAGATGGACGGCATGACCGGCCTCAAGCCCGGCGTGTACTACATCCCCGAGCACCACCTGAAGCGCTGGAAGGAACTGGCGGAGCGGGTCGAGGGCTGCCAGGAGGGCAACAAGATCACCACGGCGCGGGTGGCGATGGACGAGGGGACCGCCCGGACCATCCGGGATACCCTGACCCAGGAGGTCCAGGAGAAGGCCGCCAAGCTCTTGGACGACGTGTCGAAGGGAACGCTCAACGACACCCAACTCCAGAGTCGCGCCAAGGAGGCGCAGGCATTGGTAGACCGCGTGACCCTGTACAGTTCGATCCTCAACGAGGGGCTGGAAGGGCTGAAGAGCGTGGCGCAACTGGCCAGCGGCGCAGCGGCGGCCGCGGTCATGCAGGACTTCGCCGCGGGAATCGGAATGTGCGCGTAAGCGGGTAGGGCAAGGCGTTTCGTTACTGCCCCGTCGCATTCGTGCGCCGGGGCAGACCCGAATCTCTTTACCCCATAGGAGCAGGATCATGCCCTGTAAAACGACACCCAACCTGATCTTCTGGACGGTGGCGCAGACCGGCAAGGTCACGCCGCTGGTCTCCGGCCCGCCCGGCTGCGGCAAGTCCAGGACCGTCGAAGCCTTCGCCCGCGCCATGTCGCGTCCGTGCTATACGCTAATTGGCTCCCTCCGCGAGCCGGCCGACATCGGCGGCTATCCTTATCCCATAAGGATAGAGGGAGGCGAATCCTATATGGCGGTCATGCCGCCAAGGTGGGCACTGGACTGCTCAATGTGCCCGACCATCGTGTTCATCGACGAGTTGACCACCTGCCCGCCGGCCGTGCAAGCGGCGCTGCTGGGGCTGATTGCCGAGAACCGTGTCGGTGACTACACGCTCTCCGCTGCCACCTGGAAGCTGGCCGCCTGTAATCCACCAGACTGCGCCGCCAACGGTTCCGAGATTGAGCCGCCCGTGGCCAACCGCCTGCTCCACCTGCCGTGGGAGACGGACACCGAGGCGTGGACGCGGGGCATGGGCAACGCCTTGAGCTTCCCGCAGCCGAGCTTTGTGCCGTTGCCGCCGGATTGGGAGAAGTGCGTCGGCCGTAACACCGCGCTGGTCGGGGCGTTCCACAAGCACAAGCCGGGGCTGTTGCAAGCCTACCCGAAAGACAGGGCCAAGACATCGGGGCCGTGGCCCTCGATTCGCTCTTGGACCAATGCGGCCCTCTGCGCCGCGGCGATGGAAGCGATCGGCGCCGAACCGCTCTTGCGCTATCGGGCCGTTGCCGGTTGCGTGGGCGAAGAGGCGGCGCTGGAGTTCCAGACGTGGGAGCAATCGCTCGACCTGCCAGACCCAGAGGATTGGCTGGGCAAGGCCGCGGACTGGCGGAGCAATGGACCGAAGGGCGGTGCCTTGGCGCTGGACATTCCGCCGCGTTGCGATCAAGTCATGGCGGCGCTGGCGGCGCTGGTGGACCGGGTTAAAAACCACGGCCTTGGCTCCAACGGCAAGCCCACGGAAGGGCGCTGGCTGGCGGCGGTGGACTGCTTTGCCGAAGTGGCAAAATGCTGGCTGGAACCGGCGATTGCCGCGGCCGGCCCGCTCTACTTCGCCGTGCCCCATGCCTCGGTTCTGGTCAAGGCCCCGGCGGATTTCAGCAACACGGTGTTGCAGATTCACAAGAATATCATGGCGGCGTAGAGGAGCAATGCCATGAACCAGAAACTCGCCGAAGCGCGTATACTCGCCGCCCGGAAGATGCCCTACATGACGCATCAGGTGATGACGCTCATCCCCGTGGAGCGGCCGGGGCTGGGGACGATGGCCGTGGATGAGTATTGCCGGATGTACTTCGATCCCGCGTTCCTGGAAGGCCGCGACCTGAAGCATTTGGCGTTCGTCGTGTTGCACGAGGCGATCCACGTTTGGAGCCGGCACGCCAAGCGGTGCGTGCGCCTGCTGGGCGAGAGACCGGCCAACGATCGGCTGGGGATATGGCGGCAGGCCGTCGATGCCGCCGTCAACGACGTTCTGGAGCAATCCGGCCTGCGCTGCCCTGATGAGGGAATCACGCCGGCCAAGTTGGGCCTACCTCGCAACAAGACGGCGGAGGAATACTTCGACCTGCTGATGCAGCGGGCGGCGACGGAGCAAGAGCAGCAACGCCAGCAAACCCAACAGGAGCAACAGGACGATGCCGGCGAAGAGAGCCAACAGGACGGTGAGAGCGGCGAAGGGCAGGACGAAGCCGACCAGGAAGGCCAGGATGAGGGCCAGGAGCCAGGCGACGCGGACGGTAAGGGCCAGGGAGGCGAAGGCGACCAACAGGGCGAAGAAGGCCAGGGTGAACGTGGCGAAGGCCAGGACGGTAGCGGCGAAGAGGGCGAAGGCGATGGAGAGCCGAGCGCCGCGAAGATCGGCGGGAGTTCTGCGGATGGCCAAGAGCGACCGTGGGAGGATGGCCCGCCGTCTCAAGAGCATCCCGGCTTGGCGGAACATGACCAGAACCTCGTGAAAGCCGCCGTGGCCAAGGCCATCGAACAGTATCAACAACAGCGGGGCCGTGGCAGCGTACCCGGCGGATTGGCCCGCGCCGCCGCCGAGTTGCTCCACCCCAAGGTTGACCCAGCCAAGGAACTGCTGGCCAAGGTGAAGTACGCCGTGGGCTGCACGTCGGGTTTCGGGGATTTTACTTACCGCAAGCCCAATCGGCGGCAACCGCAAGGCGGCGCACTGCTGCCGGCACACGTCAAGCCGATTCCCCGCGTGACGGTGATCGTCGATACCAGCGGCAGCATGGAACAGAGCGACCTTGCCCTGGCGCTGGGCGTGATTGGTAACGCCCTCCGCTCGCTGCCCGATCCGCGTGGTCTGCGGGTCTTGGCCGGCGATACGGCCGTGGCGTGCGCGAAGAACATCTTTCGCCCCGAGCAGATCGAACTCCACGGTGGCGGCGGCACGGATATGGCGGCAATGATCGTGGCGGCGTGCGAGGAGCGGCCTGCCCCCAAGGCGATTCTCGTTGTGACCGATGGTTACACCGGCTGGCCCTCAAAACCTGTGGGGCCGCGGGTAGTGGCCTGCCTCACGCAAGCCGGGACGACCGACGGCGTGCCGAAGTGGATTGATGCCGTAGTGCCTCAACCGATCTGACTTGACAGGTTTTGGTGGAGATGGTATTTCGCTTTCCGGGGCAACAACCTGTCAGGAGAGCGAACATGGGCAAGGAAGCCAAGTACGTGGTTCGGCTATCGAACGAGGAACGAGGTCAATTGGAGGATCTTGTGGCGCGAGGACGGGTGGCGAAGGCGACTCGTCAGCGGGCACAGGTGTTGCTACGTGCCGATCAGGGGCAGGGAGGTTCCTGCGCCGTGGACGAAGCGATTGCGGATTTGGTGGGCGTCAGCTTATCGACGGTCCACCGAGTTCGGCAACAGTTCGTCGAAGAAGGTTGGGAGGCATCGTTGTACCGTAAGCCGGCCACAAATCGACAATATCGCAAACTGGACGGTGTGCAAGAGGCCCACTTGGTGGCTTTGGCCTGTTCGTCACCGCCAACGGGCCGGGTGTGTTGGACGATGCAACTGCTGGCCGACAAATTGGTGGAATTGGAGATCGTCGAATCGATTGGGCGCGAGGCCGTTCGCACCACGCTGAAAAAAACGTTCTTCAGCCCTGGCGCAAAGAGCAATGGGTATTGCCGCCGGAGCAAAACGCCGATTTTGTCTGCGCGATGGAAGACGTGCTTGAAGTCTACCAACGGCCCTACGATCCGCAGCGACCGGTCGTGTGTTTTGACGAGCAAAGCAGGCAATTGACCAAAGAAACACGTCGGGCGATTCCCGCCGCGCCTGGGCGTCCGGCGCGGGTGGATTACGAATATGAGCGTAACGGAACGGCCAATCTGTTTATGATCTTTGAGCCGCTGGCGGGCAAGCGTCGCGTGAAGGTGACCGACCGACGTACCGCGTTGGATTTCGCCGAGGTGATTCGGGAGTTGGTGGACAGCTATCCGATGGCGGAGAAAATCGTGTTGGTGATGGACAACTTGAACACGCACAAGATGGCTTCGCTCTACGAGGCGTTTGCCCCCGACGAGGCTCGCCGACTGATCGAACGGCTGGAGGTTCACTACACGCCGAAACACGGCAGTTGGCTGGACATGGCCGAGACGGAGTTAAGCGTGATGACCAAACAGTGCCTTCGGCGGCGGATTCCCGATAAACCCACACTGGTCCGCGAGGTTGCCGCTTGGGAATCCACACGAAACACCGCTCGATGCCGCATCGACTGGCGTTTCACTACAGCCAACGCCCGAATCAAACTCAAACGCCTCTACCCGTCAATTCAGGTCGGTTGAGGCAGTAGTCCTGAAGCCGGAGGACTAAACTCGCCGTCGTCGCCAAGCGTAGGCAAGCAGGCCGATGGCACCGACACCAAACAGGGCGAGGGTGGAGGGTTCGGGGACTGCCGTGGCGATAACCCAAGAGTCGGCGGTGCCAAGGATCAGGTTGGGGTATTGCTCGGTATTGGCCCATCCCGCAAGCCAATTACCGCCATTGTTATAGGTCGCCCAAAATTCGTCATTGCTTACGGCGGCAGTGGAACGATAATATTCCAGGAGTGTAGTACCCCCGGAGTATGGGCCTGGGGGGAGATCCTGATCTTCAAAGAGCAGTTGATTCGTTACTCCCTGATTCGTCGGGGCTGGGATCGTAAGCGACGTATGGGTGGCCCATAACGTACCGATGAGCCCAAACGACCCGGGGGAGATTGGGGATGTGATTGACCCGTAGGTTGCGGTTTGGATCGTGTACGACCCTCCCACGATATCGGCGGCGGTCAAGGATCCCGTCGCGCCATCCGTAATGATGTCACCGGAAAGTGTATCGGTGGTGCCGGTCGCGATGTCGGTCTCGTAGGCAGGGTAGTCAACAAAGTTGTAAATGTCACCCCTTGCATTGGAAATGGTTGCCAAAAGGACCGCCGAAAACAATGAAAGGGCAGCAGCCAGGGCGAAACGCCTGATGTGCAGAAACGGAGCCATAACATACTCTCCTTGAAAAAGGAAAAAACAAAAAAACAGTTGGACCACACGTGCTCTCTCTGAATCCGTTTTCTTCGTTCCGGGTTTCTTCGTTCTTGCTGACGATCGCCATCGCCGGCTCGCGATTTGTTCGTCTGCCGCCGTTTGCGGGTGCGAGGGTGATTCATCTTAGGGAAAAGGAGTACAAAACGGCCCCGAGTTACCGTTTCCCATGTAAAGGTCAATAACCCAGCAAAAGTTCTTCCGGCTTTTCTTGGAATAGGTGCAAAAGCCGCATTTTTCGGAAGGATCAGCATTTCGCTCAGAGCACCCAGAGCCACGACTGGAGCCAATGGCCTCGGTCTCAAGTCTCGGCGTATTGGCTACGCCATCCGTCTTCGCCATCGCCAAGCGTAGGCGAGCAGGCCGAAGATACCGACACCGAGGAGGACGATGGTGGATGGTTCCGGGACCGTCCATACACCAGAGATCTGCACCTGTAGTCCGGTCAAGGCCACGTCATTGTAGACTTCAAATTGCAACGGTTGATTGGTTCCCCACCAGGACGGGTCAACAGGGAACGTAAACGAAAAAGGGGTTAAAGAGTAGTGGTCCGGGTTTTCGGAGGAGAAGACACCGGGATCCTGCGCTCCTAAATAGACGCCACCAATGGTGGTTGATTCAATGTAATCGTCAGCTGCCCACAGGCCGGTCAGTGTTCCGGTTGTTGCCCCACTCACAACGGGGATCGAAGTCGTGTACGTGTAGTTGCCGTTGTCGAAGTCGCTGCTGCAACTGCCGCTGGGGTTGATCCACTGCGAGGTGGTTGTGTTGTCCACCCAAACGCCGCCGTAACTACCAGATGCGTAGGCGGTGTTGTACGTCCCCATCCAAGCGGAAAGGGCATAATGAGGGTCGGCGCTACCGATGGGAATCAAGCTACCGTTGTCGTAAACACCCGTATTATACACCTGGATAGGAACCTGCCCTACCGCACTGCTGGCGTATAACGCAACCACCATGCTGATACCAAATCCTAAACTGCGCAACATGATTAGCACTCCTTCGTGTAAAGTGAGAAAGAAAACACTCGTTTCCGTGCGTCGGTATTCTGGTCGCCACCGCCGTGATGAGGAGGGCAATTGGTGCAACTACTGCGGCGGAGCAAACCTCTCTATCTAACTAAATGTGGGAATTCCTCCAAATTGGAATGAAAAATGGAGAGAATCTCCTGTAGCCGCTCTACCCCCAACGCACGCTGGGGAATCAAGTCAAACGGCATAAGTGCGACTATCGCCTCTCCCTGCGGAAAGGGAAGCCAACGTGATCGCGTCAGCAAGACGCTGACGAACAAACAACTTCGCGGTCTCCTTTCTTTGGATAACGGTCTGCTCTCGCCCCAGCGACATAACTTTTCCTGCCGCTAGCTTGACACAGCTGTCGCTGTAGTCAACCCCCCGGCTTGCAATTTCTCTAGAATCTCGGCGTATTTGCCCCCCCACGGCACACGCGATCGCCGCCGGGCGAGGATCGTGTTCCTCGCGTCTTGCACGTGAAGCTGGGAGAGCCATTGAAAACCCTCAGACTGGCCATGCTGCCAGAGGAGTAAACCCATGCTCGGTGACTTTTGGAGTGACGCGGACATTATCGACATCTACACCCGCCGGCAGGCCATTGAGGACGGCGTGCTGGTGCAACTGAGTGGCCACGGCTATCACAGGGCAAACAACGATGAGCAACGAGTCCTGGACGAGCTTTGCGTGGCGATTGAGGCGGAGTTGGATCAAGTCCACAAGCAAGCCTGCCGCCGGCTGGAAGAGTTGGGCTACGCCGAGATCGAGTACCGCGACAGCGACGAGTACCTGAACGATGAGCTAACCGCCAACGACCATTACCTGTTCACCGCGGAAGGGGAGTTCGATTCGTGAGATGCCGACCCCGCAAGACATTGGCGGACATCCTGACGACCGGCTGCCCGGACTGCGAAGGCCGGATGCTGATTGCCTCGGCCGGTCTGGTCTGTGAGAACGGATGCGGGCGGCTGCTCTACTTCTCGACATCCGAGCGGCAGCAACTCTGCCGCAGCTTCCCTGAACTGGTAATCGAGTGTGTCCCCGTGTCCAAAATGAAAGTCTGTTCGTACTGAACCCCATAGAGGAGACCATTCCATGCGATTGTCACGTTCCTATCAACCCCGCACATTGGACGAAGTGGTCGGGCAGCCGGCCGTCATTCGGCGGCTGAAGCGGCTGGTGGCTTTGCCTCAGCCTTGCTGTCTGCTGTTCGAGGGCCTCGGCGGCGTGGGCAAGAGCGCCACGGCCAAGGCCCTCATTCAAGACCTGGGCGTCTGTCCGTTTTCAGGTTTGGTCGAGTATTCCGCCAGCAACTTGAGCATCGACGAAGTACGCCGCTTGTTCGGCCAGACCTTCCGCTACAAGCCGATGGCGGGCAACCCGTGGCACGTCCTGCTGATCGAGGAGTTGGAACTGATCGTCAGCCGACACGTCAACGCAGCGCTGAAGGACGAACTTAGCGAGCAGAACATGCCCGAGCGGCTGATCGTGGTGGCCACCAGCAACGACGCCAGCGGGTTGGACGAGGCGCTCTTGCAGCGGTTCGAGGTTTTTCCCTTCTCGGCCGGCCCGACGTTTGCGAAAGCCTGCCAGGAGCGGCTGGCCTGGATTTGGCAGCAGGAAGCCGGCGCCAATGTTCCCATGCCGCTGGGGATGGAGCAAATGGGCTGGCGCAACGGCAACTACTCGATGCGGCGAGCGATGACGGCCTTGGGCGGGGCGCTGGAATTGCGTTGCGGGGAGGAAGTGGCCGCATGAACGTGAATGGCAATTCAGATGCGTTCACCCTCAGCAACGTTCCTCCCGAGCCCAAACCTTGGCATGGAGGCGAACCCGAGAACACCCGGCAGAAGGTGCTGCTTTCTGGCATGGACTGCCAGCCGGGGCAAATGGACCTGTTCGAGACGGATGGGGAGGCCGTGGGACTGCCTGGGTAGATCGCCGATGCCGCGCCGGAAAAAGGCGGAGGGGCCAGGGACATAGACGCTTCTCCCTGCCCGACGCGGGGGCATGATAGCGGCTGTCAGCACCAAGTACATCGCAGGCCACTCCCGGAGCCCTGCTCGAACTCGGACTGTTGACATGACCATGACCGCTGGGTCAATTCCTCCACCACTTAACTCAAGAAAACGCGACAAGGTTTTGTAGAGGCTGCAAGTCCCGGCCGCCACAGGCGCCGTCGGGGCGTTTTCGTGCGCGAACAATCGCCGCCCAGCCTGCGAGGCTAAAAGCCGCCGCTGCCAGCATGAGCAGAGAACCTGGCTCTGGAACGATCACGTCGCTAACAGTACAGCTATAATTTGCGCTATCGGCAATCGCCATGCGGCCGTTACTGTAGGCGAGCGAGCTTATATAGTAGGATGACCAAGAATAGGAATCGAGCAGTGTTCCGGAAGTGCTGTATTTCAGCACGCCAGAGCCTCCGTTAACGTATTCGAAGCCGTTTGGGTCGATAGTGATTGCCATGGGATTGTTCTCACGCGAGAACTGGCTGTACCATAGCAGGCTGTTGGCGGAATCATATTTCACCAGATAATCGCCGCCGCTGCTACCAAAGATGTTCGCGCTGGCATCGAGGGTCATATACGTCGAGCCCGAATTGTCGATGGCGATAGATCCTGCCCATCCTTGACCGTATGTCTGATTCCACACGATGTTTCCGGTGGCGTCGAACTGCGTGGCGAACGCTTGCGGGTTGTACTTGGAGTCGAGCGCGGTACCCAGTATCGCGGCTTGCCCTAGGGAATTCACAGCTATTGCGTTGCTATAGGCTTGGGGCATAGGGTTCATGACCTCCCTGGTCCAGAGGCGGCTTCCCGTGGAACTGTACTTACTGACAAACGGGTTTTCCTTATAATGGCCAGCCGCGTCGTAGATGGCACCGGTGATATAGGCGTTGCCGGATGGGTCCAAGGCGAGACCGCCACATTCGGCGCCGCTAGCGTAGGCGGCCGTCCACGCCAATCCGCCACCGGAATTGTAGTTCTGAACGCCGGCGCCCGACGTCACCCACACGTTGCCCGAACCGTCGGTCGCTACGTTCACCGACGATCCGGACGTATCTTGCCACTCATGGTTCCACAACAAAGTCCCGGTCGAGCTGTACTTCGCGAGAAAATCTACTTCCGGCGTGCCGGCCACTCCGAACGCCGTGCCGTCTGTAACGCCGCCGACATACACACTGCCAGCCGAATCGATCGCCGCCATGCACCCCCAAAAACCACTACTAGTGGACGCAGTGGCTGGCGTTTGCGCCCAGGCCACGGGCAGCACGTTCGCTGCGAAAACCTCGCTCGTCGCTGGCGACATCGCTAACCACACTAAGGCTATAGCGAGGACGACACACCTGACATTTCGAAACACGGCAGCACCTCCCTTGGAAGACGGACCAATGATGCGATGGACTGCCGAAGAGAAGATGCCCGAGATGAACCACGGGCGATTATCGCTCCGGCCGGTGCCTCTTCCCTGCCGAATGGCGATAGATCGAAGGTAACAGATAAAAACCGGGAATCAACCCCCCCGAACCCAGATTTCTTGGGCAGGACGGGGAGGCGAAGAGCAAGGTTGGGTGGCGAGAGCGTTCTCGACAATCGCCCAGGTGGATACCATTACGTCGTTTTCCGTTAGCAGAAGATTAGGCCGTGCCCGTGTGCGGGCTGGGCGTAGGGGTACGCCGATCGCCTGCTTGACCGGACTCCTACCCGGTAGCAGGCTGCCCGCACACGGCCTTTTTCATGCGCAGAGAACCAAAGCCCCTCCCCAGAAGACAAGGAGACCATACGCCATGTCAGTCTACGGCATCACCCGCGCCAGCACGCGGAGGCAGCAGGCATCGCCCGAAGTCCAGGCGGAGATGATCCGCAAGCACTGTGCCGCCGTGCAACTGCCCGAGCCGACGATCCTCGACGAGCCGCTGGGCACTTCCGGCCGGACCACCGACTTCCGCAACCGGCCCCAAGGCCGCTGGCTCCTCCTTCACGCCCAACCCGGCGACGTGCTGGTGGTGACGAAGTTGGACCGGCTGGGCCGAACTGCCAGAGACATCCTCGACACGTTGGAGCAATTTGCCAAGCGAAACGTGCGGGTCATCGTGATTCAATTCCTTGGCGGCCAGAACATCGACATGGACAGCACCGTGGGGCGGCTGGTGGTCATATTCTTCGCCGGGCTGGCCCAATTCGAGGCCGACATGATCGGCGAGCGCACGGCCGAGGCGCTTCAGCGGCGCCGGCAGCAAGGGCTGGCCTGCAACCGCGCCGGTTTCGGCACACGCAAGGTGGGCAAGCGGAGCGAGTGGGACTTCGAGCAGTTGGCTCATATTGCCGAGATCGCCGAGCGGCTGGGCAAGGGTGAGGATGTTGTGCTTGTTGTTGCCGACTTTTGGGGCCGCGGCATCAAGGACCACCGCGGCTTGTTGTGGGGCCAGGTCCAGCACAAGGATGGCAACGGGAATGGCAACGGTTTCGAGTGGTATTGGCGGGCAACACGCTGGTTCCACCGCATGAAGCACGCCGGCAAGCTGCCCCCGCCCTACTGCGACGTGGCGCACGCGATCCCCGAACCCCGGCGGTTTACCGTGGAAAAACGCCGCAAGCGTCCCAACGCCAAGCCCGTCATCGACGAGAAAGCCGCCTGGACGGCCGAGCAGTGGCGGGAGTGGTTTGCTTTGGAGTTTTCCAAGAACTGAGCCGCTGTTGCCTACCTGATGCCCATCATTGAGATGTCGTGCCAGGCACACGACCGCTTGGTGCTCAACGCCTTTCGGCATCAAAGGAGAGGATACCCGCGGATGTCGGTTGCCGCGGCCGCTGACATTTAGTGCTCAACGCCTTTCGGCATCAAAGGAGAGGATACCTTTTCGGCCGCGGCAACTACTCGCCCCGCGCCGTGTGCTCAACGCCTTTCGGCATCAAAGGAGAGGATACCCGCCGACCCGTCGCGCCCTGGAACTCGCCGCCAAGTGCTCAACGCCTTTCGGCATCAAAGGAGAGGATACGGGGTGCGCCCGCTGGTCGAGGCGGCAAACGAGTAGTGCTCAACGCCTTTCGGCATCAAAGGAGAGGATACACGCTCCTCGCTATCGCGATCACCATAATGGGCTAAGTGCTCAACGCCTTTCGGCATCAAAGGAGAGGATACGACACCGCCAAGGGGATCTTCCATTCGACCCGCAAGGTGCTCAACGCCTTTCGGCATCAAAGGAGAGGATACACCTGAGACTCGGCCGTACGAGCGGGATAAAGAGAGTGCTCAACGCCTTTCGGCATCAAAGGAGAGGATACTGGCGACACGGCCACAGCGGCGGAGATCGAACATGCGTGCTCAACGCCTTTCGGCATCAAAGGAGAGGATACGCCACGTTCCAGATACCTTCGCAAAAAACGACAGGTGCTCAACGCCTTTCGGCATCAAAGGAGAGGATACATGAACGCGGCCGGCGATCTGGAAATCGTCAACCTGTGCTCAACGCCTTTCGGCATCAAAGGAGAGGATACTCCCTTGTGGCGGCCACATTCAACATAGCGATGGTGTGCTCAACGCCTTTCGGCATCAAAGGAGAGGATACACGCAAAGGGCGAGCCGATCTCCACCATTGCCTGGTAGTGCTCAACGCCTTTCGGCATCAAAGGAGAGGATACTGATCCACCCGAGGAGAGCGGACCGCAAGACTCCGGGTGCTCAACGCCTTTCGGCATCAAAGGAGAGGATACTGGCAGGCCACTGCGCGAGGCGGCGCAGCGCAACTGTGCTCAACGCCTTTCGGCATCAAAGGAGAGGATACCTGTATAGAGCGGATAACCGGTCAATGCACTTGGCGTGCTCAACGCCTTTCGGCATCAAAGGAGAGGATACCGCAAATCGAATTGTTGCGAAAGCGTTCTGTGCAGTGCTCAACGCCTTTCGGCATCAAAGGAGAGGATACTCTGCGATAAGCACCATACCGCCAGCAGCTCCGTGTGCTCAACGCCTTTCGGCATCAAAGGAGAGGATACATTCAGCCGGATATGATTTATACTCTGATGTAGATGTGCTCAACGCCTTTCGGCATCAAAGGAGAGGATACTTGTTCGGCGACGGCCCCCCCGGACTAGGACCGTTGTGCTCAACGCCTTTCGGCATCAAAGGAGAGGATACACGACGCCGCGCAGGTGGATGAACGGCTTACCCTTGTGCTCAACGCCTTTCGGCATCAAAGGAGAGGATACTCCATGTCCATCACGGCGTTGCCAGGGTCAGACATGTGCTCAACGCCTTTCGGCATCAAAGGAGAGGATACTTCCAGCTTGTGGCGTAGGTTTGTCAGTAGAGAGGTGCTCAACGCCTTTCGGCATCAAAGGAGAGGATACCGGTTTTCCAGCCTGCGGTTAGTACTGATTGGTAACTGTGCTCAACGCCTTTCGGCATCAAAGGAGAGGATACTTCTCGATAGTCACTGTTTCGCGTCGTGTTTCGCTGTGCTCAACGCCTTTCGGCATCAAAGGAGAGGATACGGCTACCGTTGAGTACGCCGGGCACGATCAGCGTGTGCTCAACGCCTTTCGGCATCAAAGGAGAGGATACTCGCGGTGCAGCGTCTTTGCCAACTCCCGTAAGATGTGCTCAACGCCTTTCGGCATCAAAGGAGAGGATACCGTCGGGGTCCGTCCCTCGCGGTTTCCCGCTGTACGTGCTCAACGCCTTTCGGCATCAAAGGAGAGGATACTCGCGGTGCAGCGTCTTTGCCAACTCCCGTAAGATGTGCTCAACGCCTTTCGGCATCAAAGGAGAGGATACCCGCACGGCAGCGGCGAGGGCTCCGGCGTAAAGGGGTGCTCAACGCCTTTCGGCATCAAAGGAGAGGATACCCTCCATTCCGCAGAAAACCCGCCTTCCCTCTTATGTGCTCAACGCCTTTCGGCATCAAAGGAGAGGATACAAGGCGTCAATTCAAGATCGGAGGTCATGCGAGCTAGTGCTCAACGCCTTTCGGCATCAAAGGAGAGGATACGAGAGGATCGAACCCCGGTATTTCCCGGTTGCTCGTGCTCAACGCCTTTCGGCATCAAAGGAGAGGATACCCCGTCGTTTCCGATCCAATCCAATCCAGTCACTTGTGCTCAACGCCTTTCGGCATCAAAGGAGAGGATACACGCTTCACCGGACCCACCCCCGCCAAAATCGGTGTGCTCAACGCCTTTCGGCATCAAAGGAGAGGATACCTGGCGGCTCACACCACGCCAGATGTCGCGCGAGCGTGCTCAACGCCTTTCGGCATCAAAGGAGAGGATACGCGCGATGCCTACTCATGGTTTGACCGCCGCTGTAGTGCTCAACGCCTTTCGGCATCAAAGGAGAGGATACGTGTTCGGAAGAACGAAACGTGAAGCGTGGCGAAAGTGCTCAACGCCTTTCGGCATCAAAGGAGAGGATACATTTTCAGCACCTCCGCGGTGCGGATCATCGACTAGTGCTCAACGCCTTTCGGCATCAAAGGAGAGGATACACGCTCATTGATGGGATCATCAACAAGGCTGAGATGTGCTCAACGCCTTTCGGCATCAAAGGAGAGGATACTGACGCAGAGCGAACTGACTACTCTCTGCACCTGGTGCTCAACGCCTTTCGGCATCAAAGGAGAGGATACTCCTCGTTGTTGGTTGTGAACTCTCATTTTGTCGGAAGTGCTCAACGCCTTTCGGCATCAAAGGAGAGGATACCGCACTCGTTCAAACTTCTTACAGCATAACGAGTTATCAGGCCGGTTTTCAAGCACCTGCCAGAAAATGCTGTTCATGTCACGCCTTCGCACGATTTGTCGCTGTCTTCCGCAATGCTCGAAGGCACGGAAGTGCCTATAGCGAGTCGCCTTATGTTCGGCACTCGCGGATGTCACGTATCCGCTGAGGGTTTGGCACGTCGCAAGAATGTTACGCCTCAACGAGATACCACAAGAGAGCAGCCTGTTCCGATCCACCACGGAGCCTTCCATGAGTGTATCTTTAGACGACTTTGAAGGTCGGCAGCGGATCAGACCAACTTGATTGGTCGCCCGTCGAATGCTCCGGCACCCGCGAGGCACAGTGACGGCATAGTGGGATAACAAGCAAGTCATCGACATCCTCCATGATCTGGCCTAGTTGCCAATGGAGCCGCTCGATCATCTCTGTGTCGAGCCGGCACCGGAAGACGCTGTATTGCAATCGCGTGCCGTACGACTCCAGCGTCTTGGCCACGCGGCGCAATCGTTTGGGGTCGCGGACATCGTAGCTGACCAAGTGCCACTGCTTGGACGCCATAGTCTACCTCAGTCGCAATCGTGCGAACAGGCCAGGACATCCCGTCCATTCCTTTTCCAGCAGCCGGACCTCCAATTCAACGATTCGGGCGTAGCTGAGCGACTGGCCGGTATGAGGATGCTGGTACGACTCCGTCAGCCGTTGTTCAAAGGACTCGATGGCCTTTCGTCGGCCGGCATCGCTGAGCCAGACCTGGCCCGGTGTGACAGAAAAATCATCCGCCGGGTGCCATTGTCCGCGATTTAGGCTTCCGATAAGCGGGACATCCCAAAGTAACGTGCGGAATAGCTCCATCAAATCAAGCACCAATGGCGGAGCAGCCGAACGCGGCTGATGATAGAATCCCAACGCGGGCTCCAAACCAACGGCCAGAATGCTGCGATGGACAAGCGACTGGATCAACGCATAGCCGAAGCTCAATAAACAGTTGAAGCGATCGCGCGGCGGCCGACGATTCCGCCCGTCTGGGCGCAGCTCGGAAGGCAAACCAACATCCACGAGTATCTTCAAGCACTCGAAGTACCCGCGGGCGGCTGTTCCCTCCAGTCCGAGGAGCGAGGATGCCGCCGGGGCGTTTGGCACGTCGCGAAGCAGGGTCCGCATTTGCTCCAAACGAGGGCGACACCAAACGCGATAAGCCGGCTCTGCACGGCTCGCCCGCAGAACATAGCGACGCTGTGTGTCGATCTTTGCCTCGACCAGCCGCCTGGCCAACTCAAGTCGTTTGGCCGGGTCGGACAGGCTGGCGTACTGGCGGAGTCGCTGTTGCACGCGGCCAGGCGAAGAGGCTGTGCCGGCCGAATACTTCCCGCCCGCGGTAAACCACTGCACGGCGACCCCGTGTTGAGCACAAAGATGGATCGCCTGCGTCGATACCTGGGCAAATCCTTGAATAACGACGCTATCGATCTGTTGAATCGGTATCTTCTGCTTCTCGTCCTCGTTTGTCAGCAGCAAAGCGGCCCCGCTGCGCCCAGGTAAGCGCGAGGAGAAACAACGTATAGCGTTTGCTCCTCTCGGCACAAAGGAATAGCCGCGGGGGTTCATGCGGCGCCGTTTCGTCTTGGCGAGCCAATCGCTCTTCTTCCGGCAGGCATACTGGCGCCAGTGAGCAACGAGGACAAAGCTTTTCGTTCTCGGCCACCGGCGGCCGATCAGTGCTTCGCCGCAAGGCACACGCTCTTTCAATCGTCGCTGACAGATCGTGGCGCGCCACTTCGTCAACTTCGACAAAGGCGGTTACGCCATCGGCATGGTAGCGAACTCTTGCTTGTGGGACCGGCTCACCGAGGGCTTCCTCCAACAACACCGCATAGGCAACAGCCTGAATCCGATCGCTGGGCCACGCCTCGGGACGGTTCGCGTCATCGCGTCGGCATCGGCCGCGTTTATGTTCGATGGCGACCCAAACGCCATCGCGTCGTCGCACGGCATCAACTTTGCCCAAGAGGCCCCAGCGTTCGCTTGCGACCTCGAAAGAGCGATGTTCCGGCGTTTCGTCGTCCGGGTCGGCCACATCATCGTGCAGGCGCCGCCCGGCATAGACCGCAGCGTCGGCCACACGGATTTCTTCGACCTCTTCGAGGTAGAAGAGCCGTTCACAATAGAGCAGAGCGTGGAGCGACATCACCCGTAGCGGTGGATCGGTGGTCGCGACAGCGCAAACAGAACTGGACTGGAGGCTGTGTTGGGATGGATCGGCCTCCGAAGATATCAAGGTGGTTGGAATACTCAAAGTGGCACCGGTCTATTTGGCCATTGCGTCCGCATTCAGGCGAATGGCGACGGCGGTTCGATGACCGGCATCCGTTCCAGTGAAGGAGGTTCTAAGGACGTATCCGCGATATTTCCTACGACATAGCGAGTACCCGCTGAGCCGACATGGTCAACCCATACCGGGAGTGTCATTCGACCTGACGGATGCAACAAAAAGGAACGGGGCTTCTTGTCGTGCAATCGAGATTGAATACGGCTATCGACAATGCACACCTCGTCAACGAGATGGGTGCTTTCACCCAACGACAGCCCGCCAAATCGACTGATTGAGTCCGGCGATTGCATGGCAGCGACAACACGTTTTTCGAGTGTGGGGCCGTTCTCGTCCTTTTCACCGGATGAGTCGAGCCAAATCAGCAATTCGATGCCGGTTAGTAGTTGCTGGTAGTCCGGACGCGTATTGCCTGACGAACCAAGCGGTGTCTTCTTTACTCGCCACACAGTTCGCAGAACAACACTCTGAGCCGGGTGGCCGAATATTCCCGGCGCTACACGACAACCGACGTGGCGTGCGCGAGTTGTTTCCCCAACCAGCGACAGCAGAAATCCGTAGCATGTTGACGGAGGTGGCAACGGCTCGGTTTCAAGATATTCCCGTGCCAGTCCCTTGCGGAAGCAGGCCACCGGGACGGTTACATAAAGACCGATCATGGCGCACCCTTGTATCTAAAGTTTGGCGTTGATTATCGCGACAGCTTGGGCACAGGCAGCTTTCACGCCGCAGACCTTGACGTTGACGGTCTTTAGTTCCTTCGCCAACGCGGAGTCGAGATCGCCGATACCGGCAATCAGTTCATCCGCTGCGATGTCGCCAGCTTTAATGCGTTGAAGAAGGGACGGGGCATTTACCGTTCGACCATCATCATTGGTGGAGAAACAGTAGAGAAGTCGTGGGGCCGGGTCGCTTGTAATGCGGAATACAACGGCATCCGGAGAGAAGTCGAAGAGAAATCGCCCGTGATTGCCCGCAACTGGTCCTAGGTTGCACAGCGACTCGATGGCCTTGCCGGCGCGGGACTTGTCGCGGAGTCGTTCGGGCGTAAGTGCAATGCCATATTGGAATCGCGTTGCGTGAAGCTCGGTGCCATAGGGTACCGGGTTGCTCCCCTTTTTCTGTGCCGAGGGCGTAGCGCCTGGCGAAGCAGCATTAAACGTAACGTCACCCGGCCAAGGCGTTAGCGAAATAGCACGGGTTACTTCGAGAACCGCGCGGCGCACATCCGCAGAGCCAGATTCTCCCTCATCTTTGGCCGCTTCGGCCCTCATAAACCCTAAAAGGTCATCATCGATATACGTTTTTCCCTTGTCCGAGGCCCAACCCGTAAAGTCCGGTTCCTCCCAACTGTTGATGCGTTCCTTTTCATCCCAATTGCGGTTTGTGCCTCCCTTTTCGGCGACTGCAAGATGACGTCGGAGCGCGAAACGAATCGCCTCGGCGCTGACGGTGCTGTGTGTCTCTCCCATCCAGAGAATCTTTTGAAGGGTGGTGATGTTTCCTTCGGTTTCAGCCCGATTGTTGGCGGCGGTTCCGAAGGGCGTGACAAAATTGGCGAAGACATGAATCGACATTGTAATCATCTCCAAACAGGTGAAGAAAAGGCTAAGAATTGGTTTTGGGGTTGTCGTCAGAATCCGGGTCGTTTTCACCGCAACCGGCATAGCTGGCCAACGCTAGCAGCCCAAGGTCGCGGGCGAGTTGCCAATCAGAGCGAATGACGGGAAGCACCTTGTCCCAGGCTTTTCGCAATACAGAATTGCTTCCGCCACGACTAAACAAGTCGCTCAGGACGAAACGAAGCTGTGAGGGTGTTTTGGCACCAGCCAGATCAAGACGGAGTTTCTCACGGAATCGATCCCAGCGGTTCTTTGTTGCCTGCGACAGACGCTTTGCGTTTTGCCCGTCGGTGTCTTGCCGGATACGCCCCAGTGATTGACGCATGGCCTCATGAACGGCCTGGACGACGAGGGATTCGCCCTCTTGGTCCCACATGGTTGAATCGGAAATCATATCGTGCAGTCCCTTTCGTTCAAAAGAAAGTTGATTACGGTAAGGTTTATTAGTGGCTGGATTTGTCTTGGTCATCAGTCGCGTGAACTCGGCGTACCACGGTCGGTCTAATGCAAGATTCTCAGCAATCAAGGGGCGAATGACGCTTTCGGCGCGGAAGGATTCGGGGCGTTCCACAACGGCCTTCTGTTTGCCGCGTCCTTTGGTCTCCTTGACTAGGCGGGTGACAATTCGCAGTGGCAGAAGTGCGAGCGCCCGTTCAAACCGGTCCAGTCGTTTATCGTCTCCAGCCGGAATATGAACCGTTGCCACTCGCGACTTCTGTTGGCTGGCCCAAGGCGTTGGGGCAAATGTCATGGCGTAGCATCCGGGAATTGCGGTTCCCCGCATTTGTTTCTTGGCACGCGTCCGCACTTGGGCTTGCAGGGCAGCATCGGCAGCATTCGTTACCTGGGCTTGCCGGGCGGTAACGGGGGTCATCCACGGACGGTCGCATGCAAAACCTAAAAGGTCGTCCACCTCTGGAACCAGCAGTACGGCAACGCCACGATTTACCGGCAAGGCAAGACAGCCGACAAGGGCGAAATACAGCGAGAGCATTCGCTCCGGCTGATCGGCGGCGGTGGTGCTGCTCGTGAATGCAACATGCCGTACCATAGAACCGGGACTGATGATCCCATCGATTGTCAACGATTGAGTAGCAAGCGACCCATTCCCGTCAGCGAACTCGCGCCAACCCTTCTGGTGCTTGAAACTAGAACATTTCCGATACTCGACGATGACACCCGGAATACCCGCGCCTTCGGGGTCGTAGGTTACGGTACTAGCCTCTTTGGCTAACATGCGGGATCGACCAAACTGCAGGATAGTCAATGTGAGGCCCCGTTGAAGGTCAGCCAACACTGGGGTGATAGGCTCCGAGAGATGTTGCCCTGGCAGTTCGATCAGCCCATCCTTGCGTATGGCAAATGCAAACTCAAAAAGGTGTTGCAGATAGGCTGACGCCTTCTCCGGCTTTCCGAATCGCAGAGTAATCGACTGTTCGTCGATGTCCCACGGCGGCGTCCCATCGACAAACGGTGCGGGCAACTTGGACTTCGCCAGTCGTCCCTCTTCGTATTGCCGTTCCATCGCCTTGAGCGTGCAAGCAAGCCCGCCAAGTCCGGCGCGGTGCAATGCCGACATACCGGGAGCGAATAATCGCATGGTCAAATGGTCCGGCGCGGTGGGTTTTACTGATTGTTTTGCCATTCGGCACCTCGTTGCTTGTCGTAGATGATTGAACCGGTTGGAGCGACCGGCACCCCGCGCACTCGCTGCCATTGTTGCCACGACAATGACCGGGGCGGTTGTGGCATGGGCAGGGTATAACGCAAGATGTCCTTCGGCTTCTTCCGGACTCGCTGTTCGTCCTCCTGCATCAATACGGTGATGCCTTGCGAGTCTCCTCGAAGTGGCCGGACCTCGGTAATCGGACCACCATCGAGCCAAGCACTCGTTCCTGGCATGATTTCTTCATGCACGGTTTGTTCCCATGCGGCGGCCAATTGGCTTTGAGTTATCGCATCGTCGGGCAGTGCTTCGAGCCAACGATACGTTGCATCGGGCCAGCCGGGTGGGTCTGGTTCGTGACTGCAGCCAACATAGGGCCAATATGCCGATGGTTCGACCACAACGAGCGGCTTCGTCGGATCGCCATCTTTCGCTCGACGATTCAGTCGTCCGAGCCGCTGGATCATCGCGGGTACGGGAGCCAGATCGGTCACGAGCAAATCGGCGGACAGGTCGAGACTCATCTCGGCAACCTGAGAGCAAATGGCCAATACCGGCCCCTCTTGCTTAAACGCTTCGATTACTGCCTTGTGGCGTGCAACCCTATCTTCATATTTGAAGCGGCTGTGATAGATCAGTGCCTCGAAATCGTTGGTCCAATCGGCAGCATGCATGACTCGTCCAACTGTATTGCACACCCACAAAACCTTCCCACCCGACGCCAAAACCTGTCGAATGATGGGCAATGGGTCATTGTCGGCGATGACGCCTTTGCGATAACGTGGGCGGGTTTCCAGTTCCACTGGACCACAGATTGGTTGCCAAGGCTGCCCACGACCCTCCAGCACTTCTTGGAGAGCGGCTTCTCGACTGGCAGGCAAACTGGCTGTCATGAGTAACACCGGCAGCCCTGGCAGATCACGCAAGAAGCGGAGCAACGCAGCAAATAGTGGCTCATCGTAGGCGTGAATCTCATCAAACACGAATGCTGACTGAGCTAAAGCCGGCCAAGCGTACAAGCCACGTCTATTATTTTGGACAACCCCCAACACCGTATCCACAGTACAGGAGACAACCGAGGTGGACCAAGCCTCCAGAGATTGCATCCTTGCCACAAGATCAATGTCACTACGGCTGGAATCGCCTTCGGCAGAGAGAATGATCTCATAGTCAATGTCCCGGCGGCTATGAAACAACTTCGGGCCGAGTTCAGAAATGCGTTGCGTAAGCGGATCGCGTTTGTCGGATACGGCTTCGGTTTCCGGGATGTATAGGTAGTCCCTGAAACCCTCGGTCGCAGTGCCGGTAGTTGGATAGCAGAAATACAGCCGTCGCGTAGGATACTTTGCAGCCGCCCAAAGGTACGCAGCCAGCGTTTTTCCGCTGCCGCATCCTGCCTTGACAAATGCAACAGAACCACTTGACATTTCGACCGCCCGTTGAAAGTCACGAGGGCGATCGTCTCCTAATCGATGTTGTGCGATCGCCGCCAAATCACCCGGTTCCGGTTTCGCGGCAAACGATCGCGTGATCCAGTGCCAACGATTGGGATCATCCGGCAGTGCTTGCGCCAAGGCGGAACCTGCAACATCGGCCGCGACAAGGCAGTCCTTAACTGTTGCCACAAGACGACCGTCTGCTCCCGATTTCATCCGATCCCACGTCTTCTGTGATGAGCGACTCCACTGAATAATGTCGTCAAACACGGGGTGACTGCCGACAAGATCGCGTGAGAATGTCGCACACACTGGTGGAGGCAATGTCAGCCCCAACAACGATTGAATTTGCAGTAACGAGGCACGATAGTCGTCATGGCCCGCAAGCAACATGATTTCAGGGCCAGCGCCATCAGGACAGTCTCGTGGTGGAGACTTATGGTCAATTGCCGGATGATGCCCTGCTACGGCCCATTCCATGATGGCGAAGTCTTCATTCGATTCATCGAGGGAGGGCAGTAGCCACTCCCTAAGCTGTTCAAGCATAAGAAGCGTGACCCATTCATGACGCAGCCCTTGCGGATTTAGACGAACATCCCGGAAGCCGTAAATCATTCCTTGGAAATGGTCGTTTGCCTTCCCAAGATCATGCACAATGGCCGCCACGGAAACGATTCGACGAAGCCGGTTGTAGTAAGGAACGACGGACAGATCAAACGCTATGAGCTGTTCCTCCGCTGTGGCGTTGAGCACCCGCTGTGCCGCCTGGTATGCATCGGCCAGGTGCCCTGCCAGGAATTCTGAGGCATGGCTACCATCACCGCTCTTTGCTCGAAGTCGGTCAAATGTCACGTCTGCCGTCCCTCCTGCACAAGCGGCACAAACACTCCGCACCCCATGTGCCGCCTGCCGCCGAGGCCGTTCTCTTGCATCTTCAGCGATTCCTCGGCAGTCAGACTTTCAAGCAGCACCTCGTAGCCGAAGACCTCTTTGTCCTTGATGCGGAGCGTCCGACGCTTGCCCAGTGAAAGCCGCGTTTGCGTGACGCCCATTTCAGCGAGCTTTCGAGCAACCGCGGCGTGGAATGTGTCTTTGGCCGCATCGCCCTGCTGAGAAACTGCCTCGGCGAGCTTGATTGTGACCAGCCGGCTGCGGAGGGCCACGGCGGGCACAAGCGAACGGACCTGCGGAATGCCGATCCGCAATGTTCGGTCGAGTAGTTGGAGCGGCTTGCCTGCCAACGGGAGAAATCTGGCGATTTGCTCCACATCGGTTCGGATGACCAGTCGGCTACGTTGCGTCAGTTGCAGCGTGCGTCCGCCGAGTTGCCGCCCAGCAATTGGATGGATGCCAAATCCGTCGGCCTGATGCATCTCGGGCAACACCCGTGAAACCGCCGAATACAAGAGATAGCCGTGATCGGCTGGCACGGCATGAGGGCACACAATCGAGAATGCTAGATCGACTATCATTGGTCATGACTCCTGAAGCGTTGACGAAGCTCGTCGATCGCTTCGCCCACGTGGTGAATAGACTTGATGCATCGCCCCCGCTTCAGCGCGCATCTGCTTGACGAGCAATGCCGGCTCCAGCACCTCCGCATGTTGCCCGAAGCTGAGAATCCAACGCATGACCTCTTCGGTGTCGTCAAGGTCGAACTCGGCCAGAAGGCTACCGTCCTGCTCCTTGGTAAGCTCCTGACTTGCGTGCCACTTGGATTCCCGAACGTAGCGAGCGACCGTGGGCGAAAAGCGGATCTTCACATGCACGTCGCCGTCGCCATGAAAAACGCCAAACGACCTGGCAAAGTGTTCGCTCAGGTTGAAGTCTCTCGGTCGGTTAAACCGAAGTTCCTCCAATTTGACTTCTTCAATCCGATCGACCTTCCAGTGGCGGATGGCATCGTGCTGCGGGGCATGGCCGACCAAGTAGAGCGAGCCGCGATGATACGTTAGGCCGTAGGGATAGATGTCATAGGTAACCGGTTCGGTGGCCCGCAAGGATTGATAGGTGATGAACACCGCCCGGTGATCCTCGATCGCCACCATCAGGTCATCGATCAAATCGGCTTTCTGTGAGTAGTCGCCGGCACCCACCATCGTTCGATGGAACATCGCGGCGAATTGATCGACGTATTTCAACGCCTCCTTGCCCAAGGTGGCCCGAATCTTCTTAAACGCGCGCTGAGCGGCCTCCCAGAACATCGTGCCCGCCAGCGGCTCCAGGAATCGCCGACCGAGATACAGGGCAATGGCCTCGTCGAAGGCGAACGCCATGCCGGGTTGGTTCCTCTCCGGGGCGATGCGATAGCTTTTGCGGCCGAACTGCCCACTCGTCTCAATGACGGGAAACCCGACTATCTGAAATGCCTCGATGTCGCGGCGAATCGTCTTCTCTCCGACACTCATTTCGGCGGCAAGCTCTTGGACCGTTGCCCCCTGCCGGCGGGCGCAGAGCGTCTTCAGTAGAACCCACTGTCGCAGCAGAGGAGATTGCCTTGGCATTCCCGGACACCCCCCAGTCAGACAAAGCAGCGGACCTATCATAACCGCAATTCGGCCGGTGCAATAGGCCCCTCCGTGGCAGGGACGCAATGCTGTCGCGATCTTGCGAAAGCCCCGGCGTGTCACGAGTATAACAGAGGGGTTGGACAGATCAGGACCAACCAAGCAACGGTTTTTTGCGGTCAGCACGAGGTCGGCTGTTCTCCTGGATGACAAGGAACATGCCTACTGGCAAGCACAACTACCGGCGTTCTGCTCGACGACGGCGTCGAATTCTTCCATCCTCTTGAGCAGCGCGCTCGGCGATAAAGAGGTCTGCCGCAGTAGCTTAGCGATGAGAGGTCGTCTCGGAACGTCGTCATAGGCACGGGGCGAGAAGTTGGGCCTGCCGACGTTGGGATGCCACATCGCCGGGTTAGTCCCCAAGCAGAGATAGCGGGCGAAGTCTGCGGCCAGGGCGGCTTGTTCGGGCGTATCGTAGTGGCCGAGATTGAGGTCTCGGCCAGCGTGCCGGAACTTCGCCAGCCACTTGCCAGCGTGGTGAGTGACGCCAGAATAACGGTGGGGTTGCTCTTCGTTCATGGTTATGCCGCTCCTTCCTTGGGCCGCGGTTCCAGCTTTGGCTTATGGACTCGTGATCGCAGCCGCGCTTCCTTCTCGGCCTGCCACCGCGCCAGCCGCTCCGCGCGGTGCTGGGCTTTCAAGGTAGCCTGCTCTTGCTGCCGCCGGGCCGTGCCCCCGGGCGTCCACTTCTTAGGCTTGGGTTCCTCCCGGAAACCCTTCGGCTCCTGCATCGTCAGGGCCAACTCGCAGTACGGTGGGGGCAATTCGCCCTTGCGCTTCATTCGGTAGAACCATCGCGCCGCCCGGTGGAACTGCTGAAAAGGGGTTCGGTATCTGCCAAAGGGCTTCGGTTTCTGACGCCCCCACAGTCGGCCGTGGCGGTCCTTGATCTTCCTCTTCCAGAAGTCTCTGGCAACCTTCTCGGGGCCTTCCTTCGGGAGACGCTCGGCGATTTCGGCAATGTAGCGGAGTTGCTGCTCGTCCCATTCCAGAAGCTTGACCCCATCCCGCTCCACGATCTTGCGGCCCATCGGCGGATTGCAGTACGCCCGACCGCTGTCCTTCCGCGATTGTGCCGCTTCGGTTGCGCGTTCGGAGCGGAGGGCCTTTTCCGTTTTCGCTAGCAACGTGAACAGCCCGAGGAAGATTCTGCCGTGTGCGGGGGCCAAGTCAAACTCTCCGTCCAGCGCGCGGAGGACGTAAATGCGCACCTCGCGCTCTGCCAGAGTTTCCACGGTCTTACGAACATCCCGCATCGAGTACCCCAGCCGATCCAATCCATTGACGATCAACGTGTCTCCTGCCCGCAGGCTTTCCAGCATTTCCTTGCCAGTGGGGCGGCTAAGGACTGCGGTCTTCTTGTCGGTAGAGCCCGGATCGACGAAAACCGCCTTGAGGCCGCCGCCCAACTCCTCGGCCTTTTGCGCCATTTCCGCGATCTGGCCTTCGGCAAGCTTCTCCTTTTTCAGCCGCGAGTGGCGAACGAATCCGTAAATTGCCATGTTTACCGTCCCTTCTCATCCGTGCGCACTACATGCTGTTTTTGGCTACTCCCGCAGGGACGCCAAAAACTCGCTGGTTTCATCGGCAGTGCCGAATGCAACCGACGGAGGGTGTCGAAATTGGGCAATTCTCCACAAGCCGAAATGTTCCCAACTCACCGCACAGCCACACAGGCTGGCGTCCCAGACCCACTAGAATTTTACACCTCCCTTCCCACCCACTTCAACTGCTTTTCGTGCCAAAAAGCCCGGTTGCCCGATGCCATTACTACGGTCAGCTTCGCCGTGTAGTGCGCGGAACGGCAAAAGGCCGGACATGTCAGTTATCGCGGTCAAATTGTAAGGCCAAAACGATAGGGTCATCCCACCCTCTGGAGGTCGGCCGCGGTGAACCTCAACACCTTGCCAGCCTTTGTTTGTGAGTGGTGGGGCGCTCGTCGTAACCACGTGACCGGCCTTTCGCCCCGGGCCTGGCGCGTGTCGCCGGGGCGGCCGCTGTACAATTCGCCCAAGCTGCCTACTTGCTTATGGCGTCGAGATGGAGTGTTTACTCGTCAGTCACGCCCCGAACCCGTTAGCGACCACTGTTGCCGAGAGTGTTGCCAAGTCGAGGGTATCGATAGCGTTTCGGCAAACTTTCGGCAAGGTGTCGCATCGTGTTTCCCCGCTGTTTTCTAGGGTTTCGGTATGGTGTCGATAGTGTACGGGGGTAGACTTACGACTGGCCGTCACGTTTCTGAAGCGTTACGGGCTGCTGGAATGTCCCGCCCGGTTTGATGTCATCGCAATCACGTGGCCGGCGAAGAAGTGGTTTCCCACGATCGAGCACATCAAGAACGCTTTCGAGGCGGTGGGGAAGTGGGAGTTCCACTCGTAGAGTGCTTCGGCCGCTTGTGCTGCCCTTGGATTGCGGCTTGGTAATTGGGGTTGTCGGCCCGTCCGGTCAGTTCGTAGAGGAAGCGGCTGGGGATGGTCGGCCGCGACTTGCCCCATTTGAAGCGGTTAAGGGCCAGCGTGAGCGTCAAGCGGCGCTGGGCGCGGGTGACGCCGACGTAGCAGAGGCGGCGTTCCTCATCGACGGCCGCGTTGGCCGGGGGAAAAGAGGACAGGCACCGTTTGTGCGCAGCACCCTCCGGGCCGTTCCGGCAAACGGTGCCTGTCCCCCTTTCCGGCTCGGCGATGCTGCGGTGGTGCGGCAACGTGCCCTCCTCCATGCCGACCATGTAGACCTCGCGGAATTCGAGGCCCTTGGCGGCGTGCAGGGTCATCAGGGCAACGGCGTCGCGCTGGAGCTTTGTCTCCTTGTCCTGGCCGTATTCGTCGCCCGTCAGAGCGACCTCTTGCAGGAAGCCGGCGGCGGTGGGGCGATGGCCGTTGTCGGCTTCCCGCTGGCAGTAGGCGGCGGCCGCGTTGACCAGTTCCTCGACGGAAGCCCAACGCGACTCCTGATCGGCGGCATTGGGGTAGAGTTTCGTCAATTCGTCCTTGTACTTTATTTCGCGGATGAGCGTTTTGAGCACTTCGGCCAGCGGCGGAAAAGGTGTCAGGAACCGTTTGCCGGAACGGCCCTCCGGGTGCTTTGCATAAACGGTTCCTGACACCTTTTCCGCCGCTGACACCTTTTCCACCGCTGACACCTTTTCCGCCGCGCACTCGATCATCGCGCGGAATCGCCCGACGGCTTCGACGGCAGCCGGCGGCAGCCCCGGCACGTTGCCGGCGTCGGGCAGAACTTCCCAGAGCGGACGGCCGCGGCGAATCGCCTCTTCCATCAGCCGCTTGACGGTCGTCTCGGCTGATTCCCCGCGCGGGCAGATTGACGATCCGCAGCAGCGACACCTCGTCGGCCGGGTGGGCCAACAGTTTCACATAGGCCAAAATGTCGCGGACCTCCTTGCGATCGTAAAACGACATGCCGCCCATGAGGACATACGGGATTTTCTGCCGCCGCAACTCCATTTCGAACGCGCGGGGCTGCTCGTTCGTGCGGCAGAGGATGGCAAAGTCCCTGGGATGTCGTTTCTTTTCCAGCATTCGCGCGGCAATTTCGACGACGACGGTCTTTGCCTCCTTCTCCTCATCTTCAAGTTGCAGGATCCGCGGCGGCTCGCCGCTGCAAGTTGCCCGCAGCACTTTGCCGTGCCGGAGCTTGTTGAAGGCGATCAGGCGGTTGCCCCACTCCACGATTTCGCGGGTCGAGCGGTAGTTCACTTCGAGCCGCACCACTTTGGCGTCGGGCCAGTCGCTCTTGAATCGCAGAATATGGGCAACTTCCGCGCCGCGCCAGCCGTAGATCGACTGGTCGTCATCGCCCACCACGCACAGGTTGCGATGGCCGGCGGCCAGGGCCTTGACGATGCGGCACTGGCTGCCGTTGGTGTCTTGATACTCGTCGACCAGCAGATGATCGAAGCGGTCGGCCTCGGCTTTGCGTGCCTTGGGAAACTGGGCGAAGAGGTCTTCGGTGCAGAGCAACATGTCGTCAAAATCGAGAGCGCCGGCGGCTTTCAGGGCGTTCTGGTAGCGGCGATAACCGGCGGCGGCAAGATGCTCGCGGTCGGTCTGGGCCAACGTGGCGGCCTCTTCCGGCCGGACCGACGCCGATTTCCAGCGGCCGATCAGGTAGATCAAATCGCCGGGCCGGAGCATCGCGTCGGGGCGCGAATCTCCCGCAACACAGTCCTCGCGACCCCCTCCTGATCGCCGCGGTCGTAGATGGCGAAATTGGTCGGATAACCGAGCAGGCGGATGTGACGGTGGAGAATGCGGACGCAGAACGAATGGAAGGTTGACATCTCCGGCCGTTTGTCGAGCTTCTTGCCCAGCATGGCGGCCGTGCGTTGCTGCATCTCATCGGCGGCCTTGTTGGTGAAGGTGACGGCCAGGATTCGCTCGGGGCGGATGCGGTTGCGGATCAGTTCGGCGATGCGGTAGGTGACGACCCGCGTCTTGCCCGTTCCCGCGCCGGCCAACACCAGCAGCGGCCCGGCCAACGTGGTCACGGCATCGTATTGGGCGGGGTTCAGGTCCATTGAGATCGTCGTTGTTGCGGAGCGTCCCCTGATGGTAAGCGGCGGCGGGCGGCGAGAAAAGGGGGTCGCACGGCTGCGGCGCGGGTGGCAACGGGGCGGCAACGTATGGTATAATCACGTCTCCGCCGATTCCCTCCCGCACTCACGCCGCCGATGTGTAGTTCCGCGTGGCCCCTCTCCCTCCCGACTTTGGGGGCGAGGCTGTCGCACTCCATGTATAAGGTTATGATAAGACGTGGGAGCCTCCGCTCAGATTAAGGAGCATGATGATGAAGACGATTGCGATCGTTTTGGCGTTGTCCTGTGTGGGGGCGGCTGCGTTTGCCGCCGAGAAGACCGCGAGGGTTTCCGCGCCGGCTGTGCCGGGGCCGTTGGCGTTTGCGGCTGGCGAAATCAGATCGGCGCTGAAGAGCGGCGGCTGGAACGTCGCCGAAACGGGCCACGCGGCTATCGAGATCACCCTCGAAGAGCCGAGCGGCGCCGGCAAGATTGACGCGAAGCCGGAATCGTTCAAGATCGACGTTGTGGAGGCGGCGGGCCGCACGACGGTGCGAATTCGCGGGGCCGACCTCCGCGGGGCGATGTACGGCGGGCTCGACGTGGCCGAGCAGATACGCCTCTACGGCTCGGTCAAAGCGAAGAGCGAAAGCCCTTATCTGGCGGTCCGGGCGATGAAGTTCAACCCGCCGCTGCGGGGCAACGTCTACATGTCCGACGAGGATCTGAAGAACAGCGGCTGGTTCTACGATCTCGAATACTGGGATCGCTTCATGCGAACCATGACGTACAACCGCTACAACACGCTGACTTTGTGGTGTTTGCATCCCTACGACCACATGGTCCGGCTGAAGAAATATCCCGAGGCGACGACGCTTTCGCAGGATCGGCTCGATAAGAACATCGTCTTCTTCCACAAGCTCTTTCAGATGGCGAAGAACTATGGGCTCGATACGTACATCGTGACGTGGAACATCCATCTTTCGCCGGGGTTCCGCAAGGCCCACGGCCTTCGCGACGGCCAGGATAGCCCGTTGATCCGCGATTACGAGAAGGAGTGCATCCGCGAGTTGTTGGGCGAATATCCGGAGCTGACGGGCATGGGGACCTGCCCCGGCGAGAATATGCCGATGTCGGCCGCCGCAAACGCCGAGTGGATTCGCGACGTTTACCTCGATACGCTCGCCAAGACCGGCCGGAAGATGCCGTTCATTTACCGCTACTGGGGGGCGCGGCCGAAAGAGACGGTGGCGATGCTGGAAAAGGCCCATTATCCGGGGGAAATCCTGTTGGACATCAAGTTCAACGGCGAGCACATGTACTCGTCCACCAAGCCGCATCCCGAGGAGATGGGCTGGCTGACGCAAAAGCCCAAGCCGTACAAGCTGCTTTGGCACTTGCGGAACGACTGCATTTTTCAGCTTCGCTGGGGCGACCCGGAGTTCGCCGGCCAGACGCTGACCAACTGCGGCGGGCCGGAATCGGCCGGATTTGTCACCGGTTCGGAGATTGAAATCCCCGGCGTCGATCGCTACCACACGCCGCAGACCGCCGCCCATCGCACGTGGAAGTACGAGTTCGAGAAGAACTGGATGCGATTCGCCGTTTGGGGCCGCATGGGCTATGATCCGAAACTGCCGGACGAGTACTGGATCGCCCGTTTCTCCGAGCGCTTCGGCCCCGCCGCCGGCAAGGACGCCTTTCTGGCCCTGAAGTACGCGAGCAAGATCATTCCGACCGTGACTTCGTTCCATTGGAACTACATGAACGGCGATTGGTATCCCGAAGGGAATATCGGCGGCTGGAACACGTCGGACGGCATGAAGAAGCCGAACTTCCGCGAGGACGGGATTTTTCATGATATTCGCGAGTGGATTTTCAATAATGTGATCGATGACTCGTTGATGAATATCCCCGACTCCGTGACGGGCGTGGCAAAGCGCATCGAGCGCGTTGATGTTCGAGACGTCGCTCCACCAAACGCGATTGCCCCTGCTGATGTCGTCGTGGCGCTCATTAACACCGCGAAACAGAGCGAGGGGCACGCCACCCTTGCGGCTTCGAAGATCGAACACGGAGCGAAGGAATGGGAGTGCATGGAACTCGACCTTCGTGCATCGGCGGAATTGGGCCGCTATTACGCTTGGAAGGCGATCGCCGCTGTGAATCTGATGGTGTACTTGGCCACCGGCAACGACGTTGTGAAATCGGCTGCTGTGATGCACCTGGAGAATGCTCGGGAGTGTTGGAGGAAGCTTGCCGCGATCACGAAATCCCACTATGTGACCCATGAGATTTGGCTGGTGGGCCAATTCGATTGGGCGATGTATCTGCCGCAAGTCGAGAAGGACATCGAGATCGCGCGAAAGATGAAGCCTTGGACCAAGGAAGAGCAGACGTGGACGTCGGCCGATGGCAAGACGATCGCGACCACTACCCGTTGGCGGGCCGACGGTTGGCCGAAAGACATCGAGCCGTGGGTGAGGGACTTCAACGCTCGTGTCCGGAGCCTCAGTGCGGCGATCGACATCCCTGCCGGCTCGTGGATCAAGACGAAGTTGCACGTCGCATCGCCGGGTTTCGCCGTTGTTCGTCTCTTTGCACCCGGAACGAGCGAAGTCAAAGCAAGAGCCCGGAGTTTCTCGGAAACGCCGGAGGGGCTCAATACGATTGTCGCGGACCTTCGAGCGGGCAGCAACGAGTTCGCGGTGCGATATGAGAAGGAATCCCACACCCTTCCCATGCTCGAAATGGAAAATGCTCCCGCATCAATTTTCCTTACGGCGATGGAGGCGCAACTAACGTCTCCCATGACCGGGGTGGCGAGAAGCGACGCCGCGGGAGGTTTCGTGATTGTTGCCCCGCTCGGCTCGGGCCGCGGCGAAAAAGGCGGGAAAGTGCTCGATAACGGGTACGTAACCTACAAGGTCAATATTTCCAAAGACGGCGAGTACCGCTTGAACGCCCGCGTGTTCTGGAAGAACGGCGACTGCGACTCGTTCTTCTATGCGTGGGACGACGGGAAACCGAAGTTGCTGGGAAATGACGACGTTTTCGGCCGCTGGCATTGGATTCAGACTGAGGCGAAACGACTGAAAGCTGGCGAGCACACCTTGGTCATTCGCAATCGGGAAGAGGGCTCGATCTTGGACTGCATGACGGTTACGCCGGACAAACCGTGATGCGATAAGAGAAAAAGACAGAATAGCAACACTTCAGCCACGTGGAGTAGTCGCTTCAGTGTAAGAAGGAAAAAGGGGAAAGGGGAAAAATGGGAAGTGATCGAAAAAAGATATTAGGTCTTGCCGCTGTGTTGATCGCGCTGCCGCTCGTGGCTCGGGCGGACTCGCTGAGCATCACGAAGATCGAGCCGACACCGCTTTTTCCCAAGGCGGCCCCCGGCGAACCGCAGCGGCAGATCGTGCGATTGAGCCTGAAAAACCCGGCGGCAGCGACGGAAGTGAAAGTGACGATCGCCGTGGCCGGCAGTTCTGCCTACGAGGAATCGCTCGGTTCACTCGCTTCCGGCACCACGACGAAGGACGTTCGCGTCCCGGAAATCACTTCCCCTACCGAAGCGACGTTCACGCTGTTTGCCGCAAACGCCGCCAAGCCGACCGACGTGAAGAAGACTGTCTTGCAACCGCAACGGAAATGGCAGATCTACTGCGTCTCCTATTCGCACCACGACCTGGGCTTCGGGAATTATCCGCACCGGCTGCGGACCGACATCCGCCACGCCAACATCGAGCGGCCGCTGCAATTCTGCCGCGAGACCGACTCGTGGGACGAAGACAGCCGCTTCCGCTACGTCGTCGAGACGAGCGAGCCGATCACCAGCTTTCTGGCCACGCACAGCGAGGCCGACGCCGCCGAGCTCGCCCGGCGAATCCGCGAGGGTCGGATTCAGATCGGGGCGATTCACACCACGGTGAATACCGAGCAGATGAGCCACGAACTGTTGGCGCGGCTGTTGTATCTGACGAACCGCCACACCCGCAACTTGTTGGGCGTGCCGGCGATGAAGACCGGACAGATCGACAACGTGGTCGGGCTGACCTGGCCGCTGGCGACGATGTGCCACGAGGCGGGCGTCCCCTATTTCTTCCACGGGCACAACGGCTGCGCCGAGTGCTTTCAGCCGGCCTCGGCCGAGGCGGTCTTCTATTGGCAAGGGCCGGGGGGCGATCCGAACAACCGAGTGCTCGTACACACGCGCCCCTACGGTACCAACTGGGACTCGATCAACGCCGCCGACGAGCCAGCGATCGAAGGCATCATCCATCAGGCCCAGCAAAGACAGTGGCCGTATCGCGCACTGATCAGCCAAGACGGCACCGATTTCCAACTGATCACTCTCGACAACGCCGCGAAGATCCACAAGTGGAACGCGAAATGGGCCTATCCGCGGCTGATCTGCGCGACGATGGACATGTTTTTCGACGCCGTCATGGCCCAGGCCGATCCGGCCAAGATCAAGTCGTTCGCCAAGGACGGCAACAATCAATGGGCCGACCAGGACTCGGCCGCGGCGCGGGTCTTGGCCGAGGCGCGGAGACAGGGGGAGGCGATCCCGACGGCGGAGAAGTTCGCCACGATCACCGCCACGCTCGCCGGCGGCGAATACCCTTGGACCGACATCTATCAGGCTTATCACCGCTTGCTGCTCTACCACGAGCACACCGACGGGCCCGACAACGCCTACGACTACAGCCGCGAGAACACGCAACGGGTCGAGACCGAGCAGGCGGAGATGCGGGAAATGGTTGCCGACGCCAAGTTCTTTGCCGACCACGCCCGCCAGCAGGCGCTCGATCGTCTGGCGGGGCTCGTTGCGACCTCCGGCGAGCGGAGCGTGATCGTCTTCAATCCGCTCGATCATCCGCGCAGCGATCTGGTGCGCGTCACCCTAAAGGACTTGAACGAAGACGCCACACTGGTCGACGCTGCAACGAACCGGGTCGTCTTGTTTGAACGGGACGGAGAGGAACTTCGCTTCGTTGCCAAGGATGTGCCGTCGTGTGGTTACAAAACATTCCGCTTCGTGCCTCCGGGAGTTGGGTTTCCAAAGTGGCGACCACTTATGACCGCCGCCGATGGCGTGTTGGAGAATTACTTCTACCGCGTGCGATTCGACAAGACGACCGGGGCGATTACGAGCATTTTCGACAGGCTGTTGAACGTCGAGTTGGTCGATCAGGCGGCACCGCACAAGTTTAACGAGTATCTATACGAGCGATACGAGACGCCGGACGTGAAGAATCCGTCAAAATGGTATCGCGTGCAGTCGGCGACGCTCAACGGCTCGGCCGGCCCGGTTTCGGCAAAAATGACAGTGCGGGCGTCGGCCGTGGGGGCGGAGAAGATCGAGCGGAGCGTGATCCTCTACAACGGCTTGAAACGCATCGACTTCGTGCTCGACCTGGTAAAATCCCCCTCGGGCCGCAACGGACGGGACAGGGAAGGCGACGTGCGGCACAAGGAATCGGTCTACGTCGCACTGCCATTTGAGATCGCAGATTTCAAATTCCACCACGAAGTGCCCGGCTGCGTCGAGGAGCCCGTTAAGGATCTGTTCCAGGGGGCTTGCACCGCATATTACTCCGTCCGCCATTTCAGCGACGTCTCGAACCAAAGTTACGGCGTGACGGTTTCCGCCCCGGAGAGCTCGCTGGTCGAGTACGGCCGGCCGCGTTCTTGCCCGAACCCGATCTGCCGTCTGATCGCGGGCGATCCGGTTGGCTCCTACGAGATGCAGATGACTCCGCCGGCCAACAGCCGCATGTACCTGTACTTGATGAACAACATGTTCGACACAAACATTCCGCTAAGCCAGGCGGGGCCGGCGCGATTCACCTGGTCGCTGCGGAGCCACGCCGGCGACTGGCGCGAAGGCCGGGCGGACCAGTTCGGCTGGGAGACGATGAATCCGCTTGTTGCCACGGTCGTCGCCGGCAAGAGAACAGGCGGCCTAACTGAGCCGGCGGCGAGTTTCTTGACCGTCGATCAACCGAACGTTGTCTGCACGACGATTAAGCCCGCCGAAGCCAACGGCCGGGGGATCGTGCTCCGATTTGTCGAGACGCAGGGCAAGCCGACGACGTCCTCCTTCCGGGCGACGTTCTTTGGCACGCCGGCGGCGGCGATCGAGACGAGCCTGTTGGAAGACGACCGCGGGCCGTTGGCGATCGGGCCGGGCGGCGAGGTGGCCTTCGCCATCGAGCCCTTCGGGGTGAAGACGATCCGCTTGCTGTCGCAGCCGAACATGCTTCCATCGCCGCCCCAGGTCGCCGCGGAACCGCTCTCGGACATGGAAGTCGCGTTGAAGTGGAACGCCCCCGACGTGTCGTCGGAGAAAATCGGCTACTACCGCATCTATCGCGGCACGAAGCCGGATTTCCAACCGGGGCTGTTGAATCTCGTCGCTCGGGTTGGCGGCACGGCGGCGGTCGATCGGCCAACGCTGCACTTCGGCGGCTGGATCAACGATCGGGTCGAGCCGGAGACCACATATTACTACCGCGTGTCGGCGATCGATCGTTGGAACAACGAAAGCCCGGCGTCGGCGGCCGTCAAGGCGACAACGCTCAAATCGAGCGAGAAGAACGCCCTGCCCAACCGCGTCGAGCGTCTTTCGGCGATTCTCATCAGCCCCTTGGGCCAGCACGATCACGTCAATCTGTTGTTCCGCACGAATTGCGAATCGGACGTTGTTCGCTACGAAATCCACCGCTGCGGCACGCCCGGTTTCGTGCCGGGGGAGAAGACGCGCATCGGCGAGGTCGATGCGAACGCGATCATCAAGGGCTCGACGGCCTATGGCCACACGCCCATCGACCGCCGCCTGCGCGAGTTCGACCATATCATGTACCAGGACAACACGGTCGAAGCGTTCAGCGAATACTACTATCGCGTTCGCGCCGTGGATGCCGTGGGGCAGAAGGGGCCATTTTCCGAAGAGGCGGCGGTGACCACGACAGGCCGCGAGCCGCAGATCAGCTTGGGCCGCAAGATCACGGCGCAGTCGGTCTACTCGCCCGAATACGGCCGTGTGTTGGCGATCGACGGCAATCCTGACCCCTTTCACGCCTGGATCTCGAAGCCTTATGGCGGCGGAACGAAAGAAAAGCCGCTGGACGTGTGGTGGCAGATCGAGTCTCCCGGCAAGAAGACGTGGCGGATCAAGGGCGTGCGGATCATCGGCGACCATCGGGAGATCATCCCGCTGCAGAAGAACCTGCGGGTGGAGTTGTGTCAAGCCGGCGTCTGGAAAACGGTCGCCGAAGTCCACGACGCCACGCAGAAGGACATTCTGGCCACGTGGCCACAGCCGCTCGAAACCAGTGGCATACGAATCGTCGTGCTCGCCGCCGATCTTCCTCCATCGGAGCGTCCCGAGGTGGATGGCATCGTGCGGATTTGCGAGTTGCTCTTGGTGCTGCCCAACGGGCGCGAAGTTTCGCCGGCGTCTTTCTGAGGACTGAGGTGGCGGATGCACCTTCTGGCGTTGACGCTCTGCGGGCTGCTCGGGATGAATCCTGCGAAATGAAAACTCCGGGCGCAATTGCCCCATCGAACGATGCCAATTCTCGAGAATATCCGCAGCGCTTATCCGAACCTGCTGGCCAGTGCCAGGGGTCGCGCCATCGCCTTTTTCTCGTTCTACTTCATCGACGGCGTGTTGATCGGATTCATGGGCATATTCCTTGCCATGCGGATGCGGGCGCAGAACGTGCGTGTGGACGACATCGCGATGTTCGTGGCGGCGGTCTATCTGCCGGCATCGTGGAAATGGTTGTTTGGACCGCTGGTCGATTTGTGCTACAGCGAACGTCTCGGCCGCCGCAGGGGATGGATTCTGGGCACCGAAGCGCTGATGATCGTTGTCCTATTGACGGCGATGCGGATCGACTTCGTCAAGCAGTTTGCGCTCTTTACGATCGCCATGCTGTTGGTGAATCTCTTTGCTGCTCTGCAACGGATTGCCGTCAACGCCTTGGCCTGTAATGTCCTGACCGACGCCGAGCGCGGCACCGCCAACGGCATGATGTATGCGGGCGGTTACCTGGGACAGATCGTAGGCGGCTCGGGGGTGATCTTGCTCTCTGCCTCGGTGCCGTTTCAGTACCTGTTCCTGGTCGTGGTCGGCAGCATACTGGCCGTCATGCTCTTCGTGGCGTTGCCGTTGCGCGAACCGACGGAAGCTCGAACCACCTCGGGGAAGTCGGGGCTGGCCGCCGTAGGCGCCGAAGTGCGCAGGTACGCGATTCAGGCCTTCAACGCCTTCCGCGCGTCGCGGGCAGCGCTGGTGGGATTGATCTTCGTGCTGCTGCCGGCCGGCGCCTGGGCAATGTCGCTGTCGCTGGGGACAAATCTGATGGTCGAGTTCGGCATGAGCAGGCGAGAGCAGTCTGTGCTGACCTTCGTCTCGATCCTGGTTGCCGCGGGGGCCTCGCTCGTCGGCGGACTGCTCGCCGATCGGTTCGGCCGCCGCAAGACGCTGGCTTTCTACATCGTTGGCAGCGGGCTGCCGGCGCTATGGATGGCCTACGTCATGTACCAGCACGGGTGGATCATGCCGATCGATCAAGGCGCGGCGGTTCATTCCACCGCGCCGCTCTTGTTGATTGTGAGTTACTGGGTCGTTGCACTGCTGATCAGTGCGTTTCAGGGATTGGTGTACACCACGCGGTCGGCTCTCTTCATGGACGTTTGCACGCCGGCGGTGGCCGCGACGCAGTTCACCGCCTATGTGGCGATGGTCAATCTCGTCATCGTCTACACGTCAGCCTGGCAGGGCAAGTGCCTGGCCAACCTGGGTTACCCGGCGACGTTGGCCATCGACGCCCTATTGGGCATGGTCAGTTTGCCGTTGTTGCTGTTGATGACGCGGCCGAGCGCAAGCCCGTCCGCGACTGTTGCTATTGTCGAAGGAGAAAGCCAATCATGTTGCGACTGTTCCTGATCTCTTGCGTGGGCGGTTTCGCGGGCGTCTGTCTTGCGGAGGAGGCCGTCGAGAAGCTGCCGCGGCCGCATTACCGTTCGCAGGAGTCCGATCCGGGCTGGCTGAAGAACGCGGCGCAGTTCCACGGCCATCTCGGTCCGATGATGGTCTTCGGGGCGCGGATGGGCATGGCGGCGCTGCACGCCGTCGATGCCAAAGGATACTTCGACGTGGAGATCAAGTGCGAAGGCCCGATGGCGAAGCCGCCGGCGTCGTGCTTTCTCGACGGATTGCAAGTCAGCACCGGCGCGACGATGGGAAAACGAAACTTGGAGTGGGTCGGCGGCAAGAAGATCGCCGTGTACGTGAAGAATACGGAAACTGGAAAGACCGCTGTGGTGCGGCCCACCGATGCGTTTCTGGCGATGCTGCGGCAACCGGCGGGCGACACGAAAGCGACGTCGGACAGCCACAAGCGGGAACAATCGAGAAACGACCGGCATTTTGACGAATTGGCGCGAAAGATCGCGGCCATGCCGGAAAAGGAAATTCTGACCGTCCGTTATCCCAAGTGAGAAAGGGATTGGGTAGCAGCGGCGGTTGGCATGCGAAACCGCAAGCGGCAGACAGGAATGTCTGCCCCACCTTGGTGGAAAATGGAGGCTACCATCGCAGGTCCCAGATTGCCGCGAAGCCGGCGCCCTCGGCGATTTCGATCCGCACGCGGGCGGGGGAAGCTCCGGAGGATGACTTGATCGCGGCGGCCAATTGCTCGCCGATGTATTGGGCCAGCATTTCGCCGGTGGTGTTGGCGATCGGCAACAGCACGCAGTCGTCTTGCGGGAAAAGCCAGCGGCGGTCGGCGAACGTCGCCTCGACCTCGCCGTGCTGCGACGAGACACGAATGGCGGGGTGTTGGGTGGGGAGCAACACGCGATGATCGAGCCCGGCGATGATGCTCTTCAGGGCGTCTCGGACGACGAGGAAATCGACCACATAGCGGCAATCGTTCAGAGGGCCGTAGACTTCGGCGGCCACGCGGTAAGTGTGCCCGTGCAGCCGCTCGCAGCCGCCGCCCTCGAAGGTAATGAAGTGGGCGGCGGCGAAGACGAGATCGTCATTGGCGATGCGAACGTGAAAATCGCTCATATTCATCGAAAGAACGGACCGCGGACGTTTCGGGGCGCTCCTGATCGGCTGCAGGCGCCCCGCGTTGGGTGTCGTGTCCACGCTTGCGTGGCCGTGCCAGGCATCCGGCAACATGCTCACGCAAGCGTGAGCATGGCACCCGCACCTCATTGGCTGCTAGTTGACTTCGGCGGAGGCGGCTTTCTTGTTGTCCGCAGGTTTCTTTTCCGGGGGCGTGGGTTTCTTCGCGGCGTCTGCCGGTTTCTTTTCGGATTTGGCCGGTTTCTTTTGTGGCTCGGAGGGCTTCTTCTTCGTCTTTGCGGCCTTTTTGTCGGCGGCGGCCAGTTTCTTAACTTCCTCTTTGGCTTGCGGCACCAGCCGCATGATGTCGGCGACCGGCAGGATGAGCTGGCTCAGCAGGCCGGAGGAACGGAGCGAAGAGCTTCCGTCGCTTCCGTCGGCTTTCACGCAACGGCAGATCATGCCCAGCAATTTGCCTTCGTGATTGAAGACGGGGACGCCCAGCCCGCCGCCGCTGCTGATATAACAGATTCGCGGCGTCGTCACCAGCGACACGATTCTCCCCAGGACGAGCGTGGGGATGTAGTTCAAGTCTTCGCCCGTGCGGCTGATGAGGATCGTCCAGTCGAGCATCTCGGGCTGAGCGATCGAGTCGCTCAACGGGACGAACGCCATCTTCGGCTCGGTCGCTTTGTCCAGCGGTTTGAGCAGGGCAAGGAACGCCAGATCGAGGTCTTCGTCCTTCAAGACCAGACGGGCGGGCACTTCGGTGCCGTCGGAGAGTCGGTACTTCACCTCTTGGACCTGGCAGTCCAGGTCGTAAGTCCGCCCGCCGCGGCTAAAGTGGAACGACGGCGCCAGGTTCGTCAGCGGAGCGACCGCCAAGCCGCTCTTGTCGATGATCGTCGCAAGGCAGTGGGTTCTTTGTTCCTGGCTCTGCCCGGAGGTTTCGCTCCCCTTGACCTCGATCTTGATCACGGCGGACAACGTGATGATGGCTTTGTCGTAGGTTTGCAGGGTCTTTCGCGCGGTTTTGACGAGTTGCTGATCATCGGCCCGCGCGGGCAGGGCTGCGGCCGCCAAACAAAGGAGCACGCACAAGCTGAACATTTTCTTGAACATGAAGGAACTCCCAATGGATTGTTGACTTCTTCTATCGGTAGTCGGGCTCGATCTCGCAGTATAGGGTGTGAATGCCACGGCGGACGAAGAACACGACCCTGCGGGGCTTGTCCTGGCGGATCTGGTCGAGAACGGCTTTCAGTTCATCGACGGTCGAGGTGGTCTTGCCGTCGACGCTCATGACAAAGTCGTTGCCGCGTAGTCCGCCGAGCGAGGCCACGCCGCCGGTCTCCACCTTTTGCAGCAAGAGGCCCTGCAAGTTTTCGGGAATCTGCTGATTGATGCGATCGGTGTAGCTCAATTCGCGGGCGCTGAACTCGAAATCGGTGTCGGTCATCTGCTTGACGTCGTCGTCGCTGATCGGCGGCGCTTCGAGCGCCATGGCAATTTCGATCGGCTTGGCGGCGCGAACGATCTTCAGCTTGGCCTTGCCTCCCACGGGGAGTTTGCGGATCATGGTGTCGAAGACCTCGCCGTCGCCGGGGAGCGATGCCTCGACCTTGCGGCCGTTGACCTGCTGGATGATGTCGCCGACCTTGACGCCGGCGCGGTCGGCGGCCTGCCCCTTGAAGACCTCGGTGACGCGAACGCCGCGTTGGCCGGCCATGTCGAGCGACTCGGCCAGGTCGGAGGTCAAGACTTGCGTGGAGAGGCTCGACCAGGGCTTGGCGGCACAGGCGGGGCGGTTCCGCTCCTCCTCTTTGCCGATCTTGACGACGGTGAGAAACTGCTTCGTATCGCGCTCGAACAGAACCAGTACGGAGACGCGATCGGTCTTGCCCTCGACGAGTTTCGCGGTGACCTTTTTCAGCGCGGCCACGTTGTCCACCGCTTCACCGGCCACTTGGAGGATTATATCGTCCGACTCCAAGGGCAATTTGGCGGTCGCCGCGCCGCTGCCGCCGCGAATCGAGTCGATCAGCACGCCGGCCGTGCTCTTGCGGTTGCGTTCCAGGGCCATCATCCGCGTGATGTCGCTCGCGGCGATGCCCCAGTCCTTCAACTCCAACGGATCGCCCTGGGCGCGTTGAAGCTGCTCGGTCGTGACCTTGACGATATGCTCTTTGCCGCCGCGAAGGAAGGCGATTTCCACCGGCTTGCCCGTCGGCGCGGCGAAGACCTGCTGGTTCAGCAGCGGGAGGTGTTCAGGCAGTTCGGCGTTGAATGGCTTGCCGGCGAATCGGGTAACGACGTCGCCGGCCTTGATTCCGGCACGATCGGCGGGCGAACCTTGGACCACTCCGGCCACCAACACGCCGCCACTGTCCTTACCGCTCTTCAGCCGCGGCTGCAACTCGACGCCGAGCCAACTGCGTTTTACATGGCCGCTCTCGAGCAACTGCCGCACGATCTCCTTGGCGAGATTGCTGGGGATGGCGCCGCCGAGCGAGCCGAGGCCGATTTCATTGATGCCGACGATTTCGCCGGCAAGATTGACCAAGGGACCGCCGCTGTTGCCGCCGAAAATCCTCGCGTCGTGCCCGATCCAGCGGACGATCTGGCCGACGTCTTCGCCGTCCAGGCGGAATTGACCCGCCATCGACTTGGGCATAATCACTTGCGTGTTGCTGACGATGCCCTTGGTGACCGACTGGGAGACGGCCATGGGGCTGCCCATCGCCAGGACCACGTCGCCGACTTTCAAGCGGCTGGAGTCGCCCCAAGTGGCGAACGCCAAGGGGGCGTCGGGATGTTTGCGCGTGTTGAGCTTCAGTTTCAGCACCGAGATGTCGGCCATGGCATCGGTGCCGACGCGAGTTGCCTCGACCTCCTCGCCATCGGCCAGCGTGCAGGTCATGCGAATGGCGTTGCCGGCGACGTGGTGGTTCGTGACCACGTAGCCGTCCTTCGAGATGATCGCGCCGCTGCCGGCAGCCCGCTCACGTTCCATCCGTCCGCCGCTGGGCTCTTCGACGACGACGTAGATTCGCACCAGCGCGGGATAGACCTTCTGGATAGCCGTATCGATCTCCGCGCCGGCGGTCGGCGTCTTGGCGGGCGGCGGCGCAGCCGTGGCGCCATGGCCAATCGCGCTCCACCCAATGCCGAGCAGCATTAGGGCAATCGCCAGGATTTTTCGGTCTTTCAGCCACAACAGGGGGCGTCGTTTCATCGTAGCCGTCCGCGGGAAAGCAGTTGGGGGGTGCATAACAAGAGGCAAGAACGGCAGAGCCTGCACAAGTACCTGGCTAGGGCGAAATTGTGCGTTCCGTTGGGACGGCAGTTGTACTGCCGGCCGGGGGTGGCAGTACAACTGCCACCCCAACGTTCACAGAACAAGCCCTGGCCGGGCACAGGTTGGCTGGTTGCCGTAACCCCTTTAGTCTTGCAGATTTTCCGCATGTCTGCAAGTTAGTCGCCAGCGGGGGGGTGCCGCGCGACGAAATCCTCGATCAGCGGAGCGATCTGTTCGTGGGCGTCTTCCACGACATAGTGGCCTGCGTCGGGCAGCCGATGCACCTCGGCCGCCGGGAAGAAAGCGAGAAACCGATCGAGAAACTGGGGTGTAAAACACCAATCGCGCATCCCCCAGATCAGACAGATCGGATGGTGGCGGAAGCGGGCGAGACCATTTTCGATGTCGGTCAGCGTCTGATAGCTGGGATGCTTGGGGCTAAGCGGAATATCGAGCACGAACCGCAGAACCGCCACCCGATCGGCCCAGGAATCGTACGGGGCCAGGTAACCGGCCCTGACGGCCGGTGTCATCCGCTCGCGTTTGCAGACGGTCGTGCGAAGCGCGGTGCGGACGAAGAGATTCAGCCCTTGCACGGCCAGCGGTCCGAAGCCAGACCGGTGGCAAAGTTGGATTGGCCAGGGGCAATGAGACATGCGAAACGCCGCGGTGTTCATCAGTACGAAGCGTGCGAACTGCTCGGGCGCCGCCACGGCCGCCCCCATGCCGATCGCCCCGCCCCAGTCGTGGGCCACCAACGTGATCTGCTTGAGACCGAGCTTCTCGATCAACTGCCCAAGATCGGCCACCCGCCGCGCCAGCCGGTAGGAATACGCGGATGCCGGCGGCTTGTCGGAGAGCCCGCAGCCGATATGATCGACCGCGATGATTCGGAAGCGGCCGCGGAGGGCCAAAATCAGGTCGCGCCAGTAGAACGACCACGTGGGGTTGCCGTGGACCATCAGCAGCACCGGCCCGCTGCCCTCATCGAGGTAGTGGCAGCGATGCCCATCCAGCGTCAATTCGTGGGATTGGAAGGGATAGAGAGAACGCCAATCGTGGGCTTCGGGCATGTTTTAGTGGGGTGGCCGGGGTGCGGTATCAGGCAAGAGGGCGGCAAGGGCCATTCGGGCGGCTCTGATTATCGCACAAGGCTTCGGTACCGACAAGCAAGCCGGGACGCGGCGACTGTTGACTCCCTCCGTATAGTTATGTACTTGGTTGGCCGCCGGCGCGAACTGGGGCCGCGGTCATCTTCCGTGCCATGTCTATCCTATGCTTGTGTCGCGTGGCGCAAGCCGGATTTCTGCTTCTTAACTTGAATGGGAGGTCTGCACTATGAACCGAGCGAAGTTTCTGGGACTCGCAATCGTGTTAGCGGTCGTGACGGGCGCGGTGTGGCTGAACGCCTGGGCGGAGGACAAGCCCGCCAACAGTTATGCGCCGGTCGTCATGCAAGAATCATTTCCAGAGACGATGGCCAAGATGGTGGCGGCCAAACCCGAGATCGAGCAGCGGCAAGCGGCCTTGTTGCAGGAGCGCTACGACTTGAGCGACAAGCCGGCCAAGGGCGTGACGATGTTCCGCGGCAAGCCGGTGCAGGAGGGCGTCCGCGTGAAATTGCCGGAGGGGGTGCAGTCTTGGCAGGAATTGGCCGAGATGACGCCCGCGGAGATCCGCCAGAAGGGGCTCTGGCCGAAGGGATTCCTGCCGCTGCCGCATCCCAACCATGCGGAGGGCGGAATGTTGTTTCCCAAGTACCACATCGACAAGATCAAACAGCAAGAGGACCGCGACCTGACGCGGTTTGACCTCGACTTCGATCTGCCCGACCACTTCATGCCGGAGTTTCCGCCGCCGATGTTCCTGACGACGCGGCCCGACTTGGGCGACGTGTCGCAGGGACAACTCGTGGGGCTGAGCAACTATTTCAAGCTGTTCAACGGCATCTTGAATCCGAAACAGTTGGAAGGGCTGCGGCTGCTGCTCACGCCGTTTCCGCAACAACAATTCAACGCCACCGACGACCGCCGCTCCGTCAAGCCGAGCATGGGCGTCGTCTGCTTCGACTGCCACGTGAACGGGCATACCAACGGGGCGACCCACCTGGTCGGCGACATTCGGCCGCAGGAATTCCGGCACCGGCTCGATACGCCTTCGCTCCGCGGCGTGAACATCCAACGGCTGTTCGGCTCGCAACGGGCGCTGAAGAGCGTCGAGGACTTCACCGAGTTCGAGCAGCGGGCGGCCTACTTCGACGGCGATCCGGTGATCGCGACGAAGAAGGGGGTCAACATTCTCGATCGCGGCAGCCAGGTCCACTTCATGGCCGAGTTCCAGGAACTGCTGGACTTCCCGCCCGCGCCAAAGCTCAATGTCCTTGGAAAGCTGGATCGGAAGAAGGCGACGCAAGCGGAGTTGCACGGCGAGCGGGTGTTCTTCGGCAAGGGCCAGTGTGGCGAGTGCCACCCGGCGCCTTACTACACCGATAACACGATGCACAACCTCCAGGCGGAGCGGTTCTTCAAGCCGCAGATGGTCAACGGCCGCATGGCGTCGAGCGACGGCCCGATCAAGACCTTCCCGTTGCGCGGCATCAAGGAGTCGCCCCCCTACATGCACGACGGCCGCCTGCTGACCCTGGAAGACACGGTCGAGTTCTTCAACCAGGTCTTGGAAACGAAGCTCACCGAGCAGGAAAAGCAAGATCTGACGGCGTTTATGCGCTGCCTGTAGTGAGAACGGGTGGAGGAAACGGCACTGCGCGAAGGCAAGTGGATCCCGTCTGCCGGACGGGACTTCCGTGGGTTGTGGTCCGCGCCGGCCGGAGAGATCCTGCCCGGCAGGCAGGATCTACCGACTCCGCCGGTGAGGCGACGGCAGGGGGGGATTGTCGCGGCGAGGGGAAGCGTAATGTGTCGCAGCCCGCGGCGGACAGAACGGCGTGGCGAGGGGCGGAGGCGGCCAATAACCTGGCTTGAGGCAAGGAGTTACGGCTGGTAGAATTCGAGTGTGCTCGAAAGACGTTTTCTCGCCGATGCGACAGCTCGTTTCAGGCGTGTGTTCGTAACATCAATGGCGGCAATGGGTGCGGGCGATCTTCTCCGGCGGATCGTGGTCGGGATTTTTCCAAAAGTCGGCGCAAGGCAGTTGCGTCGCAGCCGGGTTGGTGTGGAATCGCCGCAAGCGATTGATATTCGCCGGATTACGGCAATCACGGCCGGCGGCGTCGGAGTCGTAACTTCAGATTAACCCCAGGTTGTTAACGCCGGGCCCAGGTGTTAATTAACGTGTGGGCGCGGCGTTAAATCGGGGGCAAGAAGAGCACGGGTGGGGCCGGGATTGCCAACTCGGCTCCACAAAAGACCCCGGCCCCGTGTCATCGCTTTGAGTGAGTAAAAACAACTGCTACAGCGTGTACAGCGCCAGGAGAACCGCTCTTTCATAGAATCAGAATGCCCGCGGCCTACGGGCGTGGGAAGAACTGGTTGGGTTTGCCGTGGAACGCGTTCACAAACCCACCGCTGACCAAGAAAGCCACGATCACGATGATCCAAATAAGGCCCCCGATGGTGCCGACAATGCCCAGGATGAAGCCGGCGGTGGCCATACCCTTGCCGCCATACATGCCGGGATTTCGGGCAATCTTCGACTTGGCCTTCAAGCCCAGGACAAGTGCCACAATACCCAGAACGAGCGATGCGAGAGAGAAGAGACCACAGCAAAGTCCCCCGGGAAGTACGACGGCACCGATCAGTCCGCATATCAGCGAAGGCAACGCTCCGGGAGCGTTGGGCGACGGCCACTGGTGCGGCGGCATGTAACCTGGATAAGGCGACGCGGATGGCTGGGCGTAATAGCCTGGAGGGGGCGTTGCGGGGCCAGGCGCCTGCTGCACCGCAGCGGACAAATCATTGAGCGCGTCGGCTGGTTCGGCCACCGTCGCAGGCGCCGGCTGGCGAGAAGACAGCGGCGGCGGGCTGTTCGCGGCCGGGGCGGGGTCAGCCGCCGCCTGGGGCGCGGCCGCGGCTGGCGCAGTGCCGCCGGGAATCCGGATGCTTTTCTTGCACTTGGGACATGTGCCCATCCTGCCCGCGAACTTCTCGTCCACCCGAAGCACTGCCCGCATTCGCATTGAATCGTGATCATGTTTGCCGCCTTGTCTGGTCGTGACCGAACCGAACCACCAACTGATAGGAAATTTGATTTCCCACTGGTAGGAATGAGTGTACCATCAAAAAATGATATTGCTTTTTATTTTTCAGAATTGTCCCTCACGGCGCAAAAACGGTTACCAATACTTCGGTCCGACCAAGAACTTGGATAGCCAGGCCGCCAGAAGCACGGCAAGCCAGAGCAACCCCAAGCGCCGAGACAAGACCGCTCGCTTTTGAGAAGCCCCCGCCGCAGCCAGACGATAACCCGAATGCACGACCATCGCCACGAATGGAACCGTAAATGCGTTGTATAGGATGAAACCTACGCCGTCGCCGGCGATGAGAGCCTTAATGCTACGGGTGACACCACTTGTGGGGCACGGTAGTCCGGTTACGGAGGTCCAAATGGACGGCGGTAGCCGTCCGTTTGCTAGCCAATAGCCATTCCATACCATATAGCCGACGAAGGCCCCAACCCCGCAGCTTCTAAGGAATAAAACTAGCCGATCTTGCTTCCGCAACTGGCGCATTTTCTCAACTCATCTTTGCAGCCGTCGATAACAAACGGCAACCAGCATAGTGGTATACAGAACAACAGCAACACAACAAACAGAACCCAACCGGCCGCCGACATGGCCTTCCTGACCAGTGGTTGCCCTTCATAACCGCAGAATGGGCATCTAATGCCAAACAACGGTCTTCCCGGCAACGTATAGGCGGCCGCGGCTGTGCCGGGGTTTGCTGGGTTGGGAGCCGACTGGGGACCGCGTACCGAAGGATCGGCAGGTGATATCGGCGGCCGGCCGCTAGCTGCAAACAAAGCTGCGAGCGCCGTAGACGGTGCCGGCTGCCAACTCGTCATGCCATCCTGCCAGACCAGCGTGTTGTGGTTAACCGTGCCCACGGAAATCAGATTCTTAATGGCGGCCTCATCCACCGGGCCGACCCGCTGGTTGTTCAGGCAGTAGTACCAAGCCATAGCTAGACCTCCCAATGCGCATTCACGGTGGTTCTTAACGCGAAACCTGCCGGTCGCGGCCCAGTGCGTTTCGGATCGTCCCCCAGTATAATCGAGGGGCGGAAGGGCCACAACCCCCAACGACTGATCCGCCACCCGCGGATGACAACCCAAGAAGCACCGAAAATTCAGGGTGAATGTCAATGTTACGTTGCCAACAAGGCACCTGAAGATCCGCCAACGGGCCACCAGTCCACTGGCCCATTATACCGGGTTCAACTGCGCGCCCAAAGAGTGGTCTGCATTCTCTCTCCTGCTACCGTTCACTTCACACCCCATCATTCATCACTCATCATTCATCCTTCCACATTCCCGGTCGTGCCCCCGCATTGCAATCTGCGCGGAATCGGCAATAATACGGGGTTTACCCTCTGCCCAGCCTCGAAGGAGCGGATGCGATGAACCAAAAAGTACGCGAGCAGCAAGGATTGACGTTCGACGACGTGTTGCTCGAACCGCGGTACAGCGAGGTCGTGCCGGCCGATTGCGACGTCTCGACCCGGCTGACACAACGGATTCGGCTGAACATCCCACTGCTCAGTTCGCCGATGGATACCGTCACGGAGAGCGAGATGGCGATTGCGTTGGCCCTTGTGGGGGGGGTCGGCATCATTCACAAGAATATGTCCGTGGAACGGCAGGCCGAGGAGGTCGAGAAGGTCAAACGCAGCGCGAACGGGATTATTTTCAATCCCGAGACCCTGCGGCCCGACGCCAGCGTGGGGCGGGCGCGGGAAATCATGGACCAGCACAACGTCTCCGGCCTGCCGATCACCACGGCCGACGGCCGCCTGGCGGGCATTATTACACGCCGCGACCTCCGCTTTCTCGAAGACTGGAATCTGCCCGCTTCCGAGGTGATGACACGCGAAAATCTCGTCACCGCGACGGGAACGGTGACGCTTGAGGAAGCTGAGAAGATTTTAATGGCAAAAAAGGTGGAGAAGCTTTTGCTGGTTGACGAAGATTTGAGGCTGACAGGACTGATTACGATCAAAGACATTGATATGATGCGGCGCTTTCCGCAAGCCTGCAAAGATGGGCAGGGAAGGCTAAGAGTTGGTGCCGCGGTCGGCGTGTACGATCATCAGCGGGTCGAGGCCCTGATTCGCAAGGGGGTCGACGTGCTGGTCGTCGATAGCGCTCACGGACATTCGGCCAACGTCATCCAAACCGTCAGGAGCATTAAGAAGCAGTGGGACATCGACGTCGTGGCCGGCAACGTGGCCACGGCCGACGGGTGCAAGGACTTGATCGCGGCCGGCGCCGACGCGGTGAAGGTCGGCATCGGACCGGGATCGATCTGCACCACCCGGGTGATCTCCGGCGTCGGAGTCCCACAGATTACCGCGATCCACGACGCCGTGCAGGTTGCCGAGAAAAGCCAAATCCCCGTCATCGCCGACGGCGGAATCCGCTACTCGGGCGACGTGACGAAGGCGATTGCCGCCGGGGCGCACGTGGTGATGATCGGAGGACTATTCGCGGGGTTGCAGGAGAGCCCCGGCGCACAGATTCTCTTCCAAGGGAGAACGTTCAAGGTTTATCGAGGCATGGGCTCGTTGGGGGCCATGGTCCACGGTTCGAGCGAGCGCTACCGTCAAGGCGGCTCGCGCGGGCCGGACAAATTGGTGCCCGAGGGCGTCGAGGGGCGAGTCCCCTTCAAGGGAGCATTGGGACTGTTCGTCTACCAGCTTGTGGGCGGGTTGCGGGCGGGCATGGGATATTGCGGAACGCGAACCATCGAGGAGTTGCGCACGGACGCGCGATTCATCCAAGTCACGTCAGCCAGTGTGCGGGAGAGTCACCCTCATGACATCACCATTACGCAGGAAGCGCCGAACTATAGCACGGAGTACGTCGTCGGCGACTCGTAGCGGCTGTCCAAGAATAACTTGTGGTGCAGGCGTCTCGCCTGCCGGGGCAGCCGAGACGGCTGCACCACAAGACTCCAGAGTCATTCTTGGACAGATGCTTAGAGCGATCGCCGTGGCCGCCGTCGCGGTTGTGGCGGTGGCTCTGGCTGGATGGCAGCCCGCCCGTGCCGCCGATGATTCCGGTAAGGATGGGAAGGATCAATCCGCGGTGCAGCCGGCCAGCTACACCACGGGCAAGATCGGCAGCCGGCTGAAATGGATGGGGGCGCGGCGAGCCACTACGGCGGTGAAGCCGACGCAATGTGTCACGCCCGAGGACGCTTGCGGGCCATCGTGCGGGGTGCAGCCTGCCCAGGAGTTGCAGCCGTCGTCGGAGGAGTGGAGCAAATCGCTCGGCAAGAGCGGCAAGCCGCCAGAGGGCGAGTTGGCGCCGCTGCCCAACGGCAACGCGATGACAAGCCCGTTGATCGAAAAGCAATTGGCCACCCGGCAACACGGTTTGAAAGGGGGCTGTCCATCGCCGAAAGACTTGAAGCATATCGGCGACCTGAACACGAGCCTGGCGACTTCGGAAGGGGAACTTCCGCACGACTGTCCCTTGGGTGACGATATTTTCCCGGGGCGTTGTTTCGCTCCGGTCACCTTTACGTGGACGGCCTCGCAGCTTTGTCATAAGCCGCTTTACTTCGAGGACGTGCAGTTGGAACGCTACGGGCACATGGCGGGGCCGTGGGTGCAACCGTTCGCCTCGGCCGCCAACTTCTTCTGCACTTTCCCAATCCTTCCGTACAAAATGGGGCTCGAATTGCCGAACGAGTGCGTGTACACGCTGGGCTATTACCGGCCGGGCGATTGTGCTCCGTATCTGTTCGATCCGCTGCCGATCAGCATTCGCGGCTTGTTCTTCGAAGCCAACGTGTGGGTGGCGTCGTGTGCGTTGTTTCCGTAGACCGATGCGGCACAGGGAGCGCTGCGTAGCAGCCGCCGGCACTTTGCCGGCGGTTCGCGCTTCTTGGGAACAGGAGATTCGCAGTGCGCCACTGCTTCGCAGAAACAGTGGCGGGGCGCAGCCGGTTCGCTCGGCAGAGAATGTCTTTTCTCCACTACGCCGTTTTCACCGCCCCCGTTTTCGCTGCCCACCGCCCTGCCATTGTCAGCGTGTGTTCACGGCGGGTTAGCCAAAAGAGCAGTGCGACAACGCACAGCGGCAAAAGCGATTTGGCGAATGGGACGAGATAACACGCCGCGCCTTCCGCGTCGCCGGCGGAAAGCAGCGAGAGACCGACTGTGGTGAGAACGATGGCGATGCGGAAGTGTTTCTCGCGAAAACAGAGAATTATCGCGCAGGCGGCGGTCGGCGCGACAATGCCGTAGGTCAATTGTTCCGAAGCGGGACCGAACAGCAATACCCAAATGGCCCAAATCGAAAAGATCAGTGAAAGCAGCCTGGCGGGCGGTGCGCTGGAGACGATATTCTTGCCCAACAGTGCAAGCCGCTTGCGCGAGCGAGTCCACTGCAGAATACACCAGCCTAACGTGATGAACGCCGATAATGCTTGAAGCGTCATATAACCAAAGCGGTGTGCCGCCGCATTCGCATCGCCGCCGAGCAACGCTGTCGCCTCCGACCAAATCGTCCAGGCATCGCGAAAACCTGGCCAGCGATCGCGGCCAGGAAACATGAGCGAATGGAACCATTGCTCATAGTGCGAGAGCACGATGCTCGGCGGTCGCGTGAGGAACGGAACGACGGCCAGTGCGATGCACATCGCGGCGAATCGCAATGTCAATCGACGCGGCCAAAACACCAGGAGCAGCAAAACAAGAGCCGCAGCCCACGGCTTGAGAAGAACCGCCGCAGCGAAGCACGCCGCCGCCGTCCACCAGCGTTCGCGAGTCATTGCCGATAGTCCCAGCAAAACAAACGCCAACACCAGGGCGTTGCTCTGGCATGACCAGAGTCCCATTGCCGAGACGGCGAGCGCGACGGCGAAAAAGACGTTTTCGTCGCGGAATCGATCGACATCGATTGTTTCGCCGAGCGCATCGGTCCAAAGATATGCGGAAAAGACGTCGCGTAGTGAAACGTGCAGCGCGGAAAGCAACAATCCGAGGCTGACCAGCGACCAAGCGATTTCATCGAGCGGATTCGGCAGCGCCAGGAACGGTGAAAACACCACGGCGAACGTCGGCGAATAGCGGAAGAAGTCGGGCTGTTCGCTTTGGGGATAAAAAATATAGAGCGGTTTGTCGGCCCACCAATGGCGAGCGCTGGCGGCATAGACCGGGAAGATCGAGTGTTCATAGCCCGGCACAGCCGCTTTGACACACAAGGCGGCGGCCATGACGATGCAAAGAACCATCGCCACTCGCAAGCGGAGATCGAGAAACCAGAAACGGGCAGACAAGATGGCAGAAACCATTATTTGTTCATATCGGGTGTTCCGGGGGTCGGATTACGTAATTCCCGCAGAGGGCGTTAGAGGTATCTGAGAAGACCTCTAGCGTCTGCTATAGAACGCCTCGTTCCAGCGAAGTTGATTCTTGATTTCGCCCAGTCGCGTTTCCGCATCGATCCGCAGGCACTCGACTCCGAGCATTTCGGCGAAGTCCTCGATGTGCTCGCAGGTCAGGGCTTGGCTGAGAACCATGTGGTGCGGCCCGCCGGCGTAAATCCAGGCGGCGGCGGCCGTTTTCAGATTCGGCCGCGGCGTCCAAAAGACGCGCGCCACCGGCAGGTTGGGCAGCGGATGGTCCGGCGCCACGCCATCGACCTCGTTGGCCACCAGCCGGAAACGGTCGCCGAGATCGATCATCGCGACGTTCAGCGCGGGCCCTTGCGAGGCAGCGAAGGTCAGCCGAACCGGATCGCTCTTGCCGCCGATGCCCAACGGGTGAATTTCGCACGCAGGTCGATCCCCGGCCAGCGAAGGGCAAATCTCCAGCATGTGGGCGCCGAGCACTTTCGGGCCGCGCGGATCGAGATGGTAGGTGTAATCCTCCATGAACGACGCGCCGCCCCGCAAACCGGTGCCCATGACTTTCAGCACCCGCCCCAGCGCGGCCGTCTTCCAATCGCCCTCGGCGCCGAAGCCGTAGCCATCGGCCATCAACCGCTGCACCGCGAGGCCGGGCAGTTGGTCGAGCCCGGTGAGATCTTCAAAGCAGTCGGTGAAGGCGCGGAAGCCGCCGGCGTCGAGGAAGGCCCGCAGGGCGAGTTCGGTTTGGGCGGCGTATCGCAGCGACTGGCGACGTTCACCGCCGGGCGCAAAGACGGGGCCATTGTGTACTGCTGGTCGTACTGGGCGACCAGCCGATTGACTTCGGCATCGGTCACTTCGTGAAGCCGCCCGGCCAACTCGCCGATGCCATAGCCATTGACCTCGACGCCGAAGCGGATTTGGGCCTCGACCTTATCGCCTTCGGTCACGGCGACTTGCCGCATGTTGTCGCCCAATCGGGCAACCTTGAGCGAGCGGATTTCGTGCAAACCGGCGGCGGCTCGCTGCCAGGCGGCCAGGCGATCCTGCACCTCGGTATCCTCCCAGTGACCGACGACGACCTTGCGCGGCCGCCGCATCCGCGCACAGATGAAGCCGAACTCCCGGTCGCCGTGCGCGGCCTGGTGGAGGTTCATGAAGTCCATGTCGATCGTGGCCCAGGGCAAATCGCGATTAAACTGCGTGTGCAAATGAGCCATCGGCTTCGCCAGCGCGCTGAGGCCGGCGATCCACATTTTCGCCGGCGAAAACGTGTGCATCCAGCAGATCACCCCGGCGCAGTTCGCCGCCGCGTTGGCCTCGCGAACGAGTTGCAGGATGGAGTCGGCCGTGGTCACCACCGGCTTGAAGACGACGGGGAAGGGGAGCCGGCCGGAGGCGTTGAGCCCCTCGACAACGCGGCGGCTGTTCTCGGCGACTTGCCGGAGCGTCTCCGGCCCGTAGAGATTTTGGCTTCCCGTGACAAACCATACTTGCAAAGATTCGAATCCCATTGCCGGTGACTCCTATTCGACTGGTTGGGATGGCAGTTATACTGCCATCCCTCGTTTCCTACAGAGGGGCGGCAGTACCACTGCCGCCCCAACCGATGACCGCCATCGCTCCTATTTTTGGCCGTAGTATGCTGCGGGCCCGTGTTTTCGCTGGTAATGTTTTTCGAGCACGTAGCCTTCCAATTCGCTGCTGCTGCGATCGATCAGCCAACTGCCGAGCACCATTTCCGCGACGGCTTCCAGGGCGATGGCGTTTTGCACCGCCTGGGCGACGTTGGCGCCCCAAGTGAACGGCCCATGGCCGGCGACGAGCACGGCCGGCATGGCGACCGGATCGAGCGCGGCGAAACGCTCGACGATCACGCGGCCGGTGTTCGCTTCGTAATCGGCCGTCACTTCGGCTTCGGCCAGCGGACGAGTGACGGGCACGGGACCATAGAAATGATCGGCGTGCGTGGTGCCAAGGCAGGGGATTTCGTGCCTCGCCTGGGCGAACATGGTGGCGTGCCGGCTGTGCGTGTGAACGACGCCGCCAATCTGCGGAAACGCGCGGTACAGCGCGAGATGGGTGGGCGTGTCGCTTGACGGCCGAAGCCTGCCCTCGACGGTCTTTCCTTCCAGATCGACGACCACCATGTCGGCCGGCTCGATCTCGTCGTAGCGGACGCCGCTTGGCTTGATCACAACGGCCCGCCGCCTGGGATCGAAGCCGCTCGCGTTTCCCCACGTCAGCGTGACCAGGCCGCTGTGGGCCAACTCGCGGTTGGCCATGCACACCTCTTGTCGCAACGGATCGAGCACGATCAAACCTCCTATGCTTTGGCCCCCAGCAGCCAGGCGAGGATGCCCTTTTGGACGTGCATGCGGTTGGCGGCCTGCTGGATGACGACGCTCTGCGGGCCGTCGATCACCTCGTCGGTCACCTCCTCGCCGCGATGGGCGGGCAGGCAGTGCATGAAGAAGGCGCCCTTCTGGGCGTGCCGCATCAACGCGGCATTGACTTGATAGGGGGCGAACTCGCGGCGGCGGGCCTCCTGCTGGCTCTCCTGGCCCATGCTCACCCAAACGTCGGTGTAGACGGCCACCGCCCCTTCGACCGCTTCGGCCGCGTCGGTGGTGACGGCGAAATCGAGGTTCGGCGACTGCTGCTTGATCCAGGCGAGCGATTTCTCGTCGAACTGGTGTTTCTTCGGTGTGGCCATCACCATGCGGATGCCGAGCTTGCCGCAGCCGATGGCGACGCTGCGGGCGACGTTGTTGGCATCGCCGATCCACGCGAGCGTGTGACCCTCCAGCTTGCCTACCAACTCGCGGACCGTATAGAGATCGGCCAACGCCTGGCAGGGGTGGCCGAAATCGGTCAGGCCGTTGACGACGGAGCAGGTGCAATACTCGGCTAGTTCGAGGGCCGTTTGATGGCGATTGGCGCGGACGACGACCACATCGGCGTACTCGCCCAAGACGCGGGCGAAATCGGCGATGCTCTCGCGGCGGCCGAAGCCGGCGTCGTTTCCCAGAAAGATCGAACTGCCGCCGAGATGGGCCATGCCGGCCTCGAAGCTAACCCGCGTGCGGAGCGAAGGTTTCTCGAAGATCAGGGCCATCACCCGGCCGGGCAGAAGCGGCTCGCGCAGGCCCTTCTCGCACTTCTGCTTCAGATCTTCGGTGATCGCAAAGATGCGCTCGATCTCGGCGGTCGTAACGTCGGCTAACGTCAATAGGTGTCGCATTGTGTCGCTCCCTGAGGGGCTAGGGGCTGGGGGCTAGGGACTAGAGAACGAGAACCGGCGGCGCGTGATCTTTTATCCCTCATCTTTCATCCCTCATCCGCTGACCCCTAGCCCCTAGTCCCTAGCCCCTACTCTCTAGCCCCTCACTGCACCGGCAAATGGTTGCCGGCTTGCTGTTTGAGAACGTCGGCGAGGATGTCGCAACCTTCGTTGGCTTGCTCCTCGGTGAGGTTGATCGCCGGCAGCAGGCGGATGACGGTTCCGTGGGTGCAGTTGATCAACAGCCGCCGGTCAAGGCAGGCTTTCACGGTAGCGGCGCCCTCGATGGAAAGCTCGATGCCGATCATCACGCCGCGGACGCGAACGTCGCGGACCAGATCGCACTCCTGCTGAAGCTGCCGCAGCCGCTGGCGGAATACCTCGCCGATCTGCTTGGCATGTTCGAGCAGATTGTCTCGCTCGATCTGCTCGATGAAGGCCAAGCCGGCGCGGGCGGCGATCGGATTGCCGCCGAAGGTGCAGGCGTGCATTCCCGGCCGCAGGCTCTTGGCGATTTCGGGCGTGGTGAGCATCGCCCCGCCGGGCAGTCCGCCGCAGAGCGTTTTCGACAGCGTTATTACGTCGGGCGTCACGCCGAAGCCCTGGTAGGCGAACCAGTCGCCGGTCCGCCCGCAACCGGTTTGGACTTCGTCGAACATGAGGAGCAATTCGTGCTGGTCGGCCAGTTGGCGGAGGCCGGCCAGGAAGCCGTCGGGCGGAATGCGGACGCCGCCTTCGCCTTGGATCGGCTCGATCAGGATGGCGGCCGTTTCGCCGTCGATCAGTCGGGCGACGGCGTCCAGATCGCCGAAGGGGGCGTAGACGAAGCCGGCCATCAGCGGCCCGAGGCCCGCGTGGTATTTCGGCTGGGCGGTGGCGGAGATCGAGCCCATCGTGCGGCCGTGGAATCCGCCCTCGAAGGTGATGATTTTGTAGCGGCGGCGGGCGGCGTTGTGCAGCCGGGCCAGCTTGATCGCCGCCTCGTTGGCCTCGGTGCCGGAATTGCAGAAGAACGCCTGGCCGCCGAAACTCCGCTCGGAAAGCGCCTTGGCCCAGAGACCCTGCAACTCGGTGTGCCAGGTGTTGGGGACGTGGATCAACTCGCCCAACTGCTCGCGGACGGCCTCGACAACCAGCGTCGGGCAGTGGCCCAGCAGGTTGCAACCCCAGCCGCAAAACAGATCGAGATAGCGGTTGTCCTCGGCATCCCAGATGTACGAGCCTTCGCCGCGGGTCAGAGCGACGGGGAAACGGCCGTAGTTGGGGATTACGTAGCGCTGGAAGAGCTTTAGGATTTCTTCGGAACTGTTGGTGTGAACGGCGGGCACGTCGTACTCCTCATAAACGCCGCGTGGACGCGGCGGCTAAACATCTCTGCAAATCTCGAATCTCAAATCTCAAATCCCTAATCCCCAGCCCCTAGCCCCCAGTCCCTAGCCCCCAATCCCTAATCCCTCACGATTTGCGTCCCCACGCCTTTGCTCGTGTAGACTTCGAGCAACAACGAATGGCGGATGCGGCCGTCGATGATGTGGACTTTGCGAACGCCGCGGTCGAGCGTCTCCAGACAGGCCTGGACCTTGGGGATCATGCCGGAGTTGATGGCCCCCTCGGCGATCAATGCGTTGGCCTCCTCGGCGGTCAACGAGTGGATCAGCGAATCGGCGTCGTCTTTGTCGCGGCGAACGCCGTTGATGTCGCTGAGATAGACCAACTTCTCGGCCGCGAGCGCCTGGGCGACGGCGGTGGCGGCGGTGTCGGCGTTGACGTTGAACTTTTGGCCGCTCTGGTCAATGCACATCGAAGGGATGACCGGCACCGCTCCCGAGTTGCTGACCTCCTCAATGGCCTGGCGATCGACGCCGGTCACCGTGCCCACGAATCCGAGATCGACCGATTCGCCGTTTTCGGCCAAAGTCATTCGCTCGCCGAACAATACGTTTCTCGTGCGGAAGTTCAGTGGACGCGCTTGGCCGCCGAGTTCTTCGATGCGGCGGACGAGAAAATCGTTGACTTCACCGGCGAGCACGCGCTCGACGATCGACAGTGTGTCGGCGTCGGTGTAGCGGCGTCCCTGCACAAACCGCGGCTGTAACCCGGCGTCGGCCATGGCGCGGTTGATCGCCGGGCCGCCGCCGTGGACCAGCACCGGACGCATGCCGACAGTCTCCATGAAGACGATGTCCAGCAGCAGGTGGATCATCGCCCGATCGTCTTCCATGACGCTGCCGCCGAGTTTGATGACCGTAGTTTTGCCGCGGAACTGGCGAATCCACCCGAGGGCTTCGATCAGGACGTCGGCTTTCTGAATGGCTTCTTCCAACGGCTCGCTCCCAAGCTGGGTGGCAAGGTGGGTAAACGACGTTTGCCGGGCGGGTACTTGGCACCTGGAAAACCCCGTATTATAACCAAACCAGGGGCGATGTCAACGACGACTATTGACCGTGGACGGGGCCGGGGTGCAAAGCAGCTTCCGGTGTCCCAACGTGGCTCAAGCAAACGTCAATAGGAGAATCTGGCGTTTTTCGGTTAAGATGGCAATTTGTCGCAGGATAGGAAGTCACTTTGGATCGTGGAGGATCTGTCATGGACGGCATTTCGCAGCATTTACAGCGGAAATTCGAGCGGGTTTTGCTTGAGGCGAAGGATGCGATCATCGAGACCATTTTGGCGGGCTGGGACCGGAAGACCCCGCTCCATTTCAGTCAAATCGAGGCGGCTTCCCATCGGTTGGCGACCCGTTGGAGTTGTTGCTTTCAGGAATGGGCCGCGCGGGAGATGACGGCGGAAAGTCCCGACAGCGCCGCCTGTCCGACCTGTGGCGAAGTTTGTTCGCTGGAGTTGGTGGCCCGTACGATTCTCTCGACCGACGGTGCGGTCCCCATCTTGGAATGGAAAGGGACTTGTACCCGCTGTCGGCGGGATTTTTTTCCCTCTGCGGGCAGCGATGGGATTGGACAGTCGGGAACTAACGCCGGCGATGACGCAGAGGATCGTGTATGCCTCGGCCGAGACGCGATCGAGCCAACGCGCGTCGCTGGTGCTGAAGCACGTCGGTGGTAACGAGGTCTCAGCGAGCACGGTGCAGCGTGTAACGCACCAAGTGGGGATGGAACTGGCGGAGTTGCGAGATGAAGGGGATGCGCCCGAACTGGTCCAAGCCCCCGAGAATCCACCCGAGTTGGCCGTCGTGGAAGCTGACGGCGGACGAATTCGCACACGGAAACCGGGCCAAGGTCGCGGCGTTCATGGCGAGGCTTGGCGCGAGACCAAGAACGCCAATTTGCTGCGAATGACGCACCAGACGTTTGCGGAAGACCCCGAACCGGAACTTCCGCGTGCGTTCACCGATCCCAAGCGAGTGGCGAAATTAGCGGAAAAAGAGGCTCCGCCAGCGATTTCGGCGGTATCTGCCGCGCCGCCTGGCGAGAAGGCTTGGCGTCCCCAGCGTCTGGTGCGCACGTGTCTTTCGAGCATGGCAGAGGCCAGCGTCTTCGGGCAACAGATGAAGCGGGAGGCCGACTGTCGTCGTTTTCCGCAGGCGCCTGCGCGTGCCTTTGTGGGAGACGGTCTTCCCTGGCATTGGTCTGTGTGGAAGCACTACTTTCCAAACTTTGTGCCCATCCTTGATTTCATCCACGCGCTGAGTTATCTGTACGCTGCGGCACTGGCGATGCACCCGGATTTCTCCGTTGCGTGGTCGTGCTATCTGCGCATGGCCCGCGCATGTTGGCAAGGTCGGGCGATGGAGGCGATGGACGAACTGAAGCGTTGGTTGGCTCCGCACGGTCTTGACGACACGGCCAAGCTGGACGAGAACGATCCGCGTAAACCGATCGTCGATGCCGCACGTTATCTGCGGAACAACCGCGGTCGCATGGACTATCCGCATTATCGACGCCTTGGGTTGCCGGTAACGTCGGCCTTGATGGAGTCGCTGGTCAAAGAGGTGAACTACCGGGTGAAGGGGACGGAGATGTTTTGGAACGACCCAGAGGGGGCGGAAGCGATACTCCAAGTCCGGGCCGCTACTCTATGCGACGACGACCGTTCTCGGGCGCTACCTTCGCACTCGGCCGGGGTGTGCCTATGTCCGCCGCTCCACCGTCACCTCGGCCGCCTGAGCCGAGGCCGGAAGCTGCTTTGCACCCACGGGGCATTGGAACGCAGTGGCGCGCCGTGAACTGAACTTCAACCGCGGGTTTGTGGTCCCTTTGGGAACCGTCCACTGGATTCGATTCTGGCGCCGGAACCACGCGAATGCGCCGCGGCTACCGAGCGCGGAGCCCCTTTGATGGCCTGGGAGCCAAGGGCAGCGGGGCTTGGCTCCGGCGGGGTGCGTAAAGGGACTTCTTTCGGAGCACGGGAGCCTGGGGGCCGGCGGTAACCCAGCCTAGTGGTCTGTCCAATTTGACTTTACGGGTGCCGCGGTTGGCTTGTCCAACCGTGCTTCCCGCACTGCTGGACAAGCCAGCAGTGGCACCCTACACGTAAACTTGATCTGGACAGACCACTAGCTATCGCTCGCTATTTCGGCGGTCGGAACGCGGGCGTAAAATGCCCGCGCTGGCGGCCAAGCGTTGGACTCGTTGGCCGCTTCTGGATAGTCGCTTTCTCCAGCATTTAATCCCAAAAAATGCGACGAGATCTCGTAGCGGCCACAACCACCTGATTCCGGTGCCGGACGGATAGGCTGCCTTGGCTATGAGTTGGTTTTTCAGAGCAGCCTCATCAAGAACTTGAAATTTCTTGGGGGGCGCTTTGCATTTGGCCGCAAAACGCGGTCAATCTGCCTCTGCGGGGGTAAGATAATTGCAGATATTCGGCCTTTATTGGTGAAATGTGTGCGAAATGCTTGCGGCGTTTGCGCGGCCTGCTATACTACGCTTGTTAGACGCGTGAGGTCCGGAACAGCAGAGGCAATTGCGGTTTCGTCAATTCGGACCTTTTTTCGTTTCGCGCACCATGAAGGGTATCGGGCCCATTTCTGGTGGCTTGCAAGTGGCGAGCCTATGCCGCTGCCTGGTGCTTGGCGGCGAACCATCCTTGATGCTTTTCGGCGCGGGTTTTCGTTTGCTGTAATTCGGACTGATGGGAAATTAAACCAAGGAGTACCTAGCGATGAGTACCAAGTTCTTAGTGTAAGCAGCAGTGCTCGTCCTCTGCACGGCTACGGCGGCGGTCGCCGACATCTACAATTTCACGTTCACCAGCAGTGGCATGAATGCCACGGGGACGATCGACATCGTAGGCGGAGTCGCTCAAAGCGGCTCAATCAATGTTACAGGGGTCCCACTCGAAGCAGCCCCAAACACGTTGATCACCGTGGCAGGGTCCTTGCTTCCGGCGAGCGGGCCGACCGACGCCGAGAATCATGATGGCGACGTGATTACTTATGACAATGTCGTCAACCTTGTGAATGATCCCATTCTAAATGGCAACGGACTGGGTTTTGGCTCCGGCCCATACCAAGATTCGTATCATTATAACACGCTTATTAATCTGTGGGGTAATTCGCCAGGTTCATACGGTTTGTTTGTTGGAGAAGCGGAGTTGGACGGGAATGGAAATGTGGTCGGAAATCCTGAATACGTTTACGCTATTCAAAATGGTTCTTTGGCTCTCACCCCCGTCCCCGAGCCATCGACCGGTGCATTAATCCTCTGTGCGCTGACGGCGGGATTCGTGGCAATCCGGCGAAATCTATCGAGGAGTTCGTCGCGACAGGGCTCAAAATGAAGCCCGTTCCATTTCGCGAAATCTCGTCCTCTTCGATGGCCTAAAAGTAGTAGAAAAATACACGTCGGCAGACGAGGCAGCCAACAGCCGTTGTCGAGGCTTGTTTCAGAATCGCTTTTGGGCGCGCTGGGGTGTGGGCTAGGGTAGCGTGCCCGTGTCTTCACGGTTGCTTGTTGCGGAGCAAAATCGTCCGTAAGACGGAGTGACTTCCCTCCCACTCCTTGCCGCGCCGCCCGCGTCCCTCCTGGTCCAGCCGTCGGCAGACTTCCCCGAAACTCAGCCCCGCGGTGCGCAAGAATTGGGCTCGGCGGATCGTCGCGTGCTCTTCCCGGTCTGGCAGCAGTTTCTTGTTGTCGTGCGGGTCCAGCCGCCAGCCGAAGGGCAGACGGATTCACGAAGGGATGGATAGGGGTGCCGCCGCACGAGAAAAGAACGGCGCGAACAACCTCGCAACAAAATGACCGCGACAACCACGTTCCAAAACCGATTCCTCAACGAGTCCCAAACGAAAGTGATCGAAAAGAAGCCCTACCGGGCTTCGGCGCGAACCGTGCGCGAAAAAATCCGCCAGGCGGCCCTTGACACAAAAGGCTCTTTCAGGGACGGAGACATCAAGAGTGGTGAGCATCGCTTTTTCACGCCTTTTTCGGGGAGAAGTATATGCTGGGTCACCCCGCTCAAAAACCCGTTATACACCGACTGCGGGAGCCCACTGGATCGGCTTGCGTCCAAAACTCGGGCTTTTCGCGGGGCTTTTCCTAGCGGTTGCAAGTCGGGGTCAAGTCGGAATTAAGTCGGAACCCCCCGGCCTTGCTTAAAAGCCGCCGATTGAAGATCGCCCATTTTAACCACGGATGTCCTGCTCTTGACCTCGGTGCTGTCGGTCCCGGTCGAGAGCGCTGCGGTCGCCTGCCGCCAGATTCGCTTCTGGCGACGTGGCAGGCTTCTGGTGCCCGTCTTGGCGAGCGCGGACGCCGTTCGATGCCCGGGGAATCGTCCAGGGCCGTTGGAACAGACGGGGCATTCTTGGTTGTTCCCCGAGGACGACGGCGGAGAATCCCGAGAAAAATCCGGTTGCCCCCTGGAAGAAGACGGCGGTTCGTGGCAAGATGGGCGCTGGCCGAAGGCGAAAGACCGAGACCGGCGGACGGGGTCGCGAAGCGGCAGCGGTTGTTGGGGTGGCAGTTGCACTGCCGCCCCTGAATTAGCGGCATTTTGCCGGGGGTGGCAGTGCAACTGCCACCCCAACGAGTTCCCTCATCCCGAAATCCCTAATACATGTCCTCTGACCCGATGAATCCGATGAAACTCTTTGCAGGACGAGCCCATCCTGGTCTGGCGAAGCGAATTTGTGAGTACCTGGAACTGCCGCTGGGCCGGGCGATCGTGGGGAACTTTCCCGACGGGGAGATTTCCTGCAAGATCGACGAGGACGTGCGCGGCCGCGACGTCTTCATCCTCCAGCCGACCTGCCCGCCGGTCAACGAGACCTTGATGGAACTGCTGATCATGATCGAGAGCCTGAAACGGGCGAGCGCCGATCGGATCACGGCGGTGATGCCCTACTTCGGCTACGCCCGGCAGGACCGCAAGGACGAGGGCCGCGTGCCGATCACCGCGAAACTGGTGGCGAATCTGATTACCCGCGCCGGCGCCGACCGCGTGCTGGCGATGGACCTGCACACGGCCCAAATCCAGGGCTTCTTCGATATTCCGGTAGATCATCTCTACGCCGCGCCGGTGATCGACGAGCACTTCAAGGCGATGGGTTTTGGCGACGACGATTTCGTGGTGGTCAGCCCCGACGAGGGGAGCATCAAGCGGGCCTTGGCCCACATGGCGCGATTGGGCGGACACCTGGCCATTATCGACAAACGCCGCAGCACCGCAGAGAAGACCAAGCAGGCGAACGTGATCGGCGGGCAAGTCGAAGGCCGCGTGGCCTTGATCTTCGACGACATGATCAGCACGGCGGGCTCGATTTGCGGCGCGGCCGAAGTGATGCACAACCACGGCGCCAGGCAGATATTTCTGGCCGCCACGCACGGCCTGCTGGTGGGCGACGCCATCGCGAGACTGGAGAAGGCCCCCATCGACGGTCTGATTCTGACCGACACCGTGCCGCTGTCGCCCGAGAAGCGGATCACGAAGCTGACGGTTCTCGGCGTCGCCCCGCTCTTGGGCGAAGCAATCAAGCGCATCCACCGCAACGAGTCGGTGAGCCGGCTATTCGTGTAAAAGCCTGGAGAGATGTGGCTCGACTACGTGAACCAGGCGGAGACCGAAGCGGAACTCAAGGCGTTGCGCGAGAGCGCTCGAACTGGCATTCCGTTTGGGCAAACGGTCTGGCAGCAGGCGACCGCAACGCGATTGGGGCTCGAATCGACGTTGCGACCCCCGGGCCGTCGTCCGCAACGCGGGCGAACACGATGACGGAGGATATCGCAGCGGATAAATGAGACCAGACGCCATTCTATCCTCGACGAGCCATAATCTCTCAGATAAGCGCGCCTGTCCCCCTTCTCTCTCCGGTTTTTGTAACACTATAAATACCAAGACGTTACGGATGCCATCTTCTTTGGCATGTACTCCGGCTTGCCCTCAGATTGGCGCTGAATAGCAGCCGCAGACTCGGCTCGTCCGACCATTCGATTCTCGACCACGGTTGTCACCTATCGACCAACGAGACGACCAGATGTTTTCCGACGGCCTCAGCGTATCGCACAAGCGTGTCCACCGTCGGGTTGAGACGCTGCCCAGTTTCAAGCTTCGAGATCGCCGATCGGTCCATGCCTGTCAGATCGGTCAGATCGGACAAGCTCAGGCCACGTTCTTCTCTAGCGGCTTTCAACTGCTTGAGCAACTCGCCCAACTGGTCGAGGGCTGAAACACGCTCGTGATGGCGTGCGATCAACTCGGGAAACTCCTCGGCCACCCGCTCACGCACGTCTCGGTACTTTGCGGATTCTTCGGCCGAAAGCCGATGGTTTCGAATGATGCGGCGCATGGCCATATTGTCGTCACCTTCGCGGAACTTCGTATGCGGTTATCGGATACACAACGTCCGGCTCAATTGTCTCGTAGATCACCATCAAGTGCCGCCCTGCACTGGTGTCTCCAAACACCACCGGACGCCCCGAAGATCGACTCACGTCGGCATCACTGGGATGTTGCAGTACCTCTTCGACCTCTTCTTTCGCCACGTCATGCTCAGCACAGTGCTGCACGTTGCCATCCGGGTCATCGTCCAAATCCCAGATAACCGTGTGAAATGCCATCGCTTCGATCCCAAGACGTCCTTGTAGTATTATAATACCACGCCATTCCAAGAAGTCAACTGCAATTGCAGCCTCGATGGTCGCCGTGCGACAGAGGCGTAGAATGGGGGATTCTTGACGTTCCTCTCGCCCTCATCTCCTGAATAGGCGGTCATGTCTCGAATTTCCGTCGCTCCACCTCGCAACTGCCCCACGTCAGTCAAGTCGGTCGTTCTCCACTCCATTTCATTGGCCCAATTCGCTTTAGCCTACGCACGCGGCTGGGCGGCCAATTGCCCGAATGCTCGCGTGCGACTGAAATCGCAGCTCGATCGGGCAAAGCAGGAGATCGCCCTACTACGCGAGCAAATGCGGAGCAAGGATGCACGTATGGCGTCGATTCCGCCGCCGCAGGCGACCGCAAAGCGATTGGGACTCGAATCGACGTTGCGACGCCCGGGCCGTCCTCCGCAACGCGGGCGAACGCGATGACAGAGGATATCGCAGAGGACGAATGAGACCCGCCGCCGTTTTCTCGTCTTCCGCTCACTCCCCAAGCCCAAGCTGGCGGCGGATCAAGCGGCAGAGGCTATCCCGAACTTCATCGTGCCGTGGAACGGGGGCCTTGCGGCCGCTTTGGCGGTTCAAGTAGATGTCGTGCCGACCGGCGTGTCGGTAGAGGACGAAGCCGGCGGATTCGAGTTCGCGGCGCTTCACACCAAGACCTCGATTTCCTTGGTGTGAGCGTTTTCGCAAGGCGGAGGCCCCTCCTCCTCGATCATCATCCGATAGGCGTCGCGGATGTTCTCCTCGAGTTGAGCCAATGACTCGCCCTGACTAAAAAACGCCGGGCACGCCTTTGAGACGGCCAACATACCAACCGTAATCGAGCCAGTATTCCAGCGTCAGAGATTGCTTCATGTCCCGATTGCACGAAGACGCGCAATGGTTGGCGACGTTATCCGAAGAACACCCAATTGTACGAACATAGGTATGCGTCTATGCTTATGGCCAGCGATCGAGGCCGCCGTCCTTGGGCCGGGGAAGGCAAACGGTCTGGCAGCAGGCGACGGCAAAGCGATTGGGGCTCGAATCGACGTTGCGACGCCCGGGCCGTCCTCCGCAACGCGGGCGAACGCGATGACAGAGGATATCTGAGCGGATAAATGAGCCCCGACCCAATCCTGTTCGGCACGATTATTGCGTTGGCGTTGAGAGAAGGCAAGCGGACTGCGACGCGCCGGTAAGAGAACGACAGGAAGAGAATGACAAGGCAGAAAGCCGAGGGGAGGCAGAGGCGGCGCCTGCGCAGCATCCAACGCTATCGCGGCAGCAGCGCAGACCGCCGGACAGTAGTGCTCAGACTTGGTGGGCTTGCAACTTGGCCAAATGGGCCAGCAGTTCATCCTCCTCCGCCAGACCGGTGAAATAATGGCAGATCATCTCATACGTGCGTAGCGTCGGCTTGCGGCCCGTCCACAAACTGATGAGCATGCAGGCGATGATCGCGCAATAGGTCTGGATCTCGACGCCTGCCGGATCGCGACTCAACAAATGCCGGCAGCCCAGCACGTGCTTGAAAAAGCGAAAGAAGACCTCGATGGTCCAGCGGTAGCGATAAATCAGCGCGATGATCCAGGCCGGCAAATCGAGCAAGTTGGTGGCGATCAGCAGCAATCCGTTGCTGGGCGGGCCGCCGCGTTTCTCGTGCGGCGTGGTCTCCACGACAACCAAACGCAGGGGATGATCGGGACGGTCTTTGCCACCGTTGTATTCGCCGAGGCGCACGATGGCATCGAGGACGATGCCCGCCTCGTCGTCTTCGCTGGCCAAGGGCCGGTCCTCCTCGATCTCATAGCGGCTGTTGTCGCGCAAACGGCAGACGTAACTACTGCCGGCGGCTACGATTTCGTTGAACAGCTTGAACTTCGCATAGCCGCGGTCCTTCACGTAGCAGCGGCCGGTTTCCAACGCCCTGGCCAGCACCGCCCGCTCGTCGGCCTCGCCTTTGCCGATGCCTTCGGTGACGTCGATGCGGACCGGCACGCCGCGTTCCAGATCGAATTGGGTGTGGAGGCGGAACTTCGCCTTGAGCTTGGCCGTTCGCGGATCACCCAACGCGGCCTGCACCAGCACGGGCAAGCCCCTCATCAAGGTTCCGTCGACCAGCGTCAGCGTGTGTTGCACGTCTTTCAGCCGCGGATCGCGGGCGATGGGTTCGAGTTGTTTGCCCAGTTCGGCGATGATTTCCTTCAGCCGTTCCGGCAGAAAGACATCGGTGGCTTCGCTGAGCGAGCCCAGCGAGGCCCGCTGACAGCCGAGTTTGCGTTGGACTTTCCGCAGTTCGCTGGCTTGTTCGATGGCTCGCAAGGAGCGAACCACGGGATTGAAGAGGAACAGCAGCACGAGCATGCAATACTGGTCGTAATGCAGCTTGCGGTTGCCGGCTTTGTCGCGCTGGCAGCCGACTTCATGCAGGCGGGCGAGAAGAGGGGCGAGCTTGTCGAAATACTTCAAGCCCGTCACGTCCTCTTCACGTACGTCATCCCGGCGCTTGCCAGCCATGCCGGAGATTATGCGCGCTTATCGAGAACGCGCATTACCACCTGTGTGGGGTGCGATGAATGCGCAAATCTCGTGCCGAACAGGATTGGCCCCGACCCCATTTGCATTCGTTTGCATTTGCCTTTCGTTCTCGATGAAAAATGGGGGGCGTGTCTCATTTGTATTCGGGGGTATTGTGCCGCCCCGCCCCTTAACTACACTATGAGGTATTGGGAAAGATACTCCGTTGACCGGAGGCAAGACACAATGCACCCACACCTGACCAAGGGCGAAGCTTGGTTGCTGCGACGTATCAATCTCCATGACTTTGCTTCCGGCACCTTCAACATCCAGGAGAACGGCTGGCCTCCCCCGGAAAAAACCAAACAAAGCTCGAAAGAGATGCCCACGAACTATCGAGAGGCCATCGCCTGTGTGGGTGGGCTAATGGAGCACGGACTTGTGGAGGGTTATTACTCAGACAAAGGTTGGCACGCAAAAGGAATAACTGGGCCGGGTCGGGAATGCCTTTGGGAACTGGACCACCCGGACATCGTTGAGAAGATTCAGGACTGGGCACGGCGGTCTCCGTTGGCTGCCGGGGTGATAATTGCAATGTTGACGACAGGGGCAGCGTGCAGCTTTTTCAAGGCGGCACGGGACTTTCTAAGTTGGATTTGGGACTTGCTAGTGCCTCAACCGACCTGAATTGACGGGTAGAGGCGTTTGAGTTTGATTCGGGCGTTGGCTGTAGTGAAACGCCAGTCGATGCGGCATCGAGCGGTGTTTCGTGTGGATTCCCAAGCGGCAACCTCGCGGACCAGTGTGGGTTTATCGGGAATCCGCCGCCGAAGGCACTGTTTGGTCATCACGCTTAACTCCGTCTCGGCCATGTCCAGCCAACTGCCGTGTTTCGGCGTGTAGTGAACCTCCAGCCGTTCGATCAGTCGGCGAGCCTCGTCGGGGGCAAACGCCTCGTAGAGCGAAGCCATCTTGTGCGTGTTCAAGTTGTCCATCACCAACACGATTTTCTCCGCCATCGGATAGCTGTCCACCAACTCCCGAATCACCTCGGCGAAATCCAACGCGGTACGTCGGTCGGTCACCTTCACGCGACGCTTGCCCGCCAGCGGCTCAAAGATCATAAACAGATTGGCCGTTCCGTTACGCTCATATTCGTAATCCACCCGCGCCGGACGCCCAGGCGCGGCGGGAATCGCCCGACGTGTTTCTTTGGTCAATTGCCTGCTTTGCTCGTCAAAACACACGACCGGTCGCTGCGGATCGTAGGGCCGTTGGTAGACTTCAAGCACGTCTTCCATCGCGCAGAACAAAATCGGCGTTTTGCTCCGGCGGCAATACCCATTGCTCTTTGCGCCAGGGCTGAAGAACGTTTTTTTCAGCGTGGTGCGAACGGCCTCGCGCCCAATCGATTCGACGATCTCCAATTCCACCAATTTGTCGGCCAGCAGTTGCATCGTCCAACACACCCGGCCCGTTGGCGGTGACGAACAGGCCAAAGCCACCAAGTGGGCCTCTTGCACACCGTCCAGTTTGCGATATTGTCGATTTGTGGCCGGCTTACGGTACAACGATGCCTCCCAACCTTCTTCGACGAACTGTTGCCGAACTCGGTGGACCGTCGATAAGCTGACGCCCACCAAATCCGCAATCGCTTCGTCCACGGCGCAGGAACCTCCCTGCCCCTGATCGGCACGTAGCAACACCTGTGCCCGCTGACGAGTCGCCTTCGCCACCCGTCCTCGCGCCACAAGATCCTCCAATTGACCTCGTTCCTCGTTCGATAGCCGAACCACGTACTTGGCTTCCTTGCCCATGTTCGCTCTCCTGACAGGTTGTTGCCCCGGAAAGCGAAATACCATCTCCACCAAAACCTGTCAAGTCAGATCGGTTGAGGCACTAGCCAAATAGAGGAGAACTCCAGAGGCCATGTTCTGGACGCGACTGGCCCGTATGATTCGTGTGATGAACTCGCTTGTAATGTCGCTGGCGTTCGCGGTTGCCATCTTCCTTTAGTGTATTAGCCTCAACCTCATGGGGGCGAGCTTGCGAGCGTACAGGCGCGCAGCGTACGCGCACCGTGGTATGGCCCTCTAAATGGCCGGCGAGACGTAGCATTCGTGCGTCGGCTGCGTTTGCTTGCAGACCGCCGTCCCGGCGTGGTAGAATCGACACGAAAGCAGGCCCCGAAATGGTTGCTCCGCCCGATCATCGCGACCGCCTGCCGCCGTTCTTGCAGTGGTTCTGCCCTGACCTCGTGGCGGTAAGGCAGCGGATCGGCCTTTGGGTGGCCGAGAATCTCCCTCTTCTACAGCAACGGCTGACGCGGTTCGGCCAGGCGTCCGCTCGTGGCTGGAAGGCTCTGGACCGCGCAGGCCGTCTGTTTCTTATTTGCGCCGTCGGCTTTGTCTTGGTCACAGTTCTGCTGCCCCGCGCTACCCTGTTGGGCTTTGCTACAGCCGGCCTCCTGGTCTTCGCCTGGCAAACGCGGCGATGGCGAGCGCTTGATCGCAAGAACAGGTCGTTCGTCGTCTGCGGCAGTTTCGCGTCGGTCGTCGCCCTGGTACTTGCCATCGGCGGGTTGTCCCACAAGCCAGGTGACGCGGCGCATAGTAACGCAGTCATTTGGCCCGGCTGCGTAGGCGATGAGACGCCCCTGGTGCGAGTCAAGGCTAACCCGGACATGTTCCTCGGGAAAACGATCATTATATGGGGTGCGGTGCAACTGCGAAACTATTACAACTACACGTATAGTGACGCAAAGGATACGCACTATTCTTTGCGTCTTTATGAATGGGGAAAGAACCCCGGCGACTACAGCGGCAATGAAGCTAACCTCTATCTTCCGCGCGCGACTGGTCGTGGTATCGTCGATAAGCTTATCAAATGCGAGGAAAAATACGGAGCCCGCGTGCTGGTCGGTATGCGAGTAAAGGTCATGCTCAACCGTTATCGCGCGAGCGGTGGGTTAGCAGATTACTGGAATTTCCTGGATCTCGTCGATGTCCAGTATGCCGACGCGGCAACGGGCTTTACCCAATGGGGCCCCTGGGTACTGGAGGGCGGGAAGTGAGAGGGGGAAATGAGACCCGACCCCATTACCATTACCCGACCCCATTACCATTACCCATTACCATTACCGCGCCATTCCGCTCCAGTCTTGGGCCGCAGGCGGATCAAAACCACGCCGTGGCGGGGGACTTTGGCGGTGAATTCGGTGTCGAACGATCCGAGGTCTTTCTGCCGCCAGAGATCGCGGACAACTTGCGTTCCGGCCACGCCGAGGTCGGACCATTTGACGGTGACCGGCGATTCGATGCGGCCGCGGTTGAAGAGGCCGACGGCCTTCGAGCCGTCCTCCATCTGCTTGGCCCAGACTTCGAGGTTGCCGTGTTGGGCGACGCGGCCCGCCTGCTTGCCGAGCGGGTCCTGATTGACTTCGAGGACTTCGTCGTTCGTCAATAGGCCGAGGGTGAAATCGTCGAGTTGCGCCATGTCGCAGCCGATCAGCAGCGGTGCATCGAGAAGGCACCAGAGGCTGATGTGGGTGTATTGCTCGTTGGGCGTCAGACCGGTCGGGTGCAGATCGCCCCAGCCGACCATGCCGACCACGAGCATGTCGGGATCGTTCCAATGTCCGGGGCCGGCGTATTTTTCGTGGCCGTTTTGCGCGAAGCCGATGCCGGCCATGCTCGCCCAGGAGTCGCCGATGTCGCCGGTGGTGCGGCAGCAGTTGCCGCCGACTTCCGCGTTCCACTTCCACACGTCGCCCATGCCGTACTGGCAGAGGCTAAAGACGATGTTGCGGTTGACCTTGTTGAGGGCCTGCCGCATGACGCGGTACGGCTTTTTTAGCTTCGGCAGGTCGCGATCGGTCTTGGCGATGTTGCCGTACGAGCACCAGTCGTACTTCAAGTAGTCGAAACCCCACTGGGTGTAGCGCTGGGCGTCTTGCAGTTCGTGCTTGTAGCTCGCGGTGAAGCCGGCGCAAGTGTACGGGCCGGGCGAGGAATAGATGCCGGCCTTCAGCCCCTTGCTGTGGATATAGTCGCACAGCGCCTTCATATCCGGGAACTTCTTGTTCGTGTTGATCATTCCATCCGCGTCGCGGAGCTCGCCTTTCAGCAGCGGATCGTTGCTGCCCGGCTTGATCTCCCAGCAGTTGTCGATGTTGATGTACGTCCAGCCGTGTTGCGCAAGACCGCTGCGGACCATCGCATCGGCGGCCGAGCGGACCTTGCCGTCATCGACGGCGTTGGCGAAGCAGTTCCAACTGTTCCAGCCCAGCGGCGGCGTCAGGGCGATCGCGTCGCCGCAGACGATCTTGAACTTCCGCTGAGCTTGCCCCTTATCGTTCGTGGCGCGGAGGAGAACGACGTATTGGCCGCGCTGCGGGAGAACTCCGCTGATTTGCCCGGTTTTTGCGTTAAGGTTCAGCCCCGAAGGCAAATCATCGACGCCGAACTCCATCGGCCGGTCGCCGGTGGCGGGGATAGTGTACAGGAACGGATGGCCGGGGCGGACGCCAACGACTCGCGGGCCGTTGATCCGCGGGGTCGCGGGCGGCTTCGGCGTCAGCACGATTATCTCTTCATACACGGATATCGCCACGGGGTTTTCGCCGGTGACGTCGAACTTCGCGTGAGCCCAATCGGCGTGGTCGTAGTTGATGTTGTCCCCCTCGTTCTCGACAACGAGGACCAGAGTTTTAATACCGCTGACATCGACGTCGACTTTTTCGGCCGCCTGGTTCCTTCGCATCACGCCGCTTTTCCAGAGGTCGCGGCCGTCGCCGATCAGGGAGAAGCGAATGCCGACGGGGTCGCCGGTCACTTCGTCGTCAACGCCGACCTCGGCGGAGAAGCGGGCCGAGCCGCCCTTCAAATCGACGTAAAGCAGGCTGGCCGCGTGGGTGCCCAGCCCGTGTTGGTACTTCGTGCCGGCGATCGTCAACGTGTGTCCGTCGACCGATTTGTCGGCTTGCGGCTTGCCCCAGTCCTGCTGGGTCTTGCTAACGTCGAGAGACGAGAGCCAAACGCTTTCGGCAGCCAACGCATTGCTGGTCAGAAGGACGGCGAACAGGGCGGTCAAAGAGAAACGCAGGTTCTGACGCACGATGGCACCTCATGATCGGGGGAAAGACGGTGGGCTGATACACAGGGGAGAGCCGCAATGGCAGTCGGGCGATGTCGTCTCTTGCTAGTGTAGCGTCGCACTCAGATGATGTCTTGTGAAATCGAAACGACAACAGGTGGGGCAGACATTCTTGTCTGCCCTATCCGTCCCAATCTACCCGAGTTCTTGGCAGACAAGAATGTCTGCCCCACCTGTTGTCACTTCATAAATCAACTCAATTGAGAGACACTACGCTAGTTTACAACACGCGGGCCGACCGACGCCGCCAGTATACCGCCACCGCCATGCGGTTCAAGACAGGAGAGCTGCAAAGTCCTTCGTAGCACGGCCATCTTGGCCGTGACACACGGGCAGGATGCCCGTGCTACTGCCGAATTCTCGACTTTGCAGTCCTCCTGCGGTTCAAGAGCCCGACGCCCTCCTTATGGAGGGGGCGAATCGTGAGGCCGTCGGTGTTCCTTGCCGAGGTTTCTCCCGGGGCCGCGCCGTTTGCGTCCTTTACGGCGAGTTTCCGGCCTCGATGACGGAATTTCGGTCTGGTCGGGGAGAATTGGCGGGAGAATTTTGGGCCCTGGGGTTGCATTTCTCCGGTTTTCCGCGAAAATGAGCGATTCGCCCGTAGGCGGAGATAGTTGGGCTGCGCATTAGTTTCGAGGACGCACATGGCGCTACAGTTGGCTGTTGAATCGCGAAATACCCAGGGAAAACACCGCAACCGGCGGCTGCGGCAGTCGGGGAAGATACCGGGGGTTTTGTACGGGCACGGGTTGGAATGTGTGCCGCTGAGCGTGGCGGCCGACGTCTTGACCGCGGCGATCCGGCACGGCAGCCGTCTGGTCAGCTTGACCGGGGCGGTCAACGAATCGGCGTTTATCCGCGATTTGCAGTGGGACACGTGGGGGACGCACATCATCCACGTCGATTTCACGCGGATTTCGGAGCACGAGATCGTCGAGGTCCGCGTGCCGGTCGAGTTGCGCGGCGAATCGCCCGGCGTGCGCAGGGGGGCGTCGTGGTGCAGCACATTCACGAGGTCGAGATCGCCTGTCCGGCCTCGGTGATTCCCGAAAAACTGGCGGTGAATATCAATCAACTGATCCTCGAGCAATCGATCCTGCTGGGCAGCATCGAACTGCCCGAGGGTGCCAAGATTCTGGCGGACGATCTGGAAGTGGCGGTGGTCGAGTGCATCATTCCGAAGGAGGTGCCGGAGGAGGGGGCAGCCGGCGAGGCGGCGTCCGGGGAACCGGAGGTGATCGGCGCCAAGGAAACGGAGGGAGAAGAGGCGGAGGAGAAGTGAGGACCGGCGAGCCAATTGGTGTCGCCTTTCGCTCCGCGAAAGTCGCGTGCTTTTGCGGAGAGGTTGTGAAAAAATGGGGACAGGCACCTCGCTGGATGCCATTTTCACGGGGTTTGCCTGACCTGGCGCGGAGCCAGTCCCCATTTTTTCACAACCTCGGAGCGAAAGGCGACGTTCCGAGAATTATTGATTCATCGGTGCTTACTGCGAAGGGCGGCGGCGATGAAACTGGTGGTTGGGCTTGGCAATCCGGGCCGCCGTTACGAAGAAACCCGGCACAACGTCGGTTACATGGTCTTGGCGGAATTGGCGCGGCGACACGGTGCCCCGCCGGTGAAGACGCGGTTTCGCGGAGAGGTGGTCGAGGCCGAGTTGGGCGGTCAGAAGGCGTTGTTGTTGAGCCCGATAACGTTCATGAATCGCAGTGGAACGAGCGTGCAGGAGGCGGTAAGTTTCTACAAGCTGCAAATCGAGGACTTGTTGGTTCTTTGCGACGACTTGAACCTGCCGGTGGGCAAACTGCGAGTGCGGTCGCGGGGTTCGTCGGGCGGGCAGAAGGGTTTGGACGACATTATCGCGAGGTTGGGGACGGAGGAGTTTTCGCGGCTTCGCGTCGGCATCGGCGCCGCGCCGGCGGGTTGGGAGTGGGCGAACTACGTGCTGAGCAAGTTTTCGCCCGACGAACTGCCCGACATCCGAGCGGCCGTAGAGTCGGCGGCCGACGCCGTCGTGGTGTGGGCCCGCGAGGGCATCGAAGTTTGCATGAATCAGTACAATTAAAGATTTCGGATTTGAGATTTCAGATCTGAGATTCCAGATTCGAGATTTCAGATTGAAGATTTCAGAGGAGTTGTAACCTTGGCCGCGATCGTCTACGAAGGCATGTTTATTCTCGATTCCAATCGTTTTGGGCGGGATCACGAGGCCGTCTCTGGGCAGATTCCCGCGATGGTCGGGAAGCTCGGCGGCGAGATGCTCGTCAGCCGCCTGTGGGAAGAGCGGCGGCTGGCCTATCCGATCAAGGGGCAGCGCAAAGGCACTTATTGGCTGACGTACTTCCGCCTGGAGAGCACGCGGCTGGTCGAATTGAAGCGGCAGTGCCAGATCACCGACGACATCCTGCGCGCGCTTTTTCTGAAGATCGAGCCGCGGATCGTGGACGCACTGGTTACCCACGCGCTGTCGGCCCCGGTTCTCGTCAGTCCGCCGGAGGAAGTGAAAGTTCGTGACGTGGAGATCGAAGACGCCATTCCGGTCGTTGACGCCGTCGAGGGCGTGGTGGGCGACGAGGACGAGTGACGAGTAGGGAGCGATCCTTATGGCCAGTTTCAACCGAGTAATACTGATCGGTAATCTCACGCGAGACGTCGAGCTGCGCTATCTCCAGAGTGGCATGGCGGTCACGGATATCGGTCTGGCGGTTAACGAGAAGTATAAGAATTCCAACGGCGAGTGGATCGAAGAGGTCACGTTCGTCGACGTGACGGTTTGGGGGCGGACGGCCGAGGTAATGAGCGAATATCTCAGCAAAGGCTCGCCGGTGTTCATCGAGGGGCGGCTGAAACTCGATAGCTGGGAAAAGGACGGCCAGAAGCGGTCGAAGCTGAAGGTAGTATGCGAGAAGATGCAATTGATCGGCGCGCGTGGCCAGGGCGGTCAAGGCGGGCAAGGCGGACCGGAGGGTGGCGCGCTGTGCGCGGCGGCCCGGCCGGCGCCGCAACGCAACCAGGGTTCCCAATACAATCAAGCGCCGCCGCCGGACGAAGGATTCGACCAAGGACAGGCGGAGCCTTCCGGCGGCGATGATATTCCGTTTTAGGTTTTGTAGGGCGGATTTCCAAATCCGTTCCCGAGAATTGGGCGGATTTGGAAATCCGTCCTAGCACGAGAGAGCGAATCAAGCATGGCCAACACCAAGTCGAAAGTACAAGTTCCCCATCGAACGAAGCGTCTGCCGAAGGGAGCGCACGGAGGTATCGAATTGCTGCTGGTGCAGCCCGTCGAACACCTGGGCAAACAGGGGGACGTGGTCGAGGTGAAGCACGGCTACGCCCTGAACTATCTGATCCCGCAAGGTCTGGCCACGATTGCCACCGATCACCACAAACGGATGGTGGAGAAGCATCGGGCCCAGTTGGCGGCGATCGAAAAGGCCCGGCTGGCAGGTCTGCAGACCTTGGCGGCCGAACTGGCGCGGCAGAGCATCACGATCGAAGCCAACGCCAACGACGAGGGGCATCTCTACGGTTCGGTCGGGGCGGTGGAAGTGGCCAACGCGCTGAAGCGGGCCAATTTCCATCTGGCCGCCGACCAGGTGCGGCTGAAAGGCCCGTTGAAAGAGTTGGGGCTGTACACCGTGGCGATTCACCTCGGGCACGAGATCGATGCGGAGGTGAAGGTCTGGGTCGTGCCGTCGGTGGTCGCGGAAGGGGCGGGAGAGCCAGGCAACTCCTGAGGCGTTTCTCGTCATTTTGGGCAGCAGGCGCAGGCCTCTCGCTCGGCGAGAGGCGAGGGGAGGTCAGGGCGTCACGCGCGGAGCATTCTTCTCACGCGGCATTTTCTTCACGCGGAGCGTGAAAAGTACGCATTCTTCACGCGGAGCGTGAAGAGTACTGGGCCAACGCGCCTGAGTTGACAGGTGGGGCAGACATTCCTGTCTGCCAGGTGTGCCCCCCTTTTCTTGCGGCAGACAGGAATGTCTGCCCCACCGTGGTGAAAAATGCGGTCGGGCTTCAGCGGTCGGGCTTCAGTGGTTGAACTGCGCGTGGTAGCAATCGGGACAGCTATTGGGCATTCCCGAGCGAACGTCCTCGATCGCGTGGCGCAAACGTTTGCGGTTCCCATCAAAGACGGCGACCGCCGGGTCATTTCGCGCGATCAGTTCTTCGCCGCATCGAAGAGCATCATCGAGGACGAAGTCGTTCATGGCGTCGTACACGCAGCCATGCACCTCGCATTTTTCGAGCAAACCGACTTCCAAGGCGATTTGGACGGCGACCGCGTGCTTTTCGTCTTGCACCATCCCGGTATCTTCTGCCGCTCCCATGATCTTCAAGCCTCCACAATGACGAGGTTGATATGAAGTCAGGAAAAAACTCGCTAGGCAGACTGTCGGTTCCGGACGATAAGGTCTCCTGCCGGACTTGGCCTCTTTCTCCTCTCAAGAAACAGCCACTGTTCACCATGCTAACAAATGGCTAACACAAAGGCAACAGCAAGCGGCTTGGAAGGCGGGGTAACAGACTCCGGGTCTAATCGCTACGGAGGAGGGGCGGAATGGCTGCCGCCGCGGCCGCTCTGGGGGCGGCGTGCGGCAGCTATCGGAGATACCATGCCGAAGTATCCAGCGCCCGCCGGCGCAGAGCCGCCGTGCCGGCGGCCGCTAAACGGGGCGCAACGCGGCTTTGTCGAGCGGCGACGGCATCAACGGAACTTGTAGTTCGGATTTTTGATGCTGAAGTCGGCGTCGGTGAAACCGTTGTTGAGTTTCAGGTTGAGATAGGTATACTCTTCGATCAACTCGGGCGGTCCGCCCGGTTCTCTCGGCCAGTCGTACGACTCGTAGCGGATGGGGAGGTTGAGCTCCTTATCGACGAAAATCCTGGCTACGTTGAAGAGGAAGTTCCGCCGGGGAACCGGGTGGACGACCTCGATCATCGTACAGACGCGGCCGTTGATTTTCGCCCCTTCGTAGAACTTCACTTCGCACTCGCCATAATGCTTGTTGTCCTCGCCGACTTCAACCAGGCGGCGGGTCATGTTGAGAATGCCGAGTTCGGTGAGCGGATAGCGCTGATTTTTCATGGCGACGAAGCCGTCGGGCTTCAAGGAGACGGTGCCGAAATGGGCCTCCAAGCCCACGCCATGCGCCCACATCTTGCCGTTGTTTTGCCCTTCGACAAAGATTACTTCCTGGCCTTTCAGGTCGGGCGGGCCGAGGAAGTACATGTAGACGCTGAAGGGCTTCTGACGCAGCTTGACGAACATATATTGGTAGTCGAGCAGCCTGCCGCCGATCCGCTCGCGTTTTGCCACGGTGGTCGAGTAGTCGCGGAGTTTCTCGATGTTGTCCATGCCGGAGTATGCCCAGCGAAGGACGGGCATCAGCGGATGTTCGTTGGCTTGGGCGGGGGCGAGGGCAGGGGCGGCCGCGGCCGATTTTGCCGCTTCGGACCGTTCGGCCAGGTAGGCCGGCCGCAAGCGGGATAGCACGGGACGTCTGCTGGGGGTCGAATCATCCGTGGTGTTGCCGTCGGACGGAGCCGCCGAGGCCGCCGACGATAAGTTCATCGCCGCCAGGAGGGCGCAGGTCACCGCAACCGGCAACCAATACTGTCTCTTGGATCGCATAACGGGCATGAACACTCCTCCTTGCGGGGCACGGGCGCTAGCAAACAATGGTTGATCGCGGACTTGGCCGGTGCCTTGTGAACGCTTTCCCTGACGTCCTCGGCCGAAAGGGCTACACGCCTCCCGATTTCCGATGGCAGCCTTCTTCGACCTTATCGCATATTCTGCCGATTGGAATTACAATGTTTGGTCTTGAAAGGCCGATTTGCCTAATCGTTGATGTACTCGATCGTGATACGGCCACCGCCAATCGTTACATTTTAACGCCTTGGATACCCTTTGAGGAGTCCAGTTTCGTGAAGCCGCCGGATTTTCAGCTTGTTACGATTCTCTCGCACCCCTTCGAGCAGAACGCCTACATCGCTCAGCTTCGGGAGCGCAGCGACTGTGTAATCATTGATCCCGGCCTGGAGGCGGAGAAGATCGTCCGCCACCTGGAGAAGGCGAAATTGACGCCGGCGGCGATTCTGAACACGCACGGCCACAGCGACCATATCGGCGGCAACGGGGCGATCAAGAAGCGATGGCCCCATTGCCCGCTGGTGATCGGCGTGGACGACGCGGCGAAATTGGGCGACCCCTGGCTGAATCTTTCGGCCGGTTTCGGCACGCCGCTGGTTAGCCCCCCGGCCGACGTGACCGTCAAGGACGGTGATATGTACGAGGCTGCGGGATTCGAGTGGCAGGTCAGGAGCATACCGGGCCATACGATAGGTCACGTGGTCTATCTGTGGGAAGGGCAGGAGCCGCCGGTCGTATTTGTGGGGGACGTGGTTTTCGCCGGCAGCATCGGGCGGACCGACTTCCCCGACGGCGACCTGCGTAAACTGGTTTTCGGCATCCGCTCGAAGCTCTTCACGCTGCCCGACGAGACGATCCTGCTCTGCGGGCATGGCGCCGCGACAACCGTGGGGGAGGAGAAGCGGAGCAATCCGTTCGCGGGATTGGGAGTGCGAGTTTGATGCGAGTTCGCGCGAATAGCGTTTATTTTGCCGCGTGCGAAACGGCAAGCGGTATTGGGGAAACTTCGGGATGCCCGCCACTTGGGGCATGGTCAGCGTGCCGCGACCGCAGTAAGCTATTAATTAGCTGGCGAGCCAAGAGGAAGGGCCGACACACCGGGTTTTTGACCGTTGGCCTGAGATAAAGGGGCAACAGGTAACTGAGTTCGGCGTACCGCCTCTCTCTCGGAAAAACACGCAACAAGAAGTCAGCCTCTTTTGGTGCGGGCTTCTTGTTTTTCTTGCAGAAGGGGCCGGCAGTTTGTGCGGCATTCAAGGGGGCAGTCCCATTCTTGTTGACGCGAAAATTGGGACAACTCTCATTTCTCAGCGTACGGCGAAAGCGGGCAACAGTGTGTTTGGTGGGGCAGACATTCCTGTCTGCCAGATGTGCCGCCCCTTTTTGTGGCAGACAGGAATGTCTGCCACACCGTCGTGAGAAATGCGAGCTATTTCGCGGCTTTGCTCGGCCAAAGCCTGAACAGGCCGCCGAGGCGATTCTTGCCGGCGTCTTCGGGCGCTGCTGCGGCGCTTTCGCCCGAGAGGGTTTTGGCCAAGGAGATGACGGCGTGGGTAATGGCGGCCTTCGGCGCGCTGTCGATCAGCGGGATGCCGTTGTTTCGCGCCTCGATCATCGTGTGGTAATCGTTCGGCAACTGCCAGAAGACCTCCTTGCCGATCGTTTCCTCCGCCTTTTTCAGGGTGATTTGTCCGCTTTCCAGGCCGACGCGGTTGACGATGATCTTCACCTTGTCGGCGAGTCCTTCCATGTTTCCGAACGACATCATCAGCCGCACCACGTTCCGCAGACAGGGCAGGTCGAGTTGGGTGATCAGCAGGATGTCGTTGGCGATGTCCAGGGCGACGAGATCCAGCGGTGTGTAGCCCTTCGATAGATCGAGCACGAGATGGCTGAACGTGGCCTTCAACAGCCCGATGACGCGCTGCAAATCGTCGGGCGTTATCAGCGAAGTGTCCTCGAGTTGCACGGGGCGCGGCAGCAGGTAGAGGCCCGAGCAGTGCTTGGTCAACGAACGCTTCAGCAGCGCGAAATCGAGGCGGGTGACGTTTTGGGCGACGTCGACGAGGGTATAGTCGGGGATGGTGTCGAGGAAGACGTCGGCATCGCCCAGGCAGAGATCGAGATCGATCAGGGCGACGGAGTTTTGCGGGTTTTGCGCCAAGACGCAGCCGAGATTGACGGCGAGGCTTGTGGTGCCCACGCCGCCGATCGCGCCTGCCACGGCGATCACCTGGCTTCCGCGCGGGCGGTTGTCGCCTTTGCCGAATCGCCGCTCGTTGATTCGTCCCAGCGCGGCCAAGAGGTCGTCGATCCGCACGGGCTGAGTGAGGAACTCCTTCGCGCCTGCCCGCAGCGCTTGCAGGATCAGATTGCCGTCGTTCGACGAACTGACGACCAGGACCGTGCAGTTGGGCGAGGCGGTGGTCAGGCGAGTCACTAAATCGAGGGCCTTTTGCGGATCAGCGTCGATGGCGACCATGCCGATATCGGGATTGGTCTGGGCGACGACGTCGGCGAAGAACTCGTACCGCGAACATTCGGCCTCGAGCCAGACCATATCCATTCCCAACAACGAGTTTTTCAGCGATTCACGCTGCGTGTCGTTGGGATCGACGATTGCTAATCGAAGGACGTTGCTCATAGGCGAAGAACACTGGTGCGTGATACGGTGCGGGCTGCCGATTTATCGCGTTTTGGGAAAACAACACCGCGGTTGCAAACGCTCCGCGGTCGCGATGACGGAGCACGGTGGCGATGCGGCTTTTCCGCTTGGTAGCCTCTCTACTTTACTACGTCGTAGCCGACGGGGCCGATAAATCCTGGCGGACCGTTCTTCGACGCGGACGGGACTGCCGGGGGAGGAGGGTTCGGTTTGGGCGGAGAAAAGCGGTTGTGCGGCGGCGGCTCGTCCGGCGTGGGGGCCGGGATCTGTTCGTTCGGGCCGATCATGCCGTCGGCGGGGGGAGCCCCGGGGTTGCTGCCGTTGCCGCAACTTCCGCTGGGGCCCTGCTGGCTCGGGTCGGGGCACTTCGGCACTTCGATATGCCCCTTCATGTACAGTTCCCAGTCGCTGGGGCTGGTGGTCTCCATGCCCGGCCCGCACGGCGGCACTTCGCAGGCGTCGAGCGGCTCGGCCAACTCCGGCGTGACGAGGATCAGAAGTTCGACGTCATTTTTGGTCTCTGTGACCGATCGGAACGCCGCGCCCAAATAGGGGAGAGAACTGATCCAGGGCAGACCCGAGATGGATCCTTCGATGCGGGTCTCGACCAATCCGGCGATGGCCAAGGTCTGTCCGGCCGTCATTTCGACGGTGGTATGCACGCTTCGCGACTTGATACCCGGCACCCGCGTCCCCGAAATCGTGGTGCCGGTGGCGTCATCGAGCTCGCTCACGTTCGGTTCGACGTCGAGTCGAATCTTGCCGTTGCCGAGTACGATAGGAACGAATTTGACCTGCGTGCCGTAATCCTTCCACTCGATGGAGAGGGTGCCCAGGCTTTGCGGCACAGGCACGGGAATCTGTCCGCCGGCATTGAACAGGGCCGGCTGACCGCTGTTGGTGGTCAGCGTCGGCTCGGACATGATTTTCATCAGACTGCTTTCCTGCACGCGCATTCAAAACGCCGAAAAACGCGCTCGAGCCATTGGCGACGTTGAAGGCGAAAGTCGAGGTGATTGGGTTCGAGGCGGTTGTCGCCGCGGCCGGCGAGGGACTGCCCAGGCCGGAAATCAAGGCTGGCGACGTAGGGGGCAGGATCAATCCGCTCGCGCTGGACACTATACTGTTGCTACCGGTGATCTTCGCCCAGTCGAACCCCATTTGCCGCAGCTTTGTCCGCGACACCTCCATCACCTTGACGTGCAGCAACACTTGTTGCACGCCGCCGACGGTCATGTTGTTGATGACTTTTGGATAAAGCTGCTCGGCGATCTGGATGATGCGGTCGATGTGTTCGGCTTTTTCGACGAATCCGGAGATCATCACGGAGCTTGCCACCGGCGTGACCTTGAGTGGGTCGCTTGGAAACGTCGCCCGCAAGATCATCGCCAATTCGCGGGCGTCGCCGACCACGGTCACGCGGATCGTGTAGAGTTTCTTGTTTTCGTCCCACAAATTGACCTTCGTCACCCCCGTCGCCTTGGCGGAAATACAGACCTGGGTAGGCGAGAGGACGGTGGTTTCGAGGATGTCGGGATTTTCAACCGCGGTCTGGGCGATCTTCTGTTCCGTCGCCAGGATGCGGCTGCCGTGAAGGACCATCTCCAGCCGTTCGTCGCCTCCCTGGAGTTTGTAGACGATCGACGGCTCAGCCAACGGAGCGGGAGAATCGTCGGCGGGGACCGGCCGCGGCAGCAGCCACAAAACGGCCAACGCCATGAAAAGCCGGCAAAGAGGTCGCATATACATCCTTGTATTCCTTGCGATCAGGTTCGAGCCTTGCGGCTCGCGACAGGGTCATCCTTGATCCCGGGTCTCCTACGCACTGGCGTAGAAACTGCGTAACAACGGTCGCTAGCTATCGCTGCTATCACATACATTGTTGGGGTGGCAGTTGCACTGCCCCCCCGGGTGCGGCAGTGCAACTGCCGCACCAACGCAAAACTCGAGTAACAACGGCTGCTAGCTATTGGTTTTGCTGCTATCACCTTTGGGTGTTTTGGATGCTTGCTTCTGCTTCGGCGGTTTGGGGTCTTGCTGCACCGGCTCAACGGGTGAACGAACCGGCGGCGTTTCGACCTTGGGCTCCTCCTTGGACGGCGAGCCCGTGGCGACGTTGGTGGTCGAGGAGAGCCGCCACGAATCGGAGGGCGAATCGCTGTTGGGTTTCTCGAACACGACGTCGTCGATCGTGTTCCCCTTGAGAACCCGCACGGTCCACGTGGCGTGCGGGCTCGGCGGTTCGACGGGCGCGACGGGCTGCTTGTCGGCGGGCGGATCCGGCGATTCTTCCTTGGTTCGCTGCGAGACGCCCGCTATGCCGAGCAACTCACTCGGCCGCACCTCCACCTGTGCGTCGGTCTTGTCTTCCTCGGAACTGCGCATCACTAAATTGACGACTCCCATCTGAGCGGCCAGCATGACCTTGGCCGCCTGCTCGGGAGTGACGAGCAAGCAGATCGTTTTGGCGGAGATCGACTTGTTTCCTTCTTTCTCCTTGTCGAGGTCGAGCACGTCGTTGACGGCGAAGACCTTGACGTCTTGCAGGATCGTTCGCGTGACGGTTTCCTCGATGCCCCTGCTCAGATCGCGGACCAGGTGAATCATCACGTCGACGCGATCGCCGGGCAGGATCAGGTCGCTGCCGCCGCTGACCAGATCGACCTTGACGGGAACGACCCGATAGCCGACGGGGATCATGGCGGTGGCGCCCTGCTGGTTGGCCCCCTTGGGACAGAGGCGATTTTCGAGAATCGGCTCGCCGGCGTAGAACTTGGTGCGAACGCGACGGTTTTCGATATCCTCCGTGCGCGAAATCGCGCCAGCGGGCGTTTTATCCTTCGGCCATTGCTCGAGCTTCACGACTTCGGAAGTCAGGCGCGTGCCCATGGGGATGTCGGCGGCGGCGACAAAGATGCCTGCGCCATCGCCCGTCCCCCCCTCGCCACCCCCCTTCGTCATCACCCGAGTGATGCCGATTGACGCTACTAGGCCGCATCCCAGCGCCAACAACAGTAAGGCAAGAGATTTGGGTCGCATAGCTAAACCTTAATGGACGGCTTCGCGGGCGCAACGATGGCGAATTCGACGACAGTAGCGCCTTGTCGATTTCTTCGGCACGGCCGGCAAGCTCGCTCTACATTAACCTCGGTTGACGGTCGGTTTCGATCAAGGCAGCCGTGGCCAGAGACCCCATCGGAGTGCGCCTCCGCATTGGGAGAGCACAGAACGCACAGTCTGTGCAAGATAGGAGGTTTCATAGGAGCAGCGTCGTTTGGAGGACGAGAAAGTAGCCAACGGTTCCGATGGCGATCGGAATCCCATAAGGGAGCAACAGCATGGAGCTTTTCCGCTCGGCTGCAATGGCCGCAAGCGCGTTGGGATCGCGGATTTCGAGAATCTCGTTGGTGATGTTCCAAAACTGGTGTAGATGGTGGTGCCAATCGCGGCGCCAGAGGACCATGCCGACGGCGATCAGTCCGCCGATAATTCCCGAGATGCAGAAGGCATAGACGGTAGCGCCGCCCCATGCCCAGGCACCCACGCCGGCGAGCAACTTTACGTCGCCGGCGCCCATTCCGCCGATGGCATACGCGGGCAATAAGAGCATCAAACCGATCGCCGTGCCCAACAGGCTCCAGCCGAGTCCTGCCCAGCCGAAATAGGCGGTGCTGTAGACCCAGCCGGCGATGATCAGCGGAAAAGTGATCCAGTTTGGCACGCGGAGTTTCCAGCCGTCGATCACCGCCGCGGCGACCAGCACCGCGCTAAGCAACCAGATGGACCACCAGTGCTCGGAAAGGGAAACAGGGAGTGTGTTGATGTCGGGCATCATTGGGTTTCTCCGAATACATTTCACGAAGCCGCCGGTGGATTCGGAGATCGCCGACAGGGACTCTCCGATTCTCCGCCGTCAATTCTTGATTGCCCCATTGAAGCATAGGTCAAAAAAACGCCCCCTCGCCGCCGAACTGCCGGCCGCGAGGGGGTTTTTGGCGTTTCAACGGGTTTCTTGCTTGCCGGTGTGGCAGGTCAAAGCATACTCGGCGGCGTCCAGTGCCGTTACGAGCCGAGCTGGTTGCCCACATTGGTGAACGTGCTACTGGCTTTCGTGCCAACCGCCTGAATGGCGGTCAAGCACACGATGATAATCAGGGCCAACATCACCGCATATTCAACGGCCGTCGGCCCGTCTTCCGCGACGAGAAACCTTCGTACTTTCTGAGTTAGCGAATTCATGGTATCCCTCCGTTCCGGTCCGGCTCCCCTTGCGGGGAGCGGACTGGAGTAAAAGCGTGAGGGATTCCTCGGGCAACGCGCCGGCCCCGAGAACTGACGTCGGCGTAGGACTCGCCCTCGGCATCCCGGTTTAGTGAAACGAAACTTGCTCCTCCTCATCTGCCCAGATGTTTTTTCATCACGTCCGGGCAGCCGGGTCTCCGACTTCCCAGCACCGAGGAGTTCTTCCGATTCTGACCGGTTTTCTCCCCTCGGTCTGATCGTTCAGCCAGCGTCCACCGCTGGCGGGCTGTTGCCCTCATTACGAGCCAAGCTGATTGCCCACCTTCACGAACGTGCTGCTGGCCTTGGTGCCGATCGCCTGAATGGCGGTCAAGCACACGATGATGATCAGGGCCAACATCACCGCGTACTCAACGGCGGTCGGGCCATCTTCACACACGAGGAAACGTTGCACCTTCTGAGCTAGCGCCTTCATGGTATTCCTCCATTCCAGTCGAACCGCCTCGCGGCAGCCGATCGGAATAACAAACTGTTTTGGGATCCCTTGGGAGATGCGCCGGCTCGTGAGAACCGACGTCGGCCTGCGATTTACCCTCGAGATCCCGTCTTGTTAAACCAAACCTCTTCCTCCTCAATTGCCGGAGCGATCTTCCTTCGCCCTTTCGGCAGCCAGGCATCCAACGGACACAATCCGCTGGCCCTTGGCTTGGCGTCCCCGCTTTACGGCCGGTTCACCTTAATCGAGGATTTAAGAGGTTGCAGGCCTTCGTAACGCAAAAGTTTCGCCGATCGGACAAGCTCACTCAAAGTGCGACTGCGGCAAAAAAACCCTTGCGCCGGGGCCACCTTGCGGCTCCCCGCACTGGCCGACGCCTCCGCGTCTAACCTCACTTGAAACGTACGTCAAATCGGCGGGATGTCAAATGCGAGGGTTTAGACAATATTGAAGGATTCCGCAAATTTCGGCGACTCGCTGCCGGATATGCCGGATGTCGGGGCATGTACGGAGGCAGGAAGGATTGGCGGCAGTCAGGTGTCAGCTTTCAGCGATCAGCTTTCAGCTAGGGTGGTCGTTGGGGTGGCAGTTGTACTGCCACGCCGGAAATCCCTGCCAATTCAAGGGTGGCAGTACAACTGCCACCCCAACGCGGTGGAAGACTGATTGGCCCTGGGGCCCGCGCGTTCGGCTTTTTGCAGCACGCGGGCCCCGAATAAGATATGTTCTCTATAGAGGGGCGTTCAGCTCATCTCGTCTTGGCACCAAGTGGTTAAAACTGAGCGTCCCCGTGCCAACTAGTTGCAGAGAGAAGGTGCGATATGCCTGTGCAGTGCCCCCAATGTCGGACGACGGTCGCACAGTCCAAGAATCGGGACGGACCGAACTTCTGCGAGAACTGCTTCTGCCTGTTCTACGCGGCCGAGGAACCGAAAATGCCGCCTTGGGTCCTCGGTGTTTTGGTGATTCTCGTGGCCAACTTGCAGATCATTGGCCAGTAGAGAAGCAGAGCATCGTCGCTCTGCGAGATTGCTCGGAGAGCCTGCGACGAACGTCCCCTTTCCCTGCGGGGAAAGGGAGAGAATGAGGGTGAGAGCGATCGGCCAGCCGACGCCCGACATCGAGCGGCTCGCCGGGCCCTCACCCTCAGCCGTTTCTTGTGTCGCCCGGAGCGCGGTCATCTCGCCCGAGGCCAACGCGCATTTCTCACCCCACATGAAGAAACGGCAAAGGCATATCCGGTGGAGCGGACATTCTTGTCTGCCAAATGAGCGACGTTCTCTCCGGCAGACAAGAATGTCTGCCCCACCGTGTTCACCGATGCTTCGTCGCGCGGAGGTGTAGAACAGCCTCGACTAATCGTGCGGGACCGTGCCGGATCACGTCGCAGGCGGGCAGGCCCAAGCGGCGGCCGACTTGCGCGCATTCCGCCGCGGCCGCCTCGTCGCTGAAGCGTTGGCTGTTGACGGCCACGCCGATGACGCGGCAGGGGTGCATAATGTTGGCCGCCGACTCGTAGAATTCGACCACTTTTTCCAGCGACGGCAGAGCGATCTCTTCCATGCCGTGAAATGCGCGTCGCCCCATCTCGTAGCAGAGGATCAGTCCGTCGGGCATCAGGCCGTGCAACAGTCCGAGCGTGACGCACGAATAGCGGGGGTGGAAAAGGCTGCCCTGCCCTTCGACCACGATTACGTCGTGATGTTGGTTGGCGAGGACGAGCTTCTCGGCCGCGCCGTTGACGAAATCTGAGATGACCCTGTCGACCGGGCAACCGCCGCCGGCGACGAGGATGCCGGTCTGGCCGGTGGCGACAAAAGCGGCGTCGACGCCGGCGCGATTGAGCCCGGCGGCGACTTCGACGCTGACCACCATTTTGCCGACGCAGCAGTCGTTGCCGATCGTGTGGATGCGCAGGCAGCCGTCACGGATGCCGCGACGATTGGCCACATCGTTCTCGTCGTTGCGACGAACGTCGACCAACTCGACGCCGGATCGCTTTGCCGCCGCGACGAATTCGGGATCATCGCAGAGGAGATCGTGCAGGCCGGAGACGATTGTCAGTCGGCGCGAGATGGCGTCGAGAATGATCGGACGCCACTGGGGCGGAATCTTTCCGCCGGGCGGGGCTATGCCTACCAGGAACGTGTTCGCATCCGCGGGCGCTTCGGCCAGGGAGGCGATGATGGGGATTTGTCCACCGACGCCGAAAACGTCCTGGCAGGATTTTCCGGCGGCGTGCCGATCGAGCACGGCGACAACTTCCTCGGGCCGGTAGCGGAGCAGACAGACGGCGGTCTTGGCGGTGTCGGGATCGTTGTACCCGTCGGTGATGATTACCATGCGGCGTGGCGTAGTCATGGCGGCAGTGTAGTGGAAGGGGGCGCGTCCCGACAAGGCCGTGGTCCGGTCTGGCCACTCTTGTGGGTGGAGCGATTGGGGCGTTTTCAGGCTATTTTCGCTGAGAGGCTATCCGGGAACTCAGTAAGAAGGTTGGGGTGGCAGTTGTACTGCCGCCCCGTATTTCCCGCGATTCCAGGGGTGGCAGTCCAACTGCCACCCCAACGATGGTGGGGCTCGCTTCGCTCGACCCACCCTACGTCCTGCGACATAGGTCGGGTTTTGGGGTGGGTTGCTGGCGGCTCGGGAACCGATATAATGCAGATTGGTTTGGAGCGGTCCCTTCGAGGCGCCGGTGGAGAGCGGGGCGACGAGAAAAAATCCGAGGAAGAATTCTTCGGCGAGGCCCTGTTAGCCGTTGACAGTCTTCGGAGGGACTGATAAGCTCAGAGTTTCGTCAATTCGAGCAGCGAGTTGACAGTGCGCTGTTTGACAATTCGGTTGTGATAATGAAGTGGCATCTTAACGTGTGATCCACGACTTTGCGCAAGCGCGAGGGAGTGGCTCCACGGGCACTTAGAGCATTCGTTACTCGGATCGAAAGCAATCCAATTCCGCCAAGGGTTGGTCGCTTCGGCGACCAGTCGGAAGTGGAAGAGAGATTGCGTTTGATCCGTAAAGCGTGGATCATGTGAATCAGCTCGCAAATGGAGCGTTTGATTCATGTGGCCAAGCTACTAAGGGCACATGGGGGATGTCTTGGCGTCAGAAGCCGAAGAAGGGCGTGGAAGACTGCGATAAGCCCGGGGTAGTTGTCAAATGAGCGTTGATCCCGGGATTCCCGAATTAGCACACACTGAATTCATAGGTGTGTGCCGCGAACGCGGTGAACCGAAACATCCAAGTAACCGCAGGAAAAGAAAGAGAAATCGATTTCCCGAGTAGTGGCGAGCGAAACGGAAAGAGCCCAAACCGCGGGGGTTTTCCCCTGCGGGGTTGTAGGGTCTCTCACATGGGAGTTACCAAGCTACCAGCTAGCAGAACTGCCTGGAACGGCAGACCACAGACGGTGACAGTCCGGTACGCGACAGCGGTGTAGCCTCCCGAGGGATACCTGAGTAGGTCGGGTCACGTGAAACCCCGACTGAATCCACGGGGACCATCCCGTAAGGCTAAATACTCTCTGACGACCGATAGTGAACTCAGTAGGGCGACTGAAAGATGGGAAGAACCCCTGCTAGGGGAGGATACTGAACCTGAAACCATGTGCCTACAAGCGGTCGGAGCACTATGGCAAGCTTGCTTGCAAAGTGTGACGGCGTGCCTTTTGCATAATGATCCGGCGAGTTACCGTCTGCGGCGTTAGGTTAAGGCCTTACGGGCTGGAGCCAGAGGGAAACCGAGTCTGAATAGGGCGACACAGTCGTTGGCGGTAGACGCGAATCTGCGTGAACTACCCATGAGCAGGTTGAATCGCGGGTTATACCGCGTGGAGGACCGAACCCACTTGGGTTGAAAACCGAGGGGATGACTTGTGGGGAGGAGTGAAAGTCTAATCAAACGCAGGGATAGCTCGTTCTCTCCGAAATATTTTTAGGAATAGCCTCGAGTCACTACGCACCGGGGGTAGAGATACTGAATCGGGTTAGGGGTCCTCCCAGACTACCTTCCTGAACCAAACTCCGAATACCGGCGCGACTATCTCGGGAGTCAGTCCGCGAGGGATAAGCTTCGCGGTCAAGAGGGAAACAACCCAGACCATCTGCTAAGGTCCCCAAGTCGAACTCAGTCACTAAGGAAGTTGAATTGCCGCGACAGCCAGGATGTTGGCTTAGAAGCAGCCACCATTTAAAAAGTGCGTAACAGCTTACTGGCCGAGCAATTCTGCGCCGATAATGAACGGGAGTAAGTTCGACGCCGAAGCAGTGGAATCCGCAAGGATTGGTAGGAGAGCGCTGAAGAACAGACACGAGCCGTACCGGAAGGAGCGGTGGAGGGTTCTTCAGGTGATTATGCCGGAATGAGTAACGATAAGGCAGGTGAGAATCCTGCCCGCCGAAAGCCTAAGGTTTCCTGGGGAAGGTAATTCCGCCCAGGGTTAGCCGGTACCTTAGTCGAGGCCGAAAGGCGTAGACGATGGATGGCAGGTCAACATTCCTGCGCCACTGGTGTGGACTGATGGAGGGACGGCGTTTGGATGGTGAGCCGTACGAGTAGAAACGTCGGTAGACCGTGTTGCGGTGAGGGATAGGCAAATCCGCCCTCGCAAGCCAAGGCACGGGCTCGAGCGCATTTACGTTCGTGAAGTCATCTGAAGAACGTCCAAGAAAAGCTCCTAAAGGTTGAAGCACCGTGACCGTACTAAAACTGACACAGGTAGGCGAGACGAGTAGTCTAAGGCGCTCGGGAGAATGGTGGTTAAGGAACTCTGCAAAATGATCCCGTAAGTTCGCGATAAGGGATGCCCTCGGGGGTTTACGCTCCTGGGGGCCACAGTAAATCGACATCAGCGACTGTTTATCAAAAACACAGGACTCTGCCAACTCGCAAGAGGATGTATAGAGTCTGACGCCTGCCCGGTGCCGGTAGGTTAAGGAAGAGGGTTAGCCGCAAGGTGAAGCCCGCGACCGAAGCCCCGGTAAACGGCGGCCGTAACTATGACGGTCCTAAGGTAGCGAAGTTCCTTGTCGGGTAGAATCAACAACTGCCCAAGACGGAAGCGATTCCGTCCTATGTACCGGCTCAAATCGGTGAAGCCCCACCGGCGCATGCAGGTGCGCCGCGGGTAATACCGAGGGTAAGATCGTGCAAGCGATCCCCGTAACGACTCAGGGAGTGACGTCCCTGGATGGAACCTCCGGGTTTCATAACACGCCGGCCCTGTTCTTTGCCAAGGATATCGCATCGTACATCTCCGGTTTTGTGGATGGCGAAGGCTGCTTTTGCGTCTCCTTCACTCCCAGCAAGCGGCATCGCTTCGGCTGGGAGATCCGGCCGAGTTTCTCGGTCAGTCAGAATGGAGACCGGGCAGAATTGCTGCACACAATCCAGAAGATGTGGGCGTGCGGTTTCATACGCCCCGATCGGTCCGACAAGACCTTGAAGTACGAAGTGCGCAGGTCTGCGACTTGGTGGAGAAAGTCCTCCCCCATTTCCGGGCTTATCCGCTGGTCTCATCGAAACAGAAAGACGTCGAATTGTTCGGCGAAATCTGTGAGACGATGCGCCAGCGGCGGCACCTCGACGAGCGAGGTTTTCAGCGGATCGTGCAACTGGCGATGCAAATGAATCCATCGGGCAAACGAAAGTACTTGGGAAGCGAGCTTGTCGCCTCGCTTCGAGCAGGTGAAGGTATAGTCTACGCCACGGGAAACCGTGGATTATCGTGAAGTTCCGACCTGCATGAATGGCGTAACGACTGATGTACTGTCTCAACCACCAACCCGGTGAAATTGTAGCCGTGGTGAAGATGCCACGTTCCCGTAGCTAGACGGAAAGACCCCATGAACCTTTACTGTAGGCTGGTATTGGGCTGTGGTGTATTTTGTGTAGGATAGGTGGGAGGCATCGAAGCCGGTGCGCTAGCATCGGTGGAGCCAACCTTGAAATACCACCCTGAATATACTTTAGTTCTAACTTCGACCCGTGAAGCCGGGCGGAGGACATTTCCAGTTGGGCAGTTTGACTGGGGCGGTCTCCTCCAAAAGAGTAACGGAGGAGTTCAAAGGTACCCTCAGCCTGGTTGGCAATCAGGCGTCGAGCGTAAAGGTAGAAGGGTGCTTGACTGCGAGACAGATGTGTCGAGCAGATGCGAAAGCAGGACTTAGTGATCCGGTGATCCCGTATGGAAGGGTCATCGCTCATCAGACAAAAGGTACTCTGGGGATAACAGGCTTATCGCTCCCGAGCGTCCACAGCGGCGGAGCGGTTTGGCACCTCGATGTCGGCTCATCACATCCTGGGGGTGGAGAAGCTCCCAAGGGTTTGGCTGTTCGCCAATGAAAGTGGTACGTGAGCTGGGTTCAGACCGTCGTGAGACAGGTCGGTCCCTATCTGCTATGGGCGCACGAAACTTGCGGAGGTTCTTCTTTAGTACGAGAGGATTTAGAAGGACGTACCTCTGGTGTGCCAGTTGTCGCGCTAGCGGCACGGCTGGGTAGCTATGTACGGAAAGGATAAACGCTGAAAGCATATAAGCGTGAAGCCCTCTCCAAGATCAGGTTTCGTTGCGGTATATCCGCGAAAGCCCCCTGGAAGACTACCAGGTCGATAGGTCGGATGTGTACGCGCAGTAATGCGCTCAGCTAACCGATACTAACGGGCGAACGCTTGGCCGCATGTATCCAACGCTCCTAAGAGCCCGCGTTAGGATGTCACTTCGTTATCACAACCAACCCAGGGGCTAGGGGCCGGGGGCTAGTGAGCAAATCGCTAGTCCCCAGCCCCTAGTCCCCAGCCCCTACGTAGCGGCTCGGTCCTTCGCAGTTGGGCCGCCCGCTCCTTTCCGGTGACCATATCCGAAAGGCCACACCCGTTCCCATTCCGAACACGGTAGTTAAGCTTTCGGAGCCGATGGTAGTACCAAAAGTGCGAGAGTAGGTGTTGCCGGATTAATATCACCAGAGCCCCCGAGGTCTCCAAGCCTCGGGGGCTCTCGCTTTCTTGACCGACGGCCTTGCGACGATGTGCGAAAGCGTGATCAAACCCAAGCGAACGGATTCCATGAAGCCTTCCAGTGCGATATCGGGCTGGGCGATTGCCATTGCAGTCATGCTCTTGCGAGCTTGCTGCCGCATTCGACTGCATAACGATCCCCGCGCCAATTTGCGTGCAAGCTCGCAAGCCTACGTCTACTCCGTCCTGCATTCCCACCAAATCGCCACCGTCATTCAGGGCGAAACCGGCACGGGCGCCATGGTCTCGCGCTCCGAGGATGGCGAACTGCTGATCCCGTGTCTTTGGCTGCGCGGCATCGTTCCCATCCGTGGCTCGAACCGCCACAAGGATGGCGACAGCAAAGGCGGCCTGGGTGCGATCGACGCGCTGGTCGAGCACATTGCCGGCGGGGCCCCGGGCTATTTGGCCGTAGACGGCCCGCGCGGCCCGCGCAACCGGGCTCATAAGGGAATTGCCGTCCTCTCGCGGCGGACCGGCGCGGCGGTCATCAATTTGGTGGCGGTCCCCTCGCGCCGCTGGATATTCACCCGTGCCTGGGATCGCTTCCAGATCCCCAAACCCTTCAGCACCATCCACGGCTATTTCAGCGAGCCGATTTTTCCGCGAAAAGATGAAAACGTGGAGCAGTACCGGAAACGTATCGAGGTTTCGCTCAACGATCTCGAACGGCAGCATGACCCGATCGAGTCGCAACTCGCCGCCGCCGCCACGCTCCGCCGCCAGAGGCCGGGCTGAAGCGAAGTTGCATTGCGGCCGCCACTTGTCGGGGGTATAATACCGGATGTGTTGGACCGCAGCAAGAAAGCGGAGGCCCTTCGATGTTCAATCCCGACGATATCGTATTGCGTTTGCGGCAAAGACCTTTCGTGCCACTACGGATTATCATCAGTTCCGGCCAGACGTTCGATGTTTATCATCCCGATCTCGTGCTGGTTGGTCGCCGCAACATGATCATCGGCATGGCGAGCAAGGACAACCCCGCCCGATACGAGCAGACGACCCGCGTGCCGATCATGCACGTGACCGCCCTGGAGGACTTGCCGGTGGCGACATCGAGCACTTAACGGTGGATGCCGGGTAGAACATGCGATTGGCTCTCGACTCCTTGAAACGCGAATTCCGGCTGATATTGCGGTCACCAAATGGTACTTAGCCGGCGCGCGTCAGGCGAGCGAGCGTGCTCGTTAGGTGGTTGGTAATGCCACGCGAATCGTCAATAGGTTTCCGGCGAGGCTGTGACCGGACGTTCTTCTGGGGATTCGTAGGGCTTGTAACACCCGTGCTGGTAAGGCTCGTTCCTACCCTCGTCCATTGGTGGCACCAAAGTACCTCGGCTCCGTATCGACGGGTCCAAGTGCAATGGCTCATCAACGACGCCCCAGGACCGATGCTCGCATGTGGCGCCCTTATGGCATGCGCGGCGGCAGCGACCTATTTTCCAAAGAGACCTCATCGCTTTGCGGCGTCCATAGGGGCTGTCATAGGAATCAGCCTCGTCATGTGGCTTGTGGATGCCGTTTTGCTGGGCGCTGCAGGTGGCCCACGTCACCCGTGTGATACTGATACGGCCGGACTTCTGGTTTCCTTCGTCTTTATCATTCACGCACCGTTGATTGCGACGGCCTTCTTGACCGCCCTTCGGCTCAGGACGCGGCAGCCCGTCAATGAGCAAGATATTCGCCCCGCCTCAAAGGCGACCCTCGCGCGGCTTGAACCCGTGATCGGGCTGGGTTGTGCGTGTCTTGTGTCCATGTTGTTTTGGCCCGCACCGGCGAGAGCCGTGGAGGCCGCCCTGCGCGCCCAGTGCGGTCGAAATCTTCAGAAGCTGGCGGTGGCGGCCTACGAGTATGAGAATCGCAACGGCCACCCGTTGGAAGATATTCGCAGCCGCCGCGGGAAGCCCTTGCTGAGTTGGCGCGTGGCATTGCTGCCGTTTCTGAATGAAGCGGATCTGATGAGCAAGTTCCATATCGACGAGCCATGGGATTCCGCCAACAATGCCCAGCTATTGCGAGCCAGGCCCGACATATTCGCGTGCCCATCTGTGGCGTTGGCTGAGGGGTCTACGAACTATGTTCTTTTTTGTGATGATGGGCAGAGAGCTATCGGGGAAACCGGACAGTCACAAATTCCTTGGACCAAACCAAGCGGTGGATCGGAGAAGGCCAATGGGCATCGGGCTAATTCCGGTGCCCATGGAGGAGGAGTCAACGGCCGGGTAAGGTTGGATCAGTTTCCGCTCCCGAAGGACAAAATGCCGGATGTGGAATGGGTGAAAGTTGAGGATCATGTGGAGCCGTGAGTCGCGCCTGACAACCCGTCGCATGCGACGTCCCGCCAATCTGGTTTCCGTGGCTGGGAACGCAAAACGGGTCGAACGCAAGACGGGCCAGAGCCGTTTTCGGACAAAAAAGACGAGGATTCAGCCTGACGACGCTGGGGCGCGTCTGCCGCTATCCCACTTCACCGCCGGCCATGCGCCCCTTTTTCCATGCTCGTGGCTTACACCACCATCGCATTGGAGCCAACCCTTGCCGAGCGGTCAAGCCGGCGGATGGACGGGGTGTTCCGGCCTTTCAGGCACCGTCACATAGCGGTGGTGACGTGTCCTCGGGGCTTTTTTCAGACCCTGGTGTCCTGCCATTGTGGGCGGTATAATGCAGCAAGAACGAAAGGAGATGTTGTGGGCCTGGATGTTCTTGAAGTTCGCGTTGGAAATCCCGCGAAGCCCAAGGTGACGCAGCCGATCGAGTTTCTCATCGACTCCGGGGCAATCTACTCCGTCGTTCCCGCCGCGATCCTGAAAAAACTGGGCATTAAGCCAATCGCCGAGCAGACGTTGCGTTTGGCGGACGGATCGAAAATCACACGCAAGAAGGGCGTCGCGATCTTCAAGTACGGCGATCAAACCGGCGGGGCCGACGTGATTTTTGGCGAGAAGGGGGACAGCACGCTTCTCGGTGCCTTCACGTTGGAGGCCCTCGGCCTGGCCCTCGATCCCTTGAAGCGAGAACTCCGTCCGCTGCCGATGATCCTCGCCGGCTACGCCGGTTTCTTGTTTCCAAGAAAGCAACTGATCTGTAGCAGCCGCTTCAGGGCGAAGGAAGCGGCAGGAGTTGTCGGGGGAGCGGTTCCAGGTTTACGTTGTCCAGTTTTCGCCCGGTCTGTTTCTGCTGGTCTGGGTGGGTTTGCTAACGATCATTATCTGTAGTAGTGCGCCGATTTTCGCCGCTTGGGGATTTGCACTGTGGCTGATGTAGTGCAAATGATTGACGCCGACCGAGCTTTTTGAGGGCGAGCGTTGTGTTCTGTTCGGGACCTTACGAGTTCGTTAGGGGAAAATCAGGGTTGAGGAGGAGAGCGTGGCCGCAGTTTTCGCATTGCTGCTGATCGTCGTCCTTCTGGCCTGTCTCGCGCTGACGCTGTTTGGTCTGCCGGGGAACTGGCTGATTTTTGCGGTGACGGCGGTTTATGCGTGCCTGAAGCCGGCGGGATCGGCGGCGGCGATTGGCTGGAAGCCGGTCGCGATTCTGTTTGTCATTGCCGTTGCGGGCGAGATTGTGGAACTGTCGGCGGCGACCGTGGGAACGGCCAAGGCGGGCGGGAGCCGACGCGGGGCGGCGTTGGCGCTCGTTTGCTCGATTGTCGGCGCCATTGTCGGCATGTTCGTCGGCTTGCCCGTTCCGGTGGTCGGGTCGATTCTCGGGGCGCTGCTGTTCGCGGGCGTTGGGGCGCTGGCGGGGGCGATGCTGGGCGAACTCTGGGCAGGCAAGGACTGGAACAGCAGTTGGCGGATCGGCAAGGCGGCCTTTCGCGGCCGGCTGGCCGGAACGCTCGCCAAAATCTGTCTCGGCGGGCTGATGGTCGTCGTTGTGATTGTCGCGTTGGTGTGGTAGGCCGCGAAGACACCGGTAGTGGCTTCCGGTCCACTTGTCGCTTAAACTGGAAGTGTGCTAATTCGCTTGGCCGCCCGTTGGGGTGGCAGTTGTACTGCCACCCCCGACTTCGCGGCGGTTCCAGGGGTGGCAGTACAACTGCCACCCCAACGATGTGCAATTGCCGCTCCAACGATTGCTGCGACGCCAAAGCTGTTCGATGTTGTCCGAAGACCCGCCACTGAAAAACGCGCCTGCCGCTTGCGCGGAACCTGTCATCCGCGAGACGGCCTGCAAGACGATTCTCAACCGCAGCGGGCTCGAGGACTATTCGCTGAATTGCTACACCGGCTGCACGCATCGCTGCGTCTATTGCTACGCCCGGTTCATGCAGCGATTCCATCCGCACGAGGAAGCCTGGGGCGATTTTGTCGACGTGAAGGTGAACGCGGCCGAGACGCTCAAGCGGCAGTTGCGGCGGGCGCGGCCGGGATCGGTCTTCGTCAGCAGCGCCTGCGACGGGTGGCAACCGATCGAGGCCGAACGCCGGCTGACCCGCCGCTGCTGCGAACTGCTGCTGGAGCGAGGGTTCCAGTTGCACGTGCTCACGAAAAGCGAACTGATTCTGCGGGATTTCGACGTCTTCCAGAGCGGTGCGGTACGGGTCGGGATCACGCTGACGACGCTCGACGAGCGCTTGCGGGAGTTGTGGGAACCGGGAGCGGCCGGCGTCGAGCAACGGTGCCGCGTGATCGAGGAGGCGCAACGCGCCGGCCTGGAGACCAGCGTGATGTTCGGCCCGCTGTTGCCTTTTCTCTCCGACAGCGAGGCCGAGATCGATGCCCTGCTGCGGCGAGCGGGCGATCTGGGGGTTGGCACGATTTGGGTCGATGCGCTCAATCCTCGGCCGAGGGTTTGGCACGCGGTGGCCGATCTGCTGCGCGCGGAGTTTCCCGAACTGCTGCCGCGCTATCAGAAAATCCTCTTCGATCGATCGTCACGAGCGGAGTATCTCGGCGAACTTCGCGCCCGCATCGACCGCGCGGCGCAGAGAGCGTCTTTAAGCGATCGAGTCGGGGCGTGCATGTGAACCAGATGTTGGGCGGGCGGGTTCGTTGTGAAGCCACAAGCGGCTTCCTCAGGTTATAGCCCGCGCAGATCGAGCGCCTTCTGCAACGGCGCGAGCGTGCGTTGCAACGTGATCCACGTCGTCAAAACGAAGAACACTGTCAGTGCCGTGATGATGACCGTGAGGATCCACTTCCAAAGGAGCGTGAAGCGGCGACTTCGCCACATCAGCGGCAAGGCCAGCGGTCCGAGCACGAAAAATAGAAGCGGCAGGACGACCCACGGGCTTTCCCATGCGGCGGGCCGTCCGGCGCCGGCAGAGACGCCGAGGCTGACGCCCCGCGCCGTCGGCACGCCGCAGCGGCGACAGTAGTTGTCGTCGGCATCGAGCGTGGCGGTACACTGGCGGCAAACCGGCTTCGGCGGGGCGGTATCGTCTATCGACGGAAAGTCTTGCAGAGCCAACGACATAGCGCGATAATGGGAAGGGATCGTGGAAACTCCAAGGTAATTCTAGCATGTTCGATCCTGCCGATCTTCGCGAAATGCAACGAAGGATCGAGGCGGTTTACGATCCCGAATTGCTGCGGGTTGCCGGCCGGCGGCTGATCGACCTGCTGGCGGACCATTTGGCCGAGGTCGAGGCGTCGCAACGAGCCGTGCTGCCGTGGCATGAACCGGCGGAGAACGTGCGGGCGGCGGCCGCGGCGCTCAACGAGGCCGTGGGAGCGGGGGCGGGCCGCGACGCCTTGGCCGATCGGTTCGCCGGCCTGGTGCGGACGATGCTCAGCCGGGGGCACAATCTGCACGATCCGCGGTACATCGGCCATCAGGTTGCCGCGTCGGCGCCGCTGGCGGGGCTGTTCGACGCCGTCGGCTCGGTCACAAATCAGGTCATGGCCACGTACGACATGGGGCCTTGGGCGACCGCCGCCGAACAGGCGATGATCGAGCAGTTGGGCGAACAGATCGGCTGGCGGCGGGGGGAGTTTGCCGGGCTGGCGACGCACGGCGGGTCGCTGGCAAATCTGACGGCGCTGACGGCCGCGCGAAATGTGAGCCTGCAAGACTGCTGGGAGCGGGGAACGGCCGAGTCCGGCCGGTCGGCGGCGTTGGTGGTTCATGCCGACGCCCACTACAGTGTTTCCCGCGCGGCGGGAATTCTCGGCCTGGGAACGAGTAACGTGATCCGCGTTGGGCTCGACCAGCGACGTCGCATGGACGTGCATCAACTGGCAAAAACCCTGGCCGAACTGCGGGCGAAGAACCGACCGATTGTCGCGGTCGTCGCCTGCGCGTGCTCGACGCCGATCGGGGCGTTCGATCCGCTGGAGGAGGTGGCCGACGTCTGCGGGCGGCACGGCGTTTCGCTGCACGTCGATGCGGCGCACGGCGGGGCGGCCTGTTTGAGCGGGAAATACCGGCACCTGGTCGCCGGCCTGCACCGCGCCGACAGCATCGTTTGGGACGCGCACAAGATGCTGTTTGTGCCGGGCCTGTGTGCTTTCGTCTTCTACCGCAAGCGGGCACACAAGTTCGAGGCGTTCCGGCAGGATGCCCCGTATCTGTTCGACCCGGCCGCGCCGGGACTGGCCGAGTACGACGGCGCGGTGGCGACGGTTGAATGCACCAAGCGGGCGGCGGCTTTCGGTCTGTGGGGGCTTTGGGCGATGTTCGGCCCGCAGTTGTTCGCCGATCTGGTGGAGATCACCTTCGCGATGGGCCAGGTGTTCCACGAGAAGTTGACGGCGGCGGCCGACTTCGCGGCATTGCACGAACCGCAATGCAACATCGTGGTGTTTCGCCACGTTCCGCCGCCGCTCCGCGACGCCCCGGCAGAACGCTTGGGGCAATTCCAGTTGGAACTGCGGCGGAGGATCATCGAGTCGGGCGAGTTCTACATCGTCTCGACGCGGCTGGACGGCATCGGCGCGTTGCGGGTGACGATCATCAATCCGTTGACGACGCCGGAACACCTCGACCGGCTGCTGGAAGCGATTCGCGCCGCGGGGCGACAGATCATCAAGGACAATTCTCTGTAGATAGGAAGGAGATTTCGATGGAGTGCAAACAGGCGAAGAACCTCAAACAGTGTACGTGCAGCTACGGGTCGTGTTCGCGCAAGGGACTCTGTTGCGAGTGCGTGAGCTATCATCTGAGGGCGGGGGAGTTGCCGGGCTGTTTTTTCCCGCCGGACGCCGAGCGCACGTATGACCGATCGTTCGCGCACTTCGCACGGCTGGTCGCCAGCGGCAAAGTCGGCTGAGGGTTTATCGACTGTCAGGTAAGAAATGTCGGGGTGCCATGCCCACGCTTGCCGTGGGCATGTTATTTCGGTCCGCAGTTCACATGCCCACAGCAAGCGTGGGCATGGCACCCACCGCTGCGGCAAACGATTGGACTTGACCGCAGCCGCGCTGCCCACGACAATCTCTGGAGCGAGTCCGTGGAGAACGATTATGGACGAGAACGCGCTGCGGAGGCAGAAGGCGGTGGCGGAGGCCCGGGGGATTCCGCGGCTGCGGCGGCACATCTTCCTTTGCTGCGACCAGTCGGTTCCCAAGTGCGCCAACAAGGAAAAATCGCTTGCCGCCTGGGAGTATCTGAAGCAGCGGCTCGATGAACTGGGGCTCGCCGGGCCGGAGGGCTACGTCTACCGCACCAAGGCCAACTGCCTTCGCATTTGCTCGGGCGGGCCGATCGCGATTGTTTATCCCGAGGGGGCTTGGTACGGACAGTGCGATCCGCCGGTCCTGGAACGGATCATTCAAGTGCATCTCATCGGCGGGCGAGTCGTCGATGAGTATCTGATCGCCCTGAACCCAATGACATGAGGTCTAATGCAATGAGTTCCGATGGATCGCCGCAGCCCTCCTCTTCTTCGCCGGTTCCAGCTCATCGCCGCCGACCGCGAACGCCGCCGAAATGGGTTTGGATTGTCCTACTGTTGATCGGCGTGTTGGTGGCGATCGTCCGCGGGGCGGACGTTTTCGGGGACCATGCGTTCGACAACGTCGCCACGGTGATTCTCTGTTTTGTGGGCTTCGTGGTCTTGGCGGTCTGGTTCTTGTTCCTCAGCGGTTATCATTGGCTGTCGCGGTTACTGGTGGCGGGCGGATGCGTGGCGGTGGCGGCGGCGCTGGCGGTTCTGTTTCGGATTGAGCGCCTCAACGGCGAATTGGTGCCGGTCTTCGCGTATCGTTTTTCGGCAAAGCCCGATCGGTTGCTGGAAGTCCCGCCGGCGATTACCGAGGGCAAGGGGGCAAACGCCGATCTCCGCACGACGACGAAGGACGATTTTCCCGGATTTCTCGGACCGCACCGCAACGAGGCGGTCGATGGGGTCAAGCTGGCTCGCAACTGGACGGAACGGCCTCCTACGTTGGTTTGGCGACAGAAGATCGGGGCCGGCTGGTCGGCCTTCGCCGTGGTCAACGGCCACGCGGTGACGATGGAGCAGCGGGGCGAGATGGAAATGACGACCTGCTACAACATTGAGACGGGCCGATTGGAATGGGCGCATTCGATTTCCGGCCGCTACGAGCGAGTGGAGGCGGGCATCGGGCCGCGGAGCACGCCCACGATCGACAACGGCATGGTCTTCTCGCTCGGAGTGCGAGGCCATCTGGCGTGTCTGGACGGCGCAAGCGGCAAGCCGATCTGGGAAAAGGACCTGTTGAAGGAATACGGCATTCCGGAGGAAGAGGAGGAGGCCGTCGTGCTGTGGGGTCGCTCGGCCTCGCCGTTGGTCGTCGGCGACAAGCTGATTGTGCCTGTCGGCGGTCCCAAAGGCGGGCGGCTCGTCACCCTGGCCGCCTTCGACAAACGACGCGGCACCGTGATTTGGGAAGGGGGCAACCGGCAGGTCAGCTACTGCTCGCCCAGCCTAGCTACATTGAGAGGCATCGAGCAAATCCTCATCGTCAACGAAGATACGGCCAGCGGCCAAGACGCGAAGACGGGCAAGACGCTCTGGGAGCAGTCGCGGCCGGGCGCACCAACGAAAAGCCGAATGTCTCGCAAGCGGTGCCGATCGCGCCCAATTTCGTCTTCCTCTCGAAGGACTACGGCCTCGGGGCGATGTTGTTGCGGCTCGATCCGGCGGACGGCGGCGTGTTCAAGACGCACATCGTCTGGGAGAATCACCGCCTGATGAAGACCAAGTTCGCCAACGTGACGATTTTGGACGGCTACGTTTACGGGCTGTCCGACGGCATTCTTGAGTGCATCGAGGCCGCCACCGGCACGGGCAAATGGAAGCAGGGACGCTACGGCCACGGACAAATCCTTCGTGTCGGCGATCTGCTGTTGGTGCTCACCGAAGAGGGCGAGGTTGTGCTCGTCGAGGCCACGCCGGAGCGGCCGAATCATGTGCTGGGTCGCTTCCAGGCGATCGAGGGGCAAACATGGAATAACTTGGCGCTCTATGGGCCGTATCTGCTAGTGCGAAATGCCGAAGAGGCGGCATGTTACAAGCTGCCGCTGGAAGAGAAGCGATGACGCCGCATTGTCGCGGTCAGCGATCAGCTATCAGTGGTCAGCGATCAGCAGTCAGCACTCGGGACGCAGAAAACTGGCGGCTGATAGCTGATAGCTGATCGCTGGTAGCTGACTGCTGATCGCTGACTGCTGATAGCTGACCGCTGACCGCCCGCAATGATCTCGGCACTTTCCAACCTTCTACCGCAGCGCATCGAGGGCCTTCAGCCGCATGGCGCTGAGCGCGGGCAGTAGGCCGCCGATCAGGCCCATTAAGAGCGTTAGTAGGATGCCGACGGCGATGATGGTTGGGCTGACGGAGAGTTGGAAGACGACCGACTTGCCGCCGCCTTGGCCGCCGACGAGGCTGGTGACGGTATAGCCGTCGGTCAGCGAGCCGAGCAGGCAGCCGAACAGCCCGCCGACCAGGGCGATGACCAGCGATTCGAGCAGGAAAGAGACGAGGATTTGCCAGCGGGCGTAGCCCAGCAGCCGCAGTACGCCGATGTCTTCGGCGCGCTGGCTGATGGCGGCGAACATCGTATTCATTACGCCGAAAATCCCGCCGACCGACATCCAGATCGCCAGAAATCCGATGGCCCAGGAGAACTGTGCGGTCGTTTCCGAGAGGCTCTTGTAGTATTCGGTTTCAACCTGGGCACTGACGGCGGCCTTCTTGTAGTCGTTGCTGAGGAAGTCTTTCAGCTTCTTGGCGGCGTCGGCGTCGGCGGTGCGGAGAACCAACGTCGTGTAGCTGTTTTTGCCGAACAGCGAGGCGGCCAGATCGCGTTTGGCCCAAATCTCGGAATTGAAGGTTGAGCCGGCCGACTTGAGGACGCCGACCACGATCCAGGTGGCCTCGCGGAGGACGAAGGTGTCACCGACGTCAAGCCGACGGGGATTCTTGGCCTTTGCCCGATCGGCGGGGCTGCGGCTGCGGGCCAATTCTGTGGCGACCCCTTCGCCGAGCACGGCCTGAAAGAGCGGGGCGGCGGCGTTCTTAGGAGTCGCGTTACAACAAGCTGACGAGTTTTCCTGTAGGGAACGCCCTCCGCGGCGTTCCGTGCCGGCCAGGAAAATACCGTTTTTCGCGGCTCCCGGAACGCGGCGGAGGGCGTTCCCTACAGGACCATTTTGCGGCAAATCAGTCAGGTTATTCTGCCGCGGCGCCTCGTTTGCGGCGGGGGCGTCCTGCACGCCGGCCTCGGAGAACCAATGTCCGCCCGGCAACAATTCGAGGTTGTGAACCGCGGCGGTCAAGCGCGGGTCGTCGATGCCGCGAACCTGGAGGAAGCGGCGTTTCGGCCGCTCGCCGTCCGAATTGGGCACGACCTGCAGCGCGATCAGGTAGGTTTCGCGGCTGGCCAACGGCCGGCCATCTTGGCGGACGACCAGCGGCAGATTTTCGATGTCCGAGAGGTCGCCGATGGTGAGGTTGCTGATGACCTCGTCGCTGGCACCGTCGGAGAGCACGATCACGTTGCCCGGCTGGCCGGTCTCTTCGGTGAGCCGCTTCATGCCGTGTACGAAGGCCATCATCACGATCAACAGGCCGATCACTAGCGTAAAGGCCACCGCGGTCAGCGTCGTAGTCAGCCAGCGGACGGTGAGATTGCGGAAATTGTAGCGCAAGGGGATCCTGCCGACGGCCAGGAGCGCCAGCAGCAGAACGGCCGCGATCGCCAAAGGTATCGCTATCATCAAGCCACCTTCGAGAAAGCTTCGGCCACTTTGACGCTGCACGCCGACCAGGCGGGTTGCAAGCTACCCAACAATCCGGCGAGTCCGCCGACGGCCGGTCCCCACCACAATGCGGCGTGCGGGATGAAGAAACGGGCGAGGAATCCGATCGGAAAGGAGATGCCGCCGAGGCCCCAGTTGATCAGCGCGTACGTCAGTCCCGAGCCGAGGAAACCGGCCGTAGCGCCCAATAGCAGCGATTCGCCCAAGACCAGGAGCATGATCTGTCGCGGCCGGAAGCCGAGGACCTTCAGCATCGCCATTTCCAGCCGCCGCTCGCGGACGCTGATGCCGATGGCGTTGGCGATCACCAACAGAATCGTCGCCAGGCAGGCAGTCGACAGATACCAGCGCACGCCGAAAATGAGATCGCGATACGGTTCCAACATTTGGGCAATGCCGGAGGCCATCGTCTCGCAGCGCACGACGGGGCTGGTCAATTCCGGCGAGTTTTCCAGTTGCGAGGCCACGGCCTCGAACGACTTCGAGTCGGCGACCTTCAACAGCACGAGGCTCAGATTTCGCTCGCCCCACGGGTGCTTGTGATGATGCTCGACTTCGTAGGCGTCCAGTGCGTTGACGAAGTAGTCGCGGTTGAAGGCGGCCATCGTGTCGTAACGGCCGGGGGGAAATGCGCCGACAATCTCGAACTCCAGGTCGAGCCCCTTCGAAATGCTCATGCCGGAGAGCTTCAATCGTTCGCCGATTCGCTTGTTCGTGGCGCGGATGTGGTTATTGCCGAGGATGATCCCCTGGCGGGTCGCTTTCAGTTTGGCGACGTCGGCCAATAGCTGCTTGTGCTGGTCGGGGGGCAGGTCGGTGAGGCCCTCCATCATGGTGTTGATCTTGTCGGGCTCGCAGGCGATGGCGAAGACCATGTTCTCGCGGCTGAGCTTTGCCGGATCGAGCGTGCCGATGAAGAATTGCCAGGTCATGGACTCCAAGGGCCGCACGTCGCCGGGGTTTCTGGCCGCGCCGCGGCTGATCGGCTCGGAATAGGCGTAGGGCAGGCGGCTGGGAACCGACCAGCGATCGGCCACCATCGCCTGGAAGTTCTGGCTCTTCTCCGCGGTTACGACATCGAGCAGCCACAGCACCGACCATGCCATCGTAACGACCAGGACGAGCACCATCGTCACCAGCGCGGTCAGCAGCGTGCGCAACGAATTGCGCCGCAAGTTGCGGAAGATCAGCTTGAAATACGTCATAACGTCGTTTCGCTCTGGTTCGCACACTCCGCGTGGGAACGAAAAGATCGGCGACAGGAGTCGCCTCCTACAAATCAGGCGGCGGCTTGTTCTACGAGGAGTCCTTTATCCAAGTGGAGCAGGCGATCGGCCCGGGCGGCGGCACGCGGGTCGTGCGTCACGAGCAGAATCGTCTTTTGCAGCGCCTTGCGCAGTTCGACCAGCAGGTTAAGGATTTCCTCGGCGGCCTGGGCGTCGAGGTCGCCGGTCGGCTCGTCGGCGACGATTAGAGTCGGGTCGGTGACGATCGCCCGGGCGATTCCGACCCGTTGCTGCTGGCCGCCGGAGAGCTGGCCGGGGCGATGATGGATGCGGTCGGCCAGTCCGACCAGATCGAGCGCCGTCATCACCTGCTGCTTGCGCTGTGACGCCGAGAGCGAGAGGAGGAGCAACGGCAGTTCGACATTTTCGTAGGCGGTCAGCACGGGCAGGAGGTGATAGAACTGGAAGATGAAGCCGATGTTCCGCGTGCGCCAGCCGGCCAACTGCGATTCCGACATTTCGGAGATCACCTGGTCGGCGACGACGATTTCGCCCTGGCTGGGCGTGTCGAGCCCGGCGATCAGGTTCAGCAGCGTGGTTTTGCCGGAGCCGCTGGGGCCCATCAGCCCGAGAAACGCCCCCTCGGGCACGTCGAGATTGATGCCGTTGAGCACGTCGAGCCGCTGCGGGCCGCGGTGGAAGAATTTATGGACGCCGCGAACGGAAACGATCGCGTCGTCGGCGGAGATGATTTCCATATTTACTTCTTGAGGAACGACGCTTCGGCTGGGGCGGCAGTTCAACTGCCGCCCCAACAAGAGGCCGCCGCTCGCCGATTTACTTCTTGAAGAACGAGACCAGCGCCCCCATTTCCGGTTTGAGATAGACTCCTTCTTCTGCGGGCGGCACGGTCACTTTGACGCGGACGGGGATGGCTCCCTTGGCGCGGTCGGCGGTGGGCATCAACCGCGAAACCCTGCCCTGGTAGACGCGGTCGGGAAACGCCTCGGCCCGCACCTGGCACTTCTGGTCCTGAAAGACCTTGCTGATGTCGCGTTCCTGGATTGTCAGATCGACCTCGAGATCGGAGAGGTCGGCCATTTCGCAGAGGCTGTAGAAGCCCTGCATGGCGATCGGATTGACGAGGCTTCCCTCCTCGGCGTTTTTCTTGAGAATCGTGCCGGAGATCGGCGCGCGGACGATGCAGTTTTCCAGCCGCCACTTGGCCTTGGCCAATTCGGCCTCGGCCTGGTGGACCTGGGCGCGGGCGGCCTCGATCCGCTCGATCCGTGGCCCTTCCTGCATCAACTTCAACGCCAGGCCGAGCCGCTGCACGCGGCGGCTCATCGCCTGAAGCTTGCTCAGCGCCACGTCGTACGTCTCTTGCGAGATCACTCTCTTTTCCAACAGGTCGGCCGAGCGGCGGTAGTCGGTTTCGAGTTGGACGCGTTGGGCCTCGGCTTCGGCCAGTTCGGCCGCTGCCTCGTCAATCTCCTTGGGGCGGTAGCCGTGCTCCAACTCGGCGAGATTTTTGTGGGCGGAATCGAGCGCAGCCGCGGCGCGATCGCGGTCGGTGCGGTATTCGGTGTCCTCAAGTTCGGCAAGCACGTCCCCCTTCTTCACGCGATCGGATTCGGTGATCCGCAACTTGACCACCATGCCGCTGACCTTGGGGCTGACGAGGATCTGGTGCGTGGGAATGATGTATCCCTTCGCCTCCAAGGCGAGCCCGCCGGAGGAGGCCGCCGACGGGGTCGAGACGGGAGCCGGATTGGCGGCGGCGTTTTGTACGGCCGCTGCGGTGGGCTGCGGCGTGGCGGCAGCCTGTTGGACGGCTTGCCAATAGAGGTAGCCGAGCACGGCCGTGCTGCCGGCCAGAGCGAGGCAGAGCAGCCAAAGGAGGCCGCGTCCTCTCGCGCTGCCCGGCGCGGGCTGCGGCGGCAAGCGAAGTGAGCGGACCCGTTGCCGCAACTGCTCGTCGGCGGCTTCGGGCTTCATGCCCGGTGTGTGGGGATTGGGCGTTGGACATTCGTTCCGCATGATGGCACCGCGCTGTCCCGCGTCGGCCAACTCCTGAGAATGAACCCGCCGGGGCGGATTCCCACTTGAACGTCGCACTGTTCCGTCGCGATTTCCACGGCAGCTAATAGCGATTGTATCAGACGGTGCCGCGAAGTTCAATGTTGAAAGACGCCGCGGGTGGGCCCTCTGCATCGCTTCCCTTCGGGGCGCGGCTAAACGGCAGGGAGAAAGGAGAAATGCCCATTCCGAAGCCGCTTTCTCACACGCCCGCCACGCGGATGATCGTTTCGTAGTTCTTCAGAGCCAGCGGCGAGAGTTCGCGGCCGTAGGGGGACGCCGAGGGCATGAGAACGAAGCCGCGTCCCTCGCCGGCGGCGCCCTCGTCGCGGGCGCGTTTCACCTTGTCGGCAAATCGCGGCGTCGGCATGTTCTCGATGTCGGCGACCTCCAAATTGCCGAAGAGCACAAGCTGTTTGCCGTAGCGACGGCGGACGTAGGCAAGTTCGACGTCCCCTTGCGGCGGCGGCTCGATCGGATCGAGCGCATCGGCCCCCATCGCGGCGATGTCGTCCAAGATGTCGTGCAACCGGCCGTGGGAATGGATGCGGGCGTAGCCGCCGCTGCGGTGGATGATCTCGATCATCGGCGTCACGTAGCGGCAGACGTACTGGCGAAACAGGCGCGGCGGAAGATAGGGCGGCGCGGCAAACTCCGGCCCGTAGATGCGCCACAGCCGGCCGGGCAGCACTTTGGCGACCTCGGCCGTCTTCGCGAGCAGCACTTCGGAGAAGCGATCGAGCAGCCGCTGGAACCGCTTGGGCTCGGTCATGGCGATCACCGTATACTGGCCGAGGTCGAACAACAGGGCCGCCAGGCAGAGCGGGTCGGGGGTGTCGATCATCACGATGCCGGTTTCGCCCAGGGTCTCTTCCGTCTTTAGTAGCGGCGTCGGATCGACGGTCGCGCTCGCGCCGAACACCGGCAGTTCGAGAAAGGCGTCGAGATCGTCCAGGTCTTTCAGCAGATGCTCGGTAGTCCAGACGGTATTGATGTCGGGGTCGCGGCGGGTCTGCATCGTGAGCGTTCGGCCGGCGGCGGCGATCGTGCGGCGGGTCAAACGGCGGCCTTGCGGATCGTCCCACGTCTCGTCGGTCGCGACGTGGCCGATCGGGTCGGGGGCTATCTCCTTGAAGGCAACGCCGCGGAGCACGATGCGGTCGGTCTTCTCGCGGGCCAGATCGATTAGCGGCCTCCAGGAAGGATGCGAGAAAATATTGAAAGGGTCGGGGTCGTTCGGGTTTTCGTCCAGCCCGGTGAGTTCGTAGAAAGAGACGGCCGGCCGATCGACGGGCTTTCCCTGCAACGTCGACATCAGGCGTTCACGGGGAGTCATTGCGGTCAATGGGGGCTGAGACCTAGGGGCTGGGGGCCGGGGAGTGAGGACCGTAGGTCGGAAGGGGGACGGCCCCGTTTCGCCCCGCCTATTCTGCGGCGGAAAAATACACTGCCGTTCGTTCCAGGAATTCAGGCCTTAGAACGGAGATCAGGCCGTGTTTGGTGGCCGCGTCGATCTTCTCCGTCAGTTCCTCAATTGCGAGGAATCCGCAGTCTTCAATCAGCGGTTTTTCTCGCAGCATGAAGGTTGGCCGCAGGATTTCCTGCTCCACTTTTTGCCGACGCTCGTTAGGCGCGACGATGTAAAGTTTGATGTTCAGGTTCGGTTGCAGAGCTAGCAGGTCGCTCATTCGAAGCAAGCCGGAGTAGATTGCCGTAGTGCATTCCACCTCGAACGCGGCAACAATCGAATTGCCTTTGAGCCAAAGCACGTCGATCAACTCGACGGTACGGTTCGTCGCTTCGTTGAACTGCGTTGGGAGCTCCTCGACAATTCCAGGCATGTTCCCAAGAACGACGCCGTTGAATGCCTTACCACGATCATTCCGAGCGACCCACACCGCAAACCCCATTTCTGCGCCAACGCGAAGTAAACGAGACTGAATCTGCGTGTGTGTTGTCGCCGCGGCATCCGCCGCGTTCCGTGTGGGCGCTTCGCCTTCCTCCTCGTTCGCCCCGGGAACGCTGACGAGCGCCTGGACGATCTTGCGGCCTTTTTTCGTTTCAGCCTCTAGGAGGGGCCTGCGGGCTAGTCTTGCCGGATCGACGGGCCGTGGGATGGGATTGGCCTCCGCCTTGCGAATAAGGTCCAATATCAGATCCCCATCACTGCGACATTTGAACAGGCCGGGGGTCCGGCGGAGGAAGTTCCTGTAGCAGGGGCGGTCGTCGGGACCCTGGTAAAACGAGACCTTTCCCTCCAGGTCGCTCAGGGGCACGCCGTTCTCGGGCGCGAGCATGATTAACGCCTTGACTTCGACGCGAGCGGAATACTCGCCATCCGACCAGATCGCCCGATTATCCTTACTTGGGCCGACCACCTGAAGCGCACCAACCCAGCGCATGACGCCCGTCAGATAACACAGAAGCAAGTCTCCTGGTCGCATCTTTGCAACGGTGCCGCGCATTCGATTGCTGTAGCCACTGACGGTCGCGCCCGCCGCTTGAAACTCCTTCCACGTCGCGCCGGTAAACAAATCCAGCCAGTATTGCATGATTTACTTTACCTCCTTGGCGGCACTACGGTCGCCGCATCCGACGGCGATCCGAATTCCGGTTGGCAGCCATCCTACGCCAGGCGACCCTGTCTTGCAACGGAGTCGAAATAGGAACGCGCCCAGTTCGTGGGAAGTGACCGCGGGGCCGTCAATCCAACATACGTCCCCGTTTCAACTCCGCCCATCTCTCATCCCGGGACTCCAACCGAGATTCACCTGCCTGAGATGATTAGATCGAGGCGTTTGCTGTTCTCGGCCAGCGAAAGGTCGCCGCCTTCGATGCTCATCCAGCCGTTGTAGCCGATGCGGTCGAGAGCGGCCCGCACCGCCGGCCAATTGATGCTGCCGTCGCGGATGTTGCAGAACTCGCCGCCGTGGCCGTCGGGGTTGAGTTTGAAATCCTTGACGTGGCACTTCACCACGAGCTTGCCCAAGGTGCGAATCCAATCTTGCGGCGGGGCGTACTTCACGTGATTGCCGATGTCGAAGTACGCCCGCACCCAGGGGCTATTGAAGGAGGCCACGAAATTGGCCGCCAGGTCGGGCTTCACGCAGAGATTGTTCCACACGTTTTCCACGGCAATGACAACGCCCGTCTTCTCCGCAGTCGGAATCAGCCGCTTGATGCCTTCGCGCGAGGTGTCGATGGCGTGGTCGTGGGCCTCGATGTACTTCTGGAATTTGGGGTCGTTGTCGGCGACAACTTGCTCGAGGTGGCCGGTTTTCTTGTCAAAGCGGATATCGAACAGCCACGGCTCGGGCACGGGCACGCCCGCGACGACACAGGGGACGTAGAGCACGGTGTCGGCACCGTAGGCTTGTGCGGTCCGCAGGGCGATCTGCATCTTGGCGACCGAATCGGCCAGAGCGGCATCGCCGCGGTTCATGTTTCCCCAGCCGAAGAGCACGGAATGGACGCGCATGCCGAGCGACTCGGCGGTTTTGCGCATGGCGGCGGCATCGCGGGACGACGCCCGCCACTGGGTCGATTCGATCCCTTCGAATCCGGCGGCCTTCCAAGCCTTCAGCAGGTCTTCGCTGGGGACGCCGATCATCGCTTTGTGCAGTTTGGTCTTCAGCGTTTCTGCGGCAGCATGTCCGCCGATCGCCAAACCGGCGCCGGCCGCGGCCGAAACCGCCAGGAACTCGCGGCGAGTGAAATGGGAAGTCACGACTGGTTCCTCCTATTCAAACCTTGTAACGCCCGGCATGGCGGCCGGGTAATTGCCATCCTTGTCGCGCAAGACGGGGGAAACGGCATCGAGGGCATACGACGCGGGGGCCAATCGCTGCTTCGAGTTGATCGCCTGCTGCCACGTCAAAATCTGCCCGGTGTAATCGACCATGCGGCCGAAGAGCCCCAGCATCGTGCTTTGGGCCATGTAGTGGCCGTTGTTGATCGTCTTGCCCGAACGGATTGCTTCGAAGAGCTTCACGTGCTCGACGTCATAGGCGAGGGGCGAACTGAACGCACCGGGCCTGGAGCCGGGCATTCGCCAGTTCGTTTCGCCTTCGATGCGGAAATCGAGAACGATGGCGCGACCCTTTGTGCCGACGATGACGTCGTTGACGTACCAGGGGCAGCCGGCGATCTGGCGGCAATAGGAGTGGACGTTGACGCCGTTAGGATACTCGTAGGTGACGGCGTGGTGATCGTAGACGTTGCCCTGCTTGGGATCGCGGCATTGACGCCCACCGACGCCCCAGGCCCGCACGGGCGGTTGCTCGCGGAGAGCCCAGGAGGCTTTGTCGAGGCTGTGGACGTGCTGCTCGGTATTGAAATCGCCGGAGAGCCAGACGAAGTATTGCCAGTTGCGCAACTGATGCTCCATTTCGGTCCATTGCGGCTGCCGCGGCCGATAGGAAAGCGGGGCGGCCAGGTAGGTCTCCTGGATGCTCTTGATTTCGCCGATGGCGCCGTCGTGGACGCGCTTCATCACCTCACGGACTCCGCGGTCATACCGCCAGCAGAGGCCGGAAACGAGGTTCAGGTTCTTCTTTTTCGCCTCCTCGACCGTGGCCATGACGCTGCGGACGCCGGGGGCGTCGACGGCGACCGGTTTTTCACAGAAGATTTGCAGGCCCGCATCCACCGCGGCCTTCAGATGCGCCGGGCGGAAGTGGGGCGGCTCGGCCAGGATCACCACGTCGATCAAGCCGCTACGGATCAACTTCTCGGCGGCGTCGAGGCCGGCGAAGCAGTGATCGGGCGCGACGGCGACTTTGGCGGCAGCATCTTCTCCAAGCGCTCTGTTAATATTCTCCAAACTGTTTGGTATGCGGTCGCTAAAGGCGTCGGCCATTGCCACGAACTTGCAGTTCTTGTCGGCCCCGAGCGCGTTGACGGCGGCGCCGCTGCCGCGATCGCCGCAGCCAACCAGCCCGATCTTCAGCAGGTCGCTGCCGGCGGCATGGGCGCCGCGGGCGATCGACAGGCTGCCGGTCAGAGCCCCGGCGGCCGCCAGGGCGGATGTGGTCTTGAGGAAGTCACGGCGGGAGGACCGATCAACACTATCTGCGCTATTGGAGTCTGATATGATTTGCATGCGCTTTCCACGGCGGGAGATTGCTGTGCATTCCACCGCGCAAAAAGAAAAAACGGAGTGGGTAATTGGCGGGTAACGTGGGCCGCGGCCGGTGTTGATCGCCAGGAAGACAATGCGGCGTCCGTTTCGCGAACCAGGGCACGTTTGCCCACGTTCCGCCGCGCGGGCGGGTGGCATGCCCACGCTTGCCGTGGGCATGTTACTTGGGTTCGCGGCTTACATGCCCACGGCAAGCGTGGGCATGCCACCCCGACATTGATTATCCAATAGTCACTAAACGCATCGCATTTCCTGCGGCCAAATACGGCCAGATCCACATACCAATAGTCTACCAGTCGCCGGCCAGTTCCGCAAGCGACGGCGAGGTCGCCGCGCGTTGGCCGTTCATTGGGCGATCTTCTCGGCCAATACGGCCGCGCCGACGAGGTTGGCGTTCAGCCCGCGCTCGTCGATCACCGATGGCCGCAGATAACTCATCACCCCGGCGGCGCCGAGACGCCGCTGCGCCGAAGGGCCGAAATAGGGCAGGGCGTAGGCGGGCTTGCCGCCGAGGCAGATCGGCACTCCCTCCGGCAAGCCGTCGCGACGCGCCTGGCGGTACATGATCAGCGCGGCCTCGGCCAAAATCCGGCCGAAGAGCCGATCCGTGTTCACCGCGGGCTCGACGCGCATGTTGCTCAGCTTGCTGATCAGCTTGCCGGCGATCGAGGCATCGGTCATCTGGCCGGTTTCGTGGATGTCGAGGAACCGCTCGTAGAAATCGTCGTCGCCCACCACCGCGCGAAACAGGCGGCAGCGGCCCGATCCCGAGAGGATCACCTCGGCCCGGATCGAATCGGGATCGCCGGCCGGGCCCTTCAATTTTCCATCGGCCATGCCGAGGGCTTCGGCGGCAATCAACTCGAAACGATCGAACGAGGCGCCATACTGGTAGAAGAGGGCCTTGAGCGTTAGTTTGTCGAGCGGGATTCCATAGCCCGGCTCGTTGGTGTAGTGAAGTTTGCGATCGTCGCCGTCCCAATCGACGGCGGGAAAGCGGACCTGGCCGGTCTTATCGATCCACGCCCCGCCCCAGCCGCCGCCGAACACCCAGTACAAGAGGTCGGTGCGGATCACGGACCATTCGGCCAGTCCGCCGAGGTTGGCGTCGTTGTCGATGGCGGTCGGCAGGCCGGTTTCTCGCTGGACGTGGCGCTGGAGATTGCGATCGCAGAGAAATCGCAGGTTCGCCGCCAAACGGTAGCTGCCGTCTGAGCGGAACAGGCCGGGCGAGGCGATGCCGATTGCTTTTGCGTCGCGGATGCGCCGGCCGTTCTTTTCCAGCAGTCCGTGGACTTTATCCATCAGGCGCGAGGCGAAGCTGTCGAAGTTGTCCTCGTACTCGTTGCCCTGGAGGAGGCCATCGTCGATCTGATGGTGCGGATCGGTGAACAGTCCGATCTTTACTCCCAGCCCGGCGCCGATGTCGATGGCGATGCTGAAGCGTTCCATGTTGACCGCCCAAGCGCGGGAAAAGATGACCAACGGCGAAAATGCGTCTTCGATGGTTACATGTCATTGTAATAGCGTGCTACACCGTCCGCAACTTGCGGCAGGGGGCGGTGCAGTGATGGATTTCGGTGCCCCTTGTCGTTTAGCGGCCAATGGGGCATCGGCCCATGTGCCGACCGCAACCACGCTCCGGCGTGTGCGGCCGCAGTGGCCAGGCCGAGAGCGCAACCGTGGAAAGCCGGCGAGTGGCAGCGATGCACGGCGAACCGTTATTCGGATTTCTGCTTTTTAAGCCGCGATTATCTCGCTGCGGTGGTATAGAAGTGCCCGCGGCTGGGAAAAAAAGAAGTGCGACACTTCGCGGTGAAAAATTTCCGCCCGCAGGCCGAGCGGTCTTTGCTCTTCCCTTTTCTGCCAGGTGGCGCGACATGCGATTGGAGACGCCGCGAGCGCCTCCTGAACGGGAAAAACCGCGTAAAATCGGGCCAAAATGCCGTATGAAGGGTGGAATGATCCCCTCTATTGTGGCAGGTCTCACTGTCACATTTGTCGCTAAGTTCTCCAGTCCGATTCAAAGCGATTGGACACTTTGCTTAACGACTATATCGAAAAAATAAGAAATTCCGTCTGTAAGGTACTTGATTTTTTTTTCTGATTTGCTAGGTTCAATGCTTGGTGGATGTTTCTATGCGATCGCTAGGCGCCGGGCGCAGTCGTTGCGCCGGCTGAATTGCCTGGGGGTGGATGCGATCGACGAGATCCTCCTTGAGTCGTGATTCGAGTTGCTTTGCCTTATGTAGTTTGTGGAGTATTCGTCTATTCCGTTGTCTCCGGAGAGCGTGTTTCGGAGGTCTGTTCCAGCCACTACTCACGAGTAGGAAAGGGTTGCCTGTATGAACGCTTCTCGTGTACTGATCCTGTGTTTCGCCGCCGTTCTGATCCTGGCCGGGGCAGTAATGTCCGAGTCTGCTCTGGCCGACAGTTTCATGTGGGGAGGCCCTTACATATCCGCTGGCAGCCAGAACTGGGCGACGTCGATAAAGAGCCAGTTCGGAGGCACCTGCTGGGCCTTCGGCACGTGTGGCACCTTTGAGAGCAAGTACATGCTCACGCGGAACGACACCTCCTATCAGCCGGATTTGTCCGAGGAAGAAATGTGTTGGGCCGGTTTGGGCAACACCGGCGGCGGAATGGAAGGACCCGCCTTGAATTATCTGACAACCCACGGGATCGTTCTGGCCTCGGCCGTTCCGTACGATCCCAACAATCCGAACACTCCCAGCCCCACCGATCCTTGGCCCCTGACCTCGGTCTTTCCGTCCCCCGACAGCCCGAGCAATCACTACTTTGTCGGCAATTCCTGCACGCAGTATTTCTCCGGCGACAACAACAACGCCTCAATCAAGGCGGCGCTGAAGCAATACGGTCCGTTGGACATCGCCCTTTTGTCGACCGAAGATTTGTACCCGAACTTCGCTACTCTGCAGGCTAATTACGTCGCCGATAATTCCAGCACCATTGACCATTGCGTCGAACTGGTCGGCTATTGCGACTGCCCCACTAGCGGCGCCGGGAGCTTATCGTGCGGAGGCTATTGGGTCATCAAGAATAGTTGGGGTACGGGGGAAGGGGTCGACGGCTATGACCTTGTTCCCTATGGAGACATCGAAGCGAAGGCCCGCGCCCATGAAGAGAACGGGTCGGTGTGGTACACCGGCGCGATGAAGTCCGTGACGTGGACCGGCACCGGTTTGTCCGGCCCGATCTGGACGACCGCCCCCGAGGCTGGCTACAGAAACTTTTCGGACGGTTTGGCGTGGGTCAATCAAGAGACCGCCGCCACCTTCGATAATACGTCGCCTGGTTCCAGCCACACGATCTCGATCGTGAACCAGGTTATCGCCCACCAGTTGACCTTTGGCACCGTGACCGGCGCCACCTACGTGTTCAACAACGGCAGCAACGGCGGGCTGACGGTCACGGCGGGCGGCATCCAGGCCAACAGTAACGTCACGATCAACGTACCGATAACCGTCGGCGCCCCCGAGACGTGGACGGTCGCCGGCGGTGCAACGTTGAACGCCACCGGCGCCCTGCACACGATCATCAGCAACTTGACGATTGCCGGCGCCGGCAATACGACGATCGGCGGGCCGGTCGACGGCGGCGGCATCATCAACACCGTTGGCACCGCGGCGCCGGGCAACCTGATTATGAGCGGCACCGGCGTGTTTACCTTGGCCGGCGCCTCGAACTATCCCGGCACGATCACGGTCAACTCCGGATCGTTGAGCCTGTCGCCCACGGCCGGCTTGACCGCCACCTACACCGGCGCGATCAGCGGCGCAGGCGCGATGCAGGTCAGCGACCAGGGCACGGTCGTGCTCACCGCGTCCAATACCGGGCTTGCCGGGGCGGTCTCGGTCAATTCTGGGCAATTGACGCTCAACAACCTCAATGCGGCCGGCACCAAAACGGTGACCATCACGGGCGGACAGCTCAATTACAACGTCGGCGGCACGGTGGCCAAGTCGTTTACCATGAGCGGCGGCGTGCTGAATCAGTTGAGCGGGAGCGGCACCTATAGCGGCGCGGTCACTTGCTCCGGCGCAGTCGAAATCCGCAATACCGGCGGCTCGATGACGTTTTCCAACGCCACGCCGATTAGCGGAAACCTGGGCGGCGGCGCGCTGACGATCAACGAGCTCAACAGCAGGACCATTACCGTGTCGGGCAACATCAACGTCAGCAACAATGCGGGCGTGACGTTCTCCAACGGCACGACAGTCCTAGGCGGCGCCGCCAATTCCTGGGCGGGCAACGCCACAATCACCAATGGAATCGTGAAGACAAACGCAGCCAACAACCTGCCGAGCACGACCAGCGTGACGCTCAACGGCGGCACGCTGAACATGAACGGAAACGCGCAGTCGATCGTCGCCGTCACCAGCCAGGTTCCGACAACCGATCAGGTGACCAGCGCATCAGCCTGCACGTTGACGGTCGCCCCGACCGCCGACACGGAGTATGCCGGGCAGATTAACGGCTCGGTCAATTTGGTGAAGAACGGTTCGTCGGCGTTCATTCTTTCCGGCAACAACGGGATGACTCCGACGGTGCCGACGGTGATCAATGGCGGGACGCTGCAAGTCGGCAACAACAACAACACCGGCACCCTGCCGGGAAATGTGACGGTCAACGCCGGCGTGCTGGCCTTCAATCGTTCCGACAGCGTTAGTTTCGGCGGCAACATCAGCGGTGCCGGCGGGGTAACGAAGAACAACGCAAACTACCTGATTCTCAACGGCACGACCAGCTACCAGGGGCAAACGACCGTCACCAATGGAACCCTGGAACTGGGTGTGAACGCCCAGAGCCCGATCTTGACCCTCGGCGGCACTGACCTGCGGACGGGCGCGATCGTCTTCGACTACGCAAGTTCCGCCTCCGATCCCTATGCGACGATCCAGAGCCTGCTCACCGCGAGTTACGACGGCGGCAAGTGGGACACCGGACAGTTCCGGGATTCGCAGGCGGTGGCCTTGGGAATGACGTTGGGCTGCCTCGACAATACGACGGCGCAGCAGGTGACCGTGATGGCCACGTATCCGGGAGACTTCAACCTTGACGGCGTGGTGGACGCGAAGGACGAGGCGATTTGGGCAGCGAACGTCTTTACGGGCACGACCTGGGCGCAGGGGAACGCAAAGTATGCCGGCGTGACCAACGGTCTCGACGCGGATTTGATGTCCGCGAGTGCCAACCAGCCGGCGCTGGGCGGCATTGTTCCCGCGGGGAACGTCACTGGGATCCCCGAGCCCGCGACCTTGGGACTGCTGGTCGTGGCTCTAGTTAGCCTCTTGGTTTACAACTGGAAAAAGCACAACTAAGAAAACGAAAGCGAGCAAGGCACGAGTCTTCGCGCGTTTGGCGCCGGCGTTCGCTTGGGAGCGCCGGCTGGCGGGGCCTCATCAAACCGTTCGATAATTTCTGTTTCGGCCGGACCTCTGTGGCGATGAGCTGCAGAGGTTCCGTGGTTGCCTTGCGGCTGTACATACCGGACTCGCGGACAACACCGCGAGGAAGGGGATAACGCTATATAGATCAGGGCGAAGCTTGAGCGGGCCTCTCAAGAGAGAGCCCTGCGGAGCTAGTCGCCCTTGAATCGTCGCTTGTCCTGTTTGCTGATTCGTCTGGGGTTGGCTGCTTCTGCATTACGTTTTGCTTTGTGCGCGGCAGGCCCTTTCTGGCCTCTCATCGGTGGCCGGAAGGCGCGAAGGCGGGACGAGACTGCTCGTGGAAAATACGCTTTCCTGGCGTGTTTTACGCTCATATTCTAGCGTGGCCACCCGGCTGGCTCAGTCCGTGGTCCGCTTCCTGCTGAGAGCAAATTTCCTGGCTGGGCCTCCATCGTGTAGGCAGTCGTAGAGCGCCTGTTGGCGTTTTGAGACCGTATCGGCCACGTTGGCGAGCGGGATAGCGGCGGCTGGGGGCGGCGCTGCAGGCGACGGCGACACTTATATATATTTGGGTGCAGCTTGGCCTGGCTTTCGGGACTTTGCCGGAAGGGGAAGGATTTCCGAAAAGGCAGAAAAATTCCCAGAAGGGTACTTGTATTTAAATTTTGGTTTGCTATATTCAGTGGATAATCGGGGCAAGACTATGGACTTTAATGGTTGTAGGGTGCATAAACGCTCTGCTTTTCAAGCACATTTCTTCATTCCTCTGTTTTTAGGGTCAACGCCGATGAAAGCACTTACTCACGTTCGGGCGGTCCTAGTGTCGCGGTTTGCAATCCGGGTTTCCTTCTTACTGCTGTTGGGCCTCGCGTCTGCGACGCCGGTGTTCGCCGAGGATTGGCTCGGCACCACTAGCACCGATTGGAACAACCCGTCGAACTGGGTGCCCGCTCAGGTTCCGGGTGCAGGTGACGGGGCGTGGATCAACACGGAGGGGAGGGGCGTCTCGGATCCCGTCGAGGCGGGCACGGACACGATCGACAATTTGGAGATCGGCTCTCAGGGAGGTGCGTTCAGTGGCGCGGGGAACCTGACAATCACCAGCACTGGCAACCTGACCGTGACAGACCAACTGTGGGTCGCCGTGTATACCGATCTGGTGAACCCGTCCTCGTGGAGCACTCTCAACCTCGCTGGCACGCTGACCTTCGCGACGAACACCGGCAATAATTTCCATATCGGTTGGAACGGCGGAAACGGTCAGGTGCTGATGAGCGGCAATTCCGTGCTCAATGCTTCGGGCGATACCATGTACGTCGGTTCCGGCGGCGCCGGCGCCCAGGGCCTGCTGAGCATGAGCGGCAACTCCACCGCGAACATTAATCAGGACATGCGCTTCGGTTATGGCGATGGCATCGGCGGCGGTTGCAGCGGCTCGCTGACCATGTCGGGCAATGCCACCATCAACCGTAGCGGCTGGAATTACGTCATCTTCGGCGAAGAGGCCGGCAACACCGGTTACTTCTCGATGTCGGGTAATTCCAGGTTCTTGTCCCCCGACGGCCCCAACTATCTTACAAGCATCGGACACGATGGCGGCCAGGGCACGATGACGATGGCGGATAACAGCCAGTATCTCGGCAACGAAGTCATTATCGGCCAAAACACCGGCGCCGGCGTGTTGAACGTGACCGGCGGCACGTTGACGTCCACCAGCGCCAATGGCAATTACTTGTGGGAAGCGGATTTTGAGGTCGGCCGATGGGGCGGCACCGGCTCGGCGTCCTTCAGCGGCACGAGCGCGTTGAACGTTTACGGCCGCACCTACATCGGCACTGAGGCCAACGGCGGCGCCGGCGCGAGCATCTCGAACGGCTCCTTGACCCTGGCGGGCAGCGCCACCATGACCACCAGTGGCGGGCAAATCAGGAACTACGGCTGGACTTGGTGGGATGGCGGCGACGTGTACGTCGGCTGTTCGGAATGGGAAAACGGCGATAACGCCACCACTCAGACCCTGTGGGGCGGCAGCGGCTCGTTTACGGTCCAGGACTACGCCACGGCTAACGTTAATCAGTTGATTGTCGGCACTCACGGCGGCACGGGCACGGCTAACTTCTCCGGCAACGCCGTCGTCACTGTTCGCAGCAACTTCGACATCGGCGACAGCGCCACCGCCGGGCTGGGCGGCGCATACGGCACTTGTACGATGTCGGGCAACGCCAAGGTCACCGAGGCTGGCCAATTCCAAGTCGGCACGAACGGCGGGACGGGCACGTTGGTGATGTCCAACAACAGCTCGATCAGCAAGACCGGCGGGGAGTTCTACATCGGGGCCTACGGCAATGGCAACGGCACGATGACCATGAATGACAACTCGTCGTTCAGCATGACGGCCGGCACCGATTGGTTTGCCATCGGCGCCGGCGGTGACGGCAACGACAAGGGGACGCTCGTCATGACCGGCCACTCCGTGTTCACGATGGGGCAATCGAGTTGGACATGGATCGGCATGTGGGGCGGCACCGGCACGTTGGACATGAGCCAGAACCCATCGACCAACTATTCGACCTTCAACGTCAGCAACACCTCGTTCCGCATCGGTTCGAGCGAGAACGGCGGGACTACCGACAACAGTCCATATCCGGCTGGTTTGGTGAAGATGGACGGCCACACCACGATAAACGTGACGAATGCCGACACGAACGTCGGTATTTGGCTTGGCGCCCAGGGCACGATAACCATGGCCGGCAGCTCGACTCTGAACACGATCAATGGTGTGCTTAACATCGGCAACTATGGCGCCGGTACTACTAGCGTAACGGGGTATACACGCGGCTACATGACGATGACCGGCAACTCCGTGGCCAACATCGGCTGGGACGTCAACATCGGCAACGGGAATGCCACGGCGTCAGGCGCCGCCAAGATAAGTACCCTTACGATCGGTACGGCTGTCGGTACGGATGCCCCGGTGATGAACGTCGGCTACGAGTTCAACGTGGGATTGGGTGGCGGCAGCGGGAGCGTGGTGATTAACAGCGGCACGCTCACCGTCGGCGACTGGCTGAGCATCGGGGAAAATCCAGCGCAGAATGCCGCCGGCTCGGCAGTGTTCAACAGCTACGGAACGCTGTCAATGACGGGCGGCGTGTTGAACGCCAACAATGTGTTGATGATCGGCCGCCAAGGGTGCAGGGGCGTCTTGACGGCGTCAAACGCTATAATCAACGTCCCCAACAACCCCATCTTCATGGCGGAAGTTGCCACCGGCGGTCAAAATGCTGGCACGATGACTCTCAACAATTGCCAGCTTAATACCCGTGGCTTCCAATTTGGCTGGGCAACCGGCACGAACGCGAACGGGAAGGTGTACTTCAACGGCAGCACGGTCACCTGCCTCCAGGGCGGCGAGTTCGGCACCCTTGCCGGCGGCAGCGGTACGACGAATGTGCATTTCTACGTGAACCCGAACGGCGTGACGTTCAACACCAACGATTATACCGTTTATACCGGCCTCCCGCTCATATCAGGCACAGCAAGCGGGGGTGGGGTGGTTAAGACGGGTTTCGGCATGTTGGGCCTGGAAGGAGCTCAAACTTTCACAGGCGCAGTGAACATCCAACAGGGAACGCTGTTCGTCGGCAGCGGAACCACGACGGCTTCCAACATTGGTGCTTCTTCCGGCGTCATAGTGCAAAGCGGCGCCATCTTCAGCGGCAGTACCGTGACTACGCTCGGAAGCCAAACCAAGACGGCCAACGTAATGAGCGGCGGCATGATCGAGCCTTCTCTGCCTTCGGGCACGGCTGCGAAGGCGATGTACGTCGCCGCGGGAACGTTGAGCAATGGGGCACTGCTGTTGGACAGGATCTATAGCAGCGCCAGCATCGATTCCGTCACCGGCACTGGAACATGGGTCTGTTCCACCAATACGACGATAGTCGATTTCGACCTTACCAGCGCCGCAAGCGTGCCCACGAGCACCTTAAAGTACTTGTCGATAGGGACGACTTCAGGAACCTACACCGCCTTGCCGGCTGTAGACACCTACCTGTATGGGACGACGATTTACGATTGCGTTTTGGGCACGACCTCGACCGGCGGCACGAAAACCGTGAAGTTCGTCGCCGATGCCGCGGGCGCAGTGAGCAAGTACTGGGCCGACACGACAGGCAATTGGAACACGGCGGGCAATTGGAATACCAGCGGCGTTCCGAATGGCACGGGCCAAATGGCCATCTTTGGATCGGCCATTACCGCGCCGCAAACAGTCACGTTGGACACGAGCCCCACCGTGAATTCGCTGATCTTCCAGAATAGCGCAAATTCGTATACGATCGCCCAGTCGGCGTCGAACTTCATCACCTTGGGCGGCTCCTTATCGGCCTATGGCGAAATTGACGACTACGCGGGCAGCCATACGATCAATGCGCCTATCACGATGAGCAAGGCGACCCGGGTGACCGTGACGGCGGGGTCGAGCACATTGAACATCGGCGGCGTGTTGAGCGGCGCCAACGGCATCACGTTGTTCGGACCCGGCACGCTGAATCTGACCGGCGCCAACACCTTCGCCGGTCCGGTGGTGATGGAAGGCGGCATGGGAGGGACGCAGACCGGCCTGGGCACCTTGGAGATATCCTCAGTCGCCAACGGCGGCTTGGCCTCTGCGTTGGGTACGTCCAGCAACGCTGCCTCGAACCTCGTACTGAACGGCACGCTATGGTATACCGGCGCCGCCGGGACTACCAACCGCGGCTTCACTATGGCCGGCCAGACGATCATCAACACCAGCACAACCGGCGGCGGGGCGAATAGCCTCACCGTCACCGGCCAGGTCGTCAGCAATTTCGTCGCTTACCGAGACTTTGTGAAGACGGGGGCCGGCTCGTTGACGTTGAATTACGCCGGCACGGAAGTGGTCAACTACGGCGATACTTACATCGACAATGGAACGCTGGCCTTCGCCGGCGCCAGTTCGGTTTATAACTTCAACGGGATCACCAACCAGTCGGCCGTCAACATGTTTGTCGGCGACATTTACACCACGGTCACCCCGGGCGTCACCACTGCCGCCCTGTCAATCAGCGGCGGGCAAGTCAACGTGAACACCGTCTACGTCGGCTATCAGAACACCGCCGTGCGCAAACGGGCCTGACGATGAGCGGCGGGACGTTGAACACGGCCCAGTTTTACGTCGGCAGCTATGAGGACACGTCGTTCAACGGAGCCCAGCAGGTCAATCTGTCGGGCACCGCTCGCGTCTTTGCCAGCAACTTTGCTGAAATCGGCAGTTCGCAGGGCGCCGATTCGTACTTGAACATGAGCGGCAGCGCCACCCTGGAGACAACCTACCAGCTTAATGTCGGTATGTTCGGAAATGCCACGGTCGTCATGAGCGGCAACAGCACGATCAAAACCGACAACAACTGGGTTGACATCGCTCCCAATACGGGCGCTTGCAATTTTACCATGACGGGCAACTCGCAGTTCCTGACGCCGGCGGGCCTGACCTTTGACATTGGCACCGGGAACAACACCACGGCCGCGTTTACCGGGGCGTTGGGCGTCTTCAACGTCCAACAGAATGCCCTGCTTGAGCCCGGGCAGTTGTTTGTCGGGCGTTGGAACTACGGGGCGGGGGCCGTCTATCAGAGCGGCGGCAGCGTCATCTCCAGCGGCGGCAATGGCAACTGGGTCATCGGCGGCACCGACGGGAACACGAACCCGTACGGCTACTACAATCTCTCGGCAGGAACCTTCAATAGCGGTTCTTCCGCCCTCTGCATCTCCGATACCGGCGTCGGCGTTTGGGACCAGACCGGCGGCAACGCTACTGTGTATCAAAATGTCTACGTGGCGAATCAGTCCACGGGCATGGGCGTGATGAACGTCAACGGCGGCACCTTCACGACGGCGGCAACCACGAGTTGGGGCCAAGGCATCTTTGTGGGCAACGCCGGCAGCGGTGTGCTCAACATCGGTGCCACCGGCGTCGTGAACACCGGTGCGGGCGATCTGTGGCTGACCAACAGCAACGGGGCCTCCAGCCCGGCCGTCGGCATCGCCAACATCGGCACCACGGCCCAACCTGGCGGCCACTTGGTGGCGGAGGGCATATGGTCGGGCGGCGGACAAACCGCCATTCTGAATTTCCACGGCGGCACCGTGACGGCCACTCAGAATGAAGGCTCGTTCATCGGCAACCTGTCGCACATCTTCGTCTACCCCGAAGGCGCCACGATCGACCCGGCCGGGAACTCGATCGGGCTGATCCAAGCGTTCGAGGCCCCAACGGGCGTCGGCATTCAGAGCATCGCCGTGGCTTCCGGTGGTATCGGCTACATCGGCACGCCCGTGGTCACCATCAGCGGCGGCAGCGGCCAGGGCGCAACCGCCGTGGCCGTTGTTAGCAACGGAGTCATCACGGGCTTCAGCATCACCAATCCGGGCTCCGGGTACCTGCCCACCGACAGTTTGAGCGTTTCGGTGTCGGGCATCGGCGCGCTTGCGGCCGGCGCGGCCGGCGCGGTGACGTTCAACAGTGGGAACAACTCGGGCGGCTTGACGCTGATCAACAGCGGAACGGTGGCCTTCTGTGCCCCGAACACCTACACCGGCAACACCGTTCTGCAGGGCCCGCAGGTACAGCTTAACTCGCAGGTTTGGAACGGTTCGGCCAACGTGCCGGCTCCCGCCTTCGCGGGCAACGTCGTCATGAACGGCAGCACCTACCTGGTCGCGGAGCAGCCCGGCCAGTTCGGCGTCAACTCGGCCCTTAGCTTCCTGCAATATGGCGAGTTCGTTCTCAATGGAAATAGCCAGACCGTTGCCGGTCTCTCCGATAGCAGCGGAAAGGGCATCGTTGAAAACGCGAACAGTAATTTGGGGGCGCCGGCGGGAAATGCGTCCACCCTGACGGTTTACGCGGGAGCGGGCAGCAGCTATTACTTCAACGGTCTGCTCCGCGACAACGACAATGGAACCGGTGGAGTCCTGAGTTTGACGAAGGACGGACCGGGCGTACTGACCCTCGGTGGAAACTCTTACGGCGGCAACAACACCTATTCGGGCGTTACGACGATTCTCAACGGCACGCTGGCTCTTGATGCCACCGGCACGTTCCCGAACAGTTCGTTGATCACCATCGCCTCGGGCGCCGTGCTCGATCTGACGGCGAAGGCCTCGTCGTTCAACTTCGGCGCGGGCCAGACCGTTGGCGGATACGGCACGATCAACATCGGCAGCGGCAAGACCGTCACCTTCACCGGCGGCGGAACTCTCGCTCCGGGCGGCAGCATCGGTACGCTGAACGTCGTGGGCAATGTGGATTTGACCGGCGGCGTTGCGGCACTCGAACTGGGCACGCCGGGCACGAGCTTCGCGTCGACCGGCATTAGCGACATGACGGCCATCACTGGCAATCTGACGCTCGGCGGCACGCTGAACGCGATCGACAACGCCGGCCACAACGGCCAAGGCTCGGCGGGCGGCGGCTTCTACGAGATCTTCACCTACACCGGCAGCGAATCGGGCTCGTTCGTTGCGAGCACCGGTTTGATCGGCACGACCCTTCACGGCGGTGCAGTCAACGTTCCCGCCAACAAGGCGGTCTACCTGGTTGTTACCAACTATGGCTTGCCGAACACGCTGACCACGCCGGTCAATTTGGGCGACATCCATCCCGACGGCAGCTTTACCCCGCAGAACGTTGGCGTTACGAACGTAACCGCGCCCGGCGCCTTTTCGGAGAGCTTGGAAGCGACGTCGGGAAGCTGGGACCAGATCTTGGCTCCCGGCGCTTCGGCGAATCTGACGGTCGGAATTAGCGACACCACGCCCGGTCCCAAGAACATCAGCGTTCCGGTGAGCTTCACCTCGAAGGCGATTCCCGGCACCGGCATGCCCGACACGGTTGGCGCCGGCAGCGGAGTGCCCGGCTTGCAGACGCAGACCGTGTATGTCACGGGCAACGTCTACGGCTATGCCGCTCCCAGCGTGCCCGCGTCTGTTCCTCTCGGCAACATTCATCCTGATGGCGCGTTTGCTCCGGGGAGCATAACGGTCTCGAACGCCGCCCCGACCACGGGCTACTACGAGAACTTGGGGTGTGACGCCGTGAGTGGTCCCATCGTACCCGGCGGTTCCGCGGGCGTGACGGTTGGGATCAGCGACACCAGCGTTGGCCCGAAGGACGTGCCGGTGACGCTCAACTTCACCTCGCTTCCGATCGTCAGCGATCTGTCTCCGACCTCCTTGGGTTCGCAGACGGTACACGTGACGGGCACGGTTTATGGCTATGCCGCTCCCAGCGTGGCCGCGTCTGTTCCTCTCGGCGACATCCATCCGGATGGCGCGTTTGCTCCGGGGAGCATAACGGTCTCGAACGCGGTTCCGAGCAGCCCGTATTACGAGTGCTTGGCCTGTGACGCCGTGAGCGGCGGCCCCATCGCCCCCGGCGGTTCCGCGGGCGTGACGGTCGGGATCAGTGACACCAGCGTTGGCCCGAAGGATGTCCCCGTAACGCTGAACTTCACCTCGAAGGCGTATGCTGGCACCGGCTTGTCCGACACGCCGCTGGGTTCGCAAACGGTACACGTGACGGGCACGGTTTACGGCTATGCCGCTCCCAGCGTGCCCGCGTCTGTTCCTCTCGGCGACATCCATCCGGATGGCGCGTTTGCTCCGGGGAGCATAACGGTCTCGAACGCCGCCCCGACCACGGGCTACTACGAGAACTTGGGGTGTGACGCCGTGAGCGGCGGCCCTATCGCCCCCGGCGGTTCCGCGGGCGTGCCGGTCGGGATCAGCGACACCAGCGTTGGCCCGAAGGACGTGCCGGTGACGCTCAACTTCACCTCGCTTCCGATCGTCAGCGATCTGTCTCCGACCTCCTTGGGTTCGCAGACGGTACACGTGACGGGCACGGTTTATGGCTATGCCGCTCCCAGCGTGCCCGCGTCTGTTCCTCTCGGCAACATTCATCCTGATGGCGCGTTTGCTCCGGGGAGCATAACGGTCTCGAACGCCGCCCCAACCACGGGCTACTACGAGAACTTGGGGTGTGACGCCGTGAGTGGTCCCATCGTACCCGGCGGTTCCGCGGGCGTGCCGGTCGGGATCAGCGACACCAGCGTTGGCCCGAAGGACGTGCCGGTGACGCTCAACTTCACCTCGCTTCCGATCGTCAGCGATCTGTCTCCGACCTCCTTGGGTTCGCAGACAGTACACGTGACGGGCACGGTTTACGGCTATGCCGCTCCCAGCGTGGTGCCCACGTCTGTTGATCTGGGCAACATCCATCCGGATGGCGCGTTCGGTTCGTCGGGTGTGACGGTTTCGAATGCCGTTCCGAACAGCCCGTATTACGAGTACTTGGCATGTGACGGCCTGCCCGATCCCATCGCCCCCGGCGGTTCCGGGGTTGTGCCGGTCGGGATCAGCGACACCGGCGTCGGCCCGCACGCCGCCGACGTGACGCTGAACTTCACTTCGAAGGCGTATGCTGGCACCGGCTTGTCCGACACGCCGCTGGCTCCGCAGACGGTGCACGTGACCGGCACGGTTTACGGCTACGCCGTTCCCAGCGTGCCCGCGTCTGTTGACCTCGGCAACATCCATCCCGATGGCGCGTTTGCTCCGGGGAGCATAACGGTCTCGAACGCCGCCCCGAGCACGGGTTACTACGAGAACTTGGGGTGTGACGCCGTGAGTGGTCCCATCGTACCCGGTGCTTCCGCGGGCGTGACGGTCGGGATCAGCGACACCAGCGTTGGTCCGAAGGACGTGCCGGTGACGCTCAACTTCACCTCGCTTCCGATCGCCAGCGGTCTGTCTGCGAGTCCCTTGGCCTCGCAGACCGTACACGTGACGGGCACTGTCTACGGTTATGCCGTGCCCAGTTCGTTGAGCACGCCCGTTGATCTCGGCAACATCCACGTCGGTGACAGCTTTGTTCCGCAAAACGTTACCGTTGCGAATCAGGCTCCAGCCAGCGACTACTCGGAACCGTTGTACGCCAACTCGGGAGCGTGGAGCACCACGATTCCGGGCGGCAGTTCCGATAGCAGTCTGCTGGTCGGGATCAGCGACACCACGGCTGGTCCGCATGACGTCCCCGTTACGGTGAGCTTCACCTCGAAGGCGGTTGCCAGCGGTTTGTCGGACACCGATCTCGGTTCGCAGACCCTACACGTTATCGGCACCGTGTGGAACTATGCGGCTCCGGCCACGATTGCCTCGCCGGGCAGCGTCGGCAAGGTCTTCCGGGACACCGCGGTCAGCCGCTCGCTGAGCGTCAGCAACGTGGCTCCGACACTTTACTCGGAAGGTCTGGATGCGAGCTTCGGCGCGCCGACCGGCCCGATTTACGGCGTCGGCTCCGTGTCGAATCTGGGTGGAGGCTTGAGCGACAGCAGCATGACGGTCAGCTTGGATACTTCCTCGGCCGGTCACAAGGATGCTTCGGTGCTGGTCAACCTCGTGTCGAACGGCTCCAACAGCGGTTTGGGCAACACCGATCTCGGCTCGCAAACGGTTGCGATGAGCGGCGACGTGTACGATCACGGCGTGGCTTCCTTCGACGGGGCCACCAAGGTCGATGCCCTTCACCTCGTGCTTTCTGGCAACGTGCATGACACGGTGACTCAGTCGTACAACCTCTACAACCTGATGCAGACCGAGGGTTACACTGGCGCTTTGGACGTGGTGGGTTGGGATGTCACCGGCGGCACCGCCGTGGATCCGGGGCTCTCGCCGGCCACGATCGCGGCCGGTTCGTCGCAGTCGCTTACGGCGACCTTGGACACCAGCGTTGCTGGAACCTTCCCGCTGGAAACCGTCACGATTCATCTGACGGATTCCGCGGCCGACGGCATCGCCGGCGATACCGAGGCGCAGACGTTGGTCTTGACGATCGACGCCCAAGTGGTTCCCGAGCCTTCGACGATCATCCTCCTGGCCGTGGCTCTGTTGGGCGTTGTGGCCTACTGGCGGCGTTCCAGGTAAGTGACGCCGTAGTGCGTGTTCGATGAAAACGCGTTCTAAAGCCTCCCCATTGCAAATGGGGGGGCTTTTTTTATGAAATGAGAGTATGATGATTTGGGCTTGTGGGAGAGGGCTTTCTCGGCCAGGCCGAGACCGGCGGTAGCGGCACGATCAAGGGGCGATTCATGCAACGCATCTTCCTTCTGTGCTTGTGTACGAATGCGCTGTTCGCGGTTTCATCCGCCACGGCGGATCGAGTGACCTTCCGGCAGGCAGGCGAGATCGCGATCCTGGAGAACGAGAAAGTCCGGGTTGAGTTTAATCTGGCCGCTGGAAGGTATCGGGCCATCGATCGGCGCGACGGAAGCTGTGGTTTTCGCGACGGGTGCATTGAGATCGATGACTGGACCTCGGCCATTAAGGGCGGCGCCTGCCGGGCATCGAGCCGGCCGGTCCGCGACTCTTTGGGCAACGGCCGAACGCTGGCGGTCGAATGCGCGAGGTCGGGCCAGCCGACCTTGCTGCTGGAGATCACGCTCTACGACGGGTACGGTTTCCTGGCGTTGCGCGGCGGGATTGTCAACGCCACGAAGCAGCCGCTGCGGGTCAAGGAGCTTGAGCTGCTGACGGCCGCCAGGGCATTTCCTGAAGCCGGTGAGATTCGACATGCCGAGACACTCAATGGCGAAGGGGGCGGGCGAGACACGTCCGTGCAGCCTGGACCGGCCCGTTCCAGTTCCAACAACGTGCTGATGACTTTTCGCCAGGGGAACCGGCGGCGGTCGGTCGTGCTGGGCGGGCTAAGCTACCAGGAATGGATGAAGGGGGCCGCCGTCTGGCCGTCGGCTTCCGCTCCGTCGGACAATGCCGTTCGGCTGCGGGAACTGAGGTCTCGCATTGCGCGGGCCGGCGGACGCCTGGATGCCTATCTCGATTGCGGCGCCGAGTCGAAGGCGTCGGCGGGTTCGGGCGTGTCGCTGGCCGCGCGGCGCGGCAAGCCGTACGATTTTGCCAGCGTCTTTGCCGCCCCTTGCTACAACACTGTGCTGTTCGACGATAAGCAGGTCGAGATTATGGCGAAAGGACTCGACCCGAAGAAACACTACGCGCTCGGCTTTTCCTGGTGGGACTATTCAGCCGATGGGCGGGTCGAGTCGGTGTCGCTGGCGGCCGACGACGGCTCGGCGAAAACCACCCTCGTCGACAAGGCCACGCTGCCGGCTTATGCCCTGGTTCGCGAGCAGTTGCCGGCAGAAAAGGCGTTCGACGTTCCCGCCGCGCTCTACGCCTCGGGCAAGATGAAGATACAGTTCACGTTCGAGGGCGCTCGCAAGCCGGGCTCCAATGCGGTGGTCAGCGAGGTCTGGTTGATCGAGGGGCCGGCCGGGCTGGCGGGAAAGATCGCGGCGGCGCCGCCGGCGGCCAGCGTTCCCAAAGAGACGGCCGAGGAAGTCTATCTGCACCTGAAGGCGATGGATCCCGTCGGCCGCCGTGTGGATCCGGGCGAACGATACCTGCCGGAGGATCGGTTCTACGTCGATTTTGCCACGGACGATCCTTTCCGGGCGGCGGAGCAGTACGGCCTGGCGGTTCGGGCGGCCCAGCGTGCCGCGCCCAATCCGTACACGTTTCCCACCATCTGCTCCTGGTATGCGGGAGTCACGTTCGAGCCGGACGCCCAAAACCATCCCGAAAAGAGCCGCCACGGCATCGCCACGACCAAAGGGCAGGTCGCGGAGATGGACTTCATTCGCAGAACGGGCTTTCTCGACTATTCCACCGTCGCGCTGCGCCTGGTGCCCGACAACTACACTCCCAACAATCCGCAGGGCTGGTGGGACGACAAGCACTGGCAGGAACAGGGGTTTTATACGCCGCCTTACGAGACGTCGCAGAAATGGGGGCAGGCGATTCAGAAGCGGGGCGGGTTGGCCTTCACTTACTTTCAGCCCGATCGCGTCTCGGCCGATTTCCGCAAGGAACACGCGGACCTCGTGCTGCCCGGCCGCGGCGCGTTGGATTACACCAATCCGAAGGTGCAGCGGTACATGCGCGGCGTCTATGCAGCCATGCGCGGCAACATCGCGGGCATGATGTTCGACTACTGCGACGAGTTGTGGTGCTTCAATTTGGCGGAAGGGGGCTTTTTCGACAACCGCGCGACGGCGGCTTCGGTTTACCGCCAGGTTTTCCGGTTGGCGAAGGAGGGATTGGGGCCGCGCTCGTGGATTCACGAGCGGCCGATCGACAATCCGGGTTCCGACGCGGCCGTCGGTCTGATCGATTCGCAGCGGACCTCCGGCGACACCGCGTCGATCTCGCCGAGGCTGGTCGCGCGTTCCGGGCTGCGGTGGTACAAGAATCGCGTGCTGTTCGCCTATGACATGGACAGCAAGAGCCTGCTGAACGCATGGAAGGAGACGGCCCCTGCGGTTTCCGACGTTGACGGCCGGCGGATGACATTGACGATGTGCTACGTCGCCGCAAGCCGGCTGCTGCTGGCCAACTCGTTTCGTGATCTGTCGGCGGAGGCGATCCGCGATCTGGAACGAACCGTGCCGTATCACACGCAGCCGCGAAGCGCCCGGCCGTTGGATGCCTTCGTCGCCGATGGGCCGCCGCGAGTTTACGACTTTCCGGTCAGCGCCGACTGGCATCAGCTTACGTTGTTGAATACGGACGGCCGTCGGAAGGCCGCGTTCGAGGTGCCGCTAAGCGGGGAGCCCGCCGCCGGCGCGATGGGACTGGATTTCCGTTCGCAATACTACGCTTACGACTTCTGGAACGACGCCTTTTGCGGAAAGCTCTCCGGCGGAGAGAATTTGAAGCAGACGCTTCGGCCCGGCGAAGCTCGGATGTTGTCGGTCCATCGGGCGGAGACCCGCCCTCAATTCCTTTCGACCAACCGTCATCTGATGCAGGGATTCGTCGATCTGCTCGGCGGTCCGCAGTGGGACGCGAGGAGACGCACGTTGGCGGGCATCTCGAAGTTGGTCGGCGGCGAGACGTATCAAGTTGTCTTGGCCGGCAACGGATATCGGGCGAACTCGGCGAGTGCCACGGGAGCCGCGGCAACGATCGAGCCGCTTGCCGGGGTTGCCGGGCTGTTTCGGCTGAGCCTGCGAAGTCCGCGAACCGCCGAGGTCTTTTGGACCGTTACGTTTTCATCTCCGTAGGCGTCGCGTTAGAATAGCTTGACTGATTTGCCGCAAAATGGTCCTGTAGTTCCGGGAACCGCGAAAAGCGGCGTTTTCCTCGCCGGCACGGAACGCCGCGGAGGGCGTTCCCTAATGGGTTTTGACAAACAGATTCGGTAGTAATCACGTAAAATGCAGCGATTGGGCCAGTTGACCGTTGCCGAGCAACCCTACGTACCGCAGAAGCTGTTTCGAGCCGCGGGCGAATTGCTCCAGGAAGTCGGTGACGCGCTGGTGCAAGGCGGGCCAGTCGTTGGCCAAACGGTGCATTTTGAGGATTGTCTCCTTCAGCCATCGCCATAATTTTTCGATCGGGTTCAGCCAGGGGGCGTAAGTCGGCAACCAGATTGGCTTGATTTGAGGATATGCCCCCACGGCCGTGAGTACGTCGGGATGAGTATGGATCGACCAATTGTCTTGAACGACGTAGATCGTCTTGGCGCGAGCGTAAGTTTTCGCGATCCGTTCATACATCTCGATGACCTTGGCTCGACCGATAATGTAGTTGTCCACGTAGGTCACTTTTCCGCTGCAGGCGTTCAGGCCGCCGATCACACGCCACAGCCCATTGTTGGACTGTTGCCGATCCGCTTGCGGTGGAGCCGCGGGCGGGGCGGCAGCCCAACTCGGCGCCGGCTCGGGCCAGACGGCGTACCCCATTTCGTCGATGAACAGCAATGTCGTTTCCTGGGGGTTGCGCCGCTGCTCGCAGGCATCGTTTCAGTTTGGCTACCTTGCTTCGATACTGCGGATCCGGGCTAAAATGCTGGACCCGACCCGAACGCAATTTCACTCCCAGTTTGCGACGGAGCCACCGCCACACGCCACTGAGCGTGTAATTCTGGATCGTCTTAATGCTGGCGCGAATGGTCCGCAACGTCCAGCGGCTGGGCGGCGGACCAGCGGCTGTCGGCATCGCCTCGCGGCGAGCTTCCTCGCCGGGGCCTTGCCGCAGCCGCTCCAACACCTGTTCCCGCTGCTCGAAAGGGACGGCGACGGCTGCCTCCCTGCCGCCGCCACAACAGTCCTTCGATCCCGTGTTGTTCATAGCAATCCAACCAATGGTACACGGTGTCAGGATCTCGCGGTCTCAGTAGTCCCTGAGTCGCTACCGCATGAGGCGATTGGCCGTCGGCGACCTTCAAGATCGCCGCACACCGTTCCCGCACGTCCGGACGCCGATCATGGTTCCGATACTCGACCAACGTCCTGCGCTGAGCCTGTGAAAGTTTCAAAGTTCGCTGGTACATGACGATTCATCCTCCCTTGCGAAGTTACTTCATGGACCCTCCTTTCAATTACTCTCAAGCAACGCCGCCAAAGGCAACCACAAAATGCGCCTGCTAGCAGTGGTGTGCTAGCACAATACCTTGAATTCACTACCGATTTTGGCTGTCAAAACCCATCAGGAAAATTCGTCAACTTATTTTGACGCGGCTCCGTAGCGTTGGAGTTCCTTTCGTGAAGCTGGTGGGAGATGAGTCGATGGCACGTTGCCGCTGGGCGGGTTGGGGCGACATCAACGCCTTCTTCGGGCTGATTCTCGACAACGTTGCGGTGATGATCATGCTGGTCGTCTTGGTGACCAGCGCCGACCCCGTTGCCGACATGCGGTTTTCCCGCGAATTCGTGTTCACACAGATGATTCCGGGCACGGCCTTGGGGGTCGTGCTCGGCGACCTTGTTTACACGTGGATGGCGATCCGCCTGGGGCGTCGGACGGGCCGTTGCGACGTGACGGCGATGCCGCTCGGGCTCGACACGCCCAGCACATTTGCGGTCGGACCGCTCGTGCTGTTGCCCGCCCTCAGTGCCGGCGCGACTCGATACGGCCTGAACCACGGCCAGGCGATGGTTTTCGGCTGGCACACGGCGGCGTTGGTGCTATTGATGGTCGGCGTTTTTAAGTCGCTGCTGGCTCCCGTTGGCGGCAAAATTCGCAGTTGGGTGCCACGCGCGGGGCTGCTCGGTTCGTTGGCTGGCATCGCCGTGGCGTTGATTGCCTTCGTGCCTTTGTGGCGGCACGTCGCGGCCGTGCCGATTGTGGGCATGGTGTCGCTGACGATGATCCTTGTGACCTTGGTGGCCCGGCGGAACCTGCCGGGAAAGATTCCCGGGCGCTGGCGGCGGTGGTTCTGGGAGTGGCAATCTACGCGCTGGGCGATTGCCTTGCGCGGACGTTCGGCTGGCCGGTGGTTCCGCCCTCCGTTCACCATGAAGCGGTCGCCTGGCGGTTTCCAAACTTGCTGCCCGGCTTTGCGTGGAACTGGCTTTGGTGGCAGCGTGTCGGCTGGCAGGCGATCGCCTGTCTGCCGGTGATGTTGCCGTTTGCGTTGGCGACGATCGTCGGCGGAATCGATTGCACGGAGAGCGCGGCGGCGGCCGGCGATGAGTACGATACCCGCACGATCCTGTTGACGGAAGGGCTCGCATCGGTGGCGGCGGGGGCGTGCGGCGGGGTGATTCAGAACACGCCTTACATCGGCCAGCCCGCCTATAAGGCCGTCGGCGGGCGCGCCGCCTACACGCTGGCGACGGCGATTTTCATCGGTGCCGCCGGCCTGTTCGGCTGGTTTGCCCACTTGTTCGAGTGGATGCCGGAACCGGCGGCGTTCTGCATCCTGATCTTTGTGGGCCTGGAGATTACCGCCCAATCGTTTCGTGCCACGCCCCAGCGGCATTTCCCCGCGGTGGCGCTGGCGATGCTGCCGGCACTGGCTTATCTGGCCCTCATTCCCTTGGACGAGGCGAGCCGTCCGGCCGGCGCAACCGTGATCCAATCGCTGCGTTGCCTGGCAAACGGCTTTGTGGTGACGAGCTTGCTGTGGGCCTCGATGTTGGTCGCTCTGGTGGACGGGCAGCTTCTGCGCGCGTCGGCTTGTCTGGGCATAGCGGCCGTTTGCAGTCTATTCGGCATTATTCATTCGCCGTTGCAGCCCGCGGCGATCGCTCTGCCCCAGCATGTGTTTGCCGCAATGCCGCACGACGCCACCATTCGTTGCCAATCCCCTTACCATTGGGCGGCGGCATATGCGTTGGCCGCCGCGTTATTGATCATCCTGCATCTTTGCCAGGAGCGGGCAACGAGTGAGTAGACGGGGCCGTTTATTGGGACTTTAACGTTTCTTGCAATCCGCGCTGCGCGGGGCGATACTGGAGTCGAGCCGCGCTGGCGTGACATCCGCTTCAACGATGCAAACCATGGGAGACGTCCGATGTTTCGGTTTGTCCGCGACCTACCCCGACGGCGTTTTCTGCTTTCGCTCGCCGCCGCGTTTGCTTGGGCTACCGCGTGTCCGGCGGCGGTGACGGTGGTTGAAACCGTCGATCCGGCCCCCGGTTTCTCGCAATACACAGCCAACCGCGCGCCGTTGGCGGCGAGCCGGCTGGTCGAACTCCCCTTCGGGGCCGTCAAGCCGGAGGGCTGGCTGCGCCGCCAACTTCAACTCCAAGCCGACGGTTTCCACGGCCATCTGACCGAGATCAGTGGATTCTTGAAGAAGGAGAAGAACGCCTGGCTGGACCGTCAAGGGACCGGCGAGCACGGTTGGGAAGAAGTGCCGTATTGGCTGAAGGGTTTCATCGGTTGTGCCTATCTGCTGGAGAACCGGCAGATGATCGACGAGGCCGGCGTGTGGATCGAAGGGGCGCTCGTGAGCCAGCAGCCCGACGGTTGGTTCGGACCCGGGGCCGGCCGCACCGGCGAGTGCACCGACCTGAAGGGGCGCGACGATCTCTGGCCGAACATGATTATGCTCTTCTGTCTGAGAACGTACTACGATCGCAGCGGCGATCACCGCGTGATCGATCTGATGAGGAAGTATTTCCGCTATCTGGCGGCCGTGCCGGAAGCGAAGTTCTTGATCGGCTACTGGCCTTCGATGCGCGGCGGCGACCAGATTTACAACATCCTTTGGCTCTACAACCGCACCGGTGAGCCTTGGCTGCTCGATCTGGCGCGAAAGACGCACCGCCGTACGGCCCGCTGGGACAAGGACGTGATCGATTGGCACAATGTGAACGTGGCCCAGGGGTTTCGCGAGCCGGCGATTTTCAGCCAGGTGTCGAGGAGCCGGTCCGATCTGGCCGCCACCGAGCGTGATTGGAGAAAGGTCCGTGCGCTTTTCGGGCAGGTGCCCGGGGGAATGTTCGGGGCGGACGAGAACGCCCGCCCCGGTTTCAACGGCCCGCGGCAGGCCGTCGAGACCTGCGGCATGGTCGAAGAGATGCTCTCCGACGAGATTCTGATGGCGGTCAGCGGCGACACGGCGTGGGCCGATCGCTGCGAGAACGTCGCCTTCAACAGTTACCCCGCCTCGATGACCGCCGACCTGAAGGCCCTGCGCTATCTCACCGCGCCGAATCAGCCGCAGAGCGACCATGCCGGCAAATCGCCGGGAATCCAGAACGACGGCAACATGTATCAGATGAACCCGCACAGTCACCGCTGCTGCCAGCACAACTGCGGGCACGGCTGGCCGTATTTCACCGCCCACTTATGGTATGCCGCGGCGGGCGACGGCCTGGCGGCGATCCTCTATGCGCCGTGCGAGGTCCGCGGCAAGGTGGCCGGCGGCCGCGAGGTTCGCATTATCGAGACGACGCGGTATCCGTTCGAGGAACAAATCGAGTTCGCCTTTTCGCTCGCTTCGCCCACGAGATTTCCGCTGCTGCTGCGGATTCCCGGCTGGTGCGAAGGGGCGCGGATCGCCGTCAACGGCGAGGAAGATGCGACGGCGCTGCCGGCCGGCCGCATCGCGCGAATCGACCGCGAGTGGAACGAGGGGGACAAACTGCTGTTGACGTTGCCGATGAAAGTACACGTCAAAATCTGGAGCGGGAACCGTGGTTTCGCATCGGTCAATCGCGGACCGCTGACCTATTCGGTGGCGATTCGGGAAGAGTACAAACGGTCGGGCGGCAGCGACGCCTGGCCGGCGTGGGACATCTATCCCAGTTCGCCCTGGAACTACGGCCTGGTGCTCAGCAGTGGCGATCCAGCGGCCGGAATCAGCATCAATCGCGGCAAATGGCCCGCCGACGATCAGCCGTTTTGCGGCGAAGGCGTGCCGGTGAAGCTGACCGCTCGTGCGAAACGAATCCCGAACTGGGGGCTAGACCGCCACGGGCTGGTGCAGGAATTGATCGAAAGCCCGGTGCGGTCGGACGAGCCGGAAGAGACGATCACGTTGATCCCGATGGGGGCGGCCCGGCTGCGGATCACGGCGTTTCCGGTGATAGGCGACGGCCCCCGCGCCCACACTTGGCCTGAGATGCCGAAAGCGGCTTACGACGTGAGGACTTCGCACTGTTTCGCCGGCGACACGACCGACGCCCTGTTCGATAGCGGCTTGCAGTGTTTCAATCGTTGAAGTGACTTTTTTTAAGGGAAGCGTCGTCGGATGGTGGCATCACGGTATCGGTTCTGCCCAGCGTTCTCCATAGACCAGATCGCCCAGCGGCAACCAGCCCAGTTTTCCAACACTTGACAGTTCCGCACGATTTTGGGACATTATGCTCTTTCAGTCGTTCCATCGCAATAAGGAGCCACAATCATGGCCAAACCGGAAAAAGTGAACAAGGCCCACGCCGTAAAGGAGTACCTCAAGGCGAACCGAAAGGCGAAGAACCAGGCAGTGGTCGATGCGTTGGCGAAGAAGGGCATCACGATCAGCGCCAACTACGTGGCCACGATCAAGACAACCCACAACAGGCGGGGGCGGGCGGCCAGAAAAGTTGTCGCCAAGGGAGGCATCGGCATCCCTGAGGTGAAGGCGGCGCTGGCTTTACTCAAGGTCGCAGGGAGCGTTGCGGCAGCGACCAAGGCCCTGGCTGTGGCTCAGGAGATCAGGGAGATTGTGTAGGGCCGGAAACCCTCCCAAACGCATCAGAATCAACGCTCATCCATCGAAATGGGAAAGAAGCCCCGGCCGGGATACGGGTAAGCCACAGATGATTTGACTTATCTGAATGAGAGGGCCGTCGGGCAGCAGTGTCGTACTATTGGTGGCGAACGCCATCGCCCTGTTTTGGGACGAGATCGTACACCCGCACGTAATCGACCAGGAACGCATCGGGCAACTTGGCCTTGCGGATGTCGCCGCCCCATGTGGCGATTTCGTCGCTTAGCAGCATGTATTCGGGCACTTGCGACACGCCGCCCGCCTTGGTTCGCCAGGTTTCCTTGCCATCGATGTAGAACGCATAGCCCTCGAATTCGTCGTGCCAAACCAGTTTCCACGTCTTGCCCGCGGAGGGCGGGGGCAGCGTGTCTTTGGTCTCCTTTCCAATGACCAATGACGGCAGCATCGTCAACGCTGCCACGCTAAGAATCGTCTTCGGCAGATTCATCGTGAGTTCCTCCTATTCGAGTACCGCCCCTACCACTGTGCCGGAACTGGCATCAAGTTTACAACGTTGGCGCGGCAATTGACAGGGATTGGCGGCAAGAGCGGCAAAGGCGGAACGACCCGCCCGTCGTTTTCGGAATATCCGGCATCCCTATCGCCGGGCCGAGATTTTACCTTTAAGTTGCAAATTGCCCCGTCGATAAGGATTCTGATCGTTCAGTTGGTCAAGACATAGAAGGGAGATATCGATATGGCGAAGAAACAGAAGGTCAACAAGACGCAGGCGGTGCGGGACTACTTGAAGACCCATCCGAAGGCGATGAGCGGAGAGATCGCTGCGGCGTTGACCCGGCAAGGCATCAAGATCACGGCGGGACACGTCGCCAACATCAAGAGCCAGATCAACAAGGCCCACACTACTAAGAAAGCCGCAAAGGCAAAGGCAGTCGCTCGCGTTCCCGCGAGCCCGGCGACAGCGGAACCTGAAATGACGGCCAAGGCCCCGGCCACCGTCACTCTTGAGCATGTCAAAGCCGTGGCGCTGACGCTTCAGACCTTTGGCGGCTCGGTTTGCCTCTATGGACTGCTTGCGCTGATCAAGGAAGTCGGCGGCTTGAAGAAGTTCAAGGACTTGCTGGACGCGATGTCGGCCACCGACACGGACGCAATCCCGTTTTGACCTGCCCGTTCGACTGAGCCCAAGAACCTGAGCAAGCGGCCGAACTGCACACGGATCACTTCTCTATCGAGAAGCGTTGGACGACGGCATCAGGTGATCCGTTCTCCGCGACGTTTTCCAAACATCACGCCGCCCAGCGCCGCTCGCTCGAGCCTCGCCAGTTCGTCGAGGAATACCGCCCAGTCGTAGCCTGGCTGCAACTTCACCGATATCAGTGATGCCGTTTTCCAGTTGAACTCCAGGCTGAACATCAGGGAGGATTCTTGCCGGCAACCTGGAGTGATCCAGTTGTGCGTCCAGATGTTGAGGAGCGGCGGCGTCCGTATGTCGTAACGCCCGCCCAATTCGACATCGTGAACATTGGCGTATCGGTGCAGGAATGTCAGTTCTACCCGACCGTACCTCAGATTGACAGGCACGTCTTTGGCGTTGGTGGCGCCCCTGCGATCTTTGCACGGCGGTGTTGGATGTCCTCTGCGCCGCGAATCGCCCCAAATTGCCAAGCCGCCCACGAGCAGCACGATCAAAATCGTTAGCAAGAGCGGGCCCATTGGTATCCTCTTATGATGGTTTGAAGCCGAGAGATCGGGTCGGTTCTGCCTCCGGTCACCTCCTTGTGAGCTTGGTCTTGAATTGGCGTCGTGTAGCTGATGCCACAGTTTGGAGAACGTTGGGAACCCAACTCAACTATGGCGGGGACGGTGCTTGGTCACAATCAGGAAAAACCTGGCAAATCCGCAAGAGAAAACCGCAAAATCGGATTGCGGAGACCCGATCCGACTGCGACGAACGAAAGGCAGGCGTCTTCTGCAACTCGTCCTACATGATCCCCGCTGTCTGCTCCCACCTGAAGCCGCCCCCAACACCCCGCTAACCGCCCCAGAGGCAATTCTAATCAGTCGGGCAAGGAAAGAAGCGACTGAGGACGCCCCTCTTCGTCCTGGCAGTATTTGCAAACAAAGGCACTTATCTAATGCCCCAACAGACACTTGGGAGTCTACTACGGCAGCGATGGCGCTGGACGGCAACCTGGGGGTTGTCGGGCAGGTGAGCGATGCATACACTTATCTGGGGTGGTTTTCGCGAGTTTTTCCACCAATCGTCGTCGGAAAATGCCGTGTCAATGCGTCGACGTCTCGTTGAACAAGCCGCTAGCTTTCTGCAAAGCAGTTCGGCCACCCCGAAGGAAAAGCTCGCCATCGGCGGCAAGTTGCTCTGGGGAGCTACGATGGTCTCGGACGGCTGGACGCCGGAACTGCTGGGCCGGGCAAAGGCGGCGTACAAGTTCCTTTTCCAGCACGGCAACATCAAGAGAACGTTGCAGCAGATGGACGAAAAGGACGCCAGCCGATGTCTGGCGCAATTCAGCAAAGACGTGACGCAATTGGCGAGCGACATCGAGCAGGCCAAGAGCTATCAGCCACGACAACGCAAACCATAGATTTGCCACGCCAGCCTACTTGCACTACGGCACCATGAGCGGTTACACTGCTATCAACCGACAGGGGCATCAGTTCAACCAATCGTTACGGGAAAAGCACAAATGGCTGAAGGCACTATCAAGAAGCTGAACAAGAAGGGCTTCGGGTTCATCAACACCGGGGCCGAAAAAGACCTGTTCTTCCACTCGTCGAGCCTGCAAGGCGTCGCGTTCAATGAACTGCGTGAAGGCCAAAAGGTGTCCTACACGGAAGGGCAGAGCCCGAAAGGCCCGTGTGCCGAGAACGTCAAGCCGGTATAGGATGGCTGCGGTGTCCGGCGGCATCCAGTGTAGTGATTCACAATTGAGTGACTTTACGGAAGGGCAACAGGTGGGGCAGACATTCCTATCTGCCAGGGAAATCGGGCAAGCCTGGCAGACAGGAATGTCTGCCCCACCTGTCAATCCCGTGATTTATAAAACCCCAATAGCGTGACGCACTACACTAGTTTGGCGCTGCCGCGGGCAGTACGGTTTTTCCCCAGGGTCGTGTCAGGATTCTCTCGATTGTGGCACCGGTCGCAGTCGGCCTATATTGGTTGTTGCGTTTGGTTATTGCTGACCACCTGAAAGAGAGCCTCCCATGCTCAAACGAGAGCGGCTGAAAGCGATGCTGCGGAAGATCACGGACAAGCAGTTCAATGCCATTTGGAAGGAGAACTATGGCTATGTCCCGATCGGCAATCGTGCGGACTTGGCGGCGGACTTTGTAGCCGAGCAGTATGACGAGGAATTGGACGGTTGCATCCGACGTGCCGAGGCACTATTGAACGGCGTTTCGAAGCCCAAGGTCAATAAGTGGCTCGTTCCCCGCTGATGCCGTTGCCAGGGGCGGCTTTCAGAAGAAAGGCGCCCACGACAGAGCTGAAGCCGTCTGCCGCACCCCCGTTCTCGCCCCTCCCTTTGGCACCGTCTCTCCCTGCGAAAGGCAGGCAAGAAGAAGCCCGGTTCGTTCAGCGGGTTTCTTGCTTTCTTGGGGCTGAGCTATTTGCTGCCTTGCGGCGCCGCCAGCCAAGAGCGTGCAGGCTGGAAGGTCGATATGGGCATTCTGGCATCCGACATTTGAAATACGGAAGCCCTCGCCTGTTAGTCGAGATTGCTCCATCGCTTTTCATTAAAATCGTAAATTCTCCGATAGAACCCGTACCGAGTCCACCACAACATGGCGTGGCCGTCTGAGTTGACGTAAAAGAATGCACTCATCAAACAGCACTTGGGGGAAGGCACAGAGGTGAGATGCTTGGGGACCAGGTCGTCAAGCTTGTTCGGGTATCGCCCGTTGGCAAGCCGGAACTCTTCACACGCCTTGATAACTCGCTGAGCGTGCGCGTCTGAAATCTTCCACTGCAAATTGCCGTTACCGAAGGCAATCGCAAACGTCAACAGCGGCATCGAAACCCTAAGTGCAGCGATTCCCCCCCCTGGACGCTGGATGAGATTCTTGACGACGCTTATCAGGAACCACGGCGGGCAGATTAGCAGAGAGAACCCCCAGAATCCTTCGTTGCCAACATCCCAGAGTAACACCCCCGCCGCAATCACGAGACTTCCTTTGATTGCGGAAATCACGCCAGGATGGCGACGTTGTGAACTTGGTTCTTGCAACTGCATCGCCGCACATTTTACCATGAGACAACCAAGACGAGAGCGGTCAAACCGGAAAACGACCCGTAATTGGATGCGCTTCGCTTGTTCCAAGAATTGGATACAGAAAGCACAAAAGAAAAACGCCATAAACCCTTATGATTTATGGCGTTGCGTGTACACCCCACAGGGCTCGAACCTGTAACCTTCGGTTCCGTAAACCGATGCTCTATCCAATTGAGCTAGGGGTGCGAATTACGTTGTTTTCCGCGAGTTATTGACGTTTTGTGGGATTGCAGTACAATCAGACGTGAAACGTTTGACACCCGTTTTGACACCTGACACCCACTTACCCCGAGGAAACGCCAATGCCTAAGCCTACTCGAAAACGGGCTTCTGGCAAACCCCACCCTGATTTTCCCTTGTTTCGGCACGCCACTGGCCGGTGGTGCAAGAAGGTTAAGGGCAAGTTTGCCTATTTCGGCAAGGTTTCCGACGATCCTGACGGACAGGTCGCCCTCGCCTTGTGGCTGGACCAGAAAGATGACCTCTTGGCGGGCCGTACCCCACGGGTGAAGTCCGAAGGGCTAACCGTCCGGGAGTTGCTGAACGCCTACCTGACCAGCAAGAGACACCTTCTTGACACCAGCGAAATCACGCCCAAGCACTTCGCCGAATTGTACGCCTGCTGCCGCCGGATTGGCGACGCCTTTGGGCTGACCCGCCCAGTGGCGGACGTCGCGGCCGACGACTTCGAGAGACTTCGCAAGGCCATAGCCAAGACGTGGGGGCCGGTTCGCCTTGGAAACGAAGTCCAGCGGGTTCGATCCGTGTTCAAGTTCGCCTACGAATCCGGCTTGATCGACCGGCCCATTCGGTTTGGACCAGGGTTCAAGAAGCCCACCAGGAAAGTAATCCGCCTGAATCGAGCCAAGGCAGGCGTCCGTATGTTCGAGGCCGCCGAGTTGCGGACGATCCTCACGGCGGCCGGGCAGCCGATGAAAGCTATGATCCTGCTGGGGATCAATTGCGGGTTTGGCAACTCTGACGTGGCCAACCTGCCGACGAAAGCGCTGGACTTGAAGGCCGGATGGGTCGATTACCCGCGGCCGAAGACCGGTGTTCCCCGACGCTGCCCTCTATGGCCGGAAACAGTGGCCGCGACCAAGGAAGCAATCGCGCGACGGCCAAAAACGAAAAGCCCTGCCGACTCTGGCTTTGCGTTCATTACCATGCATGGCCACCGCTGGGAAAAGGTCGGCGTAAGTGAACCGGACCCCGATACCGGGAAAATCGTCATTACCAACAACAACCCAGTGACACAGGAATTCGGCAAACTAATCAAGAAGCTGGGGCTACACCGCCGTGGGTTGGGGTTCTACACGCTGCGGCACACGTTTGAGACAGCGGCAGGCGACTCCAAGGATCAAGTCGCCACCAACGCTATGATGGGCCACATTGATGATACAATGGCCAGCGCCTACCGCGAGCGGATCGACAACGCCCGGCTAGTGGCCGTGACGGAACACGTCAGGAAGTGGCTGTTCGGAGAACAGAAGTAGGATCAAGCGTTGCCGGCTGGCTGGCCGCAGTTGTAACAGGTTGGCTGAATGACGCGCACGACACGGCGGCGTTGTGCCGTAGTAATCGCGTCTGGCAGTCAGGTTTTTCGGCACGAAAAGCAGTTGAAGTGGGTGGAAAGGGAGGTGTAAAATTCTAGTGGGTCTGGGGCGTCAGCCTGTGTGGCTGTGCGGTGAGATGGGAACGTCTCGGCTTGTGGAGAGTTGCCCAATTTCGACACCCTCCGTCGGTTGCATTTGGCACTGCCGATGAAACCGACGAGTTTTGGCGTCCCTGCGGGAGTAGCCGAAAACAGCATGTAGTGCGCACGGATGAGAAGGGACGGTAAACATGGCAATTTACGGATTCGTTCGCCACTCGTCACTGAAAAAGGAGAAGCTTGCCGAAGGCCAGATCGCGGAAATGGCGCAAAAGGCCGAGGAGTTGGGCGGCGGCCTCAAGGCGGTTTTCGTCGATCCCGGCTCCACCGGCAAGGAGACCGCAATCCTGAGGCGCCCCAAGGGCAAGGAAATGCTGGAAACCCTTCGGGCCGGAGATACCCTGATCGTCGCTCGGCTCGATCGGCTGGGCTACTCGATGCCGGATGTTCACAAGACCGTGGAAGCTCTGGCCAAGCGCGAGGTGCGCATTTACATTCTCCGCGCTGGGCGGGGAGTTCGACCTGGCCCCAGCACATAGCAAAATCTTCCTCGGGCTGTTCGCTTTATGGGCAAAAACCGAAACAGCCCTCCGTTCCGAACGCGCAACCGAAGCGGCACAATCGCGGAAGGACAGCGGTCGGGCGTACTGCAATCCGCCGATGGGCCGCAAGATCGTGGAGCGGGATGGGGTCAAGCTTCTGGAATGGGACGAGCAGCAACTCCGCTACATTGCCGAAATCGCCGAGCGTCTCCCGAAGGAAGGCCCCGAGAAGGTTGCCAGAGACTTCTGGAAGAGGAAGATCAAGGACCGCCACGGCCGACTGTGGGGGCGTCAGAAACCGAAGCCCTTTGGCAGATACCGAACCCCTTTTCAGCAGTTCCACCGGGCGGCGCGATGGTTCTACCGAATGAAGCGCAAGGGCGAATTGCCCCCACCGTACTGCGAGTTGGCCCTGACGATGCAGGAGCCGAAGGGTTTCCGGGAGGAACCCAAGCCTAAGAAGTGGACGCCCGGGGGCACGGCCCGGCGGCAGCAAGAGCAGGCTACCTTGAAAGCCCAGCACCGCGCGGAACGGCTGGCGCGGTGGCAGGCCGAGAAGGAAGCGCGGCTGCGATCACGAGTCCATAAGCCAAAGCTGGAACCGCGGCCCAAGGAAGGAGCGGCATAACCATGAACGAAGAGCAACCCCAGCGCTATTCCGGCGTCACTCACCACGCTGGCAAGTGGCTGGCGAAGTTCCGACACGCAGGCCGAGACCTGAACCTCGGCCACTACGATACGCCCGAACAAGCCGCCGTGGTGGCGGACTTTGCCCGCTATCTCTGCTTGGGGATTAACCCAGCGATGTGGCACCCCAACGTCGGCAGGCCCAACTTTTCGCCCCGTGCCTGCGACAACGTTCCACGACAACCTGTCCTCGCTAAGCTATTGCGGCAGACCCCGTTATCGCCGAGCGTGCTGTTAAAGCGGATGGAAGAGTTCGACGCCGTCATTGAGCAGAACGCCGGCGGTTGTGCCTGCGGTTAGCCAAGACATCGACCCAGACCTCGCCCGGCGCAGAGAGGGCAGCCAGCCCACGTCGCAGCGCGCCAGAAGCGATTCTGGAGCAATGCCTCGACAACGGCTTGTGGCTGCTTCGTCTGCCGACGTGTATTTTTCCACTACTTTAAGCGATCGAAGAGGACACGATTTCGGGAAATGGAACACGGGATTCCTGCCACCCTTGCGCCGCGAGATTCAATTCCCAACGCGACCATCAGGGATAATCCGCCGAGATTGGCTTGCCCTGGAAGTCGACCTGACGGCTGTGCAGTTCGTAGCCCTTCGGCGTCAAACGGTAGACGAAATCGCCGCCGTCAAAGGGGTCTTTCGGCACTTTGGGCAGATACCGGGCGCAAGATCGCCAAGAGCCGCCGGGGCTCGACCGTGCTGCAACGAGTACGCCCGAATCGCCAACTCGCATTCCAGCAACCGCGATTGCGCCAGCACTCGATTACACGCCCGTTCTGCGTTCCTTATAGGAACATCGTCGTCCGTGACGAGCTTATCGATGAGGTTAGTGAGACGCCACTGCCAGCCCCAAGCGTTGTCTGCCCAGGCTGCGTCGCGCACTGGCAGGTCCGCCGACCAAGCCGATTCATCGAGCAAGTCGCTCAACTTGGGGAGCAGCGAGAGACAATCTTCCGCCGAGAGCAAACTTCGCATTTGGGCAATCCCGGAACGCCCTATGTTCTCAAACGTGATTCCGAAGAGCATGTCAATGATAAGGCCGTTCTTCATCGCGGTGCGGCCTAGGCGGATCGCGTCGGTGTAGGAGCGAATCGCATCCTCCTTGCGCCCCTCCATCGCCGCCAGCCGCCCTTGAGCCCAGAGAGCCTCTGCAATGTCTCTCAGCAACTGGAGTTTGTGGGTCATTTCCAACACACCGTTCACATTTACCCGCAACGGAACCTCGCATGGCTTGTCCAGTGCGGCCCTGACCGGTGCATAAACCGCGCCACACTGGGCAACATAGTTCTTCAGTTGCGCCCTGGTAGCAGTCTCGATGTACGGGCGATTGACTCCTTTGATTAAGTCCCCCGCTCGAACCAACTCGTCGTATCCGTTCGGACTCGGCCGGGTCGGTTCCGCGAACGTGTGCGGATGGGCCAGCCGCCAGTAGGCCCCGACAACCGGCGCGAGAATCAGCAGCGTTGCAACAGCGAGCATCACTCGGCAACCGAGGGCGTCATAGAACGCCCACCGTGAATCTGCGGACGGTCGGTGTGCGCCGCGCCACAACCAGAGCCACACCGTTATGAATGTCGCGGGAAACAGAACCACCATCGGCGGCAGCCGCATCCACCAGCGCCAATCGCTCAGGCCGATCCATGTGGCGGCAATCGTGATTTCGGCCGTGACAACGCCCTCCGCCAGCAGCAAGGGCCAGTTCGCCCAAACGGCGGCCGGCGCTCTGGACAACATGGCGGACAACCACGCCGCCAGCGTCATCAGCAGCAGCATGTCGAGAATCGAGAACTGCCACGGTAAGCGTCGGCCGGCATCCGGCGTTGGCCCGTTTGCCGCGGCCGTGCGCCGCGCCAGCCGCCGGTTTCGCCATGCCGCCAGAGCAATGATCGTCAGGCCGGCCTGAAGCGAATAGACGATCACAAGCTCAAAGGCCGGAATTGTCAGCAACAACGAAATGCACCCCAGGACAACCGCGGCACGCAGAAACCAATGCCCTCGCCCCAGCCCTGCCCAAATGGCCAGCAGCCCAACTACGCTCGCCATCAGGACCGTGAAGAGACAAAGCAGGCTCAGCGGCGGCCAAAAGAAGAAAGCCTGCCAACTTGGCCATTGGGCGAAGCGGCCGATTTCGAATTGGAATACCGAGAGCATTTGTGGCCGCTACGAAATCCTGTCACGTTTTTTGGGATTAATTGGGATTAAGTGGTGCAGAAAGTGACTATCCAGAAGCGGCCAACGAGTCCAGCGATTGGTCGCCAACGGGGGTATTGTACGCCTGCGTTCCGACCGACGAAATAGCGAGCGATCGTCAGACCCGGTCACACACGAGCCAAGCAACGTGGTAAACTGGGCGACTTTGCTGTGGTCCGCTTCGTACCTGTGCCGATATGGGGCACGGGGTTCAAGAGGGCCACAAGCCGGCGTTGAGGTTCAGTTCACGACGCGCCAGTGCGTTCCAACGGCCCTGGATGGCTTCCGGGTCGTCCAAGGGCGTCCGCGCTCGCCAACCCCTGTACCACGGTGCCGATTCCAGCGCCAGAATCGACGCCAACGGCCGGCGGTCGCGCTGCCCTCAGCCGGGACGGACGGCACCGAGGACAACGCCCGGGGCACCACTCATCTCGGCGTCGGAATACGACTTCAACCCCCTCTCCCTTCGCGCACGCAAAGCAACCCGTGTTTTCGGTGAAAATTCACTGTCAAAAGCCGGAAATTCGTTGTCAAGATGGGCAATTTTCAATCGGCAGTTTTCAAGCGAAATCGGCGAGTCCGGACGATGTTTCCGACTTACCCACGGCTATACTTCCACCGGAAAAACCCGCAAAAGGCACACGGTTTTGGGTGCAAGCAGGGCATCGCGAGGCTGTATAATGCGTTTTTGGAAGGATTCGTGGAGGGTACTACACCATATACGTTTCCGAGGGAAACACGAGGAAAAGCGATGCTCAGCACTCTTGATGTCTCCAAAAATGACCGCGGCAGTTATTCATTGAAGGCGCCGCCCAGTCGGGAAGGTGAATTGGCCGAAGAAATACGGAGGAACGATCGCTTCAACCTGTCACCTTACGCGGGCCTGCTCATTCTGCAAGATCGGTTAGAGGCGCTCGAATCCATTTGCCTCACCGCCAGCATTCCCACCGCGAAGGTCAAGGGCGATCGGAGTCAGCCAACGGCGATCAAACGGATCGGCCGCGTTGACCGTCTGCGCTTCGGCTGGCGGCTGGACCCGCACGACAACAAAAGACTGCTGCCAGACAGGGAAGAGCAGGAAACGATCCGCCGGGCCCAATTCTTGGCCGCGGCGGGCGTGAGTCTCCGGGAAATCTGCCGGCGGCTGGACCAGGAGGGTCGCGGGCGGCGCGGCAAGACGTGGGAGGGAAGTCACTCGATCTTAGGGACGATTTTGCTCCGCAACAAGCAACCGTGAAGACACGGGCAGCCTACCCCTTGGTGGTATGTTGCGAGTTCTGGCCGGCGCCGCCTCAACCGCTCAAGGCTGGCATCCTGGCGAGGATCCGGGCGGCTGGCGGGTTGGATGATCGGCGGCCGACCCGGCAAGTGGCGTGCGTCACGCCGGAAGCGCTCTCGATATTCCAAGAAGATACCCCTTGGAGGCCAGCTTTGTGGCAGCCCGTAGCCGGTGGGCGCGTTGTCAGGAGTCTGAGTGGCGGATAACATACCTTGGGCCGTTGCAAGGAGCGAACCATGAAGCGCGCCTGTCTGTTCTTCACTTGGCTGCTGTTCATCCTTTTCGCATGTTGCAACGCCGCCTCGTCAGATGAGGCGATGAAGCCCCGCGTTTTGGAAAAATCCGGCCCGGAGCGGCAGTTGCCGCAGCGGTTGCTAGGCGCATCGGCGGAAGCTCTGATCGAGCATCTCATCGACAATCCACGAAAGGTGGCTGCCCTCAAGGCAATGGACCTGGCCTTCGTGCGATTTCCGGGGGGATCGCAATCCAACTATTACAACTGGCGCACGGGACTCCTCGATATGCCGTCTACGCCGCGAAGCTCGCCGTACATGCGGTTCTGGGCCGAGATCGCCCCCAAAATCCGCACCGGCTTCCCACAGGGGGTCAAGATCGCGGAATACACGAAATTCGCCAGGGAAGTCGGCGCCGAAGTCGTGCTGGTCCCCAACCTGGAGACATCGAGCATTGTCGAACAGGTCGAGTGGTTCCGTCAGATGCAAGCCGTTGGGGTCGTGCCCCGTTATATCGAGTTGGGCAACGAGTTCTGGATCGCGATGGGTTTCGACCCGGACGTGCTGAAACGCTGGCCGGACGAGCCGACCTCGATGCGGATTATGAAGCAGTATTGCGATGCCCTACGGCCCTATTTCCCGCCGGGCACCCGCGTGGCGGTGCAGAGCGCGGCCAGCGCTTTCTGGCTTCGCGGCAATCCGGTCCGTCCCGCCGGACGGCGCTTGAGGCAGTGGGATGTTGACTTGAAACCAGCGGGCTGGTTTGACGCCGTGACGATCCATCCCTATCCGCGCATGGACACGATCATGGGAGAGCGCGGGGCAGCCCAAGGTTGGCATCGCCCGGAGGAGGCGATGAAATTGTTCAGAGCCCTTCTGGCCCATTGCGATCAGGGCACCGACTGCGTCATCGCGGACGTTCGGCAGCGACTACCGGACAAGGACATTTGGGTCACTGAATGGAATACTCGTGGGGCAGACTACCAAAGCAAGGATGAGCCGACCCCGGCCATGCACGTCCAACTCGTTTCCCGTATGACGTTTGCGCTGCTACGTCACCGCGAGGTCACGATGTCGTTGTTCTTTACTCTGAACTTCTTGCGGCACGGCCCGGCGGGCGGAGCCTTCCAATCCGATGGACAGGGTCGCTACCGGCCGATGCCCCACGTACTCGCCCTCCGCTGGTTCCATGAAGCGGCCAACGGCGGAGCGACCTACCAGCGGTTCCTCGAATCCGGGGCCCACCGGATACCGGGCGACGGTGCGCCGGCCGAGAGTTATTTCGAGGTGGAGGCAGCCCTGTTCCGTAAGTCGAAAGCGGTTACGCTCATCATTCAGAACTGCTCGGCCGAACAGCGGGTTTTTCGGTTGCCGAAATCGGTTCCAGAGCAGGCCCCGTCCAGGATCGAGACTTTGGCCGCGCCCGATCTGATGGCTGCCTCGACGAATGTAACGCCCACGGAACAACCCGTGGAGGCTGGCGGCGAGGTCCGCGTCCTGGCCTATTCGATTATGAGGGTCGTTTGGAGGTAGACCCCTCCTGCGATCATAACCAACCGAACCAGTCGCCAGTCCAACGCATCGCCGATCCACTGCCGTTAACGGCGTCAGAAGACATCGGGCGTGCAGAACCATCGCCCTATAAATCGGCGAGAAATCCGCTCTCTTCCGCTCATGTTGGGCGATATTAGGACTTCGTAAGAAGCAGACATTTCTCGAAGGAGAGGGGGATTTTCCGAAATTCCCTGAAGCAGGGGATTGACACTCCCTAACCAAATCCTCTATACCCCAGTACCTCTCACACCACACTTGTTGCGGGTATCCTTTCCCGTGATTGTCCCCCAGCCCCGGCCAATAACATGAGTATGGGTAGGATGGTTGTTCATCGTTGGGAAGACGTATTCAACGGCCTCGGTTTCCGCCGCCACGAGAAGCGGAAGAGTTGCGTCCGGCCGCAGAGACGGCGGAGGCTCGCTTTCGAGCCGCTTGAAGATCGGTCGTTGCTCTCGGTGTGCGTCTGGAACGGCGGCAGCACTGCCGATAGCAATTGGATGACGCCGGAGAATTGGGTGGGCGACGCCATCCCGCAGCCCGGCGACGAACTCCAATTCGCCGGCACACCGCCTAGCGGCGGCGCTTTCAACGACTTTCCCGCCGGCATGCAGTTCCAGTCAATCGACTTCGCCGACGATGGGTTCACGCTGTCGGGAAGCAGCATCGTGTTGACCGGCGACACAAATAGCGAAGGCATCGACGTGGAATCCGGCGTTGCCGGCTCGACAATTTTGCTGGACGTCGCTCTAG
>CAWGNG010000039.1:0-182637 GCA_963823895.1 uncultured Planctomycetaceae bacterium
CCCCAGCCGCCCGACCTTCCGATCGGCCACAGAAAATGGCCAGTCAGCCCTTTCGTCCTGGCATTTGTGCCCGGCACCATCCGTAAGCACGCCAACGGGTCGCGACTGCCTTGCCGCGACACCGCCCAGGCTCGCACGTGGTTTTCACCACGCCCAACCCCGGCTTCTACTCAGGCCCCACTCCCAGACTTCAGCGTTTGACACGTACCCGACCAAGGGCACGCACCGGCGACCAAGCCGGCGGCTGAAGTCCTTCCTGCGTTAGTCATGCACTTCGCATCTTGAGTCACGTGGCTAGAGGGTGTTATCCCTCGGGCTATTGGCCGTATGTGCAGGCTCCCGCCTGCCATAGTTTCAGCAAACCGGCTGAAGGCCGTATTTGCCATTTCACGGGTCAGAACACAGAAGCTACCCGTTACCCTTCGACCAACGCTTTTCGCCGCTGTACGGTCCAAATTGGGCTCCCAAACAGCGTTTTCGGCATCGTCTCTCAAGATACTCACCGGCAAGCCCTTGCGGGCCTTTCATGGTTGAGCTATTCGCGGCCACTGGATTTTCCAGCGGTCCCCGAACCTGGTCAAGGTCCGGCTCCGGCTGTCGCCAGCCTGAAGGCTCCCCACGCCGGCTCACGTTGCACGAACCTGTCATCACAGGCAGGCCCGAGCCCCGTGGGCGGATTTGCAGCCTCTTAGGGCTACGCACCGACTTTGGTACATGACGTCCTCGACCACACGGTCGAGGTCTTTCCGCATCGCCCCCATTCCCGGAGCAACGCTATCGGATAGAACGTCGGGATTACTCTGAACGACGGTCCTGGGATACAAAGCCAGAACCACGGTCAGGATTACGCCGACGAGCCTCCGTCGAGCACGGACAAGCACGTCTCCGTGCATCCGGCTCTACCGGCACAGCACTTGATGGTTGGTTACTCCATCCCCTTAGCTCGGTTGGTGGCCGAGTTTGCCGGGTGTGCTGCCCGATCAGAAGGCCGCAACGGCACGTTGGCACCACTGACGACCGCAGAACATAGTCCTGCACTGAAGAGAATACCCGAGCCAGCCGCCTTAAGCACCCCTCACCCGCACTTTTCTGAGCGAGAGCAAGACATGGACAGCCGTGCTTCTCGATAATCTCTGTCAGCTTCATCCCGCCTGACGGTCGGCAAGAGATCAGAGCGAGTTTCCATGTTTGCTGTCCCAAGTGTCTTGATTGTCTCTTTTCCAAGCGACGCGAGCCCGGTTCGCCGCGGGCGGAAGCGGCCGGCAAGAGCGTGCCAGCGAAGCTGTCACTTGCCTTGCCTTCAGCCGCCAATGTTCCTGTTCGCGACGAACCCGAGGGCTCGTAGCGTTCCTCCTTTCGCTTCCAACAAGTTGGGCAAAAACCGAAAGGAGGAACTCATGGAAAAGAGACAAACAAGACACTCAGAACCAAAACTCAAAATACTCCGCTCCGCTGATCCGAAGACCGCTTTCGGGCAGATGTCGCCAACAGAGATCATCGAGAAACACGGCCTTCCGAAGTTCTTACTCGGCTCCTCATTAAAGACGGAGAAGAGTCTAGGCATCGGCGTACTGGCCAAGGTTCTCTTTCTCACTCCAGGGGTCTTCTGTTCTCACGCTACGCAGGGTTGCTTGGAAGCGTGCCTGGGCCACTCCAGCGGCCGGATGCAGATGCCCACCCACGCACTAGCTCGTGACCGCCGAACCGCCCTCTACGTGGAGAAACGGCAACTCTTCCTACAAATACTGACCGTCGAATTGAGCCGCTTGGAAGAAGAGGCCCGACGACTTGGGCTTGTCCCCGCCGTAAGGCTCAACGGCTCCAGCGACATCCCGTGGGAACGGCTTCACCCGGACCTGTTCAAAGAGTTCCCGAACATCCAATTCTTCGACTACACGAAGGTTCCCGCTCGGATGGAACGATTCCTCAAAGACCCGACGTGGCCAAGGAACTACTATCTAACCTTCTCGGCTCAGCCCCATAATCACGACGCAGCACGCAATTTCCTAGACCAAGGGGGCACGGTAGCTGTAGTGTTCTGGCCCAAAGTTCCACAATCGCACTGGGGAAAGCCCGTCATTGATGGCGACAAACACGACGCCAGATTCCTTGACCAGGCCGGCACCATCGTCGGACTGAAGGCAAAAGGCCAGGCGAAGAACGACACAACCGGATTCACGGTAAGGCCCTCCGCAGAGAGCAAGGCCCCGGCAAAGTCAGGAAAGAAGCGGCAGCCGAAGAAAACGACAGCCACGATCGCCATCGCCGCGTAAGCGGCCGTTGAAAACGCTTGCAAGTCGAAAATACTGGCTTAGGCAATCCGGCTAGGCCGCCCGCTGTTCCAGTAAACGTTCAACATGCTGTCGAACGATTACCTGCCGGTAATCGGCGGCGACCGCCTCTTTTCCCAATGCAATAGACCGGCGAAGCCCGTTTGCCGGAAGACCCCGAGCCTTCGCAACGGCGGTACATTCCAACTTGATTCGCTCCTCTACCGAGAGTGCCGCGAGATACTCGTCAATTCGGCGGTCGGACTCACTTAGGCGTATTTCCTTGGCCCGTCGTTGCACTCTATCGCGGGCAATATCCTTGACGACAACCGCCGACTCGGATGATGACTGGCACGCCTTTACCAGAAGGCCAACAGGCGTGACGTAGTCCTCGCGAATTGACTTGACCAAGTAGCCCGGTGGATTTCGAGATACACGGCGATCGCCGGCCCGCCGCAACGCATCGAACACCGCCAGTTTCGCATTGATAACATCGGCGGGATGCTCACGGACCAAACGAACGGCGGACGTTGCCGTCACGCCCCGATCGATCAGCCGATTCTCCAGGTCAGACCACTGAGCCATCGGCCGCATCGGCTCTTGTGCCTTCGGAGCACGGACAAATACAACTTCCCACTCGCCGCGTCGCAACTGGCGAAACCGCTCCTTTGGCGGAAGCCGTGTGAGGAAGCCGGCCTGCTCCAATTCCGCAATCGCCGGATTTAAGCGTCGCTTCAATTGGGCCGTATCGTACCGCCGACTCAGGCCGATATGCTCACGAGCAAATTGGACAAGGCGAAATCGCCACTTATGGCGGCGATAAAACCGCTTGTCCAAGAAGCGATAGATCCGCTTGGAGACTGCCGACTTGAGCGTGTGATGGAACTCCAAATCGAGTTTCTTGAGATACCCCGCCTGAAAACTACGATAAATGACCTCATTCCAGACAAACGACAACAGCGGCTTGCCCTCGTCGTCCTTCGCCGAGCGTCCGCCGCGTTTGCCGCGGTGGTACAGCAGCAAGTTGTCGAGCAGATGGAAATGGGCGTCCACCCATTTCTTGCGGCACTTGTCCCACCAAGCGTTTTCGTAGTAGAGCGTCACCCCGAGCCAGCGTTTCAGCGATTCTTCCAGCCGTGCATAGCTCTTGCCCTCTTCCCGCCAGCCCAGCAGATGAACCAACTGGTAGCGGCTGAATTGCACTTGCCGGCTGGTGAAATCATCGGCCTTGCTCAGTTGCACCAGACCCAAGATCACTTCATCGTCCAACGCGGTCGGCAGTCCGCACTTGTCGGCAGCGGAAATCGTCAGCCGCCGGGTTACATGCTGCCGCTGGCCTTTGTCATAGATGCAATCCTCAAAAACAAGCGTCTTGCAGCCTTGTGGTACGCGGTCGGCCAAGGTGGTCAACGGGAACTCCGCCAGATTCATTTCGTCTTTGCCCATCCCAATCAGATGAGCTTCCGGGCCGGAAGTTTCATTCGAGCCGGTGTTTTCTTCCTCCATTTCCCCTCTGTCTGCAAAGGCAACAACACCACGCCGCTCCGTTGTTGCAGTTTGTAATCAGTTTAATAGCAAGAAGTTCAGCCGCCGACAATCGAGTAATTTCGCGTCCCTTACGCCGGACGATCCTGTCCCAAGTCCCGGTACAGAACCCCGAATCCTGCCTCGGTTCCCGGTAGAACCTGCCCCAATTCCCGGTGATTCCCTGCTTCGATTCCCGGTAGCGGACACGCTGCATTTTCGGCAAACGGCTGTTTCGATTGCCGGAAACGCCCACAATGCTGGAATGCCAGAAATGCCGGCATTTCGGCGATGCCATAATGCCCGAAAAATGGTGCTTGGCAGAACGGCATACCCGTGTTACGCAGCGTGAAGGAGGAATTATGAAAATCGTTGCCGTAGCCAACCAGAAGGGCGGAACCGCCAAGACTACCACGACGGCAGCACTGGCCGTTGTACTGAGTCGCGGCGGCACGCCCGTTCACATGATCGACATGGACCCACAGGCAAGCCTCACGCGGGCTTTCGGTGCGCGCGATGATGCCGATGGTCTTTACAATGCCTTGGCCAGTCGGGCGGGTTTGCCACTTCAGACGGTATCGCGGAACCTTAGCCTGACGCCGGCCACGATCGAGCTTGGCCGTGCCGAGACCGAGCTTCTGGCCGAGCCGGGGCGGGAGTTTTTCCTGAAAACCTGCCTACAAAGGACGCCGTTGCCTGAGAATGCGGTGGTCTTTCTCGATTGTCCGCCATCGCTGGGAATCTTGGCCGTCAACTGTCTGGCCAGTGCCGGGGGCATGATTGCCGTTGTTCAGCCCGGCGGCTTTGAATTACACGCCCTGATTCACCTGCACATGACGGTTCAGGCAATCCAGGAGCGGGTCAACCCCGACCTGCACATTTTAGGCGTAGTGGTGACCAACGCCCATAGGCGACGAAAAATCACTGAACAGGTCCGCTTGGAAGCAAGCCGCCTTTATCCGCTCTTGGGCACCGTTCGCAGCGATTCCCGGCTTTTGTACGCGACCACTGCTGGCTTGATCCAGAGGCTCACTTCATCCAAGGCGATGAACGATTATGCTGACGTGCTTGCCCAGTTGGGTGGAGTGCTGCCATGACCAAACAAGCGGGCGGCATACGGGGCGTTCTTGACGGAATCTTGTCGCAGGAGAAGCAGCAGCCTAGCCCCCTTCCGGCATCGCCGACCGCCATCGCTCAATTTGCGGTGGCTGTCGGCCAGACAGCCGACAAATCCGACCTGCCCCGCCCGCAGGGATCGCGTCGCGGCCGGCCGTTGGGCAAGGCCGCATCGCCCGGCGTGCCCAAGGAGAAAGTCACACTTTGGCTCCATAGCCCGTTGGCCGCATCCTACCGCGATTGGTCATGGGAAGTCCGCAGCCAATTCAGCCACTTGGTCGAGAAGGCCCTGACGGATTACTACCAGCGGCACCGAAGTCCAGGATCCGTCACGCAATAGGCAACGGCAGCAGCCGGTGCCGCCATAACGAAGATAAACGTCAACCAATGGAGGCTATTATGTCCGAAAACACCACGAAACCCGTCTACAAGCTCCGCTACGGCAACGTCTCAGCGGCCGTCTGGCTGCGAAACACCGCGTCGGCCGGCTATTTCTACGATTCGACCTTTTGCCGTGCCTACAAGGATGGCGACGTTTGGGGCGAATCAGGCTCTTTCGAGGACCGAGATCTACCTAATTTGGCCAAAGCCGCTGCGGACGTTCATAGTTGGATCTACCAGCAGAAGGCCAAAGCGGTAACGGTCAATGGCACCGCATCGGCGTAGCAGGGAACCGGCGGCCACCGTGCCGCGACCGGCCGGACCGGCGGCCGTATCAACGCACCGTAAAACAGTGTCACAAAATCTTTGCGTAGCGATCATGGCCGTGCTACCATCGGCCATGCTTGCGACGATTGCCAAAAACAACACCCTGGCGGTTTATGTCGAATCGCAGACCGCCACGCAGCCTCACGCCGGCCAAACGTATGTCGCTATTTCAGCGGCATCCGCACGAGACCCGCCGCTCACCTTTAACATCTCCCAAGCGGCGGTGCCATTGGATAACGTCCCGTGGCTTGTCACCGTGCCATCTCAAAGCTCTGGCCCTTAACGAACGCAAACGATCTTCCGATTCAGTAGTTGCGTGAGATGCCCGCGAAGCGGAATACATGTTTACCCGCAACGACGTCTACTTCAATAGTTGCGTGAGATGCACACGAAGCGGAATACATGTTCACCCGCAACGACGTTCACTTCAAACCGATGAGCGATTCAACGAGTGACTGAGGGAGGCAACCAACCATGGAACATAAGCCTCATCACGATAGTGCAACGCAACTCCCTTTCCCTCATGGATTTGCGAGACAATCTCCGTGTTTTTCGGAACACAGCCTCTATGAAACAATTGAACAAAGTGCGAGTTTCTTGCCTGTTTTCCAGTCTTCTTACAGGGAAGAAACGCTTCTTTTTTATATAATACAAGAGAGCCCTTTGTTGACACAGTTTCTTCGGCCGATTGACCATTTTGTGTGTGGTCGCGGAGTTACGCTGAGTCAGCGGCAAGACACGCTGCCATGACATAACTGAACACATTTGCCGTTGCCGTTTCGGTCAACACCGTCGTTCGCGAAGCCCGTTTTCCAGTTGCTCCGGCTAGCACTATCATCGCACATGCTTGTCACGAGAAAATGCCACGCCCGAAGACCCAATGCGAAGCCCTGACAATTGGCCAGTTGGCCAAACGCTGGGGTATTGGCAGGGATCATGCCCGCGGCCTCGTGGACCACAACGCGATCCGCGGAGCGTTCACGATTCCGTCGGCCGGGCGTTACGGGCAAGCAGTTAGGATACCGCTTGCGTCAGTGCTTCTTGCGGAACAGGAGTGGACGAATTCGCCGGAAGACCATCAGTCTTCAAGACGCCCGCAGCGGCGTCAGCGGAATGGCCATTGCCCGAAGCTGAAACATTTTCCCGAACTCCGGGGTGAGCCTCAAGACGACACCGAATGTCCCGAAGACGAGCAACACTAGCCTTGTAATACCTTTGAGTCATCCGAACTTCCGTATGCCCCATCAACGCCGCCAACTCGATATCCGAGACTTTTCCCACACTCTCCGTGCCGAAGGCAATCCGGAGGTTGTACAGAACGACTTTTTCGCCGCCCTTGATACCGAGATTGGCCCGCTCCCGCAAACGTGCCATCTTCTTGACGAGGCAATCTTTGGAATAGGGAAAGCCGAGCTTGTTCAGGAACACGTAGTCGGAACCCGCATGTGGTTTTCTAGCCAACCAGCGACACATTCTCAGCACGGTGGCGGGCAACGGAATCATTCGGGGCATTGGCTCGCGTTGTCGCGTAATCGTCTTGTGGTCGGGAATGATCCACATCCCTTCGTCCAAATCCACCCAATCCCAAATAAGGCCACTCAGTTCGCCGGGACGACACCCGGTCAAACGCAGAGCAATCAAGAATCGCCGGAAGTTGCGGTCGCTGTGACGCAAAAGCGAACCGAATTCCGTCCGCGTCATGACGCGGTTTCTGATGAGGGCCGCCGGCTTGGTGTACTTCGGGACCGGACTGCTGTCGATCCTTCCCGTTCTGACTGCCCAATTCAGTACGCCTTGCACTGTCGCGATCGTGTTCTTGATTGTGGTGGGACTGTAGCCGCCCTTCTTCAACCCGCTGCGGCCCTTCTTCAAACCGACACCGCTCTCTTTCGACCCTTCCCCGCCTTTTTTCAACGCGATCTCGATCTCTTCCAAATGACCAGCCGTCAATTGGTTGACCCGGATGGTCGGCCCAAGAATCGTCAACGCCCGAAGAATGGCAAAACGAAAGTTGTGGTACGTCGCGGGCTTCTTTTGGACCTGAATGATGTCCAGGTACTTGTCAGCCAATTCCGAGAATGGAGCATCCCACCACTCCCGATTATCGACGAGGCCCTTTTTGGCCTGGACTTGAAGAGCTTTGAGCTTGCGGCAGGCGGCCTTGTAGTCCCTGTCGAGCTTCCTTCGCTTGCCGCCGACGGTAGCACACCACCAGGCAGAGGCCCCGTGCAGCCAGGGCTTTTCAGAGATTCTGATTTTCGAATTGCGAGCCATCATGGGTCTCCTGTGAAAGTTGGTGAACAGTCACAAAAAACCCAAGTGAGCCGACCCGTGGGACCGTTCTCGGTGTCCCAACCGGTGTCCTACGGGTCGGCCGCTATTGATTACCTTTCCAGTATAGAGCAACAAGTCCTTTACTGTCAAGGGTTTAGCAAGTCGGGGCGACTGGATTTGAACCAGCGACCTCTTGGTCCCGAACCAAGCGCTCTAGCCAGGCTGAGCTACGCCCCGATACTAAATCGATGTCGGTGCTTCGCTTTACGACGATACTACTTCGTCCGCTTCCCCCATAAAGTTGACCAATTCCACCTAACTTCTTGTCCCTTAACTCCACAATGCTCGCAACGCTTCGAACGCCGCAACGGAAGAATGGTTGCAGTGCCTCCGGCCGCTCACTTACGCGAGTTCGGCCGTCAAGCCACCTCATTAACATACCGGCACCCTCTGAGACCGTCAACTCGGTCGGACACGGAGATCGCCAAAGTCCCTGTTTCTATCTCGATAGGAGGGGAAACGGGTCCTTTTGCGTTCCTGTATCGTCTCATTCACCCTTCAAGAAGTGCCCTTTCGTTAATATGGGAAACCTGCGATACTTTTGCAGCCAAGCTGTGGGGAAGACCGACATACCACCCTCTGTTCCACAGTGGGGGAGGATGCTCTGATGGGTTTTGACAAACAGATTCGGTAGTAATCACGTAAAATGCAGCGATTGGGCCAGTTGACCGTTGCCGAGCAACCCTACGTACCGCAGAAGCTGTTTCGAGCCGCGGGCGAATTGCTCCAGGAAGTCGGTGACGCGCTGGTGCAAGGCGGGCCAGTCGTTGGCCAAACGGTGCATTTTGAGGATTGTCTCCTTCAGCCATCGCCATAATTTTTCGATCGGGTTCAGCCAGGGGGCGTAAGTCGGCAACCAGATTGGCTTGATTTGAGGATATGCCCCCACGGCCGTGAGTACGTCGGGATGAGTATGGATCGACCAATTGTCTTGAACGACGTAGATCGTCTTGGCGCGAGCGTAAGTTTTCGCGATCCGTTCATACATCTCGATGACCTTGGCTCGACCGATAATGTAGTTGTCCACGTAGGTCACTTTTCCGCTGCAGGCGTTCAGGCCGCCGATCACACGCCACAGCCCATTGTTGGACTGTTGCCGATCCGCTTGCGGTGGAGCCGCGGGCGGGGCGGCAGCCCAACTCGGCGCCGGCTCGGGCCAGACGGCGTACCCCATTTCGTCGATGAACAGCAATGTCGTTTCCTGGGGGTTGCGCCGCTGCTCGCAGGCATCGTTTCAGTTTGGCTACCTTGCTTCGATACTGCGGATCCGGGCTAAAATGCTGGACCCGACCCGAACGCAATTTCACTCCCAGTTTGCGACGGAGCCACCGCCACACGCCACTGAGCGTGTAATTCTGGATCGTCTTAATGCTGGCGCGAATGGTCCGCAACGTCCAGCGGCTGGGCGGCGGACCAGCGGCTGTCGGCATCGCCTCGCGGCGAGCTTCCTCGCCGGGGCCTTGCCGCAGCCGCTCCAACACCTGTTCCCGCTGCTCGAAAGGGACGGCGACGGCTGCCTCCCTGCCGCCGCCACAACAGTCCTTCGATCCCGTGTTGTTCATAGCAATCCAACCAATGGTACACGGTGTCAGGATCTCGCGGTCTCAGTAGTCCCTGAGTCGCTACCGCATGAGGCGATTGGCCGTCGGCGACCTTCAAGATCGCCGCACACCGTTCCCGCACGTCCGGACGCCGATCATGGTTCCGATACTCGACCAACGTCCTGCGCTGAGCCTGTGAAAGTTTCAAAGTTCGCTGGTACATGACGATTCATCCTCCTTTGCGAAGTTACTTCATGGACCCTCCTTTCAATTACTCTCAAGCAACGCCGCCAAAGGCAACCACAAAATGCGCCTGCTAGCAGTGGTGTGCTAGCACAATACCTTGAATTCACTACCGATTTTGGCTGTCAAAACCCATTAGGGAGCGCGGCAAGCGGGGCAAGGAAGAACGGCTTCACCGCCCAAAAAATGTCCTGCTGGCAGCTCTGAGTGGTGGGAGATGTGCGTGATGTCCGAATCCAAACCGCCGACGATTTTCTTCTCGGTCGGCGAGCCTAGCGGCGATTTGCACGGGGCGAACCTGATTCGGCAGTTGCAGCAGCGTTGCCCCGGCATTCGGGCGGTCGGCTACGGCGGCCCGAAAATGGCGGAGGTGGGCTGCCAGCTTCACGCCGATCTGACCGCTTTGGCGGTGATGTGGTTCGCCCGGGTGCTGTTGAACTTGCACAAATTCCTGGATCTGGCCAGCCGGGCGGATCGGTATTTTCAGCACCAGCGGCCGGACGCCGTCGTGCTGATCGACTATCCGGGCCTCAATTGGTGGATTGCGCGGCGGGCGAAAGTCCACGGGATTCCCGTGTTTTATTATTCGCCGCCGCAGATTTGGGCTTGGGCCCGCTGGCGGGTCAAGAAGATGCGGCAGTTTGTGGACCACGTCCTCTGCGGCTTGCCGTTCGAGGAGGCGTGGCTTCGCGGGCACGGCTGCAACGCGACGTTCGTAGGCCATCCGTTTTTCGACGAAGTCCGTCGCTATCCTTATGACGAGCGGTTTCTGGCCGAGCATCGCGGCGGGGACTGTCCCGATTTTCGTCTCAGCGAAAATGGGACTGTCCCCTTCCGCGCTCCGGCCAAGGGCCCGCTGGTGGCGATTCTGCCCGGCTCGCGGACGCAGGAGGTCACGCACAATCTGCACTGGTTCCTCAAAGCGGCGGCGATCGTTCACGAGAAAGTGCCCGATGCGCGCTTCGCCGTGGCGGCGTTCAAGCCGCATCAGGCCGAAATCGCCCGGCCGCTGGTCGAACAGAGCGGGCTGCCGATCGAGATTTGCGTGGGCAAAACGCCCGAGCTAATGCGGCTGGCGGATTGCGCGATGTCGGTATCCGGGTCGGTGTCGTTGGAGTTGCTCTACCACACCACGCCGACGGTCATTCTTTACTGGATCAGCCGGCCGGCGTACTTTGTGCAGACGTTTTTTCGCAAGGTGAAGTACATTACGCTGGTCAACTTGCTATCGGCCGACGGGCTGGCCGACGAAGACCTGACGCCGTACGACCCCTCGCAGGCCGATGCCGATCGGGTGCTGTTTCCCGAGTATCTCACGTATGAAGACAAGTCGGCCCAGATCGCCGGGCACATCGTCGAGTGGCTCACCGATCCGGCGAAGCGGACGGCGCGGGTCGAGGCGTTAACGGCGCTTAAGGAGAGCGTGGCCCACGGGGGCGCCTCGGGGCGAGCGGCAGATTACATCTTGAACGCGATTTCGGTGAGCGGCACGGCGAAGAAGTTGGCCGGCTGAACGGGTCCCATCTGCGCTGTGTGGGGTGTCGTATACTTGGGTGGCAGGTCTCTGCGAAGCCGCAAGCGGCTGTTTGGCGTTCCCCCCTTCCTCCGCCGTCCTTCATCCCTTATTCTTCATTCATCACCCCGTATGCCGGAGTCGTTCCGTGTTGATTGGCGAGCCCGCGCGAACCCAGTATGATCTGAACTTCGTGCTGTTCGGCATTCCGGTGCGAATTCATCCGCTATTCTGGCTAGTGGCGCTGATCTTTGGCGCCAATGGACGCGACGGCATCGGCATTTTGACGTGGGTGGCGGCCGTGTTTCTCTCGATTCTGCTGCACGAACTGGGCCATGCGTGGATGATGCGACTGCACGGCTTTCGCCCGTGGATTGTGCTGTACGGCATGGGCGGACTGACTTCGTATGACCCGCGGCAGGGGTTCGGGGTGAAGCGGTCCGACACGCTGGCCAACGTTCTGATTAGCGCCGCGGGGCCGGGCATTGGGTTCCTGTTGGCCGCGTTCTTGGTGGCGATGTTCTTTGCGACTGGTCACGGCGATCAGCTCCATTTTGCCAGGCCGTGGTTATCATTCATGTGTGAGATGTGGCCCGCGGACACTCGGTTTGCCGATCTACTGAATGACATCTTCTTCATTTGCGTCCTCTGGGGCTTGGTGAATTTATTGCCCATCTATCCGCTCGACGGCGGGCAGATCGCGCGGGAATTGTTCGTGCGGTTCTCTCCTCGCGACGGGATTCGGCAATCGATGATGTTGTCAATCTTCGCCGCGATCGCGATGGCCGCGTACGGTTATGTTCGCATGGACAGCCTCTACGTTGCACTCCTCTTCGGCTATCTTGCCTACGCTAGTTTCATCGCGCTGCAGAACTATAGCGGCGGCAGCCGTTGGTGATCGTCCGCGCGACGGCATGCGATGATCGTTCGCGATCGCGTTTGTGTCAACGATGAACGAATTCTTCGGATTACCCCTTGCAGGAATTTCGGAAGAGAGTACAACATATCGCAAGCGGGAAGGATGTTGAGCTTGCGACGGTCGGATCCGTCAGCCATCAGGCCCGCGATTTACTCTTGACGGAGGAGTGACTGTGGCCAAGAAGAAAGCTGCGAAGAAGGTCGCTAAGAAGGCCCTGCTAAGAAGGTCGCCAAGAAAAAGGCGAAGAAGAAGGTCGCGAAGAAGGGGATGTGCTGCTGCAAGTAATTGCACCACACAAGACCCAGATTCGCCTCGACTACGACGAGAAAGGGCCGCCGCGGAAGCATTCCTCGGCGGCCCTAAGCGTTCTTCCGCCAAGCACTTACGGATTGCGTCGCGATGGCCCGCGCTCCCGACTATCCTAAGACAGGCAACGTCGGCAACTTGGGATGGGCGCGCTGCGCGGCCGCCAAATTGCCGACGAAATTGCGGCAGATCGCTTCCAGGCAAGGGCCGGCGACGGGATGATCGAACGCCGCGGCGATGCGGCCCTGATCGGCTCCGACGCGCAGTTCGGTGCAGATGGGCACTTCGCCGAGAAATGGCACGCCGAGTTGCGACGCCCGCTGCCGCGCGCCGCCGCAGCCGAAAATCTCGTGCCGGGCGTTGCAGTTGGGGCAGATGAAGAAACTCATGTTCTCGACCATGCCGAGCACGTCGATATTCACTTTGCGAAACATGGCGATCGCTTTGACGGCGTCCAACAGCGCGACATCTTGCGGCGTGCAGACGACGACCGCCCCGCCGAGCGGCAGCAATTGCGAAAGCGAGATCGCCACGTCGCCCGTGCCCGGCGGCATGTCGATCACCAGGTAATCGAGGTCGCCCCAGGCCGTGTCGCGAAGGAATTGCGACAGGGCGGTGTGCAACATCGGGCCGCGCCAAATCACCGCCTCGTCCTCGGGCACCAACAATCCGATCGACAGCATCCGCAGCCCATCCACCACGACCGGCTGGATTCGTTCCTCGATCATCTGCGGCGGCTCGTGGCAGCCGAAGAGATGGGGGATGCTCGGGCCGTAGAGGTCGGCGTCCAACAGTCCGACTTCGCAGCCGGCCCGCTGCAAGCCGCAGGCGAGATAGGCGGCGATGGAGCTCTTGCCGACGCCCCCCTTGCCCGATCCAACCGCCACGACGGTCTTTGCCGCCAAGCCGATTCCGCCCAGCTTCTCCGGTTTGCGCTGGTGGACCTCGATTTCGATAACCACGCTGAGACCGGGAAGGCGTTTTTGCAGATGTTCGGCCAATTCGGTGCGGACCTGTTCCCACAACGGGGCCGACCACATGGTAAGCCCCAGCACGATCGACAGACAATCGCCTTCGAGGTGCAACGTGTGAACCTGTTCGAGCGCGACGACGCTTCGCCCGGTTTCGGGGTCTTGAAACTCGGCCAGTGCGGCTCGGACGGCGGCTTCATCGGGCGGATGGTTCGGCATGAAGCGTCCTTTCAGAAATCCCGTTCCCATGTGGCAGCCGGCGAATCAATTGCCCCGAGCAGTCTTCCGAAGCCGCGAGAAAACGCCCGAAACAGCGTGATCGAAAGCACGGCCAGGGGAATCGAGGCCGAGACGGTCATGCCGAATCGGAGGAAATCGCATTGTAACCGGGCGTATGTCGTCCGGGCAACCGCCGTTTTGGCGAGGGCACGACGAAGCGAAGCGACGATGTTGGGGTGGCAGTTCAACTGCCACCCCAACATCGTCACTTACCCCACGTGACAACCGATCGAAAATTGGTGATAATGACAGTACTTATGCCCGCTCCTTCCAATCATCCCCACTGGTTACTTCGCCGTGCCGATCAAGCGGCCGTGGCAGCGTTGGTCGTGGTCGCACTGGCCGCGATGGGCGGTTGGTGGATCGGCCATGGCGGACTGGGCGGTCGCCTGATCGAGATCGACAAGGCCGATCCGCTCACGGCACGTTTTCAGGTCGATATCAACAAGGCCGATTGGCCCGAACTGATACAACTGCCCGGCATCGGTCAGACGTTGGCCAAGCGGATCGTCGCGTCGCGGCAGGCGTCCGGCCCCTTCGTCGATCAGGACGATCTGCGGCGGGTGCGCGGCATCGGGCCAAAGACGTTGGAGCAGATTCGCCCCTACTTGCGCCCCATGCCGGATCATTCGAGCGTCGTCCGACAATAACAACACGCTGCGAAGCCGCAAGCGGCTGATTTGGATCGCGTCGCTGGGCGACGAAAGGACTCTTCGATGTCGTTTCTGGCCGAACTGAAGACGCTTTATTGCGTTGCCCTGAAGCGCTCGCGCGGCGGCGACGCCGCGGAGCGGGTCGAAGCGTTCTACCAGGGCCAGGCCGAGAACTTCGACAACTTCCGCGGGCGATTGCTGCACGGCCGGCGGGAATTGTTCGCCGCCATCGCAGCGCCGCCCGACGGCATCTGGGTCGATATGGGGGGCGGAACCGGCTGGAATCTCGAACAACTCGGCCGGCGAATCGACGCCCTCGGCCGGGCGTACATCGTCGATCTCTCCCCTTCGATGTTGAAGGTCGTGCGCCGGCGGATCCAACAGCGAGACTGGAAGAACGTCGAGGCGGTCGAGGCCGACGCCACCGCCTTTCGCCCGCCCAAGGGCCAAGCGGATGTCGTTACGTTTTCCTATTCGCTTACGATGATTCCCGACTGGTTCGCGGCCATCGACAACGCCTTTGCGATCCTGAAACCCGGCGGCGTGATCGGGGCGTTGGATTTCTACGTTGCCCGCAAACATCCCGGCGAGCGATCCGCCCGTCACGGTTTCTTCGGCCACAATTTCTGGCCGCTGTTCTTCAGCCTCAACGACGTCTTTCCCTCGCCCGATCATCTGCCGTACTTGCGGCGTCGCTTTGCGGAGGTCCATTGCAGCGAATCGCGCGGCCGTGTGCCCTACCTGCCGCTGTTGCGTGCGCCGTACTACACCTTCATCGGGAAGAAGACCGCGGAATAGTCGGGCGTGCCGGCCTTTCGCCGGCCAACGGCGATGTTACGACCAGGAGAACTGCAAAGTCCCTCCTAGCACGGCCATCTTGGCCGTGAAACACGGGCAGGATGCCCGTGCTACGACCGAATTCTCGACTTTGCAGTCCTCCTGGGTGTTACGACCGCGCTGGTTGCATTCTCGGCATTTCTCGTGTTAGAATGAGACTGCTGTGATTTGATTCCCCCGCCCCGCCTTCCCGCCACCCTTCCGCCGATTCCCACCCGCGAACAGAGAGCAGTTTCCCGCGACGGACGGAAACTGGCGTTGCAAAGAAAGGCTGTTCTCATGCCTCACGATTCAGGATTGTCGCGGCGATCATTCCTTGTCCGTGCGGGCGCCACCGGCATTGGATTGACGATGGCCGGCCGAGGAAATCTGTTTGCCGGCGAAACGGCAACGGATCAACCGCCCGACAACCCGTCGCGGATGATAGCCGGCATCGCCGATCCGGCGATTCGTACCGGTATGGAGGCCGCAATCCTGAAGAACATGATCCCGGCGGCGGTCGAAACCGATTACCCCGGCTATTTCTGGATTTCGGCCGATGGCCAAGCCTACGGCAATGCCACCTGGCCGGGGTTGGACTCCTGGCAGATGGCCGGGGCGTATCTATTGATGGGCCGCACGCGCATGGTGCTCGACTATTTCGATTTCGTCCGCGCCTCGCAGCGGAAGGACGGCCATATTCCGTTCGCGATCTTCCCCGGCAACACCCCGGCGGCCGGCTGCTTGAGCGGTCTGAACACGCCGCACGACGTCTACATCTACAAGCCGCCGAAGCGTGAGGGCTTGCCGACTTCGAGCCGACAGCCGCGGTCGTGGATCGGGCTGTTCAAGCATTGGCACCCGAAAGACCCGCTGGGGGTGTTGGCGCCGGTCTGTTTCGTGCTGACTGCTGCGGAGATTTTCGACGCCACCGGTGCGGCGGCGTGGCTGCGCGAGCGGCTGCCGTCGCTGGAAGCGGCCGCGAAGTACGTGCTCAGTCGGAAGGACAAGAACGGCCTGATCGGCGGGGCGGGCTTCTATCTCGAATTGCCGGCGCGATACAACTGGGACGGCGTGACCCAATGCTACGCGATCCACGCCTTCCGCGAATTGGCCCGCTTGTTCCGCGCGGCCGGCGACGCAACATCGCACGCAACATGGTCCGCCCACGCCGACAAGCTGACCGAGGTATTCGATGCAGCCTTCTGGCGCGACGATCATTTCGGCGAGTACGTACATCCCGAGCGAGGGCTCGTCGATTTGCACGGGCTGAGCGACGTGAATTGGGCGGCGGTCGCTTTCGGCATCGTCGATGGCCGCAAGTTGGAAGCGCTCTGGCCGCGGCTGATGAAGGAGAAGGGCTTCTGGTGGGGCGACATGCCGACGCAAACCGTCTCGAAGCCGCTTGGTTACGAGAAATGGGAATACAACGAGCCGCTGCCGGTTCAGGCCACGCCGCTGAACGACGTTGCCGCGATGGGCCGGGTGTGGTATCTCGAAGCGGTCGCCTGCCGGCGGATGAAGGCCCACCGCCGCCTGATTGAATCGGCCCGCAAAGTCTGCCGCGCCGCCAAGGCCGACGGCTATTGGCGCGAGCGATACCACGCCCAGGCCAACGGCACGGTCGCGCCGGCCGGCGCGGAAAAATACTGCGAATACGCGGCTATCTTGACTCGGGTTGTCCTCGGCAATCGTAGTTTGTTTTTCGGCTGAGGCCCGATGCGGCATTTCGACATTATTGCAGAACACTACGTGACGGAGAAACCATGATGCACATTCGTACGATCCTCGCGGCCCTGACAGCGGTTGCCGCAACAGTCGCATCGGTCCTTGCGGCCCCGCCCGCGGCTGTCCAGCGGCAGACGTTATTGATCGTCTCGCCGCGCTGTTTCCAGAAGGAGTTGCAGCCGTTTGTCGAGCATAAGAAGCAGGAACTATCGGTCGAATCGGCGGCCCTGGAGGACGTGCTCGCCCAGAACCAGGGGGTCGATGACGCCGAGAAGCTGAAGCACTTCCTCTATCAGGCATGGCGGCAGCGGCACGTCCATTACGTGCTGTTGGTCGGCGATTCCGAAGTGATGCCGGTGCGTTACATGGTCCTCGACCGCGTCGAACCGGCGGCGTTCGATTACGCCTTCTATCCCTGCGATCTCTATTACGCCGATGTGGCCAAGGCCGACGGGTCGTTCGACGATTGGAACGCGCGGAAGGAGGGTTTTCACGCCCGGTACTTCGGCGAAGTCCGCGGCGAAAAGAACAAGACCGATCCGATCAACTACGACGCGATTCACTACCGCCCGCAATTGGCCCTCGGTCGTTGGCCGGTCAACACCGCCGCCGAGGTGCGAACGATGGTCGCCAAATCGATCGGTTATGAAAAGCGAGTTGCGGCCTCGCCGTCGCACGGCCGCGCCGCCATGATCTGCAACAGCGGCTGGATCGACGCCCGCTGGGCAATGGACGAAGAGGCCAAGGCGCTGCCGAAGGGCTGGACCATCGAAAAGCGGTACTACAGCGACGCCGCCCGCAAGTCGTGCGACCCGCCGCCGAATCACCGGGCGGTCATCAATCTCTTGAATGCCGGCGTCGACCTGATGCTGCACGCGGGCCATGGCAGCAGCGACCAGTGGGAGCAATCGCTGCACGCGCACAACTTGAGGCTGGTCAAGAACGCCAGCCATCTGCCGGTGATGATGTCGATCGGCTGCAACACGGCGCAGTTCTGCGCGCTGGCGCCTTACGAGGCGTACGTGGACATCTCGGGCGTGGAGCACAAGGGGACGTATGCCGGCGAGGTCTTCAAGGCGCCGCCCCCTCCGCCCGCCGTGTATCAAAAAGGCCGTTACAATTCCTTCGGCCTGGGCAAGCAGCTTCTCCGCGCCGGACCGAACGGTGCGGTGGCCTACATCGGCTGCAACACCGGCGGGCAGCCTTGCGGGCTAGCGCTGATGGATGGCTTCGTGAAGAGTTGGGGCGGCGAGCCGTCCGCCCGCTTGGGCGATTGCTGGATGCGGGCCGTGTCCTACTATTATGACCAAGAAGGGCTTGCTACAATCAAGCCCGACGCCGGCTGGTATCCGCCATCGATCTTCTTTCAAGCGATGAAGTACATGGTTTACGGCGACCCATCGCTGAAGCTGCCGCATTGAGCGGCGGATCGAGGCGACGCCATCGCGTCTTGCAGGAGATTGACAGATGAGCGCCTTCGGCAACAAGCTGGGATGGTGCATTCTCGCCATCGGCATCGCGCTGGTCGGAGTTGCCCGTGCCGAGACGGAGATGGAGCGGCAATTCCGGTCGCCGCCGGCTGCCGCACGGCCATGGGCGTACTGGTGGTGGTTGAACAGCAACGTCACCCGCCAGGGCATCACCCGCGACCTCGAAGAGATGCACCGGCAGGGCATCCAGGGGGTGATGATTTTCAACGCCGGCGGCGGCGACTCGCCGCAAGGCCCGAAGTTTCTCAGCCCCGAGTGGAACTCCTTGTTCAAGTTCGCGCTGAGCGAGGCCGCGCGGCTGGGAATGGAGATGAGCGTAAACCTCTGCGACGGCTGGGACGCCGGCGGGCCGTGGATTCCCGCCGAAGCCGCCAATAAGAAGCTTGTTTGGTCGGAAACGCAAGTCGACGGCCCTCGCATGGTTACGCCAGTCCTGCCGCAGCCGCCGACGGTCGATAACTTCTACCGCGACGTCGCCGTGTTAGCAATTCGCGAAAAACCGACCCGTCCCGTGCATCCGGCCGAAATCCGGGCCAGTTCGGCCGTAGGCGGGTATTGCGGTGAATGGAATTGGCCCCCGGCCGACGTGGCCGACGGCGATCCGCACACGATCTGGCGTGCCGCGGTTCCGCCGACGCCCACCGCCCCCGCCTGGCTCGATTACGTCTACTCGCAGCCGCTGGCGGCCTCGTCGATTTTCCTGGCGAACGACAAGGACGGCGGAGTGCAGAACTGCGCCCTTCAAGTCTCTGACGACAGCGTGTCGTTCAAAACCCACTTCCTGTGGAAAATGGCCAAGGGCGAGGCCAAGCGGGTCGAGTTCCCCGAGGTGAAAGCGAAGGTCTTCCGGCTCGTCGTGCAATCGGTCTACACGCCCGACGTTCGCCTGGCCGAAATGTCGCTTCTCCGCAAGGGCGATAAGCCGTTGCAGCGGCCCGGCATCAAGTGGTGGTGGTTCAAGTCGGGAAATCGCGGCTTTTGGGACTGGCCGAAGCAGGGCCCGGCGGTGATGGACGAAGAGTACGCCGAAGACGGGGCACGCGACTGCCGCAGCAAGGAAGTAATCGACCTTACGTCGAAGATGGATGGGCAGGGGAAACTCCAGTGGCAGGCGCCCAGGGGCCGCTGGACGATCCTGCGATTCGGCTACACGCTCGAAGGCCAGCGTACCCGCTGCTCTTCGACGGTCATCGGCTACGAAGCCGACATGCTCGACCCGATCGGCATCGAAACGCATTTCAAGCATTGCGCCGAGCCGCTCTTGGACGCCGCCGGCCCTTACGTGGGCAAGACGCTGAAATATCTGCACGTCGACAGCTACGAAACCGGTGCCGACGTCCTGGGCCAGCAGCCGACGTGGTCGGCGAAGTTCTTGGACGAGTTTCGCAAGCGCCGCGGCTACGATCCGCTGCGTTATCTGCCGGCGATGGCCCGGCGGATTGTCGATAGCCGCGAAATCAGCGACCGCTTTCTGTTCGACATCCGCATGACGATCAGCGACTTGATGATCGAGAAGTTCTTTGGCCGGTTCGCCGAGTTGGCCCACGCGCGGGGAGTGGGCATTCATTGCGAGACGGGCTACGGAACCTATCCGCATCCGCAGTTCGACGGTCTGCGGGCCGCGGGCCAATGCGACGTGACGATGGGCGAGTTCTGGTGGGGGACCGACATCATGTCGCAGTTCTATCCGTTCTGCAACGTGATCCGCTCGGTGGCTTCGCCCGCCCACATTTACGGCCGCAAGATCGTGCAGGCCGAATCGTTTACGGCCTGGTCGCATTTTCTCGAATATCCCGCCGCACTCAAGCCGCTGGGCGACGAGGCCTTTTGCGACGGCCTGAACCGGGTGATGTTCCACCAGTACACCCATCAGCCGAACGAGGACATGCCCGGTTATCAGTACGGCGCCGGCACGCACATCGACCGCCACGTGACCTGGTGGAACATGTCCCAGCCGTTCCTGACCTATCTCGCCCGCTGCCAGAACATCCTGCAAGCCGGCCGCTTCCACGCCGACGTCTGCTATTTCGTCGGCGAAGGCACGTCGAAATATGTTCCCGGCAAGCGATACCTCAAGCCCGCCTTGCCGCCGGGATACAACTACGATTGCGTCAACGCCGACGTCATTTTGAACCAGATGAGCGTCGACGGGAAGGGGCGATTGGTCCTTCGCAGCGGAATGACCTATTCGCTGATGGTTCTGCCGACGCAGCGTACGATGTCGCCTGACGTGCTTCGTAAGATCAAAGGGCTAATCGAAGTCGGTGCAACCGTGATCGGCGAGAAGCCGCTGCGTGCCCCAGGCCTAACTGCTTGGCCGCGGTCGGACGGCGAACTCAAGGCACTGGCGTACTCACTGTGGGACGAAAAGGTCGCCGCGTCCCTGCCTGAAGAACGTGTCATCGGGAAGGGGACGCTGATCTGGCGCCAGGGAATAGGCAACATATTGGAGGGCCAGCACGATGCGGAACCCGATTTTGCCGCGCCAAACAACAATGAGGGATTCGAGTTCATCCATCGAGTCGTCGACGGGGCCGACTTCTATTTTGTCTCGAATCAGTCCAACGAGCCAAGGAGCGGGAATTTCTACTTCCGCGTGCATGACCGGCTGCCAGAATTGTGGGATCCCGTGACCGGCTGCCGTCGCTATCTCCCGACTTGGCAGGCAGGCACCACAAGGACAGAATGGACATGGGATTTCACCAGGGGTACGGAGATTCCCCTTACGTTCGACGCGCACCAGAGTTTCTTTGTCGTTTTTCGCAAGTCGGCCGGTGGGGTAGCGAAGTCCGAGAAGGGCCCGAACTTTCCCGAGTTGAAGCGAGTGGTCGAGTTCGCCGGGCCCTGGACAGCCTCGTTCGATCCCAAGTTGGGCGGGCCGGAAAAAGCCGTCTTCGAGAAATTGGATGATTGGACCAAGCGGCCGGAAGAGGGAATCAAGTACTACAGTGGGACCGCGGTGTACAGGAAGACGTTTGACTTTGCGCAACTGCCGTCGCCGCCGAAAAAGTGCGTCTTCCTCGATCTCGGCACGGTGGATTACCTTGCCCGCGTGCGGCTGAACGGCCGCGATCTCGGCGTGGTTTGGACCACCCCCTGGCGGGTCGATATTTCCGGCGTGGTGAAGGAGAAAGGAAACGAATTGGAGATTGAAGTCGTCAATACCTGGTTGAACCGGCTGGTCGGCGACGCCCATCTGCCGCCGGAAAAACGAGTGGCGAAAACGAACGTTCAGTATCCGCCCACGCAGCCGCTGATGCCGTCGGGGCTGTTGGGGCCGGTGACGGTGCAGAGAGAATTGTAGCGATTGTCAGAGTGAATGGAGGTCAGTGTAAGAAGGGAAAATGGAAAAGGGGAAAAAGGGGAAGACTGAACTGAATTGTTGAGGATATCAGTGGTCTTGGGCTCGTTGTCTGCGTCTTTCCTTTTCCCCCCTTTCCCCTTTTTCCTTCTTACACAAAGAGCCCACCTGCCATGAGTACCTTCCCCGTGAGTTGTGGCCATCTACAGTCCCTCCCAAAGGAGCCCGCCATGAGACCGCACTGCATTTTCTTACCATCCTTTCTTGCTGTTTTCGCTCTATCGCTGGCAGTTTTGCCGTCGCGAGCAGCCGATACGGTCAAGCCGACTGCCGACGAGATGGCGGAGGCCGGCCGCTTCGTGGCGGCGAAGTTTTTGGCCCCCGAGTTGGCGACGCCGCAGAAGCCGGGCCTGATTGTCGCCGTGAACAATGCCCCGATCGAGCGCAACTCGCGTTACAACAAGCCGCTGAAGATCGTCGACCGCGAGTTCACCCACGGCATCGCCGCCCATGCTACCAGCAAGATCGTCGTCCGCCTGCCCGGCCCCGGCAAGAAGTTCCTGTGCCAGATCGGGCTGGACAACAATCCGCAGACGGCCTCCGGAAATGGAACCGTCGTGTTCTCCGTCAACATCGCCGGCCACAACGTCTTTCGCTCCGACGTGATGAAGGTCAACATGGCCGCCAAGCCGGTCGAGATTGATCTGGGCGGCGCGACGGAATTCGCCCTGGAAGTTGGCGACGCCGGCGACGGAATCGCCTGGGACCAGGCCGACTGGGCCGACGCCCGCGTCGAACTGGCCGACGGCAAGACTGTCTCGCTCGGCGATCTGCCGGTCATCGACGAGCAAGAGGGGCTCTTCTCAGCCGACCCGCCCTTCTCGTTCACCTACAACGGTCGTCCGTCCGCCGAGTTTCTGGCAACGTGGCAGGTCGATCGCAAGTCGACGAAGCTCGACAACCATCGCACGGCCCACACGGTCGTCTACCGCGATCCCGCCGGCGGGCTTTCGCTCCGCTGCGAGGCCGTCGCATACGACGATTATCCCACGGTGGAATGGACGCTCTATTTCAAGAACAACGCCGCGGCCGTCACGCCGATCATCGAGAATATCCAATCGCTCGACGTTCGCTGGCAGCGAGGGCCCGACAAGGAGTACCTGCTGCACCACAACATCGGCGCCCCGGCCGACAATACGGATTACACGCCGCTGGAATCGGTGCTCGGCGGCAATTCGACAAAGCGCATCGGCGCCGCCGGCGGCCGCTCGACCAACACCAACATGTCCTACTTCAATCTGGAGCGAAACAAGGACGATGGCCTCATCCTCGCCGTCGGCTGGCCCGGCCAGTGGGACGCCGACTTCATCCGCGACGCCGATCGCGGCCTGCAAATCCGAGCGGGCCAGGAGCTGACCCATTTCAAGCTGCACCCGGGCGAAGAGGTCCGCACGCCGCTCTCCGTGCTTCAGTTTTGGAAGGGCGGCGATTGGATCCGCGCGCAAAATGTCTGGCGGCGCTGGATGATCGCCCACAATATCCCCCGGCCGCACGGCCAGCCGCCTGCGCCGATGCTGGAGGCGTATTTGGGCGGAGCCTACGAGGAGATGTACAAGTCGGACGAGGCGGCCCATTTCACCTGGTTCAACCGCTATCTCGAAGAGCGGATCAAGCTCGATTACTGGTGGTTGGACGCGGGCTGGTACAAGTGCGATCCGGACGGCTGGCCGAAGGTGGGCACCTGGGAAGTCGATAAGCGGCGATTCCCCCGCGGTCTGCGGGCCGTCACCGATTACGTCCACTCGAAGGGCATCAAGACGCTGCTCTGGTTCGAGCCGGAGCGTGTCGCCGCGGGAACATGGCTGACAGAGAATCATCCCGAGTGGGTTCTCGGCGGAAAACAGGGCGGGCTGCTGAACTTCGGCAACCCCGACGTGCTCACGTGGATCACGAATCGCGTCGACAAAGTGCTCGTCGATGAGGGCATCGACCTGTATCGCCAGGATTTTAATATGGACCCGTTGGGCTACTGGCGAGCGGCCGACGCGCCCGATCGCCAGGGCATCACTGAAATCCGCCACGTCACCAACCTGCTGGCCTATTGGGACGAACTGCGGCGGCGGCATCCCGACATGCTGATCGACGAATGCGCCTCGGGCGGACGCCGCAACGATCTGGAGATGATGCGCCGCGCCGTGCCGCTGTGGCGGAGCGACAAGACGATGGAGCCGATCGGCCAGCAGACGATGACCTACGGCCTCTCGATGTGGATTCCGTTCTTCGGCACCGGCACGGTCGCCTGGAGCGAGGCCACCTACTTCGTCACCGGCAAGACGCCGATCGAGTCCTACGGTTTTTGGTGCAGCGCCTGCCCAAGCCTGAATCTGCTGTTCGACATTCGCGAGCGCGGGCTGGATTACGACAAGGTTCGGCATCTGACGGCCCAGTGGCGCGAGGTGATGCCATACTACTACGGCGATTATTACCCGCTAACCTCCGCCAACCGCGATAACGGCGTTTGGATCGCCTGGCAATTCGATCGGCCCCAGCAGGGCGACGGCATCGTGCAGGTATTCCGACGCACGGAGAGCATCTACGAATCGGCCCGGCTAAGGCTCCGCGGGCTGGAGCCCGAGGCCAAGTATCGAATCACGCGGTTCGATCAGCCTGGCGAGACAGAGATGTCCGGCAAGGAGTTGAGCGAAAAGGGCCTGCCGGTTTCGATGACGGAGCGACCCGGCGCTGCTATTATTAAGTATCGCCGCATTCCGTGAGAATGGGACGTTGGAACCGAGTTAGGTTGCGTTTTTCGGAACGCTGATTCACGCTGATCGCCGCTAATAGAGTGGAATCAGTGGCGATTAGTGGATATTAGTGTTCCTCCCAGAAGGAGATTGAATGTGAAGTTTTCGATTATCGTGTCATTCCTTTCTTGCCTTCTGATTGCTGCGGCAATCGCTTCTGTCGGCTTTGCCGCGGGAGGAAGCTCGCCGGCCACCAATCCCGAGACGCGGTTCATCGAGGAATTGTATCGCGTCGATCTGCTTCCGCGTTTGCAGCCCGGCGAAACCTGCAAGATGTTCAGCAGCTACGATCGCACCGGTGGAAACGACAACGGCTTCTCGGGCAAGTACTCGATTCTGCGAAAGGAAAACGGCAACGCCGTGCTGGCTGAAATGGACGGGCCCGGCTGCATCCAGCGCATGCACTTTCCGCATTCCGAATATGGCGTGCCCGGCCTGCTGGGTAGGAAAGGGGAGCACATCCGCATCTATCTCGACGGCGAAAAGAAGCCGGCGCTCGATGTCCCGCTGGAAGACATCTTCTATGGGAAGCTGGACGGATTCCCGCGGCCCGTGGCCGACGTGGCCCTGGGCGGATTCTACTCCTACGTGCCGATCCCGTACCGCAAGAGTTGCAAAGTCGTGGTCGATGGGACGAACGTCAAGTTCGTGCAGATCGTCTACCGCACGTTTCCCGGCGACAAGGGGATCGTGACGTTCCACTATCCGCTCAGCAAGCCGCAGCGCAAGGCGATGGCGAAGGCCGTGAAGGCGTGGACCTCGTGCGGCGATCTGTCGCTGGCGCCGTTGGGTGTGGATGAATCGACCGAGCTCGACATGCGAACGTCGAAATTCACCCTGAAGGCCGGCGGCTCGGTCAATTTAGAGGTGCCGCGCGGGCCGGCGATGATCCGAGCGTTGTGTCTCGATCTCAAGCCGGACCAGATCGACAACGCCGCCGCCGCGCGGCTGCAAATCACCTGGGACGGCGGCAAGTCGCCGGCCATCGACCTGCCGTTGGACTATTTCTATTGCCAGGCGAACAAGCCCATCGTCTTTCGATCGTTGCTGGCGGGAAACGCAAAGGGCGTCTGGTACAACTTCATGCCGATGCCCTACCGCCACTCGGCCAAGATCACGCTGCGGACGGCGAAGCCGCTTGCGGGCAGGTTGGCGTTGCTGGCTTGCCGGCTGGAAAAAAGGGAGGTCTCGAAGAACCTCGGCTATCTCCATACCGCCTACCACGAAAGCCTGCCGACGCGAACCGGCGTCTACCATCCCTATCTCACTCGCAAGGGATGCGGCCGCTTCATCGGCGTCTATCTGACCACCGCTGGGCACGACAAATCGAACTTGCCCATCTGGCTCGAAGGGGACGAGCAATTCACCTGCGACGGCGAACTGCGGATCCACGGCACCGGCACGGAAGACAGTTTCAACTGCGGCTGGTATGCCGTGCCCGCCCGGCTGGATCGCCCCGGCACGACGCCGATTGCCGGATTTCCGGTGTATCGCAAGGAGGTCAACCGCGACGTCACCGCGGCCTTCCGCTGGTATCTGACCGATCCGGTCTCCTACGACAAGTCGATCGAGGCCAAGCTCGAGCACGGCGGAGTGAACGACGTCAACGCCGACTATCGTTCGGCAGCGTTCTTCTACGACGCAGTGCCGTGATGGTGGGGGTCGTTTGCCGTGGAGAAAAGCCCCTCGATTGAAATCGGGGGCGCTGACACAACAGCGCCATGCTCACCACGGAGACACGGAGAACGCGGAGGCGGAACGAAGGAAATCACAGATGAACGTAGATTAACGCGGGTTTCGGCGGCGAAACCTGGGCCGCAAGTCGCGCCCTATCTGTGTTCGTCCGTGTTCATCTGTGGCTCCTGCATGTCTCTGTCCATCTTCTCCGTGCGCTCTGCGTCTCCGTGGTAAGCCGTAAGCCTTGCAGTCGCTAAGCTGGCGATATAGTGTTAAGAGGCCGTGAAATTTATCCCGTGAACGAAGTTGCGAAGAATCACAAGAACCGCTGATACGCGGCGACGGCTAGAACATCGCAGCGTTCGTTCTCCACGTGACCGCTGTGGCCGCGGATGTGGGTGAACGAGAGGCGGTGCCGGGCGAGCAACTCGTCGAGTTGCCGCCAGAGGTCTTCGTTCTTCACTTCGGCCCAATGGCCGTTCTCGCGCCGCCGCCAGCCGTTGGCTTTCCATTTCGGCAGCCACTCGGTCAGCCCCTTGCCGACGTAGATGCTGTCGGTCACCAGTTCGATGACGGCGGGGCGGGTGAGGGCTTCCAGGCCGCGGATGACGGCCGTCAGTTCCATGCGGTTGTTGGTCGATTCGCGTTCGCCGCCCGAGGCCTCCCTTTCCTTGCCCGACTTGACATGCCGCAGGATGAACGCCCAGCCGCCGGGCCCGGGATTGCCGCTGCACGCCCCGTCGGCAAAAAGTTGGACTTCAGGAATGGTCGCTGCGGATGGTTGCGGCATGGTCGTCGTGATCTTCCTCTTGCTGAACGTTCAGAAAAATAGCCGGGGGCCAACGGCCCGCGGTCGGATTGCCAGTCGTCTCCCCTACGGCTTCGCGGCCGACATGCGGACGACCAGATCGTCCCAGTTCTCGCCATTCTTCGCATCGTCCCGTGTCTTTCCGCCGTCGTCTTTGCCGTTGTCGCCCACGCTATAGAGCAAATACCCGTCGCCTTCCCGCAAGTAATGAAGATCGGCATCGTTGTTGAAAATGTCCTTCGGCACTTCCTTCACGTATTTTGGCACCAGAGTCGCGAGCTTCGCGGGATACCGGCTGTGGCGAGCGTGGTAGGCGGCCAGGGCGAAAGCGAGCTTCGTCACATCGAACTGCATCGTCGCACGATCTTCCGCAGTGCTGGCGCCGTCCACCGCGGACACCATCATTCGCGCGAAGAGCAGGCCAACCCGGGTCGAGACTGCCACGCGCCGATCAATGACCTGCGATGCCAGGGATGTCCAGCCCTTTGCCGTTGCGACCTGTTGGCTGAGGCCGCGATCGACCTCGGCCATCGTGTTTCTCCGCTTTGCACAAGTGGGCTCGGCGATCGCGGCCACTAGCCGGTCGTACCAGGAGTTGGTGCCGCGGAGAACGATGTTCCGGTCGATTCCCGGCGCGAGAGGGAATCCCACGTTTGCAGCAGCCTTGCGCCGGTCGAGAGTTGCCAGGCGACTGGTCCACAACGCAAGATCCAATGCCATCAGCCGCTCGCCCTGATCCAGTACATCCAACATTCGAGGTATGGGTGCCAATCCGGCAAGATCTTGCTGCATCCTCGCAATTTGGGGCGCGGTCAGCTTGGCGTGCCGCAACAATGCCTCATCGCCCTTCATTGCCATGGCTTCAATCGTGATGGCGACGAGGGCCTCGACAACGAACGGACCTTGGCCGGCCAACCGGGCCAACCGATGACACGCCAAGAGGTCACTCCACGCCTTGTCCGTCTTGCCTTCCTTGACGTAGAGCATCGCCCGCAAGACCAAGCACCGGGCAAAATCGCGGCACTGTTGAGGATCGGGCTGGAGGGCTTGGATGAGCGTTTCCTCATCGGCCTTGACGAGAACCACGGGATCGTAAAGGCGTGGGCGATTGCATCCTTCGACGATGATCGCTAATGGTTTTTCGTTGGCCGCAAGCCATTCGGCTGACGAGGGAAACTCTTTCTTAGACCACGGCCGCGACATGGGTTCGAGAAGCTTCGAGAGCGGATCGTCGTCATCGGTGCTTGGTTGAGCCATCACCGGATCTTTCTTCGGTTTGCGGCGTTCGATCCACGTTTCCGACGTGACAAAATAATCGCCCTTATCCGGCGGCTGCGGAATGCCGAGCATCCGGAAATACTTCGTGCGGCAATCCTTTGGTATCGGGCGGGGCCCCGCCGCCCTCCAAAACAGCGCGGCGGCGTTGTTTTTTGGTGTTACGCCTGCGCTGAGCCGCCGGTTCATCGCCGCGACGTAATCGGGAGTGCCGTCGCTCCGCAGCGGCTTGGTAATGTAGGTCGTCTCCTTGGAGATCACCAAGGGGACGGGGGAGAAACTCGCGACGAATCGTATGGCGAGGGTAGCCGCCCCAATGACGACGATGAGAACGACCAGCATCGCCGCCGACAGTTTCTTGCGTCTGCGAAGGAACCGCATGGCCGATCTCCCGGGAACTTGTCTCCGCAGCGAATCGCGCAAAAACGCGGCGAATAGGTTCGCCGGCTTAAACGTTGATGCCGCGCCCCGTCACCCTCACGCTAACCGTCGACCAAAGGGAGAGGGAACTTTGTCCTTCGAGCCCGACGGACTTCATTTGTCCTGCGGCGGCGGATCGACCCAGAGCTCGGCGGTCTTGGGATCGTAGCGATAGGTCTCGCCCTCCCATAACTCGGGCAATTTGATCTGCCCCTCCTTGATGATCTTCTCCATGAACTCCGCGTGGCTCTTTGGATTTCGACCCTCCGTGGCATTGAAAAGCTGCATGGCTTTGGGGATTTGCACCTCGAAAACCAGTCGTTCCTCGACGCAATACAGGGCGGCGAAATGGGTGCAAATCAGGCTCTTGCTCAGCCGGCTGAGTTTTTTGCCGACGCCGACTTCCGCCTTTTTGCGCCGGCATTCGTAGGCTTGGCAGCCTCCTGCGGCGCGGGTGGCGTTGGAGCGGCCGTCGGCGCTGGAGCAGCCGCCGGCGCTGGAGTCGATGCTGCCGGAGCTTCCACCGGCGGAGGTGGCGGCGGCGGGGGCGGGGGCACGGGAGCCCGCGCGGTTTGCTGCGGCGGTGCAGGGGCCTGTTCGCAGCCGCCGGTCCAGAACAACAGCAACATCACAAACGCCGCGAGAACCAATGCGATTCGATTACTCTTCATGCTTCACCGCCTTCTGTCTGCCGCGACGAATTCGCATGGTCGGCAGCGGCGGACGCGACGCGGCGTCGTCGTCCTGCAAGATGCTGCCGGCCAGCGGAAATTGCCAACGCTGCATATTCGCAAGCGCCGATTGGCGCGTCATGTTGTAATCCAACGGCGTAATCGTCACCTTTCCGCGGGCCAGGGCGGAGAGATCGGTTTCGTGTCCGTCCACCAGCGGCGCGGGGCCACCCTTGAGCCAGAAGTAGTCGCGCCCCCAAGGGTCTTGCCGCTTCTCGAACGTGTCGCCGTAGCGGGTCACGTGCATGGGGACGACGCAGAACCTCGGGCGTGCCGGAAAGGGCGGCGGTGGGGATGTTCAGATTGTAAAGCTGCGGCTCGGCCCCCTTCTGGTCGAGGATGCGGCGGACGATTTCGCGGGCCAAGCGGGCGGCCTTATCGAAGCGGGCGTGCTCGTCGTATTCCAACGAAACGGCCACGCTGGTCACGCCGAAGAACGCCCCTTCGATGGCGGCCGCCACCGTGCCCGAGTAGAGCACGTTGATGCCCGCGTTCAGTCCGCCGTTGATGCCGCTAACGACCAGATCGGGCTGGCGAGGGCAGAATTGGAGGATGCCGATCTTGACGCAATCGGCGGGGCTGCCTTCGACGGCCCAGCCGCAGCGGCGTTCCCCCTCCAGGCCGCCTTCGTTGCGAAAAACCTCCTTGACGATCAGGGGCGTCAGATAGGTGATCGAGTGGCCCACGCCGCTCTGTTCGGTGGTCGGGGCCACGACCACCACTTCGCCCAGCAGGCTCATTTCCCTTTCCAGAGCCGCCAGGCCGGGGGCGTAAATTCCATCATCGTTAGTCAGAAGTATCAGCATGGGTTCATCATATCCCCACCCGCGGGACGCGGCAATGGTGCCGCTCGCTTGACGGATAACGCCGGCGACCGTAGAGTTTATAGCAGCGATGGGGGCCAGGCGCTCGGAGGGATTGAAAATGACATCAGCCGCCAGCGAAACGGTAGTGAGAATGATCGACGCCCTGCCCGAGGCTGTTCAAGAGCGGGTCGTCGAACATCTCCAGGATTACATCGCCGATGTTCGCGACGAGATGAAATGGAACGAGTCGTTCGCGAGGTCACAGGATAAGCTCGTTGCGGCGGCGAAAAAGGCGAGGGAGGATATCGGTCGGGGATTGGCGACTCCTCTTGACATCGACCAATTATGAAGTCCTCCGTGCTTCCCTCATTCTGGCAGGAGTACCGGAAGTTCGATGCATCGCTGGTTGGCCCCGTCATAGCGCACTGACCCAAGCGAGAATCCTGATTTCAGATTGGTCTACTACCCACCCGCCTTGGAGACCTGACCGTGAAAACCTATCGTATCGACTTCGCCTACGGCTCGCTCGCTATGTGTCTCTACATGCTCGGGGCCATCTTTTTCTGCCTAACGATTGTCGGGATACCGTTCGTCATCATGTCCCTCCCGACAATGTATCGCATCGTAGAAGAGTCCGAGACTTCAGACTGACCCGCTGCTGACACTCGCCAGCCCTTTCTGCCATCTTAGGATCGACAGCATGATAGGACGGATGCCGGCGCCGCCATTGTGTGTACTGGGATTTTCGATGATCGCGCTAGGCGCACTCCTCTACGTAGCGGAGTTTATCCATGCGGCTGTCGCTCTCGTGCTCATCGCTAGTGGGGGTATGTTGATCGTCCGGGCACTGCGAGCCCTGTGGCCGCACTGACCCAGGATTGGACGATCTCAGACTGACCCACAACCCCCTCCTCACCCTCTGGTCGCCCCGGCCTCGATGCTTTATAATTCGGGGTTTCCCCCAGAGGGCCGGTGATGAAGCGGCTTGCCGACGAGAAGGTGTTGGTGCTCGATTTCGGGTCGCAGTATGCCCAGTTGATCGCGCGGCGGGTGCGGCAGCAGAATGTCTACTGCGAAATCGTGCGGCACGACATTTCGGCCGAGCGAATTCGCCAATTGGCCCCGAAGGGGTTGATTCTCTCCGGCGGGCCCGCCAGCGTGTATGAGCCGGGGGCGCCGAAGTGCGATCCCGACATCTTCCACCTCGGCCTGCCGGTGCTGGGCATCTGCTACGGGCTGCACCTGGCCTGCCAGGCGCTCGGCGGCACGGTGCAGGGGACGCCGACGCGGGAGTACGGCCGGGCGCGATGCCGCATCACGCAGGCCGACGATCTGTTCGCCGGCGTGCCGAGCGAGATCGACGTGTGGATGAGCCACGGCGATCAGGTGTCGCAGGCGTCGTCCGATTTCGTGCCGCTGGCCGCCACCGACACGTGCCCGGTGGCAGCGGTGAAGCACCGGCGGCTGCCGCTTTACGGCTTGCAGTTCCATCCCGAGGTGACGCACACGCCGCAGGGGGCGAAAATCCTCGGCAACTTCTTGAAGGCGGCGTGCGGTTGCACGGGCACGTGGCGGCTCGGCGATTTCGCCCGCGAAGCGGTGGAGACCATCCGCCGCCGCGTCGGCCGCGACCGCGTGATCTGCGGCCTGTCGGGCGGGGTCGATTCGTCGGTCGTCGCCGCGTTGCTGGCCGAGGCGATCGGCCCGCAACTCTCCTGCATCTTGGTCGACAACGGCCTGTTACGCAAGGATGAAGAGGAGCGGGTGATCCGCGAGTTCAGCAGTCACTTCAAGACTGATCTGCACGTGGTCAAGGCGGAAGAGAAGTTTCTGGCCGCCCTGGCCGGTACGGTCGAGCCGCAGGCGAAACGGCGGATCATCGGCCACGCCTTCATCGAGTGTTTCGCGGACGAGGCGGCGAGGATCGAAGGGGCCCGCTTCTTGGCCCAAGGCACGCTCTATCCCGACGTGATCGAGAGCGGCGGCTCGCCCGACGGACCTGCCGCCACGATCAAACTGCACCACAACGTGGGCGGATTGCCCGAGGATTTGGCTTTCGAGTTGATTGAGCCGCTGCGCGATCTATTCAAGGACGAAGTCCGCGCGCTCGGCTTGCAGCTTGGGCTGCCGGAGGACATCGTTTGGCGGCATCCGTTCCCCGGTCCCGGCCTGGCGGTCCGCTGCGTCGGCGAAGTGACGAAGAAACGACTGGACGTCCTCCGCGAGGCCGACGCGATCGTGGTCCACGAAATCAAGCAGGCGGGGTTATATCGAAAGACGGCCCAGGCGTTCGCCGTGCTGCTGCCGGTGCAGAGCGTCGGCGTGATGGGGGACGCCCGCACTTATGCCGACGTGGTCGCCGTCCGTTCGATCGATACCGAGGATTTCATGACCGCCGACTGGAGCCATTTGCCCTACGAACTGCTGGCCCGCATCTCGACCCGCATCATCAACGAGGTGAAGGGGGTCAATCGCGTGGTGTACGACATCAGCAGCAAGCCGCCGGCGACGATCGAGTGGGAATAGGGGGAATGATGAGTGATGAGTGATGAGTGATGAGTGATGTCTTAACTCGGGGTTCAAGTGGAAATTGTCAGGTCGATTTTGCGTGAGTCTTCCTCGGTGACCGCATTCGTGGGGCTGCGGTCTTGCCCACGGTAAAATCTTGTCTTGTTACGCCGTAAAATAGCTTGCGGTAGCCCTGCCGTCGTCGTCGCCCTCGCCGTTCGCCTCCTCGCCCCGTCGTTGGGAGGCAACGGCGAGGGCGGAGACGTAAGGCAGGGCGGCCCTGCTGTTGTTGAGCCCGAGCTGGGGCCCTGTGTGTCAGGCCGCCTCGCCGCTCAACATCCGATCCAGTTTCTCCTTCGCTCCTTTCGCCCAGCCTTGCCACTTCGGAATGCGAATCGCCATCCCGCCCGTATACACTTCGATTGGCACGAAGGGATCGCCGCCGGTCTCCGGCACCAATGCCCAATGCGGCCGCCGCTGATTGTAACGCTGCCGAAATTCTTCCAGGCACTCTCGGGCATGGCCCGGGTTGTCGTATAGCCGCCAGTAGACCTCCTCCTGCTTCAGCGTCTTGTGAAACCGCTCCAACAGACCCAACTGCGTCGGCGTGCGGTACTGGATTCGCACGTGCGAATACCGGCCTTGCAGGTACGTCCAAAAACGTTTGGCAATGAAGGACGAGCCGTTGTCGGTCACCAAAAACGGCGTCTTCGTAAGCGGCCCGTGCAATCGCTCCGCCTCTTGCCGTGCCAAGCCCAAGGCATGGATCGCCTCGACCGCACTGTAGCTGTTCGTCAGGTGACAGGCCAGCAAGTAGCGGGAGTAGTAGTCGATCGCCGTCACCGCATACCACCAGCCAAAGCCCGGAATATGCAGGTAAGTCACGTCCATTTGCCATAAATCGTTGGGCCGCTGCGGCAACAACTCGTAGAGCTTCAACGCCTGATACAACTCGGGTTCTCGAACCCGTGGCTTCTTCTGCAACAGTCCGTGCTGCCGCATTACTCGATACGCATCCTCGTCGCCGACCGCCTCCGGCAAGCGGCGACACATCACGGCGATCCGCTGGTAGCCATACCAAGGGTTCTCCGTGGCCATCTTCACCACGACCTCGGCGACGTGCGGATCGACCCTCTTCGGCGGCGGCCCCGGTCGCCGACGCTGCTCTTCCGGCACGGGCTGGCGATACCAACTCGATGCCGGAATGCCCAAGGCCATAAGCAGCTTCGTCAATCGCACGCCGACGTTGGCTACCACGACCTCGTTGACCTCCTGGCGAAACTCCGTGCTCAAAGCAAGCCGTCCGCACTTTTTTTTAGCAGCCGGTTGGCGATCGTCAGTTCGCCGATCACCTGGTCCCGCCGCGCCAGTTCCCGCTTCAACTCCTCGATCTGACGATTGCGGGGATCGGCTCCGCCCTTGGCCGCCAGCAAGGCGGCTTCGCCAGCGGCCAGGAACTCATCCCGCCAACGATAGAGCGTCTGTTCCGAGACGCCATACCGCCTGGCCAACACGGCCGCCGCTTCCTCCCGCCGCAATAGCATCAGCACCACGTCTCGACGCTCCGCCGCTCCCAACTCCGACTTCTTGCCCATCGAAAAAGCTCCTCTTGCTGTAGAAAACCATCATTCTACCCAAAGAAGCCTCACTCTCGACGTTTCCCAATAACCCTCGGTTATACAGTGAACGCCCCGCAACTGCCGTCGCGGGGGTGAAATGGTGGTATTCTGACGGGACGCGATTGCGTCAGGATTTCGCGGCGATGCGAGCGCGTGATCCCGCCGCAGTCTCTTCCGCACGCCCGGTCCACTGGCGACATGCCCGGACGATTCCGGCGGCGTCCAATCCCAAGTCGGCCAGAAGCTCGTTGCGGGCGCCGTGCTCGATGTAGCGATCGGGAATGCCGAGACGGCGAACGTGGCTGGCGTCGAGGCCGGCCTCGGCGGCCGCCTCCAACACCGCGCTGCCGAAACCGCCCATCAACATGCCTTCTTCCACCGTGACGACCAACGGACATTGGCGGATCGCGCGGAGAATCGTGGCGGTGTCGAGCGGCTTGACGAATCGGGCGTTGATGACGCCGAAGTCGATGCCGTCGGCCGCCAGCCGCTTGGCCGCCTCGTTGCAGGCGCCCAGCAGCGTTCCGCAGGCGATGAACATGCCGTCGCCGCCCCAGCGGAGCACCTCGGCCCGCCCCAACTCGATCGGGGCTGGTTCCGGCGATGAAGGGGACAGTCCCGTTTTCGCTGAGACGAAAACCGGGACAGTCCCCCGTGAGATCGCTTCGGCGGCGGCCTTGGGAAAGCGCATCGCCACGGGGCCGTCGTGGTGCAGGGCCCAGTCAATCATCGGAGCCACGTCGGCGGCGTCGCCGGGGGCCATCACCACCAGATTCGGCATCGGCCGCAGATAGGTCAGATCGAAAACGCCGTGGTGCGTCGGTCCGTCGGGGCCGACCAGCCCGGCGCGATCGAGCAACAACGTGACCGGCAGGTTTTGCAGCGATACTTCCTGGAAAATCTGGTCGTAGCATCGCTGCATAAAGGTGCTGTAGATGGCGACGATCGGGCGGAGCCCCGTTTTCGCCAACCCGGCGGCGAACGCCACCGCGTGCGACTCGCAGATGCCCACGTCGAAGAAGCGGTCGGGGAATTCGTCGCGGGCCGGCTCGAGCATCGTCCCCTGGCACATGGCGGCGGTGATCGCCACCACCCGCTTGTCGGCTCGCATCTGCTCAAGAACCGCATCGCGGGCCAATTCGGTGTACGGCGGTCGGCTCGAAGCCTTCTTCAGCCGCACGATCGAGCCGTTCTCGCGCTGGAAGGGGGCGGGGGCGTGGAAGGACGTCGGATCTTCGGCGGCGGGCTTGAACCCGTGCCCCTTCTCGGTAACCACGTGCAGCAACACCGGCCCGGCCACCTGCCGAACCATTTTGAGATACTTCTGCAACTGCCGCACGTTGTGGCCGTCGACCGGTCCGATGTAGCGGAAGCCCAGGTCCTCGAAGATCATTCCGCCGAGCAAGCCGGCCTTCAACGCGTCCTTCACCTGGCTGAGGAAGCGCTCGACCGACTCGCCGATCACGGGCGTGCGGGTGAGGAGTTTCTGCACCTCGACTTTCAAGCCGGTGTAGAAGTGGGCGGTGCGGAGACGATCGAGCGATTCGGCCAATCCACCCACGCGCGGACAGATCGACATCTTGTTGTCGTTGAGGATGACGATCAGATTCTTCTTCAAGCCGCCGGCGTTGTTCATTGCCTCGAAGATCGTGCCGCAGGAGAAGGCGCCGTCGCCGACGACCGCCACGACGTGTCGCTTTTCGTCGGGCCGCAGCAGATCGTCGCCGCAGCGCATTCCCAGGGCGGTGCCGACGCTGCAACCGGCGTGACCGGTGACGAAGAGGTCGTAGATGCTCTCAGCCGGGTTGGGGTAGCCCATCAGGCCGCCCTTGCTGCGCATGGTGAGGAATTCGTCGTAGCGGCCGGTCACCATTTTGTGGGCGTAGACCTGGTGGCCGGTGTCCCAGATCAAGCGGTCGCGGCTGAAATCGAAGGTGGTGTGCAGGGCGAGCGTCAACTCGACCACGCCCAAGTTCGAGGCGAAATGGGCCGTGCGCGTCGCGGCTAAGCAGCAGAGGGCCTCGCGCATTTCAGCCGCCAGCCGGGAAAGCTCCTCGTGGGAGAGCCGCTTGAGGTCTTCCGGCGAGTTGATAGTTGAAAGCAGCTTGTCCATCAACGATTCCTTTCCAGGACGAAATGGGCCACCGCCCGAAGCCCGTCGGCATCCTCCCCGAAGAGCTCCAGTGCCTCGCTCGCTTCCGAGATCAATTCTCTAGCATGTTGTGCGCTCTGGTCAAGACCGAGAAGCCCTGGAAAGGTGAGCTTTCCGCGTTGGGCGTCCTTGCCGACCCGTTTTCCCGTTGCAGCCTCACTACTCTGTACGTCCAACAGGTCGTCAATGATCTGGAAAGCCAATCCGAGCCGCTGGCCGTAGGCGTCGAGGGTGGCGAGCTGCTCGGGAACGGCTCCGGCTGTCATGGCCCCCAGTCGGAGGGATACGAGGATCATTGCCCCGGTCTTGCGACGGTGGATTGACTCCAGGTGGGGCAAAGAATGATGAATGATGAGTGATGAATGATGAATGGCAGAGGCTTGCCGGTCTCGTTCGCATTCATCATTCATCATTCCGCATTCATCATTTTTCTCCGCGGCGACATCATCCGTCTGTCCGCCCACCATCCCGCACGGCCCGGCGGCCTTAGCCAGGACGGCGCAACAGGCGGCGGCGACGGCGGGGGGCTTCACGCCGTGGGCCAACGTCTCGAAGGCCAGCGTCAAAAGGGCATCGCCCGCCAGAATCGCCGTCGCTTCGTCGAAGGCTTTATGACACGTGGGCCGGCCGCGGCGCAAATCGTCGTCGTCCATCGCCGGCAGGTCGTCGTGGATTAGCGAATAGGCATGGACGATTTCGACCGCGCAGGCAGCCGGCATGGCCGCTTCGGTGTCGCCCCCGCAGGCCCGCGCCGCCAGCAGCACGAGCATCGGACGCAGCCGCTTGCCAGGCGCCAACAGACTATAGCGCATCGCCTCGCGGAGCCGTGCAGGGCAATCGTGGTTCAGTTGCGTCTGGGCATCGAGCGCGGCGTCGATTCGCGGGCCAAGCTGCTTGGCGATTTCGGCAAACGAGGCGTGAGACAATTTGCTGGGCATCCTATCGCTTACCGACCTGACGAACGGCCAGAATAGACCCCCTTATTGTACATTGCCCGCTACGGCTCGTCTACATCCGCATCGCCAAACAGGGGGTCTGTCACGGCGGCGTCGGGGCCCGTTACGGAGGGCGACCGGCGGCGAGTGCGGCGTTTGCCGGGCTCGGCCTGGTCGATCGTGGCGGAGTCGTCGAAGGGTTGCGTGATCGGGTTTCCCTCGGCATCAACGCCGCTGAGCAGCTCGATCCGCCGCTCGGCCCGTTGCAGCAGGTCGTAGGATTGCCGCAGCAGTTTGATCCCTTCTTCGTAGCGTTCGAGCGATTCATTCAGCCCGATGTCGCCCTCTTCGAGCGAATGGACGATCTCTTCCAGCCGCGCGAGCGCGTCCTCGAAACGAAGCTGCTCGGATGGCGGATCGGGAGGGGTGGTTTTTGCCATAGGAACGATTCTCACACTCGATTTTCGATGCAATTCCTAACAGTGCAGTATACCAAACGGAGTTGTCGTCGTCATGGTCCGCCAGGACTCGGGCACGGCCAATCAGTTCTCGACTGTAGGAGGCGACTCCTGTCGCCGATTGCCCGAAAATGGCCAAAGAATCGGCGACAGGAGTCGCCTCCTACAATCTCACAATCTCATTGTGAGAAACTGATCGGCCCTGAGGACTCGGGTTGTTACGAAGTTGCGGGATGCCGCTTCTGTATCGTGCAGTTGGGTTAGGCAATCTGCGGGGGCGAAACTTGGTTGCGGCAAGCCTGCCGGGCCGGCGTGCCGATTTCCAATAGTATGAGCCTCAAAAAACACCTCCTCTATGCCGGCGGAGCGCTGCTGCTCGTCAGCAGCTCGATCTCCTTGTGTACCGTCACGGATGTCGTGTCCGACATTCGCAAGCGCTGGCTTTCGGGCCCCAAGCCGACCGCCAACACGTCGGTGACTTACGATCCCTCCGCGGCGGGCGATGGCACGGCGGACAATCCGTCGCTTTCTATCGGATCAAACCCACCGCGGGCCGACAGGTTGCCGCTGCCGAGTCTGGCCGAAGTGCTGCGGCTCGACGTAACCGTCGAATGGGTACTGCAACGCTGGCCGCGCGTGACCACCGGCCTGCCGCAATTGCAGTTGCAGGGCTATCGGGTGCCGTTGGTCAGCGGCGCGAAGGTGACGGACGTGGCCGGCTCGCTGACCTACTACTTCAACGCCCGGCAGCAGGTGCAGCGAATCACGCTTCGCGGCACGACGGGCGATCCGAGAGTTCTGGCAGATCTTCTGACGAGCCGCTACGGCTTTACCCGCCGGCTGACGAACGATCCGGGACTGGTACTTTATGAAGCCGTCGATTCGAGCAATCGCTCGATTGGCTCGTTCAAAATCCGTTCGGCTCCGGTGGTGAGCATGAGCCAACCGTACTCGCGTTTCCAGATCGATCTGGTGATGGAGCGGGCGGAGTAGCCTACGCCGCTCCGTCGGCCTTTGGCTTGGGCCTTGCTTCGGGCACGGGCGGCTCGTATTCGAACTCTCGCCAGACCATGGGGCGGCGGAGATAGGGTTCGATTCGCAGCACGACTTCGCCGTTCTGAAAGATGCGCACCGTGCCGTTGCTCTGGCTGACCGTCACCGCGACGGCGTTGGTGGCCCGGCTGATGGCGGCGGCGGCCCAGTGGCGGGCGCCGAGGCCCTTCGAGAGCGTCACGTCGGCGGCCGAACAATCGAGGTAGCGACAGGCCGCCTCCACCACGCCGTCGGACGAGACGACGATGGCGCCGTCCATCTGCGCGATCTCCTTGATCCCCTCGCGCACGCGGGCGTCGTCCAGATTGCGTTCCTTGCGGCTGTAACCGCGGACCGGATCGAAACCGGTCGGCCGGCTGGAGGCCATCACTTTCCGCGAATCGCCGACCACGAACAGCGTGCCCACCGGCTTCCCCTCGCGCCCTTCGCGGCCGATCTCGACGGCCAGATCGACCACGATTTTCAGCGTATCCAGCGGCACGCGGGTTTCGAGTTGGCGGAGATCGCGGCCGGTCAGCCGATTGAGGTGTTCGTCCAGATTGATGACGCTCAACGAATCGACGGTGGCGGCGTCGAAACCGCTGTAGAGGGCCACCACGCTCGAACCGGCCGTGAGAATGTCGTCGGCCACGGCCTCGAGCAGCGACTGCGTCAGCCGCTCGTAGACGGGGCTATCGGGCATGTCGAGGCGGATCGTCTCCAGGCCCGCCTCCTTCGCCCCGGCAAGCTCGTCCGCCGTATTCGAGGCGACCACGACCTTCGCCTTGCCGGTCAGGGTTTTCAGCCGCGACCACTCGGCCGACCCTTCCAGCAGCAACAGAATGGCCTCCGATTCGGCCGATTCGGTCATCTGCCGAGCCACGCCCAGGAGCGTCTTGAACTGTTCGGTGAAACGTATCGGCTGCACGGGTTCACCGCCTCCTCGCCGGTTGACAGGCCACCAAGCCGGGCCGATTGGGAGCCGTCCGATGTGAGGATCGCAAATCCGCAAGGGGAACGGCGCGACCCGAACTGCCTCTATACTACGGACTTGTGCGATTTGAGGCAACGGCAACGCGGACATGATTGAGGAGGTTATTCGATGGTGTGTCGTCAGAATAGGTTTCGATCGCGATCGGCCAGCGAGGAGCCAGTGCCCTGGGGGCGTTGTTGCTTGACGTATTGCTGCCAGCGCTCGACGCTCTCGCCGAAGTCTTTGCCCGTGGCCTTCCTCAGCGACAAGACGGCCCGATACTGCATGGCCGGATCCGAGTCGTTCAGGGCGTCACCCAACGCGGCAAGGGCCGCGGGATTCTTGGTTTCGCCCAGCGCCTCGGCGGCGGCAAGCCGCACGTCGGCATCGACGTCGCTGCGCAACGTCTCGGCGAGCAAGGCCACCGCTTGGGCGTCGTTTCGCTTTCCCCATGCCTCGCACGCCACCGTGCGAATGCGGGCTTCCGGATCGTTGAGCGCCGCCTTCAGGATGGCGTCGGCCGCCGGGCCGGGATAATGGCCCAGCGTGCGAATGATTTCCAGCCGAATGAGCGGGTCTTTTTCGCTGCGGATCGAGGCCGCCAGTTGCTCGGAAACCTGTTGGCGCTGAGCCGGCGTAGCAGTGGCCGCCGTCTCCGACAGCTTCTTGAGTTGCTCGACCCGCTCGCGCGGCGCAACCACGCCGGGCATCGTATCGGACGCCGGCCCCTGGAACGGCACCCAGGAGGGAAATTCAAAGTCGGAGCAGCCGGCGGCCGTCATTGCCGCCAAACCGCAAAGCATCAACACGACTCGTCGGCCGCTAGCACCAGTCATAGGTGGAATACCGCCGTGGCATGGGCTCGGACTATAGGGAATACGCCAAACTGACAAGAGCGCGGACTATAGCATCGGCGCGAAATCCCGCCAAGATGAATCGATCGCGAAATCATGCTAAAGTAGGTTGTTTGGGAGAAGTGGCTAGCGACTCGTGGCCGCGACCGCAAGTTACGCACCGGCGCTGTAGGGAACGGCCTCCGTGCCGTTCCGCCGCCCGGAACGCCACGGGGGGCGTTCCCTACAGAAACGATTACCGGTTCTGTCTGTCAAAACCCATGACGGCGCGGTCTCTCTCCGATCGGTGTTATGCTAAAGCATGACCGGCGGTCTCCTTGTTGACCTGCCCCCTCCTGGCTACCCTGTACTTCGTACTTCGCACTGAATTCTTGCCTCCGTGGACCTCCGAACCCTCACTCTCGTGCTGAACACCCTCCGCCTCGCGGCGGCGGTCTGCGCGGTGAGCGTGCCGCTGGGGACGCTGCTGGCGTGGCTGCTGGTTCGCACTGACCTGCTGGGGCGGCGGCTGTGGCTGGCGTTGCTGGGGCTGATGCTCTTCGTGCCGCTCTACCTTCAGGCGGCGGCGTGGCAGGCGGGCTTCGGGCTGCAAGGCTGGTACACGCTGGCCGGCTTCGGCCGGACGCTGCTGGAAGGCTGGGCCGGGGCCATTTGGATCCATGCCGCAGCGGCCCTGCCCTGGGTCGTGCTGATCGTCGGTTTCGGACTGGCCAACGTTGAGCGCGAACTCGAAGAATCCGCCTTATTGGATGCCTCGCCGCGGCAGGTCTTCTGGCACGTTACGCTTCGCGCCGCACTGCCGGCCGTCGGTGTCGCCCTGCTCTGGACCGCGCTTGTTGTGGCGGGCGAAATGACCGTTACCGATCTGTTCGGCATTCGTACCTACGCCGAAGAGGTTTACACGCAGATGGCGGCCACCGGGGCGGAGGAGGCGCCGTTGCGACTGCTGCCGGGCATGGCGCTGACGGCGGTGCTGGTCATGGCCGGCATGGCGATCTGCCGCGGCATCGCGCCGGGCAAACGGCCGCTCGGTCTGCAATCGGCCGGCTGGGTCTTCCGACTCGGACGCTGGCGGCTGCCCGTCAGCCTGGCGACGGCCGCACTGTTCGCCCTGCTCGTCGGGCTGCCGCTGGGCAATCTCGCCTACAAGGCGGGCGTGGTCGTCTCGCAGACCGACGCCGGGCTGGTCCGTGGATTCTCGGCGGCAAAATGCCTGAACATGATCGCCAGCGCACCGTGGCGACATTCGCGCGAGTTCGGCTGGTCGCTGTTGATCTGTCCACTATCGGCCGCGGCCGCGGTACTGGCGGCAATTCCGCTGGCATGGCTGGCCCGGCGGGGCGGATGGTGGTCGCTGCCGGCGCTGCTGACGGCCGCGGCGGCGTTGGCGGTGCCGGGGCCGGTGCTGGGGCTGGCGATTATAAAGCTGCTCAACCAAGCGGAACTGCCCTGGCTCGTGCGGCTCTACGATCACTCGATCCTGGCCCCGTTTCTGGCGTTGTTCGTGCGCGGGCTGCCGGCGGCGATTCTCGTCCTCTGGCACGCCCTGCACAGCGTTCCCAGCGAGTTGCTCGATCTGGCGGCGGTGGATGGGGCCGGCCCGCTGGCGCGGCTCTATCGCGTCGCCCTGCCGATGCGCTGGCCGGCCGTCGGCCTGGCGTTTCTCGTGTCGCTGGCGTTGACGCTCGGCGACCTGGCGGCGAGCATTCTGGTCATGCCGCCGGGGGTGAACACCCTCTCGATCCACATCTTCGGACTCTTGCACTACGGCGTCGAGGATCAAGTGGCCGGAATTTGCCTGGCGCTGATCGGTCTGTTCGCTATCGTCGCGGCTGCGGCGTGGAGTATAATTGGAGGGGCCAGGGGCTGGGGGCTAGGGGTTAGCGGACAGAGGTCAGGGGACAGGGATCAGGGGCCAGGGACGAGGAAGCGGAAATGACACAGCTTGAGAACCGCTCACACCTCGCGACAAGAACCGCCGATTCCGGCCCCACCCCATCTCTCATCCCTCATCCTTCATCCTTCATCCGACCTCCCATTCTGACCTTGTGCGTCATCTTGTGCCTGGCTTCCGCCCTGCCGGCCCTGGCGGTCGATCAGGTGACGCTGCGCCGCGGCGGCAAGACGATCGAAGTGACGGGGCGAGTCTTGACGGAGGCCAAGGACGGCGGCCTGCTCGTGCAGGGGCGGGATGGAACGATCTGGGCAATCCCGCCCGAGGAGCAGGTCGAACATACCAGCGACAAGCAGGAGTTTCAGCCTCTCAGCCGCGACGAACTCGCCAAGCGGGTGCTGGCCGAGTTGCCGCGCGGATTCCGAGCGCATGCGACGACGCACTACCTGATTTTCTACAACACCTCGTCGGCGTACGCCCAGTGGTGCGGCTCGCTGTTCGAGCGGCTCTACATGGCGTTCATCAATTTCTGGTCGCACAAAGGTTTTGAACTGCACGCCCCCGAGTTCCCGCTGGTGGCGATCGTCTTCGCCGACAAGCAATCGTACCTGGACTTCACCCGGCCTGAACTGGGCGAGGGGGGCGAAGCGATCATCGGCTACTATGCGCTGTTGAGCAACCGCATGACGATGTACGATCTGACGGGCGTTGAGTCGCAAGGCCATAGCGGCCGCGTCAAGACGGCGACGCAGATCAACCAGGTTCTCGCCCGGCCCGAGGCGTCGCGGACCGTGGCCACGATCGTACACGAGGCGACGCACCAGATCGCTTTCAACTGCGGGCTGCACACGCGGCTGAGCGATTGTCCGCGCTGGTTCAGCGAGGGGATCGCCGAGTACTTCGAGACGCCCGACCTGCGCAGCGCCAAGGGCTGGAGCGGAATCGGCGCGGTGAACGCGGCGCGGCTGGACGGTTTCCAACGTTTTGCCGCCGCGCGGCCGGCCAATTCACTGGAAAGGCTGCTCCGCAACGACGCCCGCTTCAGCGACGCCAAGCACAGTCTCGACGCCTACAGCGAATCTTGGGCCTTGACGTACTTCCTCATCCACAAACACCCGAAGCAGTACGTCGCTTATCTGTCGATGCTCTCGAAGAAGAAGCCGCTCTTGCAGGACAGTCCCGCCAAGCGGCTGGAAGAGTTCCGCCAGGCCTTCGGCGAACTAAAGCCGCTGGACGCCGAGTTCCAGCGTTACCTGGACCGGCTGCGGTGAGATTTGTTCCTTCGGGAGGGTAGTGTAGTGCGTCACGCTGTTGGGGATTTGTAAATCATGGGATTGACAGGTGGGGCAGACATTCCTGTCTGCCAGGCTTGCCCGATTTCCCTGGCAGACAGGAATGTCTGCCCCACCTGTTGCCCTTCCGTAAAGTCACTCAATTGTGAATCACTACACTAGCGGCAAGAAAAAAAAGAAGGGGCGGCATTGCTGCCGCCCCGGTGAGGTTAGGCTGTCGGACCTTCGCTGTCCAAAGAGCCGAGGAGAGGTCAGAATATCCCCTTCAAGTCTACAGCCACGTTGTCGGCCATGCTGCCCATCAGGCAGAATATCCTGGGATCCATCGTGTCTTGAAAGAACTGCACGGAGCCGTCGGCCATGCCGAAGTTGACCCCCTTCGGATGCATGCTGCCGGGCGAGCCGTAGTAGTAGTTGTTCATCATCATGCCACCGACGGTCACAGGACTGGCATCATACGTGCCGCTAGCGTTCCGGTCCCAGTTGGACATGGCGGTAGTGTTGAACAACGTTGGGTTGCCGCCGATAGCCCATCCGTCAGTGGATTGAAGGAGAGGGGTGCTCGGGTTCATATTGTAAAGCCGTTGCAACTCGCCGACCGCGATCGTATTGGACAGACCGTCGCTGATTTCGGCGAAAGTCGTGCTGACGTTGACTCGACCGAAGATGCCGACCCGTAGCGGCGCCGCGTCATTGGTGGGGCCGGTGAACGGTAGAGGATAGTAGGGGGCGGCTGGATAGTACGAACTAGGATCAAGGGTCATGGGGTGGGTGTTCGTTTCGTTCACGTGTGCGAAGCGGCCGGCGCATCCGCCGTAATCGTTTCCGCCGCCGGTCCAACCTGATGGGATGCCAATATCGATGCCGGGGCGAAGCGAGGTTCGCCGGCTGGGACAATAGAAGCACTTGATCTCCTGCTGGGCCAAGTAGAGGTTAGTCATTTGGGACGTGGTATTCAATGCATGTACGCTGGCAACGTTATACTTGAACTGCCAGAGGCTGCCGATGGTATCGCCCTCCATAAACGGCAGAACCCGCAAGAGGAAGCTGGTGCCGTGGAGGCCGGCGCCCCCGTTCGCCGTGCTCAGCGCTTCTGCCCAGGTATCCGCAGGGGAGGTGGGGGTTGGGTAGTTAGGGTCGGTAGTGCCAGGCGTGCCCATAACCACCGCCGGCGGGAAGTTTCTGTTCGCCTGACCGTAATTGTGGAGCGCCAGAACGATCTGTTTCAGGTTGCTGGTGCAGGCGGCGCGATGGGCCGCCTCGCGGGCAGCTTGCACGGCCGGCAGCAGCAACGCAATCAAAATGCCGATGATGGTGATGACCACCAACAACTCCACCAGGGTAAACCCTCCGCGCAAACCTCTTCTGTGAGACATCAGCGTTTCTCCTCGTGTATGATTCCGCGTGACCTCGCGCCGCGTACGATTGCGGGCAGACAACTCTATTATCATCATCTTAACAGAATCCGCAACAGCCCTTTATGGGGGGTGGGCGGTGATTAGTGGGCAGTCGGCAGTGGGTAGTCGGCAGTCGGCGGTCAGCAGTGGGCACTAGCCACTAGCCACCACCTACTGCCTACTGCCCACTGCCCACTGCCCACTGCCCACTACTCACGGCCGAGGGCTTTCGCTGCGGACTACTGTTTCTTACCATGAAGGCATGGAAACCGCAAGCGTGCTCGGCCAACCCGAACCATCGCACGTCCCGGCCGGCAGATTCTCGCTGGGCGGCTTCTGTCTGTGCCTGGCGGTTGGGCCGGCGGTGGGGCTTATTTGGGCCTGGTTGGCCGAAGAGGCACAGTCGTACGCAGCCCCATTCATCCTCTTTCCCATGCTCGTAGGCGTTTTTGCCGGCCTGAGTATCGTGGCGACGGCACGCTACGGGCAGATAGGACATCGGCCGACGATCGTGCTGGCGGTCGTGTTGGCGGCTGCCGTGGCAGCCGTGGGGCAGCATTATTTCAGCTATGCCGCCTTCGTCTCCCGTTATTCGAGCGGCAAAGGCGACAAAGGCGGCGGTCCCATCTTCGCCGGCGCGAAAACCGGCACAGTCCCTGCTACGTCGGCCGGAGGAGCGACGGGCGCGGACCTCTCGGCGCTGGCCCGCAAGTTGGCGCCCAGCTTCGGCGAATACCTTTGCGGCCACGCCGATCGCGGCCGGCCCCTGTTGGGCCAGTACGTTGCCAAGGGCTGGGCGGCGTGGCTGAGTTGGTCCATCGACGCGCTGCTGACGCTGGCGACGGCGTTGGCAGTGACGATTCCCGCCTTCCGCGTTCCCTATTGCAATCGCTGTCGAACGTGGTATCGCACGATTCGCAACGGCAAGATCGACGTGACGACCGCGCGGCGCGTGGCCGAGACGTGCAACGTCGACGAGATCGCGGACCTTCGTTCGCCCCGGTATCGGCTGTCGTGCTGCCATGCCGGCTGCGGTCCGACGTATTGCGAATTGTCGTGGGAAGAGCCCAGCGGGGCGGTCGACCTGGTGCGGTTGTGGCTCGACGCCGAAAAACGCAACCAGGTTGCGGCGATTCTCGACGAGTTGGGGAGTGATGAATGATGAATGATGAGTGATGAGTGATGAATGATGAGTGGTGAATGATGAATGATGAATGATGAGAACCCTGACCGCTGGCCCCCGACCCCTAGCCCCTAGCCCCTAGCCCCTGACCCCTAGCCCCTAGCCCCTGACCCCTAGCCCCTAGCCCCTGACCCCTAGCCCCTAGCCCCTGACCCCTAGCCCCTCCATGTCCACCATCATTGGCATCGGCACTGATATTACGGAATGCCTGCGGATCGCGCGGATGATCGAGCGGCACGGCGAGTTGTTCATTGATCGCGTGTACACGCCCGAGGAGATCAGGTACTGCCAGAGTCGAAAGCAATCGACGCAGCACTTCACCGGCCGCTGGGCCGCGAAGGAGGCGATCCTCAAGGCGATTGGCACCGGCTGGAGCAAGGGCATCTCCTGGCGCGACATGGAAGTGCGGAACGAGCCGGGCGGCAAGCCGGTCGTCGCCGTGCGGGGCGGCGTCAAGGACGTGATCGAACGGCTCGGCGCGGCCGAGATTTACGTCAGCATTTCCCACTGCCGCACCCACGCCACGGCCACCGCCATCGTCGTGGGGCGAGAGAAGAAGGATTAGGCGGACGAGATTTTTCGGAGGTTGTTTGTTGGGGTGGCAGTTGTACTGCCACCCCGAACTCGCGGGTGCGGCAGTGCAACTGCCGCACCAACGTTGAGCACCAACATTGAGAACTTGTACCCACTATTCCCATGCCTACTCCCGCTTGGTTGAACAGTCCGCTAATGAAAGCCGCGCGGCGCGAGCCGGTCGAGCGGACGCCCGTCTGGCTGATGCGTCAGGCGGGCCGCTATCTGCCCGAGTATCGGGAATTGCGGCGAACGACACCGTTTCTCGCGCTCTGCAAGAACCCCGAGTTGGCGGCCGAAATCATGGTCACGGCGGTCGAACGGCTGGGAGTCGATGCGGCCATCCTCTTCTCCGATCTGCTGCTGATTCTGGAGCCGATGGGCATCCAGTTGGAATATCCAGCCGGTGAAGGGCCCGTACTGCACAATCCGGTTCGCAACGCGGCCGACGTCGATCGCTTGCTGGAACTCGAGACGATCGAGCCGTTGGACTTCGTGGTGGAAGCGGTGCGGAAGACGCGGGCGGGCTTGCCCGAGGCGCTGCCGCTGATCGGTTTCGCCGGAGCGCCGTTCACCTTGGCGGCCTACGTGATCGAGGGGGGCGCGAGCCGCGACTACCGGCTGGCCAAGGCGATGATGTACACCGACACCGGCGCCTGGGACGCGCTGATGGGTCGGTTGGCCCGCTCGGTCACGCTCTATCTGAACGCCCAAATCGACGCCGGGGCGGGCTTGGTGCAACTCTTCGACAGTTGGGCGGGCTGCCTCGGCCCGGACGACTACCGCCGCTACGTCCTGCCGCACAGCCGCTCGGTGATCGAGTCGCTCCGGCCCGGCGCGCGGTGATTCACTTCGCCACGGGCAATCCGGCGCTGTTGCCGCTGCTGGGCGAGGCGTTCGGCAAGAAGCGGCACGACGCGGTCGTGGGGGTCGATTGGCGCATCCGCTTGGACGATGCCTGGCGGGCGATCGGCCCCGAGCGGGCGATTCAAGGCAATCTCGATCCGGCGGCCCTGTTGGCCGAACCGGTCGAAATCCGCCGCCAAGTCCGCGAGATCCTGCACCAGGCCGCCGGCCGTCCCGGCCACATCTTCAACCTCGGCCACGGCGTGCTGCCGCAGACGCCGGTGGAACACGTCGTCGCGCTGGTCGAGGCGGTTCACGAGTTGAGCAGCCGCTAGATTGCTACGGGCCCGCAACAGGACGCGCCGCGATAGTATAATGGAACCAAGCCGGCCTGGAGAGCATCGAAGACCTGGGCAGAGAGGAACATTGAGGAGACCGCAAAGGAACATGGCTACTGAGAATCCTATGGCGGGGAGCCAACGGGTCGCGGAATGTGCGTTGGTTTGCGGCGACCGTCCGGGAGCTGTTAGCTCCCGGCTATTGATCGGCGACGTTGTTCGCCCGTTCCGCCTAAAGGCGGGACTGCAAACGTGGTTTTGGCCGCTGGTGCTGTTTCGCGGATTCCTGGGTCTGCTGTTCTGCCTTTCGATGCCGCTGAATCTTTCGGCGGCGGATCGCTTTGGCAGCCATACGGCGGCGGAATTCGCCAAGCACATGCGGGAACTGAAGAAGAAGCTGCCGAGCGACGACTTCACGATTGTCGTGGCGCCGCCGTTTGTAGTGATCGGCGACGACGAGCCGGCCGAAGTGCGGCGGCGGGCGAAAGAGACCGTGCAATGGGCCGTCGAAAAGCTCAAGGCCGCTTACTTCGACAAAGACCCGGCCGACATCCTCGACATCTGGCTCTTCAAAGACAAGGAGAGCTACGAGGAGAACGCGGAGAAGCTGTTTCACAGCAAGCCGGACACGCCCTACGGCTATTTTTCGGAGTCGGACAAGGCGTTGGTCATGAACATCGCCACCGGCGGCGGCACGCTGGTCCACGAGATCGTGCATCCCTTCGTGGCGGCCAACTTTCCCGAGTGCCCGGCATGGTTCAACGAGGGGCTCGGCTCGTTGTACGAGCAGAGCGGCGAGAAGGACGGCCGAATCGTCGGCCACACCAATTGGCGTCTGCACGGCTTGCAGGAGGCGATTCGCAAGAAGCGGGTGCCGTCGTTCAAGACGCTCTGCTCGACCACGACCGACGAGTTTTACGAGAAAGACCGGGGGACCAACTACGCCCAGGCCCGATACCTCCTCTATTATTTGCAGCAGCAAGGGCTATTGCGGAAGTATTACCACCGCTTTCACGCGAACTGCAAGAAAGACCCGACCGGCTACGCAACGCTACAGGAAATCCTGGGGCGGCAGGACATGGCCGCTTTTCAGCGGGAATGGGAAGCCTACGTGCTGAAACTGCGGTTCCGATGAGCGGCGGGTCGCGCCCCGGAACACGCGATGGCGGTGTGCGCATGAAAAAGCCCGCCGGAACTGGCTGGCAGGGTTTTGGGATATTCAGGTTTTGCGCTGAAACTCACCTTCGACGACAACGCCAAGCGCAGACCACCAGGGCAATCAGGCCGGAGCCCAGCAAGGCGATGGTCGAGGGCTCGGGCACGGGGGTATAATCGTATGTGACCGACACAACAACGCCGAGGGAATTGGGTGTCGAGATATTGTAGTTGCCACCACCCAGGCTCTCTGTCACTTAGTTGCAGAAATGACTTGCGTCGCGCAGGGAGTAGCGTGGCCACGGGGCTTGGCGTCAGGTTTGCTCCGCCGACTCGATAACTTCCACCAATTGCCGCCGGATTTCGTCCAAACGGCCCTCGTCCCGAACTTTGTGATTCTGCCGATCGGTAACGTAGAAGACGTCGACCACCTGATCCAAGAACGTGCCGATCTTTGCCCGCGCCACGGAAAGCTCCAAGGCGAACAGCGTGCGAGTGACGGCGTAAAGGAGTCCCGGGCGGTCGTGGGTGAAAACGTCGATGATCGTCAAGCCGCTCGACGTACTGTTGTCGATCTGCACCCGTGTCGGCACGCCGGGGACGCGCAGGCGCCGCTCGCTCCGCGCTTGCCACATGCGGCGGAACGTCGGCGGTTCGGCACTCGCTTTTTCAAGCGACCCGATCAACGATCGTTCGATCTGATCGAGCCGTTCCGACGGCGGCTCGCCGGCAAAATCAGGATCGTGAACCCAAAAGCGGTCGAGCACCAACCCGTCGGGCAAGGTGTGGATTTGCGCCGAGCGGATTTGTAGGCCGAGGCTGCTCAACGCCCCGGTCAGCCGATGGAAAATGCCGACAGCGACCTGTTCCGACGTAGCGATCGTGCATTGAACCACTGCCGTCTCGGGCTGATACCGCATGGCCACCAACACGCGGGGGCTTTCGCCCTGCGGTGGATTGCTCGGGGAAAGACCGTGCAGCAGCAGCAAGTCGGCGGCGGCTTGCTGCGGCGAGGTAGCGCTGAAATAAGCGGCCGACAGGGCGTCGAGATGCTCGGCGAACCAGGGCTCGTCCCTCCGCGGGCCGAGCCAGTTGCGGACCTCCGCCCGCCGCTCGACAACCACGTCGTCAACGGTGGTCTCCGGGCTGTCGCCGGCGAGATGCTGCATGGTGCGGTGGTACAGATCGGTGACCACTTCGGTCTTCCAGCCGTCCCACACGTCTGGCCCGACTGCGCCCAGGTCGGCCGCGGTCAGCACATAGAGCATTTGCAGCAATTCGGGCGAACCCACCTGCACGGCAAGCTGAACCGCCAGTTGCTCGTCGGCCGTGTCGCGGCGAAACGCCAGGTGGTTCAACAGCATGTGTTTGTGAACCAGGAACCGCAGCGACTCGGCTTCGTGGGGCGGAAGTCCCAGTCGGGCGGCGGCGTCGGCGGCGATTTGCAGCCCCACCTCGCGATGATCCTCCAGACGCCCTTTGCCAAGGTCGTGAATCAGCAATGCCAGGTGCAACAGGTGCTTCTGCGCGATCGACCGATAGACCCTGCCGACGGGACCCTGGTCGGCAGCAAGCTCCGCGGCAAACTCCACCGCCCGCAGACAATGCTCATCGACCGTGTACTTATGGTACTGATTGAATTGCAGCAATCCGCGGGCGTGCTCGAACTCCGGGATGAATCGTTCCAGCAGGCCGGCGCTGTGCATGTCGCGGAGCAGCAGCGCAAGCCGGGTGGGATGGGCCAACAACGAAAGGAAATGGCGATACGCCTCGACCGATGGCGGCCCGGGGGGAAGCCACGCGGCTTGGTGGCGGATCGCCTCCCACGTCGAGGCGGCGATCGGCGCGTCGTAGAGATTCGCCAGATCGACCAGCCGCACGATGGCCGTCAGATCTCCGTGCAGCATCCGCAGGCCGCTGCCGCTGGCCAACAAGCCCGCCGGGCCAACGTAGACGCCGTTCTCGACGCGGTGACCAAACGTCAACGTCACGAGCCGCTCCTTGCGGCCGCTCGACTGGGCGTTGGCGGCAAAACGTGCGGCAATGTGGCTCACCGCGTCGGTGTGGCGAAAGTAATCGCGCATGAACTGCTCGACCGGCAGCAGACCGCCCGCCGGCTGATAGCCGCGCAACTCGGCGATGCGGAGTTGCTCGGCCCGATCGAGGGCGTCGGCCGCGTGCCTGGCGTGGAAGTGCAGCTCGTTCCTCAGCCGCAGCAAGAACTCGGCCGCCTGGCGAATCGCCGTCACGTCTTCTTCCTGCAGCTTGCCCAAGGCTTGCAACTGGCCGAGATCGGCAGTTCCGTATCGAACCAGCCCGAGCCAGCGGATCAATTGGATGTCGCGCAGGCCGCCCCGCGAGCGCTTCACATTCGGCTCCAAGAGGAAGACGGTTTCGCCGTAGCGCAGCCGCTCCTGCCGGCGGTCCTTCTCGATTCCCGCCATGAGCCAACGCGCGCGGCGATGCGTTTGCCGCAGGAGCCGATTCTTGTAGCCGGCGAAGAGCGATTCGGTGCCTCGCACCAGGCGGGATTCGACCAGCGACGTGCAGATCATCGGTTCGTTGCACGCCATGTGGCAGGCCTGTTCGGTCGTCCGCACGCTATGGCCGACGATTAGCCCGGCGTCGAAAACGTCGCGGAGCAACCGCTCGGCCAGCGGCGCCACGCGGTCGCCGACGCCGGGAGCGTGCAGGATCATCAGATCGACGTCGCTGTGGGGGGCGACGTCGCGCCGCCCGTAGCCGGCGTGGGCCACCAGCGCGATCTCGGGCCAAAGCCCATCCGGCCCCGCTTCGTTCAGATCGGCCAATGCCGCTTCGGTCAGCGCGATCAGCGCCTCGTCGCGCAGGTCGCTGATTGCCGCGCAAAGCTCCACCCCGGGGCAACCCTCTTCATGCCGCCGCTGAAACGCCGCGTCCCCCTCGGCAAGCCGTTCCTTGGCAGCCAGCACGTTTGGGCGAAGAGAAGGCATGGGCGAAAGTCCGTTCCCATCCGCATTACGGCCGATAGATATCCTTCCGGTGCGCAACGCGCAACACCAGCACGAGTAAATGGTCATCGTGGATTTCGTATACCGCGCGATAGTTGCCAATCCGGATCCGCCAGAGGTTGTCGCATCCTGCCAGCTTCACGACGCCGACGGGGCGGGGATTGTTGCGAAGCTCCTTCATCGCGTCGACGATCCGCCGCCGGATGGGATGGGAGAGCTTGTCCAGGCTCCTTTCCGCCGACGGCTTGATGATTAGATCGTACTGCATTGCCGCTTACAAACCGTGTTTCTTGCAGTACTGATCGAGTGTAATGCCGCCTTTCTCCTTGCGGGCCTTCTTGGCCGCTTTCACGTCGGCGCGGTCCTCCAGGGCGTTGAGCAACTCCAGATCTTCCATGGGAACCAGCGCCGCCACCGGCTTGCCGCGGCGCTGGATGACGATGCGCTGGCCCTGATAGCTCGCCAGGTTCAGATACTCGGAAAACGTGTTTCGCACGTCAACGACATTCGCGTTCATACTCCGCTCCTCAACAGGAATCCACCAACCGCCTAATATGTACATTATAGCAAATAAGCGGTAATGTGCAACTTCTCCCAACACGGTAATGGATTTCGGCTCTCGGCCGTTTCGCGGGCGAGGACTCAACGGATGGGGTCGCAGCGAGAATTGCCCATCTTAACCGGAAAAACCGAGTCTTTCGGATGGTTATCAGGCCGCGGCGAGCGCATCGGCCGCGGCGAGCGTCCTTTTTCCACGCGAACATATCAGTATTGCCTAGAAACCGCCGGATTCCTATACTACCGCCCCGGAGATGCGATCCGCGCGCCGTCGGAATTGCCGGGGTGGGCGATTTGCAAGGAGGCTGACATGTGCAAGAGATTTTTCTTGGTTGTGGCGGTTGCACTGATCGCCGCCGGGATGTTCCCGCAGAATGGGCGAACGGAGGACGGCGTCCCATCGGCGTGGCGGCACACAGGTGATTCGCCAGCCGTTCCCGCGGCTCCGAGGAACATTGCGGCGACTGAGGCGGCGGCGAGGCCCGTCTCAGAGCCTGCCGTTTCCATTGGCGCGCTGCCGAACGACGCCGGGCAGGTTTGGCGCGAGTACGACATCAGCTCCTACACCACCCGAGTCACCACGACCAAGCGGCCGGAGCAGGCGATCATCGACTGGATTCTCCGCAACACCGGCTACGAAGTGTGGCATACCGATCCGGTCAGCATGCTTCAGCGCCGGCAATCGCACGCTGCGGGTCTATCATACGCCCGAGATGCAGAAACGCGTGGCCGACGTCGTCGAGCGCTTCACCAATAGCGAGGCGGCTACGTATACGTTCTCGATGCGGGTAGTCACGCTCGACAGCCCAAGCTGGCGCACGCTGGCCCAGCGCCTGTTGCAGCCCGTGCCGGTGCGAACCTCGGGTCTGAATGCCTGGCTGCTGCCGAAGGAAAACGCCGCGATCATGCTGGGCGAACTGCGGCGCCGCAACGATTACCGCGAACACAGTTCGCCCTACCTGATGGTCAACAACGGGCAATCAACGGTAGTCTCGGCGATGCGGCCCCGCTCGTACGTGCGTGACGTAGTCCCGCGCGGCGACTTGCCCGCCGGCTTCCAGCCTGCGATGGGGCAGGTCGACGAAGGCTTCGCGCTCGATTTCAGCCCGCTGCTCTCGGTCGATCGGCGGATGATCGACGCCGCGATCAAGTGCGAGATCGACCAGGTCGAGAAGATGATTCCGGTGATGATCGACGTGGCCACGCCGTCGTCGCCGCGGCAGCGGACGAAGATCGAATCGCCGCAGATGTCGCACTATCGCTTCCACGAGCGATTCCGCTGGCCGGTCGATCAGACGCTGCTGGTGGGGCTGGGCATGGTGGCGTTGCCGATCCCGGTCGACGGCGCGCCGCTGGTGCAGGGCTTGCCGCTGCCGATCGGCAATTCGCCGGCGCGGGCCGATCTGCTGATCTTCGTCGAGTGCCGAGGCCCGGCTGTCTCAACCGCCAACCCCGCCGCCGTCCGACCGCCGCAGCGCGAGATGAAGAACTACCGTGGGCGGTACTAACCGGCATTCCACGCCTGAGTTCGCAATAGCTCCTTGTCGCCAACTGCCGGCGGCCCGTTGGTCGCCGCTTGTTTTTGGCAAGGAAGCAATCCCCCAAGCCCGCGTTTCCCCGCCAGGATCGCGGCGCTGCGCCCCGTTTGATCGATGGTCCAGGCGGAAGCTATGATTGGAGAGTTAAGCGGATGAACTGCAACCATCTTCTTGGGGGTACAAGGAAAATGCGCAATCTCCACGTTCCGGCCTGTTTCCTGCTTGTTCTCGGGGGCTTGCTCTTGTCGGCGGCCGTGGCTGTGGAAGAGCCGAGCCCCGGCAGCGCGGCACAGGCACGACCGTCGGAAGTCGGTGACGATAGCAAGGAACCCGCCAAGAAAGAGGAAGCGAAGACGCCGGCCGCCGCGATTCCGGACGCCGCGCACAAGCCGGTCATTACGAAGCACAGCGTAATGATCGCCGGCCAGCAAGTGAACTACATTGCCGAAACCGGAATGCTGCCGTTGTTGACGGCCGACGGCGCCGTCCGGGCGTCGATCTTCTACGTCGCTTACATCAAGCAGGGCGAGAACGGCGCGGAGCGGCGGCCGGTGACGTTCTGCTTTAACGGCGGTCCGGGTTCTTCATCGGTGTGGTTGCATCTCGGTGCGCTCGGGCCAAGGCGAGTGAGGCTGAACGCGTCCGACCCAACGCAACCCGTGCCTTTCGGCCTGGTGGACAACGATTTCTCGATACTACACGTTACCGACCTGGTATTCATCGATCCGGTGGGCACCGGTTACAGTCAGCCGGGAAAGAAGAGCAAGGCCGAGCAATTCTTCGGCGAATCGCCGGACATCCAGTCCGTAAGCGAGTTCATTCAGCTCTGGACGACGCGGCAGCAGCGGTGGTTTTCGCCGAAATTCATCTGCGGCGAGAGTTACGGCGTGATTCGCGCCGCCGGAGTAGCGCGTTATCTGCACGCGCACTACGGTATGACGTTGAGCGGATTGGTACTCGTCTCGGGGCTGCTCGGCGGCGATGCGCCCTCGTGCCAGGTTAACTTGCCGGCGTACACGGCGACGGCGCACTATCACAAGAAGTTGCCGCCCGACCTGCAAGGCGACCTGCCCAAGGCGCTGGCCGAGGCCCGTGAGTTCATGCGGACGGAGTATGCGTCGGCGTTGTTTCAGGGCGCGTCGATGACGGCGCAGCAGCGCGCCCGTGTAGTCGCAAAGCTGGCGCGGCTGACGGGATTGCCCGCCCGCGTCATTGAAGACAATAATTTGCGCATCGAGACCTCGACGTTCTGCGTCGAGCTGTTGCACGACGAGGGGTTGGTTCTCGGCCGCCACGACGGTCGAATCGTCGGCCGGGCCGCCGCGGCGGCGCGATACTTGGGATTCAACCCGTCGCTCGCCAGGGTCGACGGGGCGTTTTCGGCCGCCATCAATGCCTACGTGCGCGGCGAGCTGAAGTTCACCGACGATCTGCCTTACTTGGTTCTGAACGACGTCGGCTCGTGGAGTCACGAGCGCCGGGGCGGCGCGATGAACGATTTCGCCGCCGAAATGCGAGACAATCCGCATCTGCGCGTATTGGTGCTTAACGGCCGATGCGATCTGGTCTGCCCGGTCGATCTCATCCGTTACGACATCGATCATTTGCAGCTCGATCCGGCCTACCGCCGCCACATTAGCTACGCCGAATACGACGCGGGGCACATGATGTACGTGAACTTGCCGGACTTGAAGAAGATGCAAAGAGACCTGGAACTCTTCATCCGCTGACAGCGGGAATCCCGCGGCGGCTGTGACGGCAGGGCAGCGCTGGCTGGGGGCAGGAGAGACGGTCAGGTGTGACTGCTCGGCGGATCGCAACGGCAAGCGGGCGCGTTCGGCGGCGCGCGGGTAGCCTACGCGCTCTCGGCCTTCCAGCGGCGCGTGGAGGGGCGGTTTCCCGGCGGGTCATGCTTGTCGTCGGATCGGTCGGCCAAAGCGGGCTCGTCTTCCTCTTCTTCGGATGAGTCTTCGATGTCGGAGTCCTCGCCGGCGTCTTCTTCGTCTTCGTAATGCTCGTCATCGGCTTCGTCGGCTTCGACCGCCTCTTCCTCGTCATCTTCGACGTCGAACGGGGGCTCCTCCTCGACCGCTTCAACGTCGTTGTCGCCATCCGCTTCGACGAAGTTCTCCTCGTCCTCGTCGTCAACCGGCTTGACGGTGCGAACCATGCCGGGCGACATGACGATCTTGCCGCTGGGCGGCGATTCCGTGACGGCGGGGCCACTGTCAGCTTGGCCGGTGACTTGCTCCCATTGTTCGAGCGTCATGAGGATTTCGCGGGCCTGCGAGCCGTTGTAGGGGCCGACAATGCCGTCCTCGGCCATGAAGTCGATCAGCCGGGCGGCGCGGCCGTAACCGATTCCCAGCGACCGCTGCAAGAGCGAGACGCTGCCGCGGCCCTCGCGGACCACGATGTCGATCGCCGACTCGTACAAATCGTCGCGGTCGCTGAACTTCTTCTTGTCGCCGTCGGGCAGCGTCGTTTTGAGTTGCACCAACTCCTTGACGTATTCGGGCTCGTCGGTTGCCACGGCGGCGATGAGCCTGGTGATTTCGTCGTCGCTCAGGTAGGTGCCCTGGCCGCGGAGCAGCGTACTGGTGCCCGGCCAGAGGAAGAGCATGTCGCCATTGCCGAGCAGCTTGTCCGCCCCCATCTCGTCGAGGACGACGCGGCTGTCGGTGCGGCTGGCCACTTGGAAGGCGATGCGGGCGGGCAGGTTCGATTTGATCAGGCCGGTGATCACATCGACCGTGGGCTTTTGCGTGGCCAGCACGAGGTGAATGCCGACCGCCCGGCTCTTTTGCGCCAGGCGAATGATGTGCCCTTCGACCTCCTTGGCGGCGGTCATCATCAGGTCGGCCAACTCGTCGGCGACGATGACGATATACGGGATGTGCGTGGGAATCTGCTGGCGTTCCTCGTCGTCCTCGGGGTGGATTCGCTCCATCAGCTCGTCTTCGCCCAACTGGTTGTAGACGCTGATGTGACGCACGCCGGCGCGAGCCAGCAGGTGGTAACGCTCCTCCATCTTCTCAACCGCCCAGCCGAGGATCGCCTCGGCCTTGCGCATGTCGGTCACCACCGGGTGCATCAGGTGCGGGAGGCATTTGTAGGGGCTGAGCTCGACCATCTTCGGGTCGATCATCAACATGCGGACTTCGTCGGGCCGGCGGGTCATCAGCATCGAGGCGATGATCGAATTGAGGCAGACGCTCTTGCCTGTGCCGGTGCGGCCGGCGATCAGCAGGTGGGGCAACGTGGTGAGATCGACGACCAGCGGAGCGCCGGCGACGTCCTTGCCGAGGTAGACCGGAATCCGCATTTTTTGGCCCCGGGCGGCGCCCTCTTCCATGACCTCGCGGAGGTGAACGAGTTGCCGCTCGTTGTTGGGCACTTCGACGCCGACGGTGTTCTTGCCCGGCAAGGGGGCGACGATGCGCACGCTCGGCACGCGCAAGGCGATGGCCAGGTCGTCGGCTAGGCCGGTGATCTTGCTCAGCCGCAGGCCGGCCTCCAATTCGACCTCGAATTGGGCAATGACCGGCCCGGTTTGGATTTCGACGACGCGGACGTTGAAGCCGAAGTCGGCGAAGGTCTTTTCCAGGATGCGTGCCTTGCGGCGGACCTCTTTCTTTTGCTCGTCGAAGCTGATCGGCTCACCGCGCAGCAGCAAATCGAGCGAGGGCAACTCGTAATCCGGCCGCTTTCGCCCTGCTACCGATTGGTCCAGTTCCTTGAGAACCTCGCGGTTGTCCTTGGGTTTCGGCCGGCTGATGCCGACGCGGGAACCGAGGGCCTTTGCGGGGTCGGCCGCCGGCTTGCCGTCCTTAGTGCCGGTCGATGCGCGATCCGGGTCCGCCTCATCGTCCTCTTCGCCCGCGGCGGACCTGCCCGACACGCGGACGGCCATCTGGCTGCCGTTTTCGATGACCTCGAAGTCATCGAGGTCGGAACGGCGGTGGTTGAGTTTTTGCGCGTAGGCGGTGCCGACATGAAGCACGCCCCGGCCGAGCTTGCGGGTGGACTTGGCGACGATCCAAACGAGCAATCGCACCAGGGCGTAATCGGTCGCCAACAGCAGTCCGCCCAGCAGGAAACTGGCGCTGAGAATATAGGAACCGACGCTGGCGAAGCGAGTTTGCAGCAGCGCGCGGCAGGTGACGCCGAGGTATCCGCCCGCGCCGATGACCGGACCGGGCGAGAGCCAGGGGACGGCCAATGCGGCCAACGTGGCGAAGCCGGCCAGCGAGAGCAGCCAGCCGATCATGCGGAGCCAAAGGTGATTGGCCTCGCGCCGCAGCAGCAGAACCACGTCGAACGCCGCCAGCGAAACCAGCACGTAATACGCCCCGATGCCGACCGCCTCGAAGAGCAATCGGCTGACCACGGCCCCGCAATGGCCGCAGGCGTTGGCGGGCTGACTGCGTTGCGGAAAAACGAGGTTGTTGGGCGGATCGGCCGGGTCGTAGGTAAACAGTGCCGCCGCCAGAAAGATCACGGCGGCCAACAGCGCCAACGCCAGCAGATCGCGTTTCAGACTACGGTTTTCGAGCATAATGCTCCCTTGTGGTGCAGGCGGCCCGCCTGCAAACAGCTCTGCAGGCGGGACGCCTGCACCACAAGACGATACGTTCAATGGCACAATGCGGCTACTCGGCCTAAGTATCGACGGGTTCAGCGTTCGCCGAACAACTTAGGACTCAGCCGCGATGCAGCTTGCCCGAGAGAGATTACGCTTGAAACCGTTGCGGCAGGTGCAACCGGCAATTCCGGCACGTCGGGCACGCGCGAACTCACACCGCACGCCCTCACCCTAACCCTCTCTCACGGGGAGAGGGGACGTCGGCGGGCCGCTTGTTGTTTCCTTGCTCGCCCCACAGTGCTCGCAATGGTCGAGCAACGAATGCCGCACTTTCTTGCACGAAGCGCAGACCTCGAACACCGCCGCCCCGCAGGCTGGACACGTGTAGGCTTCTTCGCCGACGGCGGAATCGCCTTGCGGCAGAACCTTGTGGACGGTGCGTCGCGTCCAGTAGAGGAACTTGCGCGGGCCGGTGCGAATCGGGTATTCGCAGATCGGGCAGAGAAACCGCTCGTAGGCCTCCCGATACTGCCGCTTCAACCATGCCGCCTTGGGAAACGCCACCGTGCGAATCAGGTGGATCAACAGCCGAGCCACGACCAGCAGGTGCACGAGAATCAGGATGTACTTGAAATAGCGGCTGGGAAAGTACTCGTGAACAACCAGAGTGACTTTCAGCAGCGTTGCCCCGCCGATGGCCAGGAAGAGCGGATAGTAGAGACTACCCCGCCGCTTGACCAAGGGGTACGCCGTGGCCAGCAGCAGCGGCACGAGGATCAGGAGTTGATAGAACGCCAGCCGCAACCGATGCGCCTCGGTCTGGCTATCATACTCGCGCTGGGCCGACTTTCGCTGCTTGGCGATTTCCGCCTCGACCCGGCTTCTTTCGTTCGCCAATCGCCCCGTCTGCGACGTCAGATCGGAGATGGTCTGGTTGATCTTCTGATAGCTCTTTTGGCCGGCAAAGAATTCGTTCAGGCTGGCGGTCAAGAGTTTTGCGTCGGAATCGGAGAAGGAGACCGATTTTTCGACGCTGCTTTTCTTGAGTTGCAGCAGTTGTTGGATCGTGCGTTGCAGGTTCTCGGAGCTATCCCGCACGATTTGTTGCTGTTGGGCCTGCGCGGCGATGCTCTGCTCCAAATCCGCGATCTGCTTCTGGAGTTGTTCGTCCTGCCGGACCAGCTTGGCATCAACGAACTTGTGCTCGATCTCGGCGTATGTCGGCCCTGGAATCGTCTCGATGTCCTCGACGACGAACCCAAGCAGCCAGAAGAACAACACGGCCAGAATTACCGTGAAGAGCCGGATAAGCTGACGGATAAACCATGTTCCGTGTCGGACGTTCTCTTTCATGGTCGCCTCCCGAAAGACGTGCAGAATTGCCGGACGGCCTCAAATCGCAAGAACCGCCCTGCCGAAGTACAAGGCGACGTGAGCCGGACAATATAACGCCTCGGCCAAAACACAAGGAGGGCAAAAAACGATGGCAAGAAAAGAAGCAAGGGTGGGACGATTGCGGTCTCGGCCCACCCTTTTGGCTGCATAATCGGCCACTGCTACTTGTTCTTCTCGCAGAACTCCAGCATGAAGTCGCGGAGCGCTTTGACGCCCTCGACCGGCATGGCGTTGTAGATCGAGGCGCGGCAGCCGCCGACGGAGCGATGGCCCTTCAGTTCCACCAGGCCGCGCTCGGCCGCCTGCTTCACAAACGGCTCGTCGTGGGCGGTGTTGGCCAAGCGGAAGGGAATGTTCATTAACGACCGGCTGGACGAGTCGGCATGGGCCTGGTAGAAGCCGTTCGAGCCGTCGATCGCCTCGTAGAGCATCGCCGCCTTCTTGCGGTTGATTTCGGCCATTTTGTCGAGGCCGCCGATCTCGTTGATCAGCCACTTCGTCACCAGATTGACCATGTAGATGGCGAACGTCGGCGGCGTGTTCAACAACGACTTGCCTTCGGCAAATACCTTGTAATTCACCAGCGAGGGCAGATCGGCGGGCGAACGCGCGACCAGATCGTCGCGAATAATCACGACCGTCACGCCGGCGGGCCCCACGTTCTTCTGGCGCAAGCGAAGACGATGCCGTACTTCTCGATCGGAATCGGCCGGCAGAGGATATCGGACGAACAGTCGCAGATCAGCGGCGTGTCCCCCACCTCGGGCTCCTTGGGCCACTGCACGCCCTGGATCGTCTCGTTCGAGCAGATGTAGGTGTAGACGGCGTTGGGATCGAGCTTCAACTCGCTCTGCTTGGGGACGCGGTTATAGTTGCCGGGCTTGCCGTCCCAGGCGACATTGACCGTCCCCTGGGTCTTGGCCTCCTCCGAGGCTTTCTTGCTCCAGGTGCCGTCGACGATGTAGTTGGCCGGCTTGCCCGAGCCGCGGAGCAGGTTCATGGCCACCAGGCCGAATTGCAGGATGGCCCCGCCCTGCATGAAGAGCACGCGATAGTTGTCGGGAATCTTCAGCAACGTGCGCAGGTTTGCCTCGGCCTCGTTGATGATCTTATCGAAGGCTTTCGAGCGGTGGCTGATTTCCAGGATGGAGATGCCCGTGCCGGGCAGCGCCAGCAGGTCGCGTTGGGCCTCCTGGAGCACGGAGAACGGCAGGACAGCCGGACCGGGGGAGAAATTGTATACGCGCTTTTCCATGATTGCATCCTGAATCGAGAGAACTAGTGGTGGGGGGAACTGTGGCCGGTGGCGGAAGGGGGTGGACGGAGGACTCCGACAGCCCCCTCTGCCCCCTTCATTCGCCGATGGCTCCCCAGTCTAACGGAAGCGGCGCGGATGTCTAGGGGAGAGCCGTTGTTTTTGCGTCGAGGAGTTCAGAGACCTGGGGGACGGGCGCGGCCGCGGGCTGGGCATCGGCCTTGGAGATTTGCCTCATTCTGGTGAGCACGGACATCCTCACGCACTCCTTCAGTTGATCTTGAAACCACATCTGACTTCCCAGGTCGTCAAACTTGGCGATCGGCAATGCCTTCGTCTTCTCGGAGATTTGCCGGACCTTGCCGGAAGCCAAGTGCTGCGCGTCAACACAGGTACACTCGACGCTCAAGTTTAGGGCCACGCCTTGCTCGGCGACGGATGCGCCGGCTTTAATGACGAAGCGTGACGGCCCGCCATCGTTGAGCGCCGGTGTCGAGGCGATTCCGAAGACGGCATCAAGGTCGCCGCTGGATTCAACCTGCCAGTTCGCCAATACCTTCTTTTCGTCGGTCGCGAAATCGGCGGATAGGTCGTTCAGCAGGGGAAGAACCATGATCTCGCGGACCATCAGAGCCTTCTGGCGGGCAGTCTCAAGCCGATTCTTCTCGGCGAGCTCACGCTCGCGCTGCGCTCTCCGTTCGGCTTCAACGACCGCGATGGCGTCATCGATCGACTTCCTGAACCCTCGGTCAGGCTTCGGCTTCACCTGGGCCAGTCTGTCGGAGGCTCTCTTGAATGCGCCTCCTTGATTCTCGACGCTCGTTGGCCCAACCGCTCCCCGCGCAACCGCTTCTCCGCTCATGTTGCCACCTCCTGGTTTTCTGCATCGGCTGCGAATTTTCCGCAACTCGATAAGCCACTGTGCAAACATAGCACTTGGCGAAGAGAGATTCCGCAACTACGTCTAGAGAGTGGTGACGATCCACTCACGCTTGTGGAAAGGACCGCGGAACAGCGCCTCGCAGGCCTCCTTGGCCCGCATTTCCCATCGCACCGCCAAAACGGGCGAGGCTGTGTCAGGTGGGGCAGACATTCCTGTCTGCCAGACGTGCCGTCCTTTCTTGCGGCAGACAGGAATGTCTGCCCCACCTTAGTGAGAAATCGGGTTAGAACCCGATGGGGGGCGTATGTTCCGCCGGCGGGCGCGGCAGCGACGGGCGATGGCAAGGAATACGACCGCCAGCAGCATCGCCCCTGTTCCGGGCTCGGGCACCGATAGGCCGGAACCGGCGAGGAAATACGAACCCGTGTCGTAGTTATGACGCCTTCGGCCAGGGCCGCGTTGATGTTGCTGCCCGACAGGGGCATGGGCGTGGCCGTAGCCAAGGTATGGCCGATGCCATCGTTGACGAATCCGCCGATGTCGCTGTTGCTCAGTATGACGGCAACGTCGTTTTGGATGTGATTGGAACTGCCGTTGTTTGAGTCGCCGACCCGCCAAGCGCCGCGTTGCGTGTAATAGGCGGCGCCCATGATCGGGGCGTAGGTGCCGGGGCCGTTGTTGTTGTCGCCCTAGCTGTAGATAATCAATGTCGGGGTGGCATGCCCACGCTGGCTGTGGGCATGTTACTTCGGTCCGCAGTTCACATGCCCACGGCAAGCGTGGGCACGGCACCCACCGCTAAACGGCCTGGGCCGACGTTCCGTCGACCGCGAAACGGCGTGGGGAGCGAAATACGTTACTGCGGCGGAGAAGGCTTGAAGTTTGGATGGGAAGCGGTAGACTGACCACGAGGTAGTTCCTCATTTCAAGGAGACGAGCGATGGATGCTATTGGGTTCTCTCGTTCGGTGCTCGTCGCACTGTGCGGCGTCATGGGAATTGCCTTGGCATGCCCCGCGACGGTTGCTGCCCAGGGACCGCGGCTGCGGCCGGCGGTCGGCCCGCAAGAAGGAGATAAGGAACGGAGAGCCCAAGGGCAGGCTCGCGTCGAACCGGCCAACCCGGAACAGGCCGAGGAGGACTCCGAACGCTCGCCGGCGGCCGAGCCGTATTTCAAAGGGGCCAAGGCCTTCGACAAAGGCGAGACCGACGCCGCCATCGCCCTGTTCAGCCGGGCGATTCAGCTCGATCCGAAATACGCCGCCGCCTATTGTGATCGTGGGCTGGCGATGGTGATGAAGGGGGATTTAGACAAGGCGATCGTCGATCTCGACAAGGCGATTCAACTCGCCCCCGGCGGCGCGCGGTCGTATTTCAACCGTGGTTTCGCCTATTATCAGAAGGGCAAGTTCGACAAGGCGGTGACCGACTACACCGAGGCGATCCGGCTGCACCCGGGCTATGCCGAGGCGTATCGCGATCGGGGTTACGTCCGCGTGCTCAGCGGCGACCTGGCCCGCGCCATGCCCGACCTGAACATGGCCGTCCGCCTCGCGCCGAAGGATGCGGCGGCGTACGCCAGCCGCGGCAAGGCATACACGGAGATGGGCCAGTGGGACCGCGCGATTTCCGATTACAGCCAGGTCGTTCAGCTCGATCCGAAGGACGCCGACGGTTGGTGCGACCGCGCCAACGCCCAGGCGATGAAGGGGGATTACAAGTCCGCTCTGTCCGACATCGAGCAGGCGTTGAAGTTGGCGCCGAAGCAACCGGAGAATTTCCTCATCCGCGGGTTCGTCTATCGCAAACAGGGCCAGCTCGACAAGGCGATGGACGATCTGAAAGAGGCCATTCGCCTCGACCCGCAGTTCGGCGAGGCGTATCGCGAACGCGGCGCGGTCTGGACGGCGAAGGGGGAGCCCGACAAGGCGATGGCCGATCTGAACGAGGCGATCAAGCTCGTTCCCGACGACCAAGAGGCCCTCTTCCGCCGCGGCCGCGCTTACGCGCTCAAAAGGGAGATCGACAAGGCCGTCGCCGATTACAACGCGGCGATCAAGCTCGATCCGGCGTTCGCCGAAGCCCTCTTCAACCGTGCCCTCGTCTATCTATCGAAAGACGACGCCGAGAAGGCGCTGGCCGATTACCGGGCGGCGATCCGCGCCGACCCGCGAACGTCCGATGCCTTCAAGGCATGGGGCCCCAGCGAAGAGAGCGAGAGCCGCGCGAAGGCCGTCGATCGGTTGGAAGAGCTGTTGCAGCAGTCGAAGGCCGAAGCGCAGGCCCACTCGCAGCGCGGGGCGAGACTGCACAGAGACGGCGAGCTGGCCAAGGCGATCGCCGAGTATGACAAGGCGTTGGTACTTTATCCGCGTTATCCCGAGGTCTACTACAATCGCGGCTTGGCGCATCGCAAGAGAAACGAACTCAACGAGGCGGTGGCCGACTACAGCCAAGCGATCCGCCTCGATCCGAAGTACGTTCCCGCCTACGCCAACCGCGGCTACGTTTTTTATGTGCTCAAGGACTACGATAGTGCGCTGGCCGATTTCGACAAAATCCTCGAATTCGATCCGCAGAACGCCGACGCGAAAAAGAGCCGCGAGGTCATCCAAAAAACGCTAAGCAGCGACAAACAATAGCCTCGGTGGAAGAAAGCGGGGAAAAGGGGGGCAGAACTATTTGGGGTTGCCTAGATTACCAATAATAGTTCTGACCCGTTTTGGGCCCCTGACCCGTTTTGGGCCCCGTTTTGGGCCCCAATCGCGGCTTGGCGCACCGCAAGAGAGATGAACTGAACGAGGCGGTAGCCGACTACAGCCAGGCGATCCGCCTCGATCCGAAGTACGTTCCCGCCTACGCCAACCGCGGCTACGTTTTTTACATGCTCAAGGACTACGACAGTGCGCTGGTGGATTTCGACAAGATCCTCGAGCTCGATCCGCAGAACACCGACGCGAAAAAGAGCCGCGAGATCATCCAAAAATCGCTAAGCAGCGACAAACAATAGCCTCGGTGGAAGAAAGCGGGGAAAAGGGGGGCAGAACCATTTGGGGTTGCCTAGATTACCAATAATAGTTCTGACCCGTTTTGCGTTTTCGTGCGTTTTCGGATTCAGGGATCATTTATCGGAAAGGCAACACCATGAAGCGCATCATATCAGCGTTGCTGACAGTGGCTTTCTCGCTCACTACCACTGTCTGTTCTGCGGCGGGACCCGTGGTTAGCAAAGAAGCGAAAGCGATCGCCGAAATCAAGCAGTTAGGCGGCGAGGTCAACAATATAGGGCTCGATCCCGAGGAGCCCGAAATGAAAGTGTCCTTCCGCGATTGCCAGAAGGTGACCAACTCCGCACTCGTCTACGTCAAGGCGGTGCCCCGGGTCACATTGCTGATTTTGGCGGGAACCCAGGTGACCGACGCCGGGCTGCGACATCTCAAGGATCTGACTCAGCTTACTTGGCTGGATTTGACGAAAACCCAGGTGACCGACGCCGGCTTGCGCCAGGTTAAAAGTCTGACGCACCTGATGCACCTCGATCTGGGGAACACAAGGGTTACAGACGTCGGAATGGAGCAACTGAAAGGACTGACCGAACTCCAGGGACTGGACCTGTCTAATACCAAGGTCACGGATGCTGGACTGCGGCAACTGAAGGGGCTGCCTCATTTCACGCACTTGACCTTGGACTCCACCAACATAAACGGCGCTGGAATGGGAGGTTTGACCCGCCTCGAATTCCTGAGATTTGGTGGAACGTGTAGGGTGACCGACGCCGGACTGAAGAGCTTTGAAGGACTAGCCAGACTCCGGGAGCTATGGCTGGGCGGAGCAACTGGCGAAACGAATGTAACGGACGCAGGACTGGCTCACCTCAAGGGGCTCACGGAACTGCGGAGGCTCTGGCTTAGGGGAACCAAAATAACCGACACCGGATTGGCTTACCTCAGCGGGTTGACCAAATTGGAGGAATTGGGGATCTCGAATTCCCCAAACGTCACCGACGCCGGGCTTGTTCACCTGAAGGGACTGGCTGGGCTCAGGTCGTTGAACTTGAGACGTGGATGCAACGTGACCAAAGCTGGTCTGCTAGACCTCAAGAAGTCACTGCCGGACTGCAAAATCCGGGGAATTCCGGGTGGGGAATACCCGCGCGTGCCAAATCTTAACATGGCGCCATCCCAAGACCAAAACGATGGCACGCGGTCATGAGCCACGGTCAGATCTGAAATGCAAGATCGGAACGCGCGAACGGCCTGGGAATTCGACATCGGCCAATGCGCTCTCGGTGGATAACAAGTCTTACCTCGCCCACCGGTTTCAGCGGGGAATCAGCGGTGGGCCGGGCTGACGGCGGATGCTGCGGAAGAAAGTGTCGTAAGTTGTGCCATTCCGGCAAGCGTGCAAACTCTTTAGCGGCGGGCCGGCGTGACGGGATAGGCTGTGCCATTCCGGCAAGCGTGCAAAATCTGTGCCCTTGCGGCAAGAGTGAAAAATCTTCAGCGGCGGGGCAGCGGCCGGGGTCGAAAGTGGAAAAGGTGCCAGGAACCGTTTGCAAAATGAGTGAACGCGAAGTGAGGGCCATGACGTCGGCGTCGGTCTCTGCCGTCGAATCCGGCCGCTATCGCCGTGAATCGCGCTGACTACGGGAGGTTCGGCTTCGCCCGGCCCATCGTATCGCCACGGGTGAAGTTCGCCATGTCGTCGAGGTTGGCCTCATCGTAATCGGCGCCGCCGGGGAAATGGAAGCCTTGGCCGAACTTGCCATCGACGCCGGGGCTGAGAATCTGATACGTGTCCGGATTGATCCAATTGCCGTCCTTCGAGCTTCGATACGGATGAGCGGTTCCCCAGCCGGGATGGCCGTCGTAGCCTTTCACGCCGCGGAAATAGACGTAGGGCGAGCCGTTGATGCCGCGGGGCGGATAGTACTGCATTACTCCGTCCACGCACTTTAACTGCTCGGGCATGAATCGGTAGAAGGGGCCGATTCGCCGGCCGCCCTTGCCGAACGGATTGGCCGGATTCGCGCTGTATCCTTGCCCATCGGGCCCAGCCAGCCAGAAGTACAGCGCCGAGGCCGGACTCTGGCTGCACATATCCGGGTACTTTTCTTGCGGGCATTTTGGGAATCGCCCCCTGAGGAACTTCCACACGGCGGTCGTATCGTGGAAGTCGGGCGGGAAGTCGCCGAACTCTACGGCAAAGTCGACCAGCGCATGATCGAGCGTGCCGAGTTCGGCGGTGACGCGGGAATTGGTGCAGCAATTGATGATCCCCGTCGAGCCTTTCCAAGCCAGGCTCGCTATGACCATCATCGCCATCAGCGCCAGCAACAGTTCGACGAGTGTGATTCCCCTGAAGCACCGAACATTCTTCGCTTCAATTCGCATGATCGCTCCCCCGGATATTCAGGCCCATTACCGTCACAGGCAGGCGCACCGTCCCCCTCAAAGTAGCGTAGGTCATGGCATCGGCTTGTCAAGCGATTTCACGCCCACGGCAGGAGGACTGCAAAGTCGCAACGAGAAGGGGGGACGGAGGAGATTGCCGCCGAGAAACATAGAAGACTCGAGACTCTACCCCGCAATCTCCTCCGTCCCCATTGCAGCGATTGCCACGCGGCTCGCAAAGGAGGATCCTCCCGCCTTTCATTGTCAGCGATTGCACCAGTTTAGGGCTCGCCCAACGACAAGTTGATTTGGGGCTGGCAACACAATAAGTTTAACATAGGAGCGGGGGGAGGCGCCGGCGTACTCCTCACGCTCCGCGTGAGGCGGATTCGGCCTGTGTTATGCACTCCTCCCTCACGCGGAGCTTGAGGAGCACGATCTCCTCCCTCACGCGGAGCGTGAGGAGTACGGGTCATCACCCGCGAACCCCTCGATAAGATATGGTTTTCTCCTGGTTCAAGGACCGCCGCAAAGAGTTGCTGGCCGAGCCGTTTCCGGCGGCTTGGCACGACTATCTTGCCGCCAATATGCGGCACTATGCTTATCTTGACCCAGCGGGGCAGGAGAGAGTGCAGACGGTGGTTCGCGTGCTGGTGGCCGAGAAGCACTGGGACGGCGGGCGGGGATTTGCGGTCAGCGACGAAATGCGGGTGACCGTCGCAGCCCAGGCGTCGTTGCTCGTGCTGGGACTCGACGAGCCGTACTATTTCGATCGCGTGCAATCGATCATCCTTTATCCCGACATCTACATTCGTCCGCCGCAGTTTCGACAGTATTACAATGGTCCCCGCAGCACGCGGCTGCTCGGTGAAGCCTGGTATCACAGCCCGATCGTGCTCTCGTGGAAGCACGTCCTTCAGGCCGGCCGCAATCAGTCGAACGGCGGCAACGTGGTGTTGCACGAGTTCGCCCATCACCTCGACGGGCTCGATGGCCAGGTCGATGGCACACCGCCGCTGGCGGGCCGAGAACGGGAGAAGACCTGGTATCGGGTCAGCGAGGCCGAATACCGGCGGCTGGTGGGCGCCGCACGCCGCCATGAAGTCACGTTGTTGAATCAATACGGCGCCACGAACCGGGCGGAGTTCTTCGCCGTGGCGACCGAGTGTTTCTTCGAGCAACCCCGCGCCATGCGGCGGCAGCACGAGGAACTGTACGCGGTCCTCTGCGATTTCTACCGCCAGGATCCGGCGCAATGTTGGCCCGACGCGGAGGTTTCTTCGGCGCGAACCGACCAGCAGACGGCGGAAGAACAGCGCGAGGCGGATTCCGCGGCGCTGGCATCCACCGATGCCGACGAGGTATTCACATTCGCCGTAACCTGCCTGAGCGAAGGGCGCTACGCCGTGGCCGAGAAGGCCGCTTCACGCGCCATCGACCTCGATCCGACCGACGCCGAGGCGTATCAGTATCGCGCCGCCGCGCGGGTCGGGCTGGGGCAGTGCATGGCGGCCCTCAACGACTGCAATCGCGCGATCGAACTCGACGATGACGACGAGGACGTCTACCGCGTCCGTGCCGCAGCCTACGTCGGCCTGCAACAATATGAACTGGCCAAGGACGACCTTGACCGCGTCCTGCGGGAAAACAAGCACGACGCCGAAGCCTACCGTCTGCGCGGCTCCGCCCTGCTGGGCATGAACCAGATCGAGCGGGCGCTGTCCGACTACTCGACCTCGATCGCCGTCAACCCGCTGTCGGCCGAAGCCTATCTTGATCGCGGCCTGGCCTACCGCAAGCTCGGCCGTAGCGCAGAGGCCGATGCCGACCTGGAGAAGGCGTTTCAACTCGATCCCGATGCAAGCCGACCGCGGTAGATCGTCTATCGAGGGTCGGGGAATTTCGCGGTGTTTAGCGGCCGCCGGCACGGCGGCCCAGCATTTCTCGCGAATCAGAGCCGCCGTACCGGCGGCTGCTAAACGGAGTGCGACGCTGCTTTCTGACACTCAACAACGTCGGTGGAGTTCAGCGCTCGCTGAGCCGCAACGTGATGATCTTCCACGGTTCGAGGCGGAAACGGACCTCATTGCCGACCACCTTCGGGCGTTCTGCGTTGGAAATCGTCTCGCCGAGGAAATTCGTCTCGACCGCGGAGGCCACAGGGCGATGCAGGCGGATTACGACGTCGGCCGCTTCTCCTGTCGATTCGTAGAGACGAAGTTCCACAGGCGGCGTATCGCCCGGCTTGTCCGGACGCACAAGCCGCATTGCCGATAGAACGACGTTGGCCGGCGACACTTCGACTAGCGACTCGGCGGCGTGCGGACGAAGGCCCTCGGGCAACGGGGCGTCTTGGCCGGGGCGATCGGGCTTGTCGATCTCCGGCAGGGGCGGTGCGCCTCCCCGTTCAAGCCCTCGCGCAGGCGACCATGCCAGCAGCGGAACGTGCTCTTCCAGCGCGTGGCGGTACGAGCGGGCGTCGGCCCAGGTTCCCGCATGGGGCAACAGGGCGCACCACCAATGATGCTGCCCACTGCCGTCCACGGACGACGCCGAACGGCCGAAAGCGTCCTTCGGCATCGGCTGGAAGCGGTTCAGGATGAACTCGATCGCCTGCTCGCTCTTCTTGAACGCATAACCGCTGTGCATGCCGGGCGGACAGATGAAGGTGTAACCGAATTGCGGCGACGAAACGTCGGTCCAGCGGGTGGCGTCGTAGCCTTCGGGAAAGCCGGTGCAGAAGCTCTCGCCGCGAAACGGCTCCTGCCCGAGATGATCGCGCGATTCGACCCCGAAGGGGATTCCCGCCGTCACTTTGCCCGCGATGCCGATGGGGAAGCGGATGCAGAAGATGCCGTTGTCGCGCTGCGTCGTCTTTAGGCCGACGCCGAATTCGATTCGCCAGCTGTTGCGCCACAAGCGAACTTCGCGGGTGATGGCGTGAGCGCCGATGGTCCCGGGAATCAGCAGCGAGGCGAAGACGGGGCCCTGCACGGTTTGGCAGCGATCGACCGCCGGCCGCCAATCGCGGCGATGGCCGGGCGGGCCGACGTGCAGCCAGGTGTCGCCCGACGGCGGCATGTCGTAAACCACCAGGTCGCCAAAGCCGCCGGTTTGCGGCGAGCCGAGCGTCGTGCCGCGGCCCTTGTCGAACACGTGCAACCGTCCGTCGGAACGCACACTGATGCGATAGAACTCGTTCTCGATGGTTGGCGCTTTGCTGGTGTTTTGCTTCGAGATGTCTTCGCTCTTAGACGCTTTGAGGCCGCCGCTTTTTGCACGGCGGAGGTAGAAGGTCTTGAATCCGCAGGCGGGCACGGCCGCCGCGTTGAAGGCCGTCCGGGGACCGCTCTCGGCGTCCTCCGCCACGAACTGGAGCGGAACGTCATGGTCGTCGACGTCGCTGAGGGTCAGCCCTTCGATGCCGTCGTCGACTGCGAATTCGACCGGCCCACTAACGGGCCATTCGTGGAAATTGAACACCAATAGCGGCGATCCGTGACCGGGCGACAGGGGGACGCTGCCGGCGATCGCCGCCAGCGCCTCTTCCAGGAATCGACGGGCTTTTTCCCGCGTGTGCCGGCCTTTGGCCATGCGTTCGGCGTAATCCTCTTTCCAACACCATTCGATCGCGTGGCCGGTGCAGGAGAGGACGTCTTGCCACAACCCGTCGACCGGCTCGCGGACGAACGACCGTCCGAGCATGGCGGCCATTGCCTGGGCCTTCTCCAGAGTGAGCAGAAGGTCTTCGTTCTGGTTGTGCTGGGTGTGGATATTGGCGCCGCCGTGCAGGCCGGCGGCGGTGTAGTAGTTGCAACTATCCAACGGGCCGGAAAGCTCGGTGATTTGGCCGGAATACTTCTCGCACTCCTGGAAGAAGCGGAGCATGGTGGCCAGCACCCGCCTCTTCGGGTCGCCCGCGGTCGCCTCCGCCACGGTCGCCGGCGTGGGCGGCATGTCGTCGCAGCCGATGGCATAACGCCAGACGGGCAGAGGGTTGATGCCCGGGAAGGCCGCACCGGGCTTTCCTTGAAGCTCGGGATAGCCGTACACGTCCTTGCAGCAGAGGATCCGCGTGCCGTCGAGCCCCTTGCGCCAGAAGACCACTTGCTGGCTGACGGGCCGCGTGAACATAAAGTAGCGGTAGTCGGCCAGCTTGAGAATCTGCGGCACCTGCGAGGTTCCGCACATTAGATCGGGCACTTCCAGGACCGGTTGCCGGATCGTGGGCACGCGGCGGCGGAAATACTCTTTGCCCAAGACGAGGCTGCGGACAAAAAGCTCGGGATACACTTCGCTCAGCCGCGGATTACTGTAGCCGCAAACGACCTCGATTCGCCCCTGCCGCACGCGTTGCCAAAACTCGTCGATCAGTTCCGGCCACTGCCGCGCGGCCTTGTCGAGGAACGGCTGGAGTTGCTCATTGACCGTCTCCAACTGCCAAACGAGTTTCGGGTTCGCCCGCATCAGCATGAGATAATCGTGAATCATGTCGGCATAACGGTTTTCGTGCCAGGCGCGAGTGTGGCCCCAGGACCAGTCGCAATGCGACGCGACATTGACGATGGTCAATTCGGGTTCAACCGCCGCGGTGGCGGCACGATTTGGGGCGGTTGCCCCGGCCAGGCCGCTGGCAATCAGCAGAGACGCGGCGGCAAGGAGTTTTGCTGCAAAATGCGACACGTTGTTACCTCCTCGATGACGCTTGGAATACAGGTTAGGTGGGACGGTCTTGACAGATATTCTCCACCACCGGCGGTCCGCTGGCAACATCGGCGACCATGCGTCACCGCAACCTGAGCGGAAAACTGGTGTTCCGGCGTTGCCCCTCTTGCGTGTATGCTATCTGCCCTGAACGATGAGCGGGAGTTGTCCAACAATAGGGAGACCCTTATGCGTTTATTGCTGAAACTGATAGTCGTGCTGGTGATCTGCGTGGTTGTGATCGGGTTCTGGCGGGGATGGTTCAGCTTTTCGAGAACCCCCAACCCAGACTCGGACGGCAACAAAACCAATTTCAACGTCTCGGTGGATAACGGGAAGATGAAAGCGGACCTCAAAAAGGCAGAAGATAAGGTTGAAAAAAAGATGAGGCAACTTGAGGGCAAGAAATGACGGACACAATTAGACCCACTGGATTTTGTTCCGAGGTTTTTGGACGTTCTTTTTGAGATTTGGGGGCGGTTCCCAGAGTGATTGACAGCCGTAATCACACGCCGTAGATTGAGGGGGTTGCGGATGCTTTCAGAAAAGCCGTATCCATCTCTCTGCGTGCCCTCGATTCAAGAAAAGAGGCGTTGCTATGCGTTATTTTTTGGTTGCTTTGTTCCTGTGTTGTTTAATTGGCTGCGGCAAGTCGCCAGAAGAAGAGGTAAAGGCGGAGGCGGAGAAGATTAGAATACACCAAGCGGCAGAGGCGATGGTACAGAAAGAGGAGGCAGAGGCAAATCGTACAAGAATGGGTGCAGAAGGCGAAGCATGTCGTGCGGTGATGAAATCGGACGTGAAGAAGGCGAAAGAGGCGGTCAAGGAGGAGATCGACAAGCTCAAGGGCAAAGCAAAGGCGGAAGAGGCAAAGTGAGATATCATTCTCTCTCTTGCCGCCCATTCAACCGGCTGGCCGCAGGGCGGCGCGGGTGAGGACCGACGTTCCGTCGGCCGCTAAACGACCGGCAGACGGCCTCTTGCACGCCCCATCAAGCCGTGCTATGGTTCTTGGGGTTTTGCTCACAACCATTTATGAGGGTCAACGCCGATGGCAAAGAAAACACCGACAGCGAAAAAGCCGACCGCCGACAGTTGCAAATGTCTGATCGATGCGATCGCCACCGTAAAACAGCTCCAGGATTTCGTTCACGAACATGGCAGCGTGGAGAAGGCCCTTGCCGCAGCGGTCCGCGTACACGGTTTGATGGAAATGACCGGCGGGTTCTGCCAGTTGAAACAAGCCCTGGAAATCGTCGGGCAAGAATCCGCGGCTCCGCAAGTATAGGGGCCGGGCAAGCGTTCGCGGCATCCGTAACGGCGGCGTCTCGCCGCATTGGCTGGCGTTGTTTCACCTACCATTCGGGTGGTATAGCCCGTCCCAGCGTTGGGCTATTCTGGGGCGGTGATAGTGGCTATCATCCGGCCCCTTATGGAACGCTGGATTTCTCATCTGCTCTTGATTGTCGTCCTGTTGCACGGTTCTGCGGCCCTGGCCCAAGTTGGCTCGGGGGCGCCACCGCCGCCGCCCGATCCGACGCCGCCGGGCCAGCCGGTGTATGTGCCTCCCCCGTCGTCGTCAACCTGGCCGCCCGCCGGCCAGCCGGCCTTGCAGCCGACGACACCCTACGTGCCGTCCGACGGGTCGGTGCTGCCGCCGCCGAACCAGCCGTACGTGCCGTCCGATCAGCGCGGTTATCCGCCGCCGGGGCCTTACGTGTTTCCGCCCGCGGAGCCGGTGTATCCGCCGCCTGTGCTTTGGCTCGGACCGGCCAGCCCTAGTTTGGGACTGATACCGGGGGCGGCCAATCCTCACTGGGACGTCAACGTCGATGCGTTGTGGCTGACGCGAGACACGGGCAGAGGCGTCCTCTTGGGTTTCTCACAGTACAACGATAGCTCGCACGCTCCGGCGGCGGTTCAGCCCGACAGTCTCTGGAGCGATGACGTACTGTTCCCCTTGACGCCCGGCGTGCGGTTTCAATTGATCGGTCGCATCAACGATCGAATGGCGATTGAGACAACCGCCTGGGGCTTCCACGATTGGTCGATCGGCCGCGAGATCTACGGCGATCCGGACGGAGAAACCGTCTTGCGCATTCCGACTGGCTGCACATGCCGAATATGGACAACACTCTCGGTTACAACTATAGCAGCCAGATCGCCAATGTTGAGTTGAATCAGCGTTTTAAGTTCTACTCGTTCGATCCTTATCGCGGACTTTCTTGGCTGTGGGGCGTCCGCTATCTTTATCTGACCGACAACCTAACGCTAAGCGGCTCGGACCTCTACACGGGCGGCCACGAAGACCTCGAATGGCAGACGAAGAACAATCTAATCGGGGCGCAATTGGGGCTGCAATGGGCCTGGGGTTGGGACCGTTTTCAACTCAGCACCGAGGCGAAAATCGGCCTGTACGCCAACGTCTACTCGCAACACAAGACCGATACGGGCAGCGGCATCGCCGACTTCCAACCTCTTGATGTCTCTCATAACGGCAGCGATCTTGCCGCGGTTTTCGAGTTCTCGGTGCTGCTGCGTTATCGCGTCACGTCATGCCTGTGGCTGCGAGCGGGCTACCAGTATTACGGCGTGACCGGCGTAGCCCTGGGCCCTCGACAACTTGCCGACTACGATGCGTCTGGCAGCGTTGGATTCGACGGTCTCTCGTTGGGAGCGGAACTGACCTGGTAAATGCCGCCCCGCTGTCTGTGGTCAGCTATCAGCTCTCAGCGGTCAGCCTTCAGCTTCTCTTGAGAACCGCCGGGACACCATACTCTCTGCACTCCGCGTGAAGTGATCCGAGCTTGGCATCCCTCTCGCGGAGCGAGGGGAGCACGTCAGGTGTCAGGCGTGAATGGCACGTGAACTTTTGTAACTTCCTTTGATTTCAGCAGTTAGGTACGCTGTCATAGCATTGCTATCACAACATGGTTCTCAACCTTACGAACGGATCGCTTCGTGATGTGCCGCTAATCGTGAGATTCGCGTTATCCTCGGGAAACCCCGTGTTCCCGCTAGCATTGCTGTGATAGCGGTGCTTAATCCTTACTCTCGAAACAGTTACAAAAGTTCACGTGCCATTCGTGTCAGGCGTCTTGAGTTGTGGCTGCGGCGCGCCAGCGGCGGAGCACTTCTACTTGCTCGCTCGAAAACGGCACTGGAGTTCCGGGCGGCGGCGGATCGGGCACCAATCGCCGGGCGATGGTCGCCAGCAACGCGTCGATGCCTTCCCCGCACAGCGCACTGGTCGAGATCCCTGCGGGGCGGCGGCCCGGCGAAGCCGGCAGATCGGACTTGTTATGCACCAGCACGGCCGCGGGCCATTGTTGGGACAATGCCTGGTCCTCCGCCGACCAAGGCAGGCTGCGGTCGGCCACCAGAATCACCAAATCGGCTGCGGCCAGGCGTTCCCGGGCCCGCTCGATGCCGGCGCGCTCGATGTCGTCGTCGGCCGTGCAGAATCCAGCCGTGTCCCAAAATTCGACCGGCCAGCCATCGACGGCCGTGGTGATCGCAACCGCATCGCGCGTAGTGCCCGGTGCGGGATGAACGATTGCGCGTCCGTATCCGGCCAGCACATTCAAGAGGCTGCTCTTGCCGACGTTGATCCGGCCGGCCAGCACGACACTCCACGGGCGAGTCAAATGCCGGCCGAGGCCTTCGCAGGCCAGGAGCGAGTCGATCCGCTGCCGCGCGGACGCCGCGTCGCCCCGCTCGATCTCCTGCCGGATTTCGTCCATCGCACGCCGCAGTGCGCCGTGGTATTGGTCCAAGAGAATGGCGGCGGTCCGTTCGATTCGGGCCTCCGCCAAGGCTATCATTGCGGCGGCGGCAATTGGATCGTCAGAGTGTGTTTGCGTCCACTCCTGCCAGGCCACCGGCCGGCATCCTGCCGCGGCCAACGACTGCTCGATCTTTGCCACGGCGGCCCTTCCACCGTGGCAATGGACTTCCACGGCCGCGTCGCCGCAACGGCGTACCACGACCTCCTCGCCGCTGTCGCCGCCGAACCGTCCGACTACGACCTCATCGGCGGCGAAGGCGGCCAACGGGCGGCCGTCGCGAGCGCGGAAGTGCGAATCGACTGCCTCGACCGCGCCGAGTCCTTCGATGCGAAGCGTAGCCACCGCCCCGCGGCCGGGAGGAGTAAGTTCAACGACGCGAAGCGGAGACGGCGGATTCGGCATGTTTCTCGTTGCACCGGCCAAAGCTGATTTCTCGTCCTTTCGCTCGCACAACGCAGTATTTTAGGTTGGCGCGCGATTGCGGTCAACGCAACGGACCATGATGGATGCGGTCGTTTCGGCGGCACGGATGAGATTCCGCTGCTACGACGGCTTGGCGGGGCCGGCGTCTTCGTCGGTCGAGTTCTCCGTGGCGCCGCCCTCGGCGGACGATACGGCGCTCGCGGCGGGAGAGAAGGAGCCCTTCCGGCCGATTTGGATGTGGCCCGACTTGCCGACGATCACCCGACCGGTCAAGATCGCATATTCCAGCCCCCAGAAGATGGCCACGACAGTGGCCAGCAGCGACGAGTAGAAAGTCAGTTTGCAGGCGCCGAATTGTTTCCATAGCCAGAACAGCCCAATGCTCGCCACGAATGCCACAAATGTCACGGTCAGCTTCCCGTACATCGCGCGGACCAAAGTGCGCCGCGAGTGTTGCTGGATGGCGTGCCGGGCCGACAGGTTGGCCAACTCCCGAAACGCCGAAAGGTCAATGTGTTTTGGCGGGGTTCTTGGACGGACCTCGGCCGGCTCGGGCTTGTCCGGCTGCCCGCTCGCAACGTTCGGTGGCGACGGCTCGACCGCGGTCGCGTCGGGGGATGTTTGCCGAGCGGCGCGCGTCGACTCGTGGCGTTGCTTCACCCTGGAACGGTCCTGCGATTCACCCGTGCCCGGGCGGACCCGCTGCATGAGCCGGCTCATGTAGTCGTCGATCGATTCCTCCTCGCTTTCGGCTGCAGCCGACACGGGCGGCGATTGCTGCGGCCCCGGATCGTCGGCGGGCGATGGATCGGTCCGTAGCGGCGGCGTCTCGATTGGCGCGGACGGCGTCGGCGTTGTCGCCGCCGATGTGCTTTCCCGGGGTGGAGCCAACTTGGCGACAAGGCGGCCAAGCACTTCGTTCAGATCAACCGGCGACCGTTTCCTCGGCTCTTCGAATTGCGGCTCGGGCGTCGCCGGCGACTCGGGCACTGCCGCGGGCAATTCATGCGAGCTTGTCGTTGCAGGAAGTTCGCTCCGAGCAGCAGGTTGCTCTTGCCGAGGCGGTTCCAGCCGCTGCAGTTCCCAGAGCCGCCGCTGTTCGGCCAGCGCCTTCCGCTCGGCTGCCAAGTGGGCGGCTAGCGATTCGAGCTCGGCCAATTGGGTATCGACCTGATGCTGCCGTTTCTCCACATCCTGCCGGGCCGCATCCTGCTGTGCCGCCTGCTCGACCTGCCATCGCCGGCGATCTTCGTTCAGCGCAGTCCGGTCGGTCTCCACGCCGTCTCGCTCCACCGCCAAGCGGGTGCGCTGCGATTCGAGTTCGGCCAGTTGGCGGTTCAGTCGTTCGAGCTGCTCATCGATGCCTCGCTGAGCCTCCTTATACTTGGCCTGCCACTGCTGGCTCTCTTCCTTCAGGGCGTTCCATTGCGATTCAACCGCGGCCAATTGGCCGCCGAGCTGCTCGCGTTGCTCGTTGATTCCGCGTTGCGTCTCTTCATACTGGGCGTGCCACTGCCGGCGTTGTTCGGCCAGGGCGTTGCGCTGAGCCTCCAAGACGTTCCGCTCAGCGGCCAGGGTGCTGCGCTGCGCTTCGAGCTCGGCCGAGCGGGCGGCGAGCTGCGCACGCTGCTGGTCGAGGTTCTGCTGAGCCTCCTCCTGACTGGCCTGCCATTGTCGGCGTTGTTCGGCCAATGCGTTGCACTGAGTTTGTAGGCCCTCCCGCTCCGTCGCCAGCGCTTTTCGCTGTGAATCGAGGTCGGCCAGTTGAGCGTCGAGCCGCTCGCGTTGTTGGCTTGCTGCAAGGTCGATTTTCTGGTCGGCCTGCCATTGCCGGCGCTCCGCCGCGAGCGCAGCTCCCTGCGATTCGAGCTCGGCCGACTGGGTGGCGAACTGCTCGCGTTGCTTGGCAAACTCTCGCTGGGCCTCTTCCTGCTCGGCCTGCCATTGCCGGTGTTCTTCGGGCAGCGCGTTCTGGCGGGCTTCCAGGTCGGCCCGCTCTGCCGCGAGGGACGTCCCCTGCGATTCGAGTTCGGTGGACCGGACGATGAGCTGCTCGCGCTGTCTGGCGATTTCTCGCTGGGCCTGTTCCTGCTCGGCCTGCGATTGCCGGCGTTCTTCGGCCAATGCATTGCGCCGGGCTTCCAGGTCGGCACGCTCTGCCGCGACGGCAGTCCCCTGCGATTCGAGGTCGGCGGACCGGACGATGAGCTGCTCGCGCTGTCTGGCGATTTCTCGCTGGGCCTGTTCCTGCTCGGCCTGCGATTGCCGGCGTTCTTCGGCCAATGCATTGCGCCGGGCTTCCAGGTCGGCACGCTCTGCCGCGACGGCAGTTCCCTGCGATTCGAGGTCGGCGGACCGGACGATGAGCTGCTCACGCTGCGTGGCAATCTCTTGCTGGGCCTCTTCTTGATCGGCCTGCCATTGCCGGCGTTCTTCGGCCAGTGAATTCCGCCGAGTTTTCAGGTGGTCTCGTTCCGTTGCCAGAGTGTCCCGTTCGGCTTCGAGCTCGGCCAATCGGGAGGCGAATTGCTCGCACTGCCGGTCTGCTGCCCGATGGCGTTCGTCATGACCGGTTTCCGGCTGCGGGGCCAGCGACGTCGCGCCGACATCCAACACCTCCAACTCGATCGGACCGATGCTCAGTCGGTCGCCGTGGGAGAGAGGGGCGTCGGTGAAGGACTTGTCGTTCAGCCGCGTGTCGGCCGACCAGCAGCGGGCGATGGTCGCCACCGGACCGCGCAGCAGCAGGCAATGCAGAGGCGCCACGCCGTGTGCGACCAGCCGCAACGTGCAATCGGGGGCCGAACCGACCATGCATTTAGCCGACGCCAGCCGCACGACCTGACCGTTGCGCGAGGGGCCGGAGATGCGCAGAACCAGGTCGCCGGTGAAAGTGTCCAGCAGCGGGTGCGGCTTAGTTGCAAGCGTTGTGGCCGTCATGGTCCTGCGCCGTCCGGGGGGATCAATGCTAAGTCCTCTACTGGATTTAGCTTACGCTACGCTGCCGGTCAAAAGCCGCTCGGCAGCCTCAGGACACTTGCGGAGCGATTGGTGAAAAACGGCTGTATATCTTTGCCGGATTTGACGATTATCGGATAGCGACGCCGGAGCGGCAGGTGGAGTCGTTGTGAATCCGCCTCCGCGCCTGTTGCGAAAGCGTCGCGCCAGCCCATTTTCATGGGCGTGGGCAAATGGAAACCGGCTGGGGTGGCAGTCGAACTGCCACCCCAACGGAACGGTCTTCAAACAGAGAATTCCGATCCCGGGGAGCGGAAATTCGCCGCGTTTTTATTGAGCCGCGCCGGTCGATTTGCGTAGTATATTTTGGTTGCAGACGAGCGGTTATCCACGAAGGATTGCCGCCCGCGGCGAAGGGGCCGAAACGACAACCTTTTGGAACAGAAAGGGGTTCGAGAGGTCACTCTGAGGGGGGCAAGCCTTCAGCGCGGCCAGGATCGGACGCCGAGGTGACAACCTATGAGCCGCAAAGACGCGATCCTGAACATGCACCAGATCCTCATCAAACGGCGCGACGCACTGCGCAAGGCATTGGCCGGCGACTTGAGCCTGTTGAAGGAGTTGCGGGCGCAAAGTTCCGGCGACGTCGTCGACGCGGCACTCGATTCGGTTCAGGACGAGATCAGTTCGCAACTGGCCGAAGTGGAGAGCCGCGAGTTGGCGCGGATCGAGTATGCCTTGGAGCGGATGCGGGAAGGCCAGTTCGGCATCTGCGAAGGGTGCGGGGCCGGCATTCCCATGGCCCGGCTGAACGCCCTGCCGTACGCCACGTATTGCATCGCGTGCCAGCGCGAGGCCGAACGCCAAGGCGCGGCTTCCTCTTCCGATGTCGATTGGGGCCGCCTGCTGGATACCTCCAGCGGCGACACCGATCTGTCGATCAACGACATCGAACTGGACGTGTCATGATGGTTGATCTGGGGCCACGGGGCGGGTAAACTGGGGCTATGAAAACCTCTATACCCTGCCACCGTCGGAACAGATCAGAAACAAACCGGACACTGGAACCAGGTCGTCTGCCGCTGGGCAGCGGCCGGTTTCCGACGCCCCCAAGGGCTTTCTCGCCCCTTTTTGATTGCTTGCTCCCTCGATTGGCGCCGCTGTGCGTCTGTCTCGTTTTCTTGTTCGTTCTGGGGTATGCGGCGACCGCTAACGCTCAGTCGTCTGCGGCCTTGCCGGCGGCTCTGGAGCGGCCCAGCGACGTTAGGCCCGAAACGCGAGCGGAACTGCGCCGCGAGTTGGATCGCCACGCCGCAGTGCTCGAGGAGCAGTCGGCCGTCCTGAAGATCGTCGCCAAGCTCATCGGGCCGTCGGTGGTCCATATCGAAGCCGACATTCACGCCACCGACGCCGAGGACCAGCGTGGCAGCGTCAAGGAAGAATCCGCCTCAGGCGTGATTATCGAGTGGAGAGACAAATTCTACGTGTTGACCAATCGGCACGTCGTTCACGATGCCGCCCCGGCGGCCATTCGAATTCGTTTGGCCGACGGCCGGCTCATTCATCCGACCAGGATCCTGACGGACTACGACACCGACGCGGCCATCTTGGCGGTCACCGCCGCCGATTTGGTCGCGGCGCCGATTGGCCACAGCGATCGGCTGGAAATCGGTGATTTCGTGCTCGCGGTGGGAAGCCCATTTGGGTTGACCAACTCGGTCACGTTTGGAATTATTAGCGCGAAGGGCCGTCGCGATCTTCGCCTGAACGAAGCCGTAGTCAAGTTCCAGGACTTCTTGCAGACCGATGCCGCCATCAACCCCGGCAACAGCGGCGGCCCCTTGGTCAATCTCCACGGCGAGGTCATCGGCATCAATACGGCCATCGCCAGTAAGACCGGCCACAACGAAGGGATCGGTTTCGCCATCCCCATCGACATGTTCATGTTCGTGGGACAACAGTTGATTGAAACCGGCAAGGTGACTCGCGCGTTCCTGGGGGTGAACTTGAACGCAAGGTTCGGTCCGGCGATGGCCGCCGAGTTGGGCTTGCCCCGGCCGATGGGCGCGCACGTAACCAGCGTCATGCCGCGGTCGCCCGCCGTTGCGGCCGACTTGCAGGCGGGCGACGTGATTTTGGAGTTCAACCACACGCCCGTGGAGGATGACGAACACCTGGTCAATCTCGTCAGCATGACGCCGGTTGGCAAGACGGTGCCGCTGTTGGTCTTCCGCGATCGCAAAGCATTTACGGTGATGGTGGAAGTGGGCGATCGCAGCAAGTTCGAGCCGTAGACGGTTGGCCGTCAGATTCCTGCGTCTCGCGGGAAAATACTGTGGCGACGGTAGCCGGGAGCTAACGCTACAGCGCTAAATGCACCACGGAGGCACGGAGTTCACGGAGTATAAGGCCAAAAATACAAGTGGATTGTGGCTATGCCTTTTCCGTCGACGCCATGCGACGAGGAGGGGTTGCGGATGATCGACGGCCGCAATTGGCCGGCCAGCCCCTGTTCTTTCCTGTTTCTGCCCGTTCTCCGTGTTCTCCGTGCCTCCGTGGTGAGCTTCCCTCATGGCGTCAACGACCATGCACGCCTTGCACGATTGCAAGCGAGCGATTAAAATACAAGGCTCGACACCGCGAGGCGGGATATCGGATATGGAACTGAGCAAACTCCGCAACATCGGCATTTCGGCCCACATCGACTCGGGCAAGACCACGCTCAGCGAGCGGATCTTGTTCTATGCCGGCCGAATCCATTGCATGCAGGAGGTCCACGACGGCTCCGGCGGCGGCGCCACGATGGACCACATGGAGTTGGAAAAAGAACGCGGCATCACCATCACCAGCGCCGCCACGCAGGTCGAATGGGACGACGCCACGATCAACCTGATCGACACGCCCGGCCACGTCGATTTCACCGTCGAGGTCGAGCGGAGTCTGCGCGTGTTGGACGGGGCCGTGTTGGTGCTCTGCGCGGTCGGCGGCGTGCAGGCCCAATCCTTGACGATCGACCGCCAGATGCGCCGCTATCACGTCCCCCGGCTGGCTTTCATCAACAAGATGGATCGCGTCGGGGCCGATCCCGCCAAGGTCGTCGAGCAGTTGTGGGCGAAGTTGGCTTGCGACGCCGTGCTGATGCAGATTCCCATCAGGCGGGAGGCGACGTTCGAGGGTGTAGTCGATCTTGTCTCCCGGAAGGCGTTGTATTTCGACGGGGAGAATGGCGAAGAGGTTCGCATTGAAGAAATCCCGGCCGACTTGGCCGACGAAGCCCGCGCCGCCCGGCATCATCTGCTCGAATCGCTCTCAATGTACAGCGACGAGCTGATGGCGATCTTGCTGGCCGAGGAGGAGCCGCCGGCGGAGTTGATTTACGGCGTGGCCCGCTCGGCGGCGGCCGAATTGGAGTTTACGCCGGTGTTCCTCGGCTCGGCTTATCGCAACAAGGGGGTGCAGCCGCTGCTGGACGCCGTGGTTCGGCTGCTCCCTTCGCCCCTGGATTGCCCCACCAAGGCGTACGCCTGGAGCCGCGAGGGCTCGCACGAGGAAATGCTGCTGACGCCCGACCCCGAAAAGCCGACCGTGGCGATGGCGTTCAAGATGGTGGAAGACCCGTACGGCACGTTGACGTTCATGCGGATTTACCAGGGCCGCTTCGAAAAAGGGGGCATGTATTTCAATCAGCGGACGGGCAAGAAGGAGCGCTTCAGCCGCATCTTGCGGATGCACGCCGACCAGCGCGAGGACATCGACGCGGCCGACGCCGGCGACATCGTGGCGGTCTTGGGCGTCGATTGCGCCAGCGGCGACACGTACGCCTCGGAGCCGAAGTACTGCACGCTGCAAAACATGTTCGTGCCCGAGCCGGTGATTCGCATGGCGATCGCCCCGCTGACCCGCGACGGGGCCGACCGCCTGAGCAAGGCCCTGCACCGTTTTCGCCGCGAAGACCCGACGCTGCACGTCACCAGCGACGAGGAGACGGGCGAGACGATCATCGCCGGTATGGGCGAGTTGCACCTGGAGATTTACGTCGAGCGGATTCGCCGCGAATACCGCGTCGAGGTCGAGGTCGGCGCGCCGCGGGTGAACTACCGCGAGTCGCCGACCCAGGCCGCCGAGTTCAACACCCGGCACCGCAAGCAGACCGGCGGCTCGGGCCAGTACGCCCATATCGTCGGCCGGCTCGACGTGCTGCCGCCCGAGGCCGAAGAGAACTTCCTTTTCGAGGAGAAGATCGTCGGCGGGCGAATCCCGAAGCAGTACATACCGGCCATCGAGAAGGGCTTTCGCTCGATGTTGGCCCGCGGCCCGATCGCCAAGTATCCGGTCGTCGGCTTGGCCGTCTACATCGAGGACGGTTCGTATCACGAGGTCGATAGTTCCGACATGGCGTTTCAGGTTTGCGCAGACGTGCATGCGCGAGAACTTCGCCAAGACGAAGCCGGTGCTGCTGGAGCCGGTGATGCGGATCGAAATCGAGTGCCCCGGCCAGTTCCAGGGTTCCGTCGTCGGCAATCTCACCTCCCGCCGCGGCTTGGTCCTTTCGAGCGAGATGTGCGGCGCGGATGTGCGGATCGAGGGCGAAGTTCCGCTTGCCGAAACCTTCGGCTATTCGACCGATCTGCGCAGCATGACGCAAGGCCAAGGCACTTTCACGATGGAGTTCGCCCGCTACAAGCGCCTGCCGAAGAGCATCGAAGAAGAAGTGATCGCCGAGCGGAAGAAGGCCGTGCTGGCCGGGGCGGTGTAGGCGTCAAACGGTCCCCTCTCCCACCGGGAGAGGGTTAGGGTGAGGGCCTTGCAGCGAGCGACTGCGGCGTTTTACGGCCGATAGGCATCGCTACGCTGTTTGACCCGTGGCTCACAATCCCAGGTCCGCTTTCACTTTCTTCCACGGCACGAAGCCGGGCTCCTTGAGGGCCTTCTTGGCATCTTCGATGTCAATCCGATCTTCGAGCGATTCGAGGAACTCAAGATCATCTAACGGCACCAGAGCGGCACACCTCTTACCGCGGCGAGTCACCACAACGCGATTCCCCCTGCCGGAGACTTTAGCAAGGGTGTCGGACAGATGGGCACGAATTTCGCTCGTCGTAACAGTGGTCATAGGAATGCTCACATACCCGAAGGAGCACAACTTCGTAGCAGGTTCGCTAACACAATTATGGTTTTCGGAACGCCATCGGTCAAGGAGCATCGGCGCATCCTGCAAAGCGAACGCCGGGGATTCGCGGGATACGAACCGGTTTTCGTAGCAACGGCGGGTTCGGGCGTTTCCGAAACAACCACGATTTGTTGGTGTCCCGCGACTCTCAGACCGCGTCACGACTGGGTTATTAGATTGTCACGGCACTCCGGGCACAGGTAGTCGCCCTGCCCCATACAGATCAGTTGTAGGCTGCGGCACTTCCGGCAAAAGATGATCTGCTGAGAGGCCTTTCCCCAGTGGCTTACGAAGAAACCATCCAATCGAGCCGCGAGCTTGGAAAATGGGTGCTGCGGTTCATGCGATACTGCTCGAAGAAGCGGCAAGGTCGTCTGCACCGCAGGGCCCTGAAATGGCACTTTCGGACCTAGCAGGGACAGCAGACCAGAATCACCGCCGCCGCTCTTCCCGTGTTCGAAGGGGAGTAACTGATAGCCAAATCGCTCCACGCACAACTCCCCCATCTTGGCGTTTACCGGCTGAATAAGGGCCTGTGGCGGGATCCGATTGTTTCGAAGGCAGCCGTCTTCACAAATGTAGACATCCAGCAACGACACGTGTGGGCACCCAAATTTCCTATAGGTTCTAAGCTGGTTTGTTATCTTGCCAATCCTCTTGCGGCCAGCCTTAAGCGAACGACATGTTCCGTCCCGGCAGATCAAACTGACCTTGACTTCCCAAGCGCGATAGAACCAGCCATCGGCGGGCGGATCGTTACGCAGACGAGCGAGAATGTCTATGTCGCTGGTAAAATCACCGCCGGTTCCAAGGTCCATCGGTACATTGACTGCGAACCACTCCCAGATATGTCCGTCTGCCAACGGACCATAAAGTGGCAGGAGCGAGAACAGCCGCCAAATCGCAGCTTTCTCTCGGTATTGCGATTCTGATTCAAAAAGTACCATACAGGTTTTGATCTCCCGGGAGTTCCCGGGACACAATCCTACTTCTTGCCCCGCTTCCGTTTCAGGGCCGCCTCAATCCGCTCGACCGTTCGCACGTTCGGTTTATGCTTCCCGGATTCCAGACGAGAGAGAGTCTCTTGGCGAATGCCGGCCAACTTGGCCAACTGGGCCTGAGTCAAGCCGAGTTCACGGCGCTCGCGGATAATGTCTCTGGCAATCGAAGCACGCAGGAATGGCAACGCTTCGCAAGTGCCGTCCTTGTCGATCGGCGAGAAGTCCGGCCCTTCGATGGCGGCGAGTTCCGCCTCGGGAATCGAAGTGCTCTGGCTACGAGGAGCGCCCCTTCCCATTTTGCAGCGATCCCGCCTCATCGGTGGCCCCCAACCATCCCGTTACTTCTCTCGGGCGACATAACTTTGGCCGCCGTGCATAAGATCATGGCACTCCGCGCATAGTACCATGATGTTGTCAGTTCGTGTCTTGCCCCCACGAGCGTAGGGTTCCTTGTGGTGGTATTCGGCTTCCCTGAAGTCTCTCAACCCCCGTCCGCACTTCTCGCACGAGGGACGGTTCGCGAAGACAGCGATCTTGTCCTCGTCGGAAATCTGCCTCTTGTCGTCTAGCTCTGGAATCCGGTGTCTGCTGAGGAACTCCCGGATAAGGATATCCCGCCGCAGCGTTATGATCTTCTCGGACCAGCCTCCCCTTACATTCTCGTAGAACCGCTGATAGTCGGCCTTGGACCGCCGGAAATCCTCCTTGTAAACCTTCCCGTGGAAATCGGCAATAAAGGCGCGTATCTTGTCCTCGCAACCGGGAATCGCGTGGCTTACCTGCAGGTCCCGCACCATGGTGTAGGCAGCGAGAACCCAAGCGTGCTTCTCGAAGCAGCGGTGGGGGCCTTGGTCCGATGGGAAACATTTCTCGAGATAATTCAGTACCCTTGTTGCGGCCCGAAATTCCTGAGAAGACTGGTCGAGAGCCCTGTTCTCGTCAAAGAATTCGTCCAACTCGGCGATCCCGCACTGCTTCGCCTTGTGTCTCTCATAGAATAACATCCGAGCCGCGTCCGGATACGAGCCGTATCGGTTCTGGGCGATGGCAATAGATTTCGCTAAGAACGGGTGATTTGCGATCGCCCTAATGCTTTGAACGATTGCACCCGGTTTAGCGTTAAGGCGCTCACCAATCTGAAGCGGTTTTCCGCGTTGCAGCCTGGAAAAAATCAGGCGAACCCGTTCGTCGTCATAGTCCTCCATTATGTGGAATTTGAGGTCGTAGTCGAGAAACCGCCGTTTTTGGTCGTCGTCTAGAGCATTGTCACCGTTGAACGTCCTGCCGTGGTTCGTCGCCCCGGAGAACTTCTTGTTCAGCCTCAACTTGTTGTCATAGAACATGCTGATGCAGTTCAGACGCTGCTGGCCGTCGACGACAAAATACAGACCCTCGGACGTGACGTAATTCAGAAAGAAAATCGGGATCGGTTCTTCTCGCAGGAGCGTGTCGATAAAGCACTGGTTGTCCTCGTGCGACCAAGCGTTGTTTGGCCTCTGGTACGTAGGATCGACGTTGTACTTGTTACGGTCGTTAATGTACGCTTGGATCGTTGGCATTTTGAATTCTCCCCTCGGTCCGTGGCTGGAACACAACGGCTGGCGCTCCGTGCAGATAATGATCGTGTCGCGCCGACATGTCCGGCACAGCTCCGATTACGTCGGCGAACTGTTCGGCCAGCGTCGGAGCCTCTGCCACTCTGCCCTCCTCCCGTGAAAAGGGCTCCACGCGAACCTCGGTGCCGTCCGGCAGTACCGGGCCCATCTCAAGTTCTATAACACCGTTTTTCACTCTGCCGCGGTAGACCATAAGACACGCCTTGCCAGAGCCAAGTGGGAGTTTAACATAATCGGTCGATCCGGCCAATACGCGCTCGCTACCCCCACAAATCCTTCGTCCGCCGGCGCACGGAGCGGCTGGTGGAGCGGTAGTGGGGCTCGTCGATTTCATCGTTGTCGTCGAACGGATCGGTGACGCACTGCTCGAAACACTTTAGGAGTTTGTCGGGCAGGAAGCGGGTGCGCTGCGAGAAACTGTGATGGTCGCTGCGGCCGGGCCAGTAGTAACGGAAGGGGTAGCAGACGTAGAGCCAGTTCTTCGCCCGCGTTAAGGCGACGTAGAAAAGACGACGCTCCTCCTCGATTTCGGCCGGATTCTTCGTGGCCATGTCGGAAGGGATGTTGCCGTCGGCGGCGTGGATTACGTAGACGGCGTCCCATTCGAGCCCCTTCGCCGAATGGATCGTGCTCAGCACGAGATAATCGTCGTCGAGCGTGGGCGGGCCGGCGAGGTCTTGCGTCGAACTCGGCGGGTCGAGCGTCATTTCCAACAGCATCCGCGAGCGGCTGCGGAAACGGGAGGCGATCAATTCCAACTGCTCCAGGTCGCGCAGCGCGGCTCGACGTGGTCGTACTTCGCCTCCAACAGCGGCGCGTAGAACTTGCGAACGCGGCCGACTTGCGTCGACAGGTCGTTGGCCGTGTCGGTCAAGTCGGTCAGCAATTTGATGAACTTTGGCCAGACTTTCGTGGCCCCGGCGGGCGGCCGCCACTCGGCCCAGGCGCCGAAATTGCCGCCGGCGGCCAGGAGCGTATCCATCAACTGCCGCGCCTTGCCCGGCCCGATACCGGGCAGCAGCGGCAACAGCCGCGAGCCGGAGACCATGTCGCGCGGGTTTTCGGCCAGCCGCAGAAACGCCATCAGGTCCTTCACGTGGGCGGCCTCGACGAATTTCAGCCCGCCGTACTTGTGGAAGGGGATTTTGGCGCGGGCCAACTCGGCTTCCAAGAGAATGCTGTGATGCGAGGCGCGGAACAACACCGCCTGACGCCGCAGATCGACGCCAGCCTCGCGGTGTTCGAGAATCTTGCGAATCACGTATTCCGCCTGATCGGTGTCGTCCTCGCAATTGACCAGGCAGGGGCGCTGGCCGTCGGCCCGCTCGGACCAGAGGTTCTTGGCGTATCGTTCGCGGGCCAGCCCGATCACGCCGTTGGTGGCGTCGAGAATCGGCTGCGTGCTGCGGTAGTTCTGTTCGAGCGTTACGATCGTCGCGTTCTTATAGTGTTTGGGAAAATCGAGGATGTTGCGGACCGTGGCCGCGCGAAAGGCGTAGATCGACTGGGCATCGTCGCCGACAACGGTCAGTCCCTTGCCCTCGGGCGAGAGGCGGTAGAGGAGTTCGGCTTGCAGCGTGTTGGTGTCCTGGTACTCATCGACCAGAATGCCATCGAAGAGCTTGCGAATGGCGTCGCCAACGGATTGTCGGTGGGGCAGAAGCGATTGACGGTGGGGCAGACATTCCTGTCTGCCGTCGGCCATCTGGCAGACAGGAATGTCTGCCCCACCTCGCTCTTCCAACAGTCCGTGCCAGAAGAGGAGCAGGTCGTCGTAGTCGAGCACGCCGGCCGACTCTTTGCGGTCGACGTAGCCGTCGAAAAGCTGCTTCAGCTCGTCGTGCCAATCCTGACACCAGGAAAAATGATGTTTCAGCACACAGTCGAGCTTCTCGCGAGCGTTGACGCAACGGCTGTAGATCGCCATGCAGGTCCCCTTCTTCGGGAAGCGCTTGTCGGTCTTGGCGAGATTCAGGTCGGTGCGGACGACGTTCATCAGGTCTTCGGAATCGGAGCGGTCGTGGACGGTGAAGTGTGGCGACAGGCCGATAGCTTTGCCGTAGCGGTGCAGCAGGCGGGTGGCGATGGCGTGGTAAGTGCCGCCCCAGACGCGGGTCGTGCCCGGGCGGCCGAGGCGGCGGAGCAGTCCTTCGGCGCGGCGCAACATTTCGGCGGCGGCGCGGCGGGTGAAGGTCAGCAGCAGGATTCGGCCCGGATCGACCCCGCCGGCGATCAGCCAGGCGACGCGATGGACCAACGTGGCGGTCTTGCCGGTTCCAGCGCCGGCCACGATCAGCAAGGGCGAGTCGCCGTGCGTGGCCGCCTCGCGCTGCCGAGGGTTCAGGTCGGCGAGAAGATCGTCGATTGCGGCGGGGATGGTCATCGAAATTCCCCTCTGGGAATGCAGATGTCGCTTGGATGTCGGCTGGCTGTCTGACGGTGGGGCGACAGGTTTACCACGGAGACACGGAGAACACGGAGGCGGAAGGAAGGGAACCACGGATTAACGCGGATGAACACAGATACTCGCGGTTTAGTCTGCGCCGAGAATTGGGCTATCTGTGTTACCTGTGTTCATCTGCGGTTTCAGCTCGTTTTCGTTCGTCTTCTCCGTGCCCTCCGTGGCTCCGTGGTGAGTTCCACGGCCGATATGCCAACCAGGGCATTATCGGGGATGGATCATCCACACACAAGGGCGACGCTATCGACAGCGGCGGCCATCGGCGATAGACTGCTGCTCGGGCACTGCTTCTGCGAAGCAGTGGCACGCGGCGGTCGGTCCTTCGGCTCTTGGAGATTGCCGTGAAGCAGCTTGTTTCCGCAATTCTGACGTTATTCCTGGTCATGGACCCGATCGGAAATACGCCGTTGTTCATGGGCTACCTGAAGGACGTGAAGGATGAGCGGCGGGGGCGGATCGTTGCCCGCGAGAGCGTTTTCGCCCTGTTGATTCTGCTGGCTTTCTTGCTGTTGGGGCCGACGCTGATGAGCCTGCTCGGCGTCGGCAGGGAGTCGCTCTACATTTCCGGCGGCGTGCTGCTATTCTTGATTGCGGTGGGAATGATCTTTCCCGGCGGAGCTTACTTGGGTATCCACGCCGAGGATTTGACGGAGGGGGAGCCGTTCATCGTGCCGCTGGCGGTGCCGCTAATCGCCGGCCCTTCGACGATGGCCACCATTATGATCTTCGCCTCGCAGCCGGAGCCGCTTTGGGTCTGGTTGGTGGCGCTTGTCGTGGCATGGGGCCTGGGGGCGACGATTCTAATGTTGGCGCCGGGCTTCAGCCGGCTGCTGGGGCGGCGCGGATTGCGGGCGTGCGAGCGGCTGATGGGAATGGTCTTGACCGTGCTGGCCGTGCAAATGTTCATCGACGGCGTGTTGGGCATCCACCGCCTTTTTGCGCAGAAGCCGTGACGTGGTGGGGCAGACATTCCTGTCTGCCTGGAGAGACGTAGCACACTCAGCAGACAAGAATGTCTGCCCCACCGGCAAACGCGATCATAGTTTGCTGGCGTCGATCGGCAGACCGTCTTTGCGGTCGCAGAGGCGGCCATATACGGTGCCGTCGATGGTGTAGATGATCGACCGGACCGAGCCGTCACACAATGCCATATTGAGGCTGCCCGGATGTGCGCTGCCGAAACTGTTCAGGTCTGTACGTCCCGGCGTGTCCTGATACGGTGGAAAGTAGGTCTTGTTCGTGCTGTCCCAACAGGCCCATCGGGTAATATCCCAGTCGTAGCCTTCAATCGCCGGGTTGTTGTCGGCGCCGTCTGATCCGTCGTCGTAGTGATCGGACCACATGTACTTTTCGCCTATGAGAAAGGTGTTGCTGACGCCGTCTTCGATGTCCGTTATCCGCCTCATGCTGGTGGGGTAGGAGATGCCGTGGTCGTAGCTTTGCTCGAAGACGCCGCCGGTCAGAAAGGTTGGCCATTGGTAGCCAGGGGCATCGGCAAACGACGGATCGCCGTTGCCGGAATCACCGGACAGCGTCCAGCAATAGATGTTACCCATAGTGTTTGTGCCCCCGTTGACGGCGTAATCGGTGCGTGAGGAGATAGGATTCTTTGCGAAAGAACCCTGGTCGACGTTTTCGGTTTGCGTGTAGGCGCTCGGATAGAGAGTCACTGTGCGGCGCGAGGGACAAATGAGAACTTCCAACGGCGTCTGGCAGGCGGTGACCATCGCGGTCTTCTTGTTGGCCACTGCCAGACCCGAGCCCACCTCGTGCAGCGCTACCTGCTCGATGTACGGCAGGATGTTGTATACCCATCCGCCGGGCTGACGGCGATTGAAACCTCGGTCTGGATCACCCACCCACCAATAGGCCCAGCCGCCGCTTGGGAAGAAGCCCTGGGCCTGCTCGTGGCTCAAGCAGCCGAGAGCCAGTTGTTTGAGGTGATTGCCGCATTGGGCCTTGCGCGCCGCCTCCCGTGCCGCCTGAACGGCCGGCAGCAGAAGCGCAATGAGAATGCCGATGATCGTGATGACCACGAGCAACTCGACCAACGTAAAACCCTTGGCGTTTGACGTGCGATTCATTTTTCTACTCGTCCGGTTGAATGAGAAAAACCGTCTCCATTCCGTCTGTCATGATGGTTCCAGCATATCCGTTGGCTCGTTCTATCGCAATCGACGCCATCTGGGTCAGCCGCGGGCACTCGCCAGGGATGTTGATGCGGACACCGTCGCCGGGATAGCGAAATTGCAGCGCGTCTTCGCCGGGGAAACGCCCGCGGGCCATGCCCATCTCCGTCGAGCCGACCAGTCGGCCATCGAACTTGCTGCCGCTTGAAGGGCGGTTTCGCACGAGTACAAGGGCGTTCCGGTCAGTCGCAACCCGGGTTTTGCCGTCGGCACGGCAATCCCACCATCCTAACTAAACCAACATTATAATTATCTCGCGAATCTCAACAAGAAACACGGAAAAAAAGTGGAAAATCGTCCGGTCGGCATTGCCGAGTAACCACAGCGGGTGGTGCAGTCCGGGGGGGCGTCCGTAGCGATTGAGCCGCGGCGGCGAATTCCCTACAATGACGGTCCTTTCACGAACAAGGACCAAATAATGGAACGCACACTCGTTTTGCTGAAGCCCGACTGCGTCGAACGGCGTCTGATGGGACGGGTCATCGCCCGCTTCGAGGACAAGGGGCTCGATCTGGCGGCGATGAAATTGCTGCGAATCACCCCCGCGTTGGCCCGGCGACACTATGCCGAGCATGTCCAGAAGGCATGGTATCCCGAGCTTGAGGAGTTCATTACCGGCGGCCCGGTGCTGGCGATGATCGTCGAGGGGCCGGAGGTGATCCGGGTCGTCCGCGACATGGCCGGCGTGACGAACGGCCTAAAGGCCAATCCCGGCACGATCCGCGGCGACTTCAGCGCCAGCCAGCAGAAGAATCTCGTCCACGCCTCCGACGGCCCGGAAGCGGCGAAACGGGAGATCGAAATCTTCTTTGGAAACGAAGAATGACGCAAGAGGCAGAACATGTCGCTGCCATTCAGCGTATTCTACCCAGTATATGCGACTGCCCCCCTTTCCTCACGGGACTGGGCAATACCCCCACCACTAGAAAAGAAGCGTTGACATGTTAGTCTGGTGCAGACGTGCGTTTGTCTTCCAAGTCTCGGCTTTCCTGCTTTCCTGCTGTGCCTACCGGCCGACAACCGCGTTCATGCCCAAGAAAAGGGCGTGGTAGTTGTGCAAAGCGGTTTTGGCGGCAGCGTTCACTCACTGGTATTGTTAAGGAAGAAGGAGGTGCAAGACGAATTGAAATTGGACGGGGGCCAAAAGGCTAAGCTGGAGAAGATAGCTGGCACGCAACGGCCTATTGCCGATCCGACAGAACGTCGAAAGAAGTTCGCTGAGCTGGGAAAAGCAGCGGAGAGAATTCTCTCGGCTGCGCAGCTAAAGCGGTTCAAAGAAATATCGCTACAGGCTGACGAAGTCAGTTCGATAACTGATTCGGTAGTTGCAAAAGCTCTGGGAATAACCAGCGACCAGCTAGAGAAACTGCGGACGGTTCAGTCCAAATTCGGCGAGCGATTAAGGGCGTTGTCGACGGGTGAGCGCGTGAGGCGATTCGAGGACATGCAGACGGAAGCGATGAGTCAGGCCATGACCGTGCTGACCCCTTCCCAACGCGAGAAGTACAAGGAAATGAGGGGCGCGCCCTTCAAGTTTAATACGTGCCGCAAGTAACGTGCAGCAGGGCCTGCGAGAGGGCGAAGGCGGAGACAGTCGGACGCATTCAGAGTTGTCCGACCGGTGTCTCCGAGGGACAACAAAGGGGACAGGCGCATAATGGGTTTTGACAAACAGATTCGGCAGTAATCACGTAAAATGCAGCGATTGGGCCAGTTGACCGTTGCCGAGCAACCCTACGTACCGCAGAAGCTGTTTCGAGCCGCGGGCGAATTGCTCCAGGAAGTCGGTGACGCGCTGGTGCAAGGCGGGCCAGTCGTTGGCCAAACGGTGCATTTTGAGGATTGTCTCCTTCAGCCATCGCCATAATTTTTCGATCGGGTTCAGCCAGGGGGCGTAAGTCGGCAACCAGATTGGCTTGATTTGAGGATATGCCCCCACGGCCGTGAGTACGTCGGGATGAGTATGGATCGACCAATTGTCTTGAACGACGTAGATCGTCTTGGCGCGAGCGTAAGTTTTCGCGATCCGTTCATACATCTCGATGACCTTGGCTCGACCGATAATGTAGTTGTCCACGTAGGTCACTTTTCCGCTGCAGGCGTTCAGGCCGCCGATCACACGCCACAGCCCATTGTTGGACTGTTGCCGATCCGCTTGCGGTGGAGCCGCGGGCGGGGCGGCAGCCCAACTCGGCGCCGGCTCGGGCCAGACGGCGTACCCCATTTCGTCGATGAACAGCAATGTCGTTTCCTGGGGGTTGCGCCGCTGCTCGCAGGCATCGTTTCAGTTTGGCTACCTTGCTTCGATACTGCGGATCCGGGCTAAAATGCTGGACCCGACCCGAACGCAATTTCACTCCCAGTTTGCGACGGAGCCACCGCCACACGCCACTGAGCGTGTAATTCTGGATCGTCTTAATGCTGGCGCGAATGGTCCGCAACGTCCAGCGGCTGGGCGGCGGACCAGCGGCTGTCGGCATCGCCTCGCGGCGAGCTTCCTCGCCGGGGCCTTGCCGCAGCCGCTCCAACACCTGTTCCCGCTGCTCGAAAGGGACGGCGACGGCTGCCTCCCTGCCGCCGCCACAACAGTCCTTCGATCCCGTGTTGTTCATAGCAATCCAACCAATGGTACACGGTGTCAGGATCTCGCGGTCTCAGTAGTCCCTGAGTCGCTACCGCATGAGGCGATTGGCCGTCGGCGACCTTCAAGATCGCCGCACACCGTTCCCGCACGTCCGGACGCCGATCATGGTTCCGATACTCGACCAACGTCCTGCGCTGAGCCTGTGAAAGTTTCAAAGTTCGCTGGTACATGACGATTCATCCTCCTTTGCGAAGTTACTTCATGGACCCTCCTTTCAATTACTCTCAAGCAACGCCGCCAAAGGCAACCACAAAATGCGCCTGCTAGCAGTGGTGTGCTAGCACAATACCTTGAATTCACTACCGATTTTGGCTGTCAAAACCCATTATTGGGTAATGCAAGTCGAATTTTCGGAGAACGGGGCTCACTCGTTCTCATAGCTTTCCCGTCGGCGTGTCGGCGCGAAGTTGCTCGATCATGTCGCGGGTGGCGGCGGCGACGGCTTCTTGCCAACGGGCGGCGCCGTAACGTTCGGAATACGGCTTTCGGGAATGGGCGAAGATGATGCCGCGTGAATTGTTCACGATCGCGCCGCGGCCGGTGGCATCGAATGCGGCGGCGACGTCGCTGGCGGTGCCGCCTTGACTGCCGAAGGCGGGAACGAGGAACAACGTGTGCGGCATCGCCGCCCGAAGTTCTGCAAGCTGAGCAGGATACGTGGCCCCGACCACCGCCCCGACCGCGCCATAGCCGCATGTCCCGAGAGTCGCAACGGCCTGCCGTTCGACGTAATCGGCCACGTGGCGATAGAGCGGCCGCCGCTCGGCCGGCGTTGCCTGCGGTGAAGGGGACAGTCCCATTTTCGCTGGCGCGAAAATTGGGACAGTCCCCTCGGCGACGAGATACTGGAGCATCCGGCCGCCGGGGTTCGAGGTTTTGACGAGCACGAAGACGTCGGCGTCTCGCTGCGAGGCCACGTCGATAAAGGGCTGGAGGCTGTCGTCGCCCAAGTAAGGGCTGACGGTCAGGACATCGGCGCCCCAGGGGCTTTGGCCGTCGCGGCCCAAGATTCCTTCGGCGTAGGCCGCGACGGTCGAGCCGATGTCGTTCCGCTTGCCGTCGAGGATGACCAGCAGGCCGCGCTGCTGAGCGTAGGCGATCACCTCGGCCAAAACCGCCATGCCGTTCGGGCCAAGTTGCTCGAAGAACGCCGCCTGGGGCTTGACGGCGGGGGTGAAGGGAAAAGACTCCCGACCGCTTAACGGTCCTCGAATGGAATTGGTCAACCAGGCCGCTCGGCAAGAGGCGGCGGGCAGGTATAATGGCAACGATGACAAGAGAAGAAGCGAGGTCTCCCGCCATGATGACAAGCACGTATGTAGCACAAACCGTGGACTCTTTGCTCCACTATCTTGAGACGGTGCCAGCGGCTGTGCGCAACTTGGCGGCAAGCGTGAGGACTGGCGTGTAAGGGAGGTCGGCGATGGCAATCTGAATCTGGTGTTCATCGTGCACGGTGCAGACCACTCGGTGGTGGTCAAGCAGGCGCTTCCGTATCTGCGTTGCGTGGGCGAAAGTTGGCCGCTGACCCTCGACCGCGCCTGGTTTGAATATGAGGCGCTGGTGGAACAAGCCCGTCACGCGCCTGCGCGGGTGCCCGCGGTGTACCATTTCGACCGCATCATGGGGCTGGTGGTGATGGAATACCTCACGCCGCACATCATTCTGCGCAAAGGGTTGATCCGTGGCGTGGTCTATCCGCTTATGGCGCGGCATATCGGCGAGTTCATGGCCGAGACCTTGTTCAAAACCTCCGATTTCTATCTGCCTGCCGCCCGCAAGAAAGAACGCATGGCGTTGTTCTGCCAGAACACCCAGCTCTGCAAGATCACCGAAGATCTGGTGTTTACCGATCCGTATCGCCAGGCACCCCTAAACCGCCACACGACGCCCCAGTTGGATGGTGTGGCACGGTCATTTCAAAATGAAGGCCCGCTCAAGGTCGCGGCACAGGAGCTTAAATACGCTTTTCTTACTCATGCTGAAGCGATGATTCACGGCGATTTACATACAGGCTCGGTCATGGTGACCGAAAGCGAAACCTGCGTTATCGACCCGGAGTTCGCCTTCTACGGGCCGATGGGCTTCGACATCGGTGCTTTCATTGCCAACCTGGTGCTGGCTTGGTGCGCGCAACCGGCTCATGCATCCCGACAAGGAGAACGCGAGGAGTACCGCCGCTGGATTTTGGATCAGACTGAAGCCGTCTGGAGTATCTTCAGGGAGCGATTTTCCGCCCTGTGGCGGAATCGCACGGCTGACGGAGATGGCGGCGATGCCTTTCCCCCCGAGTTATTGAAGAGCCCGGCGGGGCTCGCAAACGCGGCGCTGCAAGCCGTGCTCAGCCATATCTGGCAGGACACGGTAGGCTTTGCGGGCCTCAAAATGATTCGCCGCATCCTGGGCCTCGCACACGTCGAGGATCTAGAGAGCATTCCCAATCCGGAGATTCGCGCGGCGTGTGAACTGCGAGCACTGATGCTGGCCCGTCGGATGCTTACCGACCGTACCTGTTGCCCTACCGTGAAGGCGCTGCGCGTGATGGTCGAAGATTCCGAAGCGAAGATTCCGGGTAAAGATTAGGGAAAGCGGGTAGCCCCTCCCTATCGGGGCGGCGAAGCCGCAAGAGGGTTCCGCGCGATGCCGAAGCCCTCTCGTGCCTGAGGCACCCGAATAGCCGACCTATCGTGGCCACCCGCGCCGCAGCCACATTTCTCCTTTTCTTTCTTTCCAACCGCAAAGGGGGCGGAAAAAAAGTGAAAGACTCCGCAGGCCAGGGCCAATCAGTTTTTCACAATGGGACCGTAGGAGGCGACTCCTGTCGCCGATTCTTGCGGCGTTTTTGGGGAATCGGCGACAGGAGTCGCCTCCTACAATCAAGGACTGATCGGCCCTGCTCCGCAGGCATGGAAAAGGGGACGCGATTTTGGTAAACTACAAGATAGAAGACTCCCGCCCCGTTTTCGCTCCCTGAGGAAAATCTTGTGCAAACCAGACTATTGATTGGCTTGGCAGCCCTGCTGAATGTCTTCCGGGCCGATGTTGTTTCGGTCGGTCGTGTATCTGCTGGCGAAGGGCCGGCTGGCTGGGAGAAGATCGTGGTTCCGGCGGATCCGCTGCTGGTCAACTCGGTTCCATCCCCTCGCCAGTTGATTTATCAAACAAAACAATACGGCGCCTTTCTCCACTACGGTCCCGCCGTCTTCATGGACGGGGATTGGGCAGCGACTCCCGATCCGAAGGTCTTCAATCCAACTCAACTCGACGTTGAACAATGGGTGCGTGTAGCCAAGTCGTTCGATGCCAAGTTTATCGTCTTCAGCACGAAACACCATAACGGCTTCTGCCTGTGGCCGACCAAGACGACCGACTACAGCGTCCGCAGTTCCCCCTGGAAGAACGGCCAGGGAGACGTGATACGAGAACTTGCGGCCGCCTGCAAGAAGCACAAGATCGCTTTGGGCCTGTACTACTCCGGAATGGATCGACGTTTCCCTTGCTATAAGGACAGCCCATCGCTGGCCAATCGAGCAGCCTATTGGCCCGTCTACAAGCAACAACTCAATGAAATCATGTCGAACTACGGCGACCTTGCCTGCCTGTGGCTCGACAGCAATCTTGATCCCTTCCATTGGACGGACGTTAACCCCGCCACCAAAAAGCCCTACGCCGATGAGATTCTCGCGATGGCCAGGGCCAAGCAGCCCAACATGGTGATTTGGGGAGGCGCCCGGCCCGATCTGACCAGTTGCAGTCATTATGAGGACGGCATCGCGCCCTATCCATTATGGAATGTACTCAAGCCGGGCCAAATGGAGCCTGGCTATGGGCCGCCGTCGACACAGGGTTGGGTGATTCCCGAGGCGTACAACTGCCATGGGACATTTCGCCCGGTGCCAACACCTCCTGAGAAGCTGATGCAGGAGTACTACGCATCCGTCGGCCGCGGCGCCAATTTTCTCCAATCACTGGTGCCCGACAAACGTGGTCTGATCGACGACGACCGGGTCAAGGCCCTGGCTGAGTTCGGCGCCGAGGTCCGCCGCCGCTTCGGCAGCCCCATTGCCCGAACGGATAGCAGCAAGGGTTGGCTCGAACCTGGCGTGCTCGAAATCGATTTGGGCGGCGCTAAGAAAATCACGCATGTCATCATCGAAGAAGAGATTGCCAAGGGGCAGCACATTCTCAAGTACGCGGTGGACGTCTTCGCAGACGGAACGTGGAAGACGGTTGCCGAAGGGCAATCCATTGGCCGAAAGCGAATCGAGCGGATCGAGCCGGCGATCACGGCCGAAAAGGTTCGCTTCCGCGTCGTACAGGCCAATGCGATCCCGAGCATCAGCGCAATAAGCGTTTGCGATAAATAGTGGCCAAGGTTACCGACGAAGGCGTCAAGAAGCTCCAACAAGCACTGCCGAACTGCAAAATCGCTACGCTAGTTCGCCGCCATGATGTTCTTGTGAACGTGCAACATCGTGTTGCTGAAATCCGCCGGGGCCTTGATGCGCACCGACGCATGGGACACGGCGAAATAGAGCGGGCTGGCTGCGGCAAACGTTTATGATCTCGAAAGGGGGTGCGTGTGCGAAACTCAAGTAAACTCGGCATCATCGTTGGATTGTCGATCCTGCAATTTGGTTTCTCGTCGGTCGGCACGGTCGCGGAGATCGAGCAGCGGACGCTCTTCCCGCTGAAAATGCCGAACAAGCAGTTCCAGCGATTTTCGGCCGAAGGTTTCGGCGACGAGCCGGCCTGTGGCGTGATCTATCGCAAGGATGATCCGGTAACCTGCGGCATGCCGTTGGGCGGGATCGACACGGGATGTCTCGACCTCGAAACCAACGGTATGTTCGGCTATTGCACCATTTTCAACACGCATATCCCCCGGCGCGGACCGTTGAACGCTCCGCTGCTTGGATTGAGCATGGGTGGAAAAACCTGGGTGCTCTGCGACCCGCATCCGCACGATGGCTGGGGAGAATTTCAGTCTTCCAAGTCGCATCGCGCCTATTCGCTCTGGCGCGGCGGCAAATGGGATCATGCCAAGGAACCGCTTACGCCCATCCCGGCAGGTATGACCTGCGACGGCGTGCAAACCGTCAAACAGATTCACTACTGGGGGCATTATCCGATCGCCGATCTCGAATTCGAGACCAACGCGCCGGTGAGCGTGGGGTTGCGGGCGTGGTCGCCGTTTCTTCCCGGCGACGTGCTCGACTCGCTGACGCCGGCGGCCGTTTTCGAAGTCCACTTGCGGAACGCCACGGATCTTCCGCAAACAGGTGCGGTTGCACTGACATTTCCCGGCCCGTTGCCAGAAGAGGCAGACGCTACACGGTTTTCGCGAAAACGGATCGAGGGCGACGTTCAGGGCGTGGAAGTGACTGCACCCTTGGCCTCCTATGCGCTCGGCTTGATTGGCAAAGATGCCATCCGCATCGGCGGTGATCTGGCCGCGGACGCCTCGGCCTGGGCACGAATTCACCAACAGCTTCCCCAAGCCGGGAGCGATCACGCGGGAACGTCGCTGGCCGTGAACTTCGCCTTGTCCCCGCGAAAGCAAGGTGTTGCGATTTGTGCTAACCTGGTATGCCCCCACCTGGAATGCCGGCGGCTACAACTGGGCCGTGCGCCGCATAGGTTTACGCACATGTATGCCCGATATTACCCGAGCGCACTGCAAACGGCGGAGATGCTCGCCAAGCAGCATGGCGAACTGCTCCGGCGGATCATCGCATGGCAGAAAGTGGTCTACGCCGACGGTTCCTTGCCCGTATGGCTGCGGGAATCGCTGGTCAACGTGCTGCACCTGATTACCGAGACGGGCTTGTGGGCCCAGGCGAAGCCGCCGCTGCCGGCCTGGGTGCGTGCCGACGATGGGCTTTTCGGCATGATCGAGTGCCCGCGCGGATGCCCGCAAATCGAGTGCATTCCGTGTTCCTTCTATGGAAATCAACCGTTGGTCTATTTCTTCCCGCAACTCGCCCTCTCGACGCTGCGCGGTTACAAGGGCTACCAGTATTCGGATGGGGCAGCCGTGTGGATCTTCGGCGGCTGCACCGGCCAGACGCCTCCGATCGACTTCGCCAATCCGACCCGAGGTTACCAATTTGCCACCAATGGCATCTCGTTGGCGGCGATGGTGGATCGCTACTTCCTTTGCTATGGCGAGACGGAAAAGGACTTCGTCAAGGAGTTTTTTCCGACCGTCAAGCAGAACATGATCTACACGGTCAATCTTCGCCCGGCCTATCCGATCGGCGACCGCATTATCGCCATGCCGACCGACAACGTGGGGACCGAGTGGTTCGAGGCCCCGAAACCGAGCTGGTGCGGCATGACCGCCCACGTCGGCGGCTTGCACTTGGCGCAACTCCGCATCGTCGAGCGAATGGCCAAGGTGGCCGGCGACGAGCCATTCGCCGAGCAGTGCAGCGCGTGGATCGAAGCCGGCGCCAAGAGCATGAACGAAAAACTCTGGACCGGCGCCTATTACCTCAACTACCTCGAGCCGGAAACCAAACGCCGCTCCGACCTGATCTTCGGCTATCAGCTCGACGGTCAGTGGATCACGATGTCGCATGGCCTGGCCAGCGCCCTGCCGGCCGACCGCGTGAAGACCACGCTGGCCACGATCAAACGCGGCAACATCGCGGTGACCAAGTATGGTGCGGTCAACTATGTCGGGCCAGACGGCAAACTGGCCAATGTGGGCGGATACGGAACCTATTCCTACTTCCCGCCCGAAGCCCTGATGCTCGCCATGACGTACATCTACTGTGGCCAAAAGGAATTCGGCGTGGAATTGGCCCGGCGGGTGTGGCACAACTTGGTCTGCATTCAAGGCTACACGTGGGACATGCCTAATATCATGCGCGGCGACGTCGATACGGGCGAGCGCACCTTCGGCAACGACTACTACCAGGACCTAATGCTCTGGTCGCTGCCGGCAGCGTTGGCCGGGCAGGATTTTGCCGCCCCCGCCAAAGCGAATGGGCTTGTTCAACGGATGATCCAGGCCGCGCGCCGCAGGGATTCCGCAGTTACGGCCGCCGAGCGGTAGAGACAAACACCTCCGCTGGACAATGCGATCGGCCGCTTTCGCATTGCAATGCTCCGTCGGGGGGCGTAAAGGCAACGGGCGCATATATTGGGTAATGTAGGACGACTGTTGGGAGAAAGGGGCTTGCTCGCATTCAGAGTTGTTCGACCGGTGTCTCCGAGCGAAGTTCTTCGATCATGTCGCGGGTGGCGGCTTCGACCGCTTCTTGCCAGCGGGCGGCGCCATAACGTTCGGAGTACGGCTTCTTCGCATGGGCAAAGATGATTCCGCGCGAGTTGTTTACAATGGCACCGCGGCCGGTGGCATCGAAGGCGGCGGTGACGTCGCGGGCGGTGCCGCCTTGACTGCCGAAACCGGGGACGAGAAACAGCGTGTGGGGCATCGCCGCCCGGAGTTCCGCGAGTTGGGCGGGATACGTCGCTCCGACCACCGCCCCGACCGCGCCGTAGCCGCATGTCCCGAGAGTCGCAACCGCCTGCCGCTCGACGTAATCGGCCACGTGGCGATAGATCGGCTGCCGCTTGGCCGGCGTTGCCTGCGGTGAAGGGGACAGTCCCATTTTCGCTGAAGCGAAAATTGGGACAGTCCCCTCGGCCACGAGATCCTGGAGCATCCGGCCGCCGGGGTTCGACGTTTTGACGAGCACGAAGACACCGGCGTCTCGCTGCCAGGCCACGTCGATGAACGGCTGGAGGCTGTCGTCGCCCAAGTAGGGGCTGACGGTCAGGGCATCGGCGCCCCAAGGGCTTTGGCCGTCGCGGCCCAGCATTCCCTCCGCGTAAGCTGCGGCGGTCGATCCGATGTCGTTCCGCTTGCCGTCGAGAATGACCAACAGCCCGTGCTGCTGAGCGTAGGCGATCAGGTTGGCCAGCACGGTCATTCCTGCCGGGCCAAGCTGCTCGAAGAAGGCCGCCTGCGGCTTGACGGCGGGGACGAGCGGGGCGACCACGTCGATCACCCCGCGGCAGAACCGCCCATAGGCGGCGGCGATTTCCGGCAGAGCGGCGCGCTTTGCCGCGGGCAGAATCCCGGCCGGAAGGCTCTCGCTGCGCGGGTCGAGACCGACGAGCACGGGATTGCGGCAGCGGCGAATGGCGGCGTCGAGTCGGTCGGCAAATGAGGGCACGAAACGGCTCCTTTCATGGCAAGTCGCATCCGGAGCGGTTATTGTCGCAGCTTCTCGCGCGGGGCCAGGGGTGGCCGTGCAGCCGTCGAGCGGGTTGACGCTTCTCGCGTCCCTGCGGGGCGCGGCTAAACCGCATTTCTCATCGCGGTGGGGCAGACATTCCTGTCTGCCGCGAGAAAGGACGGCGCATCTGGCAGACAAGAATGTCTGCCCCACCGGACGCAGTGTCGTGCTGCTAAACGGATCGGACGGTGACGGCTGCGTCCGAAGGTTGCTCGATCGACGGCTGGCCCGTCGAACGACCGGGCATTTCGACCGGCTGGGAAGTCGCGTCGTTGACGGCGGGGGCGCTGCCGCCCCAGGCAAAAACCCGCTTGCCGCCCCAACTGTCGTCGGGGTGTTCTTGGGCGATGCGGCGGATATCCGAGAAGTGCAGGAAGAAAAACGTCATCAACACGGGGTCGAAATGGCTTCCCGCCCCCTGCTGCATGATCGTCAAGACTTCCGCCTCGGGCAGCGCCGGCCGATAGACGCGATCGTGCGACAAGGCGTCGTAGACGTCGACAATGGCCACGATGCGGGCGGATTCGGGAATGGCCTTGCCGGCCAGCCCGCGCGGATAGCCCTTGCCGTCCCAGCGCTCGTGGTGGTTTAGCGCGATCTCACGAGCCATTTGCAGCATCGGCGACTTCGAACCGGCGAGGATGTCGGCGCCGATGCGGGTATGGGTCTTCATTACCGCGAATTCTTCGGCCGTCAGCTTGCCGGGCTTTTGCAGGATGGCATCGGGGATGCCGATCTTGCCGATGTCGTGCATCGGCGCGGCCTGACGGAGGGCCTCGACGTCGTCGCCGAACCAGCCCGCCGCCCGCGCCAACACTTCGCACAGCAGGCCGGTCCTGCGGATGTGCATGCCCGTCTCCTCGTCGGACCATTGCGCCGCCGACACCAAGCGGTCGATGACCTCCTCATTCGCCCGTCGAATATCCACGGTCTGTTCCAGGACCTTTTGCGCCAGGTATTTCTGCTGATTGACGCTCAGCCACAGATAAGCGGCCAGCATTACGGTGAACGCCAGTCCGATCGTCAGGACGCCCCAGGGCCAGAGAGTTCGCCGGTCGGCGAAGAAAGTGGGCATCGGCAGGCAAGCGACGGTCCAGGGATGTCCGGCGACGTCGAGCCTAATGGTATAGTGCGGAGTTTCGTCATCGTGGAGCGCATTGAGATCGATAGGCGTAAAGCGGTCGGCGCGTACGCGCGAGGCGTGGAAGTCCTGGTGGTGCTCGGTGGCGGGCGCGGAGGCGTCGAATAGCCCCACGTCGATCCCTTCCGGTTTCATAGGCGCCAGCGCTACGTCCAGCATGTCGCTCGGTCGGAAGACCCCGAGAATGAAACCCATCAGATACTTGCGGCGATCCGCCAGGGTCTTCGTCGGCTTGTCTTTTTCGTAGACGGGGACGCAAACGAGGAATCCGCCGGCCTCGGTTGGATCGCGGACGAAGCGGATCCGTCCGCTGGCCACCAGTTTTCCGCTGTCGCGGGCCTGGCAAAGGGCTTCCAGCCGCGTAGGCTCGGAACCGACGTCGTATCCCCAGATCTCCTTGCTGGCCGGTCGCGACCCGGCGAAGTAGGCGAAGTAAATGGGGAAGTACTCGCTCCGTTGCTTGGCCGGCATCATCTGTCCATTCTTGTCAGGCTCGGTGATGCGGTATCCCGGAAAGCCGTTGTGTTGCGCGGCCAACTCGAATTCGCGCCGCTGGCCGTTGGAGACTCGCGGAATCCATTGGACCGACTCGATGCTCTTGTCGTGCGAGTGGAACGGCTGAAGGATCTCGCGGAACTCGTCCTTTTCCACTTTTCCGTCGGTCATCAGGGCGGCGCGAAACAACTCCAACATGCCGATTTCGGTCTCGAAGGTGTTCTTCACCTCAAAGGCCCGATCCGCCGCAACCGATTGGAACGCGGCGTTGATGTCGCGCGATTCCCACCAGCGGACAACGAAGAATACGGCCACCGAGAAGGCGACGCCGCAACTGACCGCCAACAGCACGGGCAAGTGTCGGCGCCAGAGCATTGACATCTGCAAGCCACGCAAGAGTTCGTGACGGCTCATAATCTCACGTTCCTCGTCTGTTTGCCCAGTGAATGTGGCCCGCTCTCCAGGAAGCGTCGGCGATGGGGTCGTTGCCCGCGTCCGGAGAGGGTTAGCGTCGGAGCAGTTCGGCAAGGAAGCCCAACGACCTTATCTACTTTCCTGCCCCGTCGTAATATAGGCCCCGTTCTGAGTAGAAGACTGGGAAGGAGAAAACGTCGCCTCAACGCGGAGAGTCTTCGGGAGAGGCGGCGCGATATAATCGTCAAAAGCGGCTCATTGCGAACCGAAAGGCTGGAAGACTTCCCGAATCAGAAGACATGCGTCACCGGCAGGCGAAAGCCGGGAAGAACGATGTCGTCGGTCAGTACGTCGGCGTTGGTCAACATGGCGCGTTCGTGCGAGCCGCGATAGATCGAGATCGTTTGCGACGTGGGATCGACCACCCAAACCGACTGACAACCGGCCGAGAGCCAATCGCGCACCTTTGCCAGCAGATCGCCGGCGCGGTCGCCGGGCGACACCACTTCCACGGCAAGATCGGGCGCCCCTTGAAAAAAGCCGCGCATGCGCACCGGCGGCACGCGATCGGCGCGGATGAATCCCACGTCCGCCGCTCGAACCGTGTCGGGATCGCGGCCAATCTGGAAACCGGTCTCGGCCGCCGTCACGATTCCCAGCGAATGTTGCTCTACGAAAGTCGCCAACCGCGTGTGAATCCGGCCGGCAATCACGCCATGCTCATAGCCCGAGGGAGACATCATTACCACTTCTCCACAAATCAACTCACATGGCCCAAGATCAGGCATGTCGAGGAGCTGCTCGGCCGTCACGATATCTTCCGCGATCGTCATCATACACCAATCATATCCCTCTCAGCGAGGGCCGTCAATCTGCGGCTGGCTGGGCCCGGTGAGTTCGGGAGCCTGGAGGAGACGAGAAGAGGCTTCGATCTGGGGAATCTCCGCAATGTCGCCGCCGACGGCCGCGGCGCCGAGGTCCTTGAACCGTCGCGCGCTGACCAACACCCGCGATTCGAGCGATCCGACCGCGCTGTTGTAAGCGTTGACCGCCGTGCTCAGCCCGTTGCCCAGCTTTTGGATGTGATCGCCCAAGACGGACAGGCGCTCGTAGAGTTCTTGGCCCAGTTGGCTGATCGCCTTGGCGTTTTCGGCCAGCACTTCTTGCCGCCAACCGTACGCCACCGCGCGCAATAGTGCAATCAGCGTTGTTGGCGTGGCAACGATGACATTCTGATTCACGCCTGATTCGATAAGCGTCGGATCGTTCTCCAGCGCCGCGCTGAAGAAGACCTCGCCCGGCAGAAACAACACCACAAATTCCGGCGTGAAGTCAAGGTGCCTGAAATACTCTTTCCGCCCCAGCGCAGCGATGTGATCGCGCACCTGCCGGGCGTGATCCTTGAACTTCAGTGCGCGGGTTTCGTCGTCCGGAGCTTCGATCGCTTCGAGATAGGCCTCCAGCGGGGCTTTCGAGTCGACGACGATATTCTTATGCCCGGGCAAGTGTACGACCATATCGGGCCGAAGCCGGCCGTCTTCGGCGTCGGTCGATTGCTGTTCGTCAAAATCGCAATGCTGCAACATGCCGGCCATTTCCACCACGCGGCGCAACTGGATTTCACCCCACCGCCCGCGCGCCTGCGGACGGCGGAGGGCCTTCACCAGGTTCGCCGTTTCGCCGCGGAGGTCTTTCTGCGATTCGGCCAGCGAACGGACCTGCTCGGTCAGTCCGCTGTAGGCTTCGATGCGGCTCTTTTCGATCTCCTGCAACTTGGCATCGACCTTGCCCAGCGACTCCTTGACCGGTTTGACCAACTCGTCGATGGCGGTCTGCCGCTTTTCGAGATCCCCCTTGGCCGATTCTTGGAACTTCTCCAACTGGGTCTTGGCCAATTCGAGGAACGAGGTGTTGCTGCTCTTCAGGGCGTCGGCGGCGAGCGCCTTGAAGGCGTCGGCAAGTTGCTGCTTCGCGTTGTCCAGCAGGGCGAGCTTCTCGCGGGCCTGGTTCTGCTGCTCGATCAACGATTGGTTCAGTTGGGCGGCCTTCGCGGCCAGCGCCGCGACTTGGCGTTGCAGGTCGGCCAGCGAAGCGTCCTTTTCGCCCAGGCGATTGCGGAGCTCCTCGATCGAGTCTTCGCGGGCGACGAGCCTCTCTGACAGGGCGGCGGTTTCGGCGGACGCTTCCCGTCGTCCCCGCTCGAAGGCGGCAGCCACGCTTGCCCGCATCAGCAGCCATACCGCCACTCCGCCAAAGCCGAGGCCGGCGAGCAACATCACAATGGGAAGGATGAAGTCCATGATCGCCATCATACGCCAGGGCAGGGGGGGCCGCCAAGGCGGTGCGAAAGAGCGGACTGGTCACTTGCGGTCGCTGGGCCAGAGAGTAGAATACAGAGAACGAGCTTGGGACGCGGCCAGTCGGGTTCCCATCGCCGTTGGAGAGGTGGCTGAGTGGTCGAAAGCGCCGGTTTGCTAAATCGGTGGGTGGGAAACTGCCCCGCAGGTTCGAATCCTGTCCTCTCCGCTTCTTGTTATCTGGCAAGGACTTAGGTGTGCAGCGCAGGCCGTGGAAAGGGTTCGCAAGCCCTTGCACGGCATTGCTTTCTGGTTCTGCCTGTCTGACGTGGCCGCTTGGCCGATCTTGGCGTCTTGCGGCCCCGTGTAAGCCTCTTCCGTCGATTGCTGCAGCGCCGGCTGCAGCGCTGTTTCGAGCAGTTTGGATGGTGCCGACGCCTGCCGGAAATGCTCGTCCGTCACTTGCAGATAGTGCTTGCGTGCAATCTCGGGAGTGTTCCCCAGCCAAGCCGTGACCACGTGAACGGGGAACCGTTCGCATAGCTCTGTTTCCCTGCTCGACCGCAAGTTGTGGAACAGCCGCGGCCAGGGCGTCATGCCGGCCCGCCGGCTGATCTTCTCCATCGTGGTGCGAAGGTTGCAGCCCCGCCAGCCCCCTGGCCCCATCGCTGCCTTGCGGTGTTTCTCCGTAGTGGCTGGTCAATGCCGAAGAATTCCTTGAGGTTGCGAACGGGCTGCGACCATATCTCCCTGGTCGCCGGCCGCGTCCATGAATTGAATCGACCGCCGGCCGTTGCGCTTCAGAATCGTGGCCATACTCTCACCAGCCTTTCTGTGTCTCGCCCCTGGACTTGCGGATCCGCCGCAACTCCAGCCTGAGGTATTCCCCCAGGGTATCCATTACTTCGCACGAAACGCCGCGCTCACCACGCACGAATCGGGATAGCTTGTCTTGTCCGTAGCGGCTTGGCCACGATTCGGCAGGGGATGCCGAAGGCTTTGATGCTCGGCGGAGTGTTTTGACTATTTGCGGAAGTCTATCACCGTTCCGAAATACGTTTCGTTCAATCGGCCTGTGTTGGTGACCTTACGGTTTCTGACGCGAGAGCACGGGATGACATTTTGGGGGTGTTCGGTTGCCGGCCAACGTAATCGACCACGGACGCTGCCGAGAAAGAAGGTCGTGGCGGAAAACGTATGCCATCAAGAGGGCCACAAGCCGGCGTTGAAGTTCAGTTCACGGCGCGCCAGTGCGTTCCAACGGCCCTGGACGGCTCCCAGGTCATCGAACGGCGTCCGCGCTCGAAAACGCCCCCGGAATCCTTGCGTGGGACGCTGTCCGGCGATGGCCGTCGAGCTGGGCCACACGTCGAAGGGCTTCGCCACCTGGGTTACAACCCGGCTGGAAATCATTTCCCACGAGGATGTCGGGCTTGCGGCGCCCGAGATCATCCCGCTCGTGCGGACCTGCTGCGAGCAGGCCCGGGCGTGGTGGAACGCCGACAAGCTCGGCCAGTGGCGTATGCCGATCGGTACGGCAATCCGGCGCTGGCCCGCGCTGCCAAGTCGCGCGAGGGCGATCACTTCCAGGCCGCGGTTGGGCTCCGCTCGCAGCTCGAAGATTTTCGCCCGTCGATTCCCGAGTGGTGCTATGACCAGCACACGATCCGGGGCAAGGCCCAGGGCCGCAGCGTCGATTACTTCCGCAAGGTCTCGACCAAGCTCGTTCCGGCCCCGAAGAAGCCGGACGACTATGAGAGCGAAGCGTATCGGCTGTGGGAAGTCAAAGCAAGTTCTGACACCACGGCCGGCACGGGCAAGCCGCAGAGCGACGAGAAACAACTGTTCTAACCACGTTTCACAAGGAGAAGTGCCATGCGTTCCATTCAGCCACTATCGAAATCAGCCCTGGCTGTGTTCCACGTTCTGACGGAGGGCATCACGGCCATAGGCGATCATCACAAGTTTGACAACGGCGGCAGCGGCATCATGCCGGCCTGCGTCGAGGCGGTCGGCAAAACGCCACAAGGTGCCCTGATCGTCTCCGTCGCCCACTACTACGAGCAGAACGGCGACCTGATGGCCGATCCCGAAGTTACCTTCGTGGTTGTCCGAGAGGATTACGTTTACCCGATCAGCTACAAGCAGGACGGGCTCGGGATCGACCGCGAGTACGTCCGCTGGGAAGGCGAGCGGGTGTTTTGGAACCTCAAGATGCAAAACGACCTGGCGCGATTCTGCACCAGTTGGATGCGGAACGTCAAAGAGCAGCAGTTCGGCGGCAATCGTTATCGGTTCAGCCTGTCGCCCAACCTCAACAAACTACTGGCCGACCGCCGAGCCAGTATTCTGCCCCCGAAGATCGACGAGCTGGTCCGAACCGAGATTCAGAAGGTCTTTGAAGCCGGCAGCGGCATCGAGAGAGTCTTCTATCCCGAAAAGAGCGGCCAGATTCCTGACCGGCCGGCATTGACGTTTGTCGTGTTGCCGCCGGATCAATCCTTGCAAGACGAGAAGAAGACGACGGCACTCGTCGAAACGATGACCAAGGAATACGGCACTTCGGCCCGCACATTCAAGAGCGCCCTTGTGTGGTGTGTGCCGGATTCGGCCGCCGGGCTGTCGGACGAAGCCCGCAAGGTCTTGGCTTGGGAGGACATCCAGGAAGAGGAAACAGAGTTGCGGCTTGACGATAGTCAACGGCGGCAATTGGCAGAGAATCTAAAGAAGGCCCAGCGCGACCTGAAGGAGTCGGTTTGGCGAACCTACAAGAATCTGATGTTGCTGGGCAAGGACAACACGATGCGACCAATCGACCTCGGACTGGTCCATTCAAGCGCCGCTGATACGATGGTTGCTCTGGTGATGAATCGCTTGCGGCAGGACGGCGACGTTGAAGACGGCATTATCAGAAGTGATTTCCGCACAAGCAGCCTTTGCCGCGTCCCTAATCAGACACCGGCACACTTTGCCCGGCCGATCATCCTGCCAAGCATAGAAGACCTTGACGTCCACGTGAACCCTCCAGGTTTGTTGTAATCCCCGCCGGGCCGCCCTGCGGACGAGAACGTAGCTACGATCCCGACCTTGGCGCAAGGAGCCTGCTGACAGCGGCATTTAGCTCGGCGTGGTCTTTGAGCGCAGCGTCGATTCGCTCAGCCAACTCGAACAAGACTTCACGGATAGCAGTTGCCAATTCCAGGCAACTGGCATCCGTAGAATCGTGAAGACCTTCGCTCAGGGCAGAATGCAGCAAGGTCAGGGGGTTATGCCCCTTAATTTTCAGAGATTCGGGGATTGCATTCCTCACACTGTCTATTGCCTTGGTGAACTGAGTCTCCGTCTTGGCCGCGTCCAGTTGTTGAACCATGTCGCCTGGGGCACTAGCCCGCTTTGCTACCTCGATTATCTTCTCTAAGAGTCGGTTCTTCTGATTCTCAATCACCCTCCGGTAATACGCGAATGCACCGATTCCGAGGCCCTGAATCTCCGCGCGTCGGCCTTTCAAGAAAAGGTCACGATCCGGACCAATTAGCGTTATGACACGAGAGGGAGTTCTGGGGCCAAACGGTGGCCACTCCCCGATTTTGCGGACAGTCATGAGGTTCTCGGCTTGGTCACCTATCGAAATAGCGTAGGTCTTGGACGTTTGTTTGCAATTTCGACAAGTGTATTTCAGAAAAACGTCCATCCGATGGAGAGACCCTATGGAAGTCTCCCGCACACTTCCGTCGAACCAGCGGAACCCATCACAATTCGCATTTTCACAATCCAGCCAAAGGTCTGGAATCAGGAAGTTAATGGCGCGAGCGGTGGGCTCCAGATGACACGAAACGTCGGCTTCGCTTCCCGGCGGTTGTTTTGTCAGGAAATCCGCAAGGGAAGGGAAACGAGACTTAATTAGGGGTCGCTTCTCCGGTTTGCCGGAAGGCTCCAAGTCGGTGCTCATTGCCTGCGCCTCCCAAGGACTGCGACTTTCATCGCGCAGACGGTGTTTGGCCAGCCCCCTCACGCCGGTTTCCGGCGGCGGCTGACAACCCATCGAAACGGAAAACCAGACTACCTGGACGCGCCGCGCATGTCTGTGAAAAACTGGACACACTTGTCATAGCATTGCTTCAGTTCATGCTCATAGTGCTCCTTCACCGATTGATCGCCTAGAGCGATCGGACGAAGGGAGTTTGAGCAACGGAGTTGCTTTCGTTCCGACGGCCCCGTTGCCGCCTCACACGTTACGCCAAGACGAAGCATGGACTCGTTCTCGACCCTGACCTCCGCCAGGACCTTGAACGACACCAGTGGACCGCTCGACAATCTTGCCCCAGCGGCCCCCACCGCCCTACCCACTCCGATGCAGACAAACGTCCCGTCAGTTTCTTGTGGCTCCTCCGCAACAAAGCGATGGGGGAAGACTCCACTCTCATTGAGTCTGGCCACCAAATCCTGCATGGCTGGAAACGCAACGGTTTGCACGATGCGTTGGGCCTTCTTGCGTCCCTCGTCTTCATGGTGAGCCATAGCTGTTTCCCTTTCGCGTCGTTCTGCCACGTCGAAGAAAGCCCCCCTATCATAGCCCCGTGTGGGCAGCGTGCAATGGGGTAGGGTCCGGGATGCCCCGCGGCCAGCTCCTTCTCAGGCCGGTTTCGGGTAGGTGAGAAGAAGATTCTGACCGGGTGTATATACACCCGCAAACGCCCCTTTTTACCCGTTTGTACGGTATACAAGCTGAAGTGGCCGACGTTCCGAAAAGCCTAGAAAACTAGGTATTTCCCGCGTTTTCTGGGTGGTGTACAAAAAAATCGGTTTCGTTTTCCAAGGGCGTGACGTAGCGGCAAAACGCCGTCGCGGTCATGGCGACGGGGTAGCGGAAACCGGCCTCCGCCACCATCGCCGGCATCCAGGGGTCGCCCTGGTAGCCGTGGCCACTCAGTTGCACCAGCACGCCGTCCTCAATGGCCTGCCGGCGGGTGTAGATGTCGATGATGTCCGCGTCACTCCACAAGTCATCGGGCATGGTTTCACTCCTCTGGCGCCACGGCCAGTCTGAGGGTTTTCAATGGCTCTCTCGGCCTTGGGGAAGACGCGAGGAACACGATCTTCGCGCCCGGCCGCGAACGCTGGTTCCGTGGGGGGGGACGTAAATCCGCCAAGATTCCAGGAAAATTACCCACCGGTGGGATTGCATCCGCCGCTGGTTCTGCCAAATTCGTAGTTATCGCTACTCGGCAGGGAAGAGGCACGTTGCCGAGGCGACAGCAGCCCGTTATTCAATGCGGGCATCTTCTCTTCGGCAGTCCATCGCTGCACCGGTCCATCATCCAAGGGAGGCACTGCCGTGTTTCGTCGTTGCACAGTTGTTTTGGGTGTTCTGTGTTTGGTCTTCTCTGGCGTGAGTTCCGTGTCGGCGCAGACCAACGTGTTCAATATGGGTGGCACTCGCGATCCAGTGACGGGAATATGGACGGGACAGGCGAGCCTTGAGTTCGTTACCGTCGGCGATGCAGGGAATGCAGCCGATACGGCGACCGGCTCGCACTACGGCTCGGTACCTTACACGTACGAGATGGGCAAGTACGACGTGACGGCCGCGCAGTACACGGCATTCCTCAACGCGGTAGCAGCCACCGACACCTACGGCCTGTACAACGCCAACATGGGAAGCGGTTGCTCCGCCTGCGGCATTTGGCGAGGCGGCAGCTCCGGCAGCTATAGCTACTCGCTGATGACCCCCGATAGCGGCAACCTCCCCGTGAACTATGTTTCCTGGGGCGACGCGGCGCGATTCTGCAACTGGCTGCAAGACGGCCAACCGACCGGGGCAGAAGGCAGTGGCACGACCGAAACCGGCGCCTACACCTTGATCGGTGCAACGTCCAAGGCGGCCTTGATGGCGGTCACCCGCAACGCCGGGGCGAGGTACTTCATTCCCACCGAGAACGAGTGGTACAAGGCGGCTTATTACAAGGGTGGTGGAACCAACGCGGGCTACTGGGCCTACCCAACGCAGAGCAACACGCCACCGGACAACTCTTGGGCCTTGGCTGCAACGGAGCCCAACGACGCAAATTGCTACCTCAACGGCTACACTTATCCAGGCGGAGGGGGGAATATGACGATCGTTGGAGAATTTGTACTTTCTGGTAATGGGGGGCATACAACGCCGGTTGGGGCGTTTGCCGCCTCGCCCGGTCCCTATGGGACGTACGACATGGGCGGCAATCTTAACCAGTGGAATGAGACGAACGTTTCCGGTGGCCGTGGTATGCGTGGCGGGTCGTTTGGCAGCGACTCGGTCTACCTGGGCTCGTCGCATGATTCGGGCTGCGACCCCACGCTATGGGGCACCGACCTCGGGTTCCGCGTCGCGTGTATCCCCGAGCCTTCTACTTTCGCCCTGTTGTTTGTGGGAGGTATCGGTTTGCTGGCCTGCGCTTGGCGGCGGCAGAGAGTATCGTAGGTCAGTGACTCGAATAGCGAGAAATGCGAGCGAGTCGCTCCAAGCAGACATCTCCCACGGCCTCGCCATCCGTCTCGAATAGCGGAAACCGGCTTCAGCCACCATCGCCGGCATCCAGGGATCGCCCTGGTAGCCGTGGCCACTCAGTTGCACCAGCACGCCGTCCTCAATGGCCTGCCGGCGGGTGTAGATGTCGATGATGTCCGCGTCACTCCAGAAGTCATCGGGCATGGTTTGCTTCTCTGGCAGCACGGCCAGTCTGAGGGTTTTCAATGGCTCTCCCGGCTTCGGGAACAAGACGCGAGGAACACGATCTTCGCGCCCGGCTGCGAACGCTGGTTCCGTGGGGGGGACGTAAATCCGCCGAGATTCAGGGAGAATTACCCACCGGGGGGATTGCATCCGGCGCTGGTTGTGCCAAATTGACGGTAATCGCTAATCGGCAGGGAAGAGGCACGTTGCCGAGGCGACAGCGGCCCGTTATTCGATGCGGGCATCTTCTCTTCGGCAGTCCGTCGCTGCATCAGTTCATCTTCCAAAGGAGGTGCTGCCGTGTTCCGCCATTCCGTCGTAGCTGTGAGCGTTGCGCTACTGCTTCTGTCCGCTGTTTCCATACAGGCCGACGTGTTCAACATGGGCGGTACTCGCAATCCAACGACAGGAGTGTGGACCGGAGAGGCGAGCCTTGAGTTCGTCACCGTGGGCGATCCGGGGAATGCGGCGGACACCACGGTGGCGTGGGATGGTACCAGCGGCTACGGCTCGGTTTCTTACGCCTATCAGATGGGCAAGTACGACGTGACGGTTGGCCAGTATTGTCAGTTTCTCAACGCCGTGGCCAAGACGGACACCTACGGCCTCTACAACGGTTACAACATGGCCCTGGGCGTGTCTTATCCGACCATCGGAATTAAGCAAAGCGGCAGTTCGGGCAGTTACAGCTACGCGGTTACGGGCACCTATAGCCAAGCCGCGAATTGCCCGATGTTCGACGTCAGTTGGGGTGACGCGGCGCGCTTCTGCAACTGGCTACAAAACGGGCAGCCGACTGGGGCCGAAGGCAGCGGGACTACAGAAACGGGGTCGTACACCTTGAATGGTGCAATAACCAGCGCGGCCTTGATGGCAGTCACGCGGAACACGGGGGCTAAGTACGTCATTCCGACCGAAAACGAATGGTACAAGGCGGCGTACTACAAGGGCGGCGGGACCAACGCGGGTTACTGGGCCTACCAGACTCAAAGCAATACGCCGCCGGACAACTCTCTAGCCTTGGCAGCAACCGAGTTCAACGATGCGAATTACTGGATCAACGGCTACAGCGACCGGACGAATTATTTGACGCCGGTTGGCACGTTCAGCGCGTCCCCCGGCCCTTACGGCACGTATGATATGGGCGGCGATGTTTGGCAGTGGAACGAGACGGCGGTTGAGAACTCGTCGCGTGGGTTGCGTGGCGGCAGTTTGGTCAACGGCTGGGGCAGCTTGGCCTCGTCCTACCGCAGCTACTACAACTTCCCGACGTACGAGGACTGGGGCGTAGGGTTCCGCGTGGCAAGTGTTCCTGAGCCCAGTAGCATCTCGCTGGTCATCGCAGGAGGGCTGTGCCTGCTTGCCTACGCTTGGCGGCGGCGACAACTTTAGTCCGCCGGGTTCAGCACCACCGTATCAATCCACTTCGGCACGCTGTCGGCCGCCCCGGCTTGCGTGAGGCAGGCAACTACCCGCGGCCCAACAGGTTTTGGCGGCCAGCCGGTGTAGCCATCGGTGACAACCAGAATCGCCTTGGGTGACGGCCTCTCCTCACACGCCGCCACGATCATCGCGGCCATATCCGTGCCGCCGCCACCGTTCAGTTCGATCTGTTCGGGGCGAAAGACATTCTTCGCACACGCCACGGCCGTATCGCCGGCCAATACCCGTAGACCACGTGGATCGGGCAGCGAGCGGAGGGCGTTGCCGATCACGCCCAGCGCCAAGGCAAGGTCACTTTGTTCCATGTTGCCGCTGGTATCGACGATCACCGTCACGCGGGGAATCGGTTTGACGTGGGCTGGCAGCAGCGCGCCGCCTTGCGGTTGCCGCCGGTTGGGCTTGCGGTAGGTGAAGTCCCCGAAACTCGACGTGCAGCCCACGGCGTACTTCACCTTGGCCAGCAATTCCCTGGCCGGGTCCACCTTGGGGTGGAGCAACTCGGCGGCGGCTCGGGCCAATCCGCCGGGCACGCTGCCACGGCCCCGCTGCTCTTGGTACTGTTCGATCGCCTTGGCGACGGCGGCTTCCACGAGGTTCTGGTCGTGTTCCGCCAGGCCGGGATGCTCTTGCGATGGCGGGCCATCCTCCCACGGCCGCGGCTGGCCGTCGGCAGAACTGCCGCCGATCTCCGCGGCGCTCGGCTCCCCATCGCCTTCGCCCTCTTCGCCGCTACCGTCCTGGCCTTTGCCACCCTCACCCTGGCCTTCTTCGCCCGGTTGGTCGCCTTCGCCTCCCTGGCCCTCGCCGTCCGCGTCACCTGACTCCTGGCCCTCATCCTGCCCTTCCTGGTCGGCTTCGTCCTGCCCTTCGTCGCTCTCACCGTCCTGTTGGCTCTCTTCGCCGGCGCCGTCCTGTTGCTCCTGTTGGGCTTGCTGGCGTTGCTGCTCTTGCTCCGCCGCCGCCCGCTGCATCAGCAGGTCGAAGTATTCCTTCGCAGTCTTGTTTCGCGGCAGGCCCAACTTGGCCGGCGTGATCCCCTCATCAGGGCAGCGCAGGCCGGATTGCTCCAGAACGTCGTTCACCGCGGCATCGACGGCTTGCCGCCATATCCCCAGCCGATCGTTGGCCGGTCTCTCGCCCAGCAGGCGCACGCACCGCTTGGCGTGGCGGCTCCAGACGTGGATCGCCTCGTGCAACACCACGAACGCCAAGTGCTTCAGGTCGCGGCCTTCGAGGAACGCCGGATCGAAGTACATCCGGCAATATTCATCCACGGCCATCGTACCCAGCCCCGGCCGTTCCACGGGGATGAGCGCCATCACCTGATGCGTCATGTAGGGCATCTTGCGGGCGGCGAGGATTCGGGCTTCGGCTAGTTTCTGGTTCATGGCATGGAGCCTCGACTCAGGATTGACTGACTATCTTCCAGCAAGGTAGATTGGCCTTTGTTCTCCCGCACAAGAACGGCGTCACCATGACTGCAACTGAACCGCAGCCCGCCGCACGTTACTCCAAGCTCCGCTGGTATCAGCCATCGCCGGGTCGTTTGCTGGTCGCCTTGCTGGCTGTGGAGGGCGTTCTGCTGTTGTCAGAGTGGTTCGGCTGGTTCGCCTTCAACCGCCAGACCTGGACGGTGCTGATTGCTCTAGCGGCTGTCGGGGCGACTCTGTTGGTGATGTTCGTCTGGCTCGTCGTCGCCCTGCTTTTCCGTCGTCGGTTCCAGTTCACCCTTCGGTCGCTGCTGGTGCTGACGGTTGCGGTTGCCATTCCGTTTAGTTGGCTGGCGGTCGAGATGAAGTGGGAAAGGGAGCAGAAGGCGGCGGCTATGGCAATCGTGATGAAAACAGGGGGGAACGTAACGTCCGAACAGACGTGGCTGGGGGAACTCTTGCGGGACGAGTCCTTAATGAACGTAACCGAGGTGGGTCTTGGCGGGCGGTCAATCACCGACGCCGGGCTGGCGGATCTCGAAGCGTTGAGTCAACTTCAACGCTTGGACCTCTACGACACCCAAGTGAGCGACGCCGGGCTGGAGCATCTCCAAGGGTTAAGTCAACTCCTGTCCTTGAGCCTCGCAGGCACTGAAGTCACCGATGCCGGGTTGACGCATCTCCGAGGGTTGAAGCACCTGCAATACTTAGAACTCTTCGATACCCAAGTCACTAACGAGGGCGTCAAGAAGCTCCAGCAGGCATTGCCAAACTGCGAGATTAAACACTAGGCCGCCATGATGTTCTTGTGGACCTGAAGCACCGTGTTGCTGAAATCCGGCGGGGCCTTGACGAGTACCGAGGCATGGGGCACGGCGAAGTAGAGCGGTCCGGCCGCGGCAATCGCCGGTTCCAACCAGCACTTCGCCACTTCGGCAAAGCAATCGACCGCCGCCAGCCAGCGCTCTTCCGTGGGCTTGCCGTTGGGGCCAAGGTTGTGGTTCTTCACCCGATCCACCAGCGCGGCCAGCGCCGCCATGACTTGATCGCAACGCGGCGGAACGTCCAGCGCCAAGGCACCGCCCTTCGGTCCATTGCTCCGCCAGTCCGCGGCCTTGCCCAGCCAATCCTCCGGGTCGGGCAGGTCAAGCGATTGCTCCCACGTCTGGAACTCCAGCGACGCCTCTTCGCCCACGCAACCGGCGACGGCCCGGTAGCGCAAGAGCGGCTCGGCGTCGATCGCTTCCATTGCCGCGGCGCAGAGGGCCGCATTGGTCCAAGAGCGAATCGAGGGCCACGGCCCCGATGTCTTGGCCCTGTCTTTCGGGTAGGCTTGCAGCAGTCCCGGCTTGTGCTTGTGGAACGCGGCAATGAGCGAAGTGTTCCGCCCGATGCACTTCTCCCAGTCCGCGGGCAGCGGGGTAAAGGTCGGCTGCGGGAAATTGAGCACGTTGCCCATGCCGCGTTGCCACGCCTCGCTGTCCGTTTCCCACGGCAGGTGACAGAGCCGATTGGCTAGCGGCGGCTCCAACTCGGAACCGTTGGCCGCGCAGTCGGGCGGATTGCAGGCGGCCAGCTTCCAAACCGTATCGGGAATGGCAGCCCAAACGTGTTCCGGAGGCGCTGTTGCGAGGGACGGCAGTCGGCTGTATCTGCCGACGTGTATTTCTCTACCACTTTAAGCTCCGAAACCGGACAGGATTATGGGAAATGGGACAACGTACAACTGCGACCCCAACCGGCGTCTCATTTTGAAAAACTGATTGGCCTTGGGAACATCGCGACGGCGCAGCCACTTTGCCGCGATCAGAACGGCGGAAACGCCGCTGCCAAGGGGCAGGCGCCTGCTGCATTATGGAATCTCACAGCTTGCAAGATTCATCTATGTGACGGTGCGCAGACGACTTATGATTTTGTGCAAATCAGAGTTTATTTGGGTCGACCGGCTGGTCGTCGTTACGGCTACCGAGCCGATGGAATGTGTCGCCGTCGATCGTGTAGTTGATCGGCTGCACCGAACCATCGCAAAATGCCATGTTGCAACTGTTGGCGTGCGCGCTGCCGAAACCGTGGCCATACGATAGGCCGGGCGTGTCTTGCAGCGGTGGGAGATAGCTGCTGGGCGTTACGGTCAGCGAGTCCAGCACGAAGCGGTTCGTGTCCCAGTCGTAGCCTTCGATCCAACCCTGATCGTCAGCGTAATCGACACCGTTGTAGTACCAGTCGGGATTGCAATTCCTTTCGCCGATAAGAAAGGTGTTGCTCGCGCCGTCGGTGATGTCGGCCATCTTGCATTGGCTGCGTTGGTAAACCACCCCGTTCGGGGAAACGTCATTGGGATTCCATTGGGCTTCGGTCATGGCGTCGGCCGCCGCATAGGTGGTGGGAATGGGCGCGTTCGTGGAACAAAGATCTCCGCCATTGGCGGCGTAGTCGCTTCGTCCCATGACGGTTGGCCGCGCCGGGAACAGGTAAAAACTGCTATTGGCGCCGCGCCGCTTCCGTAGTTAACGAAGGGATAGCCGACGGCGGTGCGGCGGGTGGGACAGATGAAGGTGTTGACCGGCGTTTCGGCCGTATGAACGGCCGCGGCGTAGTTCATTCCCAGGCTCATGTCGTGCAAATTGTCCAGCCCCATGAAGGGGAGAATGTTGAAGTGCCAACCGCCGGGCTGCTTCCTGCTGAAACCGCGGTCGGGGTCGCCCGCCCATTGCCAATCCCAGCCGCCGGTCGGCAGGAATCCGTTGGCCTGCTCGTGGGCGAGGCAAGCCAATGCCATTTGCTTCAAATTGTTGGAGCACTGTGCTCGCCTCGCGGCCTCGCGGGCCGCCTGGACCGCCGGCAGCAACAGCGCAATCAAAATGCCGATGATCGTGATCACCACGAGCAGTTCAACCAGCGTAAAACCGACCTGTCTTGGCGTGCTTTTCATGTCGTCATCCATAGAATGCAAGAACGACAAATATCCGCGAACGATGCGAGAACCTCGACCTCGCGTCATCAGAAATCCGCGTTGAACCAATCAATGCCTTTGGGTATGTCTTTTGCCCGTCCACTTTATTCTATTACAGTTTCTTGGGATCGGCCGACAAGCCGTCCTCGCGGTTGCTGTGCCCCCTACGAAATCTTGTCGCGTTTTTTTGCGTTTAAGTGGTGGAGAAATTGGCGATCCGCGCGGGGCTAACGAGCCTATTCCCACTTCCATAGCCGTCATTCTACCGTCCGGCCCCCGTCGGCGAAATAAGCGATCCACGGAGAGGCTGTATTGCAGTGGCCGGCCCAGCGACCGAATTCCCGTAAATCCTTCCATTTCCGGCGTCCAGCCGATCATCCCCCCTCCACCTAGCTTTCCCGAGGGATTCCAGTCCCGAATTGCCGTCAGCGAATTCACAACGCTGGGAAGCCGTGGGGAGAGAGGTTGTTCGGATACTCGCCGGTCACTCTTTTCGCTCAGAAGTCGTACCACAGGCCGAAGCCGATTTGGCTTTGGTACTTGTTGTAGAACTGGTACTCTTCGCCCATGCCGTCGGCGCAGATGAGGCCGAGGCGGACGAGGTGGGTGTTCTGGCCTCGCCACTGCCAGCCGGTTTCGAAGGTGACGTTGCCGCCGAAGTTGTTTTCCTGCCGCAGATGGGCGTGGATGGCGGCGAAGGGGGTGCCGCGCCAGCCCGTCAGTTCCTGGTTGCTCAATTCAGCGCCGAACTGAAGATCGAACGGCTTGGCGCCGCCTGTGGCGTTGAACGCCCAGCCGACTTCGGAGTAGAGACGCAGATTGGGCGTCGGGCAATACGCAATGCCAAAGTCGATGGCGTCGCGGATGTAGGGTACGCGGCCGATCTCGGGAAAGTCGAGCATGAACTCATCGCCGGCGTGCGAACACAAGTGGTAGAAGGCGAGCTTGGTCTCCCAGGGACCGATGCGATGCGTCAGCGGTACGCCGATGCGGAAATCGACCGAGCGCAATTCCCGCTGCCGCATCAGATCAAGCCGGGGAAAGGCGGCGCCTTCGATATCCAACTGCCAGCCCTCGGAATGGACTGGGTCTTCGCTGCCGTAACGAAACAGTCCGATATGGCCGCCGAGCGTCGAGTCCCACTCCCAACCGTAGTCGCGGACGTAAACGGCCTGCGTCCCCATGCGGCTTTCCTTTTGGCCGGCCAGGTAGGAGGGGTACAAAAGCCCGTTGGGCGCGAATTGCCATTTCCAACAGTCGTTGCTGTTTGTAAGCCAGGGGGTGCCGCTGTCGAATGCGGACGCCGGCGGCGAACTCGTTGCCGCCAGCGAGGACGTCTCCGTCGGCGGTGATGCGGTCGCTCCCAGCATCGGCTGAGGTGGCGCGGAGAAGACGTGATCGACAGCCGCTGGCCCGTAGTCCGAAGGCTGAGCTGCCCAGGGTGTTTCCCCGGCCAGCGGCACCGTGCCGGGCTGTGCATAGGTGGCGGCGTGCAAAGGGCCCAGCAAAGCTATCGCTGCCCAGAGCACGCATCGCCAGCGGCGCAATTGCGCGGTGTAACAGATCATCGTGAGTTGGGAAGTCCGTCCGGGAAACCAACCCCAGTTGGCGGACTCGTCGAGCAACGACAGAGCGTCCGAGCGGACGTAGAAATCCCCCCTGTGTCGCTATCGGTTGTATCGGTTTTTCTGATCGTGGCGATTAGGCAACGCAGGCCGGCGGTGGAGGCGATCCTGGCATTTGCGGCTCCGGAGGGGAAAATGGGCAACGCGGGCAGGAAATGAGCCGGGCCCCAGCATTGGGGAGACGCCAGGGATCTTGCCGTATTGATTCTTCGGGCCGCGACAGATTTCATAGGCCACCAGCATCGCTTGACACTCCCGGAAACTGCACTGCCGCCTCTCGGCGTACATGGTAGACCGCCCCGCTCGCATTTCGGTAGAATAACGGTATCGGGACGGCCGGCTGATCCCCGGCTGCGGACCCTGGCGGCGACTACGCTTTCTGCCTTTCGCGCAGCGCTGCCGGGGGCCGGCCCGAGGAAAGGCAGGAGTTTATGAGCAGAGAAGCTACCCGCAAAACCAAACCGCGGACCGGGGAGCAAGCGGTTCGGTTTGGGTATCCTCACGAGTTCCAGGGCAAGGACATGGTTGTGCGTGGGGTGTGTTTTGGGGCCTATGCCGGAGGCGGGTCCATGGCTTCCTTGCCCAACAAACAAATCACAGCGGATGCCCTGCGGCCCGAACATCTGGACGAGCTCACCGCCCTGGCGCGCGACTGCTTGGAAGCAGTGTGGTCTGTGTACTACTCGGTCTGCGGCCGACCTGCCGCGGAAGTCCTGAAGAGCCAGCGGGCGCGGGCGCATGCCACATCGGCGGCATTGCCGACGCGGGTAACGACTGGAAAGAGTGGATGGCCGACCAGGAGGATTGGTGCCGGTGGTGGATTCAGTCGCAGCTTGTTATAGCAATGAACGCTGCCCTCCGCGCCTGGAAGTTCTTGAATGCCGGATTGCACAGCGAAATTGTGTCCGTCTACCCAGCCGGTCAGATGTTTTCGGCCGGGGACCTTTCGCGCCCGACGGCGCATGCCCTGGCGGTACATTTGGCGTTCGACCTCTTGGTCCGCGCATGGAGGCCCATCTACGTAGCTGAGGGATTGAATTTCGGAGTAACCGTGATCTACAGTTTCCCTGGTCCGTTCGTGAGAATGTCTGACCAGGAACCGTTCGTACGGGTCGCTGCGACGAAGCGTTCTTCCAAAACAGAATCGCCCCCTTTGTTTAAGGTTGCGCACCTTCCCGCCATTGCGGAGTCAGTCCGCGGCTATCCCGACATCGACCTTGGGGCAATCGAGCAGCGCCTCTTGTGGGAGAACTCGCAAGTCAAGGATCGCCGTAGGGCGCCAGCGTGGGAGGCCCGAGAGACGCGGCCTGTTGACGGCCCCTGGTCGAATCCAATTCCAAAACAAGAGCTGCGCGATGCGATTGGACGCATTTCCCTGACTCGCCTTTCGAAAGCGTCTCACGACTTCTCGGGAGCCCGTTGATGGCCTGATTCGCTATCGGGGACCAAAAAACGCTCGCCGAATCGAAGTCGCAATTGACGACTTGCCGGCTCTCGCAAAGCAGAAACTCGCACGTTTTCTACCCAAAGAAGCAGACCAGGTTACTTTATCGTCCCCTAAGTGACCCTATCGTCCGCCACGTGTTTCAGGTCTTTCCGGCGATGCTAGACTGCCGGAATGAGCACGCTACTTGACGTTCTTGATGCGGCCGTAATTCTCAACTTGAACGGGAGGGAAGTTCGCGCTCTCGTTCGTAATGGCCTCCTGCCACACGTTGCCTTGCCCAACGGAGAAATCCGGTTCGACCCCGACGACTTGCGGTGGTGGGTCGAATCTCTCAAACAGCCGGCGACGGCGGCGACACTTGTTTCGTGCGCGGAGGTGACGCCATGAGGCCCCGCGCTGATTCACCCGTCCCTGCCCGCGGTTCGATCGCAGACGGCGAAACGCTGCTCTTTGCCGAAGCGGCGAAGCGGTTGGGCTGGTGCAGCAAGAGCCGACGGGCCGCGATCCGGGCCGGGCTTCGCGTCGTGCAATTTGGGCGATGGCAGTACACCACCGGCCGATGGGTGAGGGAATTTGTCGAGAGGCTGGCCCAACGGCAGGCCGACGACGCCAACAGCGAGCCGCTTGGCGACCAACACAGCGGAGCGCCAGCCCATGATTAACATCGACAAAGTGAAATGCGCCGCCGCCGGACACTGGCCGGCGATCCTTGCCACCGTGGCCGGCATCCCGCGAGAATTTCTGCACTTCGATAAGCGCGAGGGGCCCTGCCCGAAGTGTGGCGGAAATACTCGTTTCCGCGGTATTGACGAATCGGCCGGCGCGATGTTTTGCTCCCGCTGTCACAACGGCGACACAAACCCAAAGAGCGGCGATGGCATAGCCGCCGTCCAATGGTATCTCGGCTGCGATTTCTCTACCGCGCTGGCCCGGGTGGCGGACTATCTCGGCATGCGCGCCAGCAATGGGCACAATCACCAGGCCCTCAGCACCAAGGCCCGGCAGAGCAGAAAAAACTTAGCAGCCAAGATCAAGACGATTCACTCAGCAAGCTGGAATTCACTGTTGGGAATCTACTGCAAGGCCAAGCCGCCTATCACACCAGAGGCCATCAGAAAATGCGGGGGGACCGTGGTCACATGGGGCCAACACCGATGTATCCGCCTTGACGGCCGCGCGCCCATCGACGCATCCGCGCCCACTGCCATCGTCCTATGTCGAATTGAGGGGCAACCGTTCCCGGCGATAGGAAAACTTGGCGAGCGCAAGACGCACACAATGGGCGGGTCCGTCAATTCGTGGCTTTCGTCTGGCAGCGCCGTTGAGATCATGCATGCCGGCACGATCCTGGACGTGGAGGGTGTAACTGACCTACTGGCCGCCGTTTCGGTGGGGCTTCCTCCCGGTTGGGTCGCAGTCACCAACACCGCCGGCGCCCAGTCTCGCGGGAGCCTACCACGAGAGTGGGCTCGCGGCAAAAGGACCATCGTCGCTGGGGACGCCGACAGGCCAGGGGTGGACGGACAGCACGGAGCCGCAGCCGCGTATCATCAGGCCGGTGCCGCGCAGATACTTCTCGTCTCTCTGCCCTATCCCGTCGAAGAAAACCACGGCAAGGATCTGCGCGATTGGCTGAACGAAGGCTATAAGATCGAAGAGTTGCCGACGGAGCCGGTCACAGCCGAGCAGATCAAAACACGGAAGGCGGAGAGAAAGAGAAACAGATCATCGCCCGATAAGGATGGCAACAAAGACCCCGGCCACGTCAAGACATTGACTGATGCAATCTGCGTCCTCGACCATTTCGCCCAAGACGCCGGCGGCAGACTCTACTGCTACAAGAACGGTGTCTATCGGCCACACGGCGAGAAACACATCAAGACGATGGTCAAGACGCTATTGACCGTGTCGGGCGATACGAAGAAGTGGTGTTCCCACCTTGCGTCTGAAGTGGTTGAGTTCATTCGCGTCGATGCGCCGGAATTGCCAGAGCGGCCCCGCATCGACCTGATAAACGTCGAAAATGGAATGGTCAGTGTCGAAGACGGAGTGCTGCTGCCTCACGATCCCAAGTACCTGTCGGTGGTGCAACTGCCAGTCGCGTATGATCCCGCCGCAACCTGCCCAAACATCGAGGCGTTTGTGGCGGCGACGTTTCCCGTCGATGCTCATGATCTCGCGTGGGAAATCCCAGGCGTTTTGATGACGCCTGCCACCTGGCTGCAAAAGGCGATCCTACTATTGGGCGAAGGTAGCAACGGCAAGTCGGTTTGGTTATCGCTGCTGGTTCGATTCCTTGGTAAGCGCAACGTGGCAACTATACCTCTGCATCGGCTCGAAACGGACAAGTTCGTCACGGCGCGACTTGTCGGGAAGCTCGCCAATATCTGCGCCGATTTGCCAAGCGAACACTTGGCAGGCACATCCGTTTTCAAGCAGATCGTAGGCGGAGATGCACTGCCAGCCGAATTCAAGTTCAAGGATTCATTTGACGTGGAACCGTTCTCCCGGCTGGTGTTTTCCGCCAACCATCCGCCGCGAAGCAACGACAGTTCCGCCGCATTCTTTCGGCGATGGGTGGTAATCCCGTTCGATCACACGTTCGGTCCCGACGACCAGATTCCAAAGGATGTACTTGACGTCCGATTGCAGGCCCCAAGTGAATTATCAGGGATGCTCAACAAGGCGCTCGACGGGCTGCGCCGCGTTCAACGTCAACGCCGATTCTCGGAGCCTGAGAGCACACAGGCGGCATGGAGGGACTTTCACGCCACGACCGATCCTCTGGCCGTTTGGCTCGACAGGTACACGATCGACGATCCCGACTGCTTTGTCAGTCAGCAGGCGCTACGAGTTGCCTACAACGCGACGATGGAGCGCGACGGACGGCCGGCCATGACAAAGACGGCCTTTGGCACCGCACTACGCAAGCTCCGTCCGAACATCGAAGACAGACAGCGGACGGTTACCGGGAGGGTGCAGTGGTGCTACATCGGTATTGGAATTCCCGAACATAGCGAAGACGACGATTCACAAACTTCACGGACTTCACGGACTTCACGCTTATCTTCTTCACGCACGCGCGAGGGTGAAACCGGGGAGGATAAGGGCAGTAGTGGAGTTGAGAATATAGAGGCAAACTCCGTTAACCTCGTTAACCCTGTGAATTGCCCCCACGCCAACGTGGAGGAAACCGAGACCCACGACGGCTATGTCAATCGGACGTGCCGAACATGCCGTGAGAATCTCGGCTGCCGGAAGGGGGAGGCCGCGGTACGACGAGCATGAGAGGAGAACCGGGGGTGGATTGCGTGAACCTCAGAGAACGATTCGGCTGGCAGTACCGGGTCGAGCACGAAGAAAGCTACTACGCACAGCACGGGCACCACGCCCGCGTGGTAGACCCGTGGTTGATGGTGATTCCTTGCGTACACGGGCATATCTACCCGCACGGTGGAAATATGCTGGCTGCCTCCGTCGATGGCCACCCCAACGTCGCTGGCGCCCTCCGGCGGCTGAAATGCTGCCGGGTCCAACAGAACGGGGACTTCGGTGAGTTGACAGTCCTGTTCGACGTGGCCGACTTCGCCAAGGTAGCCGCGGTCATGCGACCGAAGAGGCGGCGGGTGATGTCGGAGGCGCAAAAGGCGCAACTGGTGGCGGCCCGCAGTCGGAGTCCTATCGGTAATCGCGTGGAGAAAGGGGGGCTAACTGAGCGCCAATGCGTTCCGAGCCCCCTGGACGACCAGAAGACCATCCAGCCCGCCGAGACGCAAAATTGCCCCATGGAAGTGCCATTTGTTTGAAGGGAGAAGCCCATGACCATGATGATCCATTGCCAAGGGCTGACCGAGCCCCGGAACCTAGCCGAGATCGTGGAGGTACGGTCATGACGCGCCAGTCTGAAAACAACGTCTCGTCCCGGCTACTGCTTCGACCGCAAGAGGCCGCGAATGCGTTAGGGGTGAGTTTGCGGACCTTGATGTCGCTGGTCGCGTCAGGTGAAATCCCACACACTCGGATCGGAGAACGCAACCTGCGATTCCCGCTGGACGCACTTCGCGAATGGGTTGCGCGACGTACAACCTGGCCCACCGAGTTGGTCGCCAGCGCCGATGCCGCAATACCGCAGCCGGGGGTGCGGTGTTCTTGTGCAGCAGGCAGCCACGGTGGCGACGGCTGGCGCGAGAACCACGGAAACCGAGGCGAAACTCTCGATTCGATACCAAACGCTTGACAGAATCGCAGCAGGGCGGACAATGAACGGGTCTAAAGTCCGAACGGATAGTTATAGGTTATCTGCCATGCTGATTCTCGACAGCATATCGCAACCCCCTCTTGGCCCGAGCCGACTGGCAACACCGGCCGCGCGGCCTATAACCCGCGTAGACAGGACCAAGAGGGGCTTGCCGTTTGTTGGGAGAACCTGATATGGCAAGTCTCATTTGCAAGAACGGGCGGTGGTCACTACAATTCCGCGTTCGCCCAAATGAGGAGCGACAGACGATCGCGCTCGGGACCACGGCGGAGGCGACCGCCCTCGGTTTTCAGCGGCGAGTCGAATCGCTGGTCAATGCGATCCGGGCTGATGATCCGCCCGATCCTTCGACGGCTAAATGGGTGGCAGGGCTTTCCGATGCCCACCATGCGAAACTGGCCCGCGCGGGGCTCGTTACGCCACGGGGCAACACCAGCCGAGGCATAGACACCGTGTTGCTGGGGGCATTCCTGGACGGGTTCATTTCCAACCGGGAAAAGCTGGTCGCCGCAGGGAAGAATAGGCCCCAGACTGTGGACAACATGAAGCAGGTGCGCCGCTGTCTGGTCGATTGCTTCGGGACAGCGCGGCCGCTGGACAGGATCACGCCCGGCGATTGCGATGCCTGGCGGGACTGGCTTGCCGCCGAGCAGCACCTTGCGGAGAACACCATCCGCCGGCGTTGCGGGATTGCCCGGCAGTTCTTCCGTGCCGCGGTCCGCCAGCGGCTATTGACCGAGAACCCCTTTGCCGATATGGCTGGCTGTTCGTCGATTGGCAACCGGGAGCGAGACTACTTCGTTACACGCGCGGAAGCGGAAAGAGTCTTAGACGCCTGTCCCGACGCCCAATGGCGACTATTGTTCGCCCTAAGCCGCTACGGCGGCCTGCGATGCCCTTCCGAGCATCTGGGGCTACGCTGGGGCGGTGTGGATTGGGAACGCAATCGGTTCACCGTTTACTCACCCAAGACGGCCCACAAGGGCAAGCCGAGCCGGGTTGTGCCTTTGTTCCCTGAGTTGCGGCCGTACCTTGAAGAGGTATGGGATGAGGCCGAGCCGGAGACCGTACACGTGATTACCCGCTACCGCGAAAGTAACGTCAACCTGCGGACGCAGTTGCTTCGCATTCTGGAAAAAGCAGGTGTGAAGGCGTGGCCCAAGCTATTTCAGAACCTCCGCGCCACTAGGGCGACAGAGCTAGTCGCTTCCGGCTGGCCGGAGTACAAGGTCTGCAAGTGGTTGGGGCATACCGCCGCCGTCGCCGAGAAGCACTACTGGCAAGTGACCGACGACTACGACCGCGCGGCAAACGGCAGCCCGACGGCGCTGCAAATGGCGCTGCAAACTCCCAGTGCAACGCCATGCGAAGCGGTGAAGGACGATTTTCCGCCCAACGCCGCAAGGTCTGTTACTGCACGGAATTGCAGGAAGTTGCCTCCTCCCGCAGCCTATTCCCCAAATGTACAAGCACGCCCGGCAGGATTCGAACCTGCAACCAACGGATTAGAAATCCGTTGCTCTATCCCTTGAGCTACGGGCGCAAAACATCGTTTTTATCGGAGTAATTGACAGTTCTTCGTGCTTGTGGTATGCTCTTGGTTACTCACTTGACACCCATTTTGACACCCGCAAGCTGCCTCCATGAGAAGACACTAATATGGTCAAGATTACCACCAACATGACCGGGAGCAAAGCCCGGAAGCCCCGCCCCGACTTTCCGCTGTTTCCCCATGCCACCGGAAGGTGGGCGAAGAAGGTCAGAGGCAGACTCGTTTACTTCGGCAAGGTCGCCGACGATCCAAAGGGCCAAGCAGCCCTTGCTAGGTGGCTTGAACAGAAGGACGACTTGTTGGCAGGCCGCACCCCGCGGGTCGCTGGCGACGGCCTGACCGTCCGCGATCTGTGCAATCGGTTTTTGAGCAATCGCCAAGCCAAGATGCTGGCTGGGGAGCTGTCGCCCATTAGCTTTGCCGACTATCACGCCGCGTGCGCCAAGATCGTGAAGGCTTTCGGCCCCACAAGGCTGGTTGTCGATCTTGACGCGACCGACTTCGAGCAATTCCGGCGCCAAATGGCCCGTGGGTGGTCGCCCGTGACCTTGGGAAACGAGATTCGACGGATTCGGATTGTCTTTCGCTATGCCGAGCAGAACCAATTGATCCCCGTGCCGATCCGCTACGGCAGCGAGTTTAAGCCGCCCCCCCGCCGTGTACTTCGGAGGGAACGCCAAGCCAAGGGATTGCGGATGTTTGAGGCAGTGGAGTTGCGGGCGATCCTCGACAAGGCCACCATGCCGCTACGGGCAATGATCTTGCTAGGCGCGAATTGTGGGCTCGGCAACACAGAGATAACCAATTTGCCGATCAAGGCCCTGGACCTGAAAGCCTGCTGGCTGGACTACCCCCGGCCGAAAACCGCCGTTTTGCGACGTTGCCCCCTCTGGCCGGAAACTGTTGCCGCAATGCGCGAAGCCATCGAACAGCGACCGAGGCCGAAGAACCCCGATCATGCCGGGCTGGTGTTTGTCACCAAGTATGGAAAACCGTGGGGGACGCGAACCGTTAGCAAACCGGACGCCAAGGGAAATATCCGCAAGAATTCCGACGATCCGGTATGCAAGGAGTTTAACAAGCTGTTGGTCAGTCTGAAATTGAAGCGCCCCGGCCTGTCATTCTACGGGCTTCGCCACACGTTTGAGACGATAGGGGGCGACAGTCGGGACCAAGTCGCCGTCGATGCCATCATGGGGCACGCCCGCAACGATATGGCGTCGGTCTACCGCGAACGCATCGACAACGCCCGGCTAGTGGCCGTGACGGAACACGTCAGGAAGTGGCTGTTCGGAGAACAGAAGTAGGATCAAGCGTTGCCGGCTGGCTGGCCGCAGTTGTAACAGGTTGGCTGAATGACGCGCACGACAGGGCGGCGTTGTGCCGTAGTAATCGCGTTAGGCAATCAGGTTAAAATGGGGCGGAAGAGGGAAGTAGGGCAGCAGCGAGTCAAGCATCGAAAGACATCGGAAGGTGCGACGAGTTGGGCGCACTACAGAATACGCGGCGCATGACAGGGAAAGAACGTGAAAAAGAGTAGCGGGTCCAGGTGCGATGATTGCATCAGGGTCGGACGGAGTGATACGATACTAGTGTACAGATGATACAAAGGATTCTGACAAATGAGTTGTCGTGTGCGGAAAAAGGAATGGAGGGAAATGGAATGGCCGTCTATGGCTACATACGCTGTTCTCCGCTGAAACAGGACAAGCCGCCCCAGACGCAGACTAGGGAGATGGAGCGTAAGGCCGTTGAACTGGGCGGCAATCTCGCCGGGGTTTTCATCGAGCCGGTTTCCCCAGGCAGCAAGATTGCCATTCTCGCACGCCCTGCCGGAAAGCAACTACTGAAAGCCCTCCATGCCGGAGATACCCTGATCGTTTCTCGCTTGGACCGCCTCGGCTATTCGATGCGGGACGTTCAGAAGACTGTAAAAACCTTGTGCGACCGCGGGATACGAATCCACTTGCTCAAGGCGCTGAACGGGGAATTCGACCTAAGTGACACTGTTGTCAGGGTTGCTCTTCACCTCTTCGCCTTGCAGACGAAAACCGAAAGGACTCTCCGCTCTGAACGCCTTACCGAATCGGCGCAGCGGCGAAAAGTGAACGGTCTAGCCTACGGCGGCGTGCCGACCGCGCGGCGAATCGTGCATCGCAAGGGAGTCAAGCATCTCGTATGGGACACGGACCAACTGGCATTTATCGCCGAGATTGCCGCGCGGGTTCCCAAGGAGGGCGCCGCAAAAGTCGCCAAGGATTTTTGGAATCGCGGCATCAAGGATCGCCGTGGCCAGCCGTGGGGGAAGCAGATACCAAGGCCACAACCCAAAGCCCTGGCGGCTCTGGAGATACTCGTCAGACGCCGACCGTCGCACCGCACTCCGTATGCACAATTCTACCGGGCGGTACAGTGGTTCAACGACATGAAACGCAAAGGGATGTTGCCTGCTCCTTACGGCACGCCGGAGGAGTCGATTCAGAAACCGCAATCCGAGCAAGGAGCGGCATAACCATGAACACAGAGCACCCCCACTGTTATTCTGGCGTTACCCGGCACGAGGGAAAGTGGATGGCGAAGTTCCGACACGCAGGCCGCGACCTGAACCTCGGCCACTACGATACGCCCGAACAAGCCGCCGTGGTGGCGGACTTTGCCCGCTATCTCTGCTTGGGGATTAACCCAGCGATGTGGCACCCCAACGTCGGCAGGCCCAACTTTTCGCCCCGTGCCTGCGACAACGTTCCACGACGACCTGTCCTCGCTAAGCTATTGCGGCAGACCCCGTTATCGCCGAGCGTGCTGTTAAAGCGGATGGAAGAGTTCGACGCCGTCATTGAGCAGAACGCCGGCGGTTGTGCCTGCGGTTAGCCAAGACATCGACCCAGACCTCGCCCGGCGCAGAGGGCAGCTAGCCCACGTCGCAGCGCGCCAGAAGCGATTCTGAAGCAATGCCTCGATAACGGCCGGTGGCTGCTTCGTCTGCCGACGTGTATTTCGCTACTGCTTTAAGCTATCGAAGAGGATAAGATTATCGGAAACGGGACAGGATCGTGAGGCCGTCAAAATCTGGCAGCAGGGCGGCGAAGTCCGCCAAGGCGACGATTTGCCATCCGTGCCGCCGCGCAAGCCCGAGGGCCAGCGTACCGTTGATTCCAACCATCGCGTGTTCATAGATTGTCATGAACGCACGAATCACAGTTTCTTGGCGTCGACTGGCACGCCGTCTTGCCGGTTGCCCAGATAACGGTGGGTTGTGCCGTCGATCATATAGCTGATCTGCCGAACGGAGCCGTCACAGAAAGCCATGTTGAAGGAATCGGCGTGGGCGCTGCCGAAAACCGTCGAATTATCGAGACCGGGGGTATCCTGCTGCGGCAGGTTAGCAGCATCGCGGTGATTGTCGTCAATGAAGCCCGAATAGAAACCCTCGTTGTCGCCGACGGCCAAGCCGTCATAATAGCGGTCGGGGTTTACGCACTTCTCACCGACCAGATACGTATTGCTTGTCCCATCGGTGATCCAACTCATGGCCACTTCGCTCCGCAAATAAGAGATGCCCGTGGGCACGTAAGGCTCGGCGCTGGCATCCGTTGGCCAACCCTCCAGTTTAAACCAACTGTTGCTTGCAGTGCGAGAGGCGCCCTCCGCATAGGATCGCGGGCCGAAGTAGCAGGGAATATAGCCCAGATCGCCAAAACAGGCTGCATAATCGCCCTTGGGAAGCATGTCAACGTTGAACTGCCACAAAGGCATGCCACCTGATCCGTACCAGCCGGTTGTTGGATACAAAATCGGCGGTCGACGGCTGGGGCAGTTCATAAATGTTAAAGGCGTTTTCAGGCACTGCTTCGCGCCGTCAATCTGCGTTTGCGTCCAATTGTTCGCGTCACCATCGGCGCCAAGATTGTGCAAATCCCCTTGTTCGATGTACGGGAGAATCGAGTAGATCCAACTGCCGGGCTGCTCCCTGCCGAATCCGCGATCTGGATCACCGATCGACCAGACACCCCAGCCGCCGGACGGAAGGAATCCATTCGTGTGCTCGTGCATCAGCATTCCCAGGGCAAGTTGCTTGACGTTGTTCGAGCACTGGGCTCTTCTGGCCGCCTCGCGCGCCATCTGCACCGCCGGCAGCAACAACGCGATCAAGATGCCGACGATCGTGATCACCACCAGCAACTCCACCAACGTAAAGCCATTACGTCTATGAAAACCCATCATGTTCGTCGTTCTCTTCCTCAAGAAGACATGATTTCCCGCTAATGCCGATTCTCGCATACGCTTACCGATAACGCAAGCTCTGGGGGGCACTTCATACCCCCTTGCGGCCTCTCCAAACTTCTGGCTCGCTTTTTTCGCGTAAATGGTGGAGAAAGTGGCTATCCAGAAGCGGCCAACGAGTCCAGCGATTGGTCGCCAACGGGGGTATTGTACGCCTGCGTTCCGACCGCCGAAATAGCGAGCGATCGCCAGATTGGGTTACCGCGGGCAGCCAGGCTCCCGCGTTCCGGCAAACGTCCCCTTTACGCACCCCGCCAGAGCCAAGCCCCGCTCCCTTTGGCTCACAGGCCATCAAAGGGGCTCCGCACTCGGCAGCCGCGGCGCATTCGCGTGGTTCCAGCGCCAGAATCGAATCCGTGGACGGTTCCCACAGGGGTCGCAAGCCGGCGTTGAAGTTCAGTTCATGGCGCGCTCTTGCGTTCCGATGGCCCCGGACGGCTCCCGAGTCATCAAAGGTCGTCCGCGCTCGAAAACGCCCCCGGAATCCTTGCGTGGGACGCTGTCCGGCGATCACGTCGCCCTGGATGGCTCCCCCGGGGCGTCCGAGGGCGTCCGCGCTCGCCAAGACATTGCCCACGGGCCGATTCCCGCGCCAAATCGAATCTGGCGGTCGGCGGTCGGTCGAAATCAAGAGGCCGACCCCAGTGCCGCCGAAAATTGGACGAGCCCCCCCCGGCGGTTTCGCTGCTGACACTCCCGTATAAACTGCGAAGACACAACATCGAAGACTGATTTTCACAATGGGTAAGGAGCATTTGCCATGACTGAATCCAAGATCGAACTGACCGAACGTTTGCGACGTGAGGGCGGATGGGCTGAGGCGTCCAAGTTCAAGGACACGGCGCTCAAGGAGTTCCGCAGTAAGGGCATGAAGAAGGCCGAGGCCGCCGAAGCGGCATGGGAGGCGATGGCCGATGCTTTCCCGCCCTGTCCGCCCACCGAGCCGCCGCCGACAGATGATGATCCTGGGCGGTGCGTCTCAGGGTGTCTTACAGGATCATCCACGATCCCCGATACCTGGGGAGAGATTCCCGACTCGGCCCCGTTGGAGGCTGAGGTGGATTGGGTCCATCAAAATCGCGTCTTGGTCGTCGAGGATCGGCCAAGTGGTTCTCCGCGACTGCACTGGGAACGTGCCAGGCGGCCAGCCCCGAGCTTTGGAGCCGTCAACCTGATGGAGTTTGCCGCGACGAACCGCAAGGGCTTCATGGATATTCTTCAGCGGGTGAAGCCGGCCACCGATGATGGCGACGAGGAGAGGATTCAGAAGCAGGAGCGGATGCGGATTGCCGACATGCGGGGTGTCTTGGAGGGACTTCACAAGAAGTGGGAGGAAGATCTGCTCGCCGACGTCCCCGGGACCGTCCGGGAGGGTGTCCGAAGCCGATTGGCGGACTGGACGCGACGTTTCGGATTGTCGCTGCCGGAAGGTGCGAGCACAAGTTTGGAAGCCCATATTGCCAGCTTGGTCCAGGACTCCGCAAAGGCGATTTCCTGCACCTCTGGGGCAGGCTAATGTCGGGAAAGGCTGGACAGCATACTCCCCTCGCCGCCCCGTCCGGCCAATCGGCCACCTCAGGCGCAGGCGCGCGAGGCTACCTCCTTGGTGGTATGTTGTGAGTCCTGGCCGGCTCCGCCTCGACCGCTCAAGGCCGGCAGCTTGGCGATGAGCAGGTATCCGTGACAGACTCCCTCGTGACAGAACCGCCCGCCGTTCAACCGGTCCGCAGGACATTTTCCGGGCCGCCTATTCCCCCCGCGAAGGCGGGCAGTTAGATTGATGGTTGCCGGGTGTTCGTCGGGGTCGCTACTCGGCGAACTGAAATCGGCCAGGGGCGACTGTTTTCTCTGCCTTTCGACAATCGCCTCTGGCCGGGCCTGGCAGAACTGGAAACCTGTACCGCTGTGCCGACCATTCGCTGTTCGCCCATGACACGGCGAGCGCAGTCTGCCGAGTCTTGGAGACGGGCAACCCGGTAAGTGGCTACACGACATTTGAGAAGGAGTATACCGCCAGCCGTGCCGACCGCACGGCTATGAATACAAGTTGAACGACGCGCAAATGTCCACAAGCACAGACCCAAACCCCAGGTTCACAGGTGGAAGGGATGGTCACGACGCAATCATTTTGCTTGATCGATGAGCCCTGGATTCCGATACTCCGGCTCGATGGCCGCTTTGAACGCGTCGGCATTCGAGTCGTGCTCACGGAGGCCGCGCGTATTCGCCAACTCGCCGCGACGAACCCGATGGACAATGTGGCACTGCTGCGGTTCCTCTTGGCGGTATTGTATTGGTGCAAAGGCGTACCGCCGACACCGGATGAGAGAGGCCGAGTCCTGGCGGGCAATGGGTTCCCATCTGAATGGCTTTCCAAGTTGGAAAAGCATTGCGACTGCTTCAATCTGCTAGGGGATGGGAAGCGGTTCTATCAAAACAGTGCTGAAAAGGATCGCTCGCCCAAACATACGACAGACTACCTGATTCACGAGGTTCCCAGCGGGACGAACAAGTGGCACTTTCGTCACGCGACGGATCATGAGGACGGACTCTGCCGGGCCTGCTGTGCGATGGGCTTGGTTCGATTGCCGGTGTTTGCTACGTCGGGAGGTGCCGGCAAGTCGCCCGGTATCAACTCCACGCCTCCGCTATACGTTGTGCCTGTCGGAAGCACTCTCGCAAGTACCCTCCTGTACTCTTGGCAAACGCCTCGATGCCAACTCGGCGTGCCAGCATGGGAACGCCCAGACAGTAATCTCCCGCATCACGGCGCGGTTCCGTTGCTGACGGGTCTGACTTGGCTTCCGCGAAGTGTATGGCTGGCCGATCCGAGCGAGACGGAGTCGATTTGCATTTCCTGCGGACGGAAAGAACGTTTAATCCAGCGGTGCGTATTCGCTGGCAAGGGCAGTTCCAAAACCGGAGATCGGGTCTGGAGCGATCCACACGTAGTCTATGAAACCAGCGAGACGAACAAGCTCTTTGCTATTCCGACCGGCAATGCGATGGGTTCGAGTAGTGCAGCCGCAGATGACTGGGTGCGATGCCTCGTTGCAATCCTTCGAGATCCCCGTATATGCGGGGAGGTAAGTCTTTGGATCGTCGGGTTTTCTACGGATAAAGACAAGTACCGGGAAGCAACGGATTGGTGGCTTTCACCTCGGGGTTCGGTCGAAAACCTCCAAGAGTTGCTTGCTAACCTCGATCAGTGGAAGAAGGCCGGGTCGAAACTTGCTGACCAAGTTCGACAGAGTTCTACGTCCCGGAAACGTAGCGCCGAAATCCCTCCGGCGGTTGCCGCCATTCGGCCCGATATTGAAGCGCGGGTGTCACGGAACGTCGGCGAATTAGTCAGCGGCGACTCCGCCGCCTGGGATCGCGCGGCGCAAGAATACGCGCCCCTCATGAAAGCGATCGCTACGTCCCTATCGCCCGGCTTCACCACGCGGGCCGTGGAACGGCGCGAGCGAATCGCCCGGGTTCTGCCGAACATGAAACCGGCAGCCAAGCCTAAAGAACCCAAGGGAAAGAAAGACGGCGAACCATGACAGCCACGCAGCAGTTCATCGGCACGTTACAGTCGCTCAAGCCTGGCGACTTGGGGCGGCTACGAAAACTCGCTGGCTTGCCGCTTGACGAATCCGTTGCTGGCTTCGACCTGTTTGCCGGCTTATGGTGGCCGCTGCGCGAAAAAACACAGAGAGCGCCGCGCCGCGAAGTCGCCTGGCTCGTTGCCAAACTCTATGCGTTCTGTCCCATGCCCCAGGTCGATGGCATGACACTGCCTGTGCGGCTCCGTCGGGTCAGACCCGACGACGAACGTAAGGCGCAGCGCTCGCAACAGATGTTCGACGAACTGCTTATGTTATCTCTCGGCCAGATCGAGCCCGCGCTGCAATGGGCCATTCGCTACGTTGCCGATGCCAGTGTGGGACTGGATTGGGTGCGACTGACCGATGACCTGTCAACTTGGGAACGGGAAGGAACCCGGCTCAAATGGGCAAAACAATACCTGCAAATGGCAGACTGACACTTTGCAAAGGAGACCGCCGTGTTAATCGAGATTCATGCGATTCAGAACCACAGTCCGAGCAATCTCAACCGCGATGACCTGGGTGCTCCGAAGACTTGTTATTTCGGCGGGGTGATGCGTTCGCGCATCTCTAGCCAGTGCATCAAGCGAAGCATTCGCACCAGCGAGCAGTTCAAGCTCCTTTGCGGCGGTAAGCGCACGAGGAGACTGCCGCAGTATCTGGCTGACCAGATCAAAGACAAGCAGATGCTCGCGCTAGCCGACGCCGTTGTCCAGCATTGCGGTCTGAATAAGGACAAAGACGCGACAAAAGCAGAGAAAAAGGACGTCATCGTCTTTCTATCGAGTAGCGCTGTCGTGAAGATGGTTGCTCTCCTTCGCGGAGAAGCCGCAGAAGTGAAGAAGGATCGCGTGGCGATTCTTTCGCGTCAGTTTGCCGAATTAGTAGCCAACGATCGCTTTGCACCCGATATGGCCCTATTTGGGCGCATGCTTGAGCCTGCTAAGCCGCAGAAGGCGGCAAAGGCGACGGGCGAAAACGTGGAAAAGGGTGCCGACGATGGCGTGTGGAAGGGGCTGGACCTTAGCATCGAGGCAGCATCGCAGGTTGCGCACGCGATTTCGACGCACGAAGCTCGGCCCGAAGTGGACTACTTTGTCGCCGCCGACAACATCCCCGGAGACAACGCTGGCGGTGCTCACATCGGTGAGGCCATGTTCGGCTCGGCCTGTTTCTACAAGTACTTCTCGATTCACTGGGAGACGCTCGTCGCTAACCTCGCCGGGCGGGAACCCGACGTGGAAAAAGAAGCGAACGCCCACGCCAAGTGGACTGCCGAAACGAAGCCACGGGCCGAGCAGCTTGCCGCTCACACCGTCGGCGCTTTCCTTCGCGGCGCGGCATTGACCAACCCAACCGGAAAGCAGAATAGCTTTGCTGCCCACAATCCGCCTGACGGCATCGTGGTCGAGTTCAAGGATACGTCACCCGTCAGCTACGCCAATGCCTTCGCTACGCCTGTTCCGTGCAAGGGGCCGCGCGATATGGTCTCCCAGAGCATTGCCCAATTGGGCCGATACGTTCACGATCTTGACGTCGGCTATGGCGAGCCACGCAAGCGTTTTTGGTTCTCGCCGAATCTCCGTTACAAGTTGGCCTACCTGGAAGACTCGAAAGAGAAACCCTGCGCAGGACTGGACGAGAGTACCAATGTCAAGGCCCTCGGCGACCTCGTCGCAAAGGTCGTCAAGGAGATCGGCTTTGACTGGGGCGAGGTGAAAAAGGTCGCTGTGTGTGAGGAGACGTCGCCGTGAACGCAAACACGCTCCTGATTCGGCTGGAGGGGCCGCTGCAATCCTGGGGGTGCCACGAATCCAAGTTCGTCGTCCGCCGGACTCGCGAGGCTCCCACGAAATCGGGCGTTATGGGTATGCTGTGCGCGGCTCTCGGCATCTTGCGGCCCGACGCCAGATGTTCACTTGCAGAACTGAATGAGTTGCGGATGGGAGTCCGAATCGACCGCCCTGGCGTCCGCTGGTGGGACTACCATACCGTCGGTGCGGGAATGCAAATGCGAATCGCCGAAGGGGAGACCAAGACCAAACCCGGTGCCATGCTCACGCGGCGAGAATACCTTTGCGACGCGAGTTTCCTTGTGGCGTTGCAAGGCAATCCGAAGCTTATCGAGCGTCTGCACGGAGCACTTCTCCGCCCGGTTTGGCCGATTTACCTTGGACGCAAGTCTTGCCCGCCCTCGCTTCCGTTGGTGGGCTGGAATGGCGACCGCGACACGGTCCAATGTCCCGACTTGGAGTCCGCGCTTCGCTCGATGCCGTGGCGCAAGCGATGGAAGCACGACCTACAGCCCGATCGCCTCGACTGCCTGCTGGAATGGCGCCCTGCACACGCAGGCGAAGCAGTCCTGCCGGACGCCGAGGTCTGGTACGATGTGGCACAGTCGTTCGACGTTCCGGGCCACCAGCCGCGCTTGGTTGTCCGACGAACATTGAGCATCGGCGACGGTGAGGATGTCGGCATTGGCCCGCATCGGCAGAACGACACGCCACCTCCGCCCAGACTGCGGGCGGACTACACGAACAGCGAGTACCGCAAGCGTAGAGACGAGCGTCTAAAATCCGATCACGACCTCTGTGTGTTCTGCAAGCTCCCTGCCACGACGGTCCAGCACATTACCTACCGCCACGCAGGCGGCAACGAAACTGCTGACGACCTCCGCGCCCTCTGCCGCCTCTGTCACGACGCGGTGACTATGATCGAATATGGTCAGGGCATGGACTTGGACCGCATCAACCCGGAAGACCCGCGCTGGCGCAGTGAGATCATTACGAAACGCGCAGAGATCATCGAGTACCGTTCCCTGGAAACCCGCCGCCGTCGGCTGCGGCCCGAGGAGGTTGATTAGCCATGTTCCTATCGTGTCTGTTGATCGACGTGGGGACTAACCCTGATCGGCCGCGGCCGGGGCGGTTGTGGCTCCGCAACGCATATCACGTGCATCAGCGATTGTGCATGGCGTTTCCGTCAAAACACCGCAAAGCTGTGGACCCAGACTTTGTTCAATCGTATGTCCCGCATGACTTCGCCGCCGAGCAGGTGCATGTCAAGCGGGGAGCCAACGTCGGTTTCCTCTATCGCATCGACCCGCACTCTGGTGGCAGCGTTGTTATCCTCATTCAGTCGGCCCTCATGCCTAACTGGGATTTCGCGTTCCACAACGCCGAAACCCTGTTGGCCGCTCGCCCTGAGGCAACGCCTTTCAATCCCGCCTTCAATGTTTCGCAGATCCTTCGCTTCCGCCTGACGGCAAATTCCACGAAAACGCTCGTCACGAGGAATGCGTCGGATGGCTCGCGTCGGAATGGCAGACGCGTTCCGGTTGGCTACGATCTGCTTGGTGATTGGCTTACCCGCCGGGCCGAATGCGCCGGGTTCGCCGTCGAGGATGGCACCCTTACTGTACAACCAGGTTTCGTTTATGTGAAGAGACCGCGCGACGATAAAGGACAACGGCTATTCAGTGTCCGTTACGAGGGCCAGCTTCGAGTGGTTGATCCCGATGGCTTCCGAAGAACGCTTTTCGCGGGGATCGGCCCGGCCAAAGCCTTCGGCTTCGGACTGCTTAGCGTCGCAAGAGTCCGAACAGTCCAAGGGACGCCATGAGAATCGAATCCAACCCCATCCCCATGAGAGAGCGCACCAGCATGGTCTGGCTTCAATACGGGAACATTGAAGTTCAGGACGGCGCTTTGGTGCTAATCAATAAAGACGGCGTTCGCACGCACCTACCGGTCGGCGGTTTGGCGTGCGTCTTCCTCGAACCCGGCACGCGCATCACACACGAAGCCGTCGCGCTGGCGGCTGAGGTCGGATGCCTGATCCAGTGGGTGGGAGAAGGCGGTGTGCGGCTCTATTCGGCGGGACAACCGGGCGGAGCACGTTCTGACCGCCTGCTCTATCAAGCCAAGCTCGCCCTCGATGATGACCTCCGCATCAAAGTCGTCCGAGCCATGTACCGCTTCCGTTTTCAGGAAGAACCGCCCGCACGCCGTAGCATCGACCAGTTACGCGGCATCGAAGGCGTCCGGGTGCGAACCATGTACCAACTATTGGCCAAGCAATATGGCGTTCCTTGGGATAGTCGAAAGTATGACCCCAACCACTTCGACTCTGCTGACGTGGTGAACCGCTGCCTTAGCGTGGCGAATCATTGCCTATACGGACTTTGTGAGGCGGCCATTCTGGCAGCGGGCTATGCTCCGGCCATCGGCTTCCTGCACACCGGCAAACCATTGTCTTTCGTGTACGACATTGCTGACCTTTTCAAGTTTGAAACGGCTGTGCCGATCGCATTCAAGGTGGTCGCGGCGAACAAAGGCGATCCCCAGCAGGAAACGCGGTTATACTGCCGCAACAGTTTTCGCAAGCACAAGCTGTTAGATCGGATCATTCCCACCATTGAGGAGATTCTGGCGGCTGGGGGCATTCCTCTGCCCGAAGCCCATAGGGAAGCCATGCCCATTGCCATTCCCAACGAGGAGCAAACCGGAGATGCTGGTCATCGTGCTTGAAAATGCGCCGCCCCGGTTGCGCGGCTACTTAACGCGGCTTTTTTTGGAAGTCCGCTCAGGAGTCTATGTCGGCGACTATTCGCAGAGAGTCCGCGAGCGGACGTGGCAGGTGGTGAACAAGGAAATAGGAGAAGGCAATGCCGTGATTGTCTGGTCCAAACCGGATGACTTGGGTTTGGATTTTGATACCTGTGGAACGAATCGTCGTGTCCCAGTCGAGTTGAACGGGCTTAAGCTCTGTGCCTTCAAGCCTCCCAATGAAAAAGATGACAAACCCGCTGATGATAACTGGTAGGTTTTTTGAGAGGCTGCAAATCGTTGGTAGGCTTGTGGATAGAGAGAAGAGAGTTCCCCGTACACGCGGGGATGAACCGGTAACGGGATTCTGGTAAGCACCGACCCTAAGGAGTTCCCCGTACACGCGGGGATGAACCGTACCCCGGCATCCAGCCGTCTCCCCAGCAGTTGAGTTCCCCGTACACGCGGGGATGAACCGACCTGATCGTGCAGGCAATGGCGCGCGGCGATGAGTTCCCCGTACACGCGGGGATGAACCGGCTGAATTCGCGTGACGCATCCTGCTCGCCATGAGTTCCCCGTACACGCGGGGATGAACCGTGAGAACGCCACCGGAAAAGTACCCCGGCATCGAGTTCCCCGTACACGCGGGGATGAACCGACGCTGACGGCCCCCGTGCTGAACATGGCGACGAGTTCCCCGTACACGCGGGGATGAACCGGTGTAATTGCCGGGTATGAGATGGATGGGTCTGAGTTCCCCGTACACGCGGGGATGAACCGGGAAATCTCAGAGTTGATTGACGGCCGGGCTCGAGTTCCCCGTACACGCGGGGATGAACCGTCTACCTCGCGTTTCCGACTGAGGCCGATGCCGAGTTCCCCGTACACGCGGGGATGAACCGGCGACTGACATGAATGTTGCACTGAATCTTCCGAGTTCCCCGTACACGCGGGGATGAACCGTGCCGACCCCACTTCGACAGGCTAACTACGGCGAGTTCCCCGTACACGCGGGGATGAACCGGCATCCCTGGTTGGATTCCGTCGTCTGCGGCGGAGTTCCCCGTACACGCGGGGATGAACCGTCAATCGTGGGCGGCCATCCGATTGTCTCGATGAGTTCCCCGTACACGCGGGGATGAACCGATGAAGACCGGGCCGTCGTCGCGCTCTTGGAGGAGTTCCCCGTACACGCGGGGATGAACCGACCTCATCTCGGTGGATCGTGACGTTCCTGGGGAGTTCCCCGTACACGCGGGGATGAACCGAGCGGCAGAATTGGTTGGCTTCTTAGATGAGAGAGTTCCCCGTACACGCGGGGATGAACCGGTGCAGCCGAGCCCGCAGCAAAGGACGGCGGAGAGTTCCCCGTACACGCGGGGATGAACCGTCCGGGCCTCCGAACCCGCCGGAGCGGGCGCGGAGTTCCCCGTACACGCGGGGATGAACCGCATCGCCCAGCGGTACACGCAAAGCCGATGCAGAGTTCCCCGTACACGCGGGGATGATGGTTCAGTTCTTGGAAAACTCCAAAGCAAACCACTCACGCCACTGCTCGGCGGTCCAAGCGGCTTTCTCGTCGATGACGGGTCTGGCGTTGGGACGCTTGCGGCGCTTCTCCACGGTGAACCGCGGGGGTTCCGGGATCGCGTGGGCGGTGTCGCAGTAGGGCGGGGGCAACTTGCCGGCGTGCTTCATGCGGTGAAACCAGCGAGTTGCCCGCCAGTAGTGCTCGAAGGGGCTGCCCTTGCCGTTGCCATCCCCGTTGCCATCCCCGTTGCCATCCTTGTGCTGCACCTGGCCCCACAACAGCCCGCGATGATCCTTGATTTGACGGCCCCAGAAGTCGGCGACCACAAGCACCACGTCCTCGCCTTTGCCCAGCCGCTCGGCGATCTCGGCGATGTAGCCCAACTGCTGCATGTCCCACTCGCTCCGCTTGCCCACCTTGCGTGTGCCGAAGCCGGCGCGGTTGCAGGCCAGCCCTTGCTGCCGCCGCCACTGAAGCGCCTCAGCCGTGCGCTCCCCGATCATGTCGGCCTCGAACTGGGCCAGTCCGGCGAAGAAGATCACCACCAACCGCCCCACGGTGCTGTCCATGTCGATGTTCTGGCCGCCAAGGAATTGGATCACGATCACCCGCACGCCCCGCTTGGCAAACTGCTCCAAGGTTTCGAGGATGTCGCGGGCGGTCCGGCCGAGTCTGTCGAGCTTCGTCGTCACGACCACATCGCCGGGCTGAGCATGGAGCAGGAGCCAGCGGCCTTGGGGGCGGTTGCGAAAGTCGGTGGTCCGGCCGGAAGTGCCCAGCGGCTCGTCGAGGATCGTCGGCTCGGGCAGTTGCACGGCGGCGCAATGCTTGCGGATCATCTCCGCCTGGACTTCCGGCGACGCCTGCTGTTTCCGCGTGCTGGCGCGGGTAATGCCGTAAACAGTCATGGCCTGTGGCTCCTTGTCTTCTGGGGTGGGGATTGGTTGTCTGCGCATGAAAAAGGCCGTGTGCGGGCAGCCTGCCACCGCGTAGGAGTTCGGTGGCAGGCGATCGGCGTACCCCTACGCCCAGCCCGCACACGGCACGAGACTTGGTCACTCTTCCGTGACTAATGGCCTTCTTCCCCGTGAGAACGGCCATTCGTCTACCACCTTAAGCTCTGAAAACGAGCAAGATTACGGAAAATGGGACAGTCGTGCTTGACAATTCTCACCGCCTTGTTCCGTGCCAGGGCGGGAGGGGTCAAATCTGAATCGAAGGTGCGATGGTGCGAAAATGCCAGGGCCTACGCTCTATCGCCTTTATGGCGTCATGGCAGAATATCACGGCCTTCGTTAATGAGTATTTCTAGCTCTGCGGCCTTCGCCTTGCAGTCGTCGTGGTATTTCTGCTCCTGGTCTTTCCACTCTGCTTCCTCATTTTTCTTGCTGTGGTCAGCGAGGTATTTCTGAAGCTTGATGATGAGCGGCGTAAATAGCATATCGACGTTAATTTGGCCCGCCACTTGAATCGCCCTCTCGGTCCACGCACGATCGTCGATTGCCGACGGAAGTGCCAAGTATAGTTCCTTTGTCTTCTTTGCGCGAGCGTCCATCGTGTCGGTGTCGAAGTGCTTGCATAGTCGCGCCGTCCCGGAACAATACTCCAAGAATACTTGGAACCTCTCCCGAAATCGCATTTCCTCATCGCTCGCAATTTTCGGCAGGATACCACGGGCTTCGTTAATGAGTCCCTCTACCTTCACACCATGCTCCGCGCAGTTGTCCCTAAATGTCTTGAAGTCGTGTTCAGCATAGCCACGCTTGTCCCTTATGACCACCGACGCTAGTTCTATATAAACGTTAAGTTTCTTGGCCACTTGAATCGCCCTCTCGGTCCACGCACGATCGTCGATTGCCGACGGAAGTGCCAAGTATAGTTCCTTTGTCTTCTTTGCGCGCTCGGCATCATCGATCGTGACGGTTCCTTCGTTTTCCCATGCTCGCGCCGTCCCGGCACAATAGTCTAAGAAGTCCTCAAACCTCTCCAAGAATGACAGTTCGTCGCGTGCTGCCTGCTCTTCAGCCAGTCTCACTTGCTTTGTTTGCTGTTCAGCGATTGCCCTCTTCTGCTCCACCTCGCGTGCTGCCTGCTCTTCAGCTTTCGCTTTAGCCTCGACTTCGGCTTTCGCCTTCGCCTTCGCGGCTTGCCTCTCCGATTCTCTACGCAATGTCTCTTCTTCAGCTAGTCGCTGTTGTTTGGCCTTCTGTTCGGCAATGATCCGCCTCTGCTGTTCTTGTGCTTGTGTCACACGGTCTTTGAGGTCGGGGTCATCTATCGGGTGCTTGCCAATGAGCGACATTATCTCGCGGTACTTTTCTAGGGCTTGGTCGTCATTATCCGAATCAACAAGCGCCTTTGCTTCATCCAACCGTTCAACTAACATGGAACGGTTGTCACGCGCCCAATTGTCGCGCATCGCAAACGGTACAAGAATCACCCCGACGATCAGAGCGGTGGCCACACTCGCGGCGATAGCAACATTCCGCACAAGATGGCCTTCCTGCTTGCCGTCGGTCGCATTGCAATCTGCGGTTGTCTCTGTACCCTTGGCCACCGGCTTGGTTTCGCCAACAGCCGACGCGAACAGCCCTTTGACGGCCGACGCCTTGAACCATTCCTTACGATCATCGGGCCGGACGCTGTCATTCGGTCCAAGTTCTCCCGATGCGGCTTTGCGTTTCAACTCCTCCGCGGTCATTGGCCCATATTGGTTGCCGTTTTTCACGATGAACCATTGTCTTGCCATAGCTCACCCCGCGTGGTTACGAGTCAGGGAAATTGCGTGGACCTCCGCCCCATCGTGCTGCAATGCTCAGTCTCTTTTCTCGCTGACAATCTTCGCTAGAGCGCCAGCGGCGGCCTGTCGCACATTTTCATCACTCTCCTTGTCCTCCGACAATTTCTGGAGGGCCGGGACGGCGGTTTTCGCTTCGGAACCAATATCCCCCAGAACCTCGGCGGCGGCCCACCGAACATCGCTATCTTTTTCGTTCAACAATTCCCGAAGAGCGGAAATGGCGACTTTCGTCTCCGGTCCCATCTGACGCAAGGCCCACACGGCGGCCCAGCGTACATCGCGATCTTTGTCCCTGACCGATTCCGTGAGGGCCGGGATGGCGGTTTTCGCCTCCGGTCCCATCTTGCCCAGAGCCTTGGCAGCCGCCCAGCGTACATCGTTATCCTCGTCCTTGAGCAATTCCGTGAGAGCGGGGATTGCGGTCTTCGCCTCGGGACCGATATGCTCCAGGACTATGGCGGCGGCCCACCGTACAGAGTGATCCTCGTCCTTGAGCAATTCCGTGAGAGCGGGGATTGCGGTCTTCGCCTCGGGACCGATATGCTCCAGGACTATGGCGGCGGCCCACCGTACAGAGTGATCCTCGTCCTTGAGCAATTCCGTGAGAGCGGGGATGGCGGGCTTCGCCTCGGGATCGATATGCCCCAAGGCCGACGCGGCGCTCTCCCGAACGTCCTCGTCCTTGTTCTTGAGCAATTCGGTGAGAGCGGGGATCGCGGGTTTCGCTTCGGGACCGATATTCCCCAGAGCGTTTGCGGCGGCCCGTCGGACATCGTTATCCTTGTTCTTGAGCAATTCGATGAGGGCCGGGATTGCTGGTGGCCCCATGTTGCCCAAGGCCGTGGCGGCGGCCCTCCGGGATTCTGTCAAATCGCTCTTAGCTTGAGCCTCCCAATAGCTCAGAGGTTTCCCGCCACACTCTGGCTCCAATTTGGACTGAGTAGCCTTTGCGGTGGTTACGGCAACCTCTTGCCGGCCTTGGCTAACATGCCCACCCGCGATGAGCATCGCCACGGCCGACAGCCCTCCTCCGCACACTAGGACAATTGCAAAGACACGAACAAACGATAACAGAATCGTGTTTTCCTTACCGATTATGCGAACGAGGGCGGCATCGATCATGCGCACGATTCCAATCAGGGCATGACCGACGGAGCGACTTCGGGCGGACCATCGGGCGACCATCTGTTCCCATTGCCTCAGTCCCTCTTCCCGCCGTTCCTTTTCGCGTTGTTCCTCTTCTCGCCGCTTCTTTTCGCGTTGTTCCTTTTCGTGCTGTTCGGCTTCCCGCTGTTCTTTTTCGTGCTGTCCCTTTTCGTGCTGTTCGGCTTCCCGCTGTTCTTTTTCGCGCTGTTCCTTTTCGTGCTGTTCCGCCTCAGTCAACCGCCCGTCATACCGCGCCTTATCGATCGGGTCCAAAAGGCATCCCTTGGCGGAGCCCAACTCGTTAAGTAGCTTCTGCGACAGTTCGGAGTACCTGCCGAGTTGGTAACGCCGCACGTGCGCCATCTGTCGCTCGGCAGCATCGCGGATGACCTCAGGATCAGACTCGAATTGGTCGATCCCCAGCAAACGGTAATAGGTCGGCGGCTGGTCCTTGGGAGAAACGCCAAGCCAACGATGGTACGGGTCAAACTTCGTCGATCCGGCGGCGGGCTTTTCGGCATTTGCCATCATCATGCCCTTTCATTTGATCCTTTGCAGCCAGGTGTAAGCCACGTTCCGCCTAGACTTCCGGCAAATCGGCTGGGTGTGGCGTCCGGTAAATGTCTGGCCCTACGCCCTATCGCCTCCCACACGTTGCCGCCGATCATAGGCAAATAGGCTGACGGCACTGACGCCCAGCAGGCCAAGGGTAGCGGTGTCAGGAAGTGCGTCTATTGGTCATCCTCTTCTAATTGCGCAAGACGACGGTCCAACCGCTCCACCTTCTCTTCCAGCTTGATGGACGTTGGGCCAATTTCGTGCAGCGCGCGTGTTACGGTTCTGACGATTTCCGATATTTCGGTCAGGCACAGTGTGACCGTAATATCATAACGTGTGTTGCTTTTTGGGGGCTTTTGATTGAGGCTCTCTAACGAGAGGCGTACACCGTCGCGGTCGCCGTCGATTTTCATTTCCACGCACCCGTCGAAGCGATATTCTTTGCCTTTCTTGTCCCGCGGTTCTTGCGTTATTTCCAGTTTCATTAGCCTTAGCTCCTCACATCGATGGACGGTCGCGCATTTGGCCGTTGTACGGCGACTGACAGCATGACGCCGGGCTGGCCACCCCGACGGCTGCCATTGTACCATATTGCCACCGGGGGGAAAGCATCTCCCCAACCTCTGACCATGCGGAGTGTGTGTGGGTCAACAACGTGGCCCAGCCGGCCGAGTATCTACTCCGAGAGCGCCAGCCTCACCATCCGTCTCAAACAGGTCCATTTGGCCCGGCTGGCAGTCCATGCCGGATGGCAACACCATCGGCCGAGTGTTCTCCGGTTCGCTGCCGCGCCACGGCTTGGGACGTGGCGCGGGATTGCTGAGGACGAACTCGCCGGAATCGCTTTCCTCAACGGAGCGGAGGAGGATTGCCCTTCTCAGTCGCCGATTAGCTCGTCGGAGCCGATGGGCCTCTTGCGTCAGATCGTGATAGGACATCGCCAGCAGGGGATCGAAGCGGCTGGGTAGTGGATCGAAGTCCGATGGTTTTGTGCAGTTCATGCGGCCACCCCTTCCTCGCAGCGCATCTCCATCGCCGCGCCCAAGGCCGTCATTGCCCGCCGCATCGAAAAACTGCCGTTACGCCAGCCCATTTGCTGCACGCCCAGCGGCAAGGGAACCTCCGGGCCGGCTTCCTGCTGCCATATCCAGGCCAGCCGCTCTTGGCAGGCTTCGGCAAACGTGGGGCCGGCGGAGAAGGGAAAGACCTCGAATCGCTGCAAGAGCGCCTCGTCCAACCCGCTGGCGTCGTTGCTGGTGGCCACCACGATCAGCCGCTCGGGCATGTTCTGCTCGCTAAGTTCGTCCTTCAGCGCCGCGTTGACGTGTCGGCTGACGATCAGTTCCAACTCCTCGACCAACAGGATGTGCCAGGGGTTGCCCGCCATCGGCTTGTAGCGGAAGGTCTGGCCGAACAGCCGGCGAACCTCGTCGATGCTCAAGTTGCTGGCGGAATACTCGACCAAACCGGAGAAGGGGCAGACGCCCAGGTCTTGAATGAGAGCCTTGGCCGTGGCGCTCTTGCCCACGCCGCCGAGGCCCTCGAACAGCAGACAACAGGGCTGGGGCAAAGCCACCAGCCGCTTCAATCGCCGGATGACGGCCGGTTGCCCAACCACTTCGTCCAGCGTGCGGGGTTGATAAGAACGTGACAATCGCATGGCATGGTCTCCAATGGGGTTCAGGGTTCAGTACGAATAGAGTTTCATCTTGGACACGGGGACACACTCGATTACCAGGTCGGGGAAGCTGCGACAGAGTTGCTGCCGCTCGGATGTCGAGAAGTAGAGCAGCCGCCCGCAGCCGTTCTCACAGACCAGACCGGCCGAGGCAATCAGCATCCGGCCTTCGCAGTCCGGGCAGCCAGCCGTCAGGATGTCCGCCAGTGTCTTGCGGGGTCGGCATCTCACGAATCGAACTCCCCTTCCTCGGTGAACAGGTAATGGTCGTTGGCGGTCAGTACATCTTCCAGATACTCGTCGCTGTCGCGGTACTCGATCTCAGCGTAGCCCAACTCTTCCAGCCGGCGGCAGGCTTGCTTGTGGACTTGATCCAATTCCGCCTCAATCGCCACGCAAAGCTCGTCCAGGACGCGCTGCTCATCGTTGTTTGCCCTGTGATAGGCGTGGCATTCGGCGTGGCCGCCGTTGGCGTCGATCGACACGGACCACTCGGGCGAATACTCCCACCCGCCCGCGGCCTCCAAAAGCTCGACGGTTTGCATGACCTCCCGGATTGTCTCGTTTTTCTTGGCCATTGCCTCCAAGTCCGGGTGGGCCGTGAAGCTGACGCCATCCCCTTGGCAGTAATTCAGGCTCCAAGAAATCTCTGGTCGTTGGATGGTCTTGCCGTCAGATAGCTTCTCAGTGCGCATCGCCACTTTGATCCCGTAGTCCTCCAGCAGCACTTCGGCAAACAGGTCGGTCAGTTCTCCCGAATCCCACTGCTCCCACGTCCAGCCCTTTTCGCGCCAGCAGTCTCTCGCCCGCGCTTTCGCCTCTTCGGACAGTTCGCCATACGGGTGTGGCGTTGGCAGGCTTTTGCGGCGGCGTTTCGGCTTCGGTGTCTCGACAGCACATCCCATACTCCAAACTCCTGGCCGAAGTGTTGAGCGTAGCACACGTCGGGAATCCCGCGCTCATCATGTGGGCCGTAGCGGCAATGGGAGAGCGCCACCCTGTACTGGCGGCACTTGCTCGTCCAGAGCTTTCGATCGGCGGCGATCGTCTGGTCTCGCCGGGGCGCTTGGGAAAGGTCAGCATCATACTTAATCCTCCTCGGGCAGCATGATCGTCAGACAGGGCGAGCCGTCGTCGTCCGGCCCGCACACGGCCTTGAGATGCACGAGCTTGGCCCTTGGCGGGTTGGGCTTCGAGTAGTTGTTTGCCGGGACATTGGGCACCACTCGCAGGCCGAAGTGCAGAATGCGCGCAGGGCCTGGATGCGGCGGATTGCCGCCTTGAGCATCCACAGCACGTCCCACAGGCGGCCCTTGATGTCTTGGCAGGGGGCCAGTTCCTCGCCGTCGCCTTCCAGCGGCGAGACGTAGCTGCAAAACGCCGTTGCGGTCATGGCGACGGGGTAGCGGAAACCGGCCTCCGCCACCATTGCTGGCACCCAGGGGTCGCCTTGGTAGCCGTGGCCACTCAGTTGCACCAGCACGCCGTCCTCAATGGCTTGCCGGCGGGTGTAGATGTCGATGATGTCCGCGTTGCTCCAAAAGTCGTTGGGCATGGTTTCACTCCTCTGGCATCACGGCCAGTCTGGGGGTGTTCAATGGCTCTCTCGGCGTTGGGAGCAAGACGCGAGGAACACGACTGTCAGCCATTAGTCGTCCATCCAAAAATGGCGGGGTTATCCTGGCCGTTCGCACGCAGACGCCCAGTTCGCAAGTCGGTGAACAGGCAGAGGGGATACGAAGATAATTTGGTCAACGGAGCAGGCAGTGGGAACTGCGCGGGCTTAGTAGGTAGCCCTCCGGGTGCAATAACCCATTAGCGCTAACTCCGGAGAGTTGATTGCGGAACGTTTCCGTTTTTATGTCAGGAGTCGGGGTTCGGCGGTATATAGGTAGCGCTTTAGAGATGTGTCGACGCGCGAGTTCGGCCGCAAGATTGATACATTTCACGTTCAACTATGCAGCAGGAATAGGTACGTTGCTGGGGCGAGAGCAGACCGTTATCCAAAGAAATAGGAGTGGGGGAGACCACAAGGTTGTTTGTTCGTCAGCGTGTTGCTGCGTCGGCTAGCGTTTCTGTAGGGAGACGCAGTATTCCCTCTTGTGTCGTTTGACTTGATTTTTCGGCGTGCGCTGGGGCTGAACGCTTGCCTGAATTTAATTGACTAGCGATTATCAGGCGGTTCCTCCAAACCCATAGACTGTTACGGAGAAATCAGATGTTCCTGACGACCAAAAACGGCGCGATACCAATCGCTTGGTCCGAGAGCGCTCCATCCCTGTGCAAGGGACTCGCGGCGATAGTTTTCTTGGTCTTGGTTACGTTTCCTCTCAGGGCAACAGGGTATCAAGGGTCTCCCCCGAGCACGCCATGCCCTGCGCCGGCGTCCTACTACATGGGAAGTTTTGCCAACGGCGACTTTGAGGCAAACGGCGGCTCTTTGTCAGGTTGGGGGGGCGGGGGCTGGACGGGGCCTGGCGGGTCCGAAGTGGGCGTGTGCAACATTGGAGGAAATCACGCGGCATTCCTGATGAGCGGCCCCGGCGAGTTGATGCCCGGGCCGGGTCAGTCGCAGTGGTACCGAGGCACGGCGGACATCGGGCAATCGGTTCAAATCCCCTCAAATGCGTCATATATTACGTTTTCGTACTATATGGCGACATACGGAGCGGGCGGTTTCTGCCAGGCCTCCCTGGACTATCCTTCTATTTATGCGCCTGTGGTTCCGCTCACAGTCACGAACTCCTGGACAACACAAATACTCACCATTCCCGCCAATTACAGGGGGACGAGCCACTATTTCGATATCACGGCCACTAGCGGCGGAGAGCAGTATGTCTATGGCGATGTTGACTTAGCTGTGGATTATGTGGGGTTCGATCCACCTGGATCGACGCAGATAAACCCCAGGCTGCCAGTTGCCGAACCGTGGGGATGGTCGTTAGTCAATTGCCCAAATGACAATTGGGATTGTCCTCCCACCGCCTCCGGTTTTCACTACGTGATGAGCGGGACGTCGAACTTCACGAAAATAGCTGACTTTCCTTCCGGGTTTGGTCCTCTGACTGTCGAGGCCAATGGGCAGGTCTTTGGAACCAACTTCGGTCCTGGAATGAGTTTGGACTTTCTGTCGCTGCTAGGCCACGGTGTCTCGGAATTCACCATTTCCCAGATCAACCCGCTCGTAGATCCAAGCAACCCGACGTGTTTCCCGGTGAAGCTTGATTTCGATACTCCCACGGCGGACTTCAACATGATCGCTGTCCCCGAACCCGCCACTCTTGTCCTGTTGGGCATCGGTGCGGTCAGCCTTATCGCCTGCGCTTGGCGACGGCGTCGTGGTTAGTCCGTCGGGTTAAGGACCACGGCATCAATCCACTTCGGCACGCTGCCGGCCGTCCCGGCTTGCGTGAGGCAAGCCACTACCCGCGGCCCGACAGGTCTTGGCGGCCAGCCGGTGTATCCGTCGGTGACAACCAGAATCTCTTTGGGTGACGGCCTCTCCTCGCACGCCGCCACGATCATCGCGGCCATGTCGGTGCCGCCACCGCCGCCCAGTTCGACCTGCTCGGGCCGAAAGACGTTCTTGGCGCACGCCACGGCCGTATCGCCGGCCAATACTCGCAGGCCGCGCGGATCGGGCAGGGAGCGGAGGGCATTGCCGATCACGCCCAGCGCCAAGGCAAGATCGCTTTATTCCATGCTCCCGCTGGTATCGACGATCACCGTCACGCGGGGAATGGGCTTGACGTGGGCCGGCAGCAGCGCGCCGCCTTGCGGTTGCCGCCGGTTGGGCTTGCGGTAGGTGAAGTCGCCGAAACCCGACGTGCAGCCCACGGCATACTTCACCTTGGCCAGCAGTTCCCTGGCCGGGTCAACCTTGGGGTGGAGCAACTCGGCGGCGGCGCGGGCCAGTCCGCCGGGCACGCTGCCCCGGCCCCGCTGCTCCTGATACTGTTCGATGGCTTTGGCCACGGCGGCTTCCACAAGGTTCTGGTCGTGTTCCGCCAGGCCGGGATGCTCTTGGGAGGGCGGGCCATCCTCCCACGGCCGCTCTTGGCCATCGGCAGAACTGCCGCCGATCTCCGCGGCGCTCGGCTCTCCATCGCTCTCTTCGCCGCTACCGTCCTGGCCTTTGCCACCTTCACCCTGGCCTTCTTCACTTGGCTGGTCGCCTTCGCCTTCCTGGCCCTCACCATCCGCGTCGCCTGGCTCCTGGCCGTCATCCTGGCCTTCCTGGTCGGCTTCGTCCTGTCCTTCGCCGCTCTCACCGTCCTGTTGGCTCTCTTCGTCGGCGTCGTCTTGTTGCCTCTGTTGGGCTTGCTGGCGTTGCTGCTCTCGCTCCGCCGCCGCCCGCTGCATCAGCAAGTCGAAGTATTCCTCCGCGGTCTTGTTGCGGGGCAGGCCCAGCTTGGCCGGCGTGATTCCCTCATCCGGGCAGCGCAGGCCGGACTGCTCCAAAACGTCGTTGACAGCGGCATCGACGGCGTGCCGCCATATCCCCAGCCGATCGTTGGCCGGTCTCTCGCCCAGCAGGCGCACGCACCGTTTGGCGTGGCGACTCCAAACGTGAATCGCCTCGTGCAACACCACGAAGGCCAAGTGCTTCAGGTCGCGGCCTTTGAGGAACGCTGGATCGAAGTACATCCGGCAATACTCATCCACGGCCATCGTTCCCAGCCCCGGACGCTCCACGGGAATGAGCGTCATCACCTGATGCGTCATGTAGGGCATCTTGCGGGCGGCAAGGATTCGGGCTTCGGCGAGTTTCTGGTTCATGGCATTCCCCCGGTGTAACGGCGCAACGGCTACGGACGATTGCAGCGAAGTTTTAACTCAGGATTGACTGACGATCTCCAAGCAAGGTAGATTGGCCTTTGTTCTTCTGCACAAGAACGGCGTCACCATGACTGCAAATGAACCGCAACCGCCCGCGCCGCCCTACAAACTGCGCTGGTATCAATGGCGGCTGCGGACGCTCTTCGTACTCACGCTCTTGGTGGCCATCGGTATGAGTTGGCTTGCCGTGACGATTCAGAACCAGCGGAAGCAGAAAGCGGCGGCCGAGGCAATTAGGAAGACCGGGGGAACGGTGACGTGCAAGCCGACGTGGCTGGGGAAACTCCTGCGGGATGATTCCTTGGTGATTGTGACCATCGTCCAGCGTTGGCCATCAGCCAATGACGCCCGACTAGCGGACCTCGAAGGATTAAGTCAACTCACATTTGTAAACCTCTATAACAGCGAAGTCACTGACGCCGGACTGGCGCATCTTGAAGGGTTGAGTCAGCTTCGGTTCTTGGGCCTCTCGGATACCAAGGTCACCGATGCAGGTTTGATGCATCTCCAAGGGATGAGTCGACTCAGATTGCTGTTCCTCAACGGCACGAAGGTCACTGACGCTGGACTGGCGCATCTTGACGGGCTGAATTGCCTCGACACCTTGCTTCTCGATGACACCAAGATAAGTGATGCCGGACTGGCGCGTCTCCGTGAAATGAGTCAACTCCGATTCCTAGGGCTCGACGCAACCAAAATTACCGACGCTGGGCTGGCGTATCTTCAGGGGTTGAATCGACTTGAAACGCTGCGGGTCAATGACACCAAAATTAGCGATGCCGGATTGGCGCATCTCCGAGGGATGAATCAACTCCAATGGCTCCAGCTTCGCAAAACAAAGGTCACCGACGCGGGCGTCAAGAAGCTCCAGCAGGCATTGCCAAACTGCAAGATCGAACGCTAAGCCGCCGCCATGATGCTCTTGTGAACCTGAAGCACCGTGTTGCTGAAGTCCGTCGGGGCCTTGACGAGCACCGAGGCATGGGGCACGGCGAAGTAGAGCGGCCCGGCCGCGGCAATCGCCGGTTCCAACCAGCACTTCGCCACTTCGCCAAAGCAATCGACCGCCGCCAGCCAGCGCTCTTCCGTAGGCTTGCCGTTGGGGCCGAGGTTGTGATTCTTCACCCGGTCCACCAGCGCGGCCAGCGCCGCCATGACTTGATCGCAACGCGGCGGAATGTCCAGCGCAAGGGCGGTCGCCCCCACTCGGGCCGTCTCGGCTTGCAACAACCAAACCTCGGGGTCGGGCAGGTCGAGGGATTGCTCCCACGTCTGGAACTCCAGCGCCGCCTCTTCGCCCACACAGCCGGCGACGGCCCGATATCGCAAGAGCGGCTCGGCGTCGATCGCTTCCATCGCCGCGATGCAGAGTGCCGCATTGGTCCAAGAGCGAATCGAGGGCCACGGCCCCGATGTCTTGGCTCGATCCTTGGGGTAGGCTTCCAGCAGCCCCGGCTTGTGTTTGTGGAACGCGCCGACCAGGGCGGTGTTGCGACCGACGCACTTCTCCCAGTCCGGCGGCAACGGCACGAAGTTCGGCTGCGGGAAGCCCAAGGCATTGCCCATGCCCCGCTGCCACGCCTCGGTGTCCGTCTCCCACGTCAGGTGGCAGAGCCGATTGGCCAGCGGCGGCTCCAACTCGGAACCGTTGGCGGCGCAGTCCGGCGGATTGCAGGCGGCCAGCTTCCACACCGTATCGGGCAGCAGCGCGTCGCCCACGCGGTTCTCGGCGATCACGCCCAGCAGCGCCGCTTGCACGGCTGGCGGGCAGGTGGTCAACTCGTCGAGGAACAACACCCACTGGCCGCTCTGGCAGTCCTGCGCCCACTTCGGCGGCATGACGGCCATATCGGGCTGCTCGCCGTGAACAGGATAAGGGTATCCGCCCACGTCCGCCGGTTCGCGGAGAGAACCGATCAGCGTGTAGCACTGGCGGGACATAGCACGGGCGAAGGCTTCGATGGTCCGCGACTTGCCGCAGCCGGGCGGGCCGGAGACCAGCGGCGTGACCTTGCCGGTCTGCGCCACCGTCCAGAAGATCAGGTTGGGTGTGGTCTTACAGGGCATGATCCTTGCTCCTACGGGGTAAAGAGATTCGGGTCTGCCCCGGCGCACGAATGCGGCGGGGCAGTAACGAAACGCTTTGCCCTACCCGCTTACGCGCACATCCCGATTCCCGCGGCGAAGTCCTGCATGACTGCGGCCGCCGCTGCGCCACTGGCCAGTTGCGCCACGCTCTTCAGCCCCTCCAGCCCCTCGTTGAGGATCGAACTGTAGAGGGTCACGCGGTCCACCAATGCTTGCGCCTCCTTGGCGCGGCTCTGGAGTTGGGCGTCGTTGAGCGTCCCCTTCGACACGTCATCCAAGAGCTTGGCGGCCTTCTCCTGAACTTCTTGGGTCAGGGTATCCCGAATGGTCCGGGCGGTTCCCTCGTCCATCGCCACCCGCGCCGTGGTGATCTTGTTGCCCTCCTGGCAGCCCTCGACCCGCTCCGCCAGTTCCTTCCAGCGCTTCAGGTGGTGCTCGGGGATGTAGTACACGCCCGGCTTGAGGCCGGTCATGCCGTCCATCTTCTCCAGCACCGCCACCAGCGCTTGGCCTACGGCCGTGGTGGTCAGGCGGGCCTTGAGCTTCAGGAACTCCTCGGTCAGGGCACACTCGTCGGCGAAGCCGTAGTCGGCCTTGACCCGGCTGCCGAGCACCCTGGCCCCAAAGTTCGTGACGTAGCCGTTACGCTGTGTACTTCGCTCGATGTTGACCAACTCCACGCCGTTCCGCTTCGGTTGCTTGCGGCTGACGATGGTCTTGTTCCGCGTGCCGTAGACCGCGCGGATGCTGTTTTCCAGCGCGGACTGGTCCGTCCGGGGATTGGGCACGCAATCGGCGTAGCCCATTTCAGTAAAGACCTCCCGCACCGCCTGGTACGGGGTGGGCTGGAGCGACCAGAAGACGATCGCTCCGCTGATGTCATACTCTCTCTCGATCATGGAAGACCTCCTACAGGGTAAGAAAACGGGGTTGTGCGCAGGGTGTCTGCGCGAATCGGACACACGGTTGCGCGCTCCATGCGCAGAGGGACCGGCGCAGAGCGCGAGACAATTCGCGCCCGCCGGGTACGCTGACTGCACTCCGGCTCGGGCCTGCACCGGAGCCGGGGAGTAGTGGGCGTACTCCACCGCCGCTCTACGCTGCGACCATTTCCTCGCGCAGCTCTTGCCATTGTCCGCGGGGATGCCGCGTCAGGGCCTCCGCAAGCTCGGCGTGTTCCACCACGGCGGTCGTTCCACGCAGCGCCAGCCGGGGATTGCGGCCGTGCAGCAGTGCCGTGGCGCGGCGGAGAGTACGCTCTTCGCACTCATCCGCCTGCCACCAGCGCTGCGAATCCTCGCACCAGACCAGCAGATAGTAACAGCGCATCGGTCTGCTCCTACAGGAAAGGGGTAACGGTTAGTAAACAACCCGTGGCCGAGCCTCTCAGTAGCTCGACCACGGGCAGTGGACTATCCGCTCTTGCGCTGCACGCTCTAACCGATCATGCTCTCCGCTGCGCCCTCGGGGTGGTGAATCTCCAGCGGGAAGAACCGCCCCGGTTCGCTGTCGAGGTACTCTTCATGCGGTCCACAGAAGAGCCGCAGTCCGCGCTCAAGCGCATCCAGCACAATCCAGCACGGAACGCGCCACTGGTAGGCGTTCTGCCGCGCCTTGAATCTGGCCACGTCCATCGTCATGGTCCACTCTCCTACTCTGCTACATGGGGTCATGGGGTATGCGGTGCTGTCCGAACGGCACTGCCCACTCCCCAGCAACTCCGATCGCTGGGGGTAGGGCAGGACTGTCCGGCGCGGCCTAAGCGCGCTGCTTGCGGGAGAGGTCGGGGTGGCTCTTGATAAAGCCCTTGACCTCTTCCGCGAATCCGAAGAGCCGCTCCCATTGCTCGGCGTACAAGGTGACCGGCATGCGCTGCAAGCCGTAGACGCTCACTGCACCCTTCTCACTCTGCTTGCAGGACAAGGGGCCACCGTTGCTCTTCGGCGCGGTCTTGAGTTGGGCAAGCGCCTGCTCTTGCGTAAGCTTGCCGCCGGCAAGCTGCGCCAAGACGCTGCGCGTTCCACTCACGGTCCGAAACGATCGGGGATGCTGTTGCGATAGCCATGACGAAAACTCCTACGGTAGAGGTTTGATCTATCCGGCGGCAACGCGCCGTCGGCCGGTTTTTTGGCGGGCGGAAGAAAATCAACCGCCCCCTACCTAAACCAAAGTGCCGCAAAATTGAACACCGCGCTAAGTCGTTTATTTGCAACGACTTGCAAAAAATCTTGCCCGTTTTAACACGTGTCGCAAGTCGTTGCGGCACAACGACTTGAAAAAAATAAATTTTCCACTCGCCAGCGAGCGCGGATTGTTTGCACCGCGCATGCGCTGCCGCGCGCTCGTAGGTGTACGTGCGTGTATGTGTGCGCGGCTCCAACGCGATTAGCAATGGGGTGAAACCGGCGAAAAAGCGCGGCCGACCGAAAACGGACCGTCGGCCGAAAACGGCCGCGCCGACGGGGCCAGAATCACGCCGCTTGCGTCGCAACGGCCGTTTTGACCCGGAATGCGACGATCGGTCGAAACGCAAACCTCGCGATTCCAGGGCCGTCAAAATCGAAATCGACCCACTCTACGCGGAGCTGCGCACGACTACAAGCGTATAGACGTGTACAGAAAAGCATGACGTTGCGCAATGGTCAATGGCATACCCGGCAGTCGTGTTTCGACGGTTGAAAAGCACGAACGTTCGTTTCGACTTTTGACGAGGTCTACCACTCCATTCCCCTGCGCATTCGACAAGGACTTGGCAGAGTGGCGTAGACAGACGGCGGTAGGCCCCCCCACGCGCCGGCCGACATCTATCTATTAGCGTCCTCACAGTTTTTTCGTTTTTGGGATGTAGTGCGCGTGACCGCACCAAGCGAATTTTCGACCGAGCGCTACGGAAGCCGAGGGGTACTTGACTCCACGTGGCAAGGGGACTACTGTGGAAGGTGGCTAAGGCGATGTGGAGTGACGTATTGGGATGAAAGAGTCGGCACAATGGCAGCCGAACACCGCACAGAACCGTGGTGTGATGTTCTTTTCGTTTCGTCCAACGCGACCTTGGACGAGGTCGCCCGCGCATACAGAGACCTCGCCAAGCATTTCCATCCTGACGTCTGGACGAGCGCCTCCGAAAAGCTAAGGGCGATGGCCGCCGCCCGAATGACGAGCATCAATCTCGCTTTCGAGCGTGCGAAGCAAGACATTTCTCTACGGGAAGAGCGTAGGGCTGCCGCAGCATCGGAAAGTGCCAGGAAAGCTGCCGCTGAGACTGCCGCAGCGAAACGAGCGGAGGAAGAACGCAAGGCTGCTGAGGAAGCTGCGGCACGTCCGTTCAGACTCTACCTTTCCCCCGACTTTCCTGATTTCCTCTGCCGCCTGATACTGCTTCCGCTCGTTCTGCATCTCGACGGTAAGCCAACTCATCCCAATCGCCGCCAGCAAGACCAGGATGAAGAGCGACCGCAGTCTCCACTGATACCAGTGGAGTTTGGGCGGCTTTTCGGTGGTGGGGGAGGGGGTTTCCATATCAGTGGAGGATATAGCAGTTCGGCAACGCCCTTTGAAGTTTCTTGACCCCCTGGTGGGTGATTTTAGTTTCCAAGAGACCCAGCCAACGGAGGTGATTCAATCCTTCGAGGTATGCTAGCCCGGCATCAGTAACCCCGGTACTGTCCAGGTACAAGTCTTCGAGTTGAACCAATCCCTTCAGATGGATGAGGTCTTCATCTGCTACATTTGTCCCAGTGAGGTTCAACTTTCTGATCCGAGACAATACCGCAAGGTGCTTCAGACCTGCGTGTGTTAGCTGTTTGCGTTCGAGTTCGACATCAACAACATCTTCGAAGAATTCGAAACCAAGAAGTCTGTCCGTCTGAAGCGACGTGAGTGGATTGGCATTAGCACCGTACAACGCCATCCCCTCCATTTCTTCCTGAATCGCCTCCACCGCCTCCATCTGTTCCCTCGCCTTCTTCATCTCCACCGCCAGCCAGCTAAACGGGATGGCAATCGCCACCGTCGCCACCAAGAGCGAGCGAAGGCTGAACTGGAACCGCCAATGGAAAAGAAGGGCAGCCGCCCACCAGATCAGCATTAAAACCATCATCACACCGACGCTGGCGATGGCGGTTAGGACGGCATAGCCCTTTGGGAACCACGGTTTCGACAGAAGGAGAATGGCTTCGATAACCAAAAGGACGATGAGAAGGCGGGCTGGTGTTGGATGGAACCAGCGGGGTTTGTTGTCGGTGGTGGTGGAGGACATATCAGTGTTGAATCTTGCAGTTTGGGAGTGCCTGTTGGAGCTTCTTGATGCCCTGGTCGGTGACTTTCGTGTTGCGGAGGTCCAGTTCTACGAGGTTACTCAGGCTTTGGAAATGTCCGAGCCCAGCATCGGTGACGTTTGTGCCTGAGAGAGACAGACTTCGCAGTTGCTTCAATCCTCGGAGATACTCCAGCCCAGAATCAGTAATGTCTGTGTTGTCGAGGTTCAGCAGTTGGAGGTTACTCAACCTCTGGAGATGCACTAGCCCGGCGTCCGTGACTTGGGTGTTGCGGAGCCACAACTCTTTGAGTTGAGTGGGCCATTTGAGGTGCTTCAACCCGTTGTCGGTCACCTGTGTGTTGTCCAGATCACCGAGATACAGACTATCAAGGCTGTGGAGCCCTTCCACGAGCTTCAAGTCAGCATCCGTCGCTGGCGTGTACCAGAAAATTACCTGCATAGCGTCTTTGAAGAAATCCTTACCGAGGAGTCTCTGTAACTGAAGCGGTACGGGCAGTGGTGGGTGTTTCATGCCCGTGAACGGGATATCATATTCCACACGCCCGCCTCTCTTCTGAATCGCCTCCACCGCCTCTCTCTGCTCCCTCGCCTTCTTCATCTCGACCGCCAACCAACTGAACGGGATGGCAACTGCGACCGTTGCCACTAAAAGCGACCGAAGGCTGAATTGGAACCGCCAATGGAAACAGAGGGCGACCAGCCACCAAATCAGCATTAAGACCATCGTGACGCCGACACTGGCAATGGCGATTAGGAGGGCATAGCCCTTTGGGAACCACGGTTTCGATAGGAACAGAATCGCCTCCACGGCCAATAGAACGACCAGCAGGCGGCCTGGTGTTGGATGGAACCAGGGGAGGTTGTTTTCGGCAGGTGTCATCGTTCACTTCACCACTATTTTGCACTTTGGCAGTGCCTGTTGGAGCTTCGCTAAGCCTTCTTTGCTGACTTGGTTGGTGCCGAATAATACTCGTTTCTTCGGATTCAAAGTAATGATGTAGTCCAGGTCTGAGTCAGTGACACGGGCGTTTCGGAGGTCAATTTCAAGGAACTCGCCCTCAACTTCATCCTTCCATTTGAAATCCCGATATGCCTCGCCACCCATCTTGTGAATTGCCTTGAGAGCCTCTAACCGCCGGTTGTGCTCGGACTGGTTGTAGGACAGATAGCAAGACAGGCAGACGAAGAAGCCTACCAAGAATATCAAGAAGACCATCACACCCGTGGAAGGCTGATACCAACGGAGTTTGTGCGGCTTCGTTTCAGCAGTAGGCAGAGAAGTGGAACCGCCGCTTCCGAACGCTAGCTCGGCGAACGTCTCTCGTCCAGTTTCCAGCAGTTTCCTTTCACGGTCGTCTCCGCACTTGCGAAGGAGACGTGTGGCCTCATCAAGCAAGTCTTCCGCAAGTCGCCGGTCGATGCGAATGCAACCACAGGCCATCGAAGCGTCGAAGGACTGGCACTTCCCTTGAAGAAAATCCATCAACGATGCCCGACCGCCACGGGTAAGCATGATTTCAGCCAACGTTATTACACGATTGTCTATACACCATGCTTCCCGAGAGAACTCCGTCTCCGCTCGGAATAAATCACGAACCAGCGACAGAGGAGCCGCATCGGGTTGTTGGAGTACGACTTCGAGCACCTTATCTCGAAAATCATCGTTGGCGTCGGAAAACTCATCTGCGTGCTTCCCGTTCCAAGCGAAGGAGATTCGATGTTTGTCGGCGTCGGTATACGACGCTATGAAGCGGGAAAGGTCGTTCATCCTACCCCTCGCTCTCATCGTAATCGTGTTTTCTTCCAGACCGCCAGCCCTCTTCCCAAGAGCGGCGTTCCTTTTTCCTCCTCATTATGGATTGCCGCTGACATCGACGCCATCCCAATAGGCATCGTAGCCGTCGTCAAAGGCGGCGGTGGGAAACATCACTTCATCCCACTTCAGGCATTGTCAGTCAAACCATCCCCAATTCCACGGCGACCTATTTCTCTTCTTCCAACCAGACGACAAATCCCGGCTGCGGCTTGAACGAACTCTGCCAGGAATTGTCTGAGTTTTGCTCGCCAATCCGACGTTTCAGGAGAATGATCGATTCTCCCCGCTTGCGGGTCTCGGCTTTCCGCTGTCCAAAGCACTCGTCAATCTTCACTTCAGCCTGTAGGATTTGATCCATGATTTGATCGGGGATAGCAGTGCAAATGCCGTTCTTTTCGCCTCCGTCCACTGGATGATACGTCAAGTTGAATAGCCAGCGTTTGTTCTTCGGCACAGGGTCTTTTCGGATCGATACCGTGATTACTACTTCTATGCCCTGGGTGCGTGGAATCGTGCCCTGAATGAAGGCACCGCCGCCGAGGACATCAACTGCGGGAATCGTGCCGGAATTCAAGTGCCACCAGTAGTTGCTTCCTTTGGGCAAATAGGCTCGCCATTGTAGCCGTCCAACTCCCAACGAACGCTGGGAAACCAAGTCAAACGACATGAATGCGATTTTACCCGTCCCCTGCGGAAAAGCAATATGCCCCCCCCCCGCAAGAAAATCCAAATTCTTTGTGAAGACGATCTGATAACTAACTCTCGGGTTGGGGTCTGGAAGGCATTTTCGTGCCCTCATCCGTCCGGCACCGGAATGACGCGGTCCAGCAACGAGAGGCGGCCGTCATTCGGAAGCCCGTTACCGATCAACCCAAGCTTCTCCACCCAGCGGGCGAAACAACTGCGGCCGGTTTTGCACCAACGCCGGATTTCCTCGATGACGCTCGATAGCGTAAAGGTGGAAAGATATTGGCGGAGCGATTCCAGCACGCTGACGATTACCGTTTGCCGCCGCGCGCCAGCCACCGTCTTGTTGGTGCGGCCCGTGCCCCGCGCTGCGCCGGAGAGCGTAGCGTCCGTTCGGCTTCGTTGTTCGTTCCCGACACGATCAGCACTTCCCCGTTGGGCTTCTCCACCGGCTCCGCCGTGACAAACGTGAAGAGCTGCTCCGCCAGCATCACCCGCATCAGTTCGTTGCACAGCAGCCGATAGTCGTCTTCTGGCCCTTCGCCGGGCGGCAGTTCGGCTACCCACATCGGAGCGCACAACTCCAGAACCTCATCCTCCAGCACTGCGACCTTCCCCTTTCGTCCTTCCCCGCTCAGCCGCCGGTCATGCTGCACCCGACAGGCTTCGCGGTAAATCTCCAGCAGCCGGTCGGTAAACTGGCGATACTCGGCGTTGGCAGGCTCCATCAGCGTTAGCTTGATCGCCTTTCGCAAGAAATGCGCCCAGCACTTCTGTGATTGGGTAAAGTTCGCATACACCGCCGCATCGTCGCTGATCACCAGTCCCGCGAATAGCTACCGGCCAAGCGGCTCGGGCCGGCACGGCTATTGACGGTCCGCAATACCCGGACTGCCACGCCCGGAGAACGCCGGCCTGCTCGCGGCTATGCAGGTGGGCGTTACGGATCACGTTGGAAGTTTGATGAGTTGTTTAAGGCGGCAATTTGACTGTTCGCTTGCAATGCGCGCGGTGGTGTGACATAATGTACGATCATGGACATCATCGACGAGGAAATGCCCAGCACGTGGCGTGCGGACGTACACAACATTCCAGTGGTCCGAGAAAGACTACTCTGGGTTTTTGTGCGGTATCCAGGAGATGCCGCCGCCTCCAACGGCAACAACGACGAATTCTTCGGTCGGCCGGAAATCGTCCAGAATGGATTTTCCCTGCGAGGGCCATGAGGCCACCGCGCTCGCGGCGTCCTGTTGTGAAAGTGGATAAAGAAGGCAAAAATCCACTTTGTTCTCCTCTGCTAGCGCTTGGTGCTGCTTCACAGCTTCTTCGCCAGCTAAATCTTCTGCCATCGCTCTTGCAGCCCTATCTCGGATATCCAACATGAATATCACAGGCCGGACTATGCCCTCCTTGAGTGAGCGATCGTACAGGAATTCAATTCGCTCACAATTGGCGTGAAATAACCGACGCCGTTCTTGGCTCGCGGCGGTAGCCATTATACACCCCTCTTGCAAAAGCAGCCGAAGGGCGTACAATAGCGTTAGCTTCTTTGCCAGTGTCGCCCTTACGGCACGTGAATATAGCCGCCGGTTACAGCCGGCGGTTTCATTTTACGCTTCGCTGTGGATCGCACAAGATGCCAAGCGGCACATCGCACTTCGCATAAGTGTAGATCAGGATACCACGTGGCGGCTAATCGTGTGGGTAGTTTCGTGTCATCTTGCTATAATGACGGCATCGGGACGGCCGACGGTGATAGCTACGCCACGGCCAAGCGGACCGAGCAGGTGGTCGCCTTCTTCTGCCTTTCGGCGGCCCCTGCCCGGTTCGGCCCGTGAGTCGAAAGGCAGGACAGATGCAACAGTATCCTTCTCGCAACGTGCTTCTCAAGATCGCTGACGCGGCAGAGAAGTGGGCCAAGACAATTCGCAACAACTGGCTTCTTTCGGACGCCACACCCGAAGAGAATCCATTTCAGTTGACTGCGACTCTCCATCGTGTTCAGTTGCTTCCGACTCGTCGTGACTTTCCTGACAATCTCAACAAGAAGCGTGAGGCCCGGCCGCTCTTGGATATCGCTGCTGTGACCGGGGAGTTGAGTCGAGTGGTGAAGGATATTGAGCCGGGCGACCCGTTGGATGGGTTGCCGAACGTTGGCAAGTTGCGGCGGCGATACCCACAAGAGCCGGTGACAAACAAAACGGTCTCCGGTTGGCCCTATGACGTGAGCCGTGCCCTTGAGGTTCTGAAAGCGGTGAACGGAACGATCGACCGTGCTATGAGTCCACCCATGAAGCCCATTGGCCTGTTGGAAGTGCAGCGCGTTGAATGGGCGGCGGGTGCGTTGCGAAACGCGGCGGTGGATCAGGCCGCCAAGCCGCCGATAACCACGTCAACTAAGCGGCGGAGCGAAAAGCGAAGTTGGACCCAGCCCGAGCTTGACGCCGCAATCGAAGCCGCAATCGCAGAATATTCCGAAGCGATTGCAGCAGCCCACAAGGGGAACAAGGGAGCGCGCCGAGAAGTCCGTAAGCTGGTTGGCCGCAATGCTCTTGCTTTCCGGCTGAAGGTGAAGTCGCCAAAGATGGTCGGGAAGTCGCCAGCTTGGCAGCAGCTTGCGGACGAGTTTGGGATGCGACGCAAAAGCGGCAAGGCAGCCGTGCCACGTCCAGCTAAGATTGGGCTGGACATTGCCGCCGAAATGGCGGCCGGTGCGGTTGGCGACACCACTGCGGCCGACGTGGAGCATCGAGAAACGTCAGCGATCTTGGACGCGGCAATTGCCAATGTCCACCGCGAAAACGCCGAGCAGGCGGGCAAAATCCGCCAAGCCCTTGCTGATACGAAAGAGAAGCTGATTCGCGGTGAAATTGACGATACCAAGGCCCGCGAGATTGTTGCCATTGTCGAAAGTCAACAGCAAGACGATAACTCCCGCAAAGTCTCGGGCAGTCTGTAATCGCCCGATTTTCATCCCCAGCTATCCCCACCTGAAAACTGGGGACGGGTGGGGATGGCCCTTTTTTGCGGGAACTAGTGGGTTTTCTTGTCCCCACCATCCCCAGTTGCCTTCTCTCGTTAGGCCCGTTTGTTTGTTCCCGTATATGTGGCACGGGGCAAGCGGGCGGTACGGAACGGGAACCAGAAAATGGTGCAGGCCCCAACATTGCCCACCGTGGGAAAGATTGCCCAGCGGTTTGGTGTACCGGTGCATCGGGTGGTCTACGTAGTCGAAAGCCGCGGCATTGCACCTGCGGGAATTGCAGGGAATGTCCGGGTATTTGATGAGCCGTCTGTCAGCCGAATTGCCAGCGAACTTGCGAGAATCAAACGCGACAGGGGGGGCCAGTTGTGATCGCTGCCTTCCGCAAGACGAAGTTGACGCCACCCGAGCTTGCCCGGCAATGGGGGATCGACGTAGCCAAGGTCTTGACGTGGATTCGCAGTGGTGAGTTGAGGGCCGTTAATCTCGCCACCCGCCGCGACAGCCGCCCGCGGTACGCCATTGACGTGGCCGACATCGCGCTCTTCGAGGCCGCCAGGGCCGTCCAGCCGCCAACTCCACGAGTACGACGACGACAACGTGTTGACCCCAGCGTCATTCAATTTTTTTGACCCAATGAAAAATCCGGTCACGCTGGCAGGCGCGCCGGGTGGAAAGGACCGAACCAATGAGTAATCCAACTGTAGCATTTTCCGAGCCGAGCGGCAACCATGAGGCCCACGCGCAGGCTGACACTCGCCTGACCGCGGCCGATAGGGTGCCGGGCGATCCGTTTGACCCGGCCAGTTTACGGTTGGGGCAGGACTTCGCAAGCGCCATCGGCGTTAAGAAGGTTCTGACCACCGTACCGTGTCGAAAGCCGAACCGGCATGAGTTTGTTCGTGTCCGCGCCGGCGAGGAATGGAGTCTGGAAACCGGCGTATTTGAGGACAAGGTTAACCGTGAAATATACCTCGTTCAACGGGACTTGTGGGCTGAGCTGGCCGGCGAGGTTTACCCGGTCTGCTTGTTCCTGGCCGTTAATCGGCAACGCGACGTGTTCCTCTGGCCTGCGAAGCTGCCCGGTTCGGATGGCCGGTCGAACACTTGGAACGAATCGGCGTTGGCCGCGGCGCTGCTGGCCCAATCGAAATGGGTCCGTGTGGCCGCAAACATGCCCGGCGGCATGTATGACGTGTACGAGGCCGCAGGCGAGTTGGACGAGCCGGCGTGGCCCGAGTTGTCCCTTTCTGAAATCTTGAAACTCTGTTTCAGGGATCGGTTTATTCGAGCCGCCGACCACCCGGCCATTCGCGCGTTGCGGGGGATGGCATGATTGACGCGCTCGATCACTACCGCGAAATCTGGTTGGCGGATTTTGAGTTCCGCCAGCCATCAGGCGAACGGCCCGAGCCAGTTTGCATGGTGGCACGGGAGTGGCGCACCGGGCGCACGATTCGGAAATGGGCGGATCGGCTGGTCAGCATGAGCCGGCCGCCCTTCCCGATTGGGGCTGACTCTCTATTTGTCGCTTACTATGCTTCCGCCGAGTTGGGATGTTTCCGGGCGTTGGGCTGGCCGGCGCCCGCGAGAATCCTCGACCTGTTCGCCGAGTTCCGCAACATGACCAACGGGGCGAGCACCGTGGCCGGCAACAGCCTGTTGGGTGCGCTCACTTACTTCGGCCTCGGCGGGATCGACGCGGCCGAGAAACACGATATGCGGGAGTTGGCGCAACGGCCCGGCCCGCACAATGAAGCCGAGCGGGCGGCGCTGCTGGCGTATTGTGAAACCGACGTGGTTGCCCTGGCCAAGTTGTTGCCGGTCATGCTACCCAAGATCGACGTGCCTCGCGCTCTTCTCAGAGGCCGCTACATGGCCGCCGTTGCGGTGATGGAGTGGAACGGCGTTCCAATCGACACAATCACGCTGGACGCCTTACGTGAGAACTGGACAGCCATAAAGGGCCGACTTATCGAAAAGATCGACGCGGACTATGGGGTATACGTTCCCACAAACCGCACGTTGAACCCCGAAAGCAGATTTGGCGCCGAGTTGTTCCGCGTGGCCGGGAATAGGGACGTGGACCCGTATATGTTGGCCGAGGCCGCCGGTGATGCTTGGATTGATCGTCGAACCAGTGAGCGGGAATTCTTTACGGCCGTAGTGGCTGCGCGACGTGTCACGGGGTTGACTGTCAAACGGATCAGCGATTGGGAAGAGGCTGGCCGCGACTACGCCAGTTGGCCCGGACTGGACGATAGCGCGCGGACTCTGGCCGGCGAGTATCCCGCGTTGGGTATCGGCCGAGGATACGTGCAAGAAGCCGGATACGACGACACAAACTATGCGGCGAAATTGTGGGAGTTGTTGCGCAGTGATCGGCGGCCAAAACCACGGCATGACCCGGAGATCCTCGACCAGGCGGCCGACACGGTTGCCGAAGCTGGCCCCTCGTGCCGAGCCGAGCGGCTAACCTTTTCTGCGCGACGATTTGCCGAGTTTCTTTTCCGTGAGGGTATCCCGTGGCCGCGGCTGGATTCGGGCGGCCTAGCGTTGGACGATGACACGTTTCGCCAAATGGCCCGCACCTGGCCCGCTGTTGCCCCGTTACGGGAATTGCGCCATAGCCTTGGCGAAATGCGCCTGTTTTCTGACTTGGCCGTGGGTACCGATGGCCGCAACCGTTGTCTGCTGTCGCCCTTCCAGTCCATTACCGGCCGCAATCAACCGAGCAACGCGCGTTTCATCTTCGGACCATCCTGCTGGTTGCGAAGTCTAATACAACCCGAGCCAGGCCGCGCCGTGGCTTACGTCGATTGGTCGCAACAAGAGTTTGGCGTTGCCGCGGCGTTGTCGGGTGACAAAGGCATGATGGACGCTTACACGTCGGGAGATCCTTACTTGACGTTCGCCAAACAAGCGCGGGCCGTACCACCCGATGCCACGAAGAAAAGCCACCCGCAAGAACGAGAACAATTCAAGGTGTGTTCCTTGGCCGTGCAGTACGGCATGGGGCCGGATGCCCTGGCCTGTAGCCTTGACCAACCACCGGCTTACGCCCGCGAATTACTCCGCTTGCACCGGCAGACATATCCAACGTTCTGGCAATGGTCCGAAGGAGCCGTCAACCACGCCATGCTGCGGGGCTGGTTGCAAACCGTGTTTGGCTGGCGGGTACACGTCGGGCAACGGGCCAACCCGCGAAGCATGGCGAATTTTCCCATGCAGGCCAACGGCGCCGAAATGTTGCGTTTGGCCTGTTGTCTGGCGACGGAACGGGAAATTGCTGTTTGTGCCCCCGTGCATGACGCCCTGCTGGTCGAAGGGCCGACTGACGGAATTCAAGACGTGGTAGCCGCCACCCAAGACGCGATGGCTGAAGCCTCCCACGTTGTGCTGGCAGGCTTTGAGTTGCGGAGTGACGCAAAGATCGTCCGGCACCCGGAGCGCTACAGCGATCCGCGCGGCGAACAAATGTGGAAAACGGTTATGGGGATTATGGCCGAGTTGCCCCAAGCCGAGTTGGTAGAACTGGCCGAAACGTTCTGAAAGCGACCTTGCATGGGTGCAAGGTTTGAGTTTGCACAAATGCGCCCCCGTGCATTCTATTATAGATTTAGATCTATGTCTCCTTTAGGAGTATATGTATGTGCCTCGACCTCGAACGATTCCGGCGGACCAACCCGGACCAACTACCACCACCAAAGCCGCGGCGGCGGTGCCCTCGTCCCACTCATGGCGAATGGTTCTTGAAAGGCCCTATTCCGGGTAGGTGGTTGAAACGTGCCGCCAGCCTACGTGGCCGGGCGTTGCACGTTGGCTTGGCGGTTTGGTTGGCGGCGGCCATGCGGCGGAGTAACCGCGTTAAGCTAACTCGCCGACACCTGGCCCGGTTTGGCGTGCCGTATGATGCTGGCCGGCGTGGGCTGATAGCGCTGGAGCAGGCCGGTTTGGTATTTGCGGAGAGGCACCCCGGCCGGTGCCCTCTGGTCACGATCTTGGAGGTTCGATAGTGAACAACAACAGCAGCCGTCAATTGGAATGTGAGGCCACCCTCGCCCGGATCGACTGGCAAGCCGCAGGTGTAGCTATTCCAACAACAACTTATTAACCCAATCAAAAGTGAAGTATGCCATCAAATAATTGGAGCGGCACGGCATCGACCGACCTCGGCAATACGAGTAACTGGTCGGGCAGCACCCTACCCACCTACAACAATTCCGGCACGATGGGCAGTTGCAGCAATTATCCTGCCACCGGCGCCGCAAACGGCGCGATGAGCCTGACCGGCGGCACGTCGGCGAAAATCAACGGCGGCTGTTGGTCGGGCGCGGTCACAGTCGGCAGTGGGACAACGATCGCCGGCGGCTATTTCTTCGGATCGGTCGTGGTCAGCAGCGGCGGCTCGATCACGGGCGGCACGTTCTACGGCACAGTCACGGTGAACGCCGGCGGCTCGATCAGCGGCGGCACCTTCTACGCCGCCGTGAGCAACTCGGGCACGATCAGCGGTGGCAACTTCAACATCGCCAACGGCACGCTCACTGCCGGGCAGGGCGTGAACAACGTGGTCTATTTTGTGGCCATCGCCGACCGCACCTACGTGACCACGGACCTCAGCGGCGGTCAATATCCCACGACCGCCACTACCCAAGCTGCCGACGCTGCCACGTTGACGGCGACCACGCTCAACGCCAACGGCACGGATACGACGGTGGCGTTCGGGGCATCAAACGGTACGGCCAAGACCGGAGCGGTCTACGCGGCAGGGCAGGCGGCGGGAGGCTCGAAACATGGCTTTGCATTCTGTTAGCCGAGCCGGTCGGCTTGCGCGATTGCGGCGGCCGACAACATCCAAGCAAGGGGAGATTGTCCTATGGAATGTGTAAATCTCAAGAGGCTCTTCGGCAAGAGGTTCAGGGTTCGGTACGAAGAATCGTACTACGCGCAGTACGGGCCAAATGCCCGGACAGACGACCCGTGGTTGCAGATAATCCCGTGCGACATGGGGCATATTTACCCACACGGTGGTAACATGCTGGCGGCATCGACGAACAAGCCGGGCCCGACCGTTCGGAAGCTGAAGGCGCTGCCCGGGGTAATCGTTCACCAGGACGGCAACGACGGGGCGAACATCTTGTTCCATATTGACCAGTTCGACGCCGTGGCCGAGATCATGCGACCGAAGCGGCGGCGGGTAGCATCGGAAGCAGAACGCGAGCGTTTGCGGCTGTTGAGTGCCAAGTATGGCTTCAAGTCCATCACTGGCGCGCCGGAAACGAGCGCCGTTTGCGTCGGAACGGGGTAAGACGACTCCCAGGCCATCCAGGGGCGCCAGCGGGCAAGGGCGAAGCCGGTTTCGGATATCATAGCCCCGCGTGGGCAGCGTGCAATGGAGTAGGATCCGTGATGCTCCCGCGGCCGGCTCCTTCTCAGGCCGGTTTCTGGCAAGTACTCCACAAGGGAGAAAAACGGGTGTCAATGACACCTAACACCACCGCTTTTTACACGTTTGTACAGTGTACAAGCCGAAGTGGCCGACGTGAAGAAAACCCTAGAAAACAAGCTGTTTGCCGCGTTTTCTAGGTGGTATACAAAATCGGCCAGTTCCTATTAGAAATCCGTTGCTCTATCCCTTGAGCTACGGGCGCTTATTGTCTCTAACTCCATATCAGAATACCCATTTACGTCTGCCGCCGCAACGCCGGCCGGGGCCTCTCGGGGACCAACAGTACCCAAAATATCAACCCAGGCCCCTCCCAGCCGCTTGGTAGACCGGCTGCCGGTAACGAGAATCGCCAGCGGGCACTCCGCGGGCAAGGTCTCCGTCCCCTGCCGGGCAGCGCACAAGATCTTGTGCTTGCCGGCCTGGCCTTTGGTCGGTCAACGCAGACGAACGCCGCGGGCCCCGCCTGCCGGCACGTCGATGTCCTGGCGCGACAGGAGCTTGTCGGGTTGCTCTGCACCGAGATAGATCGCGATCTCGAACTTTGCCTCCCGTTCACCCGCCCAGTAGACAGCGGCCCGGATATCGAGAGTGATCTGATCGGTCACGGGCGACGGCGGGATCAAGACCAATCGTGCCGCCGTCTGTGCGGGCGCGGCATAGGCCTGCCGGGGCAGCAGTGTCAAAAGGGCAAGGGACAGACCGATTAGCACGCGCCGAGCGTAGAGTGCATCTTCACTCCGCCCAGACGCCAGGAGCACCGCAGGGGATTGCAGCCCGCACATACGTGCGCCTCTTTCCGGGTCCACGAAGACATCGTCTGGCAGCATCTTCGGACGCAGCCGGTCGGAGTGATCCGCCCCTGCTGATGGTATCAGTGTTGTTAGCGTTCGATTATATCCCTTTCCACGTCTTCCAATAGCGACCTGCTTGCGCAACCGTCAACGAGTCGCCATCGCTTACGAGACGACGGCGGTACGACGGGCGGCCCGTTTCCGACGGCGACGGGCCTGGGCTTCGCGGGATTCCTCTTTGCGCTGTTCAAGTCGATGCTCCGGATGATCGTCTTGCCGTGCCCCGGCTTGAGCATCCGCACCTGCATTTCGTGGGCACTGATGACGGCGCCAAGGCTGGAAAAGATCTTCTCAGGGTCGTCTATCCGATCCGGCGGCAAATCACGGGCAGGCATGTCGCCAGTAGCAGACTGACGAGGGCCGATATGGCCGCCCACGGGGCGTATGCCATGAGCGTGATAGGCATTTGCTCGAGTTCCACGCTGAGCAGGTGTCCGGCAGGAAGGGTGTGCGGGCCCGACTCGAACGCGACTTCGCCCTCATCCTTCTGCGGAATATCGTTGAGGTCGGACGTTCCGCATCCCGGATGCTTGCGGCGTACCACCACTCGCGCGTTTGCGGTCGGCAGGTCGAGGGGCCGCTGCCACACGTAGTGCCGTTGCGTGTTGGTCAGCACATAGGAAAAGGTCAACTCACGTTGGCCCGGCGGCCAGGGGACGCCGGTGACGAGCTTTCCGTCGATCAGCGAGAAACGCCGCCCAAAGAATTCACTGGCGAAGGTAACTTGTGCGAAGTCGGCGGGGATCGCCAGCCGCAGTGTCACCGGTTCGACATTCTCGCCGGCAGCTTGCCCGACGTAACATGCGGCGCTTGGATTGTCGATGAGCATCGACTCGGTCACTCGCAGAACGCCTGGCTCGGGGCAGAGCGTGATCGTGTGTTGACGCACGACCAGCGGATTGGGAAACATGATGGCGTCGTGAACGGCCAGCGTCACGTATGCCCGTCGCCGCAGGGAACTCAGCCGCACGCTCGGGCCGGGATAATGAATGCCGCCGTGATTGGCGCCCGGCAAATAGACAGTTGCGCCGTCGGCTGGAAGCTGCGAGAATCGGAACCTTCCCTGGGCGTCGGCGGTGGTTTCCGCCACGGCCAGCAGTTGGCCGTCAACTCTGGCTCGCAACACCACCTCGGCGTTGGGCACGGGCGTGCGATTGGCGGCGCGGACCACCACCCCTTCGATCATGCCGTCACGCGGCGGCGGGTTGGCATCGAGTACCGACCCGATGCTGAGGACTAGGATAAGCCACATTGCGGGTGCCTAATGGGTTTTGACAGCCAAAATCGGTAGTGAATTCAAGGTATTGTGCTAGCACACCACTGCTAGCAGGCGCATTTTGTGGTTGCCTTTGGCGGCGTTGCTTGAGAGTAATTGAAAGGAGGGTCCATGAAGTAACTTCGCAAAGGAGGATGAATCGTCATGTACCAGCGAACTTTGAAACTTTCACAGGCTCAGCGCAGGACGTTGGTTGAGTATCGGAACCATGATCGGCGTCCGGACGTGCGGGAACGGTGTGCGGCGATCTTGAAGGTCGCCGACGGCCAATCGCCTCATGCGGTAGCGACTCAGGGACTACTGAGACCGCGAGATCCTGACACCGTGTACCATTGGTTGGATTGCTATGAACAACACGGGATCGAAGGACTGTTGCGGCGGCGGCAGGGAGGCAGCCGTCGCCGTCCCTTTCGAGCAGCGGGAACAGGTGTTGGAGCGGCTGCGGCAAGGCCCCGGCGAGGAAGCTCGCCGCGAGGCGATGCCGACAGCCGCTGGTCCGCCGCCCAGCCGCTGGACGTTGCGGACCATTCGCGCCAGCATTAAGACGATCCAGAATTACACGCTCAGTGGCGTGTGGCGGTGGCTCCGTCGCAAACTGGGAGTGAAATTGCGTTCGGGTCGGGTCCAGCATTTTAGCCCGGATCCGCAGTATCGAAGCAAGGTAGCCAAACTGAAACGATGCCTGCGAGCAGCGGCGCGCAACCCCCAGGAAACGACATTGCTGTTCATCGACGAAATGGGGTACGCCGTCTGGCCCGAGCCGGCGCCGAGTTGGGCTGCCGCCCCGCCCGCGGCTCCACCGCAAGCGGATCGGCAACAGTCCAACAATGGGCTGTGGCGTGTGATCGGCGGCCTGAACGCCTGCAGCGGAAAAGTGACCTACGTGGACAACTACATTATCGGTCGAGCCAAGGTCATCGAGATGTATGAACGGATCGCGAAAACTTACGCTCGCGCCAAGACGATCTACGTCGTTCAAGACAATTGGTCGATCCATACTCATCCCGACGTACTCACGGCCGTGGGGGCATATCCTCAAATCAAGCCAATCTGGTTGCCGACTTACGCCCCCTGGCTGAACCCGATCGAAAAATTATGGCGATGGCTGAAGGAGACAATCCTCAAAATGCACCGTTTGGCCAACGACTGGCCCGCCTTGCACCAGCGCGTCACCGACTTCCTGGAGCAATTCGCCCGCGGCTCGAAACAGCTTCTGCGGTACGTAGGGTTGCTCGGCAACGGTCAACTGGCCCAATCGCTGCATTTTACGTGATTACTACCGAATCTGTTTGTCAAAACCCATCAGATTGTGGTCGGTGAGGTTGGACGAAGTAGTCTGTTGTTCGCGGAATGCGGAGCTCGATTGCCGCTGCAATTGAGACCGTCGCCATGCCAGCAGCACGCTGAATAACGCCGTAGAAGCGGCCACATTTAGCGACAGCGCCATCCGCATTGCCGGCTCCATCGCCACAGTTGACGGATGAATGCCGCGGAACCAGTGCGCCGCCACGATCACCAATGGCACGTCCAGAGTTCCGATCACTGCGAAGACCGCGCTCAGCCGACCCCGTCGATGAGGGTCGTCCATCTGTGTTCGTAGAATCAGGTAGCCCGAATAGACCATCCACAGAATGAAGGTCGAGGTGAGCCGTGGATCCCAGGTCCACCATGTTCCCCATGCTGCGTGGGCCCAGAGCGAGCCGGTGGCCAGCGTCAATCCGCAGCAGAACCACCCAAGTTCGGCCGCTGCCTGCGACCACTGATCCCATGATTGATTCCGCGTGCGGAGATAGAGCACGCCGGAGCCGGCCATCACCAGCAGTCCGAGCAGACTCAGCCACGCGGCCGGCACGTGGATATAGAGGATCCGCTGCACGTTGCCCATCGTGGCTTCGGTAGGGGCGAGCATGGTGATCGCCGATATGACGGCCGCCAGCAGAACCGCCGCCAGCAACTCGCACCACACTTTATGGGAAATCCTTGCGGCGGATGCCAGCCGCCGGCCGGTTTCTGCACCATTTTCCGAAGCCATTGCCATCGTGTCACTCCTCCACAACGAAATCGATCAATACGACGCCCGCCACAATAAAGATAATCGCAAAGCAGGCCAGCAAGCCGTTCCAGTCCCACCAGGCCGCGTCGATCCTGCCATCCGCCTGCATCTGAGTCGCTTGCGACGCGGCGAGCACCACAGGAATCACCACGGGGAGAGCGAACAGGGCCGTCAGGCTCGCGCCTTTTTGCGCGTGCGGCCAAGGCGCTGAGCAACGTGCCGACCGCGGCAATGCCGACGTTTCCCAACAAAGCCACTAAGCCCATTGCCCAAGGGCGGTCGAGCAGCGGCACGTCGGTGAGCACGGCGAACAACGGAATAATCGCGGCCTGTAGCACCGCCAGCCAAATGATGTTCGCCGCCAGCTTGGCAGCGTACACCGATGATGGAGAAACCGGATAGAGCAGCAAGACCCGCCAGCAGGCGTCCTCGCGTTCCAGCGCGAACGACCGGTCGAGACTTAGCGTCGCAGCAAGAAAGATCGTGATCCACAGCACGCTTGCGGCGATCTGCCGCTTGTATTCGGAGGGCAGGTCGATCTGCAGCGAGAACACGACCGCCACGACGATACCGAATAGGATCATGGCCGGCCAAGCCCGTCGGCTCCGCCATTCCGAAACCAAGTCTTTGTGGATCATCCACCAGATTTGTGCGGCCACGATGGCCTCCGTGTCATGCCGCGCGTTTTTGCGAGAAAGAGTCGTTTTGCACCGTGGTGATGTCGTGGACGCGGCCTTCGCGCAGTTCCAGTATGCGCTGGGCCAGTCGGTCGATCTTCTGCCGCTCGTGGGTGACGAAACAAATCGTGTGTCCGCGCTCGTGCAGGTCGGCCAGCAACGCCAGCAGCCATTCGACGCCTTCCGCATCGAGCGCGGTAAACGGTTCGTCCAACAGCAGCAGCGGCGGGCTATGAATCAACGCACGAGCGACGGCCAGCCTTTGCCTCATGCCGCGGGAGAGCCGTGTCGGCAGGGCGTTCGCGTGCGGCGTCAAGCCGGCGGTGTCAAGCCATCGCTCGGCGAGATGCGGTGCGCCGTCGATTCCACTCATCTTCGCCGCAAATATCAAGTTTTCGCGGAGCGTCAGGTGCGAATAGAGGCCGGTTTCGTGGGTGACCATGCCGATACGGCGGTGCAAACGAACGTCGCGGCCGACGAGGTCGCCGAACCAACGCACTTCGCCGCTATCAGGCCGGAGCACGGATGCCAGACAGCCCAACAAGGTCGTCTTTCCGGCCCCGTTGGCGCCGATCAACGCCACGGACTCGCCGCAAGCGATCTCCAGATCGACGGCGTTGAGCATCATCCGGCCGTCGAATGCCTTCGATAATCCGGTAGCTCGGATGGCTGATTGGGATCCGTCCATCAATCCCTCGTGCATCTGCATCATGCGGCGGTCCGCCGGCGCTTGTCGGCGACGTGTCCAGGGGCGGAGAGTCGCCTGCTATTCGACGCGGAACGGTCCTGCCGTCGTGCCGTTTCGGCCTGCGGCTTTTTCGTCCAGAACCAGGGTACGGCGGCAACCACCATCACCCAACCCGCCAACCACATCCACCGCATCATTGGATTGTCGACGAGGGTGAGTTGAATCTGGTCCTGTCCCCGGCCACTGTGGAGAATCGTGTAGAAGTCACCGCTCCAGTTTGAGTGGATCGCAACTTCGGAACGCCATTCGTTTTGGAGGAAGTAATATTCCTGCGCCGGCAGCAACGTGTAGGGGCTGCCACCGCCGGCGGTCACTTTCAACTCGGCTTGCACGATGAGTTTTTCGGGCAGACGATGTTGAAGGACGCCTGCGAAACAGATATTTCGCCCTGCCCAGATGATGGACTCACCCTTGGAGAGCGTTGCCTCGCGTTGTTGCGTTCCCAGCGAAGACCCCGCCACGCCGATCGCTAGACAGGCCAGCGCCAAATGGATCACGTAGCTGGCATACGTTCGCTGCCGGTTGCGAAGCGTCAGCAGAAAACCTCGCAGCGCGGTTGTCGAGCCGTACTGGCGTGCGTCGAACACCCAGGATGCAGCGACCGCAATCGCCGTCATGGCCGCCAAGCCTACAACGGCGATCGACAATGGATGCCGCGGGCCGTTCAACCATGCCAGAGCGGCCGCCGCCATGCCGGCGCCTGCGGCAAGCAAGAGCGCCTTCACTTGTTTCGTTTCCAGCGGCGCGCCCCAGCGCAGCAACGGTGCAGCGGCCATCGCCGCCATCAATAGCAAGCTAATGGGGATCAGCACACCGTTGTAGAATCCGGCGCCAAAGAGAACTCTGTGGGGGAAGAAGACCTGCGACACGGGCAAGCTCACCGTGCCGACGAATACCGCCGCTGCCAAGAAGATCAATGCGAAGACCGATGCCGCGGCAACACCCTCTTTGGCCGGCAGTCCGGAAAGCGGATTGTCCGGCCGCAATGCGACCCGATGTTGTACGAGAGGAACGGCCACGACCAATGCCAACGCCGCGATCAGCAACAAGAACATCCAACCAATTGGCGACTGGCTGAATGCGTGCAGACTGCTGAAGATTCCGCTGCGGGTAAGAAACGCCGCGAAATTGCAGGCGGCGAAGGTTGCCGCCGTCATGATGATCGTAGTTCGTTTCAGGGCGCCGCGTTGGCGGTAGACCATCGCGGCATGGATCATGGCGGTGGCCGCCAGCCAGGGAATCAACGATCCGTTCTCGACGGGATCCCAACTCCAATAGCCACCCCAACCGAGTTCTTCGTACGCCCAATAGGCCCCCACGAGGATTCCGACTCCCTGCACGAGCCAAGCGAAGAAAGTCCATCGGCGGGCATCCCGCAGCCAGGCCGAGTCCAGCCGACCGGTCAGCAAGGCTGCAATCGCCAGGGCGAAGGGAATCGTGCATCCTGCATAGCCGAGGAAGACGACGGGCGGGTGCAGCAGCATCGCCGGATGTTGCAGCAGCGGGCTCAGTCCGCCACCTTCGCGTGGAAGAACCAAGCTCGGTTGCATCGGGTCAGCCCCGAACACCATGATGGCTACGAGAAAACCCTGGAAGGCTGTCAGGATGGCGAAGGCGGGGTCGCGCAACGGGCTGGGCATGCGCCGCGGCCAGAAGCGGTAGATCATCGCCAGCACGCCCACCGACCATGCCCAGAACAGCAATGAACCGGCCTGGCCCACCCAAAATGCCGACAGTGCATAGTGCCAGGGCAAGAGCGGGCTGGAGTATTGAGCGACGTAGGCGAAACGGAGGTCGCGAGTCAGCAACGCTTGGGCGAGGATCACACCGATCAGCGTGAGCAGCAGGAATCCGACAACCCCGGCCGCAATTCCGGCGCGGTGCAGCAAGCGATGCTGACATTTCCAGCCGACAAAACAGGCAACTGCCGCATAGCCGGAAGCAACGAACGCAGCAAGCAGACAAAGCTGACCGATGTTCGTCACGGCTTGCCCTCGAGCTTCGAGGCGGTTTCGGGACGTGACGCCGCCGCCTCTGGCGGTGCGCATGGAGGGTCACCCTCGGGCGGCTGTGCGACGGAGGCGGGCAATCGAGACTCGTACTTGCTGGCGCAGCGGGTCAGCACCTTGTCAGCCCGCAAAAGACCGCTAACGTCGAGTCGCCCCTCGACCAACACGGCTGTCCCTTCGGCCAGCTTGTCGGGTAAAGGGCCGGCGCAGAACGACTTTCAAGTTTTTCCCACTCGCTTCCAGGGCGAACGCCACCCGCGATCGGTCAGGTTCGAGAACAAGTGTCCCGGCGGCGATCCGGCCGCTCACGCGCAAGCGGCGCCCCGTCAACGATGCGCTTTCGGCAACACACTCGTCGGCGGTCAAGTAGTATTGCCAACTGGCCGACGCCCCGCGGTAGGCCATAAAGATCGTCGCACTGGCCACAATCGCGCCGCCAATCGCCATCTTCTTGCCGGTTGTCATCGCGATAGGCCGTCGTGAGGCCGCAATTACTGGTCACGGTAGGGAAGAGTTCGCCTGCTGAGGTCGCGAACTATAGCAACGTGGGGGCTATGCGGCAAGGTGAATCGGCGCGCGGAGCCACCATTTTGGGTGGGCAACGCCTCGCGATTTCTTGCCGCAATGTCGCCGTCCGCCTCAGCGTCACTACTTGGCGGCGGGGAGCGACCGAATGTAGAGGAGCAACATGCCGATTACGATCAAGATGGGTACGAGCGACCCAGCGAGCCATATTCTCCGATCGGTATATTCCTGCAAGGCATGATCCGCCTTGCCTTGGACCTCCACGGCAGCCTTTTCACCGTCGGCAAGGGCCGCCTGCACCGGTTTTACTGCGAAGGAGTGCAGGAGAGTGCGGGCGTTGGTTAGGGCGTTGACGGCGTTGCGGAGCTCGAATTTCGGCGCGCTAACCTCCATGCCAAGCCGTTCCGCTTTGGCAAGCGTCGTCTCGGCCGTGGCGATCCGCTGGTTTAGTTGATCCAGCCCCTGGCGGATTTCGCGCGCCGCATTGGCGCCGGCCAGGGTGGCGCCGTACTTGCCATTCTCGTGGCACTTCATGCAGACCGCGCCGTCGCGCATCCCAACCATCTTATCCGACGGTAGCTGAATATTGTGGCTATTGTGACAAGTGGCGCAACCGGGAAGACTCTTCTCCCCGAAGCGGTGTTTCATGCGGGTATCGGCGAACAGGTTGGCGATCTTCCCATGACAGGCGCCGCAGGCGTTGGCCACCGAGCCGACGGCGGGAGGCACGGCGCCGTGGTTGCCGTGGCAGTTGTTGCAAGTCGGCGCGCTCAGGTCGCCCTTGTCCATTAGGGCCCGGCCGTGTACGCTCGACCGCCACTCGGCATATTGTTCGTGGCCCAGGGGGCGTCCGTGGTATTGATAGCCGGTCATCACCTTGGCGTCCGCATGACATTTCGCGCACGTCTTGGCCACACGGGTATGATAGACGGGCGACTCCAAGTCGCTGACGGCCCGTATCCCCTGGTTGTTCGGATCTTCGGCCGATCCGTGGGGCTTGCCGTGGCAGGAGACGCACGTGGCCACCTTGGGGTCGCCCGTGGCTTTTAACGCCTTGCCGTGGCCGCTCGTCCAGTATTCGGCCAACTGATCGGATCGAGGCGACGCCTGGTAGTGTTTCATGTACTCGATGTTGGCATGGCAGTTGCCGCAAAACGCGGGGACATCGGCGGGCGATTTCACCGCTTTGAAGCCGGCGTCTTTCGAGTGCGCCGCGGCCACGTCCGGGTTGGTCGGATCGCCGCCGTGGCAATCCGTGCAGCGCAGCCCTTTCTGCCAGTGAACGTCGCCGGCGAAATTCTTCGCGGTAATGAAGTAGCGCTGTTGGCTCTTGTCCCAAACATCCCCGTTGCTGTGGCACTCGATGCAGTAGTTCTCTTGCGTCGGCGGCTGCGGCGATCCCGCTCTGTTCTGGCTCGCCAGCGCGAGCGCCGCCAGCGGCATGATCGACAGCAAAGTCGTCAGAAGCGTTTTCATGCAGAGACTCAATACAGGTAGCGGGAGAACCAGGCGTCGAGGCCGTCCGACAGGCCGCGGGCAGTCATGACAACAAAGAACGCGACGGCTGCGGCGGCCAGGAAATTCAACACCCGCCGCGGCAAGCGGCTTGACGCGCTGAAGTCCAGGAAAGGCACCAGCAGCACGATCAGTCCGCAAAAGCCAAAGAACAGCACGCCCGCCGTTTCGCCTTCCAGCCACTGTAGATTCCAGAGGTGGGCGGGCAGTTTCTTCAGCGCTTGGAACATGAAGAGAAAATACCACTCCGGCTTGATCCCCTCGGGGGCCGAGCCGAACGGATTGGCCTTCTGACCGAGTTCCCAGGGAAACAACGCCGCCAGCGCCGCCAGGATTCCCAGGGCCAAGTACCAGCCGACCATGTCGCGGAGCAGGAAATGGGGGACGAACGGCATCGACGGCGCCTTCTCGGGGCGGCCGTATCGTCTGACCGCGCGCTCAGGGACGCTCATGCCGTGCTTTTGCACCAGATACAGGTGAATCCCGATCAGCGCGAAGGCAACCAGCGGGAGGATGATCACGTGCAGGGCGTAGAAGCGCGCGAGCGTGTCGCCGGTCACATCCTGGCCGCTGCGGGCCATCAGCAGCAGGTCTTGACCGACCAGCGGCACCACCCCGACGATCGCCGTGCCCACCCGCGTGGCGAAAAACGCCAGTTGATTCCAGGGAAGCAGATAGCCGCTGAATCCAAATGCCAGGAAGACGCCCAGCAGCGCCACCCCCGTCATCCAGGTAATCTCGCGCGGCCCGCGATATGCGCGCATGATGTACGTGGTCAAGACGTGTAGGAACAGCACGCCGATCAAGAGGTTGGCGCTCCAGACGTGGATCGAGCGAATGAGCCAGCCAAAATCAACTTCGGTCATGATCGCTCTCACGCTCTCGAACGCCTGGTCCGGAGAGGGCTTGTAGTACAGCGACAGGAGGATTCCCGTAGCCACCTGGATGCCGAACAGGAATAGAGCCATGCCGCCCAGAAAGTAGAAGACCGTCGTGCGGTGGATGGGAACGTGCTTCTTGGCGGCAAGCGCCATGGCGGTGTCGAGCCCGAGGCGCTCGAAAAAGAAGGCGACCACGCGCTGTTTCAGCGTCGGCTTTGCCGCGGAGCGATCAGGTAGTTCGGGAGACAAAGACCTTCTCCTGTCCGGGAGTTCCCCGCAGCGTCACCTTGTATTCTTCGAGGGGGCGCGGCGGCGGGCCGGAAACGTTGCGGCCGTTCAAGTTGTAGACGCCGTCGTGGCAATTGCAGAAGATGTCGGCCTTCGCCGCACGGAACTCGACCGTGCACTCCAAGTGCGTGCAGACGGCGCAAAAGGCCCTGACTTTCCCGTCCGGCGTGCGGATGACCAGACATGGTTTGCCGCCGAAGTTGAACGGCGGCGGCCAGCGCCCTGCGCATCGGGTTTGAGTTCATTGACACGATACGGCGCCTCCGCCTCCAACGCGCCGGAATTCGTGGCCGCTCGCGGCCGAACGAAGCGGATTACGGGGTAGAGAATCGCCGCCAGCGTGGCGGCAATACTGACCTCCAGGCCGTGCAAGAGCCAGTTCCGCCTCGGGATGGGCCTAGGGGCATCAGCCATTATCAGCTCTCATATCGAGTCCAGACTGATCGCCAGCCGCCTACTGTCGTCGCGCGGCAGTGTAGCAGAATCGCCTACTCCTGTCAAAGCACCTTGACCACCATAATA
>CAWGNG010000040.1:0-32293 GCA_963823895.1 uncultured Planctomycetaceae bacterium
AAACGGCGGCTGGCGCTGTCGTCCCCTTGTCGGCGAGCGGGGTGGCCGTTATACTCACGGCTTGTCTTGATCGTGATCGAGACGTCGGTGGGCTTTGTTTGACCGACGATGTTACATTCTTCGCCTGTACGGAGCGCGCAGTGGGTACCAAGAGAACCGGAAAGGGCCGGCGGAAGATCGGCCGCAAGAAACGTCGCAACCGAGCCCGAATTCGGCATCGGAAATAGAGGAGAGGGGAGAGAGAAGAGGGGAGAGGGAATAGAAGGACGACTTCGGTTGACTGCGCACTTCTATCACCTCTCCCCTCTCCTCTCTCCTCCCTCCCCTTCTCCGTAGAACGCCGCCACGGGCAATTCGGTGCGGCGACGCACCAGGGCGGCGATCGCATCAACTTCCGCATTGCTCAGCGGCGTTGCCCAGGGCTCGGCGGGGCGGCGGGCGATCGTGTGGACCTGCACCAGCTTGATGCGCCCACCAGCCGACGCGATTTCGCAAAGGCGGTCGCAGTAGGCGTCTAATTCGGCGGCCAGGGGCGGCTGGCCGTCGATCCGCAGGAAGAGCGATTGGATGACGATCGGCCGGGCGATGGCCGCTTCGCGGAGATTGTCGAGAATCCGCCGCCAGGGGACGGCCGCGCGGTCCACGATGCGATAATACGCTTCGCTGCCGGCGTCGAGTTTCGCCCAGATTTCGCCGTTGTTGGCGTCGAGGATTTCCAGGGCCCGGCGCATGCGCGGCTGGTGGAAGAGCGCGGCGTTGGTGATCAGCACGAGCTTTACGTCGTCGAGCTGTCGGCGGCGACGCACTTCAGCGGCGACCTTGACGGTCTGGTCGAAATTGGGACACGCGGTCGGTTCGCCGTTGCCGCTAAAGGCGATGTCGTTGAGGCGGCGGAGCGGGGCGGGGGTGTTGCGAAACTGCACCCGCCGAAAGATATCGCCCGCGGCAACCAGTTCGAGCATCCGATCAAGTTCGTCGGCAAGGATGGTCAGATCGACGGGCTGGTCGTCGCCGGGCTGGGTGCGGTCGATCTGACAATAAACGCAGCGGAAATTGCAGAACTTATCGGGGTTGAGATTCACGCCGATCGAGATTCCGCCCGCCCGGCGGCTGAGCACCGGATAGACGTAACGGTTGGCCGTGAACTCGCGCGGATGGGCGGCGAAGATCGAACTGCCGGAAGGGGACGGGTCTTGCATCATGGCTCCCCGTAGTTTCGCACATGCGGCGAGGGGAAGCAAGTGCGGAAGCGGGCGCTCGGTAAGTGCGACGTGTGTAAGCCGGTGTCGGCTGTTTGGCCCCGGCGTTCTCGTCGGGCGAACGCCGCGTGGACGCGGCGGCTAAACGGTTGGTAGGGGCTTGGATTTTCGCCTTAAGCGGCCGCGGAGTGATGTGCATGGAACGACGGCGGCCAGCAGTGCGCAGACGGCGAGACAGACGCCGGCGAACCAGTCGCCGTGTGCGAGATACCAACTGCGGCGATGGCGGTCGAGACGGGGCTCGGCAATAATGACGCCCTTGGCGCGTTGCGGGCCCTGCTGAAGGATGCGGCCATCGCTGTCGATCGAAGCCGAGAAGCCGGTGTTGGCGGCGACCAGGAACGGTTTTCGACATTCGACCGCGCGGAACACGGCGCACGTCAAGTGCAGGTCCAACTCGCTCGATCCCCAGAACCAGCCGTCGTTGGTGATATTCACCAGCACGTCGGGCTCGCGCCCTTCGGCGGCGAGCGCGTTGACCTGGCCGCGGATCACCTGCGACAACACGCTCTCGTAGCAGATGCTCGGCGCGATGCGAAAGGCAGAGTGGGGCAGACATTCTTGTCTGCCTGCTTTGACACCCGCGGACGGGCAGACAGGAATGTCTGCGCCACCTACCGGCAGATCAAACGCCACGGGCCCTTTGCCGGGCGTGGCGCTGCCGGTCAGCGGCGTGAAGTGCTGAAGCCAGGGGGCGTACTCGACGAAGGGCATGTACTCGCCGAACATCACCAGGTGGACCTTGTCGTATTGGCCCACGATCTTGCCGTCGCGGCCGACGTAGACCGCCGAGGTGTAGCACTTCTCGCCGTCGACGCCGATATGATTGCGGTTTGAGCCGAGCAACAGGGGGACATCGAGGTGTTTTGCCAGCGCCGCCATCGTTTCGGGGCCGGCTTTGGCGGATTCCTCCAACAACTTGTGGAAGTCGGCCTCGCTTTTCTTGTACCAGGAAGGCTTGGTCGCCTTGGGGTCATAGGTCAACAGGCTGCCGGGAAACATCGATTCCGGCCAAACCAGCAGGTCGAGGCGCCGGCCGCTGTGAACTGCGTCACGGGAGAGTTGAAGATACTCATGGAAGATTTGCTCGCGGCGATTCTGGATCATCGTCTCCGAATCGGCGTCGTCGAATAGTTCAACGTCGATCGAGCCTTGGATCAGTGCGATTCGCGGCCCGGGGATTGTGGAATTGGTTGCGATGCGATGATGTCCGTAGAGCAACACCGCGAGCAGCACGGCGGCAGCGGGCAACAGGGGCCAGAGGATTGAAGCAACTCGCCGTAGTTTTCCCTGCTGTTGCAATGGCGGGGCAATTGGCAAGGACTGCTCGCACGGGACGATTCTTGCCAATGAGGCGGCGACGAACATCACCACGAAACTCACGCCGTAAGCACCGGCCAAATCGCTGAGTTGTATCAGGTCGATCCAGCGGTACTGCGTGTGGCCGAGACAGGCCATGCTCATGCCGGTGAGGAGATGGCCGCGGAGTAATTCGAGCCCCGTCCAGACGATCGGCGCGGCGAGGATCACCGGCACGCGGCAGCGATGCACGGCCACGCGCGAGAGGGCGACGAATACCGGCAGATAGAAGGCGAAATAGAAGGAGAGTGCGACCCAGCCGATACTGGTGGCCCAGTGAGGCAGCCGAATGAAGTGCAATACGCCCATCCAGAAGGCGAAACCGGCCAGCGCCAGCACGGCATACGGCCTTCGGCCGCCGAGCTGGTCGCGGCGAATCAGCAACACCCACGGAATCGGGGCCAGCCACGCCAACGGCCACAGGTCCAGCGGCGGAAACGATGCCCAGAGCAGGATGGAACCAAACGACGCGAGTAGCCATAGCTTGGCGGTTGACAGCGTCAAAAGAAACCTCACGCAGAGGCGCAGAGGCGCAGGGAGGTGGGAGGGGATGCGCGCGCTCTTGTGAGCTGATGAAGACGGCACTGCCGGCGAAGATCGCCGGGAACCTTCGTTGCATCCTTTAACTCGTTCCTTGGCGGCTTTGCGCCTTTGCGTGAGGCTCATTCGTCGGCATCCTCAGCGGATTGCTTCCAATTCTCTCTCCACGGCTACACCTTGAGGAATCGTTCGAGGATAACACTGCCGCAATCGGTCAAAAAACTCTCCGGATGAAACTGAACGCCGAACAACGGCCATTGCTTGTGGCGAATGCCCATGATCTCGCGGGCGCCGTCGGGGGCGTCGCTCCAGGCGCAAACCTCGAACTCTGCGGGAAGCGTGTCGGGCTGAATCACGAGGCTGTGGTAACGGGTGGCAATGAAGGGATTCTCCAGGCCCTGGTAGAAACCGCGATTGTCGTGGTGGATGCGATCGGTCTTGCCGTGCATGAGCCGGCCGGCGCGGACGATTGTCGCCCCGAAGGCCTGGCCGATCGATTGATGCCCGAGACAGACGCCCAACAGGGGAATGCGTCCCGCGAAGCGTTGGATGCAGGCCACCGAAATGCCCGCCTCGTTGGGAGTACACGGGCCGGGGGAGACGATCAGATGGGTCGGCCGGCGGACTTCGATCTCGTCGAGGGTGATTTTGTCGTTGCGGTGGACCTGCAAATCGAGCGACGGATCGATTTCGCCCAGCCGCTGCACGAGGTTGTAGGTAAACGAATCGTAATTGTCGATCAGCAGAATCATGACGTTCTCCGCGTGATTTTCCAAGAAACCCCAGTCTCTCCACTGTATCCGCCCGCGGGCCGGCTGGCCAGAGCGGTAGTTGCCCGTGGGCGGCTGTGGTACACTAGAGAGTGGTCCGCCGCGAGTCAAGGATTGCCGGGTGCCACGGCCACGCTTGCCGTGGCCATGTGGCGACGTTTTGCGGCACTCCACATGCCCACGACAAGCGTGGGCATGGCACCCAACCCGTCACTTTAGATGCGTCGGGCCGATAGAGCCAAGTCCGCCGCGAGTCAAGGCGTCCCCGACGATTAGGTTTGCCGTGGTTGTCAGCGAATCCTCCGCCCGCCGATACGCGCTCGATCCCGATGTTCGGCTGATGCTGGAGGTGCGCGACGACAACGCCGCGGCCTTCGAGGAGTTGGTTGCCCGCTACCAGGGACGGCTGATGACGGTGTTGATGCACCTGGTAGGCAAGCGCGAGCAGGCCGAGGACCTGGCGCAGGAGGTGTTTCTGCGGGTCTATCGGGCGCGAAAGACCTACGAGCCCGGGGCGAAGTTTTCGACCTGGCTATTCACGATCGCCAATCACGCGGCCAGCAATGCGCTGCGGAACCAATCGCGGCGTCACGAGGTAACACTGCGGGCGCACGACAGCGGTCCGATGGGGGCTCGGCCGTTGGACAAGATGTTGCAGACCAGCAGCGGCCAGATTCCCGCCCGGCAATTGGACAAGGCCGAAATGCGCGACATCGTGCGGATGTCGGTGGAGACGCTGGGGGAGCGGCAGCGGATGGCGGTGTTGCTGAGCAAGTTCGAGGGGATGAGTTACGCCGAGATCGCCCAGGTGATGGAGATCACTCCGCAGGCGCTGAAGTCGCTGTTGTCGCGGGCGCGGGAGAATCTCCGCGAGGTCTTGCAGCCCTACTTCGATCGCGGCGCCAATCCGATGTTGGAGGTCCACGACGGCCATGAGTGACAATCCTGTGAACAACGTGATCGATGGCGCGGCGCCGCTGGACGAGGAGCTGGTAGCGTACCTCGACGGCGAACTGGACGCGGAGAGTGGCCGCCGCATCGAGGCCCTGCTGGCCTCTGATCCGGCAGTGCGGCGTCGCCTGCAATCGCTGGAAAGGACGTGGGACCTGCTCGACGAGCTCGATGCGGCGCCGCTGGGGGAACCGTTCACGCAGACCACTTTGGAGATGGTCGCGGTTGCAGCGCGACAAGAGGTCGAAAAGAGCCGGGCGGAGGCCCCGCGGCGGCGGCGACGATGGTTGTTGGGGGTCGGCGCGGGCCTGCTGGCGGCCATTGCGGCCGGTTTCCTGGCGGTGGCCCTGCACAATCCCGACCGGCAACTGTTGCAAGACTTGCCGCTGTTGGAGAATCTCGACGAATACCGTCAGATCGGCTCGATCGACTTCCTGCACCGGCTCCGCGACGAGAAGTTCCCCTTTGCAACAAGCGCCAAGCCGTCGGCATCGGCCGAGGAGAGCATTGCGGCGCGGCGGCAGCGGGTGGAGGGGATGGGCCTCGATGCCAAAGAGCAACTGCTTCGCGGCGAGGATCGATTTGCCGCCTCGCCTCCGGCGGAACAACAACGTCTGCGGCGGCTGTACGAAGACCTGCGCGACGATCCTGATTCCAAGCGGCTGCGAGCCATTATGCACGCTTACTACGAATGGCTAAGGCCGCTGCCGGCGGTGACTTGGGCGGAATTGGCCGAAGGGGAGACGGAGGAACGGATCGCGTTGGTGAAGAAACACGTGCATGAAGAGGAGCAACGGGACGGGGGCTGGCGGCCGGATGCCAAGGATTTGGCGGCGCTGCGGAGTTGGATGGATGACTGCGCCGCGCGGCACGAAGCGGACTTTGTGAAATCGCTGCCGACCGATAAGGATCGCAAGCAGTTCTCCGATCGAGACAAGGCGATCCGGCACCAGATGATGGTTGGATTCTTGCACTGGCAATGGCAGATTCTCACTCCGGGCAAGTTGCCGCCGCTGATGACGACCGAGGACTTGGCGCGGCTGCGCGAGAAGTTGAGTCCTGAGGCTCGCAAGCAACTCGAAAGCAAGAAGCCGGTTCAGCAGTGGCGAATGGCGGCGACGTGGATGCGTCAGGGATTTCGCCGCGCGTTCGAGGAGCGCAGGCTCCGCGGGCCGCTGTCGCAAGATGACGACGAGCGGCTGGAGGAGTTCTTCGAAAAGCTCAGCGATGCGGAGCGCGACCGGCTGCTGGCGATGCCGGGCGAACAGATGCAATGGGAGTTGCAGCGGCTGTTTCTGACGCGCAACAGGCCGCCGCAGGGCCCCGGGCGACGCAACCGACGCCCTGGCGAGCCGGAATGGCCAGGCCCCGGCTGGCCCGGGCCTGGGCCGCGGTTTCCCCCGCCCAACCAGGAGTAATCCGCACTCCTTGCCGCAATGCTACAGTCATTCTCCTCTTTCTGAGAGGACTTGGCGGACTAACGAAGTTGGGGCGGCAGTTGTACTGCCGCCCCCCGAGAATCCCTGATAACACGGGGTGGCAGTACAACTGCCACCCCAACGATTGTCATTGTCCTCTTTCTGAGAAGAGTTGGCGGTCAAACGGAGGAAGACGACTTTTCCGTGGGACGCACTATTGTCTATTTTTCCTGTAAGAGCGGTAATGCGGAGAAATCGCATTTCTGTTCTTAATCGTTGCTTTTCACGACGATCCCCCTTTATGTACTGTCCGTGACCCGCGGTCAGTACGAGCGGCGAGGGCAGAACGGTGAAATGCCCACGATGTCACTCATTGCACGTGCGAAAAAGCAAGCGAGGGAATGCCGTACTCGTGTTTCCCTTGCCGTTGTTCATCACTTCCGTTCGCTGCTACGCTTGCGGGAAGCGATATCTGCACTTCGGTCTGCTGCCGGGCCGTGGAATTCCGAGGCGGAAAAGGGGACAGGCACATTTTCCGGCCGTAAACGGCGGAAAAATGGGCCAGTCCCCGGGCTGCCTGCCAAATCTGCATGACGACAAGCCGTCGTGTAAGCGATGGCAAGAGTTTCACGAACGCGGCAACTTCTTTCTAGCGGCCACAAGGCGGCGATCATTCTCGATCGGTCGGCATAAACCGTTGCGGCGATGCCTTTTGCGGAGGGATTTCGCAGGCTGATTGGCCGCAGGCGGGTCGGATTGTGCGGATTAGGCACGGCAGTTGCATTATCACGAATTGTCCGACGCCGCGAGGTTTGGACGCCCTTTTGTGCCCCTGATGGCGGGATGGCTGGTTTTTCGCCGCCAAATGGATAGAATAGCGGGGGTTAATAAGGGCCACACCCCTCGGGAGCGCGGACGCGAAACCCAAGTTTCACGGTCGAAGCGAACCCTTTTCCCCACGGATGCGTAATCATGAAAGGCACGATTGAACAACGGCGACTGCGTGCCTGTGGCCCGAACCCGCTGGTCTCTTGGAGCGACGAGAAGCTTCTGTTGAGTTACCGTTCCGAGCCGGACGGCGGAGTATTCGAGGAACTGGTTCACCGCTACGAGAAGGAGTTGTACGGATATCTGCGGCATTACCTCGGCGACGCCGACATGGCGGCCGATGTCTTTCAGCAGACGTTCCTGCAAGTCCACTTGAAGTGCGACCAGTTCGAGCCGGGCCGGAAGGTGCGTCCCTGGTTGTATACGGTGGCCACGAATCAGGCGATCGACTACCAGCGTCGCAACCGCCGGCATCGCATGACCAGTCTCGATCGTGTCACGCGGGGCACTGCGGAGGATGAAGCGGGAACACTGGCCGAGTTGCTCGGCGTTGCGGCGGACGGTCCGGCCGACAACGTCGAATCGGCGGAACAACACGAGGCGCTGCGTCGGGCGGTGGATGCGCTGCCCGGGGTCTGCAAAGAGGTGGTGATGCTGATTTACTTCCAAGGACTGAAGTATCGCGAGGCGGCGGAGATCTTGTCGCTCCCGGTGGGGACAGTCAAGAGCCGGCTGCACACCGCCGTTCAGAAGCTCACGGAATCGCTTTCTCACGTGAGCTTGCCGTAACCACGGTGGATGTTTCGTATGGGCGATAACGATCCGCTGCATCAGCAACTGCTCGGCCACCTTCTCGGTGCGTTGGACGACGACGAGCAAGAGTGGGTGGAAGCGCGTCTGGAGCGCGACGAGGAGTATCGTCGGCAGTGGCTGGAGTGGCGGCGGCGGGTGGCGCCGCTGCTGGCGCTGCGGCCGGATAGCGAGCCGCCGTCCGGATTGGCCGAGCAAACGTGCCGGTTCGTTGCCGCATGTGCGCCGGTTCCGCGGCGAGCCAAGCGGCGACAAGGGAAGATGAGCCCGGACATGGCGTTGCCCGCCCGCGGTGCCCGCTTTGGCTGGCTCGACGCGGCCGCAATGGCTGTAATCCTGCTGGTTGCCGCCATCCTGGTTCCGCCGGCGATCCACAACGCCCGTTTCCATTCGCGGCTGTCTTCTTGCCAAGAGAAACTGCGGCAAGTGGGATTGGCGCTGACGGAATACGGCTATAAGCACGGCCATGCGATTTCCGACTTGGCCGATAACGAGCGGCTGACCGACGCGGGCCAGTTTGCCGCCGAATTGCTGGATGACAGCCTGGTGCCCGACGACCGCCGGGAGGTATGCCCGGATGCATGGCTGGCCGCGCAAGGGGCCTGGCATCGCCGCACATCGCATCATTGTTGGCGCGGGCCGAGACTCTGGCGGCCGAGGCGCCTGAAATCGGGCCGCCGGCGCCGACCTGGTCGCCGCAGGAGATTCCAGGGGTGTCGATCAGAGACTGGCTCGGCTTGTGGCGTAACGGGACGACTGACGGCGTGACGGATCCCCCCCCGGCCGCCGTGGCGCTTTTGGCCGACGCTCCCAGCGCCGACTTGCCGGGCCAGGAGTTCGACTATCATGACGGCCAAGGGCGAAACATGTTCTATGGAGACGGCCACGTCGATTTCCTCCCCTGTTCCTCGCAGCGCGACGCCACCGAGACACTTCTGACCGGTGACGACCTTCCCGCCAGTCCGCGTGTCTCCGTGCCGGTCAAGTTTGTCGGTTGGCATTGATCGGCGGGGCAGATGCTCTTATCGGCGAAACGCGATGCTCTGTCCGGTGGGGCAGACATTCCTGTCTGTCAGATGTGCCGTCCTTCCACGTGGCAGACAGGAATGTCTGCCCCACTGCCGCGAGAAACGCGGGGTACGTCGGTTGGCTCGACATTACCCATCGGATTCCCGATAATTGGACGATTGACGAAGACCGCGCCATGATTTAGGGTATGAGGCGGCTCTGTTACCCAGAAGCAGAAAAAAAGGGGGAAAAGGTGCCTGTCCCCCTTTTCCCCACGCCGGGAGGAGCGAACCGTGAAACCCGTATTGCAGGCGTTAGTTGTGGCGGACCACGTCTATCAGGATCAGCAGACCGGCAAAAAGGTGATCTGCGGGACGTTCAACACGTTTCGCTTCAGCCGCAAGCTTCCCGTCAACGAGTTGCAGGCCCCGGACGGAACGAAACAGACCGTGATTGCCGGCGGCGGACAGAGCGGTTCGCCCTACGCTTATGTCAATCTGACCGACGTGTGCGACGGGACGAAATTGCGGCTTCAGTTCGTCAATCTCAACAAGAACGTCGTGTTGTTCGGAACCGAACTGACGATTGGAAACACCAATCGACTGGCGACGATCGAACTGGTTTTTCCGCTTCCGCGTCTGCCGATTCAGGAGGCCGGGGCGTATGCGTTGGAACTGCTCTGCGACGGCGACCTTGTCGGCTCGTACCGCATAACGGCGGAGAATATGGACGAAAAAGAAAAAGGGACGACATAGCCGCACTGCTCAACACGGTGGGGCAGACATTCTTGTCTGCCAGGAAGAAAGCCACGCCGAGGGCAGACAGGAAAATGTCTGCCCCACCCGTCAGTTGAGGCCAATCGACTACGCTAATTCCCAGTGCTGCTGCCGCTGGGGGTAGAACCCGTAGTCGCGCTTGGCATCGGCAATCTGGGGCTGGGCTGCGCGCCGATGTATTTTCGCTGGATGGCGTCGACTTGATTGGCCGACCAGCCTTCGTCCGAAATCGACGTGGCCATCACCGGCGGCAGATTAGCGGGCGAGATCTGACTTGCCAGATTTTGAACGGCCGCCACGCGGGCGGCGGTTTCCTGGTTGTTGTCGGCGGTATGGACGTAGATGAGGCGGTGTTGCTCGGGCCCGGCGGTGAGAATCCACCGCACCTTCAGCCGCCCCGCCTCGGTCAGTTGGCCAGTGCCCGGCTCGAAGTGGAATTCGCCGAGCATGTTCTGCCGCCGCCAACCATTGGCGACCATCATGGAGAAAGGCGTGCGGGCTGCCACCCGGTCGCCGGCGTCAAACGGGGCCGGCCAGCACTGACGACGTTTCACGTCGCGTGCGATGCCGCCGAAGAAGCACGAACAGAGATCGGCGGACACCTGCGAGGCACAGCTTAACGAAATCAACAAGAAGCCAACGACCCCAACAAATCGAGCCGGCATGTTTGGTATCCTTTCCGTTAAGCTAGGCGGGCTGAGCGGATTCTGTCGCCGAGATGGCTGAAATCCGGTATGTCGCATAATCTTTATCGGCAAAGGGGCTCGGCAAGTAAGCATTTCTCGGCACGCTAGGGCCAACATTCTTATCTCTCGAACCAGTGGGGCAGACATTCTTGTCTGCCGAAGGTGCAGCATGTTTTCCGGCAGACAGGAATGTCTGCCCCACTGTTTGAGAGGAAGGAATGTCTGCCCCACTGGTTCCGCAAACGGGAATGTTCGCCCAACTGGAAAAAAGCCCAGGAATCGCCGCATTCCGAAACAGGGACGAACGGAAGGGCGTGACCAGTTCGTTGACCGGTCCGCACCCCCGTGGTATAAGGGAATCGTCGCGGCCATGTTCGCTTTACGTGGTTCGAGCACTCGCCCCACCGCCGCCCGCCCACTCCGTTTGGCCCGCCCACAAGACTGGAGAATGTTATGTCGTCCTTCCGTTTGCGCGTTTCCAACTCGGCATTCTGTCTGGTTGCCCTCGCGGCCGCATGGTTGGCTGGCGGCGGATATGTCCAGGCGGTCGAACCTTCGCAGGATTCCGCTTCTGCGCGGGCGGGCGATGCGGGGGAGGGCCCGGTCGATATCGGCGTTTTCGCCCGGATCGTGACTTCGGACGCGAAACGCATGACCGGCACGGCGGCCAACCGCATCCAGGAGTTTCCCGCCGCCGACATCGCGTTGGAGACCGAGTTGCCGCCTGCCGCCGACGGGAGCTATGCCCTGCCTGTGACCGCCGACGGTGCCGGCTGCATCGGCCTGCGATGGTGCGAAATTCGATTCCTGCGACGGCTGGAATTGCACTGGGGCAAAGGGGTGACGCCGCCACCGGCCGACGCCGTGAAGTTGCAGTATTGGGTCGGCGAGTCGCCGTGGCAGGGCCAATGGACGCCGCTGCCGGCGAAGTTCAACTCCGCGGCCGGCGTGTGGAGTTGGCAGATCGGCGATGCGGACCAGCCGGTCGGCACCGTGCGGGTTCGCTGGGTCTTCCCGGCATCGAAAGAGCCGCTGGTGGTGCAACGGGTGTCGGTATACGGCCGCCGTGCTTGCAAGACGGCAAACTTGTTGGTGGAGTTCCAACAACCGGCGGCGGGCGAGAAGGCCGCGGTTGCGGTCTACAACGGCGCGCTCTTGCCCGAGCAGGGGAACGGCGCGAAGCCGTGGCATCTGAAGGTCCGCTACAACGAGCCGGCGGCGCACAAAGGCGACCGCACGACCTTGCGTTTCCACCTGCCCGAGCAAACCGTCTGCGTGGCGGTGGAAGACGTTGTGGAGCACGGCTGCGTCTACGTCCCGAGCGCCGGGTTGTTTGTGACGACCGATCCGCCGCGAGCGACGCTGGCTCAGTACCTTCAGGAAATCGCCGGCAAGAAGACGGTGCTCGAGCAGGTTCGGCAACTGCCGGACCAGACGTTTTCGCAGGCGATGGCGATCACGCACAACCCGGTGCAGAACAACGGACCGATGCTGGCGAGCCTGGCTTGCGACAACCGGAAATTCGTGGTGGAGCGCGACGGGACGATCCACTTTCGCCTGTTCGACGCGCCCGATACGATCCTCGCCGGCGGCTCGCTCTACGGCAGCGACGTGCCCCCCCTTCACCTCGTGCCGCGCTTTGGCAACGGCAAGGGTGAAGTGAAACGGCATCTTGACGGCGGCTGGTTGCCGATGCAGGTAACAACGGTAAGCGAAAACGGTCTGGAGTGTCGAGAGCGCGTTTATGTCGCCCCGCTCGACGAGAAGGCGCCCGATGGTTGTCCAAGCTGGTTCCGGCAGCGGGCCGTCGGCGTCGCTGAGTTTACAATCAAGAACACGCTGGCCACCGAGGCCAACGTCTCGCTTGCGCTGACACTATCCAAGGACGGCGAGAAAACGATGCAAGGCGGCATTGAGAAGGTGAAGGACGGGCTCCTCTTCGTCCGCGAGGGGAGAGTGGCGGCGTTCTTCGAGGCTGGGCAGTCGGCACCGCTGCAACTGGCCGGGAAGGAGAATTCCATCACCGTGGCCGGGAAGCTCGCGGCCGGCAAGTCGGCAAACCTGATTGTCTATCTGCCCGCTTGGCCTGTGAAACCGGCCGACTACGCCGTGCTGGGCGACAACGCCCGCCTAGCGTCGCAGACCGAACGATATTGGACGGGCCTTTTCGACGACGCGATGCAGATCGATATCCCCGATCACTTTTTGTCGGAGGTGATCCGGGCTTCTCAGGTTCATTGCTTGTTGGCGGCCCGCAACGAGGACCGCGGCCGCCGGGTGGCACCGTGGATTGCGGCGGTCGTTTACGGACCGTTGGAGAGCGAGTCGCAGGCGGTGATCCGCGGCATGGATCTCTGCGGCCACGCCGATTTCGCCCGGCGGTCGCTCGAATTCTTCCTCAAACGCTACAACCAGCAGGGATTCTTGACCACCGGCTATACGCTGATCGGCACGGGCGAACACCTCTGGACGCTTGCCGAGTTCTATGCCCGTCAGGGCGATCGCGAGTGGTTGAAAGCGGCGGCGCCGACGTTGGCCCGCGCGTGCAAGTGGATCGTTGCCCAGCGGGCGAAGACGAAGCGGCTCGACATTCACGGCCGGCGGGTGCCCGAGTACGGTTTGGTCCCGCCGGGGGTGACCGCCGACTGGAATCGTTTCTCCTATCGTCTGTTCAACGACATTCAGTATTGCCGGGGCTTGCAGACGGCCGCGGAAGCGTTGGCCGAGATCGGCTATGCGGACGCCCCCGCGCTGCTGGCCGACGCCAAGGCGTATCGCGCGGACTTGCAGCGGGCGTACCGCTGGACCAAGGCCCGCTGCCCCGTCGTGCCGCTGGCCAATGGCGCCTGGGTATCGAACTACTCGGGCATGCTCGATTGTCTGGGGAACATCGAGGAGTTCGTGCCGTCGGAAGACGCCAACCGCACGTGGGGCTATGCCGTCGAGATCGGCATGTACCAACTGGCGGCCAATCGCCTCGTCGATCCACGCTGCGATGAGGTGACGCAGATGATGGACTACCTGGAGGACCATCAATTCCTGCGATCCGGTTGGTTTGACTATCCCGAGCAGCAGAACCGCAAGAACGTCTTCTGTTTCGGCGGCTTCTCGAAGATTCAACCGTACTATTGCCGTGGCGCCGAAGTCTATGCTCTCCGCGACGAGGTGAAGCCCTTCCTGCGTTCGTACTTCAACGCCCTGAGCGCCATGCTGAATGCCGAGAATCTCTCGCTTTGGGAACACTTCCACGACAGCGGCGCGTGGAACAAGACGCACGAGACCGGCTGGTTCCTCTGCCAGACCGCGACGATGTTCGTGCTCGATCGCGACAACGAGTTGTGGCTGGCGCCGATGGTCACGAACCGCTGGCTGCAAGACGGCATGAAGGTCGAGGTTCGCAACGCGCCGACGCGCTTCGGCCCGGTGAGCTACAAGATCGCCTCGGCGGCGGCCGCCGGCCACATCGACGCCGAGATTCAGCCGCCGACGCGCGGCACGCCCAAGCGATTGGTGATCCGCCTGCGGCATCCTGAGGGCAAGCCGATGAAAGCCGTCACGGTCAACGGCAAGCCACATCAGGATTTCGACGCCGGCAAAGAGGTTATGAGCCTCGCGCCGACGACGGAGCAGATAACGTTGCGAGTGGAATACTGACGGCGGCGTGTGCGAATGCTACGTCTCGGATACTGTAGGGAACGCCCTCCGCGGCGTTCCGGGAGCAGCGACACACGGCGTTTTCCTCGCCGGCACGGAACGCCGCCGAGGGCGTTCCCTAATGGGTTTTGACAGCCAAAATCGGTAGTGAATTCAAGGTATTGTGCTAGCACACCACTGCTAGCAGGCGCATTTTGTGGTTGCCTTTGGCGGCGTTGCTTGAGAGTAATTGAAAGGAGGGTCCATGAAGTAACTTCGCAAGGGAGGATGAATCGTCATGTACCAGCGAACTTTGAAACTTTCACAGGCTCAGCGCAGGACGTTGGTCGAGTATCGGAACCATGATCGGCGTCCGGACGTGCGGGAACGGTGTGCGGCGATCTTGAAGGTCGCCGACGGCCAATCGCCTCATGCGGTAGCGACTCAGGGACTACTGAGACCGCGAGATCCTGACACCGTGTACCATTGGTTGGATTGCTATGAACAACACGGGATCGAAGGACTGTTGCGGCGGCGGCAGGGAGGCAGCCGTCGCCGTCCCTTTCGAGCAGCGGGAACAGGTGTTGGAGCGGCTGCGGCAAGGCCCCGGCGAGGAAGCTCGCCGCGAGGCGATGCCGACAGCCGCTGGTCCGCCGCCCAGCCGCTGGACGTTGCGGACCATTCGCGCCAGCATTAAGACGATCCAGAATTACACGCTCAGTGGCGTGTGGCGGTGGCTCCGTCGCAAACTGGGAGTGAAATTGCGTTCGGGTCGGGTCCAGCATTTTAGCCCGGATCCGCAGTATCGAAGCAAGGTAGCCAAACTGAAACGATGCCTGCGAGCAGCGGCGCAACCCCCAGGAAACGACATTGCTGTTCATCGACGAAATGGGGTACGCCGTCTGGCCCGAGCCGGCGCCGAGTTGGGCTGCCGCCCCGCCCGCGGCTCCACCGCAAGCGGATCGGCAACAGTCCAACAATGGGCTGTGGCGTGTGATCGGCGGCCTGAACGCCTGCAGCGGAAAAGTGACCTACGTGGACAACTACATTATCGGTCGAGCCAAGGTCATCGAGATGTATGAACGGATCGCGAAAACTTACGCTCGCGCCAAGACGATCTACGTCGTTCAAGACAATTGGTCGATCCATACTCATCCCGACGTACTCACGGCCGTGGGGGCATATCCTCAAATCAAGCCAATCTGGTTGCCGACTTACGCCCCCTGGCTGAACCCGATCGAAAAATTATGGCGATGGCTGAAGGAGACAATCCTCAAAATGCACCGTTTGGCCAACGACTGGCCCGCCTTGCACCAGCGCGTCACCGACTTCCTGGAGCAATTCGCCCGCGGCTCGAAACAGCTTCTGCGGTACGTAGGGTTGCTCGGTAACGGTCAACTGGCCCAATCGCTGCATTTTACGTGATTACTACCGAATCTGTTTGTCAAAACCCATCAGGAAAATGTGTCAACTTGTTTTGGCGCGACTCCTAACAGCAACAGGAGAAGAACATGCGATTGACGAGAGTTTGGATCGCCGCCGTTCTTTGCGCGTCGTTGCAGATGGTGGCCTCGGCATACGCCGCCGATCCGCGGATCGAGGATGTGGCGTTTGTGGCCAAGTGCGACAAAACGGAGCAGCGTTACGTCCTGATCTATCCCGAGGGATTCAAGGGCAACCAGCCGCATCATCTGCTGGTTGCGCTGCACGGACACGGCTCCGACCGATGGCAGTTCGCTCGTGCGGCGATCGACGAAGCCAAGGCGGCCCGCGACGTCGCCGCCGCGCGTCGAATGCTCTTTGTTTCGCCCGACTATCGCAAGAGCACCTCGTGGATGGGGCCGAAAGCGGAGGCCGACCTGGTGCAAATCATCGACGAGTTGAAGGCCCGCTATCGGATCGGCAAGGTGATCGTTTGCGGCGGATCGATGGGCGGGTCGTCGGCGCTCAGCTTTGCCGCGATTCACCCCGAGCGGGTCGATGGCGTCGCCGCGATGAACGGCACCGCGAACCATCTGGAATACGACAAATTTCAAGACGCGATCGCCGCGTCGTTCGGCGGGACGAAGGCGCAGATTCCGCGGGAATACAAGAAGCGGAGCGCCGAATATTGGCCGGAGCGGTTGACGATGCCCATCGGCATGACGGTCGGCGGCAAGGACGAGGTGGTTCCGCCCGGCAGCGTGATTCGATTGGCCGGCGTGCTGAAGCAGCTTCAACGGAACGTGCTGCTGATCGTTCGGCCGTCGGGCGGACATTCGACGAACTACGCCGACGCCAAAGAGATTCTCGAATTCGTTATCGCCAAGGCGGGGATCGAAGCGGCGCGCAAGTGAACTTCTTGCTGGCGGCGGGAAGAGTGTGCCAAAGTGGCACACCGCAGTAAGAGATTCTTGCTAACTTCGTGCGTCAACAGGCTTTTCGCACGGTGCAGATTTTTCGCAACAAAAACTGTACAGGCCGTCGGGGTGCAAAGCAGCTTCCGGCCTCGGCTCAGGCGGCCGAGGTGACGGTGGAGCGGCGGACATAGGCACACCCCGGCCGAGTGCGAAGGTAGCGCCCGAGACGGTCGTCGTCGCATAGAGTAGCGGCCCGGACTTGGAGTATCGCTTCCGCCCCCTCTGGGTCGTTCCAAAACATCTCCGTCCCCTTCACCCGGTAGTTCACCTCTTTGACCAGCGACTCCATCAAGGCCGACGTTACCGGCAACCCAAGGCGTCGATAATGCGGATAGTCCATGCGACCGCGGTTGTTCCGCAGATAACGTGCGGCATCGACGATCGGTTTACGCGGATCGTTCTCGTCCAGCTTGGCCGTGTCGTCAAGACCGTGCGGAGCCAACCAACGCTTCAGTTCGTCCATCGCCTCCATCGCCCGACCTTGCCAACATGCGCGGGCCATGCGCAGATAGCACGACCACGCAACGGAGAAATCCGGGTGCATCGCCAGTGCCGCAGCGTACAGATAACTCAGCGCGTGGATGAAATCAAGGATGGGCACAAAGTTTGGAAAGTAGTGCTTCCACACAGACCAATGCCAGGGAAGACCGTCTCCCACAAAGGCACGCGCAGTGCCTGCGGAAAACGACGACAGTTGGCCTCCCGCTTCATCTGTTGCCCGAAGACGCTGGCCTCTGCCATGCTCGAAAGACACGTGCGCACCAGACGCTGGGGACGCCAAGCCTTCTCGCCAGGCGGCGCGGCAGATACCGCCGAAATCGCTGGCGGAGCCTCTTTTTCCGCTAATTTCGCCACTCGCTTGGGATCGGTGAACGCACGCGGAAGTTCCGGTTCGGGGTCTTCCGCAAACGTCTGGTGCGTCATTCGCAGCAAATTGGCGTTCTTGGTCTTGCGCCAAGCCTCGCCATGAACGCCGCGACCTTGGCCCGGTTTCCGTGTGCGAATTCGTCCGCCGTCAGCTTCCACGACGGCCAACTCGGGTGGATTCTCGGGGGCTTGGACCAGTTCGGCGCATCCCCTTCATCTCGCAACTCCGCCAGTTCCATCCCCACTTGGTGCGTTACACGCTGCACCGTGCTCGCTGAGACCTCGTTACCACCGACGTGCTTCAGCACCAGCGACGCGCGTTGGCTCGATCGCGTCTCGGCCGAGGCATACACGATCCTCTGCGTCATCGCCGGCGTTAGTTCCCGACTGTCCAATCCCATCGCTGCCCGCAGAGGGAAAAAAATCCCGCCGACAGCGGGTACAAGTCCCTTTCCATTCCAAGATGGGGACCGCACCGTCGGTCGAGAGAATCGTACGGGCCACCAACTCCAGCGAACAAACTTCGCCACAGGTCGGACAGGCGGCGCTGTCGGGACTTTCCGCCGTCATCTCCCGCGCGGCCCATTCCTGAAAGCAACAACTCCAACGGGTCGCCAACCGATGGGAAGCCGCCTCGATTTGACTGAAATGGAGCGGGGTCTTCCGGTCCCAGCCCGCCAAAATGGTCTCGATGATCGCATCCTTCGCCTCAAGCAAAACCCGCTCGAATTTCCGCTGTAAATGCTGCGAAATGCCGTCCATGACAGATCCTCCACGATCCAAAGTGACTTCCTATCCTGCGACAAATTGCCATCTTAACCGAAAAACGCCAGATTCTCCTATTGACGTTTGCTTGAGCCACGTTGGGACACCGGAAGCTGCTTTGCACCCCGGCCGTCGTCCGTGGCCAAATCTGCCTTGTCGGATCGGGGAAATGTCGCTATAATAGCTCCGCTGACTGATTGCTAAGTCCGTCGTTACGCGTGAGACTTTCGTCCCGCCCAATCGAAAAGTCGCCAAGTGTGCCGGATGCGGATGTTGCCGAGTGCGATTCGGCGCGTCCGTATTTCCCGCCAAGATCGCTCGACGAAATTGGATTGAGAAGCAGTGGAATACTATCTGCGCAGTGGAGGTGATCTCATGAAGACGATTCTCGCTATTGCCGCCGTTGTCGCCGTGGCCGTTGTTGCGGGCTTCGGCGCGGCCTACTACGTCTCGCACAGACCGGCCGAGGCGGCAGCGAACGTCGCTGCCAGCCGGAAGGCCGAAATGCCGCAAAACCCGGCGAAAACCGCACAAACTGCCAAGCACCATCACCGCGACTGGCCCGGTCCGATCATCGTCACGGGCACGGTGAAGCCCGAGGAGGTGGTCGAGGTCGGTGCGCAGGTCAACGGCATGATCGTCTCCGTGGGAACCGATCGCAACGATCCGAACAAGCCATTGGACCAGGGCTCGATCGTACACAAGGGGGAGGTGCTGGCGCAGATCGACCCGACGATCTACAAGGCGCAGGTCGATTATGCGGAAGCGTCGCTGGCGAAGGCGAAGTTCGACTTGCAGCAACTTCTGGCGCCTGCACCCAATCGAAACAGGAGTGGCAGCGGGCGCAGAATCTTCTGCCGCAAAAGGCCATCGCCAACACCGACTACGATCTGGCCGCCGCCAATTGTCAAGCGGCGGCCGACAGCGTCAGCGGTGGCCACGCCACCGTACAGCAGTGCGAAGCCAGCCTGCAAGTGGCGAAAACCTATCTCAGCTACACGATCATCACTTCGCCGATCGACGGCGTGATCCTCGATCGCCGCGTCAACGTGGGCCAGATCGTCTGCGCCACCTTCAACGTGCCGGGTCTGTTCCTGGTGGCCAAGGATCTGCGCCGCACGCAGATTTGGGCGTCGGTCGATGAGGCCGACATCGGCCAAATCTATCCGGGCCTGCCCGTGCAATTCACGGTCGATGCCTATCCGGGCGAAGTGTTCGAGGGGAAGGTAAGCCGAATCCGCCTGAACCCGGTCACCACTCCGGAACACACGACGTACACGGTGATCGTCGCCACGAACCCCTCGCGCGACATGTTGCCCTATCTGACGGCGAAGCTGCGGTTCGACATTCCAAGGACGAAGGATGCCAAGGGGCAGGGATCGCGCGACCTGGACATCGTCGCCGAGCGCTGACGGCGCATCGACATTTTTTCCACGTTTGGCCATCGGAAGAGATGGCTCGCCCGTTCGGGGGGCGTCTGCCGTTTTCATCGAGTTTGGCGGGTCCTTTTCTGGTTCGTCGCCGCCGGTTTGCCGCCTGCTGGAGAAGCCGTTGGCGGGCGCGGTACAATGGCGGCTGTCACCCACGTCAAGGTTCGTAGGCTGGAGCACCAGTTTCGCCTTCTCCCCAGCCGAGAGAAGTCGGGACCTCCAGCCTGCGAGCGTTCTTGTGGCGACTGTTGGTGCGCGGGGGCGTCGTTGGTGTGGCAGTTGCACTGCCGCCCCAACGTCGATTCAGCAAAAGGAATCTGCACACATGGAAGAACAAGCGGCGGTGGTGGTCGAGGCCGCGACCGAATACGTCGGCCGTTGGAACCGGCTGGTGAGCACGACGAATTGGGAGAAGGGCCGCATCATCTCGGAGTGGCGTGCGGCGATGCAGCAGGCCGACGCCGCGGCCGCAAGCTACACTGACGACGCCTGGAGCCAGCAGGTCGGCGGAGTCACGCCGCAACACGTCGGCCGGCTTCGCCGCGTCTACGAGCGCTTCGGCGAGGTGTACGAGCAGTATCCGGGCCTGTATTGGAGCCACTTCCAGGCGGCGTTGGATTGGCCCGACGCGGAGATGTACCTTGAGGGGGCGGTGCAGAACGACTGGTCGGTTGCCCAGATGCGCAACTTGCGTTGGGAGGCGATGGGGGGCGAGCCCGAGTTGCGGCCGCGGGAGGCCGACGTTGTCGCGGCGGAGTTGGACGAGGACGTGCCGGCCGGCAACGACAGCCCGCTGCCGGCGGCGATTTCCGAGTCGTTAGGCGAGGTACACGGGGCGGACGACTTTTCGGAATTCGACGATGCGGAGACGGCGCCGCCAGACGGCGATGCTTCTGGCATATCGGACATGAAGAACGCGGCCGTCGATGGGCCGTCGGCGCCGCTGCTGCGGCCGTTCGAGTCGCTGCCGCCGCTGCCGGCGGACTTGAAGGAGGCGTTCGAGTTGATGAAGCTGGCGATCTTGGCCCACAAGGTCTGCGGCTGGGCGGAGATCGCCCGCGACGACGTGCTTTCGGTGTTGGAGTCGCTCAAGCAGTTGGCCCTGGCTCCGGCGGAGTAGGGGTCGTATAATGGCTCCCATGACGCCCGCTTTCGAGACGCTCTTGAACCGCGATCTGCACTGGGCCTTGCAGGAGGGGAGCATGTTCTTCGAGGAGAAGGGGGGGCTGCACGCTGCGCTGCGGAAGATCACGCAACGGCTCGGCGAGTTGAATATCCCTTACGCGGTCGCCGGCGGCATGGCGATGTTCTTTCACGGCTTCCGGCGGTTCACCGAGGACGTCGATATCCTGGTCACGCGCGAGGGGCTGGAACGATTGCACCGGGAGTTGGAGGGCTTGGGCTACGTCCCGCTGTTTTCCGGCAGCAAGAACCTCCGCGACGTCGATTCCGGCGTGCGGATCGAGTTTCTGGTCGCCGGCGACTATCCGGGCGATGGGAAACCGAAACCGGTGGCGTTTCCCGATCCTGCGCGGGCGAGCGTCGAGCGCGACGGCGTTCGTTATCTCAACTTGCCGACGCTGCTGGAACTGAAGCTCGCCTCCGGCATCAGTTCGCCCGGCCGGCTCAAGGATTTGGCCGATGTGCAGGAGTTGATCCGCCTGCTGCGGCTGCCCGCCGACTTCGCCGACCAGTTGCAGCCGTTTGTTAGGGAGGAATTCGGGGAGCTTTGGCGAGCGGTGCAAAGCGAGGGAGAAGCATGACCGGCGATCCGCTTGACCCGGCCGGCGATCCGTTCGGTCCGCCGGAGGTTTCCGTCAAGGTGGAATGCTTGCACTGCGGGCAGCAGTACCAGAGCCATCTGATCGAGTGGCGGATCGAGAGCGACGCGGACGGCAGTTTGCACGGCTTCTGGTGTTGCCCCACGCCCGGTTGCGGCGGCATGGGCTTCGGTTTCGACATCCTGCCGACCGACCCGAATTATCGCGATGAGCGCGGCGGCTGGGTGCAGGACGACTACGCCGAGGACGACTACGCCGAAGACGAGATTGGTGAGAACTTCACGTCCGACGGCCCGGTCGACCATGCAAAGCCCAGCGGCAACGGCCACGGGCGGCCGAAGATCGAGGCGGAGTGGGACGACGATATTCCGTTCTGACTACTTCGCGTCCAATGCAAGTGCCGTGCGTGCCGCGGCACGGAATCGTTTGCAGCGTTGACGCGCGTCGGCAGCCATCGCCTTGTCGGCGGACTCTCCCGGATATCGGAACGCAACGGCGAAATCGGATAGATACGCCAAGTCCTCACGGAAGCGTTTCCAGCCGGGTTCGGTCGCGACGGCCTGGTCGAGCAGCGCCACGAGGTCGTGAATTTTGGCGAATTCGATTCCCGCCTCACAGAGCCGGGCCTTCAAGTACTTTTCGGCGCACTGTTGGGCGTGGTAACAAGCTCCGTCGTGGCATGGATTCTTGCGGCGCGCGATTCGCGCAACACCATCGCGAAGTCACCCTCCGCTTTCTCGACCCATTCAGCGGTCATGGGCTTCATAGAGCACCTTGCCGTCCCGCAAGATATCGCGAAGGAAACAGTCGCCCATTTCGATCCGCCGCCGCACGACTTCCGGCGTTCGCACCAGCAAGTCCAGGGGAAAAGGCGGATTCGTCTTCAGCCGGATTTCCACCGACTTATCGACCGGCCTGCCCTCAAACGGCATCACGACGAGCACGTCGACGTCGGAATCCGCCGTCGCCGCGCCACGGGCGTAGGAACCGAAGAGCACCACCTTGCGAGGGCGGAATTCCTCGCCGACGCGCCGGCCGAAATCTTCGATTTGTTGCAGCGTGAAGCGACTCATAGCGGGCGAGCCAATCCGGCGTTATGTTCCATGCGTACTATTGAACCATACCAGCGCATCAAGCGCTGGTCAATAGAAGGCGATTTCCCACGAGTGAACGTCGAAAGACGCGCTCGGCCACAAACGGCGGCACAACCAGATGTCCGAGCGGGCTTCGTCAACCGCATCCAGCTCAATTCAGCATCCACTTCGCCGCGCTGAAATAGCAGACCAGCGTAATTACGTCGGTTAGCGCGAGGGCGATCGGGCCGGAGGCCACGCGGGGATCGAGCTTGAAACGGTGCAGGACGTTGGGGACGATCGTTCCCAGCAGGGCGGCGACGGTTACACCCGCAACGATGCCTTCCAGCACGCTCAACGCCAGGCGTAACTGCCCGAGCCAGGCCAGGGCCGCCAATCCGACCAGCAATCCGGCCGCGCCGCCCAACAACACGCCGACCGTCAGTTCGATTCGCAGCTTTCGCACGATCAGCGGCCACGAAGGGGACTCGCCGCGAAGCACCTGCTCAGCCAGGCTGAGCGACTGAATGCCCACGCTTTCGGCCAGCGCCAGCACGACCGGAATGAAGAGCGCCAGCGCCGCGAACTCGGGAAGGCGGTCGCGAAACGAGTGATCGTGGAAGAAGCCGCAGAGCACCGCGGCGGCGATCCCGCCGGTAATGTTGCACAACAGCCAGGGAAACCGCGTGCGGAGCGCAGCGATAGGATTGCGCTGGCGAGCGCGGGCCAAGTGTACGCCGATCAACTGGAAGAGCTCATCGCCGGGCGGCTCGCCGCCGCCGAGATCGTGCAACTCGTCGGTGTAGAGTTCCACATCGATCGCCCCCAACAGCCGGCGATCGGCATCGACCACCGGAAAGGCGAGGAAGCGGTGCAGCACGAAAAACTCGCAGGCATCGAGCACCGTGGCGGCGGCGGGAATGGCGATGACCTGGCGGAGCATGATGTCGTCGAGCCGCGCCTCGGGCGGGCTCAACAGCAGCGATTTCGCCGGGATGACCCCTTTCAGGCGGTCCTGCTCATCGACAACGTAGAAATAGACGATTCGCCCCGCCGGCCGCGGCGACTGCCGCAGCGCCGCCAGCGCCCCGCCCACGGTCTCGCCGAGGTGCAGCCGCAACACGTCGGCACGCATGTGCTTCACGACCGGATCGTCCAGAGTGATTTCGGCGGCAGACGTGGTCACTACATTCCCCAGTCGAGATTCTGCGTTAGATTCATCAGCCAGGGATGCGTCCACGGGTTCCACGTCGGATAAGCGGCGGAGAGGACGGAGAGGGCCAGCAGAACCAACCCGACGGCGCGGGTCCAGCGCCGCCGGGCAAGAACGTCGGCCATCGGCAGCATCGTCAAGAGCCAGAGCGGGGCGAGCCAGAATACCCAGCGAAAGCCGCTCGCGCTGCCGCCGTAGTTGCGTTGCATCAAGGGCCGGCTCAGGTAGAACGCCACGCAAGCCAGCGAGATGGCGGCCGTCGTCGCTGCCCATAGCCGCAGCCGTGGGTCGCCGCGGCGGCGGAACAGCCAGACGCCCATGCCGATGAAGCTCAGCAGCCAAACAGGCGTGAGCGAGAAGATGCCGTGATGGCCTATCAGGACGTTGAAGGCGTAGACGCCGCCCGACAACTCGCCGCGATCGAGACCCTGTGGACTGTTCCAGTAGCTCGCGATCGTCCGGCCGTTGCGCTCGTAGGTATAATCGTACCAATTGTCGTCGCCGCTGTGGTGCAAGTAGGCTGGCTTGAGATCGTGATACGCGATCCATTGGGTTGCGAAGAACGCGGCAACCACGACGGCGACTGCCGGAAGGAAGCCGAGCAGCCACAGACGCGGCGATTTCCAGAGCAGCAGCACGGCGACGGCGGCCAAGATCGATGCGGCGGGCAACTCGTTGGCTGCCGCCAACGCCGCGAACAGCCCGGCGACGATGAAATATCGCGCCCGGCGTTCGCCGTCGAACCAGATGCGGACGGCGGCGTACGCGGTTGCCACCGCACAAACGGCCGCCGGCAGATGGTTGTTGATCGTCACGGCGAAGGTGGTCAGGAAGGTGCCGAACACCGCCGCCGCCATCACGAAGATCCGCCCCCAGTCGCTCGTCCCAAAGCGCTCGACGAGCCCGGCCAAAAGTGCGAAACCGACCACCAGCGGCGCGACGTTCAGCAACACCAGCATGAACCAAGCGATCTCGTAGGGATTCGTGCCGAGCGTGGCACCGCTGAAACGATAGATCGGCCAATAGGCGGCCGCCATCAGCGTCGGCAGCAGCGTCGGCTTGCTCGAATAGAGATGGCCCTCGTGCTCGACCATGTCGATCGTGTCCCAGTTGCGTTCCTGGATGACCTTGTCGATGGCGTAGGGGCGCCGGGCACGCGCATGTCGTCCTCGACCAGGGCTCGCACCGTCGCCCAGCGGCTGCGGTCGTTGGCGCTTAGGAATGGCCGCTGCAACGCCGCCTGTTGTCGCAACTGTTTTTCCGCGGCAGCCAGTTCGCGCTTCAATGCGTCGCCCGAGACTCCTTGCGAGAGCAACGCCTGCCGCTTTCTCTCCAACTCGCCGGGAATCTTGCTGAGGCGATTGGCTTCGAGTCCGGCCATATCGACGGAGTTGACCGCGAGGATGCGGCCGAGCATCATCCCGGCGCTGATGAGGATCAGCAGCCAGTAGACGCTCCGTCGCAGCGGCGCGTTGGGGTCCGTGGCGATTTCGTTCATGATCGTCCGTGCTTGTTGAAAGGTGCTGTAGGAGGCGACTCCTGTCGCCGAATTCCGATCAGATCGCCACACAATCGGCGTCTGGAGACGCCTCCTACAAGTCGATCGAGGTCTCTTTTCGCGAGGTGCGTTCGGAAATGGAGTAACTGCGGAGGTCGGGGGAATGGTAAGCGATGAACAACTCGGCCAGGAAGCCGACCGACATCAACTGGCCGCCTAGCAGCATCAGTCCCAGCGAATAGATGACCGAGGGCTTCTCGTGGAGACGGACGTGTTCCATGCCGGGCACAATCCGCGAGATCAACCACCAGGAGGCGAGAACGATCATGCCCAGCGTTCCCAGCGAAAACGACGCCAGCCCGACCGTCCCCAGCATGTGCTGCGGCCGCTGGCCGAAGCCGGTGAGGAACTTCACCGTCATCAGGTCGAGAAAGCCCTTGATGTAGCGGCTGAATCCGTATTTCGAGCGGCCGTGTTGGCGGGGACGGTGGCTGACGACAACCTCGCCGACGCGGTAGCCGCGGGCGGCCGCCAGCACCGGCACGAAGCGGTGCAATTCGCCGTAGAGCCGCACCTCGTCGAAGACCTCGCGGCGGTAGCATTTCATGCCGCAGTTGTGATCGTGCAACACGACGCCCGTCACCCGGCTGACCAGCCAATTGAACAGCCGCGACGGCAGCACTTTTTCCAGCGGATCGCGACGGACCTTCTTCCAGCCGCTGACAACGTCCAAGTCCTTCTCGATTTCGTCGAGAAACTTGGGAATCTCGCGGGGATCGTCCTGCAAGTCGGCGTCGAGGGTCATCACCAGTTCGCCGCGTGCCTGGGCGAAGCCGGCGCTTAGGGCGGCGGCCTTGCCGAAATTGCGGCGAAACCGCAACCCGGTGACGTGCAGATCGGACTGGGCCAACTGGCGGATGATCTGCCACGAGCCGTCGGTCGAGCCGTCGTCGACAAAGACCACGTCGAGATCGTAACCCCGCTCGGCGGCCACCGCACACAATTCCCGCTGCAAAGCCGCCAGGCTTTCCGCTTCGTTGAACACCGGTATGACGATGGAGAGCATGGCGGGAAGGAATGAGTGATCCGTTAAACGGTTGGCTCGCGGTTCTTGCTCCACAATCGGTTGATCGACAACACGCCCACCGCGGCCAACTCGGCGGCCAGCCACGCCAATCGCAGCAGCACCGCGGCGGCCAAAGCGACGGCGTCGCTGACGCACAGCGCTTCCACGATGAACTCGGTGAGCACGGCCTCGCGGACGACGGCGCCGCCGGGCACGAACGATACGAAACCGGCCACCACAGCCAGCGAGACCCCGGCGGTGTAGAGGTGCAATTGCGCGAAGGGATTGCCGCTTTCGGTCCCCAACGCCCTCAACACCGCCCAGTAGCTCAATCCAAGTATAGCCCAGCCGATCACGTTCAGCATCCAGCCGAGCAACACGATTTTATAGCCGAGACCGTCCAGTTTTTCGAGCATTCCGGGCTTCAGGCGGCCGAGGCCGATCAGCCGCACCAAGCGGCGGAACATGGGCGGAAACGTGGGCAAGCCTGCGACAGCCAGCAGGACCAGCGAAGTGCCCAACAGCAGCGGCTGCCCGTGAAACCAGACGGCCACCACGCCCGCCGCCAGCAGCGCCCCGACCGACATCATCGTAAGCGTCTCGAAGAAGATGCTGACCACGGCCAGCGAGCCGTCGACGCCCGGCCCGCGGATCAGCCCGGCGCGGAGGATAACGACCATCGCTTTGCCGGGCACGTATTTTCCCAGGTGCCCGATGTAGAAGGCCCGCAGGGCCGTCCAGAAGCCGACGTTTTGCCCCAGCGCCAGCAGAATACGATGCCAGAAGATGCCGTCGAACAATGTGCCGAGCAGATACAGCCCGGCGGCGGCGGCGAGCCAGCGATAGGCGATGTGCGGCGGATCGTGTCTGAGTTGCTCCCAACCGTCGGCAATCGTGCTGCGAATAAACCAGACGACGACAACGACAATCGCCAGCTTGGCCACAACGAGCATCCAATGGCGTCGGCGTTTCCGCGGAATATCGGGCATGGCGGGCAGGGTCAAAACGTCGCCGCGGATGGCCGCGGAGATGAAATGTGTACGAACGCATCGGCATCCCAAAGGTGGGCAGACTCTTCGTAGCGGGATGCTCCGGAATCGCGATCCAATCTACCACCTACCATCGCCGCCTGCAAGGTCGCAGGCGGACTGAGTGCAGTAACGGATTATGTCGGTGGCCTCCGAACCGTTTAGCCGCCGCGTCCACGCGGCGCTGCAACCGTGGGCGATTCTGCGCCGCGTGGACGCGGCGGCTAAACGGTCTCCCGATCTTGACCACCAACAATTACTGCGCCCACACCCGCTTCAACCGTTCTTCTACCGCGGGGCGGGAATGTCGCGCCACCAAAAGACTGCGGCGGCCACCGCGTAACTGAGCAAGCCGATCAGCAGCAACGTCACGTTGTAATGAATGCCCGCCCAGCCCTGTGCGGGCGGCGACAAGATGATCTCTTGCGGCTGAAAGAGATTGAGAAACGAGAGGTGCCCCAGCCATCTTCCCGCAGGCCACATCCGCGCAACGAACTTCAGGATCAATGAAACGATGAAGAAGCCGCCGGCCAGCGAGATCGTTCGCCAGCGATCGCGGTTCCAGGACGATATGAACGTGGTGATTCCGGTGAAACAGAAGGTCATGGCGAAGAGATTGGCCGCCCCGGGCAGAAACTGGCCCAACGACGGCGGATGGGGGAATCGCACGCACAACAGCCCGAGCGCCAAACCGAGCCACACCGCCGCCGCCAGCACGGCTGCCCCGACGGTGGCGATCACGGCAGGCACGGCCATCACGCTGAATCGCCAGACGGGCAGCGAGAGAATCAGGTCCATCGTTCCGCGGCCGATCTCGCCGCTGATCGAGTCGGACCCGCGCCCCACGGCCCAGCCAACGCACACCAAGATCGTCACGATATGGGCGAAGAGGATGCTGAGTTGTCCGGCGGGCGTGGCGAGCTTGGCCATCGGCACGCCGACCATCGGCTCAACGAAGCTGGGCAGCAGGTTCAGCAGGCGGCCCCACGCGGCAACATTGAAGAAACTCATCAGCCAGACGAACAACCAGCAGAAGAGGATCAACAGCACGCTCGATACCACGAGCGTCAGCCAGGCGTCGGACACGGCCTTTTTCCAGAGGGCGAGATTCATGTTGCGTTTTAGCATAGCCCCACACGATGGCAGCGGCAAGGCGACGTGCTTGCAGACGGCTTGGAAGCCTGGGATAATTGGGGAAACGGTGCGGCCGGCGTTATTGCATCCGCGGTTAAAACGACGTGTCTTCCCGCGTACGAGAGAATGCCATGAATCCATTACTACTCTGCGTTGCTGCTGCCACGCTCGGTTTTCAATACGGCTGGGAGTTATTGCCCGACGGGCGGATGGAGTACATCATCCAACTCGATCCGGCCGCGATCGAGGCACTGCGCGACGGGCAGACGCTGCGCAGCGACATTCCGACGGCTGCCGGCGAGATTCGGGCGTATCGGATTGTGATGGGCCGGGGTAGGCCGCGACAAGATACGCCGCCGCCGAAGCCCGCCCCGCCGCCCGCCAAGGCGGCACTGGTCGAACCGCCGCGGCCGGCGCAGTCGTCGTTTCCATTGACATTGACGATTCTCGGGCTGTTTGCGTCGTTGGGGGCGAACGTCTTTCTGGCCTGGATCGCCTGGGGCTTTCGCCGGCGATGCCAAAACGGTGTTGTTTTGCCGTCCGTTTAGCCGCCGCCCGCAGGGCGGCGCAGGCGAGAGCCGACGTACCGTCGGCCGCTAAACGGCTAAACCCGGAATCGGTTGCTTCAAGCGGGGCTCGACGAAATCTTCCACGGTCGTGGCTCGGTAAGGTACAATCATTGGTATGAACGCGAGACGTGCTGGATCGTTGGGATGCCTGATCTGCGTGGCGGCGGCCGCGTGGGGGGCGTCGCTTCGCGCCGCGGCGATCGATCCGGGACAAGCCGCCGAGGATTTGCGCGGCAAGTACGCCGCCGACGTGGAGAAACTGGCGAAGTGGTGCGAGGCCAACGGGCTGGCCGACGAAGCTCGCAAGACCCGCCGCGTTCTCAGCCCCAGCGATCTGTACAAGCTCTACGTGCCGGTGCTGCCCGAGCGGGTCGGCCCGCCGAAGTTGCCCGAAGATGCCCCGGCGAAGGTCGTCGATTGGAATACCAAGCTCTGGAAGTTGCGCGGCGATTATGCACTGACCTGCTACGAGATGTCGCGGCGGGCGATCCGCTCCGGTCGGGCGGGACTGGCCTTCGTGTTGGTGCTAGACGTGATCCAGGCGAACCCCGACTACGAGCCCGCCCGGCGGTTGCTGGGCTATCAGAAGTGCCACGATCAGTGGCACACGCTCTACGAGGTGCGAAAGCTCCGCAGCGGGTTGGTTTGGAACGAGAAGTTCGGCTGGCTGCCGAAGGCGCACGAACATCGCTACGAGGATGGCGAACGCTACTGCGACGGCCGCTGGATTTCGGCCGAGGACGACGCGCAGCGCCACAGCGACATCCGCAACGGCTGGAAGATCGAGACCGAGCACTACCTGATCCACACCAATTCGAGCCTCGAAGCGGGCGTGGCGCTGGGGGTGAAGCTGGAACGGCTCAACCGGCTCTGGCAACGGCTCTTCATCCGTTATTACGCCTCGGCGGCGGACGTGGAGTCGTTGTTCGACGGGCGGTTCCGGCGGCCGATGGGCGCGCCGCTGCGGCACAACGTCGTCTACTACCGCGACCGCAACGACTACAACCGCGCGCTCAGCCCGTCCACGCCGAACGTCAAGATGAGCCTCGGTTACTACTGGGACAAGCCCCGCTGTGCGTATTTCTTCGCGGGCAAGGATAGCGACGACCGCACGATGTATCACGAGGCCACGCACCAGTTGTTCCACGAATCGAGGCCGGTGGCGGCGAACGTCGGCGGCAAAACCAACTTCTGGATCGTGGAAGGGATCGCCATGTACATGGAGTCGTTGCGGCGCGAGGACGGCTTCGACGTGCTGGGCGGTTTCGACAACGAGCGTGTGAACGCCGCCCGCTACCGGCTGCTGCACGATCATTTCTACGTGCCGCTTGGCGACTTCGTCGATATCAGCATGGAGAAGCTGCAAAAAGATCCGCGGATCACGACGTTGTACAGCCAGGCGGCCGGGCTGACGCATTTTCTGATCTACTACGACGACGCCCGCTACCGCGATGCGTTGGTCTCTTATTTGTCGGTGGTCTACGCGGGCCGTGACAATCACGACACGCTGGCCCGGCTTACCGGCGCGAGTTACGGCGAGCTGGACAAGCAGTACCGCGAGTTTCTGGAAGGAAAGCGGAACCGGGAAGCAGTCACGAGCGGACCGTCGCCCCCTCCCCAATCACGATCGCCGCGCGCCGACAGCACTACCAAGTGATCGCGGCACGCTTGCCCTACACTGCGGCCTCTCTATAATAGGGCAGCGTGTTTGCCACGGTTGGCGATTGACGGGCCGCCCGGTTCACACTACAACAATGTCGGTTCTCAAAGCAACTCACTTTCGACTGTCGGTATTGAGGGCGAAGCGATGATGCTGCGAGTGACGGTCTTCCTGTTGTCGCTGGCGAACGTTCCGATCGGGCAGTTGCCGCCGGATTGGCTGGCGGCCAGGACGGGCGAAGGGCCCGGCAGCGTTTGGAAGGTGGTCGAGGACGCCACCGCCCCCGGCCACAAGGCCCTGGCGCAGACGTCAGCCGCCGGCCCCAATCGGCTGTTCAATCTTTGCGTCGCCAACAGAACCAGTTTTCGCGACCTCGATCTCAGCGTGGCCTTTCGGCCCATCGCCGGCAAGCTCGACCAGGGCGGCGGGCTGGTGTGGCGCTACATCGACGCCAAGAACTACTACGTCGCGCGGATGAATCCGCTGGAAGACAACTACCGCGTCTACAAGGTCGTGGCGGGCAAACGCACGCAACTGGCCACCGCCCCATTGAAAATCGACGCCTCGAAGTGGCACACGCTCCGCGTCGTCCACGTCGGCAAGTACATCGAGTGCTACTTCGACGGCAAGCGATATCTCGACGTCAACGACGAGACGTTTCCCAAGGCCGGTAAAGTCGGTCTGTGGACGAAGGCCGACGCACAAACGCATTTTGCCAGTTTCCGGGCCGCCGAGGCGCCCGCTTTGCACAAATAGGAATCCGGTGAACAAGCCATGAAATTCGTCGAACTATCGGGCAAGACGCTGCAACGTATCGTCAGCGATGACGAGCTTCACCCCAACGAGCTCGCCCGGCTGGGCATCAACGATGAGAGCATCGTTCGCATCAACCGCCAGGGGGACATCGAAATTCGCCGCTCCGACCGCTGGGAGGTCATCGGCGGCCTGTTGGGCGAGTTCGAGGAGCGGATCAAGCGAGAGACCGGGCTGGAGTGGATCTAGGAGTCCTCATGGTCGATTTGGCCGTTGATCTTCGCGACGTCGCCAAGACGTATCGCCGCCGGGTGGAAGCGCTCCGCGGGATTCAGATGCAGGTGCGAACCGGCGAGATTTTCGGGCTGCTGGGCTCCAACGGCGCCGGCAAGACCACGCTGGTCAAGATCATGATGACCGTCATCCGTCCCAATCGGGCCGAAGGAACGATCCTTGGCCGGCCGATCGGACACAAGGGGACTTTGGCCCGCGTCGGCTACCTGCCCGAACATCTCCGCTTTCCGCCCTACCTGACCGGCCGGCAGAACCTGGAGTTTTTCGCCGCGATGGCAAAGGTGAAGCGGCCGATTCGCAAGCAGCGCGCGGCCGAGTTGCTCGACCTGGTCGGCCTGACGAATTGGGCGAACGCCAAGGTCGGCACGTACTCGAAGGGGATGCGGCAACGCGTCGGGCTGGCGCAGGCGCTGGTGAACGATCCCGATCTGCTGGTGCTCGACGAGCCGACCGACGGGCTCGATCCGGTCGGCCGCCGCGAGGTCCGCGAAGTGCTCGGCCGGCTGCGCGACCAGGGCAAGACGATCTTCTTGAACAGCCACATGCTCAGCGAGGTGGAACGCGTCTGCGACCGCGTGGCGATTCTGGCGTCCGGCAAGGTGATCCGTCAGGGGACGCTGGCCGAATTGACCGCCGGCAGCGAACATTTCGAGATTCAACTGCACGGCCAAGTGAACGCCGCCATGCGCGAGGCGATCCGCGCGGCCTTGGGGTGCGAATTGGTA
>CAWGNG010000041.1:0-23482 GCA_963823895.1 uncultured Planctomycetaceae bacterium
AGTCCTCGTCATCGGCCGGCGTTGGTTGCTGTCGCTGGCCTCCCCGGCTGGTCTCATCGGCTTGTTCGGTTCTATGGCCGGGCCCCCAATCAAAGCCGGCGGCCTCCTTGATCTCTTTATCCCACGCCCGGAAGACCTCCCTTTCGTCCGGCGCGCCGGCGGCGGCGTACGTTGCGAAGCTGTCGACTAAGAACAGTCTCCATCGTACTTCGTACGAATGGGTGAACTCACTCGGGCGAACGACATAAGCCGTGGTTTCCGGATTGTTGAACGCCACGTCCGCCTGGCCGGGCTCCAGTTGAAAAACCGTCGTCATGAAGTTCTCTCCGGCCATCGGCACGCCGGCGACCGGACTGAGTCTGACCTGGGGACGCTGCGTGGACGTGGGCGCCACCTGGCTGATCGTCATCCAACTGAATTGCGGCGGGAGCACAACCCGCAAATCTGGACGGCTCTTCAAAACCTCTTTGAGCGGCTTGCCGACTCTGTTGGCTTCGTCGGCCAGCGACTTGGCCGCCTTCCTTGCAAGGCTTCGCGCCTGGACCATTTTCCACGAGTGAAGTACTTCGTCGTGTACGCCCTTATCGTCGAACTTGGGCGTAAATTCTCTGACGTCTTCGCTTTTCCAGCAGAGATAAGCGGCGTTGCCGCTGAGCGATACCATGGAACGGTACTTGGGGGACTGATAGACATACGCCCACACAGGAACGCTGCCTCCTCCGATCATTGATGTGCCGACATCACTGATATTGGCATCTTGAGCCTGCCATATCGTAAGCAGCTTAGTGCGGTCGAGCGACAATCCGTTCTCCTTGGCCAGTTTCTCCAGAGCGAGACTAGACGGGGGCGAAGGAACTTTCTTCTTTGCGTGCTCGAGCCGAATATTCTCCGAGTCGTATTTCCTGAAATCCTGCTGATATTCCTCTACCGGCTTGCGCAAATCGTCAAAGACCTGTTGAATCCTCTGCAGCGCGAGTCGGCGGCGGATGGACGTCTTTAGCGCGTCGGGCAATTCGTCGATTCGCTCCGCGATCGTCTTCTCGGGCGCGGCCGTCTTGACCATCGGATTCTGTTGCTCTTTCGTTGCCGGCTTCTGCTGTTTCGCCGCCGGCTTCTCAGGCTTCACGGCAGGCGTTTCGGTCTTGGACGGCGCAGGCTTCACTGCTGTTTGGGACGTGGCGGGCGGTTTAGACGGCTTGTCGGCCGACTTCTCGCCCTGCTGCAACGCCGTGAGCATGAAGGGGGAACGGCCGGTTGCGGACGATGCGCCCTTGGAGTCGGGCGTCTTGTTCGGCTCTTTCGGTTCCGCCTTTGCCGCGCCCTTAGGGGCCGTCTGCTTCGTATCCGCCGCCGGTTTCTTCTGCTCTGCCTTGGGAGTCTCCTTGGGAGCGGTCAGCTCTTTCTTAGGTTCGACCACGGGGGACTTTGCCGCAGGGTTCTGGTCTGCTTTCGGCTTGGGCTTGGGCTCGTCTGCTTTCTTGATGTTGCTCGCCTGGTTGGGAGCTTGCTGGTTTGCGGGGCGGCGGGGCGGTGGGATTTTGAAAATCCGGTCGTACTCATCCTTGTTGTCTTCGTACTCTTTCAGAACCTCCGCGTCGCTCACTTTGGCGGCGAATTGGGCAACGTCGGCTTTGATGTATTCGATGGCCACCTTCTGCGGACGTCGGAAGCCCGAATTGGGCGACGTGGGATCGGGAAGTGCGTTCTTGTTCTCCTCGAAGAACTTCTTCAGCACTTCGTCGCTCGGTCGCTTGACCTCGTCCACGTAGTTGGCCACAGCGAACGGAACCGCTTCGATGACCGCTTTGCGGTTCACACGGTTGAACCAATCCCAGCGCTGGCTGGGAGTGGCAATCGGTTCGTTGCCGATCCGGATACTGGGCCTAAACGTGTCGACAAGCCGTTGCGCGAGCAACTCGTCGCGGAGCAAGTCGTAGAACTGAGCGTCGCTCACCGGCGGCGTGCGTCCGATGGCCACCCGGATTTTGTCGAGGGGGACTCGTTTCTGCGTCCAATTCTCGAGAAAGCGAGTGATGGTCTCATCGCTCACCACCATGCCGAGTTCTTGAGCGCGCCGCACCTTCAGCCACGTGTCGATCACCTGATCGTCCGAGGCCGAGCCAAAGACGCTGGTGACGATTTTTTCAGCCCTGCTGGGATCGCCGACAACCGCCTGCATGAGCTCGGTCAACACGGCCCGAACTTTCTGCTTCTTCGATCGCATATCTCTTAGGTCCGATAGCCGCAAGTCGCCGTACTTCTTGGTCTTGACCACGACCAGGTCTTCTTGTCCCTCTCGATTTCTCCCGAGAAGGCTTCCCATATTGGGCAAGAAGACGAAGGCGATGATCGCCAAGAGGCAGGTGATCGCCATCCACAACTTCTGGCGTTTTCGGAAGGTAGCGAACGGGCTGGCCATCATAAATTATCCTTCTATAGAGGGGAGAGTTCGGCGTGAACTCGGCTTGACAAGCTAACCCCTCGGGAGTAATGGTGTCAAAAATCTCGTGTCGGAAGCAGAGAATTCAGTCTACCGCAGGTCGTGGCAGGCTGCCAACGGCCGAATCTTTCGATTCTAAACGACTTGGGGGCGAATGCAATGGCAATTCGTGTTGGATTGTACCGGTGGAAACGAGTGCTACAATTGCAGACCCTCTCAGTTTTCCAGGAATAACATGGCGAAGAAATCGAGCGGCGTCAGCGGGACAGCCCTGGTGATTGTCGAGTCTCCGGCGAAAGCCCGGACGATCAGCAAATTTCTCGGCCGCGGTTACACCATCGAGGCGAGCATCGGCCATATCCGCGATCTGCCGCAAGGGGCCAAGGAAATCCCCGAGCAGTACAAAAAAGAGGAGTGGGCCTACCTTGGCGTCGATGTAAACCACGGATTTGAACCGGTTTACGTCATTCCCCGCGCCAAAGGGCAACAGGTCCGCAAACTGAAGGGCCTGCTGAAAGGGGCCAGCGAGCTCTATCTGGCCACCGACGAAGACCGAGAGGGGGAGGCCATTAGTTGGCATCTCTGCGAGGTTTTGCAGCCGAAGGTGCCCGTTCACAGGCTCGTTTTCCACGAAATCACCGAGGAGGCGATCCGCAACGCGTTGACGAGCCCTCGCCAGATCGACGACAACCTGGTGCGAGCCCAGGAGGTTCGCCGGATTGTCGATCGCCTTTACGGGTATGATGTGTCCCCGCTTTTGTGGAGGAAGGTCCGTCCACGGCTTTCGGCTGGCCGGGTGCAGAGCGTCGCGGTGCGGCTGATCGTCGAGCGCGAGCGGCAGCGGATGGCCTTCCGATCAGCCACGTTCTGGGATCTGTTGGGCACCTTCGCCAAGCCGGGCAGCCCGCCCTTCGAGGCCGAGATGATCTCGATGGGCGGCCGGCAAATCCCCACCGGGCGGGACTTCGATCCGGCCACCGGCCAACTGAAGGATTCGCGGCTGCTGTTGTTGGACGAGCGTCAGGCGGTGGAATTGGCCGAGCGGCTTCGCACGCGCCCTGCCGAGTGGCCAGTCTGGAAGACAAGCCCTACACGACCCGCCCGTACCCGCCGTTCACGACCAGCACGCTGCAACAGGAGGCGAACCGCAAATACGGATTCACGGCCCGGCATACGATGCAGGTGGCGCAAAGCCTCTACGAGAACGGTCACATCACGTACATGCGAACCGACTCGACCACGCTGGCCACGGTAGCGGTCGAGGCCGCCCGGCGTCTGGTCGCATCGCAGTACGGCAACGAGTACCTGCCATCGTCGCCGCGGTTGTATCAGACGAAGGTGAAAAACGCCCAGGAGGCGCACGAGGCGATCCGGCCCGCCGGCCATGACTTCGACTTCCCCGAATCGCTCCGCGGACGCCTCAGCCCGGACGAGTTCAAGCTCTATGACATGGTCTGGAAGCGGACTATCGCCAGCCAGATGACCGACGCACGGGGACACCGCGTCACGATCGGCATCGAGGTCGATGGCGCTTTGTTCCAGGCGGTCGGCAAGACGATCGAGTTTCCCGGCTACCTGCGGGCTTACGTCGAAGGCTCGGACGATCCGGAGGCCGATCTGGCCGATCGCGAGGCGGTGCTGCCGACGGTTTCGCTGGGCGAGGCGTTGCGTTGCGCGTCGTTGCAGACAAAGAGCCACACCACGCAGCCGCCGAATCGCTACAGCGAAGCTTCGTTGACGCGGGCGTTGGAGGAGATGGGCATCGGGCGGCCGAGCACCTACGCCTCGATCATCGACACGATCCTTGCCCGCGAGTACGTCTTCAAGCTCAGCCGCGGCAACTTGCTGGTGCCGACTTGGACGGCGTTCGCCGTTTCGCAGTTGCTCGAAGCCCATCTGCCCGAACTGGTCAACTACCAGTTCACCGCCGAGATGGAAGACGAGCTCGACGCGATCAGCCGCGGCGAGATGAATTATCGCGATTACCTGCAACGATTCTATTTCGGCAACGATCATCCGGGCTTGAAGCAACTGCTGCAAGACAAGACCAACGAGATCGACGCCCGCGACGTCTGCCGCATTTTGCTGGGCAGGCCGGGAGAAACGGGCGAACGGGGAGCCGAAGTCTTCGTCCGCGTCGGCCGCTACGGACCGTTTCTGGAGCAGGGCGACCGGCGGGCGAGCCTGCCCGACAAGCTGCCGCCCGATGAACTGACGCTGGCATCGGCGCTGGAGATGCTCGACAAGGCGGGCCGGGCAGAGGAGCCGCTGGGGATATGCCCCGACACGCACAAACCGGTGTTCGTCAAAGTGGGCCGCTTCGGACCTTACGTACAGCGCGGCGCCGCCGAAGACGAGGAGAAGCCGCAGAACGCCTCGCTCCTCAAGGGCATGACGCCCGAGCAAGTCGATCTGGAGACCGCGCTGAAGCTCTTGTCGCTGCCGCGCACGCTCGGTTTGCACCCGCAAACGCACGAGCCGGTGGTGGCCTACAACGGCCGCTACGGGCCGTACGTCAGTTGCGGCACGGGACCAAAACCCGAGACCCGATCGTTGCCCAGCGGTCTTTCGCCCTTGGACGTCACGTTGCAACAAGCCCTCGATTTGCTGGCCCAACCGAAGCTGCGCCGCGGTGGCGGCACGGGCCGAGCCAAGGAGCCGGTCAAGGTCTTCGAGGTTTCGCCGGTCACCAGCCAGCCGGTCCGTCTGATGCAGGGCCGCTATGGCCCTTACGTGAGCGACGGCGTGACCAATGCCTCGTTGCCACGGTCGGTGACGGTCGAAGAAGTGACGTTCGAGTACGCTCTGAATCTCTTGAAGGATCGAGCGGCCGCCGGGCCATCGAAGCGTACGGCCCGCAAGAAAGCCGCGCCGAAGGCCGAGAAGGCACCGGTGAAAAAGGCCGCCCGCAAGAAGGCACCGCGCAAGAAGAAGACGTGATGCGGTGCGTGCAACGCGCGTCCTACTGCGTCCTCCTGGAACGCCGTGACCAGTGGTCGCGGGGGTGGACGTGCCGCCTTGTCCGGCCGGTGAACGAGTCGGGGGGCTCCACTACGCGCGTCGCCGGCAAAGTTCCCTCATCTGCCACACGAGCCGGCAGGGGTGGGCAAACCCGATAACCGTGCTGTTGCGCCGGATTTTCCAATAAATCGACGGGCGGCGCGGGTCTTCCTCTTGGGACGCCGTGAAAGCGACCAGGCAAGGCTGTGCGGCATGGCAACACTCCAGGCGAGACTGGCCCGAGGCGAACCGGCCGCGTTTGCCGAACTTCACGACGCCTGCGCGGATCGCGTCGGCCATTACCTGCTGGTTCGGCTCGGCTCGTGGGCGGATGCGGAAGATGCGTTGCAGGAGACCTTCGTGCGACTTGCACGGGCGAAGGAGAAATTCGCTTCGGTCGAGAACTTGGAGGCCTATGTGATCGCGATCGCCCGCAACGAAGCCGCGCGGTCGGCGGTTCGCAGGGCAAAACATCAACAAAGAGAGCAACCGCTGCTCGCCGAGGAGCTTTTTGGGTACGATCCCGCCGACGCCGACGCGCGGGAGAATGCTGAAATGGTGGCGGCGGCCCTGGGGCGATTGCAGCCGGACTTGCAGGAAGTCGTGGAACTGAAAGTTTTCGCCGGGCTTACGTTTCAGCAGATCAGCCAAGTGACGGGCCCGCCGCAGGGGACGGCGGCAACGCGGTATCGCTCGGCGTTGGCGAAAATGCGAGCCTGGTTTGCGAGGCAACCGCAATGAACGACAACGTAGAAGAACGACTGAGCCGATTGACGCCCCGCGGCCTGCGGCCGGAGCTGCGCGAGAAGGTGCTCGGAGCGGTGGCAGATGAATTGCAGGCTGCTCCGAAGGAGCACGGTTCGCCGAGCCCAGGGCAGCGCCCTGGGGAGGTTGACCCCGTCAATTCAGCATTATCGGCCCGACGGGCCAACGATTCGGCGAACAGTTGGCCCGTTGGGCCGACGGATGAACGGGATGACTCCGCCTCCCCAGGGCGTTGCCCTGGGCTGGGCGAACCGACGGGCCTTCGGCCCACAGAGCCAACGTCGGCGACCGTTGCGGCCTCCACCCCAACCGATTCCCCCTGGTTGCGCCGCGCAGCGACGGCGGTGGCGGCGTCGCTTCTGCTGGGCATCGGACTGAACGTATGGGTGAGCGAGACGTCGGCGCGGCATTTGGCCGAGCTTTTTGGCCCTCCGCCCGTCTCGAAGCGGGCGATGGAGATCGCAAAGGACGTGGCAGCGGTCACCGACGCTCAGACGGGCAAATGGGTTTATCACCTGTTCACCATGCCAGTCTCGCCCGCTGCTATCGCGGCTGCTCATACAGAGTATTACAGCACAGTAAAGAAACTGATCGACGCATTACAAACCGTCTCGAAGGACTCCTATCGTGAAACGCCCCAAAAAGATTTGGAAATGGACCGGTATCGCGCTGGGCGGGGTGGCGGCGATTCTACTGATTGCCAACGCCGTTTTCGTCTGGACTACCGATACACGGCTTGACCGGCAATTGGCGGAAATCAAGGCCGCCGGCGATCCGCTGACGCTGACCGACTTGGCCCACAAACCCATTCCGCCGGAGAAGAACGCCGCCACCTATCTTCGCCGCGCGGACGCGGACGTTCAGGCGATTCATGACGAGGTATGGAAGATCCCTCACTTCTGGCCATATTTCAACACGGAAGCTCCGATGCCTACGGGGATTCAGACAGCGCTTAAAGCGATCTTTCTAAAATATCCGAAGGCGATCCCTCTTTTGCGGCAAGCGGCCGATTGTCCCGACTACGATGCCGGATTCGACTATACGCTTCCACTCGGCGAGTTCATCGCGCAAATGCTTCCCGCAGCGCAGAAACTACGCGGTGACGAGCGCGTTCTGGCGTTCTGGGTGCGGTTGCTTGCGGCCGATGGGAATTATGACGAAGCCGTGCAAACTTGCTTGGCGATATTTCGTCTGGCTGATCATTGCGAGCGCAATTCGATTCTTGTCGGCCAACTGGTTGCAATCACTCTCCGAAATATCGCAATCTCGGAGGCCAATCGGCTTTTGCAAACGGGAACCGTTTCAAGGAAAGTCCACGACGATTTGGACGCAGAGCTCGCCTTCGAAGACCACATAGGAGAATATACCTCGGCGATCAAGAGCGAACGCGCTTTTGGGCTCGAGACCTTCCGAAATCTTCCATCACGCAACTTCTGGCTATTCCACCGTGGGCGTCTCAACCGGTGGGAGTCGCTATACTTGCACGAAATGCAAGCCCTTCTGGATCTGTCTTGCGATCCAAGACCATTCCGCGACACTATTCAAGTCATTCACCATATCAACACAACAGTAATGCCGGACAACGGAGCGAAGGGACCGTCGGAGAAGGAACCCGCGCCAAACACGGTAGGCTTTGTGCTGGAGATTTTCCCGGGAATGCAGGCCATTCACACTTGCGTCGCACGCACTCGGGCCATGATTCGTTCGTTGCGGGTGCTCAATGCTTTGCAGACGCATGCAACCACGAGCAGTAACAAGATACCGAAGCTTGCCGAGCTTGGACTGCCCCCTCAGACGACCACCGATCCATTCACTGGAGAGCCTTTGCACGTTAAGAAAACGCCGAAAGGCTGGCTGGTTTATTCGGTTGGCCCAAACTTTCAAGACGATGGCGGAAAGCTCGACAACTTCAACAATGGTGACGTCGGCGTTGGCCCGCCGCTGCCGGCGGCAAAGACGGTTGCGCCGGCGAAGAAGCAAAACTCCGATTTGGTCCCGTCCCGAAAAAGCGATAGTCGATAGTCGCGAGCGAAATGTTGCAGTGCTATGCCAGGGTGATTCATCATGAAGGCGCGAAAGGGCGAAATCACGAAAGAAAACCCGATCTTCCGCGCTGCGCTGTCGCCTTTTTCGTGCTTTCGCTCTTTCGTTCTCTCGTGATGAAAACGAACCGTCGGGAACCCGCTTGGCCCTCTCACATGTTCATTCTCTGACTACGCCCACTCCAGCCCGAGCATGATGACATTGATGCCGGAGCCGATCCCAAACAGGCCGACGCGATCGCCCGAGTGGACGTGGCCGCTCTCGATGCCCAACGATGCCGCCGTCGGCAAAGCCGCGGCGCCGGTGTTGCCGAGATACTCGAAGGTGGAGAAGTCGATGCGCTGGTCGATCCCGAGCGACTCGAACAGCAAACGATGATGGGCGCGGCCGACCTGGTGGCAGAACGTCTTCTGGATGTCGCGCGGCTGCCACTGCATCTCTTCGAGAAACGCGGCAAACGCCGTTTGCGCGACGGCAACACCCTCGCGCATCAGCGCTTCGGAATCGGTGGCCATCAATAGCGGCGGCGAAACGGAAGCTGCTGCGGCCACGGCGCCCTCGCCGCCCTCACCCCCTGCCCCTCTCCCAAAGGGAGAGGGGAGATTGTCACCTACGCCGCCCGCGCCTCCCACACTGCCCACTGCCGACTGCCCACTGCCGACTGCCGACTGCCCATTGCCGACTGCCGACTGCCAACTGCCCACTGCCGACTGCCCACTTCCACCCTGGCAAAGTTCGCAATGCTCGGTGGCGGTCTGCATGACGCCGCCCACGAGCCGATTGCCGGTGCGGCTTAGCTCGCGATCGCACAACACGATTGCGGCGCTGCCGGAGCCGATCGTCAACGACGCGAAAGCGGTCTTGATGTCTTGACGCGAGAGAGACGTGTCGGCGTTAAGGTGCGCGATCGTCGATTCGACGAGCGTCCGGCCGCTCTCGGTTCCAACGACCACTCCGGCGCGAATCTGCCCGAGTTCGATCATGTTGGCCACTTGCACCACGCCGTTCAACAGCCCCAGACAAGCGTTCGAGACGTCGTAGACGGCGGCACGATTGGGCAATCCGAGGCGGTGATGGACGCCGCAAGCGGTGGCCGGTTCGAGGAAATCGCGGCAAACCGAGCCGTGTACCAGCGCGCCGATCTGCCCGCGGTCGATGCCGGCCCGGTCGAGCGCCTTGGCCGCCGTTTCGACGCTCTTTTCGCTGGGCGGAACGTCGGGCAGCCAGAACCGCCGCTCGCGGATGCCCGTCATCAGTTCCAGCCGTCCCTCGGGCAGCCGCAGCCGCGTGTAGAGCGGTTCGAGCCGTGCCTCGATCTCCGCCGAAGTGACGACCTCCTCGGGCAGGGTGTGGGCGATCGCTTCCAGGCAAACATTTTGATAAAGCATTGCAAACCAAGTCCTTACAGTCTATCGCACAAGCCAGTCGCTTTGTGGAAAACCGCCCGCGCCAGCAATGCTAGCAGCGCTAGCAACCACAAGCTCTTGTGGGGCAATAACTTGCGCCACAAAATGGTGAATGTCTTTGGCGGCGTTCCGGAGTTCATTTTACACTCACCTGCGACTTGCACTTCAATCGACGGTGACACGTCGAAGTATAAGGAGTCACGAGGCCGTAAGACAAGGACATCGCTCGCCGCCGTGCCGCAATGGGCACGGAGTACCGGCGGAAAAGGCCTGCGGGAAGCACGTCAGGGAATGACAGGCTGCGGGGGACTCTCCCGATTTTCGATTCAGCGAAAATGGGACTTTCCCCTGGGGCGCCGCGGCAGAGGCGCAAACGCCCGAGCCGCAGGCGGCACGCCCCCGCGGTGACTTCTTTCTCGCCGCTCTCGATCCGGCTGGCAGATGCATCCGTGGACTGATTGGCCCGTGCCTCCCCACCCTCAACTGGCACAAGACGTGTCAAGAAACAAGGAGTGCATGATGGCCCCGAAACCGACGATTGGCGTAACCACGGATCAACGTCCCGCAAGGAATGACTCGCCCGCGTTCTGTTTTCTTCCTGCCGGCTACTGCAATTCCCTGATCAAGGCCGGTGCGATTCCACTTCTGATTCCGCCGCTAGACGACGAAAATGACATCCAGCGCGTGCTGAACATGCTCGACGGATTGCTGTTTATCGGCGGCGGCGATTTGGACTGCCGCCGCAACGGCTACATGCTCCACCCTTCGATGCGGCTGATGGACCCGCGCCGCGAGGACTTCGACCGCCGGCTCATAGACCTGGCCGCCGAGCGCCGCATGCCGGTGATGGGCGTCGGGGCCGGAATGCAGTTGTTGAACGTCTCGCAGGGAGGCACGCTGTTTCTGCACATCGCCGAAGACCTGCCGCGGGCGATCCCACATTGGGACGGCATGGACCCGAATCATCGCCACGCCCTGGAGATCGAGATGGGCACGCTGATGGAGCGGGTCTACGGCGAGGGGGAAATTCGCGTAAACAGCTCGCACCACATGGCGGTCGACAACGTCGCTCCGGGTTTCGTCGTCACGGCCCGCTGCCCCGACGGCGTCGTCGAGACGATCGAAAGCGGCATCGACGGCTGGTTCGCCTTCGGCACGCAATTCCATCCCGAGAGCGAGTCGGCTTCGGCGCTCGACCTCCGCATTTTCGAGGAATTCGTGACCGGCATCACCGGCGAAGTCGTCGAGATGAAAATGGTGGCATAAGCGACGCTACCCGCGATTGCCTTCGAGTGCCGGCCGTGGACATCGCGGCGGGCGGTAACGTACAATGGGTGAATGCCCATCGATCCAAACACAAGTGCTCGAACGCCGCGATGGTCGCTCGTGGCATTTGGCATCACGATTCTCGCCGGCGCGTTTCTGCTCTTTCAGGTACAGCCGCTGGTGAGCAAGGCGATTTTGCCCTGGTTCGGTGGATGTCCGGCGGTTTGGACCACCTGCATGTTGTTTTTCCAGGTGGTGCTCTTCGCCGGTTACTGCTACGCCCACCTGTTGCAGCGATGGCTCGCGCCGCGGCGGCAGGCGGCCGTTCACCTGGCGTTGGTCGTCGCGGCGCTGGCGCTGCTGCCGATCCTGCCGGGGGCACATTGGAAACCGCAGGACAGCTCGAACCCGACGTGGCAGATTCTGCTGCTCTTGGCCGCCACGGTGGGGCTGCCGTATTTTGCCCTTTCGGCGACCAGCCCGCTGGTGCAAGCGTGGTTTAGCGGCGTGTGCCCCGATCGCTCGCCATATCGGCTCTATGCGTTGTCGAACGCGGGCTCGCTCGTGGCTTTGTTGAGCTATCCGTTCTTGTTCGAGCCGGCTTTCGCGCTGCGGCAGCAATCGCTGCTCTGGTCGGGCTCGTTCATTCTTTACGCGGCGTTGTGCGGAGCGAGCCTGGTGAGCGTCTGGCGATGTGTCTCCCCTCTCCCTTTGGGAGAGGGGCCGGCGGGGACGGGTGAAGATTCAAGGTTCAAGGTTCAGGGACTGGCAATTTCCAGATCTTCAAATCTTCAAATCTCCAAATCCCCAAGTCCGCGTTGGCTCGACCGTCTGCGGTGGCTGGCGTTGCCAGCCTGTGCATCGTTGATGCTCCTGGCGACGACGAATCACGTTTGCCAGGACGTGGCGGTGGTGCCGTTTCTGTGGGTCATTCCGCTGGCGCTCTACTTGTTCTCATTCATCGTTACCTTCGACCACGCGCGATGGTACGTGCGACAGTTTTGGGCGGCAGCCGCGATTCTGGCGTTGATCGGCTCGGTGGCGAACGACTTCACCCGCCTCTCCGAGGATCGTCGTTTCTTCCTGAACTTGAGCGAAGAACTAACACTCTACCTTGGGGCGATGTTCTGTGCGTGCATGGTCTGTCACGGCGAGCTTGCGCGACTCAAACCGAGACCCCGGCACTTGACAGAATTCTATCTGTGGATCGCGGCCGGCGGGGCAATCGGCGGCCTGCTGGTCGGCGTCGCCGCGCCGCATTGCCTCAAGGCGAACTACGAATGGCAGATCGGGGTCGCACTGTCGGGCATCCTTAGCGCGGGGTTGCTCGTGTCGGCACGTTGGAAAAGGACTGACGCCGTAGCCGAAGGAAAGAAACTGCCGACAATGCCCTATTCAGAGCGCAGACAATCGAGGTCATCCGCCGGCCCCATTCCACCACGCACATCCAGGCGATTGTCGCTTTCCGTCGTCGTTCGCAGCACGTTGTTCGCGTGCGCCGTTCTCGCTGTAGTGGTCTATCTGGTCTGCTCGCTGGACGACGCCTCTTACGTGCGTGACCGCGCTCGCAATTTCTACGGCGTCGTTGCGGTCTGCGATTACTACTCTGACGACCCCGACAAGCACGAACTTCTCCTCAGAAACGGACAAATCACGCACGGTTGCCAATTCGTCGATCCCGCCAAACACCATTGGCCGACCACCTACTACGGCGAGACCAGCGGCGTGGGCCGGGCGATCCTCGGGCTTCAGAAGTCCGGGCCCGTTCGGGTCGGCGCGATCGGACTGGGCGTCGGCACGCTGGCCGCTTACGCCAGGCCGGGCGACCTGTTTCGCTTCTATGAGATCAATCCGCAAGTGGTCGAAATGGCGAAGAAACACTTCACCTATCTTGTCGATTGCCGCGGACAGTGCGAGATCAAGTTGGGTGACGCCCGCCTGTCGCTCGAAGCGGAACCGCCGCAAGAGAAGTTCGACGTTATCGTGGTCGATGCCTTCAGCGGCGATTCGATTCCGACGCATTTGCTGACAGTCGAGGCGTTCGACATCTATCGAAAACACCTCGCGCTCCGCGGCGTGATCGCGGTACACGTTTCCAACAGATATCTGCGCTGGCGCCGGTCGTACGCCGCTTGGCCGAGCACTGCGGGATGCGAGTCTCACGGATTGACGACGCAGGCAACGAAAGCCGCCTGCAAAGCAGCAGTCTGTGGGTTCTGGTCACAAACAACGGCCGTTTTCTGCGGGCGAATCCCTCCAGTCCGTCTGACTGGGGCGTGGATGCTTTCAAGGCGCCGCTCTGGACCGACCAGTACAGCAATCTGTTCCAAATTCTTACGCCGCCGCAATAACGGCCGCCGTGCAGGCCGTGAAGTTGTGCCGGGAATCACCCGGCCAATGGTGGATACCCCTCTGTAGCGTCTGTTCTCCGGAAAAAAGTGACCTATGATTGAGTAGTTGTAGCCGCGGAAGCATAGAAAGTTGCGTTGCGGTGGCGGTTGTAATGGCACGCCGTAGGATACGGGCGGTGCGCCTGCCGCCCAACGGGGAGGTTAAGTGGATGGTGCGACGGCGCTTTGCTTGTCCCATGCTACGCGGTCGGCAAAGTCTGTGTGACACGCATTATTCGCAGAACCGGAATAGTTTGCCATCCGCGCGACTGTTGGGATCCGCCACTTGACATTGTCACCAAATGTCGGTCTGATAAACGAATGGTCTCTTCAACTTATCTGGAGCCACGATCATGTTGCAACGTACGCTTCAAGCCTTGACCCTTGCGTGTGGAGTTGCAGCGACATTGGCGATGCCGGCGGAGAGCCGCGCCGCCTGTCGGCTGTTCGACTGTCTATTCGGCACCGCGCCGGCCGCGCCTTGCGCGACGACCTACGCGCCGCCCTACGTTCCAGCGCCGGCGTGTCAGCCGTGTGCAACCGTCGCTCCGAGTTGCGCGCCTTGCGGCGCGCCGTGTGCTCAGCCGACGTGTGAGTACATGCCGGTGGTCGCGCCGACGGTCGCTTACCGGCCCTACGTTGCTTACGCGCCGGTGGTTGCTGCCGCCTATCAGCCGGTCGTTCAAAGCTACGCAGTGACGCGATACCGGCCGTTCCTGGGCACTTACGAGACTCGGCTGGTGCCGTATACGACGTACGCCGCGTACTATCCGCCCGCCGTCGGCTACACTGCCGCGTACGGCTATACTGCCGCGTATTCTTATAGCCCTGAGGTGACTTGCGGCTCGTGTGGCTGTGGGTCGTGTGGTTGCGGTTCGTGCGGCTCCTGCGGTTACAGTTCGTGTGGGTCCTGCGGCTACAGTTCGTGCGGCTCGTGCGGCGGCGGTTCGTGCGGTTACAGCTCTTGCGGCTCGTGCAAATCAGGAGGTTGCGGTTCCGTTATCTATGGAGCGCCGTCGGGATGTTCATCGTGCGGCGCGGCGGCATCCAGCGTGATCGTTGCTCCCGCCGAGGCCGCATCGAAGGCTTCGCCGCAGCCAACCTTCCAGCAAGAGAAGGCGGACAAGCCGATTCCCAACGAGAGGCTGGATCCGATTCCCGCGACCGACACGAAGTCGAGCGTGCGGCCGTCGCCGATGTCGCCCGATTCGAACAGTCGCACGGCCTCTTGCCGGTTGAATTCCGGCGGTCGCGTCCGCTTCGTCGCCGAGCCGGCCAGGAAGCCGGCCCCGGTCGAGGACGACGGCCAATGGTATGCGCCTGAGAAGTAGTCTCCCTTCGGGACCAATCTGAAAGACGATCACGGTTTCTGGCCGTGCCCTCGGCCGGCGCTTCCCGCTGGAAATCTGTCGATAGAGACAACGGCCAGTCGTACATGGCTGGTCGAATCTGACGAATTCGGCTACACTGGCTTGGCTTCCACGAACTCGCTCTCGGTGCTGCGTCCCTGCGAGGCCGCAAGCGGCTTGCCTGACGTTCGCCGAACCATCGGGATGCCGTGCCGCGCAAGACAAAAACCGAGTTGCCGCATCCGTTCGCGCCTGCAAGAGATGCCCGCCAATCTAACTCAACAGTACCTCAAGGCTGAAGAGCGCTATCGCCGGGCGGCGACGCTCGAAGAGGAACTGCTCTGCCTTCAGGAGATGATGAAGGAGATCCCCAAGCACAAGGGGACCGATCACCTTCAGGCGGAACTCAAGTCGAAAATCGCCAAGACCAAGAAGGAGATGGCGGCCGAAAAAAGCGGCGGCGGCAAAAAGGTCCGCGGCCTGCGAATTCCACGGCAGGGGGCGGGAACGGCCGTCATCCTCGGCGGACCGAACGCCGGTAAGAGCCAACTGGTGGCCAGTCTGACCCGCGCGACGCCCGAGGTCGCGCCCTATCCGTTCACCACGACCGTGCCCGCCCCCGCCATGATGCCCTGGGAAGACGTCAACGTGCAGTTGATCGACACGCCGCCGATTACCGCCGACTACATGGACCAGCATCTGCACAATCTGATCCGGGCCGCCGACCTGGGTTTGTTGATGGTCGATCTGGAGAGCGACGCCGGGATCGAGCAGTGCCAGGAGTTGCTCGACCGGCTCGGCCAAACGAAGACGCGGCTGGCGGCCAAGTCGAGCCTCGACGAGGAGGACGTCGGGCTGTCGTACACGCAAAGTTTTCTGCTGCCGAACAAGATCGACGCCGCCGGCGCGTCGCAGCGGCTGGAGTTGCTGCACGAGTTGCTGCCGTTGGATTTCGCCGAGTACCCGATTTCGGCGCAGCATGGCACGGGCCTGGAGACGTTGCGGACGGCCATCTACCAGGCGATGGACGTGGTTCGCGTCTACTCGAAACTGCCGACGGCCAAAGAGCCCGACCGCGATCGGCCGTTCACGCTCCGCCGCGGCAGCATGCTATTGGAGATGGCGGGAATGGTTCACGAGGATTTTTTGGAAGGGCTGAAGTTCGCCCGCGTCTGGGGCTCCGCCGTTCACGACGGCACCCAGGTGAAGGGCGACTACGTGTTGCACGACAAGGATATTGTGGAATTACATATGTAGGGGCTGGGGGTTAGGGGCTGGGGACTAGGGACTAGGGACTAGGGACTAGGGACTAGGGGCTAGGGGGTGGGGACTGGGGACTGGGGTGGGAGACAGACCGTAGGGTTTGAGTTTGGGAGTTTACAAGACGACATTGTTATTACGCCATTTTTTTTGCCATTGGTTCCTCACTTCTGATCCAGGGCCCTGGCCCCCTCATCCCTGCTCCCGAGCCCCTAGCCCCCAGTCCCCAGCCCCCAGCCCCTCCCATGTCCAATCACGAAATCGCCGCCGCATTTGACGAAATCGCCGACCTGCTGGAGTTTCAGGGGGCGAACCCCTTTCGTGTCCGCGCGTATCGAAACGCGGCCAGGGCAATTGGCGATCTGTCGGAGTCGGCGGCCGGCATCGTGGCCGATCCGAACCGCTCGCTTTCCGACATCGAAGGGATCGGCAAGGACTTGGCCGACAAAGCGGGCACGCTGGTGCGAACCGGCTCGCTGCCGATGCTCGACGACCTGCGCCGCGAAATCCCGCCAAGCGTGCTGGCGATTCTCCGCGTGCCGGGCCTAGGTCCCAAGCGGGCCGCACAGCTCTATCACGATCTGAAAATCGCCACGCTCGACGAACTGCGCGAAGCGTGCGAGTCGCACAAGATTCAGGCGATCAAAGGCTTCGGCGCCAAGAGCGAGGCGGCGATCCTGCAAGGGCTGGAAATCGCCTCCGAGGCCGGCAAGCGAATCCTCTGGATCGAAGCCGATGAGCTCGTGCAGGAAATCGTCGCCCACATGCAGGGCTCGCCGGCGGTCGAGAAGATTGTCGCCGCCGGCAGCTACCGCCGCGGCAAGGAGACCGTTGGCGACATCGATCTTATCGTGGTGGCCGACGATGCCGCCGCGGCGATGGACCGCCTGGCGGCCTTTGGCGGCGTTGCTTCGATCATCGCCCGGGGCGATACGAAAACGTCGCTGCGGTTGAAGGCGGGCGTGCAGGTCGATCTGCGGGCGGTGCCCGCCGAGTCGTTCGGGGCGGCCCTGCAATACTTCACCGGCTCGAAAGAACATAACATCGTGCTCCGTGGCCGGGCGAAAGCCCGCGGGCTGAAAATCAACGAATACGGCGTCTTTCGCGGCGAGAAGTGGATGGCCGGCCGCACGGAGGAGGAGGTCTACGCGACGCTCGATCTGCCCTGCTTCCCGCCGGAGTTGCGCGAGGCCCGCCACGAGTTTGAATGGGCCGACGCCGGCGAGTTGCCCACGCTGATTGAGGTGGACGACATTCGCGGCGATCTGCATACGCACAGCACCTGGACCGACGGCCAGGCGACGATCGAGCAGATGGCCGCCGCCGCCAAGAGCCGCGGCCTGAAGTACATCGCCATCACCGACCACTCGAAGCGGGTGACGATGGTCGGCGGGCTGAAGGCCGAGCAGTTGCAGCAGCAGTGGGCCGAAATCGACGAATTGAACAAGCGGCTCCCCGGCTTTACCGTGCTGAAAGGGGTCGAGGTCGATATTCTCGAACGCGGCGGGCTGGACATTCCCGACGAAGTGCTCGCCGAGGCCGACTGGGTCGTGGCCAGCGTCCATTTCGGCCAGCAGCAATCGCGCCAGCAGATTACCGGCCGCGTGCTCGACGCTTTGCAGAATCCGCACGTCGATGCCATCGCTCATCCGACGGGGCGGATGCTGCTGGAGCGGAAGCCGTACGAGATCGACATGGACGCGGTGATGCGCGCCGCCCGCGACAACGGCAAGGCGCTCGAACTGAACGCCCATCCGAAGCGGCTCGATCTGGACGACGTGGCCTGCGCGGCGGCGAAGAGTTATGGCATTCCGGTGGTGATTTCGACCGACGCCCACCGGCCCGGAGGGCTCGACGCGATGCGTTGCGGCATCCAGCAGGCCCGTCGCGGTGGTCTGACGAAGGCCGACGTCCTCAACACGCACACCTGGCCGCAGGTGAAGAAGATGTTGGGAAAAAAGCCAGTTCGGTAGGCCGCGTGTCTTGCTGGAGTGTGCCACTGCTTCTGCGAAGCAGTGGCACACTGGCACAAGTTGCCCTCTCTACCCCATCGATTCAAACTGAATCGTGCCGTCCGGGTGTTTGCGGGCGAAGAAGGTATCGACGGTCAAGCCTTGGGCGAAGGACTGGACCCGCCGAACGGCCGCCTCCATGTCTTCGCGCTGCTTCGCTTCCACCTGGGCCGCCGGCACGTGCAGCCGCTGCGTATAGAACGCACAATCCTGATGGGCGACCAGCACGACGCGTTCGATGCCGTGTACTTTGATGAGAAACCGCAACTGATCGAGCAGGGCCTCTTCGTCCTTGAAGGCCAAGAAGTGCCCGGCCAGACAGGCGGCGCCGCCCGGCAGGGCGAGCCGGTCGTAGCGTGGCAGCCGCAGGGCGTTGTGCAGGAAGTCGTCGAAATGCTCCCCAAACCGCCCATCGCAGCAGTACACCGCCGCCGCCCCAATGCGGTTCTCGTCAAATCGCACCGGACTGCCGTAAACCGTCGATTTTGCTTGGGTGGTCATGTTCGTGGACGATAAACCAAGGATGGGCTGGCAGACGTCCTGGCGTCCAGCACGATCACGGTCTACACCACCGCCCATTCTACCACCGCCGTTCGCACCACACTACCAGCAGTTCCGTAATTACTGTTTGAGCCGTTTGCCCCCGCTCAAAAAACGTGGAGTTCCTTGGTCGCGCCGTTGTCGATAATGCATTCGGGACGATTGTTTTGGTTCGATGGTGCCGACCTACGGCACGATGGGCTCCAGACGCCCAGGGCAGATGCCATTTCGTCGTGACGGTCAGCGAAACTAACGGCAACGCTGCGCCATCATAGCCACATTCATCTGCCACTCTTTGCGGCTAGACAGTCTCCCGGCGATGCGTTACATTACCGTCAATCTGAGAGTTTCGTATTATGGCGACTGCAAAACCGTTTCTCCGATGGGCTGGAAGCAAGCGCAAGCAGATATGTCGCCTAAGGCAATTCTGGCGAGGCAACCACGTGCGATACGTGGAGCCGTTTGCTGGATCTGCCTGCCTCTTTTTCGCGATTCAGCCAACCACCGCCCTTCTTGCAGATAAGAATTCCCAACTAATTGAAGCCTATGAAATTATTCGCGAGAGTCCCGAGGACGTATACGATCGCGTTGCGTGTCTGCCGCGGACAGAGCGCGTATACTATGCACAACGATCGCGCGATCCACAGCATCTTACGCCCATTGACCGCGCCATTCGGTTCGTCTACCTGAATCGCAATTGTTTCAACGGCATCTATCGCACGAATGGCCAAGGCATGTTCAATGTTCCCTTTGCCACATCACGTGCAGGAGCCTTTGTATCCCGGGGAGAATTCGTCGCTGCTGCGCAAGCGTTGAATCATGCGGTGTTGCGACCCTGGGATTTTGGAAAAACTCTTCGCTACGTAACAAAAGGTGATTTTGTGTACTTAGATCCCCCATATGCCGTGACATCTCGCCGCGTATTCAAGGAGTATGGGGCGACACCCTTCTGCGTCAGCAACCTAAGTCGGTTGGCTGAACACTTGAAGAAGATTAATGCACGGTGTCCTTGCGGCAAGCGTGTATGAAATGTCTTGAAGCATTTGGTATCGTTGGCTGTCAGCAGAGACTTTTGCGGAGGACAGCCAATGAATGGCAGAGAGACTCGCGACATTCCGGCCCGGCTGGAGGCACTTCGGCGTCGATTTCTGCGTTGGCGGGCGACGCATCAGGCGCGCTCACGGATTCCGGACGGGCTGTGGACCGCAGCAGCAAGAGCGGCTGTCCGGTATGGGCTCCATCGCACTTCCAGGGTATTGCGTCTGGAGTACTACTCGCTGAAAAAGCGTGTCGAACAGCAATCCACGGTCGCCGTTGATCTGCCGAAGAATGCCTATCGACGCCGACCACCTCTTCCTCTCGGTGCCGAGTCGGCGGCCACGTTTCTTGAACTGGCCCCTGCCAGCAACGGTTGCGAATGCACGGTGGAGTTAGAGGACGCTGCCGGGGCAAAGATGCGGGTCCATCTGAAAGGAGTCCCGACGCCCGATCTGGCGGCGCTGAGCCGGAGCTTCTGGAATCCCTCGCCATGATTCAGGTCACGCCTCAGATGCGGGTAGTGGTGGCCATCGAGCCAGCCGACTTTCGCCGCGGAATCGACGGTCTGGCCCGGTTGTGCAAGGAGGTGTTGAAGCATGATCCGTTTAATGGCTGGGTATTCGTATTCCGCAATCGAGCGGCGACGGCGGTAAAGATACTCGTTTATGACGGCCAAGGTTATTGGCTTTGCCACAAGCGGTTGTCGAGCGGCAAGTTCTCCTGGTGGCCGTCGGCTAAGAATGCGGCGGCCAGAACGCTGGCAGCCCATCAGTTGCAGGTTCTTCTTTCGGCGGGCAATCCGGAAGCGACGCAAGCGGCGCCTGCTTGGCGATCGGTGGGGCCGGCGGATTGACGCGGCGATTGGCGGCGGTGCCCGCGAAATCGCGGCAAATCGCTCTTTCCACGCTTTGCGGATGCGCGTTATTCTGCGCCCGCTTGAAATGAACGCCATAGTGGTTTTCGTCGGCCTCCGTTGCTGGTATCATCATGCCAACGAAGCTTTCGACCATCGAGATCGACATGAGCCAGTTGGAAGACGCTCTGCGGCAAGCCGAGAAAAAACTCGACGAGAAGGATTATGCGATCCTCAGGGCGGTGGTGGATGCCTACGACACCATCGCCGAGTTAGTGGACGACAAGAACACCACGATCGCTCGCTTGCGGAAGCTGCTTTTCGGTTCGCGGACCGAGAAAACGAAGACGGTGATCGGCGGCGGCAAGGATTTGGCGTCGCCGCGGTCGGCATCTGCGGCCGTTTCGACTGCCGTGGTGTTGGCGCCGGAAGACGCGGCGAAAACGCCTGCCAAAGGACACGGCCGCAACGGGGCCGACGCCTACGCCGGGGTGGAGAAGGTTGCGGTGCCTCACGAGTCGCTCCAGCCGGGTGACGCCTGCCCGAAGTGCGACAAGGGCACAGTCTACGAGACGGGCCGGCCGGGCGTGCTGGTTCGATTGGTGGGGCAGGCCCCGATTCAGGCCAAGATTTACGAACTGCAGAAGTTGCGGTGCAACTTGTGCGGCGTCGTCTTCACGGCCCAGTCGCCCGACGAGGTGGGCCCGGAAAAGTATGATGCAACGGCGGGCAGCATGATCGCCTTGCTGAAGTACGGAACCGGGATGCCCTTCAACCGCGAGGAGAAGCTACAAGGAAGCTTGGGCATTCCGCTGCCGGCTTCGACCCAATGGGAGATCGTTCACGCCAAGGCCGAGAAGATCGAGCCGGCTTTCGCGGAATTGATTCGCCAGGCGGCGCAAGGCGAGGTGGTTTTCAATGATGATACGACGGTCAAGATTCTGGAGCTGATGGGCGCACGAGCCAAGGAAGAGACTTTCGCCGCAGAGGCTGCCGACACTTCAGCCGAGGGCTCGGCGAAGAAACCGCCGGCCGAGCGCAAGGGCATGTTCACTTCGGGCGTTGTTTCCAGCAAGGAAGACCGCAAGATCGCCCTGTTTTTCAGCGGGCGGCAACACGCGGGCGAGAATCTGGCGGACGTGCTGATCGAGCGTGCCGAATCGTTGGCCGCGCCGATTCAGATGTGTGATGCCTTGCCGCGGAATTTGCCTGGGGAGCTGGCGACGATCGTGGCCCACTGTCTGGCCCACGGACGGCGGCAGTTCGTGGAAGTGGCGGAACGTTTTCCCGAGGAGTGCCGGCACGTGTTGGAAGCGCTCGCCGTGATTTACAAGAATGACGGCATCGCCCGAGAGCGAAATCTGTCGCCGCAGGAACGATTGCTCTTCCACCAGGCCGAGAGCGGCCCGGTGATGGAAGAACTTCACGCCTGGCTTGTCCGACAATTCGAGCAACGGTGCGTCGAGCCAAACTCGTCGTTGGGCAGCGCGATTTCGTACCTGTTGAAACACTGGGAGCGGCTGACGTTGTTCCTCCGCGTGGCCGGCGCGCCGCTGGACAACAACGTGTGCGAACGCGCGCTAAAGCGGGCGATCCTGCACCGCAAAAACGCCTTGTTCTACAAGACGTGCCACGGCGCGGAGGTGGGGGATTTGTTTATGAGCCTGATCCACACCTGCGAACTGTGCGGCGCGAACCCGTTCGACTACCTGACTGAGCTTGAGCGGCATGCGGGCGAGTTATCCGCCAATCCAGAGCACTGGATGCCGTGGAACTATCGAGACGCGCTGGAGAGCAAAGGAACGCGACATGTCAAAACACCGTCCGAAGAAAGCCGTTAAGACGGCAGATTCCGCGGCTAGGCTGCGTAAGGCATTGGCGAAACGCAGCAAAGGCGACCTGATCGACGTTCTGCTGGAATTGGCGAAAGATGACCGCACGATTCTCCGCCAACTCGACGCCAGATTCGAGTTGCAGGCCCCGGCCGAAGAACTGGCTGCCGCGACGCGGCAAGCCATCGCCGACGCGACCGACTTCGACGAACGAGACATCAACCGCAATTTCAGCTACGACTACGCGGCCTATGAAGCGGTGAAACGCAACCTAAGCCGATTGGTCGATCTGGGACAGTTGCGGCCGGCGATGGAGCTTTCGCTGGATTTGATGAAGCAAGGGAGCCAGCAGGTGGAAATGAGTGACGAGGGAATGATGACGGCAGACATCGAGGAGTGTTTCGCGGTGATCATCAAGGCCCTGAAGAAGTGCGACCTGCCGCCGGCCGAGATCATCGCATGGTGCGAGGGAATGACGGCAACCGACAGCGTGGGCTTCATCTGTGACGAGGAACTTGGGGCACTGCGAAACCACATTGAGGCGTCACGGTCGTGACACCTCGCCTCGTACCTCTCGTCGCCGATCCCGTGGCGGCACATCGCGTCTGGCATCGCCCTCCGATCATCGACCGTCCGTCGCCGTCACCACCGCCCGGCGATCAAAGATTTTTCACGGCTGCCGCAAGGACACAATCGATTTGAACCGAATCCAGTCGTGGGTACGGCTTTTCTCTGCCTATCGTCATGCGGTGGGAGAACGGGCCATCCAGGATTGGCTGCAACAGTTTGCGGCAGAAGAACAAGGGATCGCAGGAAGAGTGCTGGACTGCGTTGAGTTCTTTTCACAAAATCAGATCGACGATGCATTCCGAGTCGTGCTTTCCCATCTGAACGGATGGAACTCAGATGCCACGAAACGCCGAGGCCAGTGGCGATTCGTCGCGTATTCGTCCAGCGCCGGTGAGAGTGGCGATTCGATGTTGCACAAGTTTCGGAACGCCAATAATCTTGCTGGCAGCAGACACAATCACCTCTTCATTCACCGAAGCGATATCATGCGGCAACGGCTTGGGCGAGAAGATACCGTTGTGCTAATTGATGACTTTGTTGGCACAGGGGAGCAAGCGTGTGATTCGTGGACGAAGGCGTATTTCGGTGAGCTTCTCGCGGAGGTGGGGCAAGTCTACTTGGTTGTAGTAGCAGCGTGCAAGCAGGGAGTCCAGCGATTAGCGGAAAAGACCGAGATAGAAGTGATTTCTCACGTATTGCTGGATGACGCGGAAGACGT
>CAWGNG010000042.1:0-83137 GCA_963823895.1 uncultured Planctomycetaceae bacterium
AATTACCAGGTCGGGGAAGCTGCGGCAGAGTTGCTGCCGCTCGGATGTCGAGAAGTAGAGCAGCCGCCCGCAGCCGTTCTCACAGACCAGACCGGCCGAGGCAATCAGCATCCGGCCTTCGCAGTCCGGGCAGCCGGTTGTCAGGATGTCCGCCAGTGTCTTGCGGGATCGGCATCTCACGAATCGAACTCCCCTTCCTCGGTGAACAGGTAATGGTCATTGGCGGTCAGTACATCTTCCAGATACTCGTCGCTGTCGCGGTACTCGATCTCGGCGTAGCCCAACTTTTCCAGCCGGCGGCAGGCTTGCTTGTGGACCTGATCCAACTCCGCCTCAACCGCCACGCAAAGCTCGTCCAGGACTCGTTGCTCATCGTTGTTTGCCCTGTGATAGGCGTAGAATTCGGCGTGGCCGCCGTTGGCGTCGATCGACACGGACCACTCCGGCGAATACTCCCACCCGCCCGCGGCCTCAAGAAGCTCGACGGTTTGCATGACCTCTCGGATTGCCTCGTTCTTCTTGGCCATAGCCTCCAAGTCCGGGTGGGCCGTGAAGCTGACGCCATCGCCCTGACAGTAACTCAGGCTCCAAAAAATGTCCGGTCGCTGGATGGTTTTGCCGCCGGATAGCCTCTCAGTGCGCGTCGCCACTTCGATCCCGTAGTCCTCCAGCAGCACCTCGGCAAACAGGTCGGTCAGTTCTCCCGAATCCCACTGGTCCCACGTCCAGCCCTTTTCGCGCCAGTAGTCCCTCGCCCGCGCTTTCGCCTCTGCGGACAGTTCGCCATACGGGCGTGCCGTTGGCAAGCTTTTGCGGCGGCGTTTCGGCTTCGGTGTCTCGACAGTACATCCCATACTCCAAACTCCTGGTCGAAGTGTTGAGCGTAGCACACGTCGGGAATCCCGCGTTCATCATGCGGGCCGTAGCGGCAACGGGAGAACACCACCCGGTACTGGCGGCACTTGCTCGTCCAGAGCTTCCGGTCCGCGGCGATGGTCTGGTCTCGCCGCGGACGCTTGGGGAAGGTCAGCATCGTACTCAGTCCTCCTCGGGTAGCATGATCGTCAGACAGGGCGAGCCGTCGTCGTCCGGCCCGCACACGGCCTTGAGATGCACGAGCTTGGGCCTTGGCGGGTTGGGCTTCGCATAGTTTGCCGGGACATTGGGCACCACTCGCAGGCTGAAGTGCAGAATGGTGCGCGGGGCCTGGACGCACCGAATTGCCAGCTTGAGCATCCACAGCACGTCCCACAGGCGGCCTTTGATGTCTTGGCAGGGGGCCAGTTCCTCGTCGTCGCCTTCCAAGGGCGTGACGTGGCGGCAAAACGCCGTCGCGGTCACGGCGACGGGGTAGCGGAAACCAGCCTCCGCCACCATCGCCGGCACCCAGGGGTCGCCTTCGTAGCCTGGGCCACTCAGTTGCACCAGCACGCCGTCCTCAATGGCCTGCCGGCGGGTGTAGATGTCGATGATGTCCGCGTCACGCCACAAGTCATCGGGCATTGGATCACTTCTCCCCTGGCACCACGGCCAGTCTGGGGGGTTTTCAATGGCTCTCTCGGCCTTGGTGCAAGACGCGAGGAACACGATCTTCGCGCCCGGCTGCGAACGCTGGTTCCGTGGGGGGGGGACGTAAATCCGCCAAGATTCCAGGAAAATTACCCACCGGTGGGATTGCATCCGCCGCTGGTTCTGCCAAATTCGTAGTTATCGCTACTTGGCAGGGAAGAGGCGCTCGGCCGGAGCGATCATCGCCCGTGGTTCAGGGCGGGCATCCTCTCTTCGGCAGTTCATCGCATCTGTGGTCTATCTTCCAGGGGAGAAGCTGCCATGTTTCGTCGTTGGCCAACCCGTTCGATGTCGTTCTGGTTCGCACTGTTGGTCGCGATTTCTCTGGTCGGCCCACTCACATCGGCCCGCGCGGCGATAACGCCAGCAGGCGATGTCGAGCCCGACCCATCCACCTGGAACAATTCCACGACGGGCTATATTGGAAACACCGCTTCCGGCACGCTGACGATCGATGGCGGGAGCGATCTGGTTTCGGGGACTGCGTCCATTGGCAACAGTAGCACGGGCAGCGGTTTGGTAAGTGTAACCGGCAGCGGCTCGACGTGGGCTTCGACCTATCTCTATATCGGCAATAGTGGTAGCGGGACGCTTTCAATTACGAATGGCGGCAGCGTAAGTGTCGGTAACAGCTACATCGGCAATTATGCCGGTTCGACGGGCGTGGTCATGGTGGACGGCACCGGCTCGACCTGGAGTAGCGGTGGGCTTACTGTCGGCGGTAACGGGAGGCTCTCGATCACCAACGGTGGCAGCGTTAGCAGCGGTGACGGCTACATCGGCGGCGCGGTCACGGTTAGTGGGGCCGGCTCGACCTGGATGAGCGGCAGCAGCTTTCTATTTGTCAACGGAACCCTCTCGATTACCAATGGCGGTAGCGCGAGCAACGGCGACTGCTACATTGGCTCCAGTTCCGGCTCGACGGCCGTGGTCACGGTGGATGGCACAGGCTCGATGTGGACCAGCCACTCGAGCTCCGTCAACACTGACGACAGGCTATTTGTCGGTTACTACCCCGGCGGCGGCGCCCTATCGATCACCAACGGCGCCAGCGTCTCGGTTGTCGGAGAGACCTTTGTCGGCGCGAACACGGGTTACACGGGAGTGATCGATTTTGGCACAAACGGTGGAACGTTGACAACCCAGACGCTTCTGGCGTCGCCAGCCCAGTTGGCCGGCACTGGTACGATCAACACCAACGGACTCGTTAGCGACATCGACCTGAGATTTGACTCTGCCCACGGTCTGAAGCAAACGCTTGTGTTCCAACAGTCCGGCCAAAATGTCACCGTCAACGTCGATATGACCGGCGGCGCAGGTGCCTACGGCGCTCTCGGCGCGGGCTGGCAAGGCGCCGGTTCCTTGACGATTCAAGATGGAATCAACATCTCCGGTTACAACGGCTACCTTGGCTACGGAAGCACAGCGATGGGAGTGGCGACGGTTGCGGGACCCGGCTCAACCTGGAACAGCACGTTTCTCTACGTCGGCAATGGTGGCAGCGGCACGCTCTCGATCACCAACGGCGGCAGCGTCAACAGCTACTACGACTACCTTGGGTACAACAGCGGATCGAGGGGTGTGGCAACGGTCACAGGAACCGGTTCGACGTGGACCTGTAGCAGTCTTGTTGTCGGCAATAGCGGGAGTGGTACGCTCTCGATCACCAATGGCGGCAGCGTTTCGGTTTCCGGCGCAACCCAAGTTGGCGCGAACAATGGCTCAACGGGGACGATCGATTTCGGCGCGAACGGTGGAACGCTGACAACCCAAACACTTCTGGTGTCGCCAGCCCAATTAGCCGGCACTGGTACGATCAACACCAACGGATTGGTTAGCGACATCGACCTGAGATTTGACTCGACTCACGGTCCGAAGCAGGTGTTTGTGTTCCAACAGCCGAGCCAGAATGTCACGGTCAAACTCGACATGACCACTACGCAAGGCGCCCTCGGCGCGGGTTGGATCGGAGCCGGTTCCTTGGAGATTCAAGACGGCGTCAAGGTCACATCCGGCAGCGGCTACCTTGGTTACAACAGCGGTTCGACGGGCGTGGCGACGGTTAAAGGAACCGGTTCGACCTGGACGAACAGCAACGGCCTCTCTGTCGGCTGCTACGGCGGCGGCACGCTGTCGATAGCCAGCGGCGGCAGCGTAAACGGCTTCGGTTACATCGGAGTCAACAGTGGGTCGACTGGCGTCGTCACCGTGGATGGCACCGGCTCGACGTGGACGAACAACACCAGCCGCACGATCCAGGTTGGCTACAACGGCGGCGGGACGCTCTCGATCCTCAACGGTGGCCGTGTTATCAGTTGGGGCGGCAGCTCCATCGGCTCGACGGGTATGGTCATGGTGGACGGAACCGGCTCGACCTGGACCAACAGAAGCAGCCTCTCTGTCGGTTCAACGGGCGGCGGGACGCTCTCGATCACGGGCGGCGGCACCGTCACGGCGACGAGTGTTACGCTTGGCAGCGGGTCGCTCTTGGCCATTGATGTAGGACGCGGCAGTTTGCTCTCGGTCGGCGGCACCGGTACCTTTACTAACGAGTGGCTCAGTACGATTCGCTTCCTCGCCGGGGCGGGCGTCGCGGCAAACACCAAGTACTTGCCCATCCCCGTACCGGGCGGCTATCCGATGCAGGCAGTTGGCGGAACGTGGGACTGGTTCACCGCCAAGTTTACTGCCTCCAGCGTTACCTCGGGCACGTCCGGCACGCCGGTCTCGCTCGACCTGGCATCCGTCCAGCGTGTTCTGGTCAGCGACAACGGAACCGGCGGGACCGGCTGGGAAGTTGGCGCGAGCTTCCTGGCACAGCCAACCTCCACGCCCTTGAACTTCACGGCCACAGCAATGAACAGTGACACCCTGACCGCCCTGCGGGGGCTTCTCGCTCCAGGCCGATCGGTTCTCAGCGGTTGGGACTTTTCGGCCGACGCTGGATATACGCCGGGCGATCCCGCTTATTTGTCGTTCGGCATCGGTTCGGGCTATTCTTCGGAGGGGCTGGAAGTATGGCATTACGATGGAAGCAACTGGACGGAGTTTGCTGCCAACGATTTGACATACGACGGCACTTTCGCCAGTTTCACCGCAACCGGACTGAGCGGCTATGCTATGGTCGCCGTGCCCGAGCCCGGAACCCTTGCTCTGCTGGCTGGCGGATTCGTCGGCTTGCTTGCCTACGCTTGGCGACGGCGTCGCGTTTAGTCCTCCGGGTTCAGGACAACGGCATCAATCCACTTCGGCACGCTCTCGGCCGTGCCGGCTTGCGTGAGGCAGGCCACTACCCGCGGCCCAACAGGTTTTGGCGGCCAGCCGGTGTAGCGGTCGGCAACAACCAGAATCGCCTTGGGGGCGGGCCGCTCCTCGCACGCCGTCACGATCATCGCGGCCATATCGGTCCCGCCGCCACCGTGGATCGCCTCGTGCAACACCACGAATGCCAAATGCTTCAGGTCGCGGCCTTCGAGGAACGCCGGATCGAAGTACATCCGGCAATACTCATCCACGGCCATTGTTCCCAGGCCCGGCCGTTCCACAGGAATGAGCGCCATCACCTGATGCGTCATGTAAGGCATTTTCCGGGCAGCCAGGATTCGCGCTTCGGCTAGTTTCTGGTTCATGGCGTGGGGCCTCGACTCAGGATTGACTGACTATCTCCAAGCAAGGTAGATTGGCCTGAGTTCTCCCGCAGCAGAACGGCGTCACCATGACTGCAAGTGAACCGCAACCCACCGTGCCTCACCCTAAACTCCGCTGGTATCAACCATCGCCGGGGCGGTTGCTGATCGTTTTGCTGGCGGTGGAGGGGTTCTTATTGCTCTCGGAGCGGTTTGGCTGGTTCGCCTTCGACGAGTACGAGGGCTTATCGGCGATGATCGCCATTGCCAGCGTCGTTGCGGTGATGGTGCTGACGTTCCTTTGGTGGGTGCTTGCTCTCTGTTTCCATTGGCGATTTCAATTCAGCCTTCGGTCGCTGTTGGTTTTCACGGTCGCCGTTGCCATCCCATTTAGTTGGTTGGCGGTGGAGATGAAAAGGGCGAGGGAGCAACGGGAGGCAGTGGCGGCAATCGAGAAGGCGGGAGGAACGGTATTTTCAGAACCGACATGGTTGGGGAAATTCTTGAGGGATGATTCCTTGGTGAGGGTGACCGGCGTGGGTTTTTTCCGTGAGCAAACCACCGATGCGGCGCTGGTGCATCTCGAAGGGTTGAGTCAACTCCCAAATCTGTGGCTCTGCAACACCCAAGTCACCGACGCTGGGTTGGAGCATCTCGAAGGTTTGAGTCAACTCCAATTTCTGTGGCTTTCAAACACCAAAATTACCGCTGCTGGGCTGGTGCATCTCGAAGGTTTGAGTCAACTCGAAAACCTGGGGCTCGATTCCACCCAAGTCACGAACGCTGGGCTGGTGCATCTTCAGAGGTTGAGTCAACTAAAAGCGCTGTGGCTTGGTAGGACGAAAGTCACCGATGCTGGATTGCTGCATCTCCAGGGGTTGAGTCAACTCCAAGTGTTGCAGCTCTATAACACCCAAGTCACCCGCCAGGGCGTCAAGAAGCTCCAGCAGGCATTACCGAACTGCGAGATTCAACGCTAGGCTGCCGCCATAATGTTCTTGTGGACCTGAAGTACCGTGTTGCTGAAATCCGTCGGGGCCTTGACGAGCACTGAGGCATGGGGCACCGCGAAGTAGAGCGGCCCGGCCGCGGCAATCGCCGGCTCCAGCCAGCACTTCGCCACTTCGGAAAAGCAGTCCACCGCCGCCAGCCAGCGTCCTTCCGTGGGCTTGCCGTTGGGACCGAGGTTGTGATTTTTGACCCGATCCACCAGCGCGGCCAGCACCGCCATGACTTGATCGCAGCGCGGCGGAACGTCCAGCGCAAGGGCAGTCGCCCCTGTTCTGGCCGTCTCGGCTTGCGCCAACCAGGCTTCCGGGTCGGGCAGGTCGAGGGATTGCTCCCACGTCTGGAACTCCAGCGCCGCCTCTTCGCCGACGCAACCGGCGACGGCCCGATAGCGCAAGAGCGGCTCGGCGTCGATCGCTTCCAGCGCCGCGATACAGATAGCCGCATTGGTCCAAGAGCGGATCGAGGGCCACGGCCCCGATGCCTTAGCCCGCTCCTTGGGGTAGGCTTGCAGCAGCCCCGGCTTGTGCTTGTGGAAAGCGCCGACCAGGGCGGTGTTGCGGCCGACGCACTTCTCCCAATCCGGCGGCAACGGCACGAAGCTCGGCTGCGGGAAGCCCAAGGCATTGCCCATGCCGCGCTGCCATGCGTCGGTGTCAGGTTCATACGGCAGGTGACAGAGCCGATTGGCCAGCGGCGGCTCCAACTCGGAACCGTTGGCCGCACAATCCGGCGGATTGCAGGCGGCCAGCTTCCATACCGTATCGGGCAGCAGCGCGTCGCCCACGCGGTTCTCGGCAATCAGCCCCAGCAGCGCCGCTTGCACGGCCGGCGGGCAGGTGGTCAACTCGTCGATGAACAGCACCCACTGGCCGCTCTGGCAGTCTTGCACCACTTCGGCGGCATGACGGCCATGTAGGGCCGATCGCCGTGGACCGGGTAAGGGTATCCGCCCACATCGGCCGGCTCGCGGAGGGAGCCAATTAGCGTATAGCACTGGCGCGACATGGCACGGGCGAAGGCTTCGACGCTCCGCGACTTGCCGCAGCCGGGCGGGCCGGAGACTAGCGGCGTGACCTTGCCGGTCTGCGCCACTGTCCAGAAAATCAGGTTGGGTGTGGTCTTACAGGGCATAGAATTACTCCTCTCGGTTTGGGGTGGTCCATCGTCGCCCCGGGCCGCTACTGTTCGACCCGGGGCGGAGGGGAACACCACAACCCCTCAACCGTCGTCCCAGCGTTTCGCCACCTCAGTCTCTCGGCGGCGCATGTTTCGCCACCTCATCCTCGCGCACCTTGTGCAGGACAAGACATCTCCGCTCGGGGTCATAGGTGCTGCGCACCCTCCCCTCTCTGATAGCTTTCGCTATCGCCAGTCGCATCGCCTCTCTGGGCGATAACTCTCTGCCACTACCCTTTTCCATTGAATCTCCTTGCAGTCAATCGCTTGCGAGCATCCGCCATAAGCTCGGCAAACGTCTTGGGTTTGCGCTTCGGCTGTTGGGCGTAGCGCTCCCGGCGCTCCGCCTTGAGTTGTTCTTTGTGTTCCTGATAGTATGCGTGGGCGTAAGCACCCTTCTGTGGCGGATTGGCTACCTTGCGCTCGGGCGGATGATACCCCTGCGTTGTCTCGGCGCGTACGACATAGACCGCACGCCATAGCCGATGAGGTAGGTCAGCATCGGCCTTCGCAGCAGCCGCATCGGCAGCAGCATGAAGCCCACACTCCCACTCATACACAAGGGTTATCTCCTCCTCGGTGAAGTCACCCCTGGTGAGCATGTAATTGAGAATCCCTTCTGCCTCCCGGAGCCGGGTGGCGTGGGACGGCCGCTTGCCGAAATCACCGCATGACGCTACAACAGCAGTAGACATCGCTAACTCCTCCACAGTTGGTGGTGTTTAGGGCGACGGTTAGGAGTGCGAATCCTGACTGCCGCCCGGTTTTTTGGCGGGCGAAAAAAACCAATCGCCCTCTACCTAAACCAAAGTGCCGCAAAATTGAACACCGCGCTAAGTCGTTTATTTGCAACGACTTGCAAAAAATCTTTCCTGTTTTAACACGTGTCGCAAGTCGTTGTGGCGACGCGACTTGGAAAAAATAAATTTTCCACTCGCCAGCGAGCGCGGATTGTTTGCACCGCGCATGCGCTGCCGCGCGCTCGCAGGTGTACGTGCGTGTATGTGTGCGCGGCTCCAACGCGATTAGCAATGGGGTGAAACCGGCAAAAAGCGCGGCCGACCGAAAACGGACCGTCGGCCGAAAACGGCCGCGCCGACGGGGCCAGAATCGCGCCGCTTGCGTCGCAACGGCCGTTTTGACCCGGAATGCGACGATCGGTCGAAACGCAAACCGCGCGATTCCAGGGCCGTCAAAATCGAAATCGACCTACTCTACGCGGAGCTGCGCACGACTACAAGCGTATAGACGTGTACAGAAAAGCATGACGTTGCGCAATGGTCAATGGCATACTCGGCAGTCGTGTTTCGACGGTTGAAAAGCACGAACGTTCGTTTCGACTTTTTGCCGGAGTACGCGGTCTAGCGCTGCGATTGTCAAACGTTGCGCGATCGGTCATCGCAGCCCAAGGGGCCCAAGAGCCACCGGAAAATGAACCAGCACCCCCGGCCCATCGCGCGTGAGACTCCTGTATATAGATGTCTCCGGCGCGCTATCGAAATTCACTGTTAAACTGGGCAAGACTCGGGAGAGATCAAATGAGCGATTACTCTGATGCAACCGCAGAAAAAACGTCTAACGATGAAGGGACTCATTCTGCTACGTCTCAAGAAGGCAAGAGAGAGTGGCAAGGTTGTCACAGCAACTGTCACAGCAACCCTCACTTTGCGACCGGCGCACCGCCTGGCGTAACAGAATTGCCAATACGCTTTACTGGTTACGCCATCTAGTCGTCGTCCTGATCTGGCAATCCATCGGCGAGCAACAGCAACCACACATTCTGCCCTCAATCGCCCCAAATGGGGCATTACCAGCCTTTCCAAATGATGCCACTTACCCCCCGTTGCTCAGAAATGCGGGGGTGGGTAGGATTGTTGCCATGTTGGTGTTTGACGCAGCCGGACAGGCCGGTGGCGCAGCGAATCCGTTTGTTCAGATAGGTGCCGTATGACAAATCCTCTCGATTTCAGTCAGATCACACAGAGGCTACGACGCCCTGCATCACGCGGCAGGAGCGCGCGGCTTTCCTATCCACCGAGGGTGTACCCTTTCGTGCCGCAGACAATAACCGTCAAACAGTGCCCGGACGGCCATGAACCCCTTTCATGCGATATTCTGTTGTTCTCCGCATCGGCAGCAGTCGGAAAATCGACGTTCGCCAAGGCCCTCTCTGCGACAAGCGGAGTTCCCTTGCTGGACCTATCGAAAGTCCTGGTGAGCACGGACTCTCTTCGCGGTATTATTTCCGCAGAGATGGGCGATATGGCACCTGGGAACTTCCAACACGGGCAGTTCTCACTTGTAATCGACGCGTTGGACGAGGGCCGTATAGTCTCGGGGGACAACAATTTCTACGAGTTCCTCTGCACGACCATCCAGTTCCTTCAGGAATGCCCTGGAGCCAAGAGCACGGGACCGAAATTGTTGCTTTTTGGGAGGCCCGAGGCCATCGACATAGTGCGGCTTATTCTTGAGTCAGAGGCTTGGGAAATCCCAATGGCAGATCTGACAATCGACTACTTCGAGGAAGCAGCGGCGACCGCTTTGGTGATGGAGTGTGCCCGTGCAGGGAAGAGGGGGCCCGAACACATCACGAAGAACGAGGAGCCAATCCGCAAGGCGATAGGTGTCTTCTTCGAGGACATCAGCACGGCAATTGGCGTAAAGTCTTCCGATCTCTGGCATAATCCCGAAGGGCGCAGCTTCGCGGGCTACGCGCCGGTTCTCGCCGCCCTTGGCGCACTTGTCGCCGAGACATCCAACTACATCCGGCTACAGGAGACTTCGCCGAGCGGTGCGTGGCAGGTGCTTGAAGGGGTGACGAGACAGGTGCTCGATCGGGAGAAGGAGAAATTCCGCAACGCGTTGGCAGAGAAGGGGGTGCAGATCCCGTCGGCGGCGTACGATTCAACCGATCAGCTCGACATCTTGGCCGCGCATCTTAGCGGCCGACCGTTTACGTCTTCGACTCGGCTGACGTTTGTTTCGCCCGAACAGTCCGCCGCTTACCGGGAGGCCGTTAAATCTCACATAGAAGACCATGCGTTCCTACGTGGTGGCACCATCGTAAACGATGTTTTTGGCGCGCTGATCGTGGCGCACGCGATGGTAAAGGGGACGGAGCTTTCAGGCAAACTCGGCCCGGATCGCCTCGCTGCCTACGGTCGCCAGCCGTTCATATGGCGGTTCGTTCGCGATCGAGTTTCGGCGGACACCCTCATCGACGGCGAGGCAGTTGGCTACATCCTTAGCTCCCTGTGGAGCGACGCCGGGCTCGTACATGCGGCCGTCGCGATTGAGACCGCGGACGACGAGATCGCACAACTCACTGTTCGCGCCGGAGATAAGAAGGTTGACGTTAAGTTAATACCTCCGCTTCGCCTTCGAGGGGACGTGCGTAACCTCGACATTCGGACTCCGGCTGGGGAGGTAGTGTTTGCCGGCTGGCCTGGCGGCTCCGCGCCCACAATCAGGTTTCTCGGTGATGCGAGAATCCTCGCAAACGTCGTCTCCTTCGACGTTAGGAGGTTAAACGTCGGGTCGATAGGAACGCGTGCTAGTTGTCATCTTTGCGCGACGCGATCTGTCGGCGACCAGCAGCTCGTCGTCACTGTGCAGGAAGGTTCACGTCTCACCGTTGCTGGTGCTTTTGAGAGCAGATACCCTTGGGCAGACGCCGCAGAAGTGGTCCGATCTGCGCCAGTGGACAACCCACTGTGGAACCTCATCAGCGACTGCCAACAGAGGCTCCAAAATGTGAAGTCCTTGGTCGTGTTCCCCAATTATGGCCTGCCCGAAGAGAACAGGATGGAATGGGCGCGCAGGCATGGCGACCTGCTTTCTCGACTCTTGTGTGCGCTAGTAGAATGTGGCCTCGCCACGGCTTCCGGAATCGAAAGCAAGGAACGGACCAAGATCCGCGTAACCCCGACCGTTACGTGGGAAGAGCTATCGCAAGCAATCGAAGACCCGGGAAGTGCTTCGGGGCCGATTCGCCAACTCCTCCAGAAGTTGACGACCATCTAGACGGAGAGGACAAAACCGGTACAGGCAAGCGAGAAGAATGAATACGTTCGGTTGTTGTCGCGGTTGCTTGGACGCCGGTGAGTACATTCCATCGGCGCAGCCAGCGGCGATAGCTATGCCCCGGCCAAGCGGCAACCGGCGGCGAGGACGGCTCTCACCTGTCCTGGCCTGCCGCCGATTGTCGGCCCGAGAAAGACAGGTGATTCATGGCGGACCTTCGACCGGTTGAAGCAGAGTTGCGGCCAGAGAAGCCGGCAGACGAGTCGCCGGAACCGACCGGGTCGTCGCCTGCGCGTAGCGAGTTGTCGGCAGAAGCTTTGGCCGCGCTGGCAGAAATCGGCGCCTCTCACCTTGCAAGTGGGTTACAGACAGTTGCGGAATGGTCTGCTGCAATGATTGGGGACATCGCGGATCGCTTCGATCGTTCTGCGCCAGCGCAAGGCGCACTGGATTGGATCGGCCCCCACCTGGGCGAAATTTGGGAAGCCAGCCAAAAAGAGTTTGACAGGCTGATCGACGGTGTGTCCAAGGAGGAAGGTTTATCCGAGGAGCAAAAAGCATCGGTCAAGGAAGCTGTCATCTGGCTGGCGACGAAAGAGCGCACGGGTAATACGGTCGAAGCCGTCGAAGTGGAGATCGCCAAGCGTTATGAAGAGCAGGGCGACATCACCACTGAAAGCGTCCAGAAGCTGCTCAAGATGATCGTCGAGAGCGGGGTGCATGACAATGAGGCGATATTGGCCGCGCTTCACCGGGCTCTGGCGAAGATAAAGCCGGAGATCACCAGGCACGAAGTCTACGCCCTTCTCGATGAAAAGCTCGCCAAGGGGAATAAAGAGATCTGCGACATCGAGACGAAACTGATCCGTGCGCTCTCTCGAATAGCCGATAGGTACGTAGTAGAGTATGGGCTCGACGCCGCCATCTTTATCGCCGAGATGGTTGCTAGGTTTGGCGAGGAAATCCGCCCTTGCGCTGAAGAGGCTTGGAAGGACGCGGAGAAGCAAGCCGACGGCGCACGATCGACGGCTATTCGCGGGGATGGGATTCGGAGAAGTCCCGTGTCTTCTTCCGCGTTTCGGTCAGTCGGATATGACGAAGACCGAGAGATCCTTGAAGTTGAGTTCACCAACGGTGCTGTGTTTCGCTATTTCGACGTGCCGTATGAGGTTCACCGTGGGCTGATGGCGGCGGAATCGCTTGGGCGGCACTTCCACCAGCACGTAGCCGGCGCGGGATACAGATACGAAAACGTGAAGTGACGAACATCGGGACGGCCGCGGACGATAGCTACGCCACGGACGGCGGCGGGCAGCCTGAGGGCTCCTCGCAGTGTCGCAATCAGGTAGAATAGACCGGCCCGGCTAGGGTAACTCCCGAAAGCCGGAAGACCTTGGCCGGTTGCCGGGCTGTCTTTTGCGCTAAGGCCGTCACTTTCCAAGGTGGTGGCGATGGAATCCCATCAGAACATCGACTGGACCGCGATACGCCAAGTGGCATTAGAATGCCTCGACGCCACGTGGGATATGGTTTGGTGGGCCGAACGTTCCAGAGAGGACGATTACGACGTGGATGGCGCTGCTCTGCACCTGGCGGCGATCGACACGGCGGACGACGCCCTCACCCGCGCCATAAGCATGTTCGAGCCCGGCCTTTTCGATTCGCTTGTCAAGGCCAGCGTGGGCGAGGGGCCGCGCCCGGATTTCCAGGTTGGGGACATTTGCCTCCCCACCGCGCACGAAATGGCGTTTATACTGCTCCGACATGCCATCTTCTGGGTGGAAAACGGTCTGGCCGCCCAAGGCGTCAACCCTATTGAGCAACTACACGAGCTTTCTGCTGAGGCGCTGCATGAGAAACTGCGAAATCTGACGGCGATCAAAAGCCTTAGCCTTCTTACCCCGCAACAGTTCAAGGGGATCGGAAGGTTTCTTCACCTGGGAACCCTGAAGCCTATCGAGAGCCTTCTCACCATAGGACAGTACAACGTGGTCAGAGCGTGGATTGACCGGGAGTGGGCCGCGGTCAGTCGCACGCCACCCAAGGCGGATCAGGGCGGCGACGATACGGCATTTCGACCGGCAAAAGAGATTCGAGAGCGGTTCGACTTCCAGGATCAATTCGAGCTGCGCCGGTTCCTGACGACGCATCCGACGATCCGAACGAAGCTGGCAAAGACAAAGGACGGTAAGGATATCCCCAACAGGCCCCTGATCCACATCGGGGACGTTGAAGCCGCAAAGCGGTCTGAGCCTAGAATCACCGATCCCCTGGACCTGCCAGCCGAAAAGGTTGACCGTGCGGTTGAAGAGGTGCAACGCCGCAAGGCGGAGGTTGATGCCCAGCGACTTCGCGGAAACTGACTTTTCACTTGCGTCCCAATTGCGTGTTCTTGAGAAGAGCCCCCGTTCTCCCTGTGAAGAACTGGGGCCGTTGTGTTTCGGCACTTGCTTTCCAGTTGCGTAGCGTCCTTGTCGGGTATCTTCACTCGCATGGATACAACGCAGACACATACTAACCGCGAAACACGCATCCATCGGGCTCTTGTCCGACTCTTGGAGGCTGTGGAGAAGGGGGCGACGGCGTTACGCGACGCCGACGAAGCACGTAGCGAGATTGTCGCCTTATCCCAATCGCGCAATCAGCGGCCAGCAGTCCAGGAGGGCGAAGGCCAATGATCCGCTCCGCCGATCCCCGCTCCGAGGATGACGCCCTGGGTGAAGACGCCTTGGCATCCTTCCGCAAGCTAGCCGATCCACAGGCGGAAAGGGGGCAACCATGACCCAAACACCGCCCCCAACCAAAAGCGGGGAAGAAAGGCCAGATAAGCCCCGTCAGACTCCGCTAGAGGCCGTTCGGAAGCACTGCCTCGACTGTTCGGGATTTTCATTCAAGTCCGTCCGTTGGTGTCCCTGCATGGATTGCAACTTGTGGATTTTCAGGTTCGGGCGACGGCCTGAGTCGATGCCCCCTGAACTGGTCACCCCCGCGCTGTTCATCGGCCCGGATGTGAACGAGGACGATCTACCCAACGGGATTGAAGCGGCGGCGGCTTTTCTGGCCGAGCGACAACAGGTTGCGATCGACAGCGGTAAACGGCAGGCGGCCAAACAACAGACTGACGACCGGGGGCAGGGAGGGCAGACGGATGGTTTATAAGTCTAGCCCTATAAAACGGAAACGGCGCACGAAGGCCGATATGGAGGTCATCAGAACGGCCATCTACGACGTGGTGACGGAGAACAAGCCCATGACGGTTCGGCAGGTCTTCTATCAGTTGGTCACGCTGGGCGTCATTCCGAAGACGGAGATCAGCTACAAGAACATCGTCGTGCGGCAATCGGGGCGGATGCGCCGCGACTGCGAACTTCCATTCTCGTGGATCGCCGACAACACACGATGGATGCGAAAGCCAACAACCTACGGGTCGCTAGAAGGCGCGCTTCAGCATACCGCCAAGACGTACAGACGGGCGCTGTGGAACGAGCAAGACGCCTACGTTGAAATCTGGTTAGAGAAGGATGCTCTGGCCGGCGTGTTGTACGACGTGACCGAGGAATGGGACGTTCCGCTAATGGTCACACGGGGCTATCCGAGTCTGTCGTACCTCCACACCGCGGCCGAATCACTGATGGCTGAAAATAGGTCATGTTTCATCTACTACTTCGGCGATCACGATCCGAGCGGAGTTGACATTCCGCGCAAGATCGAGGCCGATCTCCGCACCTTCGCGCCGGATACCGACTTGCATTTCCAGCGGGTGGCTGTGAATCCTGATCAGATCGAAAAATGGGGATTGCAGACGCGACCGACGAAGCGAACGGATAGCCGCGCCAAGAACTTTGCCGGCGCGAGTGTCGAGGTTGACGCTATCCCGCCCGCCAAGTTGCGAGAACTCTGTCGCCGGTGCATCGAACGGCATATTGATGAGCAGCAACTCCAGCGCACGGCAAAAGCAGAACTGCTTGAGCGCGAGACGCTGAACACGATTCTCGGCAATTTTCGGAAGGGGGTAGCCTAATGCCTCCTCCTGGCTTCACTATGATCGACAACGACGCGGTAATCCGCCGACTCCCGGAAATCGACGGCACCGCAATCAAGGTCTATCTGGCGATCGCGCGGCGTGCCGATGCGTCGGGCTGCTGTTGGCCAAGCGTAGAGACAATCGGGGGCGATGCAGGCATAGCGCGCCGGGCCGTTCAATTGGCGATAGGGCGCTTAGTGGCCATCGGCCTATTGGCCGTGGAGGCCCGCCCGGGCATGGTTAAACGATACCGTGTCGGGGCGCACGGTCATGCGCACCAGCCGACGAAGGGGGCGCACCAGAATGCGCGGGAGGGGCGCACGACGATGCGCACGGGGGCGCACCATCGTGCGCAGGGGGGGCGCATGGCGGTGCGCCCAAACAATACCCAAGAACAAGACCCACTGACGAGACCCATAGAACAAGACCCAAACGCGGCTGCGCCGCGGCGGTGGTTGTTCCCGCCGAGCTTGACTCTGACATGTTCAAGGAAGCGTGGGGACGGTGGACAGCCCACCGGAAGGAAATCGGAAAGGCGCTGACGCCAAGCACGACAAAAGCCCAGCTAAAGAAACTGGCCACGTTGGGCGTCACCCGCGCCGTAATAGCCATCGACCATTCGATTGAAAACGGTTGGACTGGGCTGTTTGAGCCAAGCACCAACGGTAACGGCCAAGCCAAGACGCCATCCGAACCCATGAAGTATCGAGCGTGAGGCCAGCATGAAACCAACATCCGAAATCCTCGACCAGCGCCCGCCGGCCGACCCCGAGGCCGAGCGCTGGGTTGTCGGGTCGATCATCCTCAAGCCGTCCGTCTTGGATGATCTTGGCTTCTTGCAGTCGGCCGACTTCTACGATGAGACCCTTTCGCCGGTTTTCACCTGGCTACACGATCGGCACCGCCGCGGCGAGCCCATTGACAGCGGCCTACTCCTCAAGGCGTTCCCCGGCCACGATTGGGCGGCGCGAATCGCCGAAATCCTTCATGCCGTTCCTACATACGCTCATGCCGTCCACTACAGTCGAATTGTGGCGCGGCTGGCCAAGCATCGGCGGCTACGGGAAATCGGAATTGACTTGCTGCAAGATGCACACCGGGCCGACGGTGAGCCCGAGGAAGTCCTAGAGCGTGCCGAGACAGCCCTTGCTGAAGTTCGTCTTGGAAATGCTGGCGACGGCGAGCCAATCACGGCCCGCGAAGCCGCTATGCAGGCAATCAGTCGAATCGACATGATCCAACAGCGCGGAAAATCCGCCGGCGTGCTGACGGGGTTGTCTTCGTTCGACAACGATCAGGGCGGACTGTTCCCCGGAGAGCTGACGATTCTTGCAGCCCGCCCGGGCGTCGGCAAAACGTCGTTCGCGCTTCAGGTCGCCCACCACAACGCCGAACGCGGGCGGCTGGTTTACTTCGCATCGCTCGAAATGTCTGCCGCCGAGCTATCCATCCGGCTTGCGTGCGGACAATCGGGCGTCAGTAATCGACTCGTTCGTATCGGCAAGTTCGGCGACGGCGATTCGCAACGCCTTTCGGATGCTTTAATTCGACAGTCCAAGGTATCGCTCGAAATCCATGATCGTTCGATGCTCACCGTCACAGCAATCCGTCGAGAAATCCGCAAGCGGAAGAAACGCGGCTTGACTCTGGCCGTAGTCGATTACCTGCAATTGGTCACGCCTGAGGACAGGAGACTGCCACGCGAGCAGCAGGTGGCCCGCATGGTCCGGCAGTTGAAAGAGACAGCCCGCGAATACGACGTTCCGGTCTTGTGCCTCTGCCAGTTAAACCGGCAGGCCGACGGCGACGAAACACCGCGGCTATCGCACCTCCGCGAATCCGGGGCAATCGAGCAGGACGCCGATGTGGTGTTGTTCCTTCAGCAGCACGAGCCGAAAGATGGCGAAACACACAACGCAATCTTGACGGTCGCCAAGAACCGGAACGGCGAGACCGGGCTGTTACGCTTGATTTGGGATCGTTCACGGACGCGGTTCTCTTGTCCACCGGTCGGCTATCAGGAGTTTCAAGAGTTTGGAGTGTGAACCATGAACCGGATTGAACATCTTGAACGCGCCGTTCGTGGCGCCCGCGGCCGCAAGTCAGCCGAGCCGTGGCCGCCGGCCGCGTATGCCCTGCCCTCGACCATCGAAGCGATCGAGGCCGAGCGCCTCGATGGGCAGCAACGGCTAACGCTTGCCAGAGAGGAGAACCGGAACATGGATTGCGTAAACCTCAGAGAACGATTTGGCCGGCAGTACCGGGTCGAGCACGAAGAAAGCTACTACGCACAGCACGGGCACCACGCCCGCGTGGCAGACCCGTGGTTGATGGTGATTCCTTGCGTACACGGGCATATCTACCCGCACGGTGGAAACATGCTGGCTGCCTCCGTCGATGGCCACCCCAACGTCGCTGGCGCCCTCTGGCGGCTGAAATGCTGCCGGGTCCAACAGAACGGGGACTTCGGTGAGTTGACAGTCCTGTTCGACGTGGCCGACTTCGCCAAGGTAGCCGCGGTCATGCGATCGAAGTGGCGGCGGGTGATGTCGGAGGCGCAAAAGGCGCAACTGGTGGCAGCCCGCAGTCGAAGTCCTATCGGTAATCGCGTGGAGAAAGGGGGGCGAACTGAGCGCCAATGCGTTCCGAGCCCCCTGGACGACCAGAAGACCATCCAGCCCGCCGAGACGCAAAATTGCCCCATGGAAGTGCCATTTGTTTGAAGGGAGAAGCCCATGACCATGATGATCCATTGCCAAGGGCTGACCGAGCCCCGGAACCTAGCCGAGATCGTGGAGGTACGGTCATGACGCGCCAATCTGAAAACAACGTCTCGTCCCGGCTACTGCTTCGACCGCAAGAGGCCGCGAATGCGTTAGGGGTGAGTTTGCGGACCTTGATGTCGCTCGTTACATCGAACGAGATTCCGCATACCCGGATCGGCGATCGTAACTTGCGGTTTCCCCTCGACGGGCTCCGGGAGTGGGTCGCGCGACGCACAATCTGGCCAACCGAATTAGCACTCGGCGCAGACCCGCGAGAACCACAGCCAGTTACACAGCGGTTGTGCGGCGCAGACCGCAGCGCCAGCAGCGGTCCGCGCGAAAACGATCAAAACAGGGTCGAGACCGTCGATTTCAAGAGGAACGATTGACAGAACTGTGGCAGTACCGATAATGAAGGCGTCTAAAGTCCGAAAGGGTACGTTGAGGTTCTCTACCATGCTGACGGTGAGCAGTATACCGCAAAGCCCCCGTAGCCCGTGCCGAGTAGCGATGCCGGCCGCGCAGTCTCAACGCTGCGTAGACAGGACTGCGGGGGCCTTGCCGTTTATTGGGATGGTGCATTATGGCAAGTCTGTTGGAAAAGCCTGGCGGTAGGTGGAGTCTGCAATTCCGCCTCCGGCCGCGAACGGAGCGGCAGACAATCGCACTGGGGGCAATGACGGCGGCGCAGGCCCGCGGCTTCCAGGAGCGGGTGGAAGCCCTGGTCGATGCGATGCGGGCCGATAGCCCGCCCGATCCGTCCACGGCCAAGTGGGTCGCCGGCTTGTCCGATGATCTACATGCCAAGTTGGCAAGGGTAGGGCTAATCACTCCACGTGACAACGGCGAGGCAGCCGCGGCGACTCCGTTGCTGGGGAGGTTCGTCGAGAATTACATCGACAAGCGGAAAGACGTAAAGGCGCGAACCAAGATCATCTACGGGCAAGTCCGGGGGAATCTGGTCGCGTTCTTCGGAGCGACCAGGCCCATGAACAAGATCACCCCCGGCGACTGCGACGATTGGCGGTCGTGGCTGGAGAGCGATCAGGGACTAGCGGACAACACCATTCGCCGAAGGTGCTCCGCGGCTCGGCAGTTCTTCCGGGCCGCCCTTCGCCACAAGCTGATTGCGGAGAATCCCTTCGCGGACATGAAAGGCTGTTCTTTCGTCGAGGTTCGCGACCGTGAATACTTTGTGACCCGCAAACAAGCCCAACAGGTGCTTGACGCTTGCCCCGACGCCCAATGGCGGCTCTTGTTCGCCCTGGCCCGGTTCGGCGGCTTGCGTGTGCCGTCAGAGCCGTTGGGGCTGCGATGGCAGGACGTGAACTGGGAACGGGAGCGGATTCTGATCCACTCTCCCAAGACGGAAGGCAAGGGGAAGGCGACGCGGGTTATTCCCTTGTTCCCCGAGTTACGACCGTTTCTTGAAGAGGTGTGGGAGCAAGCCGAACCCGGGGCGACGTGGATTCTCACCCGATACCGGGACAGATACGCCAATCTGCGAACCCAGCTACACCGGATCATCCGCAAGGCCGGCTTGGAGCCCTGGCCAAAGCCGTGGCAGAACCTCCGATCGACGCGGGAGACGGAACTGGCCGAGACATACCCCATTCACGTCGTTTGCTCGTGGATTGGCAACACCCAAGCCGTCGCGGCCAAGCACTACCTACAGACGACGGAGGAGCATTTCCAGCGGGCGACAGCCGGCAAGCCGGCGCTGCAAATGGCGCTGCAAACTTCCGGTGCAAAGCGGTGTAAGAGAGTGCAGGACGTTTTTCCACCCGACGCCGAAAACGTCGCTAATGCACGGGATTGCAGCAGTTCTACCGCTGTTGCACACTATCCACCCATTCGGGGAGTACGCCTGGCAGGATTCGAACCTGCGACCTACGGTTTAGGAAACCGTTGCTCTATCCCCTGAGCTACAGGCGCTAAAAACGCTATTTTATCGGGGTTATTGACAGTTTCTTGGCTTTCTGCTATGCTTGCGTTTATGCTCAGTACACCCGTGTTGTACACCCGCAAGCCCAATACCGCCTTGTCCGCGGTTGCGTGGGTGTACACTGGGCGTACAGAGCTATAGGGAGGCGGTTTCATGGCAAAGAGCAAGCGTAGCAGACCCAAGAAGCCCCGACAAGACTTTCCCCTCTTCTGCCATCCGAGGGGCTATTGGGCCAAGAAGGTAAAGGGGAAAACCTACTACTTCGGGAAAGTGGACGCCGACCTGGACGGCAAGGCCGCCTTGGAGCGCTGGCTTGCCGATCGAGACTCCATATTGGCGGACCGGCCCCGGCCGAGTAGGGCTGAGGGGTTGACCATCCGCAACCTCTCCAATCACTTCCTGAACGCAAAGAAGGGGCTGGTGGACAGCGGCGAGCTTACGGCCCGCACGTTCACGGAACTGTACGCGACTTGCGAGCGGTTGGGCAAGGCTTTCGGATGGAACCGCCTTGTTATCGACCTTGTTGCCGACGACTTCGATCATTTCCGCCGACAGGTAGCCAAGACGTGGGGGCCGATCCGACTCGGGAACGAGATACAACGGGTACGGTCGGTATTCAAGTACGGCTATGAGGCGGGGCTTATCCATCAGGCCGTCAGGTACGGGCCGACGTTCAAGAAGCCGGCCCGCAAGGTGCTACGCTTGGAGAGAGCAAAGAAGGGGCCGCGGATGTTGGAAGCGGCGGAGCTTCGCCGCATTCTGGACGCTGCTGGTCAGCCCTTACGGGCTATGATCTTGCTCGGCTTGAATTGCGGTTTCGGCAATTCGGACGTAGCGAGCCTGCCGACAAAGGCCCTCGACCTCAAAGGCGGCTGGGTCAACTTCCCGCGGCCGAAAACCGGCGTTCCCCGGTGTTGTCCTCTCTGGCCCGAGACGGCGGAAGCATTGCAAAAGGCGATGGCGAAGCGACCAAAGCCGCGGGACAGGGCAGACAGCGATCTAGTATTCGTGACCAAGTACGGCCGAGCTTGGCGAGTATCCGAGCAAAAGCCTACAGAGAAAAGCGAAGAAGGCGGCCATGCCAAGGTGGAACTGCGGCAGGACGACGCCGTTGCTAAGGCATTCTCAAAGCTGCTGCATGGGTTGAAGCTGCATCGGCCGGGACTCGGGTTCTACACACTCCGTCATGTTTTCGCAACCGTGGCAAGTGAGTCCAAGGACCAACCGGCCATTAACGCGATCATGGGGCACGTCGATGAGAGTATGGCCGCGGTGTACCGCGAGCGGGTTGACGACGCCCGGCTCTTGGCCGTCGCAGAGCACGTCAGGAAGTGGCTTTTCGGAGATACGAAACAGGAGTAGATTTACATTGCCGGGTTGGGGTAGCTCCCCACTGGTCGGCCGGCGTGCCGTGGTCTTTCACCTGCCCACGGCCGCCGGTCGGCCGCCCGACAGAAAGCAGGTGATTCATGGCAAAAGAGAAAGAACGTCTTGTTCTGCCGTACAATCCTCGACCGCTGCAAATGATGCAGACAAATCTGGAGTTGCGGCGGGAACGCGAATATCGAGAGAAGCTAACGCCTCAACAGCGTCGCGATTACGATGCTGCTAGGGCAGCACTAATTTGCGGTGCTGTTGCATCAACAATTTTCTGCTGCCAGTTCACCTTGAATAATTCACAGTCTTTTTTACATTGTTCCGGGTCGGTTTCTGACAGCTTAGACAATCGCTGCATTTCCTCGCGGTCTAACACCGTGAGATAGTTAGACCAGCGTGTAGCTTCAATGATTTCTTCCACTGCATCCCTGGCGGCCTGGGTGCCGGGTTTCGGCGTTCGGTCGGGGCTGGGGATTGTTGCGTCTGCATACTCGTTTTCCCACTCGGCGGCCAGCCGCTTGTAGATTTCAATGAGTTTCTTTTCCTGCCGCTTTTGTGCCGGATCATGGAAGCGTGTAGGATCGGTCAATTCGTCAATACGTGCTGCAAACGGGTTGACTGGTTCCGGCTGGTTAGCTGATTGTGCGGCTAGACTTCGTAACTCAGCATCGGTTCGCGTTTCCATCGGTTCGATACCATAGTGCCGAAGCTCCCGTTGTGTCGGCTTCCGCCCTAGCTGATGTTCTGCCTGCTGTTCAATTTCCTGATTGGCAGCTTCGTAGCCTGCCCTAGCGGCCTTCCCAGCTTCGACGTTTGACGGCCACCACCGATGCTGCTTGCCGCTGTAGTCGATATACGCCATCATTCCGTTTGCTAGACTGACTTGTGAAAGAAACCCTTCATCTTGGAACATTGTTTACCCTTTCGCGTATCTGTTTTATGACCTGTTTAACCCGATATACTGTGACACCTTCGGCGTCTGCAATGTCTTGGCACGCTTCGCCGAGCACGTGACGGCGGATAATCATTTCTTCGTCGGGCTTGACAACCCGCAACCATTCGTCAGAAAAATCTGTTTCTGGCTCTTCGCTTTGTTCAACCATTGCCCCGCGAACGAGTCCGCTACGCGGTGCCAAGCCCTTCGCCCGTCTATCGCGGTTTGTCGTCTTGTTAGCTTTGATGCTTACGTAGTCTTTTGCGACATCATCGCGGTATAGTTTCTTTCCGAACAATGCTTTTACAATTAAGGCTTCAATCTCGGCCGGGTCCGTTAGACCACGATCCCGAACCCGGTCGAAGCACTTAGTCAATTTCAGGAATAGCGGCGGCAACGGATTGTGGATGCCGTCACGCTGGTAGAATGAAAACGAGTCATACGCATCCCAAATAAATACCATTGCCGCCTCGACTAATTCCTGCCGTGCTTCGCGGTCGCCCGTGCGATCCCGGCTAAGTAGGTTGGCGAGTCCAAGCGGCGGCCACGGCAGGGCTTCCGCCCGCTCTTCGTCCGTTCCCGCCACCGGTGCTGTCCAACCTGCTTTTTTATTCATCTACATATATAGGGTGGTGTGTTTGCCCCTCTTGGCTGCAAATTCCGTGCCAAGTCTTCAAAATAGTAAAAATAGTTACATACCGCGTCGGTGGTAAATCCGGCAAGAAACGCAAGAACCCCGTGAAACCGGGGTTCTGTGACAAGTGGCTCGATATTGTCGCCTATTTTAAGTATACATCATATTTTCGGTTTGTCAAGTAACTTCCTCAGAAAAATAAGAAATAGTACAACTCGTACCGCTAGCGAGAGGGGCTGCCGCCGCTGGAGCCCATCCCCAGAGCCACCCGACAGCTTGCGACGTAAGAGCGTGGCGTATAACGCTTTATATGCGATCCTAGGACAAGACCGTCACTTCGCGTGGTTAGAGGGATTTTGCCGTGGTTTGCCCTATAGACCACCCACAAGGGTGGTATGCCAGGATGAGGGCTGCCAGTGCGACTGTTACTACCCTATTATACCAACCTTTGCTTGGCTTGTCAAGCGTAAGATGTTGGTAAATAAGAAGTTAGGGTATCCAACATGCCATACCATCCGCTTGGCGACGGCAGTAATGGAAACTGCCAGAATGCCAGGTTGCCAGGATACCGGCAACCGTGCCACTTGTTCTAATTCATTATCTGACAACTAGATAGAGTCACACGCGGGATTGCTACACTTGTAGTCACCTGACTACGGGCGTGTCCCGCCAGACGGCTCCCACGGCCCCACGGGTGATGCACGATATGCCACCATAGACTGGTACGGTCTAATCCCAAATGCCTAAATAACCGTCACAACCAGAAGAATCGGCGAGCAGTTTTGTGGCTGAAGAAGCAGGCAATATGTTACTGGCCGGTACATGCGAGGAAACCTACCGGCCCTACGCGCCTGCCCACGTCGCCTAGGATTGCGCCCTATGCGTTGCCAAGGCTCCGCGCATGTACCGGAGGGGTCAACGGGCGGGGTCGTCTCATTCCAGGGGATTGTTCCAGCCTTTGTTGACGATCCACTTTTGGTCATCCTTGCTGAGTCGATCCTTACTGATCTTGATTTGTCTTCCGTCCTCTTTCTCCAAGTAGACGGTGTTTCCCGCCATTTTGACGAACTTTGCCCTAGCGGAGAATTTACCATCGGCAGTCTTCCAAGTGTGCCAGCGTGCTTGTTCTGCCGCCTTCTGTTTCTTCTCGTCGGCTTGCCGACGCTCATCGGCCGCCTTGCGGCGTGCCTCCGCTTGGGCTTTTGCCCTCTGGCGAGTGATAATGGTCTCATCCCACATAGAACGCGGTATTCTGATACGGAGCATCCCTTCCCCGCCGAAGCCACTGGCGGGCAGTTGCAGGAGGACGAATTTACAGGCATCGGTCGGTGGCTCAAAAACAACAAGGTCGTTAATGTTTTTGTTGGGATATATGGACTCGTTTTCAGACACCTGCCCGACAATTCGACTGCCAAGTCCAAAATGGCAGCGCTTATAGTCGTTGTCGGTATCATCTTTGAGCGATGCCCGATCCTCACCATTAAGATCTAATTCTTTTGCACCCCACCCTTTGTAATTCACGATTTTTGTGGGGCTGAGGTTCGTAATCTCCAATGAGACAACGAACAACTTATCTTGGGATCGTGACAACTGAAAAGTCTTGATTTGCACAAAGTCAAGCGTAGGCCAGCAGCCCGATGGCACCGATGCCGAGCAGGGCGAACGTGGAAGGTTCGGGAACGGTGGGTTGGACGTTGAGATTGTCGAGAGCGAGCTCCTGCGAATCTGCCGGGATGCTGTTGGCCGTGGCGCGGACTCTGAGTTGATCGAAGCCGTTAGGGTTGGAGAACCCGAGCACCGTGCTCACGTTCGTAGTAAGAGATCCCGTGGAAACCAAGGAATTTCCGGTGTACGTTTGCCATTCCAAGACGGCGTTCTTATCCCCCCACGGTAACCGACAATATCATGATCCTCTTGCTGTTTGAACTCAGTAAGCAACTCCGAGTCTTCTACAAAACACTCCCGACCCCTTTTCGACTCCCTTTCTGACGTTCCCTTTGTTCCCTTGCGGTGGCGTGGAGGATGCCAGATAATTGCGGCCATGAGAACCTCACACACTGAAAAGACTGTGTCCTTGCGGCAGCCGTGAAAAATCTTTGATCGCCGGGCGGTGGTGACGGCGACGGACGGTCGATGATCGGAGGGCGATGCCAGACGCGATGTGCCGCCACGGGATCGGCGACGAGAGGTACGAGGCGAGGTGTCACGACCGTGACGCCTCAATGTGGTTTCGCAGTGCCCCAAGTTCCTCGTCACAGATGAAGCCCACGCTGTCGGTTGCCGTCATTCCCTCGCACCATGCGATGATCTCGGCCGGCGGCAGGTCGCACTTCTTCAGGGCCTTGATGATCACCGCGAAACACTCCTCGATGTCTGCCGTCATCATTCCCTCGTCACTCATTTCCACCTGCTGGCTCCCTTGCTTCATCAAATCCAGCGAAAGCTCCATCGCCGGCCGCAACTGTCCCAGATCGACCAATCGGCTTAGGTTGCGTTTCACCGCTTCATAGGCCGCGTAGTCGTAGCTGAAATTGCGGTTGATGTCTCGTTCGTCGAAGTCGGTCGCGTCGGCGATGGCTTGCCGCGTCGCGGCAGCCAGTTCTTCGGCCGGGGCCTGCAACTCGAATCTGGCGTCGAGTTGGCGGAGAATCGTGCGGTCATCTTTCGCCAATTCCAGCAGAACGTCGATCAGGTCGCCTTTGCTGCGTTTCGCCAATGCCTTACGCAGCCTAGCCGCGGAATCTGCCGTCTTAACGGCTTTCTTCGGACGGTGTTTTGACATGTCGCGTTCCTTTGCTCTCCAGCGCGTCTCGATAGTTCCACGGCATCCAGTGCTCTGGATTGGCGGATAACTCGCCCGCATGCCGCTCAAGCTCAGTCAGGTAGTCGAACGGGTTCGCGCCGCACAGTTCGCAGGTGTGGATCAGGCTCATAAACAAATCCCCCACCTCCGCGCCGTGGCACGTCTTGTAGAACAAGGCGTTTTTGCGGTGCAGGATCGCCCGCTTTAGCGCGCGTTCGCACACGTTGTTGTCCAGCGGTGCGCCGGCCACGCGGAGGAACAACGTCAGCCGCTCCCAGTGTTTCAACAGGTACGAAATCGCGCTGCCCAACGACGAGTTTGGCTCGACGCACCGTTGCTCGAATTGTCGGACAAGCCAGGCGTGAAGTTCTTCCATCACCGGGCCGCTCTCGGCCTGGTGGAAGAGCAATCGTTCCTGCGGCGACAGATTTCGCTCTCGGGCGATGCCGTCATTCTTGTAAATCACGGCGAGCGCTTCCAACACGTGCCGGCACTCCTCGGGAAAACGTTCCGCCACTTCCACGAACTGCCGCCGTCCGTGGGCCAGACAGTGGGCCACGATCGTCGCCAGCTCCCCAGGCAAATTCCGCGGCAAGGCATCACACATCTGAATCGGCGCGGCCAACGATTCGGCACGCTCGATCAGCACGTCCGCCAGATTCTCGCCCGCGTGTTGACGCCCGCTGAAAAACAGGGCGATCTTGCGGTCTTCCTTGCTGGAAACAACGCCCGAAGTGAACATGCCCTTGCGCTCGGCCGGCGGTTTCTTCGCCGAGCCCTCGGCTGAAGTGTCGGCAGCCTCTGCGGCGAAAGTCTCTTCCTTGGCTCGTGCGCCCATCAGCTCCAGAATCTTGACCGTCGTATCATCATTGAAAACCACCTCGCCTTGCGCCGCCTGGCGAATCAATTCCGCGAAAGCCGGCTCGATCTTCTCGGCCTTGGCGTGAACGATCTCCCATTGGGTCGAAGCCGGCAGCGGAATGCCCAAGCTTCCTTGTAGCTTCTCCTCGCGGTTGAAGGGCATCCCGGTTCCGTACTTCAGCAAGGCGATCATGCTGCCCGCCGTTGCATCATACTTTTCCGGGCCCACCTCGTCGGGCGACTGGGCCGTGAAGACGACGCCGCACAAGTTGCACCGCAACTTCTGCAGTTCGTAAATCTTGGCCTGAATCGGGGCCTGCCCCACCAATCGAACCAGCACGCCCGGCCGGCCCGTCTCGTAGACTGTGCCCTTGTCGCACTTCGGGCAGGCGTCACCCGGCTGGAGCGACTCGTGAGGCACCGCAACCTTCTCCGCCCCGGCGTAGGCGTCGGCCCCGTTGCGGCCGTGTCCTTTGGCAGGCGTTTTCGCCGCGTCTTCCGGCGCCAACACCACGGCAGTCGAAACGGCCGCAGATGCCGACCGCGGCGACGCCAAATCCTTGCCGCCGCCGATCACCGTCTTCGTTTTCTCGGTCCGCGAACCGAAAAGCAGCTTCCGCAAGCGAGCGATCGTGGTGTTCTTGTCGTCCACTAACTCGGCGATGGTGTCGTAGGCATCCACCACCGCCCTGAGGATCGCATAATCCTTCTCGTCGAGTTTTTTCTCGGCTTGCCGCAGAGCGTCTTCCAACTGGCTCATGTCGATCTCGATGGTCGAAAGCTTCGTTGGCATGATGATACCAGCAACGGAGGCCGACGAAAACCACTATGGCGTTCATTTCAAGCGGGCGCAGAATAACGCGCATCCGCAAAGCGTGGAAAGAGCGATTTGCCGCGATTTCGCGGGCACCGCCGCCAATCGCCGCGTCAATCCGCCGGCCCCACCGATCACCAAGCAGGCGCCGCTTGCGTCGCTTCCGGATTGCCCGCCGAAAGAAGAACCTGCAACTGATGGGCTGCCAGCGTTCTGGCCGCCGCATTCTTAGCCGACGGCCACCAGGAGAACTTGCCGCTCGACAACCGCTTGTGGCAAAGCCAATAACCTTGGCCGTCATAAACGAGTATCTTTACCGCCGTCGCCGCTCGATTGCGGAATACGAATACCCAGCCATTAAACGGATCATACTTCAACACCTCCTTGCACAACCGGGCCAGACCGTCGATTCCGCGGCGAAAGTCGGCTGGCTCGATGGCCACCACTACCCGCATCTGAGGCGTGACCTGAATCATGGCGAGGGATTCCAGAAGCTCCGGCTCAGCGCCGCCAGATCGGGCGTCGGGACTCCTTTCAGATGGACCCGCATCTTTGCCCCGGCAGCGTCCTCTAACTCCACCGTGCATTCGCAACCGTTGCTGGCAGGGGCCAGTTCAAGAAACGTGGCCGCCGACTCGGCACCGAGAGGAAGAGGTGGTCGGCGTCGATAGGCATTCTTCGGCAGATCAACGGCGACCGTGGATTGCTGTTCGACACGCTTTTTCAGCGAGTAGTACTCCAGACGCAATACCCTGGAAGTGCGATGGAGCCCATACCGGACAGCCGCTCTTGCTGCTGCGGTCCACAGCCCGTCCGGAATCCGTGAGCGCGCCTGATGCGTCGCCCGCCAACGCAGAAATCGACGCCGAAGTGCCTCCAGCCGGGCCGGAATGTCGCGAGTCTCTCTGCCATTCATTGGCTGTCCTCCGCAAAAGTCTCTGCTGACAGCCAACGATACCAAATGCTTCAAGACATTTCATACACGCTTGCCGCAAGGACACGAACGGTGAGTTGGACAAGGGCATCGCCGATCTTACGGAGGCCATCCGACTCGATCCAAAGGATGTTGGAGGATATCTAATAGGCCGGGGCATTGTTTACTCGCAGAAGAAGCAATTCGAGCAAGCGATCACCGACTTCAGTGAGGCCATCCAACGGGCCCCCGAAACAGTAATGCCCTATTTCCACCGTGGCCGCGAGCGCACACTGAACGGCGAGTTGGACAAGGGCATCGCCGACTTCACGGAGGCCATCCGACTCGATCCGAAACTGCCTTGCGCCTATTGGGGCCGGGGCGATGGGTACAGGCTGAAAGGCGATTTGGGGATGGCGTTTCTGGACTTTGGAAGAGCCGTGGAGGTGTGGGAAAGACAGGGGGAGAAAAGGTGACAGGGGAGAAAAGGTGAGAAAAGGTGGGTGAGGGTGAGAAAAGGTGACAGCCACCAAATCCAGGACGAATTGGTAATGATACAGTGCCCATGTTGCCCATATTTGGTGGCTGTCACCTTTTCTTTTCCATGGTGTTGCCTTCCCCATGTCAGAACAAGGTCGGCACACCGGAAGGATGATTTCGGAGCTCAATGGCTGGCCTGCGTGTGCCCTTGTCAACGCTTCACGCGTCGTGTTACCATGACCGGCGCATGACTCAGGGTCGGGACGGGTTGCTGGCCCTTTCCCGTATGGCTCTTTCATCCGCTACTCCCTGCCGGCTTTGACCGGCGCTTTCTCTGACCCCTTTTTTGCGCTTTTTTGCGTGGAATCGTCGCATTTCAGATCGCCGCTGGCATATTGGACACCGTCTAACAGAAACCGCAAGAGCGTCGACGATTCGTAACTTTCGGGGAAATGGCTGGGCGAACAGTAGAAGACCCGGCCTCGGCCGTAGCGCTTGATCCACGCCACGTAGCGGGCGATTTTGCCGACCCGGCCCTTCGCGTCCTTGATCCCTTTGACGTCCATTGAAAGCAGCGGGTGGAAATTCAGTTTCTCATAACAACCCTTGAAACAATACGGTTCGTCGCGGTGGACGAACGGCCCCTTGCCGCGAAACGCCGCAACCAACGGGTGATCGGCGTCAACCGTGCGCAGCGTCAATTCCTGATTTGCAGGATGGTAGTCGAAGGCCCCGCCGATCATCTCGTTGAACTTGGCCGAGTTGTTCAACATCGTCGGAGCGCCGTGAATCGCCACCAGTCCCCTTCCACCGGCGACGAAATCGAGGATCGATTGCTGCAAAGAGTCCGCTTTCGCCTGCCGCTGGCTTGCCGTCATGCCGCTATATTTGGGATTGCGCTCCAATTCATCGAGGAACAGATTCCGCCGCGGTGCGATCGAGCAGTTATTGTTGAGTACGAGCACGTCGTACGCGGCCAGGGCCTTAGGCGTCAGGGCCTCGATGTCCACTGTCTGCGTGACGTCGAACGCGCCGGACTTCTTGCCGAGGACTCCGAAAACGCAATCGACATACGGAACGACGTCGTGCTTGAAACCGGTGAAGAGCGAGAAGACGAGCAGCTTCCGCTTGGTCGCATCGACCGTAACTCTTGGGGGGGCAAGCCCTGCGATCTTTGCCCTCCACTCCGGCGTGAGCGGTTGGATTTGAGACTTGGCGTAGGGGATTTTCTCGGCACGGCACTCGACGGCCAACCCTGCAATCAGCAGGAAGGAACACGCAGTGAGGTAGGTGGGCTTTCGCATGGTTCATTTGTCCAGGGAAGAGAAAGGTGACTACGCCTCATTGTTGACGTTTTTGTGGTCATGTCAATAAAGGCGGCACGCGGTAATACGGCAGGGGTGTGGGTTGGGGTCGCAGCAGCCCTGATTATGTCAATTGTCTCTATTGGTGGTCTTGTATGGAACACAAGTCATTCTCAGCAACCAATCATCAATGTGCTGCCGGCACCGGTTCAGAATTCACCCCCTACCACACTGCCATCATCTCAGCCGACCCCCCCGCCCATCGTAAAGCACTGACTTTTCCATAAGCACCTTGCCGTTCTGGTCATCGCGGCATCGTCCCACATCAACGACGCAGGCGCAGGCGAGAACGCGTTCCGTTCTGCTTGGGGAGTTTGCATTCTAAAGAGCCGTCGCGAAGTTCGATCGTGCCGACCAATTCGGCGTTCTCGGCGGTCTGGCGGTACAGTTCCACGGCGCGGATGCCGTCGGGCAGGCCGTTGAAATGGATCTGGCACGCCACATATTCGCCCTCGTCTTTCATGCGAATGTCCACGCGGCATTCTTTGGTCAACGGAAAGTTGCTGATGCCCTGTGATTCCTTGCCGACAGGCCGGGGGGCCAAAACAAAGGCAAGGGGGTCATCGGTTCTTTCGAAGCCGAAGAGGCCGCGCACGAGCATATCGCAGACGGACGAGGTGATGCCGGAGGTAAAATAACCGAGGTGCATCCCTCGGCCGTTGTCGGGGCGGTACTGCTCCCAGATGGTGCCCGTGCGCGCGTATTCCTTGGCGACCATGTCATAGATGTTGCGTGTGATTTTAGACGCCTCATCCTGGTAGCCGTAACGCGTCAGTCCGCGCACGGTGTAGTACGGTTCGACCGACCAGATCGTTCCCCCCCAACCATCGGTAATCGTAAAGGAAGGATCGTCGAACGGCGTGCTGGGAATCGCATAAGGATACTTCTGGTTGGGAGCGTACTTGGCCGCGTTTTTGATGCGCTGCACGAGACGCTCTGCTTGCTTCGCCGTCGCGAGGTCCACCGTCATCGCATAGAACTCGATCGGCGAGCCGGTGGGAAGCTGCTTCATGGTCTTGCCATTAACGCACAAATACGAACCCTTCTCTTTATTCCACATATAGGCTTGGATACCATCCTGCAAGCGGGCTGCCCTCTTCTCCCAATCGAACGCCTCTCGATCCTTTCCCAGCAGCTTGGCCATCTTGACCAGCGTGCGATATTGATTCACCTGGAACATGTTCATATCGACCCAAATGGTGTCGCGCGAGCTCAGCGGTGTTCCGTAGTCAATGTTGTGCTCGGTGGCGGCCAGCGAACCTTCGGGCGTTTTGTTCCATTTCGTGTCGAGCCAGCGCTGATGCCGGGCCAAAAGCGGATAAACCGACCTGATCAAAGACCTGTCGCGGTTGATGAGGTAACAGTCCCACAGCGCCATCGCAATGTTCGGGAGTTGCGGGCGAATCGGCATGACATGGACCGGGTTGAAGTGAATCGGCGTGGACCCGTCCGCGTTCATGCCGTCCAGGAAAGTCTTGAGCGTCCTGGCCGCCACGTCGGCATCCCAGGTGCAGTAAGTGTGGGCCGTCAGCGCGGTATCCCAGTAGAACGTCCAGCGGTAGTGGATCAGGTCGCCCGCCATCCAGAGATCCCGGCATTTGCCCTGAGCCGGATAGGTTCCCGCCCGCAGCAGATCGAAGGTGTAACTCCATACACCCTGCCAAGATGGATCGAAGCCTCCGAGCCGGGGCATGCGGTCGTAGAGGGCGTGCCGTTTGGCGTCGCACAACTCTGCGATGCCCTCCCATGTGGTCGTCGCTTCCGGCCGGCTGAGCATGCGGCATACGGCGGCGAACTCGATCCTTTGCCGCTGAGCTATCTGGTCGGGCAGGAGTTTCGCGGGCCTCGCACTGCGATCGGCATGCACCAGGGCAATCGCTTCATCGTCCACCCCGCCGGCGAGGATCTTTTCCGGGCCGGGAGCGTTCCGAGCGTCGAACACGGAAATAAAACTGACCGTCGGGTTGGGATCCTGGTCTGGCTTGACGGCATGCACGCTCAATTCGATGACGCCGTCACCGTCGGCGTCTGCGGCATCGAAGCACAAGACGGCTGGAACGTTTCTTCCGTACTCTTTGGCCAGATCAACGGTGCGAACGCTCTTGCCTTCAATTCGAAGGTCGAGGACTCGCTTCCCGGCGGCTTCCCAGCAATTCTCTATCAGTCCAAATGCCACGCGGAACGTCCCTTTGCCTGGGGCTTTGAACCGGAAGACCAGTGGCTTGGATAAGCCGACCAAGATATTCTTGAACCGCGGATCGCAGGGAACCGTCGGCGCCGTGGCATTGGGAATGACCAACGGAGGATTGACCTCGCTGATCGGCCCTTTGATGAAGGACACCGACAAAGGGCCCCATCCGATCTGCGTGACAATCGATAAGCTCTGCGTCTGATGAGCGGCGAGAGTAATGTCCCAAGTCGCCTTGATCTTGCCGTTTTTCTCAACGAGCTTCGAGGGCGCGCCGACCTGGATCAAGGTGGAAGGACCCGATGGATCGGTGATCACGAAGCCGTTCAGCATGGCCGTGCGGTTAAGACCCAGCGCATGATCGCTTTGCCAGACGATTTCCACTTCCAGGCGATGCTCTTTGTCGGTCTTATTGGTAAGCTTCAAGCTCTCGATCCATTGCAGCGACGAGATGACCGTGTCGAGACAGTCAATCTCGATCGCATCGGTTTCACCCGCGACACGGTGGAAGTCGAACTGATGCTCGATCTGCTTGATGCGTAGATCGCCGCCGCTGACGGCCCGACCGTCGATCGACAGATGAAGGGTCCGTGAGTACTCGGGTTCTCCAGCCGACCAGACCTTGTCTAACTTGCCAGCATATAGATTGCCGCACGCTGCCCAACGAATTCGGTCCCAGCCGGGGACATCCAACAGCGTGAAGTGACGGAACTCATCCTCGAAACAGGTTCCATAAGTGGCAGTCAGATTTGTGTCGGTTCGGCCATTGAGGATCCGCGGCGCATCGCGTTTCGTCGGCACTCCTGCCGTCGGCGGCAGCGATTCGGCGCAAGCCGCCAACCTCACGGACGGCAACAATAGGCCAATCGCCAGTGCCATCCATCGCATCGAATCGGAGGGGGAGAACATGAGAGACTGCTCTTTCGGCGGGATGGTGCGCAGCGGCGGGAAACTCGGAAGTGCGGGCTTCAGTATATGGTCTTCCGTTGCGTCAAGCAAGAGTCATGATTCATCGGCGACAGCAGCCCGCCAAATGACTCATGGCAGATGTCGTCTTCCCGCAAGAGTTCGTTGATCGGCGTAGGCGGCGGCCGGGTCGAATCGTTGGACTCGCTGCCGATTCCTTGACGTGGCCGGAATGTGTGATCGAACAACAAACTCTTTCACGGCGCGCCTGGACTATGAGAGTCAGAGTGGTTTTCGCTCGGCTGCCGGACCTGTTTGCATCCGTGCAATCATGGCACACAGCGCGATTAGCAGCAATGCCACCCCAACAATCCCGAGCGGCAGCAGGAAGAGCCATGCCGCTCCTGCAACCATCAGCAGCCACGGCCAATAGCAGCGGGCGAACGCCGCAGCGCTGCGCCGTCTCAACCCCTGAATAACTGCGGCCGCCAGCGCCAAGCACAGTATTGCCCAAAGGGCAGCCGACAGACCGCGGCCCACATCTTCATGACGAGCGCTTAGGACCAGCCGCGGTTCGCCGTGGAGCTTGCGGAAATGGTATGCGGTCCCGACCGGAGCCACGTCCAGTCCGAGCGATAATTGACCGCGGGCCGCGGGTTGCGGGGCATGGGCGGCATCCGGCCGGCCTTCGTTTCCCGCCGGAGGTTCTTGCGGGCTATTCTTGTCTGACTCGTTTCGTTCGATCGTCTGGAGTTTCTTTAGTTGCTCGGCCGCTTGTTCGCGCAACGTCCCCCGTCGCTGCTCGAGCCCGGCCCGAGTCTGGTCCTTTTGCCCCTTGTTGACTTCACCTTCAGACGATCCTTCGACGCCGCGACCTCGCTCTCCGCCCGGCTTGGCGATCGGCTCCTGCCGTGTCTTGAGGAAGTAAAATCGCGCCTCTCCGTCACGTTGTCCGGCATCGGTTTTGATATCCTGAAAACGCTTGATGTCCGATTGAATCTGTTGAGCCTGCTGCTGAACGTCTGCGGCGTTGGAATCGCCAGTCGGAACGCTGGGCTCGGCATAGCTTTGCAGTGTGCTGCCGGCTTGTTGCAGATTGCAGAGGGCCTTCTGCCGCACGGCGGAGCTGCTTTTGCAGCCGGCCACTTGCACGACCTGCCGCAATTCATCAAGGAACGACAACTTTCGCTCCTCTTGCTGATATGTTGCCGGAACTTCTTCCAGGTTGCTGTCGCCGGACACGACACTTCCGCGGTAATCATGCGGCAGATACACCGTCCAAAGCGTGCGAGAAACGGGGACGTCGTCGCGAATCTCCGGCGCCGGCAGACGGACCTGCGTCCAGAGCCGCAGCGGCTCGGCAAGCCGTCCGGCGTAGATCACGACAACCTTCGAGGACAAATCACCGGCCGAGGTCTTTTGCAGCGGCAACAACGTAACCGTCCGGCCACGCCGGCTGACTTGCGCCGGTCGCACCGGCCGATCCGACACATGCGCCGACCACAGTTCACTTTTCGGCGGCAGTTCCAATTCCAGGAACTGCAACGTGAAGTTGTGGATGCTGTAGGCGGCACTGGCGCGATAGCTGCCGTCGGCGCCGACGACGGTCGTCAGGTCCGCCAGGCTGATGCTGGCTTTCAAGCCCGATTCCTGCTCCCGCACGCGGCGTTGCCACAGCAGCGCCGTGTCGTCGCTGACCCGATAGGCAGCGACGGCCTGCTGCCGGACGCCCTCTGCCAGGTCGCCGGGCACGGCAGCGATCGGAACCGCCGCCGCGCCGCGGGTCGCGGTCGCTGCGATCTCGTCCGCGGTCAAATTCTCGAGAATCACGTGGTTGCGCGATCGCTCCACATCCAACGGGCTGACAATTGCGGCCCGCAGGCTGTCTTTGTCGGCCAGCGGCAGCGTCTGCACCAGGTTCAGACGATATTCTCCCTTCGCGGGCCGCTGCAATTCGACGGTCCAGATGCGTCGATCGCCGGCCAGCCGCGAGCGGATTTGCCGAACGTGCTGGCCCTGCAACTCGATATCATCGCCGAGCCATTTTGGCGTTGCTATCTCAAACCGCGAGCGGCCGGCCTGGCGGATGTCAAAGGCAATCTGGCTGACATAGGTTGCGGCGCCGTCGCGAACGCTCACCACGGTGGCGATGTCGGCGTTCACCCGCGACGACGCAGCCGACAGTTGTAGCCGCAGTTCGCTCGGCAGCGAATCGTACTCGAATGCGTAGTTGACCGCACGATTGTCAGCCGACCGCAAATCATGATCCAACGCGGCCGGTTCAACGGATCGAGTGCCGCGATGATCGGCGAGCACGGCTTCGAGATCGTCGTCAAGATACACCGCGATCTGCCCGCGCTGCGATTGAACCTCTTGCACGGCGAGGCGGGGCACGTCCAGCGTCGCCTGGTCGGAGTTTCGCGGCATCGCACCACACACAACCACGTCGAACGTCCCCACGGTGGGCTCGCCGAACTCGATCCTCAAGCGCCCGCCCTTGTCATCGCGGTCGAGAAACCACTCGGCGCCTGCGGGAACGCGCACCTGCGATAATCGCAGCGGCGCCGGCACGCGAATCGGCAGCGACACAATGGGGACGCCGGCGACATTGACGGTCAGCGTGCTCCGCAAAGTGATCTGCCGGCCGCTCACGGCCACGGCCGTGCGATCGAACACATCGACTCCTGAACGGCGTCGCTCGACTTTAAGCCGCAGATGCCACGGTCGCGCCGTGTAGCGATAAGCCCAGAGCACGGGCTGCCCATCGCTTGGTTGTTGCGGCAGATCCAGGCCGGCGCGGTCGATTTGATCGACGTTTTCCGCCTTCTCGACCCGGACGTGGAGGTGCGGCGTGCAACTAAGGGCGATGCGACCCGTCTCCCGCACAACTCCCAGTGCCTCAAAGCCGAGCACGTCGACGTCGGCCGCCGCCGCCATCTGCCGATCGCAACACAGCGCATCGACATCGACTTCCGTGCCGGTCGTCAGCTCTTTCTTCAGGGAAATCGCCAATTGCCGCGTTGCACGACCGTCCGCCGCCGGCGCGGTCTTGATCGACCAACCGGCAACGTCGATGCCGCGAACATCCTCGACCGCCACGCCGGCCGGGATTCGCAGCAACAATGCGGCAAGCGTTCCCTGCTCGACGCGGTAGCGAAACCGACTGTGGAGATGAACGCCGGAGTCCAATATTTCAACCGACAGCGTCTGATCTGCGCTGGCCAACTGTCCTTCGCGTACCGCCACTCGCCGCGGTTGCCAGCGAATCGAGAATCTCGTTGACTGTGCCAAGGGGTATATCGAGGAAGTCGCTGCCCGATCGTGCGGCGGAATCACCCGTCAGATTCTGCCGCCGCCAACCGCCTGGGGCGCCGTCCACTTGGACGTCGAGGTTCTTGGCCGGCAATTGAACCAGCAAACGGCCCGACGACACTGGCCGCAGAGGCACGACCATCCGGCCGGTTGCGCCGAATTGGCTGACGGGCACGCTGAAGCTGACATCGACAACTTGCGGCCCAGGCTTATCGAGATAGATCGTCGGCAGTTGTCCGGTCGTCGGCGGAGTCTCCTTGCCCGGTTGTGTTGTTTCGTCGGCCGCGCCTTTCCCGCCTTGGCCGTTTGCCACGTTGTGGCCAGCCAGCGTGGCGGGCCGGCCGTTGATTTCGATCTTCTCCAACGCAACATCGCCCACCGGCAACTCAACGGGAGTCCATCCCTCGGCAAAATGGGAAACCAGCAGACGGCCGTCGAAGCGGGCGACGCCATTCTCGATGCGGCCGATGTATTCGGCATGGCTGATGATTGCCCGAACGCCGGGCGCCGCGTTCACCGCCGCAGCAGGATGCGCCATCTTCCACAACCGCAGGAACTCGTCATGCGGCAGGTAGACCTGGGTCTTATCCAACGGCTTGCCCCTGTCGGGATCATAGGGAACAAAGAGAGTCAGGTCGGCTTGAGCGGTCTGGCTGCTGGTGGATGGCTTTGCTGCGATGGCGGTCGGTTCGGCCGCCAATCCCGCCCTTGCGCTCAGCAAGCAAACGATGGCGATTGCGGTTGCGGCGGTTCTGGCCGCAGCCGCCGATGCGCGGATCGTCGTGATCAGCAGCAGAAGACTCCATAAGCCGGCGGCCGCCACTGTTCCGAGCAAGAGTCCGTCGAGCAGCGGCGTCCACGCGAGCGGCGCCAAGCCGGACAAACCGATTGCCAGCGCCAATCCGACGACCAGCGCGATCGCCCGCTGCCGCCCCGGCCGACGCCGGCAAATCCAGGCTGCCAGCAAGGCGGTGGCGACGATGAAGCCTTGCAGCGTCAGCGTGAAGGTGTTGTCCTGCAAGGCGAGGACGAGGTCTCCCTCGCCAGCCTCGCTTCGGAAGCGGATTTCCGGACGACCCTGCGTTTCCAGCGCGATGCTCAGAGAAAGGCGTGCCCGCTGCCCGCCGACACTACCGGGTTGCGGCGGCGGTGGTGGCGCTGGCTGCTCGCGAGCCGCCGGCTCTTCGACCTTGGGAAGTTCGCGCGGTTCTTCCGTCTTGGCCGCGGGCGACTTGACCGGCGTTGCTGGGGCAGCCGTTTTAACATCACTTCTCGCCGGCGCCGCCCCGGTATCCGCATAATCCTCATCGGGCAGCGTGACCGGCTCTCTACCCTGGGCCGTGGCCAACGCGCGGAGGACCTGCGGGTCGATGTTGGAGGAGATGAACCGCACCGAGCCGTCAGCCAGCAGGAAGTTCGCTCCGTTGGCGTGCTCGCTCCAGGTCTTTTTGGAAATCCAGTAGTCGATCGAGCGTGCCGTCGCGGTGCCGCCGGCGTACCATGGGCCGCCGTCGGCTACCTCCGCCACGAGGAGCGTATTGCTAGTGCCGTCGCGGATTTCGGCGAGGCTGAGCCCTCTGTCGAATCCGATCACCCCGCGCTGAGCAGGAGAACCGAGCACCGCATCAGCGCCCGTTACCGCAACGTAGGAGGTGTTGCCTTGCGTTGGGTCCGTGCTGCTCGGACAGATCAAGCCGCGCATTGGTCTCTGAAGCAGCGCGGCGTTTTCCGGCGCGTCGCACGGCAAATTGAGACGCAATTGCTTGTATACGTCCTCATGCTCGAGGTAAGGCAGAAGGGCGACAAGCCAACTGAACTGCCGGTTGCGCGGCACGTGCTTCGGTCCGATCACGGCGGGCGGAAACTGTCCGTTTGCCTGAACGTAGTTGTGCAGCGCCAGTCCGATCTGTTTGAGGTTGTTGTTGCACGTGACGCGGCGGGCGGCTTCCCTCGCACTCTGCGTCGCCGGCAGCAACAAGGCAATCAGCACGCCAATAATAAGCAGCACCACCAGCACTTGCACCAAAGTGGCGCCCGTGCTGGTTCGGACTAGCGCAAAGAATCCCGCGATGACCAATACCGCCACGAGGCCGCCGCACTTCCATTGCAGTCCCGAGGTGCTCTCGCGCGAATCGTCTCCGCCAAACTCGCCGCCAACGTGGGGCGTGTCAGCGGCGATTCCGGTTTGAATTCGCCGGCCGCCGAGACCACATCGGCGCCGTCGGGAGGGCACACGCGCCACGTCGCACCCAACGTGGGGACGCCGATCTTGGGCGAGGATTGACGGACTTCTTGCGGCCAGATTCGCCCGAGGATGCCCCTCTCGCCGACGCGCGGATTCTCCGTGTCGTAGACCAGCGTCAGTTCTCGGACCGTGCTTTCGCAGTCCGCCGGCGAAGCCGGCAGCGGCACGATGTACTCGCCCTGTTTCCGTCGCACCTCGACCGGCATCCCATCGATCATGGCGGACCACAAATCGGCATTTTTGGGCAAGGTCACCGTCACGTGCGGCAAATTCAGACTCCGCAGGGAGAACCGCGCCTGATGGCGCATTCGACCTTCTCGCTCGACAATGCTGAGAATCTCGGCCGATTCGCAGATCGCCGTCACCACGGAGGCCGACGCGTGGTGCGCCGCCGAAATCGTCAACCCGAACGGCAGCCCGCTGTAGCGATAGGCGGCAACGATCCGATGATGCGGTGTGTAAGCATGCGACTTAGGCACCTCGGCAGGATCGACGACGCGGAGGTTCTCCGGTGTGCAGTCGATCTGCTGATCGCTGGCCGCCTCCATCGCGACAATGCCGCTTTGCCGCGAAACCTGCTGCAAAGCAAGAACGGGAACGGATACGCGAGTGCGAGACTGCACGGAAGCGGATTCCGCGGGCACGGCCGCGACGCCGCGGTTGTCCGTGGCCGGCTCGCGGCAAGCCTGGCCGAGATCGATGGCCAACTTCAGGTCGCCCGCGACGGGTCGGTCGAGGACAATTTGCCACGCGTTCGAGCCGGCCTTGCTGGGGGAGTCGGGCGCGGGATTGCAGCGCTGTTCGATGACGCGAGCCGCCGAACCCACCGTGGCGACTTGAATTCTCTCGCCGACGGCGGCGGGCAGCGTGAAGCCAATGCGTTGCACCTGTCCCTGGCGGATGTGCAGATCAAGTTCGTAGTGAACGTCCAGCTTGTCGCGGTCCAGCCGTGCGAACGCCAGCGTCTCCGCAGAGACTTTGGCCGTCTTCGCGCGGACCCGAAGCCGCCCACTGACGCGGGCGTCGTCCTGGTAGCGGTATTGCAGCGCGGTCCCCGCGGTTTCGCCCGATGCGGCCGGCGACGGCTCCGCCGCTATCGGCTGCAAGTCGTCCGAAAGATCCGACGCCAACAGTTCGACGTCGGGCGGCGACTCGACCAGCAGTGTTCCCTCGACCTCATCGGCGCCACGCAATCGAAGATCGGGCAAGGGCACCTCGCTGTATGCCCCGTCCCGTTCCAACCAGCGCCTCTGAACGCCGCTGGGCCGTCAGCACGACTTCCAGCGACTGGCCGGGGCTCACCGGCCTGGCGAGATCGAAACGCACGATTTGCGGCGCGGCTTTCCATTCCACTGGTTTGCCGCCGGCCAACACGGAAGCGACTTCCCAATCGCGCGGCATGAGCAGTTCAACCTCGAAAATTGGAGCGTGCCGCGGCTCGATCGTCACGATGCTCCGCAGCGCCGTGCCGGCACGATCGACCTTCAGCAGCGTGGCAATCGAGGCTTGTGTGGCGTGTCGTCTTTCCGTCACGAGCAAAGGGAGGTGGAAATTCTCGTCCCAGAAAGCAAAGGATAACGACTTGTCGCCGCTCGCCGGAACTCTTCCCGACAGCGTCGGCAACAGCCGTTCGGGCCAGATGCCGGCCGGGCGTCCTACCTCGGCGTGCAAAGAGGGGGAACACGTCACCCACAGATCGCCCACGTGCGACGCCGCCTCCGGCACTTTCACCGTCGGGACATCCCACGGCTTGCCCAAGGAGAGCGACGCCAAGCCGAGCAATCGAACGGTGCGCCGGCCGAGAAAGGGTTTTCGGAAGGTCAGCAAGACGTCAGCCGTTCCGCCGGCGGGCGGGTGAAGCGTCCAGCGGGCAAGCTCCGGCGACTCGACCTCCGCAACCTGCACCGCAGCCGGCAACTGAATGCGAAGGGCGTCGGCTGCGCGGGCATGTACGTCCAAATCGAGGAAGACGTCCCAGCAAACGCCCGCCGGCTCGAGCCGTAGCGTCGAGCGGCTGTTGACCAGAACCAGCGGCGTTCTGTTTCCACTTGTGCCGCCTTCCGAAATCACCAGCGGCAGCAATTGCCGGCCGCCAATGGCAGCGCGGAATCGCTGCTGATCGCCGTCGCCACCGTCACATTGCAACACCGTGTCGCCGATTTGCAGTTGCTCGCCTCGGCCAAGCCGCAGCAGCATCTCGGCGGCGGGCACGGGCGGGAGTTTGAGGGTTGTGGCGAGATCGCCCGCTTTGCCCGCCAGCGGGGCCGACATCTCCAGCTTCAACTCGTAGCGGCCCTCCTTCTCTAACATCAGGAACAGCGTGCCGTCGGGCTTTCGACCGACCTGAGCCGGCCGGCCGTCGAGAGTCGCCGACTCGATAGCAAGCCCGCCAAAGGGCAGATCCAGCGTCTCGCGGTCTTGACGGAATTTCGCGATTTGAAGGCGGCCGGTAAACCGCAGCTCGCAGTCGCCAAGTTTGGCCTCGTACGCGGCCTGCGACAGAACAGCGTCGGCCGCAGCGACAACCTGCGACCGAGCGTGACGCCGAGCCTCCAGCAGCAGGTTCAGCGCCTTCTCTCGCGGCATCAACACGCCCTTCGACGCATTGGCAAACAACAATTGCAGTTGATCGGCCGGGATGTAGACGCTGCGGATGCGCTGCGGTCCGTGAGTGACTTCGCCGCAAAGCGGAGGCGGCGACAGACATAGAAAGCATGCAGCAATCACCCACACACGCCGGAAGCCGATTCGGAATTCGTGATTGTCGCCGTTCATGGCTGTTCCTCTCGCGATCGCCTGTCGATTCCTAAGACTGCGGTTGAGCTGAAGCAGTGACGTTTCCGACAGCCGGCGTCTGCGCAAAAGCGCCGCTCCGGCGAAGGTGCAACAGCCAGACGACGAGCCACAGAGCGATCACGCCGGCGATTCCCGGCGCGCCGCCAACAGCCAACTATAGACGTGGGAGGGCACGAACAAGCCCGCCAACGCCGCGGCAAACACGAAGGCGAGCACCGCCAACACCTTTGTCTCCAGCGAGAATCGCAGCAGCACGAGGCCAATCAACAATGCAGCCACGCTGCCGATGGCGGTCATCGTGGCGATGTGCCAGTAACCGATCTTCAATTCCACCGGATCGGCAAGGCTGCTGAACAAGTAGGTCGTGCCGCCGACCTGGAAGTCGAACGACGTGCTGTCCTTGCCAAACCAACTGTCGGGATTGTCGGCTGCTTCGGTGATTTCACGCGAATCCCACCAACCGACGCCGATATGGCTGGTGAATCCCTGGGGGTCGCCGACGAGCCGATACTCTTTGGGCATCCAGACGCGGAGGTACACCTTCTGAAACTTGACGCCCCGATCGAATCGCGGCAGCGGCAATCGCAGTACGTCGCTGATTTTCATCTCCTTCTGCGGGCGCGGCGTTTCGAACACCATTGCGATCTCGAACGGCTCGTCGGAATCCGTCGTGCGAGCCACGTTGATGAAATACGTCTTGTCGTCGGGCCCGCTACCGGCGGCGGTCGGCGCCTTCTCCGGCGCGACGCTTTGTCCCGCCACGGTGACGCCGAGAACGCGAGGATTGCAGAGCGTGACAGCCAGGCGCTGCCGCTCGCTCGATTTCAGGCTATATCGAGCGCGCATGGTAATGGGCCCGTCCTCCGTCAAGACGGCCTCGACATAGGCGTGGCGAACAACCGTCTTAACGACGTCCTGAAGCTCGTGTTTGGTGACGTTAAGCGACAATTCCGCCGGATGCTGGTAGTAGCGGTACGTCAAGTGCGGCTGCGTTGCCCCAATCGGCTGCGAGAGTTCGCGCGGATCGATTTCTTCGAGCCCCTTTGATTCGGCGTTCAGCGACAGTTCCCGGTCTTTGAACACCGCGATTTCGCCCGTTTCGCGGTCCACGTACATGGGCTTGATCGGTTGGATCTTGATTCGGGCGCCCTTATCGCCGGTCGACAGCTTCTGGTCATAGGTCGCGGTGAAGACCCGCGAACCGATCGCCTCGGAGTGCAGCATGATCGTCCATTCGACGGCGCCGTCTGCGGACGCCTGCGGCGACTTGCGGCGTTCCTTGATTCCCTCGCCGTCGATTCGCAGCCGATCGGAGACCGCCGCCGGCACCGCGATGCGAAAGGCGTCCGCGCCGGCAAACTGAACTTGGTAGCGCAAAGTGGTGGCCACTTGCACGACGTCTTCTTTCACGTTGGCGGCCGTGCTGACGACAACAACGGTTCGCCGCGGCCGTTCGGCAATCGTCTGCACAATGCGAACCGGCCGCGTCACGAAGGAAAACGCCGCGGCCAACGATGAACCGGGCGGAGCCTGCGGCTCGAATCTTTGCGCCGCCAGATCTGCGGGCGTGGCGGAACGAGCGGCCTGCAACCGGCCCGCATCGGTCTTCACCTCCAACGACTCGGGCGCGACGACCGCAACCAATCCCTCCTCGCGAGTTACATTCAACGGCTCGATCAACGGCAGCGTCAGGTCGCCGCCGGATTTGTCGCGCAGCCGGCTCGCCGTAACCGTGATTGTCAGGTCGCCGAGCGTCTTCTTGGCAAAGTACACGGTGAGCGTTTGAGCGCCCGCGGCCGGCGCCACTTCGAATCGCTCCATCGACTCGTTGCGGACCTCGTCGACCTGGAACCCGGCCGGCAGACGGAACATCAAGGCGAAGACGCCCGACCGCGTGATGTGATACTCGAACGCGCCGCACGTCGTCAGCCGTGCTTTGTCGAGGAGAACCGACAAATGGCTGGCGACGACCATCCGCGGCGTCAACTGCGAAGCGACAACCGAGAGCTTATGCTCGGGCGTGAAGAACTTATAGAACGTGCTGCCCTGTTTCCGCATCGATGACGGAGCGTCGGCGGCGTCGATCCGCGTGACCGACTCGCGATCGACCGTTTCCAGGCCGACGTCTTCGCCGCCGCGAATTGCGAGCGTTCCGCTCTCTCGCGCCACGCCGACCGCGCGTACGCGACCGACCTGGAAGGCTTGCGGCGGGATCGGCGACTCGGTATGCGTCTCCAAGCGAACCGCTTCCGTAGCGGGGGCGTGCAGTCGCACTTTCACCCGCTGCCGGCCGCCGGCAATCTCCGTTTGCCAGTCGCGCAGGCCGGGAACTTGGACATCCAGCAATCGCTGATCCGCCGGCGTCTCGATCGTCAGCTCTGGCAGCGAACCCCGCAGAATGTGATAGTCGAAGACGGCGTTGGTGTGGACGACTCCGTCGCCCACTTCCACGGCGATCGCGTCGGTCACCTCCGCCAATCCCGAGGCATTGTCGGCAACGCCGGACTTGGGTCGCCAACTGACCGTGAACTGACTTGTCGAGCCGATCGCGGCGCGGATGCTCGTGGCGTCCTTCGAATCGGACTGCTGCTGCAAGGTGCGCTGTGGCGTAAGGTGCACGGTCAGATCCTTTGCCGGTATTCGCAGTTCCAGATTGCTGACGCCCACCGCAGGGCATTGCACGGTGACGCTGTGTCCTTCGGCGCTCGACTTGACGCCGGCCGTCAGTCCGAGTTTGACCTGGTGTCTGCCTTTTCCCCGGACCAGCAATTCATATTGCCCCTCGCCGGCGCCTCGCAGCAGCGCGGCCCCGTCTTCGCTCCGCGCAGATCCGATCGCGGCATCGCCGAACCTCAGCGGCAGCCGCGCCCATTCGGCGTCCAGCACCTCGACGTCCAACGTCGCCTCCAAGTCGACGAGTTCGCCCTTGACCGAGCCGATGTAATCGGCGCGCGTGATCACGCCGTCGACCGGCGGTCTGACGGGCTTTTGATGGGGCGCACTCAGCCGAGTCCACATCTCCAGAAACTGCGCGTAAGGCAGCACGATGGAAGAGTCTTCGCGCTCGAACACGTCGGGAAGATTCTTGAACGGTATGTAGATAACGTGTTCCTGCGGCAACGAACCTCTCGCATCGTTCTTCTTCTTGTTCGGCTTCTTCTCGTCGGCCGCTTGCTTGACAGGCGGTTGCTGATCGTGAGTCATCGCCTTCATCGACGATGGCGGCGGGACCGACGGTGAGTCTTTCGCCATCGCGGCGCCGCCGATCGAGAACAAGAGGGCCAGGAAGAACACGCTTAGTCGAAACATGATGTCACCTCCCAAGGCAGATCCACCGGGTTCTGACCTCTCCGATAGGCCAATAGGATAAGGACGGCGAACGACCGAAATGGCCGCTTCCCCGGTTGGAACCGCTGCCGGCAATTGTAATTGACAACTGCAACGAATGCAACTTTTCACGTTCCTTCGCGGATCGGAAAAAGGGGACAGGTCCAATTTGCCGGAACGGCCCGGAGGGTGCTTCGCACAAATTGGACCTGTCCCCTTTTTCCCTGAACGCTTCGCGAAAGTCAGCCGACGCGCAGTTTGCAGCCGACGGCGATAGCGGCCATCGGCACCCGGCTCGTTAGACGCAGTTCTTGGGGATGTTTGGCTGGGGTCAGATCCCCTTCTTCTTCCCGGCGGCAATGTCGGCTTTCAGGAGTCCGACGGCCTTCTCCAACTGGGCATCGCGGCCCTTGTAGAAGTCCTCGGGCGTGTTGTCGATGACGACGTCGGGCTTGACCCCGAAGTTCTCCAGATTTTCGCCCTTGGCCGTCCAGACGCCGGCGCCGGGCGTGCGGATGGCCGAGCCGTCGGCCAGCATGAAGGAGCCCGTGCCGATGACGGCGCCCATCGTGGGCATCCCCAGGACGCGGCCCAGCTTGAGATCCTTGAAGCCCTGCGGGAACATCTCCGCGTCCGAGGCCGAGCGCTCGTTCTGCATGACGATCATCGGGCCGTAGAAGGTCTCCAACGGGCGGGGCAGATCCTGGCCCATGTCGCGGCTACGGGTGTATTGGTAGCGCTGCGCCACCAGAATGCTCAGGAGCTCCTGGTCGATGCCGCCGCCGCCGTTGAATCGCTCGTCGATGAGCAATGCCCTCTTGGTGCGGTTGATGGCCAGATCGAGGCTGAACCGTCGCAGAGACGACGGGTCCATGGCCTTGATGTGCAGGTAGCCGATCTCGCCCCCGCTCAGCTTGTCGACGGTGGCACGCCGGTCCGACACCCACTTCTCATACTTGGCCTCGCTCAGGGCCGCTTCGCTCATGGGCTCGATGCTCACTTCCCAGGCCCCTTTCCTCATGGGCTTGTCGTTAAGGAGGAAATGGAACTTGCGACCGGCGGCCTGGGTAAGGAATCGCCACTGGTTGTCGCGGGTCGTCAACTCGTGGTCGTCGATCGCGAGGATGAAGTCGCCGGTGTGGACCTTCACGTGCTCCTTGTCCGCGGGACCTTCCTTCCAGATATGGCCCACGCGATAGAGACCCGCCGCATCCGCCACCAATTCGAAGCCCGGGTAGCGAGTCGTGGCGACGGGCCGTTCGATCCCGGGAGGCCCGCCGCTGACACCGGTGTGGGAGGCGTTCAGCTCTCCGATCATCATCATCAAGACGTTGTGCAGTTCCTCCTGATCGACCAGGTTGTCCAGCACGGCGGCGTATTTATTCTTAGCGGCGGTCCAGTCGGCGCCGTGCATCTTGGCGTCGTAGAAGCGGTTCTTCATGACCCGCCAACCCTCGACAAAGACCTCGTTGCGCAAGGCGTGGTGGTCCAATTCCGTGTGGATGGTGAAGGTCACTTGCCGCGCGGCGGCGCCGCCGGAGGGGGCCGCGGGCTCGGTGGTGGCGGCGGGGGCGGCCCAGCGTCGGCCACGGCCGCCCGCGGCAGGCGAAGCCTCAGACGCGGCGGCCGCGTGGCCACCGCCCACCGATGCCACGTAGATGCCGCGGCCCGAGCGAAAATAGAGGGAACGACCATCCTTGGAGAAGACCATTCCGCCACTGCGAAAACCGCCGCCTCGACCCCAGCCGCGGCGCGGACTTGCACCGGCCGAGGTGCTCGGCGGAGCGGATGGCACGCGGGAAGGCGCTGCGCCGTCCGCCAGATTCACGGTGTACCTGGCCGGGCCGGCGGCTCCGGCGTCGCCCTCAGAGCGAGCGACGGCCATGAAAGCGATGACGCTGCCCGCGGGCGCGGCCGTGAGGCCCCCGATAAAGTCGCCCGCGGCCGGGATCTGCCGGGCCCTCTTCGTCAGGCCCTTCCAGTCGATTTTGACCTCGACGGGTCCGGCAGTCGCGCCGCGGGGGCCACGGCGCGGCCCACGCGGAGAGGCTTCGGCCGCCAGGGCCTGGGCCTCGCTGTCGATGTCCTTGTCGAGCGGATCCTTGTCCAGGGTCCGCAGGGGCAGCGCCATGAGCTTCATCTGGCTCGTGGCCCGGCCCCCCGTAGAGGCGACGCCGCCGTCCGTACCGGCTTGAATCGTATAGGCCAAGAATCGCCCGTCGCCGGACCAGACGGCGCTCCCCTCGCTGAAGGCGAGGTCGTCCTCGGTGATGCGGCGCTCAGGCCCACCCTTCACCGCCATGACGTAGACATGGCTGCGCAGGGTCTCGTCTTGCTTCACGAAGGACACCCATTTGCTGTCCGGGGAGAATGCCGGCCCGCGGGGTTGGGCCAGAGTGCTCGAGGTGAGCACGCGGGTCTTCCCGTCCGCCACATTGAAGAGGAGAAGCTTCTTGTCCGAGGACGCGAAGATCAGGGACTTGGAGTTTGGGGCCCAGACGATCGAACTCTTGTCCGTGTCCAGGTCGGAGATTTGCTTCAGATTCTTACCGTCCGGGTCCACCAGATAGACCTCCTGGCGGCCCGAGCGGTCGGAGACGAAGGCGATCCGCTTGCCATCCGGGGCCCAGGCAGGGGACTCGTCGCGGGAGGCTCCCATATTGTTGGCGATGGTGCTGATGTCGCCTTTGTCGGTGGCGATGGTGAAGATTTGGTTTCGCGCCGCGATCACGGCGCGCTTGCCCGAGGGGGAGAGGTCGAAGCTGTCGGCCTCGTTCTCGATGGCGATGATCTCGATCTGGTTGTCCTTCTCTTCCGTGACGATGTCGATCTTCACCTCCGTACTTTTGCCGGAGGCCACATCCAGCTTCCAGAGCCCGAAGTCCGCCTCGTAGACGATCACTTTGCCGTCGCTGGAGAGTGAGGGGTAGAAGACGTTGCCGCTGGTGTGCTTAGTGACTTGCACCGGCTGGGCGTCCGCCTTGAGCGAGACTTTGTAGATATTGTTGAGGCTGCGCCGCACCGCGGGACTGCCCGGCTTGACGTTCTTCTCGCCAGGCAGGGGATCGCCCACGAAGTAGATTTCGTCGTTGCCGACGAACATGGGCCAGAAGCGGTTGTAGCCGGCCCCGGCCAGCACCGGTGTCGCGGTCTTGGCGACGAGGTCGACAACCCAGATGTCGGCGGCATAGCTACCGCGGTAGTGCTGGCGCGTCCAGCTACTGGGATGGCGATTGAAGGCGAAGCGCTTGCCGTCGGCGGAGTAACTGCCCCACCAGCCCCAGTCCGTGGGCAGGCTCGTCTCACGACCGCCCTCGACGGGTACTTGGTAGAGCGTGGCCACGCCGGGGAAGGCGCCGTCCCCGCGCGATGCCCGGAAGACGACCTGCTTCGAGTCGGAAGTCCATCCGACCACCTCGTCGTTGCCGCTGTGGAAGGTGAGGCGGCGGGCCGCCCCGCCGTCCGCGGGCATGACGAACACGTCGTAGTTCCCGAATCGCTGCGAGGAGAAGGCGATCCACTTCCCATCCGGGCTGAATCGCGGATTGATGTCCCGAGCCACGTTATCTGTGAGGCGGCGGGGGTTGGAGCCGTCTTCGTCCACCAACCAGATGTCGCCCAGATAGCTGAAGGCGATCTTCCCCGCATGGAAGTCGGGGGTCCGGGCCAGCCGCACAGGGGCGGCTGCCGCGACCGTTCCGGCCAGGGCCAACGCAAAGGTGATGAACAATCTGCTTGCTCGGATCATGGGTTCCTCCCGGTATGTGGGTCTTGCCTGGTGTTGCGAGTCAAAAGGCTGCGCCCGTTGCTGTGGATAGCCGACGCTCATGGGCCTTTAGGGGTGATTCTCTTACAAGCGGTAGTCTGCTGGCGCCTCCCGCCCCAAGATATGGTGTTGTGACGATCGGATATGCTCCGAGCAGCACCCTCTCCTATGTTAGCAGAGCGGCCCGCGCCTTTCCAGTTGGCACGCCAATTCTTGGTCCGGAATCGGATCCCTCGGCCAGTGCTCATGCTCGATGGCCAATGCGCGGAGGCAAAAAGTCTGTCCCAAGAATCATGCCTTGGATCGGCCGCCCGACGGCATTTCTCCCGCGGGCGATGTTCTGCCGTCCTGAAATCCTCTCCGGCGCCGTTTGACAGAACCTCAGAGAGCTTCCCGAAAAACGGGTCCTTTTTCAACACGTCTCATCTCAGCCATACGTTTGCTGGGACTATTGACCGGCAGTATTGGTTTGAGCGGCACTGGTAGAGCACCGACCCCGCCAGTGGCTGACAGAGATAACTGTTGACCCCCAGGCCGCAATGCCCGCACTTCGTCTTCAACGGCATACTGGTTGGCCACCAGGAACACGATGGTGCCCTTGGGAAACGGGTGCGACATTTCCACCAGGTCGAAGCCGCTAAGGTCCGGCAATTCAACATTGATGATCAGCAGACCGCCGCGTACCTCGCGCCACTGTCGCAGCGCGGCCCGGCCGGTCATGAGAAAGCAGACCTCACAGCCATGGGCAACGGCTATTCCCAGCAAATCGTCGTAGTCGGACTGTTTGGAATCGACAACGAGGATTCGCGCGGGGGTCATTTGATCAAGATGCGGCATCACTGCGGTCATGGGATGCACTCCCGAAAACACGTGTTTGCACCGGATTCTCTTTGCACATCGCGGCCGATGAACGGTCTGCCGACTCGGGGGCTGTAGGAATTCACGCTCTTCATCGTCGCTTCCGCCAAGCGTATGTGAGCAGCCCGATGGCACCGACGCTCAGCAGGACGAGGGTGGATGGTTCCGGAGCAGGAGTGAACTCCACGCGCAGGCCGCTCGTATCGGTCGTCGTCGCGGTCCTGTCGACGAGGAAGTCCAAGGTGTGGGTGCTTCCCGCTAGTCCAGTCCCCGTGATTGTGAAAGGGGTCCAGTACGCGTAATCAATCGGGTTGGCCGGGGGCGTTCCCGGCAAAGTGTAATTGCCCGTCGCACCGCCATCCAAGAGGATGTCGTAGCCGTGGCTGTCCGCAGACCATTGCCCGGTAATGGTGTAGGATCCGGCAGTGGAAAGCGTGAAGGTCGTTTCGTAGTCGTAGGTTCCACTAGGCGCCGGGTCCAGCAGTAGACCGGGAAACGTATTAACAACGCGGTAGTTCGGGCCGATCCAGGCCGACTGGCTGTCGTCCAGGAGCCAACCACCGGCCGGCAAGATCGGCCAGCCGCCCACCGACGTTGCCACGACATCGGGTATGGGCCCGGCAGGAGACGAAACGAGCGTATAGTGGGGATCTCCAACGGTCCCGTTGGGCAAGACAATTCCGCCGCTATCCACGCCTGTATTCCACAGGTCCGTAACCGGGCCCTGAGTTATCGGGCCTCCCTGGGCCCACGATACGTCGGCAAACCAAGCGAACATGATGGGCGAAACGATCGCCAGGACGAGCTGCAATGTGCGACGATTCATTTGAGTTCTCCTCGTTTTAAGTAGTGTGTAGGTCGAGAAAAAGCTGATTGCCAAGGATGCGGCCTGCTTTCACTGCCAGCGAGCCATTGCCGGCGCGACGGCGCCGGCGCCGAGCAGCACCCGCCGCCAGCCGGCCGTGCGGGTGCTTTTCCTTATCGGTTACACACCCCTTCGCCTCCGCCGACGCCAGGCGTAGCTAAAGCAGCCCGATGGCGCCGACGCTCAGCAGGACGAGGGTGGAGGGTTCCGGAGTGGCAGTGAACTCCACGCGGAGGCCGGTCATGGCGGTCGGGTTCGCGGTGTTGTTGTCGACGAGGAAGTCCAAGGTGTGGAGTCCCACTGCTCCATTCCCGGTGATCGAGAAAGGGGTCCAGTACGAATAATCCGGGGATCCTGTGGTGACATCGCCCGTGGAATTGCTGTCCCAGAGGATGTCGTAGCCGTAGGCGGCCGCAGACCACTGCCCGGTAATGGTGTAGGACCCGGCACTGGTAAGCATGAAGGTCGTTTGGTAGTCGTAGTTTCCAGTGGCTGCCGGGGATTGAAGCTGCCAAGTAGTGCCATTATAGCTAAGACCCGGGCCGATCCAGTCCGACAGGCTGTCGTCCGGGAGCCAAGGTGGGATCGGAGGGGAGCCGGCCGCTGACGTTGCCGTGACGAGCGTGGTGCTGCTCCCGCTAGGAACCGACTGAAGCGTATAGTGCGGATCCGGGGTGGTCCCGTTGGGCAAGACGAGTCCGCTGGTGCTAACACCTGTATTCCACAGGTCCGTAACGGGGCCCTGAGTTATCGGGCCTCCCTGGGCCCACGATACGTCGGCAAACCAAGCGAACATGACGGGCGAAACGATCGCCAGGACGAGCTGCAATGTGCGACGATTCATTTGAGTTCTCCTCGTTTTAAGTAGTGTGTAGGTCGAGAAAAAGCTGATTGCCAAGGATGCGGCCTGCTGCAGCGATGCCCGCTAAGGACGACCAATCTGCCTCCGCCGACGCCAGGCGTAGCCTAGCAGCGCGAGGGCGCCGACACTCAACAGGACAAGGGAACTAGGTTCCGGCGTGATGGTGAGTGACGCATCGTCGACAAAGCCGGGGAAGGTTACTCCAGTATTCGCGTCTTGCAGCGAGGAATTGAGAAAGCCCACGTCCGCCACAATATAATTGGTGCCGACGGGCACCGTGATCGTAAGTGGCGACATCTGTTGCCAGAGGGGGGCGGCGGACAAGATGAGGGCTTGCCCGACGGGTGGTGCCAGCGGAGTGGGCCAAGAGTTCACGCCCGCATAGCAGCTCAGAGCGACGACGGCCTCGGCCGTGCCCGATATTGGCGCCGGCGCGTTGAACCAGGCGGACAGGGTGGCCTGCTCGCCGGGAAAATAGGGCACATTCGTGACCTGGTATGTTGACGTGTACTGATAGCTGTTATGGTACTCCGTGAGCATGTAGGAGCCGGAATTTGGCGTGACACCGTTGTCGGGGCCCGATTCTATGATGCCGTTCTCTGCACCCATTGGCCCGTTACGAAGGGGTTGTTCAGTACAACGGTGTCGGTAGTTAGTGAGGCGGGACCACTCTCGAAACCGGGATTAACGAGCAGGTTGGCCTCGGCCGACGGCGTAGTGCATGCTATGGCGAGCAGTAAGCCCGCAGAGGCGATAATGAGGTTCGTACGCGTGTTCATGTTTTTCCCTTTCTTCTTAAACGGAAGTTTGGAGCACGTCACCGCGCGCTCTTACAATACGGAGGCTTTTGACTGCTGGGGGCCCCCTTCAGGCATGTACGAGGGAAAAGTAGCGCCTCAATGAACCGGGCATATCGAGGGCTTGATGATTCAGCCGTACAAGATTTGCTGGATGCGACGTGGGACATTTGCCGAACCCGTCTCGCCCGGGTTCTCCGTGGCATGGCCGTTCGCTGGACACTGCGACCTTCACCAGCCTGATATCCGTTCTCCGCGGATTGGAAAGCAATACTGCGGCGTTGATGATGTCCATGGTCTATCCGTGGTCAAGTAAGGCCGGGACGTGGTTCTCTGATCTACCATTTAACCTTCCCTATTCCTGCAAGCGGCCGATCGTCCTCCCTTCCAACCGCCTTTCCCCGGCAAAAAGTCCCGAATTGCCATCAGCGAATTCATAACACCGAGAAGCGGTGGCGTAAGGAGGTTTCCGGGGCAACGAACGGTCCCCTGCTGTGCCATCAGGAACAATCGCTGTCCGCCATCGACATGCGGCGTGATCCTCAGTCCAGCGGGCGTTCTGATACAACTCAAACCCACCATTATGCACGTGCAGGATGAGAAACACCCGATAATGATGCCAACGTCTCAATCATCGTGACATTTAACATGACAATCTCGGAGTTGCCCTGCGGCGGAAGGTGGCCTTGGAGGGAGAAGCTGGACGGGGTGCTGGAAACCAAAGGATTCTCGGGCACGGCGGCAGCCGCGTGTAGGCTGACGGTCTCGGACCTTTGACAGCGTTCTCGGTGGCGCGACCGCAAAAGAGTCTGTTTCTTATTCTTTCGCGTTATACTATAATAAATAGACAACTTGGTTGTTCTTATGTGTTCCACTTGGCAATCCCCTCCTGGTTGAATGCCAACGATGGCTAACTGAGGGGAGCCGAATGGACTGGCTATGTATGCGTGACCCGGGCCTGCGCCGGGCCCTGGCCGTCATTAGAATTCTTGCTTTTATTTTGGCGTGCCATGCACACGAGATGCATGCGCAGTCTTCTGGAAAGTCGGAAAAGACCAAGACGAAGGCGCGCGAGATCAGGGACGTTCGTTCCCGCCACTTCCTGATCCACACCGATCTTTCAAGCAACGAGGCCGATGAGGTTGCCGGACGATTGGAGGCCGTGCTCGGGCATATTTCCACGTATTGGGGCCAGCCGCTCCGCGGCGTGATCGAGTGCAACGTCATCAGCGATCTTGGTGAGTTCCCTGCGGCCGGCACCGCTCCGGAGGGAGTCCGCGGGGTTAAGACCTGCGGCGGCGTCACCCTGATGTACGTCCGGAGAGAAGGGAGACGGCAGGTCGGCAAGTCGGTAGTCTATTCCGCGGCACGGTTGGAAGTCGTTCAGCACGAAGCGGTCCACGCCTACTGTCACCAGACTTTCGGCCGCCTCGGTCCAATTTGGTATTCCGAGGGGATGGCCGAGATGGCCCACTACTGGGAGGAGGGAGACAGCGCGGTCCATGCTGATTTGCGCGAGATTGATTTTCTGCACAACAGCCCGCCAAACTCGCTCGCCACCGTCGTTTCGCTCGGGCAGGTGACCGGCGACTGCTGGCAGAACTACGCCTCGCGCTGGGCACTGTGCCATTTCCTCTTCTCCAATCCCAACTATTCACAGCAGTTCCGGCAACTCGGCCGCGGATTCCTGACGGGCAGGGACGTCAGCTTTGAGCAGACCTACGCGGCAACGACGCGCGAGCTACACTTTGAGTATCTGTTCTTCCTCGAGCACATAAGCCGGGGTTACCGAGTGGACCTGTGCGCCTGGAACTGGAGAAAACAGTTTACCGGCCTGCAAGGCCGCCGAACCCAGCAGGTTACGATTGCAGCCGGCCGCGGATGGCAACCCAGCGGTCTGAGCGTCCGGGCGGGGACGAAGTACGAATATCTCGCTTCGGGCGCCTGGCAAATCGCGGGAGACCCCGAGGCCGTCGATGCCGATGGCGATCACCAGCATCGCGGCCGGTTGGTTGGCGTGTTGATGGAAGATCGCCACCTAGGCCCCGAGTTTGAACTGGGGAGCAAAGGTGCATTTCGATTGGAGAGGGACGGCAACCTCTATCTTCGCTGCCGCAACAGTTGGAATGAACTGGCCGGCGACCACGGGCACGTGACGGTCAAATTCCAACTCCGCGGGCATAATCCCCCCTTATGCGAAGCCGCTGGAGAAGGCCACACAAGGCCTGGGGTGACTTGTTCTTCGGCCTCCAGCGACAGACAATAGAGATTGTTGGATATCTGCCGCACAGGTGCTTCATGGGCAACGCCTCGATGCGTTCTCCGACTCGCGCCAAAGTGGAATGGCCTCGGCAAGGCATGTCCGGCGAGTCCGGCCGCCGATCCGTCCCTCCTAGAACGATCCCGCTGCCATGCCTGCTTGGCTGCGCGATGCTCGGCGTGTTCCTGACCACGGTCGCGGCACGCGGAAAACCCCCCGATCCTTGGACCGAAGCCCGCGCTCATATGGTCGAGCACGAGGTGGTGGCGGCAGGCGTGAAGGACGCTCGGGTCTGCGAGGCGCTGCGAGCGGTGCCACGGCATGAGTTTGTTCCGGCCGCGGCGCGACGCTACGCCTATCTCGACATCGCAATTCCGATCGGCGAGGGCCAGACCATCTCGTCGCCGTTCACGGTTGCCTACATGACCGAGCAACTGCAACCGCTGGCGACGGACAATGTCCTGGAGATCGGCACCGGCAGCGGATATCAGGCGGCCGTGCTCAGCAAACTCGTGTCGAAGGTCTATTCGATCGAGATCGTCGAGGCCCTTGGAAAACGAGCGTCGCAAACGCTCCGCCGCTTGGGCTACACGAACGTCGAGACGAAAATCGGCGACGGCTATCAGGGTTGGACCGAACACGCACCCTTCGACAAGATCATCGTCACTTGTTCGCCGGAGAACGTCCCCAAGCCGCTCGTCGAGCAACTCAAGGAGGGCGGGCGGTTGGTGGTTCCCCTGGGGGAACGCTACCAGCAGACCCTGTACCTCTTCAAGAAAGTCAGCGGCGTCCTCAAAGCCGAACCTTTGCAGCCGACGTTCTTCGTGCCGATGATGGGCCGCGCTGAAGGCGAGCGGGTCGTGAAGGCCAATGGCGGTGAACCCGTACTCATTAACGGCGATTTCAAGAATGTCTCCGGCGATCAGCCGGTTGGCTGGTACTACCTCCGCCAAGCAAAGGTCGAAACTGCCGGCCGGACGCCTGACAGCGCCTGTCTCTCGTTTCGCAACGACTCGCCAGGTCGAGCGTCGCAGGCGTTTCAGGCGGTGGGTATCGACGGCCGATGGATTCAGGAAATCGGCCTGTCTTCGTGGTTCCGCGGGAAGGACGTGCAACCGGGTTCGCTGCCCGAGCAACAGCCCTCCTTGGCGATCCTCTTCTTCAGCGCCAATCGCAAACCCATCGGCCGATACGCCATCGGGCCATTGTCCGGCACCTTCGACTGGGTGAAGAAGAGCCGGCGAATCAAGGTGCCGGCTACGGCCCGTTTGGCCAGCTTGGAAGTCGGCCTCTGGGGTGCGACCGGCTACATGTCGGTGTCCGAGGTAGCGATAAAGGTCATTGTCTCGAAGCGTCCATCCGGCACTGCGGATGCCAAATGAGGCAGCGCTTGTCGACGCAGGGTAGTGGTGCCGCACAGCCAAAGTGTCGGGTAAGCCAATCGCCTGATCGATCACAATTTCTGCGGCGGAGGAACAGAATGCCCGATTCTGTGTTCGAGATCCTTCTCTGCCGCGTCTCGCGACGATCTGCCGCTAGAGTTGATTCGCAGACTTTAGGCCGCTCAAGCGGCGAGATTCAGGTAGCTCTCGAGGGCTCTGAATCGCAGTAACCCAATTGCCTGCCTTCGTACTATGCAGAGCGCTTGAGAATCCAACCATGGAAGGCGACGCCTGTCGCCGGGGACCATGAGGCAACAAGGAGCAAGTCGATGAAAGCGAGTGTGGACAAGGACACCTGCATCGGATGCGGGCTGTGTGCGGACGTATGCCCCGAGGTATTTGAGATGAAGGACGATAAGGCCGAGGCCAAGATCGACCCCGTTCCTGCGGAGGCTGAGGACGCCTGTCGCGACGCGGCCAGTCAGTGCCCGGTCGAGGCGATCAAGATCGAAGCCGATTGACTGGCGGCGGGGAGGCGAACGTCTCAGCCCATCTTGGTGAACATCTCGCGGACCATCATGATGGCGGCCGGTCCAACGAGAATGACGAAGATGCCGGGGAAGATGAACAGCACCAAGGGGAAGATCAACTTGACGGCGGTCTTTGACGCCTTTTCCTCGGCAAGCTGACGCCGGCGGATGCGCATCGAATCGCTTTGCGTGCGCAGCGCCTGGGCGACGCTGGAGCCGAACTTGTCGGCCTGGATCAACACGGCCGCCAGCGCCCGCAAGTCGGCCACGCCGGTGCGCATGCCCAGATCGTGGAGCACCTCGGCGCGAGGCCGCCCCATTTGCAGTTGGAAATTGGACAGGGCGAACTCTTCGGCCAGAAGCCGGTAGGTGCTCTTCATTTCGTCGGCGACCTTGCGCATCGCCTGGTCGAGTCCCAAGCCCGCTTCCACGCAGACGACCATCAGATCGAGCGCGTCGGGCAGGGCGAGGAAGATCGCCTCCTTGCGGCGGCTGCCAAGAAAGCCGACGACAATCTCGGGCAGATAGAAGAGCGACCCGGCAATGCAGGCCGACCAGAGGAGCGAGTTTTGCGTGATGCCCCGAAGCGACGTAATGATTCCGCCGCCGAAGAACAGCCCGACGACAAGTCCGGCGAACTTCAAGCCGAGAAAGACGCTGCCGGCCGCTTCACTGCGAAACCCGGCACAGGCCAACTTGCTCTTCAGCTTGCCGACCTCCACCGCGCTCGTCGGTTGCAGCGGCTTGGCCAGCGAGGGAGAAGCCCTTTCCAGCACGCGCGTGAAGGGGTCGGATTTCTTCAGAGCGCTCTCGACCGTCTGGCTGCGGCGTTTACGCGGATCGGCCAACTCCTCGAGCCGCTCCATGGCGCGGGGCTTTCCGCCCGTCATGAGGTCGAGCCCCCACCACGCCAGTGCGGCAAAAGTGCCAAAGAGCGCCAGTGGCAAAAGTCCCTCGAAACTAATCAGGCTCTGTGCAATCATCGCGTCTTTTCTCCGCTACGGCCTCCGGCTTCGGATGGAGTGGCAGTTCAACCTTGCGTTGGGGTGGCAGTTCAACTGCCGCCCCAACCGTTCCCCAACGTGAGCAACCCGACGTTATTCTATACCTTGATATTGACGATTTTCCGAATCATGAGCGCTCCGAGCACCTGCATGAAGGCCGCGACCGCCAGCATTTGCTTGCCCGCCGGATCCTTGAACAAAACCATGATGTAATCGGGATTGAGTCTGTAAACGGCGATTAACAGCACGAACGGCAGGATCATCAACACGAGCCCCGACAGGCGGCCTTCGCCGGTCAGCGCTTGAATCTGCCCCCATATGCGGAAGCGGTCACGGATCAACTCGCCGATCTTATCGAGGATTTCGGCCAGGTCGCCGCCGGTCTGACGCTGCAGAACCAGCGCGGTCACGAAGAACTTCAGGTCGAGATTGGGAATGCGGTCGGTGAGGCCGCGCAGGCTCTCGTCCAGGGATATTCCCAAATTCTGCTCCTCGAATACCCGGCCGAACTCCCTGCCGATCGGCGCCGGCATCTCGGTCGACACCATGCTGAAGCCGAAGCCCAGGCTTTGGCCCGATCGCAGCGTTCGGGCGATCATCTCCAGTGCATCGGGCAGTTGGGCGGCAAAGGTCTTCAGGCGGCGCTTGCGACGAACCAACAGCCAACACAGCGGCAGCGTGCCCATCAGCAGCCCTACCAGCGGGACCATCGCGGGATGGATGCGGAGCACGACGGCCAGCAGTAGCCCCGCCGCCCCCATCGCGCCCGAAAATGCGCCGAACTTGGGGACCGTCAGGTTCGTGTCAGCCTGTTCGAAAAGCAGCGAGATGTTGCCGAACCGTGTCAGAAACAGTTCCACAACGCCGGGTTGGTCGTCCAACGGCTGCGTGAGGATGCTGGCTTCCTTCACCGCGGCCGCTTTGCCGGCAGCGGTGTTGAGGCCCGTCAACAAATCGAGGCGATCCTCGACCTTGCTGACCGGCTTGTTGCGAAACGACAGCAAAGCGCCGCCGACCAACGCGGCTACTCCCACAAATACCACCGCTGCCACCAGCATCACGTTCAAGGCTCAGTCCTCCAACATAACTCGTTCGCGGAAAGCACTCGACGGCAATCGCACGCCCGCTTGCTCGAGCCGCAACATGAACGCCGGGCGGATGCCCGTGGCCACGAAGCGGCCGTAGGCCCGGCCGTTTTCATCGACGCCGTCTTTATCGTAGCGGTAGACGTCTTGCATCACGACCGTGTCCTGCTCCATGCCCACCACTTCGGTGATTGCGGTGACCTTTCGCGCGCCCCCTGGAGCCGGCTTGCCTGCACCACGAGGTCGATGGCGCTGGCGATTTGCGTGCGCATGGCCTTTAGCGGCAATTCGAAGCCCGCCATCATGATCATCGTCTCTAGTCGGCTCAGCGCGTCGCGCGGGCTATTGGCGTGCAAGGTGGTCATCGAGCCTTCGTGACCGGTGTTCATGGCCTGGAGCATATCGAGCGCCTCCGAGCCGCGGCACTCGCCGATGATGATGCGTTCGGGCCGCATGCGCAGGGCGTTTTTCACCAGGTCGGTGGCCGAGATGGCCCCCTTGCCTTCGATGTTGGCCGGCCGCGTCTCCAGCCGCACCACGTGGTCCTGTTGCAATTGCAGCTCCGCCGCGTCCTCGATGGTGACGATGCGGTCGGTGTTCGGGATGAAACTGGAAAGTGTGTTCAGCAGGGTCGTCTTGCCCGAGCCAGTGCCGCCGGAGATCAGGATGTTCAACCGCGCTTTGATCGCCCCCTCCATCAGCATCACCATCTCGGGGGTGAACGCCTTGAAGTTCAGCAGGTCTTCCAGTTTCAGAGGGTTCGCGCCGAAGCGGCGAATCGAGACGCACGCCCCGTCGAGCGCCAGCGGCGGAATGATCGCGTTGAAACGCGAGCCGTCGATCATGCGGGCATCGACCATCGGGCACGTCTCGTCGACTCGCCGGCCGACGCGCGAGATGATGCGGTCGACGATCTGCATCAGGTGATTATTGTCGCGGAAAACGACGGTCGTCTTTTCCATCTTTCCCCGCCGCTCGCAGTAGATGTTCTTCGGGCCGTTGATGAGAATATCGCTGATTGTCGGGTCTTTCAGCAGCATTTCCAGCGGACCCAGTCCGAACGTCTCGTCGAGCACCTCGCTCACCAGCCGCTCGCGCTCCGAGCGGTTCAACAACGTGTCTTCGGTATCGCATAGATGTTCGACGACCAGCCGAATTTCGCGGCGGAGGGTGTCCCCCTCCAATTCGCCCACGCGCGACAGATCGAGCTTGTCGACCAGCTTGGCGTGAATCCGCTGCTTCAGCTCCTCGAAGTTGCTCTCCTTCGGGTCGGCAGACCGCACCGGCATCGTCAGTTTCGGCATGGCAAAGTACTCGGCATTTTCGCGAACACATTAGCCGGGAGTCGTTGACTCCCGGCTATTCTTCCGCAACACTCTTCTTCTCGTCTTCTCCCGCAACGCTACGCTGCGAAGAGTCGACAAATCGACGCAATAATCCTATTAACAATAGCTTACGGCCACGCGCCGTCACGCCTGTTTGCAACGCCGGAAGCCGGAAGAGACGGGGGGGCCGATTGTAGGGGTCGCGGCGGATGTTCGAGCCAGGAATCGGCGGAAGAACGAACGTGGGACCGATTTCTCTACACACGGGGAAGACGGGCGATGCTGCGTCCGGTGGGGCAGACATTCCTGTCTGCCGGATGTGCCGCCCTTTCTCGCGGCAGACAGGAATGTCTGCCCCACTTCGGTGAAAATGCGCTTCTTCACAGCGCTTTATTTCACCGGCACGACCTCGACGGTGGCGTCGATCTCGAGCGGCTCCGCTCCGGCAAGATCGGTCTCGATGCGGATTTTTGCATTTACCTTGCCGGGCGCCGTCTTGGCGTCTTTGGCCAAGAAAGTGATGGGAACAATATGATACTGCTTCGGCCCCGCCGGCGCTTTACCCTCGAACCGATCGTCGCTCGAACGGATGGCGACGATACGAAATGGATCGTGCCCTTGCACAACGAGATTGCTCGTGACGGGAACGCCGATTTCCGCCGCGCCCATCGTCAGCGAGGCGGGCCGAACCGTCAGCGCCGTGGCGACCAGCCCTTCGATGTTCACCGGCACGCGGGCCGAGCGGGCGTCGAGGTCGTTGGTCACCAGCACCAGCGGCTCGCGAATATAGCCGGGCGGCGCGTCCTTCTTCAGTTCCACGGACAGGCCGTAGGCGATCCTGGACGGAGTGCCCAGCAGGCGGCTGGTTTCGACCGCGCTGGCTTTGATGAATGGATTGGCGCACTCGACCTTGGTAATCTTCCAGTCGGTGCGGCCGGCATAGGTGATCTTCAATTCGCGGCTTGCCCCGGCCCCTTGATTGACCGTGCCGAACGCGACCACGCCCGGCTGCACCACCACGTCGCCGCGGATGAAACTATGGACGTGGAACTGGATCTTGGCCGGATAGGGCAGATCCAATTCGACCTCGACCGTGCCGTCCTTGCGCCCGGCTCGGCGCGGGTGTCCAACGTGATGATGATTTCAGCCTTCTCCCACGTCTTCAAGAATTGCTTGCTGACAGTCGGCTTCGAACACTGGCAACTCGATGTGACCGACTTGATGTGGGCGGTTTCTTCGTAACTGTTCTCAATGACGAAATGGTGATCCGCCTTGGCGCCGCGGGCGACGATGCCAAAATCCCACGTCGCGGGACCGACGACCATCTTGCGGGCCCATTCTTGTCCCTGGGCCGACGCGGCAAGAAGCAGCAGCAAGCCGGCGATTGCCCCGGTCATCCCTACACCTCGCCGCGATGACGTGTTCTGTGTTTCAATAGCTCTGATCATTTACGTTGCTCCTACCACGCTGCCGGCGAATTTCAGCCCATCGACGGCGCTCTTGCCATAGAAATCGCAGCCCGCATTGTCTCGCAGCAGATCGCTGGCGGCCGCGCCGCCGACCATGATCGAGACGCTCTTGCGCTGGCCCGCTCGCTCGATCGCCTCGACCGTCGCGATCACCGATTTGAAGCAGGTCGTCAGCAACACGCTCATCCCCACGACCTGCGGCTTGTGCTTTGTGATGGCCTCGACAAATTTCTCGGGCGAAACGTCGACGCCCAGATCGACAACCTCGAACCCCGCGCCGCGGAGCATGGTGATGACGATGTCTTTGCCGATGTCGTGAACGTCGTGCAGCACCGAGCCCATTACCACGGTGCCGGACGACGCCACTGGTTGTCCTTTTTCCAACAGCGGGCCCAATTCGGCCGCCACGCCCTTCATGATCATGCCGGCGAACATCAGGTCGGGCAAGTAGCAGCCGCCGGCGGCGAAGCGATTGCCCAACTCGACCATGCCGCGATTGCACTCTGCCAGGATTTCGCCCGCAGGCACGCCGGCGGCGATGCGCTCATGCACGAGGTCCATCACTTCGGTTTCCCGAGCTGCGGCTACGGCTTCAAAGAGGGCGTTCGATCGAGTCATAGGTTCTCTCGGCAGAAATTGCCGATCTCGATTTTCTCGCTCACGTCGCTTCGCCCGGCGAGGACGCCGGGGCTAAACGGACGGTCTTTTGCAATCTGCGCGCGTCAAAATGACAATAATATCTGCCAAATATACATGTAGCCCAGCGCATCGACCTCTTCCCACGTCCGCTTGACGAGATTCTCGTCGCCGGAAAGCGGCGGCAACTCCTTCCGCTTCTCTTCCCACGGGATGCACGTTCCCGGCGGACGCCGGACGGTCGCTTCGTCGCTCATCTCAATACACTCCGTATTCCCGCGTGAAATCGGTCATTGCCCGCAGGTTCTCCGCCTTGGTGTCGTCCTGCACGATGGCGCTGGCGTCCATGATGTAACCGCCGTCGCGGGCCACGCCGTCGATGACTTTCTTGCAGAAGCCGCGGACGTCGTCGGGCTTGCCGAAGGCCAGCAGGTCGTTGGGGATTCCGCCGCTGATGCAGAACTTCTCGCCCAGCACCCTGGCCACCTCGAAAACATCGCCCCTATCGACATGATACACGATGCTTCGCTCGGGCAGTTCAGCAATCCACTTCAAACTCGCGTTCCATTCCCCTTCGGCGTAGTAGAGGGTCTGATGGCCGCGAGCCCAAAGCTGCTCGGTGATCCACTTCAGCGTCGGCCAGTAATACTGCTCGAACTGCTTGGGCGAAAGGAACGGCACGCAGCCGCGGTGCATCCACAGCCCGATCGGCACGTTCTTCTCCGGGTCGGCGCCGCTGGCGGCCACTTGCAGCAGATGAGGGGCCAAAGCTTCGCACGCCGCCAGCACCTTCTTCGGCTGGCGGAACATATCCATGCAGAGTCCCTTATAGCCGCGCAACTTGTCGGCCAGGATGTCGAAGGGGGCCTTCAAAATACCAGAAATCGCCGAGACCGTCCCCGACTCGCTCCGCAGCAGGGCCGCCTGGGTGCCGAAGCCGCCGAAGTAGCTCAGCATCGCCATGCCCCCCTTGAGGAACGACATGTTGTTGCGCATGGTCACCGGCTCGCCGATCGGCGTTACGTCGGCCGACACCCGCGGGAGCCAGACGTTGAACAGATACCCGGTCGGGTCGGCGATCAGCAGATCGTATTCGTCCGGCCGCATCCAGGCCTGATCCTCGGGCGGTTCGAGGTATTGGAAGCCGCTATCGGGCGGCACTTGCACGCCGGGCACGGCGTAGTACTTCAGCCCGATCGCCTGCGTCAACCCGCTCCAGACGTAGACCATGTTGCCCACGACGGCGTCCCAATCGAAGTCGGCCGCACACTTCCGCGCAGCGGCGAACGCCTTTTGATAATCTTGAGTAACCTCCTGAATTGTGTAACCGGCATACTTCGCCGTAAACTCCGCAACGAACGGCCGAATCGGCACTCGATCCGGCTTCCCGTTCCGCATCGCCGTGACATAACGTGCAAGCCGCTGCTGGTAACGTTGCTCGATCTCGGAGGGCATTTGCTGGCAATCCCTGAGTCGGGGGGGCGTGATGGCGCAAACATAGGCGGCCATCACTCCGTACGCGGAAGGCAAGTGCTACTGTTCGCCAATATGCCAGACGGGGGTTGCGGTGTCAATCGTGGCAGGTGGACGCCATGGGGTAGGGTAGCTTAGGGGCGGCTCGCTGGAGATTGCCTGCTAGGCACCGTCTTGTGCTTCTCTCCACGCATGGAAACTGATCGTCTTGCGGTGCTCAGCAACCTCCTCTGGCGTGAGAAATGCCAACACGCTAGCCGGTTCCATGCCTATAGAGACCACGCGGTGGATATGGATCGATAAGACGTAATGTTGACATTTCCGCAATTGCACTGCATAATTTCCACAGCATGTGGATTCCAAGGGAAGCAGAGACCATGCTGTCGCAATTTGCCGCTGAACGGCCGGCCGTGATTGTCACGGGGTCGCGGCAGGCCGGAAAGACGAGCCTCCTTCGTCGGGTCTTCCCCGACTATGATTACGTTTCGCTCGACCTCCCCCTGTTGGCGGAGGAGGCGGAGGAGGCGGGTGAGCAATTCCTCGATAAACATGCGCCGCCGTTGATGGTCGACGAGGTGCAGTACGCCCCGCGGCTGTTTCGCTACTTGAAAGCGGCGATCGACGCACGGCAGGGGCAAAACGGCTTGTATCTCTTGACCGGTTCCCAGAAGTTCTCGCTGATGCAGGGCGTCACCGAGAGTCTCGCGGGCCGGGCAACGATTCTCGACATCTATCCCCTGTCGCTGCGCAAATTGGAGGCGTGGAGCGGTCGAACGGCCGAAGGCGACACGCTGCTGGAATGGATGCTCAGCGGCAGCTACCCCGAACTTCACGCCAAAGGACTGGAACCCCAGCGATTCTACTCCGATTACGTCGCCACCTACCTCGAACGCGACGTGCGGCAAGTCCTGCAAGTGAAGAGCCTGCGCGATTTCGACCGATTCCTTCGTCTCGCCGCTGCCGGCACCGGCCAACTGCTTTCGATAACCTCGATGGCTACGTCGCTGGGCGTCAGCCCAAACACGGTTAAGAGTTGGCTGTCGATCCTTGAAGCGTCGAACATCATCTTCCTCTTGGAACCGTATTATCGCAACCTGGGGAAGCGAATCGTCAAGACGCCGAAGCTCTATTTTCTCGATACCGGCCTAGCGGCGTTTCTGGCCGGCTTTCGGACCGTGAACGACCTGCGACAAAGCGCACTGCTGGGGGCATTTTTTGAAACGCTCGCGCTCGGCCAAATCGTTCGCCGCTTTGCCGCAAAAGGCCAGACGCCCAACGTTTTCTTCTTTCGAGATCACGTTGGCCACGAAGTTGACTTCTTGATTCCTGTCGGCGAAAAGATGGTCCTGTTGGAATGCAAATGGTCGGAAACGCCGCCGAAGAAGTTCAAGGGATTTCACGAGATCGCCAAGCTGGCGGGGCCGAAGAGCGTGCTTTCGCAGAGTATCATTACGCCCGTGCGAGGCACGCGAGAGAGCCGCGAAGGCGGATTTCGCGTGGAAGACTGCGTCGACTTGCCCAGTCTTGACGCCTAGAACTGCGAGGAAGACGATGTCGCGCGAAAAGAGCCAACTAGCTTTCGAGCGGGCCAAGCAACTCATTCCCGGCGGCGTGAATAGCCCGGCCAGGGCGTTCGGCGGGGTCGGGGGCGAGCCGATCTTCTTTGAGCGTGCCGAGGGGGCGTATCTCTTCGACATCGACGGCAACCGCTACATCGACTATATCGGCTCATGGGGGCCGATGATTCTCGGGCATAACCATCCGGCGGTCGTCGCGGCGGTTGAAGCGGCTTTGCGACGCGGAACGAGTTTCGGAGCGCCGACGTTGGCGGAAAACGAATTGGCCGAATTGGTCGTCGAAGCGGTGCCGTCGGTCGAAAAGGTCCGCCTGGTGAACTCCGGCACCGAGGCCACCATGAGCGCGATCCGGCTCGCCCGCGGATGCACCGGCCGGCCGATGATCGTCAAATTCGCGGGCTGTTACCACGGACACGTCGATAGTCTGCTGGTCGCCGCCGGCAGTTCCGCCGCTACGCTGGGAGTGCCCAATTCGCCGGGCGTGACCGAAGGGGCCTCGCGCGATACGCTCGTGTTGGAATACAACGACGTCGAGGCCGTCGAAGAGGCGTTCGCCGAACATGGTTCGCGGATCGCCGGCGTGATCGTCGAGCCCGTAGTCGGCAACATGGGCTGCGTCCGCGGAACCGCCGAGTTTCACGAGACGTTGCGGGAAGTCACCTACAAGCACGGCGCGCTGTTGATCTTCGACGAAGTAATGACCGGTTTCCGCGTGGCGTACGGCGGGGCGCAATCGCTGCTGGGCATCGAGCCCGACCTGACGACGCTCGGCAAGATCATCGGCGGCGGTTTGCCCGTCGGGGCCTACGGCGGCAGGGCCGAAATCATGGACCATGTGCTGCCGGCGGGCAAGGTGTTTCAGGCCGGAACGCTCAGCGGCAATCCGCTGGCCACCGCCGCCGGCATCGCCACGCTGAAAACGCTTCGCGACACGAATCCTTACGCCCGTTTGGAGCAACTTTCGTCCCGATTGGCCGATGGTATTGAGGACGCAGCGAAGCAGGCCGGCGTACCAGCCCAGTTGGGCCGATGCGGCTCGATGATGACGCTCTTCTTCAGCGACCCGCCGGTGACCAACTGGACGGTCGCCGCCCGCTGCGACACGCGGCGTTTCGCCCGATACTTCTGGGGCATGATCGAACGCGGCGTTTACTTGCCGTGCAGCCAGTACGAAGCACTGTTCGTCTCGACGGCCCACAGCGACGCCGACATCGACGCGACCGTTGCTGCGGCGCGTGAAGCGCTGGCGAGATAGCAACCTGTGTGTGACGTGCGCAAGAAGGGTATAATGGATAGTAGCGCGAGAACGACGCGCGCTCCCGACACAAAGGGATCGTCGGCCATGAACGAAGGCTCCGACCGGATTGACGTGAATGCCGACGCGCTGGGACGCGTGCTGGCCGAGGCGTCGGGCGATTTCGTCTGTCTGGCCAACGCGCACGGCGAGCCGTTCTACCTGAATCCGGCCGGGCAGCGGCTGGTGGGCCTGGACGAAGACGAGCCGGCGTCTTCCGTCAATCTGCGCGAGTTGTATGCCGAAGAGTCGTGGGCGGAACTGTGCGACGTGGCCGTGCCCGCCGTCAACAAGACCGGTCATTGGGAGGGCCGCAGCCGACTGCGCAACGCGCAGAGCGGCGATTTGCTCGACGTCGACACCAACCTGTTTCGGCTGAAGTCGACCGACGCCGGCCGGCCGACCTGTCTGGTCTTTCTGCATCGCCGCGTCGACGACAGGGCGGGCCTCCGCGCCGCGCTGGCCGAGGCCCAGGCGCGAAAGCGTGCGATTCTCGAATCGTCGCTCGATCCGATCATCACGATCAACCATGAGGGGGTCATCACGGAGTTCAACAAGGCGGCCGAGCAGACTTTTGGTCATCCGCGCGAGAAGGTGCTCGGATCGAAGCCGTCGGACGTGCTCTTCCCGGCCGCCGCCAGCGCCGGCGAGCAGGATCGCATCAACCGTTACCTCGACGTCGGCGAAGGCTCGATGCTGGGCCGGCGGGTCGAAGTCACGGCGGTGCGGGCCAACGGCGAGACCTTCGACGCCGAGATGGCGATGACCATCAGTCACGAGCAGGGGCGCCGGTGCTGACTTTCTTCATCCGCGACGTAAGCCGCCGCAAGAAGGCCGAGCAGGAGCAATCGCGCTACGCGGCCGAACTGGAACGATCGAACCGAGAGTTGGAGCAATTCGCCTACGTCGCGTCGCACGATCTGCAAGAGCCGCTGCGGAAGATCCGCACCTTCGGCGACCGTCTGCAAATGAAGTGCGCCGATAAGCTGGACGAGGTGGAGACCGATTGCCTCCTGCGGATGCAAAGCGCCGCCGCGCGGATGCAAACGCTGATCGACGGCATCTTGTCGCTGTCTCGCGTCACCACGCAGGGGCAGAACTTCGTGGTGGTCGATCTGGCCGAGATCGCCCGCGAGGTCGTCTCCGATCTCGAAGTGCAGATCGAAAGGGCAGGCGGACAGGTGGAGGTGGGCCATTTGCCGGCCATCCAAGCCGATCCGCTGCAAATGCGGCAATTGCTGCAAAACCTGATTGCCAACGGGCTGAAGTTCCACCGCATCGAAGAGCCGCCGGTGGTGAAGGTGCAGGGGCGATTCGTCCACGGCCGCGAGCACCGTAAGCCCGGTGTCTCGGTCGCGCAGGAACAGTGCCGGATCAGTTTCGAGGACAACGGCATCGGTTTCGAGCAGAAGCACCACGAACGAATCTTCGGCGTCTTCCAGCGGCTGCACCCGCGCGACGTTTTCGAGGGCATGGGAATCGGGCTGGCGCTGTGCCGCAAGATCGTCGAGCGCCACGGTGGCACGATCACCGCCCGCAGCGTCCCCGGCCAGGGAAGCGTCTTCGAGGTTCTGCTGCCGGTGAGCCACGGCGGATAGGAAATGGTGAAGCAACCCGTTTAGCAGCCGCCGGCACGGCGGCTCGCGGCAAGACAGGGCCGACGTGCCGTCGGCCGCTAAACGACTACGGCGTCTATTTTTCGATGTTCGATGAACGAAACCGAACTGCGACGCACGGCTCATGTTAAAATCCACACAACGCCGGACGATTCTGATGGCCGACGACGATGCCGAGGATTGCATTCTCGTCCGCGATGCGTTCATGGAAGCGGGCTGGCCCTGCGATTTCCATTTTGTCCGCGACGGCGAGGAGCTTTTCGACTATTTGCGGCAGGACGGCGAGTACATCGACGGCCGCGGCGCGCCTTGGCCCGACCTGATCCTGCTGGACCTGAAAATGCCCCGCAAGGACGGCCGCGAGACGATCCGCGATCTGAAAGCCGACCCGCGGTTGCGCCGCATTCCGGTGATCGCGCTGACCACTTCGTCGGCCGGCGACGACGTCGATTTTTCCTACGGCGTCGGCGCCAATTCCTACGTTACCAAGCCCACCACCTTTCGCGATCTTGTCGAGATTCTCGACGTGGTGGGCAAGTACTGGTTCCAGGTGGTAGAATTGCCTACGAAGGCATCTCATGGCGGAAAAACGGATTAGAATCCTGTTGGTCGAAGATGATCCCGACAACGTTTGGGTGATGCGCAATCTCCTGGGCGACCGCTGGGACGAGCCGTTCGATTTGGTGCAGGTGGAGTTGCTCTCGGCGGCGATCGAGCGCTGCGACGAAGACCGTTTCGACGTGATCCTGCTGGATCTCAGCCTGCCCGACAGCCGCGGGCTCGAAACCTTCTTCGCCATGCACGCGCAGGCCGGCGACGTGCCGATCGTCGTCTTGTCGGGCTACAGCGACGAAGCCAGCGCCGTGAAGGCGGTGCAGGCGGGGGCGGAGGACTACCTGGTGAAAGGCCAGGTAAACGACCGGATGCTGGCGCGTTCGATCCGCTACGCCATCGAGCGCAGCCGCCGGCATCGCGCCGAAGAGACGATGCGCGACACGTCCGAGGAATTTCGGGCCGCGCAGGAGATCCAGCAGCGGCTCTATCCGGGCGAGTCGCCCACGCTGCTCGGTTTCGAGATTGCCGGCGCCCTGTTTCCGGCGAAAGCGACGGCGGGCGACTATTTCGACTACATTCCCATGCTCGAAGGCTGCCTCGGCATCGTGCTGGGCGACGTCAGCAGCCACGGCATGGGGCCCGCCCTGCTGATGTCGGAGACGCGGGCCTGCCTGCGGACCCTGGCACAAATCCACTCCGACGTCGGCGAGATCCTCACGCGGGCCAACCGCTTGCTCGCCGCCGACACCAGCGATTTCCATTACGTCACCCTGGCGATGGCCCGGCTCGATCCGCGCGATCGTTCGATGGTCTACGCCAGCGCCGGCCAGCGGGGGTATCTGCTCGGCGGCGGCATCGAGGCGACCGTGCTGGACAGCACGAGTCTGCCGCTGGGCGTTCATGCCGACACGGTTGTGCCGGCGGCGTCGCCGATCGCCCTGAAATCGGGCGACTTGCTGACCTTCTTCACCGACGGCCTCGCCGAGGCCGAATCTCCGGGCCGCGTCCGATTCGGGGTCGCTCGCGCGTTGCAGATCATCCGTTCCGAGCGCGAGAAGCCGGCGGCCGAGATCATCGAGAGCCTCCGCGAGCAAGTGCTCGGCTTCTGCCGTAGCGAGCCGCCGCAGGACGACGTCACGATCGTGATCGTGAAAGTGACGTAGGACGTATGTCGGCGGGTGGGGCAGACATTCCTGTCTGCCGGGAACGCGGCACGTCTGGCAGACAAGAATGTCCGCCCCACCGTGCTGACAAGTGCTCGCGCGGTTGCTCAGCCGACGGCGAGCCGGCGCTCGACCTGGCGGATGGCGTCATCGACCGGCCAGTGGTGTTCGGCCAGGTCGAGCTGCTGTCCCGAGGTCATCCAACCGTCCACGCGCTTTTGTGCCGATACGACCGTGCTATGGCTGCGGCGGCCGAAGAAGTGGCCGATCTCGCTCAGGGCGGCCCGCGTGTGCTTTCGGGCCAGCCACATCGCCAGCATCCGCGGATGGCTCACGCGCTTCCCTTTGACGTCCGATTGCAGGCTCGCCGGTTCCAGCCCGAAAACCTCGCAAACGGCCTTCTCGATGTCGGGCAGCCGCACCGCGCGGCCGCTGTGCGCGATCAGATCGGCCAGCGCCTGCTCGGCCATTCCCAGCGAGATCGGCTGAGCGAGCGACTGGCTGGTGGCCAGCAACCGGCACAGCGCGCCAGAAAGCTCGCGGGCGTGACTGGTCAGCCGCGAGGCGATGAACTGCTGCACGTCGGCGGGCAGGCGAACTTCCATCCGTTTGGCCATCTGCGCGAGGATGCCGAGCCGTGTGACGTAGTCGGGCGGCTCGATGCGGCATACCAACCCGCTGGTCAGCCGCGTGACCAACTCGGGCCCCAATTCCGGCAGATCGGCGGGCGAACGGTCGGCGGCGAAGACGAGTTGCCGCCCCTCCTGCAAGAAAGTGTCGATCGTGTGCAACAGTTCGACCTGCGTGGCCCGCTTGCCCACGAAGAATTGCAGATCGTCGAGCACGAGCACGCCGACGCCGCGGTATTTGCGGCGGAAGCTGGGCAAGCCGCTGCCACGCAACGCTTCGAGAAACTGGCTGGTGAACTGCTCGGCTGAAAGGTAGATCGTCGTCATGCGGCCGTTCGACTTGCGCGCCGCGGTCCACACGCCTTCCAACAAATGGGTCTTGCCGACGCCGGTCGGGCCGTAGAACATCAGCGGCGTCAACTGACCGGGCCGCCGAACGGCCATCTCGGCCGAGGCGATCACCAGCCGATTGGCATCGCCGGCGACGAAGCTTTCCAGGCTGGCGAAGCGCCGCCGCGACGGCGCGGCGTGCGATTCGGGCGGTCGGGCGGGCTCTTCGCGCGGCGATGCAACCCGCAAACCCGGCTGCACACCCTGTTTCGAGCCGCTGCTGTCGGCGAGCCCAATCATTTCGCGGTCGCTTTCGGTTGACGCCGCATCCAGTTGAAACTCGATCGAGGAGCGATTTCCGACCACCTCGTGGCACGCATCTTCGATGTGCCGACGGAAATTGGCACGAATCCAGTCCATGAAGAACTGATTCGGTGCGCCGATCCGCAGCACGTGGCCGTCGTAGTTCAGGCGCGTTGCCATGCCGAACCACAGATCGTATCTCTTTTGCCCGACCTTGCCGGCGATTGCAGCGCGCAACGCCGACACGATCTCCTTATCGTCCTTGGTCACTTCCGCTGCGTCCTTGGCTCGACCTCACCGATTTCTGACACGCGAAAGACTAGATTCTATCGACGCTAGCACTGCTGTCAAACCGCCGACTGCACCAACGATAGGATTTCTTTCGGCCCGCGATTCATATCAGCAAAAACCTCGGCGAATCTCGTCAACTCGCCGTCTGTCGAGCCGGAAAATTCTTTTTCGCAACCGACAGCCAGCGTGGAAAACGTGTCGAAACCGCGCGTGCCAATCAACGCCGCGGAAACGCAAAGCCGTTGTCTATCGGCAATTGGATTGCCGACCGTAAGATTATCGCAGAGATTGGCGTTCGTACAAGCCCCGGCGGTCATGCGGGCGATCTTTCCGGTTCTGCCATTCGTGCGGGCGAATGGCCGTCGAGCCGGTCGTTCCCCATTCTTGCCCGATCGGTGTCAAACCACCTGTATCCCCAATCCATCACGCACCGAAGGGATTCCCCGATCTGGAAAGCTTCAGCCGCTTGCCGTGACGAAGAACTCCGTCGATCACGAAGGCCGTTCGCTCGTCGAACAGTTGCCGCAGGAAGAAAGCCTCAAGGCCCCGGCAAGGCCGAGCGAATCGTCGCGATGAATCCGCCGAACGTTGAATAATCCCGGCTCGCCGCGGGCGGTACCGTTGGCCTCGCGAGCGGGTGGTTGCAGCCCGCCGGGCATAAAAAGCGGATTATCCGGCACTTCTGCCGTGGAGGCAGAAATTTTTCGAGCCCCCCTCTTGCAATTTCCCTTTCTGCGGTCGAAAATAGGAAGTACGCCGCCGTGGTGATTCGCTCGGAGATTCCCGGAGGGCTGCTCATGTCGCAAACGGATGAGTCTCATCTTACATCGCAGGTCGACAACCGCCATGCCGATGGCCGTCCGTACCATTTCCCTACCCTGAACCAGGACGACCGGATTCGCAAGATTTTCGGGCTGCCGAGCGATGCGCCGCTGCCGCTGGTCCGCGAGGAGACCCTGGCGGCCTACCACGACCACTTGGTTGCGAATTTGACATTGCCGTTTGACGCGCTCTATTGCCAGAACGGCGGCAAGATGCGGCACCTGATCCACTACGTTCAGGTTACGGAACTGTTGAATCCGCGGCACGGCCGAAACCACGTCCATCATGGGATCGTCGGCAGGGCGCACCATCATCGCGAGGTGCTGGAATTGCCGCTGGCCGAATTTGGCGTCATGGAAGACAACCCGAACTGCGAATTGATTGACGACTACGCTTACTGGTTCGTCAATTGTCGCTGATCGGCCAATCGAGCACCGCTTGGGCCACGTCGAAGGCCGCTCGCGGGCGACCGAGCCGCTTGGCGTTGGCGGTCAATTGGGCCAGCCGGTCCGGCGCGGCCAACAGTTGATCCAGCTTGTAGGGTAGCGTGGCGACGTTGTTCAGCTTGATGGCCGCGGCGTTTTCCAGCAGGAAATCGCTGTTGCGGCTCTCCTGGCCGGGAATCGGATTGACGATGGCCATCGGCGTGCCGCGCAAGCGCCTCGGAAGTGGTCAACCCGCCGGGCTTCGACACGACCAGATCGGCCGCCGCCATCAGTTCGTCCATCGCAGTCGTAAAGCCGAACACGTGGGCCAAGTGGCGCGGCGGCACGGCGATCTGTTCGAGCCGGGTCTTCAGTTCGGCGTTTCGGCCGGCGACAACCACCAACTCGACGGGCGTCTCGACCCGCAAGATGCTCTCGAAGAGCCTTTCGATGGGCCCGACGCCGAACCCGCCCGCTAGTTGCAGCAACACGGGCCGGCCGCCGGTCAGACCTTGCCGCCGCTGGCATTCCGCCCGATCTTTCGGCTCGCCGAAAGCGGGATGAATGGGGATGCCGGTCACCACAATATCCGCGGCTGGCACGCCCCAGTATTGCAGATTCAACGCCCCTTCCTCGGTGGCCGTGAAGTAACGGTCGCACGGCTGATTGACCCAGAGCCGATGCGTCTCGAAATCGGTGGTGACCGTTAATTGCGGAGTGACCACCTCCCCTTTGCGCCGCAATGCAGCGATCATTTCGGCCGGGAGGAAGTGCGTGTTGACGACAACGTCCCACGTTTCGCTGCGCAGAAATTTCAGCAATCGTCGCAGGTTCAACTTCTCCACCAGCAATCGCAGACGGTCGCTCTTATGCTGCGCCGAGGGGATGCGATCGAGCAGATCGTAGAAGTATCCCAGCGCGTGGGCGCGCGATTCACCAAGTCGAGATACGCCCGGCCGTAGATCTGCCGGAATGCGGCATTGGTGAAGTCGAGCACGTCGAGGTTTTGCACAACGGCGGTTGGATCGAGGCGCCGCAATGCCAACTCGACGGCTTCGGCCGCGCGTAAGTGGCCGGCGCCGACAGAGGCCGAAAGAACCAGGATTCGCCGAGGCATGGCTATGCTATCGCTCCTTGGTTTCACCGATGGTTGGAATGGCCGTTGTACTGCCGCCCCCGGGCTCTTGCCGCGGTGTTTGGGGTGGCAGTACAACTGCCACCCCAACAAAGCCCCGCCATTCGCAGCGGTTATCGCTCCTTACGTTTCAACTCCGAGTCATGCTCTTTGAGGAACTCGCGCAGTTCGTCGGCGAAGTTCAGCAGCCGTTCCCACTGCTCGACGTAGAGTGTGACGGGCATACGTTGCAAACCGTAGAGGCTGACGCCCCCTTTGCCGCTCACTTTGCAGTAGAGCGCACCGCGTTTTGGCGTGTCCTGGTCGGCCAGTAGCTTCGCGGCTTCATCGACCGAGAGTTTTCCTGCCGCCACTTGGGCGAGGATTTCTTCCTTTTTCATGCTGATTCTCCCGAAATTGCGTCACCGCCGCCGCTCTCACGAAGGGAGAGGGCTCACAAGTTCCCCCCATACTAGCGAAAGGCCGCACCGTTCGACAGCCCCCCCGACGAAAACAACGGAAAAATCTGTTAGAGGAGTCCCCCATCCCATAATCAATAACCGGTTTTGCCCAGTTTGCCCCGATGGCGAAGACTTCCCTTGCCTGCTATACTTCTAAGAATCATGGATTGCGATCATCGACAACTGGCCGTGAAGTATATCCGTCAGCAAGCCCGGCAGCTTGCCAGACAGTTGGACGGCGTGCGTGCGGCGGAGGACATCGAGTACGTACACCGCGCCAGGGTTGCCACGCGGCGACTGCGGGCGTCGTTGGCGATGTTCGGGCATTGCTTCGCTCCGAAGCGAGTCACGCGATGGCGGAAGGCGATCCGCCGACTGACAGGCTCGTTGGGCGACGCCCGCGACCGCGACGTGCAGATCGAGTTCCTCTGCGGCGCCCTCTCGGCACTCAACACCAAAGAGTGTTTTCCGGGCATCGCCCACGTGCTGGTGCAACTGGAACACGACCGCGAACAGTTGCAGCGGGAAGTGGTCAAGGCGGTCGATCGCATCGAGGCCGACGGCGTGCTGCGGAAGATCCGGCTGGAAGCTGAGGAGTTTCTCGACAAGCCGGGCTCGATTCCCTGCCTGCACGCTCCCGAAGCATGCCCGCCGCTTAGGCAGCACGTCCAGGGGCAATTGGACGATCTGTTCCAGTACGAAGGCAGTCTGGCGGACCCCGACGATCGCGCTCGTCACCATGCCATGCGCATCGCGGTGAAGCGGCTGCGGTACACGCTGGAAGTCGTGCGGCCGATGTCTCCGGGTGGCCTCGATGCGGCCGTGGAGACGGTCAAGCGGCTACAAACGCTGTTGGGCGACATCCACGATTGCGACGTCTGGATCGATCATCTTGATGCTTTTGCCTCGGGGCAGCGCGACCGCATCGTCGCAATGTTCGGTCATCCGGGCCGGTTTCTGCGTTTGCAGCCGGGCATCGAATACTTGCGAAACGACCGCCACAGCCATCGCCAAAAGACGTTCGACGAACTGGTGAAATACTGGGCGGAATTGAAAGACCGGCATTTCTGGGACGACTTGGCGGGTGCTGCCGATCTGACAGCGGTCGACCAGGCGGCACAGACGGACGCCGAACCATCGCAGTCGTAGCCGTAGGTTATGCCTTGGCATAACACCTTTTCCAGCAACGACTTTCGTCGCGCCACTACCTTTTGGGATTGAAGAGGATCTCGCAGTCTTGGCCGGTGCCAGCAGATTGGCTGTGCCTGCGACACTTTCGGCTGGCACACGAGTTGGCCCACCTCCCCCCCCGTAGCCATATTCGCCGCTGGCTGTCTTGGCCGTTTTTTTCTCCGGAATCCCTCTTTTCACCAAACTGCAAGCTAGTTTTTCAACAACAGGTTCGCATCATCCGTCCGCAATCTTGGTCTGGTTGCGACGGCGAAGAAAAGGGAGAAAAGGCGGTGGACCGCCTACCGCCCAGGCCGACAGCCGGCACGATCCGCAAATCTCAATCATTTTGCGCAGAGCATGCGGCTTTCGTGATGGCCAAGGTTTACGAAAAGCGTGCAGATTACCGATGGAAGAAAGCGAACAACATGAGGTTGGAGATTCGAGCACCCATGATGCCATCCCGTTGGAGGGGCTGCTGCTTTCACTGGGATTTCTTGAGAAGGCTTGAAGAGAGATGATCGACATGCCGCTTGACGATCGGGTCCTCACCGCGTTGGAGCGAAACCCCTACCTTGTGCGCCGCAACTTGCGGTTCGAAACCAGCGCCGGTCGCGTCACCTTGCGGGGCGTGGTCAACACCTACTTTCAGAAACAGATGGCTCAAGAGTCGCTCCGCAATATCGACGGGGTGGACGAAATCGCCAACGAACTGGAAGTGTGTTGGGGATAATCGCAGAACGACGATGCTGGGGCAGCACAGTGCTGGGGCGGCAGTTCAACTGCCACCCCAACCGCGTTCAACCACCACCCCGAGCGCGCGTGTGCCACTGCTTGGAACAAGCAGTGCAGAGTGGGACACTGCGCCCGCCACCGTCTTTGCGAGGCGCTGGCACATCTGGGAAAAGGGACAGGCTCCTTTTGTGCGAAGCACCCGAAGGGCCGTTCCCGCAAAGGGTGCCTGTCCCCTTTTCCCGCTCTACCGCGGCTGTCGCGGCTGCTCGCGTCCCATGACGGCTGCCTGGCGGTTCTCGTAGGGCGGCAGGCGATCGTCCAGGCGGCAGGTGTGCAATACGTCGCAATTTACCTGCGAAAGGCCGCACACCCTCATTATGCCACTGTGCTTTTCGATTCGCCCGTGCAACTGCACCAACTGTGCGATCAGGCGACTGGTCAAGAGGCGGATTTGATCGAGCTCCAGCACCAGACGATAGGTGAAATGCTGTTGTAGAAGGCGCCAAACCCGTTCTGCAAGTTGAGGTGCGTCGGCCTCCGCCTCGTCCAGATTGGCGACCCGCACTAACAGCCAATCAGGACCGCGCTCGACGTCCAACTTGCAGCCCGGAGCGGTCGCTAACATAACGTCTCTCCTTCTACGCTATGAATGATCGGAACGCCAAGAAAACTCCGGCCAACCAGTCATCCTAACATTAATCGTTTTATTCACAACCCCCCCTCGAGTCGCATTTATCTGTAGGGGCAGTTTCAGCCGCCCATTCGGCGGCGGCCTCCGAGCAATCGGCGGCTGGAGCCGCCTCCTGCATGTCAGGCATCCGTGCTATCATAGCTATCAATGGCGCGTCCACAGCCGGAGAACCCCATGCCCGACGCACCCAACCTGATGGCGTCTGAAAGCAGGGACGTACCGGGGGATGCCGCTGGGCGACCGACTGCCAAGCGGCGTTCTTGGATGTGGCGCACCATCCGCGGGTTATTGGTCGTCTATCTCCTGATCGTGTTGGCCGCTATGTTTCTCGAAGACTCGCTGATTTACTTTCCCATGCGCTATCCGGCGGGCGACTGGGATCAGAAGAGTCTCCCGTTTGAAGACGCCTGGTTTCGGTCGGCCGACGGAACGCAACTACACGGTTGGTACGTGCCGCACAAGGCTCCGCGGGCGGTTGTCCTCTTCTGCCACGGCAACGCCGGCAATTTGAGCCATCGCCTCCCCATCCTCGAGGTCCTCCATGAGCGCGTGGGGGTATCGACGCTGATTTTCGACTACCGCGGGTACGGCCGCAGTGCGGGCAAACCGAGCGAAGCGGGCATCCTTGCCGACGCCCGTGCCGCGCGGCGTTGGCTGGCCGACCGCGAGAAGATCGCCGAGGCGGAGATCGTGGTGCTGGGCGAATCGCTCGGCGGGGCGGTGGCGGTCGATTTGGCCGCGAGCGACGGCGCCCGCGCGTTGGTGCTGGAGAACACCTTCAACAACCTGACCGCCGTGGCCGCCTACCGTTATCCTTGGTTGCCGGTTCGCTGGGCGATGCGAACCCGCCTGGACTCGGCGGCGAAGATTGCCGACTATCACGGTCCGCTGTTGCAGGTGCATGGCGACGCCGACACGATTGTGCCACTCTGTTTCGCCCAGCGGCTTCACGCCGCCGCCAATCCGCCGAAGAAGCTCATCATCTATCCGGGCCACGATCACAACGATCCGATGCCGCCGGAGTACTACGATGAATTGGCGGCATTCTTGGACGGCCTGCCGGATCAACCGTCGAAATAGCCCTAGTTCCCACGCTCCTCGCGGCAGAACCCGATGAGGACGCTCGGCGTCCGGTCGACGTGAATTGCTGGCGTGTTCTTATTCCTATGGAAAGGCGCCAACTATGGTGCCATCCGGCTCACACTTGGCACGTCGCAGTTGGCACCGCTCTGCACGGAACGATAATAGAAATGGGGCGCCGCAAATGGCAACCCGTTGTAGGTTCTCGCGACGTTGTGCCCAGCAGCATCACGACTTCTGAAGCGGAGGGCACGGGGCTCGAACCCGCAACCCCATTACTGGGGCACCACATTTCTAGTGGTTGCACACCTGCCGGTTGCCCTTCCGTTGCCGTGCAGTTGCCGCTTTTTCCCGATGTTTCTTGAGGTCGGTCGCGTACGGAAATCACCGCTCGATGCGCACTCTAGGAGACCATAATGTCCCACAACGAACATGCTACCAACAATGCGCCGTGCGATTCTTCGGAAGAAGAGATTCGAAAGAACTTGCACGAGTTCCTTCGGCTACTGGCTCGGGAAGTGCGCGGAGACTGGCGCAAGAAACTGAGAATCGTACTGGTCGCAGCCGGCCACCATCTAAAGAACACCCCCCATCTGCGTCATAATGCTGGGGTGGATTAGCTGTGGCTGATGCCGCTGGCTGTATCGAAAATCCACTGCAATCGATCGTCGAGAGCAGTGTTCGCTGGCGCTTGCCCCGCGGTCGCTGATTGTACCCGGCACCTGTGGGACCATTGTGTTTGCATGTCACCCGGCTCTTCTGTCGAGGTTCGGTGACAGTTTGAGTGTGTTTCACTTCCCCGCGAGGTGCGGGGGTGGCTCGTGTTTCTTTTTCGAAACATGGCCGCTCCCGCACGGGGGCGGCCTCTTACCTGGAGGTCATTTCCCCATGAAAGCGTCTATGAAATCTTCACGATGCAAGAAATCCCCGCCGGCCTGGCACCATGCCTTCATGGCTATGGTGCCCGCGATCGAACGTCATGCCAAACTGACGTTCCGCGGCCTGAAGGGCGAGGCCCGTGAAGAGGCGATCCAAGAAGCAGTATGCAACGCCTGCTGCGCCTACGCCAGATTGGTTGAACTGAATAGGACGGATTTGGCCTTTCCCAGTGCGCTGGCCAGGTTTGGCGTTGCCCAAGCGCGTGAAGGCAGAAGGGTTGGCGGCACCTTGAACAGTAACGACGTGTCGTCGGAATACTGCCAGCGCAAGAAGGACCTGATCTTCGAACGGCTCGACAAGTTCGACAAGGAGGAGAACGTCTGGCAAGAAGTGCTCGTGGAGGACAGGCACTCTGGGCCAGCGGAGATCGCTACAGCCCGCATCGATTTTTCGGCTTGGTTGCAGCTTCTTCCGCGCCGTCTGCGGAAGATCGCGATGTCTTTGGCCAGCGGCGAAAGCACAACCGCCGCGGCCAAGCGGTTCCGTGTCTCGCCAGGGCGGATCTCGCAACTTCGCAAGGAGATGTTCCTGGCTTGGTACCGATTTCAGGGCGATGAGCTTGCCCTGGCGGCCGCATGACAGATAACCGCGCCCGACAAAGACTCCGCCGGCCTCCCCACTGTTCGTTTCAGTGGGGTGGCCGAATACTTGTATGCAAGAACGGCTTGCTCTCGTGTTCGTCTGCTACCCGGTTCTTTGACCCCGGCGGGGAGGCGAGTATCCGCAGCATCATCAAGAGCGTCAACGCGCAACCCCATTACTGAGGCACCTCATTTCATTTCCAGCGTGGCGGCCAATCCGCACAGAGCTAGTGTACTGCGTCACGCTATTGGGGTTTTATAAATCATGGGATTGACAGGTGGGGCAGACATTCCTGTCTGCCAGGCTTGCCCGATTTCCCTGGCAGACAGGAATGTCTGCCCCACCTGTTGCCCTTCCGTAAAGTCACTCAATTGTGAATCACTACACTAGGTGCAGGGCGGCGTGGTGGACCGCCACAATTTGGGGCGGAATTCACGGCTCCGGAGGCCGAACCTGGCCGATCGCACGCCATCTCCAATTTCAAGGGAAAGACGCAACTCTTGTGCAGTAGGAAGGAGCTTGCGATGCGACAAAGTTATCAAAGTATTGCGTCGGTCCTCTTCACGCTGAAGCGAGTTGGTTGACTCGTGCAGCGACTCTTTGCTGGCAGTTGCCCTCGCCGTGCGCACCGACAGTGCTGACGCACGCAAAATTAAGCGGACTTGTCAAAGAATGCTCCGGTGTTCGGTCAATATTGTGACGGAACACGGTCATTTCGCCCCGAACCTTCCCTCATTATGCGGTATTCTCTTCTCCGCTTGCTCGGTTGTGAAGATCCCCTGGCCCATGACAGCCGTAGCGTCACGCAGCGTCAAGGGGGACAGCCCCATTTTCGCTGACACGAAAACTGGGACAGTCCCTCAGCGTCACTACTTGGCGGCGGGGAGCGACCGAATGTAGAGGAGCAACATGCCGATTACGATCAAGATGGGTACGAGCGACCCAGCGAGCCATATTCTCCGATCGGTATATTCCTGCAAGGCATGATCCGCCTTGCCTTGGACCTCCACGGCAGCCTTTTCACCGTCGGCAAGGGCCGCCTGCACCGGTTTTACTGCGAAGGAGTGCAGGAGAGTGCGGGCGTTGGTTAGGGCGTTGACGGCGTTGCGGAGTTCGAATTTCGGCGCGCTAACCTCCATGCCAAGCCGTTCCGCTTTGGCAAGCGTCGTCTCGGCCGTGGCGATCCGCTGGTTTAGTTGATCCAGCCCCTGGCGGATTTCGTGCGCCGCATTGGCGCCGGCCAGGGTGGCGCCGTACTTGCCATTCTCGTGGCACTTCATGCAGACCGCGCCGTCGCGCATCCCAACCATCTTATCCGACGGTAGCTGAATATTGTGGCTATTGTGACAAGTGGCGCAACCGGGAAGACTCTTCTCCCCGAAGCGGTGTTTCATGCGGGTATCGGCGAACAGGTTGGCGATCTTCCCATGACAGGCGCCGCAGGCGTTGGCCACCGAGCCGACGGCGGGAGGCACGGCGCCGTGGTTGCCGTGGCAGTTGTTGCAAGTCGGCGCGCTCAGGTCGCCCTTGTCCATTAGGGCCCGGCCGTGTACGCTCGACCGCCACTCGGCATATTGTTCGTGGCCCAGGGGGCGTCCGTGGTATTGATAGCCGGTCATCACCTTGGCGTCCGCATGACATTTCGCGCACGTCTTGGCCACACGGGTATGATAGACGGGCGACTCCAAGTCGCTGACGGCCCGTATCCCCTGGTTGTTCGGATCTTCGGCCGATCCGTGGGGCTTGCCGTGGCAGGAGACGCACGTGGCCACCTTGGGGTCGCCCGTGGCTTTTAACGCCTTGCCGTGGCCGCTCGTCCAGTATTCGGCCAACTGATCGGATCGAGGCGACGCCTGGTAGTGTTTCATGTACTCGATGTTGGCATGGCAGTTGCCGCAAAACGCGGGGACATCGGCGGGCGATTTCACCGCTTTGAAGCCGGCGTCTTTCGAGTGCGCCGCGGCCACGTCCGGGTTGGTCGGATCGCCGCCGTGGCAATCCGTGCAGCGCAGCCCTTTCTGCCAGTGAACGTCGCCGGCGAAATTCTTCGCGGTAATGAAGTAGCGCTGTTGGCTCTTGTCCCAAACATCCCCGTTGCTGTGGCACTCGATGCAGTAGTTCTCTTGCGTCGGCGGCTGCGGCGATCCCGCTCTGTTCTGGCTCGCCAGCGCGAGCGCCGCCAGCGGCATGATCGACAGCAAAGTCGTCAGAAGCGTTTTCATGCAGAGACTCAATACAGGTAGCGGGAGAACCAGGCGTCGAGGCCGTCCGACAGGCCGCGGGCAGTCATGACAACAAAGAACGCGACGGCTGCGGCGGCCAGGAAATTCAACACCCGCCGCGGCAAGCGGCTTGACGCGCTGAAGTCCAGGAAAGGCACCAGCAGCACGATCAGTCCGCAAAAGCCAAAGAACAGCACGCCCGCCGTTTCGCCTTCCAGCCACTGTAGATTCCAGAGGTGGGCGGGCAGTTTCTTCAGCGCTTGGAACATGAAGAGAAAATACCACTCCGGCTTGATCCCCTCGGGGGCCGAGCCGAACGGATTGGCCTTCTGACCGAGTTCCCAGGGAAACAACGCCGCCAGCGCCGCCAGGATTCCCAGGGCCAAGTACCAGCCGACCATGTCGCGGAGCAGGAAATGGGGGACGAACGGCATCGACGGCGCCTTCTCGGGGCGGCCGTATCGTCTGACCGCGCGCTCAGGGACGCTCATGCCGTGCTTTTGCACCAGATACAGGTGAATCCCGATCAGCGCGAAGGCAACCAGCGGGAGGATGATCACGTGCAGGGCGTAGAAGCGCGCGAGCGTGTCGCCGGTCACATCCTGGCCGCTGCGGGCCATCAGCAGCAGGTCTTGACCGACCAGCGGCACCACCCCGACGATCGCCGTGCCCACCCGCGTGGCGAAAAACGCCAGTTGATTCCAGGGAAGCAGATAGCCGCTGAATCCAAATGCCAGGAAGACGCCCAGCAGCGCCACCCCCGTCATCCAGGTAATCTCGCGCGGCCCGCGATATGCGCGCATGATGTACGTGGTCAAGACGTGTAGGAACAGCACGCCGATCAAGAGGTTGGCGCTCCAGACGTGGATCGAGCGAATGAGCCAGCCAAAATCAACTTCGGTCATGATCGCTCTCACGCTCTCGAACGCCTGGTCCGGAGAGGGCTTGTAGTACAGCGACAGGAGGATTCCCGTAGCCACCTGGATGCCGAACAGGAATAGAGCCATGCCGCCCAGAAAGTAGAAGACCGTCGTGCGGTGGATGGGAACGTGCTTCTTGGCGGCAAGCGCCATGGCGGTGTCGAGCCCGAGGCGCTCGAAAAAGAAGGCGACCACGCGCTGTTTCAGCGTCGGCTTTGCCGCGGAGCGATCAGGTAGTTCGGGAGACAAAGACCTTCTCCTGTCCGGGAGTTCCCCGCAGCGTCACCTTGTATTCTTCGAGGGGGCGCGGCGGCGGGCCGGAAACGTTGCGGCCGTTCAAGTTGTAGACGCCGTCGTGGCAATTGCAGAAGATGTCGGCCTTCGCCGCACGGAACTCGACCGTGCACTCCAAGTGCGTGCAGACGGCGCAAAAGGCCCTGACTTTCCCGTCCGGCGTGCGGATGACCAGACATGGTTTGCCGCCGAAGTTGAACGGCGGCGGCCAGCGCCCTGCGCATCGGGTTTGAGTTCATTGACACGATACGGCGCCTCCGCCTCCAACACGCCGGAATTCGTGGCCGCTCGCGGCCGAACGAAGCGGATTACGGGGTAGAGAATCGCCGCCAGCGTGGCGGCAATACTGACCTCCAGGCCGTGCAAGAGCCAGTTCCGCCTCGGGATGGGCCTAGGGGCATCAGCCATTATCAGCTCTCATATCGAGTCCAGACTGATCGCCAGCCGCCTACTGTCGTCGCGCGGCAGTGTAGCAGAATCGCCTACTCCTGTCAAAGCACCTTGACCACCATAATA
>CAWGNG010000043.1:0-43258 GCA_963823895.1 uncultured Planctomycetaceae bacterium
ATGCGGCCTTGCCCCAGGATAATCTCCACGCCGCCGTCCGCCTCAGCCGCGCCGAAGCACCTGCTTGAGATTTGGTTGAAGCTCGAATTGAAACTTGAATTCGCTTCGACAGTGCCAGCAGAACGCTCGACCGACGCACCCTGACCCCGGCTGATAATCCGATGTGATTTCCGTCGTCGGGCTGCCGCAAGCCGGACAGCGGAGAACGTCGTCGAAGTCGTCTTGCATCAGCACACCTCGCAGAAAACAAACCGCCGGGGCGTTGTTACCCGTTCACCCCGGCGGTTGTTCTTCCTCACAAACAGGAGATCATTGCCCCAGACCGAAGTACAAACTCCTGAAGTCGATGACCGCCGCCGCCAAGTCCAGTTTGACATCGATATTTTTTCCCCACATTCCGGCGTAAGGACCGGGGCCGGCAAGATCGGTCACGCGGACGGCCGGTTCAAGCCCTTCGCCCGTCAATCCGCCGACAACGATGGAGGCGGCGAGCTTACCCGGCGATGCCAACAACCAGGAGAGATTGCTCCCGGACGAAACCAGATTGCCGGTTGCGGGATCCACAACGCCATTGGCCGAAAGCCTCGATTCCATTCGCACCTCAAGATCCCGACCATCTTCATTGCGGAGCAATCACCGCAAACTTTGAGGGCGGCTGCCATCCATTCGACGGGCCGAAGTGGCCGACCGCGATTTAGCCGTTCGGCTCGGGTGCAATCGAGCACGTCATTGGCCTTACGGAGAATATCGTCCGGGGTGCCGGGTGAAAACTTTAGCATGGGATTTCCTTTGTTCTAGTGTCTTGGACTAATCCAAAACGAGTTTTTCCAGCGAACACGGCGGAGGCAGTTGTATGGCCGGCTCACCGTCGAGGGGCTGGCCGTCGAGGCTGCGGAGTTGCGACCGGGGCAAGTCAACGTCGGCCTCTACGCCCTCGGGCGAACGGAAATGGACGAGACAGCTTGCCCCGTGGTCCTCCACAATCTCACCGATGTTGCCTCGATCGCCGGCATAGACTCGCGTGCCGGCTGCCAGTGCTGGCAGAGGGCGGGCCGGCTTGGCCGACGTGTCGGTCTGGCCGTTGCCGCCGCCTTCGCCGTCGCCGCAGACCGTCCGAATCGCGTCTAACGACTGACGCAAACGCTTGACGTTGAAGTCACCATTCCGAGAAAGTTGAAGTAGTTTTACGGCTTCGTCGCCGACCTGCCGCCGTTTCCACGCTTCCTTTATCTGCCGCGAATGGAACGGACCGATAGCGGGATTGCCGTGCGCCGTCAGTACCTCGGCCACGTATGCCGCATCGAAACCGTTTTTTCCCCATGCCGGATGGGCTCCCAGCTTTGCGATAAGAGCGGTGGTGTCAAACCCTCCCGCCTCGCCGACGAGGTCGTTCATCGCGCTGTAAATCGCACCATTGCGCGGGTCGTAGAATTGCGAGACTTGCAAGTCACAGTCGCAGTCGAGTTGCTGGCGATCGAGGAAACCGGCAAGTAAAGCCCGTTCGGATTCGATAGCGTTCGGCGGGGCGCATCGAGCAACTCGGGCGACACCTGTTTTTTCGTTGCCATCAGAAAAACTCCTCGACAAGCTGGTCTCGCCGTCGCCGGCATCGCGTAATTTTCGGCTGTGGCGTCGCCGACCGGCTCGCCTCGAACGCGGCGAGGTCAGCGGGGCTGATTCTGTAGCGCGGCCGTTGGGCTCCGTCGCCGACGTTGACGGCGTGAAGCTCACCGTTGTGAATCCAGCCGAGTACACGATGAACGTCAACGCCATACTCTTCGGCAACAGTGGGAGGCGTGCGGTAGCGGCCTACTTGCATGGCGCGGCCTCCTGCTTGATGGGCCGCTGTTTTGCAGATAGCCGAACCCGGAGGAGTTTGCGAAGCTCTTTGCTTTCGGTATCAAGAGCCGAAAGCCGCTCGCGGATTTCATCCGGGTTTAGTGCCTGAATGTCGGCAAGAACTTTCTTGATCGTTTCCATGTCCTGATTTTGGACCGGCCGACCAAAAATGTATGCAGCGTCATTGCCTCGTCATTGCCGACGGAAAGAAGTAGCCGACGCCTCGCCTGTTTTTCAATCCACCGTTTTCCGGCTTCTTGAGAACCGGAATGACCTGAGATGTCAGACTCGATTGGTCTATCCCCATCTGATTGCAGATTTCCTTGCCCGATAATGGGCCTTTCTCCCATATCAGGTCGGCAATCTGTTGCTCGCGTTCCGTTAGTGGAATTGCCTGCTGGATCGGCTTGCCCGCCGTCCGCCCCTTCGACTTCCGAACCGCCGCGGCTTCGTCGGCGTCAAGAATGCGACCGGCCCACTGGTTTGTGTTCCTGCTGCCCTCGACCACCACCCAGGAAAGTTGCTCTTTGCTGCGGAAGAGGTCGAGGTTGCGGGTATCCTCTGCCACGCGATACAGCACGGTGGGGCGGGGGCCGTCCTGGATTACTTCGCGTTGGTCGGCATCGCTGAGCGGATGAAAACCGTAGGGGCCAACTCGTCTTGGCCCGTTGCCGTCGCCGTTATCAAAACAGTCACAATGAACCCGGACTAGCTCACGCTCGAACGGAAAACGCGGGTCTTCTTTTAGCATTGGTCCTAATCCTATTTCGAGCCAGGCGGTCAACCGGCTGCCGTGGCGATTAGGGTTCCACGGCAAGCCCATTCCCCGCGTAACGGTGATCGTCGATACCAGCGAGAGCATGGAGCAAAGCGACCTTGCCTTGGCGCTGGGCGTGATCGGCAATGCCCTCCGCTCGCTGCCCGATCCGCGCGGCCTACGGGTATTGGCTGGCGACACGGCCGTGGCCTGCGCCAAGAACGTCTTTCGCCCCGAGCAGATCGAACTGGGCGGTGGCGGCGGCACGGATATGGCCGCGATGATCGTGGCGGCGTGCGAGGAGCGGCCTGCCCCCAAGGCGATTCTGGTTGTCACCGACGGCTACACCGGCTGGCCGCCAAAACCTGTCGGGCCGCGGGTTGTGGCCTGTCTCACGCAAGCCAGGACGGCCGACAGCGTGCCAAAGTGGATTGATAGCGTTGCTCTGAACCCAGTGGACTAAACTCGCTGCCGTCGCCAAGCGTAGGCAAGTAGGCTGATGGCACCGAGGCCGAGGAGGACGAAAGTAGAGGGTTCGGGGGTCGGCGTGCCACCATTGGCGAATTCCCAAGCGTCGCCCTCGGGCGTTGATACCTCATTGGGTACAGGGCTAATGTAGTCCGTCCACCAGGGCATTAGATCCCCAGTTGGACCATGAAACGACGAAAGCACGGAATTGGGATGACTGTCATAACCGCTCAGTTTGCGTGGCAGGACGACCGCTGGGTACTCAAGGGCTTGAGCGTGAGTAAAACAGGTTTTCCGTTGAGGCAACAAACCGATGCTTCCACCAGACTTTGTGAAGGCAATTTGGCGCGCTCTCAAAGACATGGACGCTGCGAACCCCGGCGGGCTGAGCAACTGGCCAAACGTTGCCGAGGTACCAATTACGGACGCGCTTTGTGAGTTTCTAACCCAACACGGGTTTTACTCCCGTCACCAACAACCCTACTCTCCGGGCATCTGCGACATCGTGTCGGCCCTCCCCGGGGGCATCGAGGTATGGATCGAGGCGAAGTTGTACTGGACCTTGTATTTTAAGAGCGGAACCACGTTGGCTGAGGCCCACTCTGGCGAGCATTATTCGCGGAAAATTGAGGCGATTGTCACCGATTGCAGCACAAAGCTGGCGCAATTCGCCCGAGAGAGCCAGGGGACCGTCGAGATCGCGGGCCTTCTGATCGGTTTCGAGAAGATTTGCCCCAGACGAATGCCCCCACCTTACTGCGACGTGGCCCACTCGATCCCCGAGCCCTCGCGGTTCACCGTGGAGAAGCGCCGCAAGCGTCCCAACGCCAAACCCATCATCGACGAGAAAGCCGCCTGGACAGCCGAGCAGTGGCGGGAGTGGTTTGCGCTGGAGTGCGCCAACGCCTGAGCCGTTAGAAGCGTCTCGATAATCTTCCTAATGGCAACGACAGGAAACCCAGCAGCCAAGTGTAGAGATTGCCGTTCCTTCATCGGTCGGGCCGAACCGGGCAGCGGTTGCCGAAAGGCAAGACACGACCACCTGCCCGGTCCGCATGGCCGCAACGATGCAGGCACCGCCGGCCGTCCCAATGATTCGGTGATTTTATTTCAGTTCTCGGGCCACCATTTGACGGTGGTATGCGACTTTGGTTCTTCTTCGGCACAACTTCTGTCATCGTTGTGATCTTGTAGCTGCGTCCTTTCTAGACCTGTGGTATCCCGATTACTTCGCTAAAGCGCGCGGGCCGAGGAGGAAATAGAGGGGGCGCTGAAGGACACCAATTACGATGAGAGCCAGCGTGGATGGCTCGGGTACGATCGTCGGGGAGAACTGGATACCATCCAGCGTGGCAGGTTGGTCACCATAGCCTGGGTGCGAGACGTCAAACTTCAATGTCACATCTTGCTGGCCGGAAAACGCGCGTATGTCCCCGATGAACGTCTCGACCGCGCCGTGGTAACTGTTGATCACCGCCCCCACGGAATACAACGACATTGGAATGTCGGTTCCGTTGAGCGATACCACGAGATTTGAAAAGTTGGCCTCGGTCATGTACATCAACGACTGCGCATTGCCAGGAATATCGCCGGTCTGCGCTATCCAGGCGTCCCCATCGGGGTCGTCGCCGGCTTGGATAAAAACGGAATACGACCCCTGAATCGGCTCCATTATGAGGGGCAAACCGTAGGGAGTAAGACCGTCCTGAATTGACACGGCGGGCACTCCGGTAGAAACAGTGTCGTACAAAACATAGCCTGGATTGCCATAGCTGGCCGTCCAATATGGCAGGGCTTGCGATGCGGGCAACTCAAAGTTCACCGGTGTACCAATCACTGCCGACTCAAACCCCAGGTTGTGGAACGGGGCACCGACAGCCGCCTCAGGTCCGCACAAAGCGACAGCGACCGCAACAATGATCGCGAGCGGATAAAATGGGAACCGTCGTGTCAAGCAACTCATTACAAGTATCCTTTGTGAAAGGCAGCGGGTAGCCCCGATAGCTCGCCTAGCGCATCCAGCCCTTCGCGCCGCTTTGGAGGCTGATCCAGAGCACGCACCAGAACGCCTTGTGCGATGGTTGCAGCAAACGGTGAAGGCGGGGCTTGCAGTGGGACGAATGGGAAACCACCCTTCGGACCAAGCGCGACAGCAATCGCTGACGGAGTTCGTCGAGTCGCCCGCAGAGCCGTCAACTGCTCAGTCGGTGCCTATATCGACACTTCGCTAAGCGGGATACCCAGAGCACGGGCTACCCCCTTGCCATAAGCCGGATCGGCCTTCAGGCAGTTGCCGATGTGGCGGACCTGAATCTCCCGCGGCGCGTCACCGATCGCACGGGCGGTGTTGGCGAACAGTACCGCCTGCTGGTCGGCGCTCATCAAGTGGAAGAGCAAGCCGGGTTGGGAATAATAGTCGTCGTCCTCGCGATGATCCCAGTGGTCCGCTGTTCCCTCAAGGTTAAGGGGTGGTTCGGCGAATTCCGGCTGCTGCTGCCACTTGTCGTAGCTGTTGGGTTCGTAGCCAAGTGTGCTGCCATAGTTGCCGTCAACTCGCATGGCGCCATCGCGATGGTAGCTGTGGAAGGGACAGCGGGAGGCGTTGACCGGGATCAGGTGGTGGTTCACGCCGAGCCGGTAGCGCTGGGCGTCGCCGTAGGAGAATAGGCGTCCCTGTAGCATCTTGTCCGGCGAGAAGCCGATACCGGGCACCACATTCGCCGGGTTGAAAGCCGATTGTTCGACCTCCGCGAAATAGTTCTCAGGGTTGCGGTTCAGTTCCATTACCCCGACCTCGATGAGGGGGTAGTCCTTGTGAAACCATACCTTGGTCAGGTCGAAGGGGTTGTACGCGCACGTAGCGGCATCCTTCTCGGGCATCACCTGGATGAAGAGCTTCCACTGTGGAAAGTCCCGCTTCTCAATGCTCTCGTAGAGATCGCGTTGGTGGCTCTCCCGATCCTTCCCGATGAGGACTTCGGCCTCCGCGTCGGTCAGGTTCTTGATGCCTTGCTGGCAGACCAGATGGAACTTCACCCAGTGTCGCCCGCCCTTGGCGTTGATGAGGCTGAAGGTGTGGCTGCCGAAGCCGTGCATGTGCCGGTAGCTGGCGGGGATGCCGCGGTCGCTCATAACGATGGTGATCTGGTGCAGGGCCTCCGGCAGTGATGTCCAGAAATCCCAATTGTTCTTGGCACTGCGCAGGTTCGTGCGGGGATCGCGCTTCACGGCGTGGTTGAGGTCGGGGAATTTCAGGGGATCACGCAGGAAGAATACCGGCGTGTTGTTGCCGACTAGATCCCAGTTGCCTTCCTCCGTGTAGAACTTGATGGCAAAGCCTCGGATGTCGCGTTCCGCATCCGCCGCACCTCGTTCCCCTGCCACGGTGGAGAAGCGGGTGAAGAGATCGGTCTTCTTCCCGATCTGTGAGAAAACCTTCGCTTTGGTATAGCGGGTGATGTCGTGAGTGACGGTGAAGGTTCCGTACGCCCCAGAACCCTTGGCGTGCATTCTCCGCTCGGGTATGACCTCCCGGTCGAAGTGGGCGAGCTTCTCCAGAAACCAGACATCTTGCAGCAGCATAGGGCCGTGAGGCCCGGCGGTTATGACATTTTGGTTGTCCGGAACAGGGGCACCAGCGTTGGTGGTCAGTTTCTTCTTTTCGTCCTTCATGGTCGGTCTCCTCCCGTCTTTGGCTTTGTTCAACTAACCGGTATTCGACCGCCGTAGTCTGGCAGACCTTCACCACATTTTGGCGGCCGACCATGGCGTTGTCAACCTTGATGCCCCGTACTGGCAAATGAGTTGCGAGGGATCGAGCAACGTGTGGTGAAGTCAACGTGCCGGTCTGGTGCAACGGCTCTGAGAGGCTAAATCGCTTGGCTTCAGTGGCAACGGCAATGCACACTCGCCTGCCGCCCGGATCATCGCCAGGAGCCGGCCTTGAGCGGTTGAGGCGGTGCCGGCCAGGACTCGCAACATACCCCCAAGGAGGTAGCCTCGCGCGCCGCGCCTGATCGTCGCCACGAGCCGCGAGGGCACGGGATGGGGTGTACACAGTACCCCTACCCCTTTCCCTGCAGTCATTGACCCCCAGAGGCAGGGGCAAACGCCCGCAAGCTGTCCCGAATCAACCTGACAATGGCCGAATCGAGGTGTGACCGGGCATCGGCGGCAAGGGACACGCCGCACTGTTGCCCCCAGTTCGAGAGCATGTCGCGGACCCGCTGTTGCAAGACCCCGGGAACATCGGCCCGCAACTTCTCATTTAGCCGGCCTCAGATCAAACTTCCTCAGCACCGCCTCGATCTCTTCCACCCGCATCTCCGCCTCCCGAAGATTCGCCTCTTCCTCCTGGTTGGGGCTGGCCTTGGCCATCGTTCTCGGCAGCAAGTCCTTGTAGAACGCCGTCCGATTGTCGGCCGCCCACCGCGCCAGTGAACACGCCCCGGTACTCGGGGGCTTCTTCGTTGCCCGTTTCCAGTGAATTACACGACCACGGGGCGATTCCTCGATGATGAGAATGTACTGCTGATGCACCCAGCGTACCTCTTCGTCGAAGTCTCCTTCGGTCGGCAGGTCCGACCAGGGAATCGGTGGCGCGTCCGTGGTCATCGCCGCCGGTGTGTCGGCAGCCGGATCGGCCGGCCCTTCTGCAACAGGCAAAGGCGGGTAGGCTTCAGCCATCGCTTCCCATGCGGCATTGGCCGCCTCGTCCCGCTTCATGCCCTTGGCGCGGAAGTCCTTTAGCGCCGTGTCCTTGAACTTGGACGCCTCGGGCCATCGGCCTTCACGCCGCAATCGCTCGGTCAGTTCGATCTTGGATTCGATCATCGTGGAAACTCCTTGTGTATCTTGCCATCAGCCAACGAAATGTGGGGAGAGAAGGCTGTAAGCCGTATCCCCGTGGAAAGGACTCAGGGGGAGACGGGTCGATTTCTTGAGCGGAACGGCGACTCGCTGTTGCCGGTGCGGTCGATCGACGCCGAAATCGCGGTGGTCGCCGCCCGCCAGAATCGATCCTGGCGCCGGAATCGTGATCTGGTAGCCGTCTTGGCGAGCGCGGACACCTTCGGACGACTCGGGAGCCATCCGGGGCGACCTGATCGCCGGACATCGACCAACGCGAGGATTCCGGGGGCGTTTTCGAGCGCGGACGCCGTTCGATGACCCCGGAGCCGTCCAGGGCCGTTGGAACGCACTGGCGCGCCGTAGACTGAACTTCAACGCCGGCTTGTGGCCCATCTTTGCCTCCACGCTCCGTACCAGCCCCGCCGTTGTCGAGGCATTGCTCCAGAATCGCTTCTGGCGCGCTACGACGTGGGCTAGCTGCCCTCTCTGCGCCGGGCGTGGTCTGGGTCGATGTCTTGGTCATGGTTGGGCTTCCCGCTCGGCTTCACGCCCCCTTTCGTCGCCCTGGTTCCCGGTGAGCATCGTGGCGAGTCGTTCGCGTCCGGTTGCCGGCTTCGGCAGGGCGATCGTCGGCCAGTTGGCGGCGGGCGACCTTATCTCGGCATCGGAGGGCTTGTCTGCCCGCGGCGAGACGACGCCGACCGCCGCCTCGATCATCGCCATCACCTGCCGCCGGGTCGCCGTGGGCAGCGTGGGCCATGTGTTGACCACGGCCATCAAGTCGGGGTCGATTGGGCGAGAATCGCCGGACGATGCACCGGATTCCGCACCGCCTTTTTCAGAATACCCCGAATACCCCGAGGAATTCGCAGTTCTTTCAAGTCCCGCCTCGGGCCACCTTGCACCATCGACCCGGAATTCCTGACCAACCTGCGGCAATCCAGCCTGCTGCACGATATCGGTGAGGTTTCGGTCAGCGACGCCATCCTCTTGAAGCCCAGCCGGTTGAAGCATGACGGATATCACGAGATAAAGGACCACGCGGCGTTCACCGCGACTTTGCAGTCTTCCTGGCACGAATGGTTGCAGGCAGGTCTGAGACGAGTTACGATGTTTGAGTCCGAAACCGCGGAATACCCTGCTGGTTTTGCGTTGGGACGCGGCAATCATGATTTTCGACACGTTCTTCCACGCGGCCGGAAGCGTGATATCCTGTCTCTTTCAGCGCCGGCGAGAGCGGCCGAAAACGGCGCTTCGCTCGCTCTGCGTGGCCGCATTCGATTTCGCGGCGCACGTCGACGGGCAACGACTGGGACGAGATGGGCGCAGAACGCTGAGCCGCTTCCTCGATCTCGGCGCACTGATCAACGATCATTTCGATCAACACCGATTCCACGATCGAAGCTACCGCCGCCTCAGGAAACTGCTCACCGCCGACAAAGGCGTGTGCGCCGTGTACCTTGTCTATTTCCGCGAGTTGCGTCGCGTCGAGCGCAATCGGCCGCAACTGCGGCTTCCCTGTGAACCAGGAGTTCTGGCGCAGATCGCCGCATATCGGGAAGACGTCGTTCGGCTCTCCCTGTCGGCGCTGGCCGCAACCGCGCTGGGCCGGCCGAATCGCGGCGAATGGAACGATGCGCGCCGTTTGGCGGCCGAAGACCCGTGCCTTCCGCACCTCTTCGCGCTCGTAATGCTCCTTCAGATGTGCGACAACCTGCTCGACTGGCGCAGCGATTGGCGCGATCGCCTGCTGTCGTTCGCAACGGCCGCGCTGCTGCAATCCGAGCAACGAGCCGAAGGCCGCGGCGCCGATCTTGCGGAAATGCGTGCCGACATTCAGAGGATGGCAGCCGCCTACGTCGCCTCGGCACCGAAGCGGAAAGGCGTTTACTGGCCGTTCGCGCTGTGTACCTACGCGGTCCTGCTGCTGGTGAAACCGCTGAGCATCTTCGCCACGCGCGGAATGCGACGCAGGAAGCGACCGGCAAGACCGCACTTGAAGTCCTGCTGGTCGCTGCTCGACGTCGGACCCGCGGAAGGTGGGAAAGATGCGATTTCCTTGGAAGATTGAATGCGGAATCCGCAAACCGCCCGACGTCCGCGGCGAGGTGATCGGGCTGGCCAAGTTGGATCGTCCGTTTCGCGCACTCTACATGAGCGATCTGCACCTGAGAGAGGGTGTCACCGAAGCCCTTTGCGATCAATTGAGACAGATCGTCGCAATGACCACACCCGATCTACTGTTGCTCGGCGGCGATCTGGTTGACAGAGGTTGCGGGTTGCCGCAGTTGGACGCCTTGATTTCCTTCGCTCGCCGGACGTGCCTTGTCGGAGCGACCGGCGGCAACCACGATCACCGCGTCGGCATCGGCGCGGTTCAGCGCACCGTGGAGCAGGCGGGCGGCGTTTGGCTCGACCGCCAGTCCCTTGCCTTCTTTGCCGGCGCTACGCGTGGTTGCCAGCGGCGGCCTCGTTCGCCAGGCGCCGCCCACCGACGTCTCCATCCATTGGCGCACTACCCTAACCCCTTCGGACGAAACGCCGAGCCGGAGCACGACATCGTCTTTGCCGGACACCTTCACGGCTGTCAATGGACCGCCTTTGCCTGGCGAGGGCGCTTTTATCCAGGGGCTTGGTTCTATCGCTGAAACGGGCTGCGATTCTCACGGCCCAATTCCGTGATGCTCGTCAGTCGCGGCCTGCGCGACGCCGTGCCCGTCCGGGTAAACTGCCCGCGGGAAGTCGTCCTCTGCGATTGTTGCGCTCCACAGCCACCCGGCGGGGTCGCAATCGAGGGGGCGGAGAGAGTAGACTAAAGGGGTAACAGAGAGAACAAGATCGGGCGGCGGTCTCCTCTCTTGGACTTGTGCCGCAGAACCGCGAGAGAGGACCAATCATGTTGACAATGATGCAACTTGTGGCGCTGCTGCCGCTGGCAGCGATTCTGGGAACCTCCGCGCTGGCCGCCGATCCTTGGGTCGTGTATCGCGGCGGCGACGGGCCCGGCCATGGAAAACACGTCGTTTTGATCTCCGGCGACGAAGAATACCGCTCCGAGGACTTCCTTCCGCAGCTTGGCAAGATTTTGGCCGGACGGCACGGCTTCACCTGCACCGTGCTGTTCGCCGTCAATCCGGCCGACGGCACGATCGACCCGGACGACCGCAACAACATCCCCGGCCTCGAAGCGCTCAAGAGCGCCGACCTAATGATTATCTCGACCCGCTTCCGCGATTTGCCCGACGAACAGATGCGCTACATCGACCAGTATGTCAAGTCGGGCCGGCCGATCATCGGCATACGCACGGCAACGCACGCTTTCAGCATTCCGCCGGGCAAGAAGTACTCGAAATACAGTTTCAACAGCAAGGAATGGGACGGCGGCTTCGGCCGGCAGATTTTGGGCGAGACGTGGATCGACCATCACGGGCATCACGGCTTCGAGAGCACGCGCGGCGTCGTGGCCAAGGGGATGGAGCGAAACCCGATCGTCCGCGGCTGCGCCGACATTTGGGTTCCAACGGACGTTTATGTCGTGCGGCTGCCGCTGCCGGCCGGTTGCAAGCCGCTGATCCTCGGCCAGGTTCTGGAAAACATGAAGCCGAGCGACAAACCGGTCGTCGGTGCGAAGAACGATCCGATGATGCCCGTCGCGTGGACGAAGACTTACAAGGGGGCCGGCGGTCAAGTCGGCCGCGTCTTCACTACGACAATGGGCTGCGCCCAGGATTTCCAGAGCGAGGGCCTGCGCCGTTTGCTGGTCAACGCCGCCTATTGGTGCGTGGGGCTGGAGGAGAAGATTCCCGCCAAGGCGAAAGTGGATCTGGTGGGCCAATATCACGCCCTGCCCTTCGGCGGCGGCAAATTTCGCAAGGGCATCACGCCGGCGGAACACGCGAGAATGTAGCAACGATATGATCGATTCCAGCAGCGGATCGCCATTCAGGTAAGTGAGTCAACCAATGACTGACGCCCTGGCTATTTGGAGTCTCTGCGCACGTCGAGCGAATCGGGCTTCTTCTTCTGCGCCTTGTACCAGTGCCACCACGCCTGTTTATCGAAGCCGAAATTGACGCCGGTGGTGGCGACTAAGGCGTCGAGGACGGCCTGATTGTTGAAAGTGCGGTAGATATATTGGGTTCCGCCGCCGGTCGACATGCCGGTTCCGCCGCCGTTGGGCCCGCGGCCGAACGAGGCGCTGGTGGCCCCGTCGCCACCCGCCTTTTGCACCTTGAACTTATGCGTTGTGACCACGGCCTCGATCAGCGCGGGGATGGCCGACGGGTCTTTCAAGCGGCCGAGACCGAGCGCCGCCAGGTTGACGATATCGTTGGTGCTCTTCTTCGGATTCAACTTGCTGACGTAATAGGAAATAACCTCCGGCCGCTTCTTCGTTTGCGACAGATATTGCAACTGGTCGAGGCACGTCAGCCGAACCTCCTCGTCCGCGTCGCAGACCGAGGCGATGGCCATGGCGCGGGCGGCCTCGGGCGCGTCGATCCTGCCCAGCGCCGCCACAAACAACACCCGGGCCTGCGCATTCTGATCGTTGCGCAATCCCAACGTCAATCCCTTTACCGCCATCGGGTCGTTCACGGCGGCGATGTTGTCGCGGGCTTCCTGATCGTGGTTCGACCCGAGCCAGCCGCGCCAGCGCTTCAACTTCTGGCACCACTCCTGTTGGTCGGCGTCGAGCTTCCGCTTGTTCTCGGCCAGCTCGACTTCCTGGGGCAACATCCACTTGCCGCCGCTGCGGACGAAGCCCTGCGCGGTCATCGCCCCTTCTTGCGTGACCCATTGGCCGTTGACGCGACTGTAACCGAGAGCGTGCCGGGCGGCCGTATGATTCGGCTCGAGTTCGATCACGCGGCGCAGGTGTACTTGGCGCTGCACGATCAGCTTGTGCTCGCGGCACCACTGGGCCAACTCCCATTGCGCCGCCGCGGTGTCGGCATACGTGGGGGCGATCTGCTCGTACTCGGCTTCGTCGGGTTTCGGGCGCAGCACTTTGCGAACTTGCGCTGCGTCGAGCGTGATCTTGACGCCGTCGGCCGCCTGAATCACGTACTGCTTTCGCGGCGACTCCTGCGGGTTGAGCAGACTGCCCGTCACCCGCCCGCCGTCGGCCAACACGAACACCTCGGCCGACGCCGCTGATGCGAGCAATACCAACGCCGCCAGCGGAGCGAGAATTCGCATCGGTTCGCGCCTTGTGTTCTCGGGGGCGGAAACACGTCTAATCGGCGGGCTCGCGGGGTGCCATGCCCACGCTTGTCGTGGGCATGTTGCTTTCGTCCGCAGTTTACATGCCCACGACAAGCGTGGGCATGGCACCCAACGCCGTTGGCTCCGGGCTAAACGAAGCGTTACTGTCCGCCGGCTAAACGTCCTGCACTCTCCCATAGTATACGTAGTCGAGGGCGGATGGATCAACGCAATTCCCTCGCACGGGCGGGAAAAGGGGACAGGCACGAATGGCACGTGAACTTTTGTAACTTCCTTTGATTTCAGCAGTTAGGTACGCTGTCATAGCATTGCTATCACAACATGGTTCTCAACCTTACGAACGGATCGCTTCGTGATGTGCCGCTAATCGTGAGATTCGCGTTATCCTCGGGAAACCCCGTGTTCCCGCTAGCATTGCTGTGATAGCGGTGCTTAATCCTTACTCTCGAAACAGTTACAAAAGTTCACGTGCCATTCGGGACAGGCACCTTTTGCCGGAACGGCCCTTCGGGTGCTTTGCACAAAAGGTGCCTGTCCCCTTTTCCCGCTTTTTTCAACCATTCACCCCCCACATTGGCCTAGGAGCGGCGTTCGGCCATCGGGTATCCTGTTGTCATAATCCTCCCGGACTCGGTCGTTTCGGAGCTTCTTATGGCGAAACTGGTGTTGATCGTGCTGGTGATCGCCACGGTGGCGGGCGGGGGCTGGTTCTTTCTGAACTACGAGATTCGGCGGGTCACGCCCAACGGTTGGAAGATCGTCCCGCGCAAGGCCGCCGTCGGCAACGGAGCCCGCGGGATTGCCGATCCGCCGCCGGCCGCTCCGCGGTCGACGATCCGCATCGCCTCCTTCCAACTTGGCCGTTTCGACGAGGCCAAGTTGGCCGCTCCGCAAGTGGCCGACGTGTTGATGAGCCTCTTCTCGACGTTCGATCTGGTGGCCGTGCAGGGCGTCCGCGGCAAGAACCAGGGGGTGCTGGTTCATCTGATCGATCAGATCAACGCCGCCACCGGCCGGACTTATGATTTTGCCACCTGCCCGACGCAGCAGCGCGACGGGCTGGAGCACTACAGCGCGTTCGTGTTCGATCGGGGCACGATCGAAGTCGATCGATCGACGGTCCATTTCGTCGAGGATCCGCTGGGGCGGCTGCGGATTAAGCCGCTGGCCGGCTCGTTTCGCGCCCGCGGGCCCGATCCGGCCGAGGCGTTCACCTTCACGCTGATCAACGTCGAGGTCGATGCGGACCGCGCCGCCGTCGAGTTGGACTTGCTGGCGAAGGCGTATCGCGCCGTACACAAGAGCCGTCCGAACGAGGACGACGTGATTCTGTTGGGCGATCTGGAGAGCGACGACCAGCATTTGGGTGGATTGAACAGGCTCTTCGGCGTCGCGCCGTTGCTGTCGGGCTTTCCCACCACCGCCCGCGGCACACAACTGCTCGATAACATTCTGCTCGACCGCCGCGCCACCTGCGAGTTCACCGGCCGAGTGGAGGTCGTCGATATGATGCGGCAGTTCCACCTTCCTTTGCCGGCCGTCCTGGAAATCTCCGAGCACTTGCCGGTCTGGGCCGAATTCAGCGTCTACGAAGGCGGCGAGGCGGGACACGTGCTGCAAAACGTCCGTTGAGACAGCGGGCTGAGATTCCTGCTGTTCCCATTCCTCCATCGAAAGCGACGATTGCCGCGAAGGTCTTGCATGGTTATCTCCCCCCGCTTCACCGAAGCTCTCTGCTACGTCGCCGCGTTACACGCCCAGCAGCGGCGGAAAGTCTCCGGCGAACCGTACTTGGCGCATCTGCTGGCGGTAGCTGCCATCGTGATGGAGCACGGCGGCGACGAGGACGAGGCGATCGCCGCGCTGCTGCACGACGCCGTCGAAGATCAGGGGGGCGCGGCGACGCTGGAGGAGATTCGCCGCCGCTTCGGCCAGACGGTCGCCGAGATCGTCGCGGGTTGCAGCGATACGATGGTGAGCCCCAAGCCGCCCTGGCGACAGCGGAAGGAAGCGCACATCGCCCATTTGCGTGAAGCCTCGCCCTCGGTGCGATTGGTCGTCGCTGCCGACAAACTGCACAACGTCGCTTCGCTCACGCGCGAGTATCGCCGCCGCGGCGAGTCGTTATGGGCGGTCTTTCACGGCGGCCGCGACGGCACAATCTGGTACTACCGCACGGTGACCGACATTCTCAAGCAGGCCGCCGCCACGCCGATCGTCGAGGAACTCGACCGGGCGGTGGAGGAGTTCAGATTGTTGATTGGAGATTGCTGATTGCCGATTGCCAATCAACAATCATCGATCTGCAATCAACAATTCCCCGTTTTTCCTCTTGAAAATGGGCCACGACCTATGCTAGGTTCATGGCCGTGCTGAGGGTATCCGCAGCGCCTGCCATCAGGTAGCTACAAGAGCCCGTCGCTGGAGTTCGCTCCGGCGGCGGGCTTTTTTTGTTGCGCCTCGGCGGCTGCACCTCACGTCGTTGGTGCGGCAGTTGTACTGCCGCACCGCGGAAGGGATGGCAGTGCAACTGCCACCCCAACCTGGGTCGTCGCCGCATCCGCTTGTCATGAGGCCGAACCATGCTCGCCGCGAAGACGGTCATTGAAATCCAACGGCTCTTGGACGCGAAAACCCATAGCCAGCGGAGAATCGCCGCGCTGCTGGGCGTCAGCCGCGGCTCGGTGGCGGCGATTGCCTCGGGAAGACGGCGGGCCGAACTCGCGGACGAATGCGACAACGCGCCGGCGGAGCACGCAGGGCCGCCCGCGCGCTGCCCGGGCTGCGGCGGATTGGTCTACATGCCATGCCTGTTGTGTCGCTTGCGGAAAGAGAACCCTCGCGCAACTCGACGGCGGACGGCCGATATCCCCACGTCGCTGCTTCTAGACCTCCGGCCCGAGCACCGCGAGCGCTACGAAGAAGTTCGGGCGTGGCGGAAGACAATAAACCATGAGCGAGCGCGATCATGAACGAACCGATTCACGTCCACTATGCCGAGGCCCGCGATGCAATTCGCGACGCCGATCTGCTGCTGTTTCGCCGACGCGATCGTCTCGCGCGGCTGATCGCCGTGGCGGGGCGGTCGCAGTACGTTCATGCCGCCATCGCCGGCTGGTGGCGCGATCGGCTGATGTGCGTCGAGATGACCTCCGGCGGCGGACGGGCGCAGCTCCTCTCGAACATCGTCGAGCAGTGGCCCGGCGTCATCGACGTGTACCAAGCGAACGCCGTGCGGCGGCGTTTTTCGCGGCGGCGGGCGCTGCTGGCCATGATCGCCATCACCGGCAGACGGTACGGTTGGTTGAATCTGTTGCGCGCCTCGCTGTTCCATTTGGCCGCGTTCCGCTTCCTCGTCCCGCCTGACACCGACGATTCAGAAGCCTCGACTTGGCCGCCATTTTGTTCGCAGGCGGTGTCGATGGCGGACCGGGCCGGCGGCGTCGACCCCGTTCCGAACTTGGCCGATCGGCTCACCGAGCCCGGCGACCTGGCCCGTTCGGCGTTTTACGAATACCGCTTTACGCTGATTCCATAACAACGCGCTGTTGGGGCGACAGTTGCACTGTCGCCCCGGGGTGGCAGTACAACTGCCACCCCAACGTCCCCTTTTTCTCGGAGGTACAACGATGCGAACCGTACGAACGATGATTTTCTGGCTGCTGGCGATGCTGCCCGCCACATGTCGAAGGCAGACGGTGCTCTACGATTTCTACGCCGAGTGGTGCGGACCGTGTCGCGCCATGTCGGTGACCATCGACCAGCTTGCGTGCGACGGCTACGTGGTCGAACGAATCGACGTCGATCGGCAGCCGGCGTTGGCCCGGCAGTTTGAGATAACCTCGATCCCCTGCTTCGTCGTCGTCGAGGGCGGCAAGGAGCTCGATCGGATCGTCGGCCAAACGAGCATCGAACGTTTGAAACTGAAGTTGGACCGTCACCTGCCGTTTAGCCGCGCCCCGAAAGGAAGCGCGGGCCCCGGCAAGAAAGACCCTCCAGAACGGCGGCCGCATCCTGCGTGGCGCTACGAACAACCGGTAGGCCACCGTGCGGCCGTCGTTCGCATTTACTGCCAGGACAACGCGCGGACCCGATCGATCGGCTCGGGCACTCTGGTGCGGTGGGGCGCGAAGAAGATCGTGGTGCTCACCGCCCGGCACGTCGTCGCTGATGCCAAGAAGATCGTTGTCGAGTTGTTCAACAAGAAAACCTACAAGGCCCGCGTGCTGAAAGTCGACGCCGTTTGGGATTGCGCCGTTCTCGAATTGGACGGCAGGCCGCAAGGCGTGAAGGCGGTGGAGGTGGAACTTGGCGACGACGCGGTGCAGCACGAAGGCAACCGTCTGGAATCGTGCGGCTACGGTCCCGACGGAAAGCTGGCGGTCAACACAGGCGTGTTCTTAGGCTACCGGCGTTCGACGCAGGCCCCCAACGGCCCGGACGATTGGTTCGAGATTTCCGGTCACGCCCGGCCGGGTGACTCCGGCGGCGGCGTGTTCAACGAGCGCGGCCGATTGGTCGGCGTGCTGTGGGGGACCAACGGCGAAGTGGTCGTCGGCGTGCAAGCCGGGCGGCTGCACCTGTTGTTGGATTCCGCCCTGCCGGAGACGATCGAGCAGAAGGCTTTCGTACTGACGCAGTTGTTGCAGCGCAATCCGACGCCGCCGAAGCCGGCGGCGATCGAGAGCTTGCCGCCGGCGTGCGATTGCGGCAGCGGTTGTTGCCCGTTGCCCGGGCCGATCCTTGACGAGCCGCCCGCCGAAAACACCGGCGCGAAGAAGCGCGACGGCGCGGTCTTGCCGTGGCGCGGCAAGGCGCAGCAGCGTGACGAGGAATTGGACGCCCGCAGCCGCAACTTGCTCGACGCGATCGAGGCGGAACGCAGGGCCCGCTTGGCGGCCGAACGATCGCAGCCGCCGCCGGCACATTTGCAACCTCTCACGCCCGAGAGCAACGATAACGCGGCGTCGCCGCTTGTCACGGGACTGGTAATCGCCGTCGCTTTGGCGGTCGGCGGCATCTTCTATCGCGTGACTCGCCGCACCTCGTGATCTTCGCCGACGGGCAGTGGGCAGTGGGCAGTGGGACCTTGAACCTTGGACCTTGGACTTTGCTGCCGCACAACGATCGCATTTATCCGACCAGAATTACCCATCACTTCACAAGGAATCTCCCATGAACAGTTTTTCGCAACTTCCCGCAGTTTGGCAGTACGTGATTCTGGCGCTGTCCGCGCTGGTTTTCGGTTACGTGATCGTGGCGGTCCACAACAGGATCATGGAGGGCCGCAAGTGGTGCATCAAAATCGCCCAAGGATGCACAACCGCCGGTCTGACCGACCTGGCGACGTTCTTCACGGAACTGGGCACGGGCGACCTGATCGACGCCGAGAAGCAGGCCATCAAGTGGGCCGCGGACATGAACGATCCGACGAAGCGGATGGCGCTGTTGGCGCAGGCGGTCGAGGACGCGGTGCAGTACGTCGCCGCCAACGATCTCGGCGTGGCCACGAAGATCGTTGCGATCTTGCAGGCCGGGGCGGTGTCGAAATCGCTGTTCCCCACGCCAGCCGCCGCCAAGGCCGGCTGACGCCTCTTCTGAAGCATCCGTCCGTTGATGGCTCATGCGAAACCGCAAGCGGTTTGCGACCCTGTTGGAGTTGAAATCATGACCCGTGGCGAAAACACAGTGATCGAAAAGTTGCGCGACGAGTTGCACGCGTACCACGTCGAGGTGCAAAGGCTGGTGCAGCGTTGCGACGCCTGCCGCGGCGACGTGCTGCAAATCAGCGCCGACGTGTACGGGCTGCCCGGCAAAAAAGAGACGAGTCCCGGACTGATGGGCGAGGTGGCCGAATTGCGGCGCAGCCGGAAGCTGATTCTCGTGGCCCTGCGAGGCGCGTGGGTGCTGTTGACGATCCTGTTGGGCGCCGTAATGACGGCGCTCTTGCAAGCGCATCTGTAAACAAGCACAGGAGTACTTCCGACAACGTCCTCCGTCGCCGCGCGCCTGATCCCCGACCCCTAGCCCCTAACCCCCAGCCCCTACCATCATGCACATTCGCGATCGAATCAAGGAGTTTCGCCGCGTGAAAGCGAGCCAATTGCGGCCGCATCCGAAGAACTGGCGCATCCATCCCGCGGCCCAGCAAGACGCCTTGCGGGGCGTGCTGGCCGAAATCGGATACGCCGGGGCACTGCTGGCGCGGGAATTGTCCGACGGATCGTTGGAACTGATCGACGGGCATCTCCGCGCCGAAACCACGCCCGACGTCGACGTGCCGGTGCTCGTGCTCGACCTCGACGAGCAGGAAGCGGCGAAGCTGCTGGCCCTGCACGACCCCTTGGCCGGGATGGCCGAGGCCAACGACGAGGTGCTCGCCGAATTGCTGGCGCAGGTCGAGACGGAAAACGACGCCGTGCAATCGCTGCTCGACCGGATGTTGGGCGATTCCGATGCCGCCCTGGAGGATGCGGAGCCGGAAGCGGAGAAGGCGGTCGCGATCCCCGAAGCGTTTCAAGTCGTCATCGAATGCCGCGATGAGAACGAGCAGCAGGCCGTATACGAGCGGCTCAGCGCGGAAGGATACGCCTGCAAGCTGCTGATGCTGTGATCAACTCTCGCGAAGCCGCAAGCGGCTAGTTCGAGTGCGACGCAGAACGGTTGCTTCGCATGCGACACCGCAAGCGGTTTTCCAATTCCTAATCTCCAATCCCTAGCCCCTAGCCCCTAGCCCCTAGTCCCTCGCCCATGCCGTCGGTCGAGATTGAAGTCACCTGCCCCGTGTTCGATTCGTTCCGCGTCCAGCAAGTGGGCGGAATGTTCGACGTACCGCTTGCCCAACGGGCGTCGCAGCGGTTTCGCGTCGATGTGCCGCAGTGGGTGCTGGGGAATGATGAATGTAGAATGATGAATGATGAATCGAGCGACAATTCAGAAAGCACTGCTTCCATTCATCATTCATCACTCAGCACTCATCCTTTCCCCTGGTCCATCGGCCTGATCGTCGGTCCCTCGGGCAGCGGCAAGAGCACGATCGCCCGGGCGATGTTCGGCGAGCGCGTCTATCGGCCGCGACAGTGGCCGACCGATCGGGCGGTCATCGACGGATTGGGTTCGCGGCCGATCAAGGAGATCACCCGGCTGTTCACCGCCGTCGGATTCTCGTCGCCGCCGAGTTGGATCAAGCCCTACCAAGTCCTCAGCAACGGCGAGCAGTTTCGCTGCGATCTGGCGCGAGCATTGATGAATGACGAAGCACAAATGACGAATGACGAAGCAGACGCACTTCGTCCTTCGTCATTCGAGCTTCGTCATTTCCCCCTGGTCGTCTTCGACGAGTTCACCAGCGTGGTCGATCGCAACGTGGCGCGGATCGTCTCCGCGGCGGTGAGCAAGGGCATCCGTTCCGGGCAGATCGGCTGCCGGCTGGTGGCCGTTACCTGCCACTACGACGTGACCGAGTGGCTGGCGCCCGATTGGGTGATCGACATGGCCACGGGCAGTTTCTCACGGAGGCGTCTTCGGCGACCGCCGATCGAGCTTGAAATCTTTCGTTGCCGCCGCAGTGCGTGGCGGCTGTTTGCACACCATCACTATCTAAGCGGCGTCCTCTCGCCCTACGCCCGTTGTTTTCTGGCGTTGTGGCAAGGGGCGCCGGTGGCGTTTTGCGCGACGGTGGCGCTGATCGGGCACAAACGCCGCTGGCGGATCAGCCGCATCGTTACGTTGCCCGATTATCAGGGCGTCGGAATCGGCATGGCCGTGGCCGAGGCCGTCGCCGAGTTGCACGTGCGCGACGGCAATCGCGTCAATGTGACGGCGAGCCACCCTTCGCTGATCGCCCACTGCCGCCGCTCGCCGCGCTGGAGGGCGATCGCGGTGAAGAAGACCGGCTCGCGCGGTTCGCAGAAGTTCATCCCGAGCTATCGCGGCTCGCCCGGCCGCGCCGTCGTCTCGTTCGAATACGTGGGAGACCTTTCGTGAGCAGACGCGGCCGACGGATTCTCGACAACGTGAAGCAGCGCGAGGTGCTGGCCATCCTCAGCATGGGGTGCAGCCAGAGCATGGCGGCCAAGTACGTCGGCTGCTCGCCGGCGACCATCCGCCGCGAGGCCGCCCGCGACGCCAAGTTCGCCAAGAAGTTGCGCGAGGCCAAGGGCAACGCCGAACTGGGGCTGGTCAAAAACATCCGCAAGGCGGCCAACAAGGAGCAGTACTGGCGGGCGGCGGCCTGGGCGCCGGAACGCATGTTCCCCGACAAATACGCGCGCCGCGGCCCCGACGTCATCACCGCCGAGCAACTCGCACAGGTCCTGGCACAACTCGCCGAGCAACTCGTCGAGCAGGTGCCCGTCGACACCTACCGCAAGAAGATCGTCAAGGCGTTCGAATCGTTGGCTCGCGGTTTCGGCCAGAGCATCCGCGAAGAGAAAGCCCGTAAAGAGGAGTCGAACGATGATTCGGATTAGCGAGCCGGCGGAGGGATGGGCCGTCGGCGACGAGATGATGGGATTGATCGTCGGCGTGTCACGCGACAATTTCGTCCATTTTCATCGCCTGGCCCGCCATCGCGAACGCCGCGACGACGGCGGGCTCGACCTGCTCGCCTGGGGGCGAAAATATCTGCCCGACCATTTCCAACTCCCGCCGTCGATCATGCACCGCTGGATGGCCGAGCAGTTCGCCGCCGCCCGCGCCCGCCGCGGCACGAAACTCAACGTCCTTGGCCCGCGCGGCGGGGCGAAATCGACCATCGGCACGCTCGCCCTGCCGCTCCGCGCGGCCGTCGAATGTCAGGAAAACTACATCTGGATCGTCTCCGACACGAAAAACCAGGCGGTCGCCCACCTGGAGAACATCAAGGCCGAACTACTCGACAACCGCCGCCTCGCCCGCGACTTTCCCGAGGCCGTCGGGCGGGGGCTCGTCTGGCGCGGCAACTCGATCGTGCTCCGCAACGGCGTGACGATCGAGGCGTTCGGCACCGGCCAGCGCATCCGCGGCCGCCGCCGCCGCCAGCACCGCCCCACGCTGATCGTCTGCGATGACCTGCAAAACGACGGCCACATTCGCTCGGCCTTGCAGCGCGAACATTCGCGCGATTGGTTCCACGGGGCGCTTCTGAAGGCTGGCACTGCGCGGACGAACATCATCAACCTCGCCACCGCGCTGCACCGCGACGCCCTGGCGATGCAACTGCACCACACGCCCGGCTGGACCTCGCGCATCTTCAAGGCGATCGTCCGCTGGCCGCAGAACACGTCGCTCTGGCAGCAGTGGGAGGCGATCTACACGCGAACCGAAGACCATTCCTGTCTCCCCTCTCCCGCTTGCGGGAGAGGAGCCGGGGGTGAAGGTTCTTCTCATCTCCCCTCGCCCATTGGGAGAGGGGCTGGGGGTGAGGGCCAGCCGGAACTCGCCCACTCCAACGAAAACCTGCTTGCTCCCTCCATTCATCATTCATCACTCATCATTCATCATTCCCCCATAACCGTCGCCCGCCAATTTTACGACGAGCGCCGCCAGGCGATGGACAGCGGCGCGATCCTGCTCTGGCCCGCGGTCGAGGACCTCTACACGCTGATGTGCATGAGGGCCGAGGGGGGCCGCACCGCGTTCGAGCGAGAGAAGCAGAACTCGCCGATCAATCCCGACCTCTGCGAATGGCCCGAGTCCTACTTCGACGAAACGATCTGGTTCGACGCCTGGCCGGCCAACCTCGCGGTGAAGACGATGGCCCTCGATCCGAGCAAGGGGAGCGACTCGCGCCGCGGCGACTATTCGGCGCTGGTCGTGTTGGGCGTCGATCGGCAGGGGATGCTCTACGTCGAGGCCGACCTGGCCCGGCGGCCGACGCCCGAGATCGTGGCCGGCGGCGTCGAGTGGTTCCGCCGCCATCAGCCCGACGTCTTCGGCGTCGAGGCCAACCAGTTTCAAGACCTGTTGGCCGGCGAGTTCGAGCAATCATTCCGCCGCCAGGGCATTTTGGCCGCCCGGCCCGTGCCGATCGAGAATCACACGTCGAAACCCGTCCGCATCCGCCGCCTCGGCCCGTACTTGTCGACGCATCGCGTCCGCTTCAAGACCAACAGCCCGGGCACGAAGCTCCTCGTCGAGCAGCTTCAAGAATTCCCCATCGCCGACCACGACGACGGCCCCGACGCGCTCGAAATGGCATTGCGTCTGGCGGTAGAGATCGTCCACGGCCGCGTGGTCAACGACGGACTCGGCAGCCGGCTGCCGGTGGGGTGATGAGGGATGAGAGATGAGGGATGAGGGATGGTCAGCCGCTTGCGGCTTCGCAATGGAGCATTGCCGGCAACACGGCTTGAGCCAAAAAGGCGGATGTGGTAATATGATCAGACGTATACTACTCCGCGTTCTCGCCGGACGAGGCAACGACAATGCCGGAAGTGCTTTATGCCGAGCGAAAATCGGCCGTTCTCACGCCGTCCAGCCTGGCGTGCCTTGCGCACGTGCCGACCGTGAATCTGACGGCCGGCTGCGCCTACGAGTGCCGCTACTGTTACGCCCGCGGCTACCGAACGCATCCCGGCGAAGGCAAGGTCCGATTCTATACGAATACGCTGAGCAAGCTCCGCGAGGAGTTGCGCCACAAACGGAAGACGCCGACGACAGTCTATTTCAGTCCGTCGAGCGATCCTTTTCAACCGATTCCCGAAGTCCTCGACATGACCTACGACGTGTTCAAGTTCCTGTTTGAATCGGGAATTGGCGTGGCCTTCGTGAGCAAAGGTCGGATTCCGTGACGGCATCACAACTTGCTGGTCGCCCATGCGCCGCTGGTCCAAGGCCGCATCGGGCTGATTACCCTCGATCCAAGAATCACCGCCGCCTTCGAGCCGCACGCCGCGCCGCCGACGGTCCGGCTGGCGCAAGCGGCGGAACTGATCGGCGCTCACGTCGCCATCGAGGCTCGAATCGATCCGATTCTGCCCGGCCTGACCGACAGCGAGGACTGCTTCGACTCACTCTGCGCAGCGTTCGCGCGCATCGGCGTGCGCACCATCGCCGCCAGCGTCCTCTTCCTCCGTCCGGCAGTGATTGGGGCCCTGCGGCGACATATCGCCGACAAGCCGATGCTCCGTCGGCTGCTGGATTCCTTTGCCGACAGGGAATCTCTGGCGATTCACGCCGGCGACAGCAGAGTGTCGGCACTTCCCGCAGCGGCCCGGCTTGAGATCATCGAGCGGTTAAAGTCCGTTGCATCTCGCTACAGCCTAATGGGTTTTGACAAACAGATTCGGTAGTAATCACGTAAAATGCAGCGATTGGGCCAGTTGACCGTTGCCGAGCAACCCTACGTACCGCAGAAGCTGTTTCGAGCCGCGGGCGAATTGCTCCAGGAAGTCGGTGACGCGCTGGTGCAAGGCGGGCCAGTCGTTGGCCAAACGGTGCATTTTGAGGATTGTCTCCTTCAGCCATCGCCATAATTTTTCGATCGGGTTCAGCCAGGGGGCGTAAGTCGGCAACCAGATTGGCTTGATTTGAGGATATGCCCCCACGGCCGTGAGTACGTCGGGATGAGTATGGATCGACCAATTGTCTTGAACGACGTAGATCGTCTTGGCGCGAGCGTAAGTTTTCGCGATCCGTTCATACATCTCGATGACCTTGGCTCGACCGATAATGTAGTTGTCCACGTAGGTCACTTTTCCGCTGCAGGCGTTCAGGCCGCCGATCACACGCCACAGCCCATTGTTGGACTGTTGCCGATCCGCTTGCGGTGGAGCCGCGGGCGGGGCGGCAGCCCAACTCGGCGCCGGCTCGGGCCAGACGGCGTACCCCATTTCGTCGATGAACAGCAATGTCGTTTCCTGGGGGTTGCGCACCGCTGCTCGCAGGCATCGTTTCAGTTTGGCTACCTTGCTTCGATACTGCGGATCCGGGCTAAAATGCTGGACCCGACCCGAACGCAATTTCACTCCCAGTTTGCGACGGAGCCACCGCCACACGCCACTGAGCGTGTAATTCTGGATCGTCTTAATGCTGGCGCGAATGGTCCGCAACGTCCAGCGGCTGGGCGGCGGACCAGCGGCTGTCGGCATCGCCTCGCGGCGAGCTTCCTCGCCGGGGCCTTGCCGCAGCCGCTCCAACACCTGTTCCCGCTGCTCGAAAGGGACGGCGACGGCTGCCTCCCTGCCGCCGCCACAACAGTCCTTCGATCCCGTGTTGTTCATAGCAATCCAACCAATGGTACACGGTGTCAGGATCTCGCGGTCTCAGTAGTCCCTGAGTCGCTACCGCATGAGGCGATTGGCCGTCGGCGACCTTCAAGATCGCCGCACACCGTTCCCGCACGTCCGGACGCCGATCATGGTTCCGATACTCAACCAACGTCCTGCGCTGAGCCTGTGAAAGTTTCAAAGTTCGCTGGTACATGACGATTCATCCTCCCTTGCGAAGTTACTTCATGGACCCTCCTTTCAATTACTCTCAAGCAACGCCGCCAAAGGCAACCACAAAATGCGCCTGCTAGCAGTGGTGTGCTAGCACAATACCTTGAATTCACTACCGATTTTGGCTGTCAAAACCCATTAGGTTCTCGTTTGCTCCTGCACGAACCCCGACATCGCCGCTGGCTCCTGTCACATTTCGGGTCGGTGGGCATCCGGGAGTCATTGCGGCGGACAGTTGGAACTGTTTTGACCAGAGAGGAACGTCACACATGTCGGTCATCCCCGAGCCTCCCGACAAAGCCAGCGAATGCAGCGAATTGACCGTGGACCTCTACACCGACTCCTCCCACGCTTGCCGATGCTGTTACGCTGTGGCTGCCAGAGACATCCGAGCGAAGTCCAATCACATATAAGAAAGAGGTGCCATTTATGGAAATCCAAGAAGTAGCGGTAGCAAAGCTGAAACCCTGGGATGACAACCCTCGGTTGAACGACAACGCCGTAGGCGCTGTTGCTGAGAGCATCAAGCAATACGGTTTCAACGTAAGTGACTGGCGGAACACGTCTTGTGCAGTCGGGTAGGCTGGGGGCATCGGCCGGGATGGTCTCGGCTCGATGAACCTCAGGAGCCCGAACATGAAGAAACGAATTCGACACGGCGATCCGCGGCGACGGAGCTATTGGGAAGAGGTGGTGCGGCGGTGGAGGGAAGGCGGCCAATCGGTGCGGGCGTTTTGCCGCGCCGAGGAATTGCGGGAGTCGGCCTTCTATTTCTGGCGGCATAAACTGGCGCGAGGTGGTCACCGCACCGGCAAGCGGGTATCCGGTGCCGTGGACGGCGCGCAGTTCCAGTCACGCCCGGCGACGCCAACGTCGCGTTCATCCAAGCGGGTATCGCCACGGCATGGTGCTACGCCTTCGTTTCTGCCCGTGCATGTGGTGGGACCGGCAAGCAGGTGCTTCGGCGCGGCTGAGGCGGACGGCGGCGTGGAGATTATCCTGGGGCAAGGCCGCACGGTACGGGTGCAGGCGGGCTTCGACCGGCAAACGCTCGCCGCTGTGCTGGCCGTGCTGGAGGTGCAGCCGTGTTGAACCTGTCGGAACTGGTGCGGATCTACGTGTGCTTGGCGCCGACAGATATGCGAAAAAGTTTCGACACACTGGCCGCCCTGGTGCGGGACTGGCTGGGATACGATCCCTTGTCCGGCCACTTGTTCGTGTTCCGCAGTCGCCGTGGCGATCGCGTGAAACTTTTGTGGTGGGATCGCGACGGGCTGACGTTGTACTATCGGCGGCTGGAAGAAGGAACCTTTCGCTTTCCGACGAGCAACGACCCACAAGCGCGGAGCGTCGAGGTCTCGGCGCAGGAGTTGTCGCTGGTGCTGTGGGGCATCGACCCGTCCAGCGTGAAACGGCAGCAACGCTACCAACGCACGGCTTGATGCGGGGAGAAAAACCTTTCTTGCGGTGGGAATAATTTCGCGTTCACGGTATCTATAAGGGCATGGACACGGACGCCATGCCTCTTCCCGATCCCGCCCTGCTGCCCGACGATGTCGCGGTGCTCAAGCAGTTGATCGTGCAATTGTTGGAGCAGTTGCGTCTGCGCGACGAGCGGCTCCAGCGGCAAGAACATCACATTCACTTGCTGCTGAAAAGGATTTACGGGAGCAGCAGCGAGAAGTTCGATCCGCAGCAAGGCATGTTGTTCGAGAACCAGGCAGATGCGGAAGAGGCGGCTGCCAACTCGCCGCCGCCGGTCGCACGGGCAGCTTCCAAGAACCGCGACAAGCACGGCCGAGGGCGGATTCCCGACGAGACCAAGCGTGAGGAAGTCGTTCACGATCTTTCCGAAGCCGAGAAGGCGGCATTGGGCGGCCTGGAGAATCTGGTCGAGTTGCCGCCGGAGACCAGCGAGCAACTCGATTGGCGGCCCTCGACGCTGTTCGTGATGGTGCATGTCCGCAAGAAATACGCCCGCAAAGAGCAACTGCCCGAGAGCGGCCTGACGCTCGTCGAGCAGAACGTGGTGCTGGCCCGCAAGCCGCCCGAGGCAATTCCCGGCGGTTTGGCCGGTCCGGGGCTGATGGCCCAGGTGATCGTCAGCAAGGGGGCCGATCATCTGCCCTTGCACCGGCTGGAAGGAATCTTCCAGCGACAGGGCGTCCGCATCTCCCGGCAGACGATGGACGGCTGGTGGCTTCAAACGGCCGAGTTCTTACAACCTTTGTACGCCCTGGCTAGAGGAGATTGTGGCGGCGTATGAGCAAGAGTGCGAGTTCCGCAAGCCTGCGGAGATCGCTGCTGCAAGGGCAGACGCCTCATTCGGGCGTCGAGTGTATCGGGCGGTCTATCCCGTCAGAAAGGCCACGCAGAGGGGTTATCATCCTCACGTGGCGGAGACGGCGGAAGAGAAGCGAGCGTACCAGAAGCAATGGCGGGAGAAGCACAAGAACTATCAGCGGGAGTACTACCAGAAGCACCGCCAGCATATCCTCGCCAAAGCCAAGGAGTGCCGCGCCGCTGCTCCCAGGCAGCGGCGGAAGACACTGGCCGAACTCATGGAGGGTGCCCGCAAGCGATGGGCGGCGCTGAACCAGGGGTAACACAAATGGGAAAGCGAAAAGATCGTGAGAAACGACTGCGAGCAGAGGCCATACGCACGGCTCTGGCAAAGCGGGTTGCGGAGGGCAAGCTCCAAACGACCTTCGATCCTGAGACGAGGACCATTCGGTTTTGGAGCCGTCCGCCTAGCAAGGGCGAGAACAAGGCCAGCAACTAATGCCGCCAGAGACCACAACCGTAGCCTGCCGCTGGCTGGCCGCGGTTTTTTGTCTCTTGTGGAGGAGCGGCCGTGCGGTGTTTTCGCTGCTGGCAACAGGGCGCGTTTGCGGCGTGCTGTTGCGTCGCACGGTTGTGCGGCCGGAGGCTTCAGGCCGCTTGACGCAACAGAACCGTGAGGCGTTGGTCGTACACGAGTGACGGTCGAGGGGTTGTGGTGTTCCCCTCCGCCCCGGGTCGAACAGTAGCGGCCCGGGGCGACGATGGACCACCCCAAACCGAGCGGAGTGATTCTATGTCCTGTCGTTCGTCCCCCAACCTGATCTTCTGGACGGTGGCGCAGAGCAGCGTGGCCGTGGCAGCGTGCCGGCCGGACTGGCCCGCGCCGCAGCCGAATTGCTCCACCCCAAGGTTGACCCGGCCAGAGAACTGCTGGCCAAGGTGAGGTACGCCGTGGGCTGCACGTCGGGTTTCGGGGATTTTACTTACCGCAAGCCAACCGGCGGCAACAGCAAGGCGGCGCGCTGCTGCCGGCGCACGTCAAGCCGATTCCCCGCGTAACCGTGATCGTCGATACCAGCGGGAGCATGGAACAGCGCGACCTTGCCTTGGCGCTGGGCGTGATCGGCAATGCCCTGCGGTCCCCTGCCCGATCCGCGTGGCCTACGGGTGCTGGCCGGCGATACCGCCGTGGCCTGCGCCAAGAACGTCTTTCGCCCCGAGCAGATCGAACTGAACGGTGGCGGCGGCACGGATATGGCCGCCATAATCGTGACAGTGTGCGATGAGCGGCCGTCACCCAACGCGATCTTGGTTGTCACCGACGGCTACACCGGCTGGCCGCCAAAACCTGTTGGGCCGCGGGTAGTGGCCTGCCTCACGCAACCCAGGACGGCTAACAGCGTGCCGAAGTGGATTGATAGCGTTGTCCTTAACCCGGTGGACTAAACGCGACGCGATCGCCAAGCGTAGGCCAGCAGGCTGATAGCACCGACGCCGAGTAAGGCGAGGGTGGAAGGTTCGGGAACTGGGGCGAACTCCTCAATGCGGTTGTTGCTGTATCCATCGACAACCCAAACGTGCCCTGTACCGTCCACCGCCACGGCGTTGGGGTAGATAAACTGCCCGTCACCAGTTCCATAGCGGCCGAACTGTGTAAGATAGTTACCACTGCTGTCGAATTCTTCGATGCGGTCGTTGTCGTAATCGGCAACGAAGATATTTCCTGCCGCATCCAAGGCGATGCCTTGTGGAGACTCAAATTGTCCGTTGCCGGTGCCGTAACTGCCAAACTGGCGAATAAACGTGCCGTTGCTGTCGAGTTCCTCAACGCAATTGTGATACATGTCACTTACGAAGACGTCTCCGGACGAGTCAATGGCAATGCCGTGCGGGTATGAGAACTGCCCACTCCCGGAACCGAAGCTGCCGACGCCGCGGATAACCGTACCACTGCTACTAAGCTCATGGACTGGGCTGCTGTTGTTGGTGGACGTTACCGTGACCCAGACATTCCCCGAAGCGTCCGCAGCAATTCCCCCTACGCTTGCCGGATAGACGAAATAGGTATTCGACTGGCCGACGTATGCACCACTGTGATTGAATTCTTCAAGGCGAAGGTTGTCTGAGTCATAAACCCAGACGTTGCCCGATAGGTCGGCGGCAATCGCGGTTGGCCAGATGAGTTGCCCGTTCCCCCTGCCATAGCTGCCGAACTGTGTAAGATAGTTGCCACTGTTGTCGAACTCCTCGATGCGGTCGTTGTCGTAATCGGTGACAAAGATATTTCCGGACGAGTCGATAGCAACGCCATTGGGGTAGCTAAATTGTCCGTTCCCGCTGCCGTAGCTGCCAACCGTCCTGGCCCATTGATATGTCGTCGCTGCCGTCGCCGAAATCGACCCTACGCCAGAAAACAACAGACCCAAGACGCCCAAAACGATTTCGCAACGACGAAACATGGCAGTGTCTCCCTTGGAAGATGAACTGATGCAGCAATTGACTGCCGAAGAGAAAATGCCCGCATTGAATGAACGGGCCGCTCTCGCCACGGCAGCGCGCCTCTTCCCCGCCGAGTGGCGATAACCGCTAATTTGACAGCAGCTTTAGCCACAAGCAACCCCCCCGACATGCAAGTCGCCCAGAATCTAGGCGGATTTGCGTCCCCCCCTGCGGCGAGCAAGATCGCTGCCGGCGCGAAGATCGCGTTCCTCGCGTCTTGCACCAAGGCTGGGAGAACCACTGAAAACCCTCAGACTGGCCGTGGTGCCAGAGGAGTGACAGACCATGAAATCCCTGAAATAAACGGGCGGAGGCCATCTTCCGCCAACTGATCGAAGGGCTACAGCAGCCCGGCGACCATCGCAAGATTGACAATGCCGGCGGCTCGTTCATGCCGCTAAACATCGACGTGCTGACCGTCGATCGGCAGGCGGTTGCCGGCCGGGAGTGGTGCGCCATGAGGGTGGCACTGGCCCACAACCACGTCCAGAACGGCGACGTAATGGCCGACCCAGACGTGGAGTTCCTTGTGACACCGTTGGGCGTGGTCCCGCTGACCTTCCAGCAAGACCCCGGCATCTATCGCCGCTGGGCATGGCAGGAGAACGGCCAGTGGCGATACCATCCCCGCGGCCAAGCCGACCTGACCGGCTTCTGCAACCAGTGGATGGTGAACATCAAGCAGCAGCAGTGGGACGAGAAAGAGCGGACGTTCTTCCATCGCGTGGAGAAGGCTATTTCTCCACTACATTAAGCTCTCAAAGAGGACAACATTATCGGAAATGGGACAGGGTTCCAAGCAAGCCCCGTCCCAACCCAGTTGCCTTCCTTGGCTTAGGTGGGCTTCGGCAAGCAGCATCCGATACTGAACAAGAATTCAGCCCGACGCGAGTTTCGCACGGCCGGTTGCACGCTGAGAGAAATTGCCGCCGCGCTGACACAACACGGAATCCGAACCAAGGAAGGCGGTGAAATGTGGACGCATACCGCCGTTTCCCGCATTCTAAAACGAAAGGCTGCATGATGCCACGTAAGAAGTCTTCTACCATCGTTGACCAGTTGCGGCAAGCGATTGCCGACAGCAAGGACACGGAATACATGATTGCGAAGATGTCGGGCGTGAGTCAATCGGTTGTAAACCGTTTCGTTCATGGCGAACGCGGCATCGGCTTGGAAACGACTGCGAAGCTGTGCGCCTACCTCAAGCTGAATCTGAAACGGTGACTCACTTGCTGGGCGAGGCGGGGGAGGGGGGCGAGGGAGAGTTGTTGGGATGGTCAGGCTATTCTCGGCGTGATTGTCTTGCCTCCCCTCCCCATTTCTCTTCGACGTACTTGCCGAGCAACCGTTCCGCCGTGTCCTCCTTCGGACGCTTCAGATAACACGCTGCCTTTATCCTATCTACTGGCGTGTTCGGCGAAAGACGCCACACTGAGCGATCCAGAAAACCGACGTGGATACCGGCGGTGAAAACTCCTCGCATCCTATTCTGCTTCAGGTCGTCAACGTTGACATCCCTGGGTTCCATCCAGTTAATCTTTGAGTCCTTTATCTCGATTATCACAATTGTGTCGGGCCGCATTTGCTTGAGCAACCCTGGATCGCCTTCATCAAACGCCGTCCCCTTCCCAGTGATAGCCACAATGTTTGTGCTGGGGTTGCCCTGGTAACAGTACCATATCGTGGTCTCAGACGAGTAACGTTTGTTGTATTCGTCGTTCCACTTGTGGCCATAGCTCTCATTGTCAAGTTCAAGGGATGGTGCAAGAAGGTTCAGCATGTTGTACCGCCAGCTATACAACGGCTCTCCTTTTGATGTTATTACCGTTGGAAGAAGGTGCCCTTTGTCGTCCTTAAAGTGCCTCATCATCGCGAGCATCCACTGCATGTGTTCAACTAGGTTCTTCTCCATAGCGTGGCTGACCTTGCTATTCTGTTCATTTTGTTTGTCGGCCGTATCAGAGGAACCGCTGCCGCCTACTCTGCCGCAACCGCAGAGGGACACCGCTAACGACCCAGCGAGCAGCAGCCGTGTCGCACATTCCTGCATAACGTCCCCCCTTATCTCGGCAACTGCTTGTTCGGAATGTCTGGCGACGGGGAGCCCCCGCAGCCATTCTTGGCGGAGCAATTCGGATAGACACAATAATACGTCGTCCCAAATGGCACCAACTTACAATCGTGGTACACCATCTGCGGGAGGCCACTGGTCCGTTTGCCGTTGTTCATGCATTCCCAGTAGTAACAGTTGTTTGTGCCCAGCAGAGTTGCGTAATTGAATGTGCAGGGAACCCATTTTGTAGGGTTCTTAGGATCGGTTGCAGGGGGCGCAATCGGAATCGTGCCGGGGTCGATCTCACCACGGCCAGGGTCGGTGGTGGTTGCACTGCCACTTGCCGTCGTCTGGACAGCAAACAACAAGGGATGGCAGCCGGAATTCTTCTTCAATTGCAAGAGCACCTTTCGGGCTTCACCGTAACTCTTGAAACAACGGACACCCCATGCATTTTGCGGGTCGAGGATTCCAGGAAGGCCCATCCTGATTTGGCACAGCCCTATGCATCCCCTATCGAGGAGCCCGAGGTTGCCGCAGTCGCAAAGCGACGGCCGGAATTGGTCCACCGGCCACAGACCGCACTTGTTGCAATCGACGGGAGTAGGGGCAGCCGGAGCCGGTGTTGGCGTTGGTGGCGGGGTTGCCGGTGCCGGAGTTGCTGGTCCTGGTTGCGGGTCAAAGGGGTTGAACCCTGGCCGGTGACAGCTTCCCAAGCTCAAGCATTGAGGCCCACCAGGGACGTTCGGTGCCTCACCCCAGTCAGTTCCCGCTGGGTCAAGGTACATCGTCGGATCGTCCCCACAATACTCATACAGGTCCATCCCACCTCTATACCCAATTGGATCATGTGAGAAGCCCGACACGCTTTCCAAGCAAGCCCCGTCCCAACCCAGTTGCCTTCCTTGGTTTAGGTGGGCTTCGATAGGCCAGCATCCGGCATTGAACAAAAATTCAGCCCGACGCGAGTTTCGCGCAAACTCTGCGGCATTCGCTCGGCGCAAGCGGGTTTCCTGCATGACCCCATTATAGCAAAGCTCTGCGGATATGGGGAGAAGTCTTCTACCATTTAGACCAGTTGCGGCAAGCGATTGCCAACAGCAGAGAAACGGAATACATGATTGCCAAGATGTCGGGCGTGAGCCAATCGGTTGTGAACCGCTTCGTTCATGGCGAACGTGGCATCAGCTTGGGAAACGGCCGCAAAGCTGTGTTCCTACCTCAAGCTGAATCTAAAGCGCTAATCACTTGCTGGGCGAGGCGGGGGAGGGCGGCGGAGTTTTGTTGGCGTGGTGCGTGGCGTCTTGTGGTCGTCTATCCGTTAGCCCCGCAGCTTTCCGCTCTTTCGCCATCTCTTCGTTCCACGAACGGTCGGAGCATCTTTCAAGGAGGGACTGAACTGTCGTCTTTGGCGATCGGGGAAAACGCCATTTCTTGTCAACACCAAGTACAGAAATACTGACTCTTTCACCTTGGACGATCAGTTCTACGACCTCGCCGTTGCTCTTATGGGTGGCTTGTAGAGAGAACAGCCGATCCGACTCTCTTGCCCGAAGAGGTGCATACCTGAAATCGTCATCGGTCACCCTGTCTATCGGATAAACGTCCCATCGACCGGGATACGGCCGTGGTGGTATGCCTCCTAGCAAGCGGTTCGCCAAAGCACCCTGGTAAAGGGCTACTGTTCCGAACCGGCTGCATTCGTAGTTCAGTCGCCAGTGCAAGGTGTCAGCGGCCTCTAAAGAGATGCCTGACGTGGCTCGCTTATCAGCCGTGGGGCTGCTGGACCAAGCCACAGTACCCAACAGAGCAACCGCCGTTATTCCGACCAAGCTTACAGCGTTGACTTTGGCCATGTGACTCCTCCGGTCCACAGAGAGTTGCAGTTTGGCACTCCAACGTATGCCAAGAGGCTCTTCAACAACGGATAACAACAGTTCTTGTTGACGAACGAATACGTGTCTACATAGATGCTAATCGGCGGCTTCATGAGCGAGATCATCTGCTGTGCAGTGGACGCATTTACGTCCCCACTTGACCACTGGCGGGGCCACTTGAAAGGTGTAGCCCCTCCGAAATCTTGTCGCTTTTCTCCGGCATAAGTGGTGGAGAAACGGTCGTTTCTCCACTCCGCCCTCTGCTTCGCGCTCGCCCCATTCTACTTCCCAATCTTGGACGGCGAAAGATCGGGGGCCATCGCCGTCAGCCTCCCAGTGAACTGCTTCCGAACCAAGACGGCGTCCACGTTCTGCCAGGCTACAACCAAAGGCGGAGGAGACCATCATGCTGACCTTCCCCAAGCGTCCCCGGCGAGACCAGACCATCGCCGCCGATCGGAAGCTCTGGACGAGCAAGTGCCGCCAGTACCGAGTGGTGTTCTCCCGTTGCCGCTACGGACCGCGGGATGAACGGGGCTTGTCCGATGTGTGCTACGCCCAACACTTCGACCAGGAGTTCCAAGTATGGGATGTGCTGTCGCGACACCGAAAGCGAAGCGCCGCCGAAAGGGCCTGCCAACGCCACGCCCGTATGGCGAACTGTCCGAAGAACGGGAGGTCCGATTCGTGAGATGCCGACCGCGCAAGACACTGGCGGACATCCTGACGACCGGCTGCCCGGAGTGCGAAGGCCGGATGCTGATTGCCTCGGCCGGTCTGGTCTGTGAGAACGGCTGCGGGCGGCTGCTCTACTTCTCGACATCCGAGCGGCAGCAACTCTGCCGCAGCTTCCCCGACCTGGTAATCGAGTGCGTCCCCGTGTCCAAGATGAAACTCTATTCGTACTGAACCCTGAACCCCATTGGAGACCATGCCATGCGATTGTCCCGTTCCTATCAACCCCGCACGCTGGACGAAGTGGTCGGGCAGCCGGCCGTCATCCGGCGGCTGAAGCGGCTGGTGGCTTTGCCTCAGCCTTGCTGTCTGCTGTTCGAGGGCCTCGGCGGCGTGGGCAAGAGCGCCACGGCTAAGGCTCTCATTCAAGACCTGGGCGTCTGCCCCTTCTCCGGCTTGACCGAGTATTCCGCCAGCAACTTGAGCATCGACGAGGTTCGCCACTTGTTCGGCCAGACCTTCCGCTACAAGCCGATGGCGGGCAACCCGTGGCACGTTCTGCTGATCGAGGAGTTGGAACTGATCGTCAGCCGACACGTCAACGCCGCGCTGAAGGATGAGCTTGGCGAGCAGCACATGCCCGAGCGGCTGATCGTGGTGGCCACCAGCAATGACGCCAGCGGGTTGGACGAGGCGCTCTTGCAGCGGTTCGAGGTCTTTCCCTTCTCCGCCGGCCCGACGTTTGCGAAAGCCTGCCAGGAGCGGCTGGCCTGGATATGGCAGCAGGAAGCCGGCCCGGAGGTTCCCTTGCCGCTGGGCGTGCAGCAGATGGGCTGGCGCAACGGCAGTTTCTCGATGCGGCGGGCAATGACGGCCCTTGGCGCGGCGCTGGAGATGCGCTGCGAGGAAGGAGTGGCCGCATGAACCGTACAAGACCATCGGACTTTGATCCCCTGCCAAGCCGCTTCGATCCGCTGCTGGCGATGTCCTACCACGATCTGACGCAAGAGGCCCATAGACTCCGCCGGGCCAATCGTCGATTGAGAAGGGCGATCCACCTTCGCTCCATCGAGGAAAACGCTTGCGGTGAGTTCGCCCTCAGCAATCTTGTGCCACGTCCCAAGCCTTGGCATGGAGACGAACCGGAGAACACCCGGCAGACGGTGCTGCTGGCCGGCATGGATTGCCAACAGGGCCAGTTGAACTTGCTCCAGACGGATGGCGAGGCCGCCAGAACGCTAGAGGACTAAGAACGGCGACTCCTGGTTGTGGACGCCGACGGCATCCACCGCCTCGATCGGCAATACGTCGGCGAATACGAAACCCTCCCGTTCTACGGTCTCACCGATCTGAACCGGGACGGGCCGGAGGAACATCGGGCCATCGACCACCACGGTGTGAAACTCTCCGTTCTCGGCGCATGGATCGACCGTGGCAGGCAACTCGTCGAGCAGGGTTTTAGACCACACGCGGCCAACGTAATGGCCTGGCAGCTTGCGCGGGTCAACGCAGGTGACAATCGCCCGCAATCCCGCTGCAAGCATTTTGTTGGCCAACTCACGTGTCGGCTGGTTCCACAAAGGGAAGCACGGAACGATCCCCGTCCCGCCCAACTGCCTTTCCCGATAGTCGCGGACGTCTTGCAGAAACAGGTCACCGAACGCCACACACTGCACGCCTTGCGAGAGCGATTCGTCGATGAACTGCCGCATGGCCGACTGATATTGTTCGTCACTGCACGGGTCGGGGATTTCGATCACGCGCAGGGGCAAACCGACGGCCTCGGCCTGGAGTTCCAACAGCCGCAATCGGACGGCGTGCATGGCCACGCGCTGGTGCTTCGCGTTGACAACCGTAAAAAGTCCGAGGACTTCGATCTCGGGGTCTTGCCGCAGCACGTGCAGCGCCCACGCGCTGTCCTTGCCACTGCTCCAACTTATGAGAGTATGCTTTCTCAACTTCGTCTCTCCAGCCAATTTCCGAAGATTCTCGTGACAATCTTAGCAAGATGCGATACCTTCGCCAAGGGCTCGTCAAAGAATAGCTGCCGTGTGCGGGCTGGGCGTAGGGGTACGCCGATCGCCTGCCACCGACCTCCTACTCGGTGGCAGGTTGCCCGCACACGGCTTTTTTCAGGCGCAGACAACCAACCCCAGAAGACAGGAGACCATACGCTATGACGGTCTACGGCATCACCCGCGCCAGCACGCGGAAACAGCAGGCATCGCCCGAAGTCCAGGCGGAGATGATCCGCAAGCACTGCGCATCGGTTGGCCTGCCCGAGCCGACGATCCTCGACGAGCCGCTGGGGACTTCCGGCCGGACCACGGACTTTCGGCACCGGCCCCAAGGCCGCTGGCTACTCCATCACGCCCAACCCGGCGACGTGCTCGTGGTGACGAAGTTGGACAGGCTGGGCCGAACTGCCAGAGACATCCTCGAAACCTTGGAGCAGTTCGCCAAGCGGGGTGTGCGGGTCATCGTTATCCAGTTCCTTGGCGGCCAGAACATCGACATGGACAGCACCGTGGGGCGACTGGTGGTCATCTTCTTCGCCGGCCTGGCCCAATTCGAGGCCGACATGATCGGCGAGCGGACCGCCGAGGCGCTTCAGTGGCGTCGACAGCAAGGGCTGGCCTGCAACCGCGCCGGCTTCGGCACACGCAAGGTGGGCAAGCGGAGCGAGTGGGACTTCGATCAGTTGGCTTACATTGCAGAGATTGCCGAGAGGCTGGGCAAAGGTGAGGACGTGCTGCTTGTTGTGGCCGATTTCTGGGGCCGTCAAATCAAGGATCATCGCGGGCTGCCGTGGGGCCAAGTCCAGCACAAGGATGGCAAGGGGACCGGCAACGGTTTCGAGTGGTACTGGCGGGCGACACGCTGGTTTCACCGCATGAAGCACGCCGGCAAGCTGCCCCCGCCCTACTGCGACACGGCCCACACGATCCCCGAGCCCCCGCGGTTCACTGTGGAGAAACGCCGCAAGCGTCCCAACGCCAAGCCCATCATCGACGAGAAAGCCGGCTGGAGTGCCGAGCAGTGGCGGGAGTGGTTTGCGCTGGAGTGCGCCAACGCCTGAGCCGTTAGAAGCGTCTCGATAATCTTCCTAATGGCAACGACAGGAAACCCAGCAGCCAAGTGTAGAGATTGCCGTTCCTTCATCGGTCGGGCCGAACCGGGCAGCGGTTGCCGAAAGGCAGGACAGGCGACCACCTGCCCGGTCCGCATGGCCGCAGCGATGCAGGCACCGCCGGCCGTCCCAATGATTCGGTGATTTTATTTCAGTTCTCGGGCCACCATTTGACGGTGGTATGCGACTTTGGTTCTTCTTCGGCACAACTTCTGTCATCGTTGTGATCTTGTAGCTGCGTCCTTTCTAGACCTGTGGTATCCCGATTACTTCGCTAAAGCGCGCGGGCGGAGGAGGAAATAGAGGGGGGCGCTAAGGACACCAATTACGATGAGAGCCAGCGTGGACGGCTCGGGAACAACGGTCGGCGAGAATTGAATGTCGTCGATGTCAACTCCCCCGAAAACGTACGGATCCGAAGGGTCTTGGTCGATCTTCGTGAATTGGAGGTCCACGTTTTGCTGGCCTGTAAATGCGGAGATGTCGCCAATAAACGTCTCGACCGGTCCCCAGTATGGATTGACAGTGCCGTCCGTCGAATAGAGTTGCATCGGGATCGCGGTTCCGTTTAGGGAGACCACGAGGCGATTGACGCCCTGCGGCATGTCGGTCTTGAACATCAATGATCGTGCATCGGCGGGGACGTCGCCGGTCTGGGCAATCCAAGAATTTATGATGTCGCCGTATGGGCCAGCACCCTCGGCCAGGAAGACGGAGTAATTGCCGACCAGCGGGCTGTAGGGATGTCCCCACACCTGATCGCCAGGTTTCCCGTCGTGAATCGAAACGCATGGCGAAGTGTTGGGCGTCGCATCGTACCAAATTGCGCTGCCACCAGCGGCCTCATAACTATTTGTCCAGTAGGGCAACGCTTGGGAAGCGGATACCGTGTTCTCATACACCGGACCGATTACCGCTTCCTCAAACCCCAGGTTTTGAAAGGGCTCACCATAGACATTCCCGACTTTGCAACAGAAAAAAACTATGCCGACCAGCACTGCGCTTCCAAAACGAAATGGCAATCTCCTTGGACGGTTCATTTTCGCGATCCTATTTTTCTGGGGGCTCTCTGTTTAGTATGACATGAACAATCGTTCTCTGAAATAACCTAGACGAGGGGGGGTAAGATTCAGAGATTCAAACAAACGTCGGTAACGACCAGGAGGTAGTCGGCGCTGCACCCGAGGGGGCAGCCGGCCCACGCCGCTTCCAGGCTCGACCAGCCTCTGGCCCACCTGTTGACGTAGTCGGCGTCGAATTCAGGGCTTCCAGGCTCACCCGTGTTCCCGGTCCAACACACGGGGGTGTTGCTATAGTTCGTTCCGCCAAACGCCGTCGCGGAAAAGACAGTCGCCGGATTTGCCATCCACGCATATCCTGACGGCGGATAGATGCCATTGAAACTTTCCCACGACAACCCGATCCACCAGCCGGCCTTGCCCGTGAAGTTGATCTGGCCGTCGTTGGCCCAGTCTGATGTTGGATCCGTGTATCCCCCGTCAAGCCCGCCGTGTGTGCCCTCGGAAAAATAGGCGACGGGGTCGACGGCCGGGTTCGGCTGGATGCCGATGTGTTGGAGTTGTTGGTAGTCGACGTCACTGCTCGATATACCCGCATTTTCGACGGCGATGGGGAAGCCAGCGAGCGAGCCGCTAAATTGGCCGACGTCATCGAAATAATACTCGCTACCAGCGACATTCGCTTGGCTTCCGGAAATCGTGATGCCGTCCGGTTCGAGCCCACGGGGTGTGCCGTCCGCGTTGAGCGCCACAGCGCGCTCCTTCATGATAAACGCCACCGTCGCCGCGTAACTGCCGCAGTCGAGCCATGCGATCAACGGTGCGCCATATTCGGCAACACTGAATCGATCCTCGGCGCCGGAATAGGGCAGATTGGTAGATCCACCGGAAAATGCACGATAGATATAGCCGGGAACGCTATTGGGTGGGTTCGGGGGAGGATAAACGACCTGATCGCTGTCGCGGCTCGGTAGCCCGCAGAGGCCCACGATGTAGCGAAACGCGAGCGACGGATTACTTTGCTCCTGTGTTTTGACCCAGTTTGCGACATAGCCCGCGATCGCCTGGCAGATACTATCGTTTGCCGCGGACGAGCCCACGGTGTCAGGGAGGCTCGTGATCCCACCAATGTTATAGCCAGCAGCCTCCAGTTCCGCCGCCGAGATCCCAAGGTACGTCGCGTTCGCCATTCCCAGCCTATACGTCCGGTAATACTGCATCAATGCCGTGCTGCTTATGACGTTATTTATGTCGCCGCCGGTGGAATCGGCGTTGTACAGAACGAGGACGTAATTCCCGACGTTGTTCTCCGAGGTGTCGGTGCCATTGATCGTATCCGGGACGTAGTACGTATCTTCAATGGATGCCCCAGTAAGCCGAATCTCTATTGTCTGCGGCGACTGGCCGGCCAGGGTTGCGGTCACCAAAATGCGACACGTAGGGCAATCGCTGCCTTCCTCCTCCTCCTGTGGCAGGAATGTGACAAGGCCCGTGCTGGGATCGACCGAGGCGATGGTCGAATCCTCGCTCGTAAACGAGAAGGTCGCGTCCGCCCAGGCGGGATATTGCTGCGTCCAGACGGCGGTGGACAATTGAAACTGCGAGCACGTATAGCGGGGAACGAGCGTCGCATCAAGGTAATGCGACTCTGACGCGTAATCCAGCGTGACGGTTTGACTTGAGAGGAGCGCGGACGAGACGCCGAATGCAGGCGACGAAACGAGCGCCACATCGTTGCCGGTGCCGAACTCGCCGGTCTTTGCGTTGAAATGGTACGTGATGTAATATCGCACTCCGCCCACGTCGACCTCGGCCCCTTCGGGCAGACCGTTGAACGTGCCGATCACCGGGGTGCCGCTGTCGCTTTCGATGAGCACGCGAAGGATGCCGTAGTCGGTGTCGGTGCGGGAACTGGTAACTTCGAGCGTCGCGTTGTTGAGACGCACGGCCCCTGTCACGACGAGTGTCCCCGGCCCATAGGCGGGCAAATCGACTCCATCGTCGGTCAAATCGACAGTGAAGGTAGAACTGGCGGTGAGAGAGGAGTTGAGTTGGTGGCCCCAGTTCTCGAGTACCTTGGTAAGGTCACCGAGGTTGACAACGCCATCGTAGTTGAAGTCGCCCTGGGCCCAGGTCTGATTGGTCTTGCCCCAATCCGGCAAGACCTTGCTAAGGTCGGCGAGGTTCACCGTACCGTCAAGGTTGGCATCGCCGTACAACGTACAAGCGACGGTTACCTTCTCCCCGAGGGTGTCGTCGGCCCAACCGAGCGCCGTTGAGGTGGCCGCGGCCGTTGTATCGCGGATTTGCCCAGACGAGAATGGAGTGAAGGGATTCGTGCCGTTATTGTAGCTTTGCGCCAGGATCGAGAGGATCTCGGAGGCGGGATCGGGATAGGGATTCTCGGGGTTGTTCGTGTAGTCGAACACTATACTGCCCTCTTGAATGTCGGCCCCGGCTGGGCCCGTGAGTACCGGCAACTGGGCGGTGGGGCCGAGTTCGACTGTTCCGCCGCAAACCGTTGTCACACCTATGTAAGAATTGCTGCCCGTCAGCAGGAGTTCGCCGGGGCCCGTTTTCGTTAGCGAATTCCCGCCGGAAATGTTGCCAGAGATCGTCAACGGGGCTTCGTTCGGGTCAACAGTGCTAACATCAATGGCGACCGGCCCGGCGAGGACGACGGGCGTGGAGATGGTGGTGTTGGTAACGCCGGGGTCGAGGGTGATGCCGTTGGTGAGCGTCAGGGCATTTCCTCCGATGAGCGAAAAGCCGCTGGAAGCGAATTCGATCGACTGGAACGCGGTTTCTGCTGGCAGATTGTCAATAGCGCTGCCGGTGCCCTCGAAACAAACGCTGCTGCCGGGGATCGGCAATATGCTGTCCTTCCAGTTCGCGGCCGTGGACCAATGAGTGTCGGTCCCGCCTTGCCAGACGAACGGCGACGAGACGGTGTACGTCGGTCCGGTGTATGTCGGTAATAATTCGCCCTGGGTGTTGAAGCCGGTGTCGTCGAGATGGGTGGTGCCGTCGGCGTCGGTTATCGTGCCGTTGTCGACCAGGTTCAGTTGCACCGTTCCGTTGCCGTAGACGTTGTCGACCGTGACGAGGTAGACCGGGTAGGCACCGTCAGAGCCACTGTAACCGGTGACATTGGCGATTTGGGCGGTAGTGCCGGAACAGACGAGAGAAAAGTCGCCGGTGTCGACGCCGGTAACATCTTTGCTAAACGCGACGACGAACTGAAGCTCGTCGGCGGTGGTTTGCTGAGCGCCGAGCGGGACGATGGCGGCGACCTGCGGCGGCAAGGCCGTCGGTTGTTGGCCCCAGTTCCCGAGTACCGTGCTCAGATCAGCGAGGTTGACAACGCCATCGTAGTTGAAGTCGCCCGTTCCCCAAGTTCCGTTCTGACCCCAATGGCCGTTTACTATCCCAAGGTCCGCGAGATTGACGTACCCGTCCAAGTTTGCGTCGCCGTATTCCGCGCGGGCGATCGTCACCTGCTGCGACGTGGCGTTGTCGGTCCAGCCGAGGCCGCTGACGGTGGTCGCGGTGGAACTGTAGATCTGGCCGGAGGAGAACGCAGGCGTGGCGGCGTAACTGGCCGTCAGATCGCTCAATACGTTCGACGCTGGGTCGGAACTGGGAGCAGCGGAATAGTCGAGGATGACCTTGCCGTCCTGGATGTCGGTATGCCCGAGGTTAAGGACCGGATTCCAGGCGTTGGCGCCAACGAGGTTGAGTTGGCCGGCGTAGACGGTGGTTGGGCCGGTGTAGTCGTTTGCACCGCTGAGCGTGACGGCATCGGTCGTGGCCTTCATCAGCGGGGCGTCGGTACCGTGCAGGGCGACGCCGATCGAACCGTTGAGGACCATGTAGCTGGTGGCGGTGATGCCAGCCGACGTTGTGCTGCTCGTGATCGACCCGTTGATGAGCCCGACGTCGCCGACGGTGACGTTATTGCCGTTCAGGTCGAGCACGGCATTCTGGCCATTGACCAAGAGCCCGTTGCCGCAGAGCGCCGAGGCAGCGCCGTTTCCCACCTGGAGCGTTCCATCTTCGATTACCGTACCGCCGGTGTAAGAGTTTACGCCGGAAAGGACCAGCGTGCCTGCGCCGGTTTTCGTCAGATAGTTGGGGCCGGAGATATTGCCGGCGATCG
>CAWGNG010000044.1:0-25771 GCA_963823895.1 uncultured Planctomycetaceae bacterium
GGGTCGTCGATTGGGGCTCCCTGCGTTTCGGACAAGGGGCTTTCCCGTAAAAGGATGGTAGCCTCGGAAGACTCGGTGGTAAGCGTCCTCGTGAATCTCTCCAAAAAGTTTCAAAAACGCAGCCCCCCCTCCCGTCCACCATCCCGCGGGTTCGCCACGGAGGTCTTCGGAATACGGCTGGGCGTCGCCAAAGCCTGGGCCATCGGCGTCCGGGTCGATGTCCGGGGAATCGTCGTCAGAGGGCTCGTCGCCCGGTGCCCCTTTTCTTCTGCGGCGTCTCTTGCCGAAGTAGTAGTCGTGGGAAGGCAGATAGTCTTCGCTGCCGGATGCCATTACGGTGATCGTGAACATGGTATTGCCTTGTGAGGTTATTCCGCATCGAACGTGTTTCTGACCCAATTTGCAGCGGACTTGGCGTCGAGATGACCCACATCCGTAAGAAGCTTGATGATGCAGGCCGCCAGGTCGTCCCGAAGTTCGTACACATTGTCATAGACATTCCGAACACCCTCCTTGATCGTGGCCAAGTCGCGGAGTTGGTGGTGAAGCTGGGCCACTTCCTCCTGGAGGGATTCAACGGCGTGCTGAAGCCGGTCGGATGCAGTCAGGGCGTCCTTGAGAGTTTCGCGGGCCTGTTCACTCGGACTGCGGCCGCTTTTGCGGCAAGCGGCGGCAAGCAGTTCGGCGAACGGTCTCTCGTGCTCCCGCCAACGAAACTCGACCCGATCGGGGATTTCTTGGGCTCTACTACTCATTGCGTTTACTCGCCTCCTTGTGGGGTGTTATATTATGCTGTAGTGGTATTTCTTGGTTTTGTAGACATCCGTCCCCATTGCCGTTTCTGGACTTACACGAATCCGCCCTTTCCATGCCGACAAAAAGCCGACATCGGAAGTCATTGGCTCTTCAGAGCTTTCCACGTCCGGCCGGACGTTCCTGCCGACAGGGCAGGCGTAGCACCCGCGGTGCGTTACGTGTGAGGCAGCTAATTCCAGGGTATTAAGGCTTTTTGTCGGCATGGAAATTAGAAGGGCAAGGGCGTGGAAACGACGGCCGGCGATGGAGGAACGGCGGCACCATCGGCGGAACAGGAAGAGCGGCGAGCGGGGGATTCGACGCTGCTCTTATGCCTCTTAAGCCTCTTACGATTAGGAAGAGACTTTAATCCCTTGGCAGTGAGAGTGATCATGAACACTGGCTTGCAACTGAAACGGTCTTCTCGAATAAGGGCAGTCTCAACCAGCCCCGCCCGCTCAAGTTGCTGGGCCGCCTGGCGGATCAGTGCCTCCGGCCAGTGCCAAGCAGAATCCACGCCGTCCGCCGAAACGAGGGCTTCGTCGTGTGCGATGTCATTTTGCACGTAGCAGAGCTTCTGCTGAATGCCGAGGGCATACAGAAGGTGCTCACGTGCTCGCCTGACGACCGGTCTCGGAAAGCGTTCCATACAGTTCGTCCCTCTGCGGGATTACACGGGAGACGGAGCCAATCGGTGCGGCCGTGGGGCGACGGATGCAGGAGAAAAGCTTCGCGGCTTGTTACATGTTCATTCAGACTGGTTGTCCGATTCGGGATTCTCCGGCCAACGGAGCTTCCTTCGTACTCGGACACGTTGGGTAGAAGGCTCACTCCCAGCCGGTGGCGACGCCGGCGTCTCCGGGGAGCGTGGACGATCTTCCTCCGCCTTCCGTTCTGAGGGCTTCGGCGGCGTCTTGGCTCGGGCTTTGCGAGGACGCCGGCACATTTCGGCGGACTGTTCCGATTCGACAACCGCCGGTTGCACCGGCGAGTGGACGATTTGTTCGGAAGACACCTCGGGCAATGGTCCGACCGGCGGCGATGTGACAGCGTCCAAGAAGTCGGCGGCCGATTGGGGAGCGATGGCCATCTCCACCACCGGGCTTTCCAAGCCTCCTGCAAGCGATCTCTGAGCGATCGGCTCAACCGACATCGGTTGCGAGCCGGGCAGGATGTTGTCCGCCGTACTCAAAGGTGTTGGCGGCGTCGGGACCGGCTGTGTTGCTGACTGAAGGCCCGATTGTTGTATATCCGGCGACAATACCGGCTGCACGGGCTGAGCTACCGGCCCCGCAGCGACTGGCATCGCTGGCTGCGGAACAGTCTCCCCAGCTTCGGGCATGGGCCAGATCGGGAGGAAAATGTGGTGTACCAGCCCGTCGGGAGTGTTGGAGTCCAATTCCATGAGCTTGGTTAGCATGTCATTCGACATTGGATTTTGCGAACCTTCCGGCAATCGGGGGATTGCGACAAAAGCACTCCAGGCTGCTTTCAACCGGTCAAAGTGTCTTTTCAGCGGACCGAGCGACTCCCTGAACGATGCGGAGCAAGACCAGATTGTGGCGAGACGGTCAAGGACGATAGTTTGGCCACGCTCAATTGGCACAAATTCGCCTTCCGGCGACTCTGTAAAAAGCATTTCTTCCGAAGAAACGCCGACAGAATGAAACAGATCGTCCGTGCTGTATGTATTGCTCGGACTGGTTGGGACTTCGATATCGGAGCCAAGCTTGTATCCCATTGGTTCGACCTTTCGTTGGGGTAGTTTCCTTAAGGGGTTTGTTAAAAGGGCGGGTTGCTGGCGGTGGTATCGTCCGGGGGAGGAGGCAACTGATCCAAAGCCAAATTGTTCGACTGTTCAATTCGCGTTGCCGGAGGTGGGCACGATTCGGTCAGCAGCGGCTTCTCGTGCGTGTGCCGTAATGAGTCATCTATTGATTTCAGCAATGCCAACTGCTTCAATTGCAAATATGCTAAGAGCACAATCACAGAAGTCATTACAGCTAGGACGATACGCAAAGCCTCGTTTCCCCAATACGCTAGGATCGCCGATGCGGCAAAACCGAACACATAAAACAAGATGCTTCCCCTCACTCGACGCCATCGGTCGAGTGCGATCATCACTGGACACGGGTTACGTTCACCACAATCCAGTCGCGGCCTGTCGTCTGGCTCGGCCGCGAGTAGGCATCCCGCCTTCTCGTGGCACGAGCTTTTGAGGCTCCGAACGTAGAGCGATTCTTGAAGATGGCTTTCGTTTTCCATTTTTTTCACTTTTTTCCTGTTCCGGCCTCGGCGTACAACGCGGGCGGAGCTGGGGCTAGGTCGTTTACACCACACGAACATGCTCTTGAACTCGAATCGCCATGCGGAAATGACCGCGAGGGCTCCTACTCGCCGCGTACCCGCTCATCCTCGGCGAGCATTTTCCGGCTTTCGAGTTCGTAGTCTTCCAACGGCTCATTCGACGCATCCGCCGGGAGAGTCGGATTGAGCATCGCGTGGATCCAGGCCGACGCCGCACGGGCGGCGGTCACGATGTCGTCAAGATTGCGTTCGAAGAAAGTACTCCCGTGAGCCTCTTTCTTGGTGCTCATGCTCTTCCAGGTACGGGTAAGTTCGTAGTCGTAAAAGCGATAGCCCGTAAGCGACTGCTTCTCAAAAACAGAGGCCGTGATTTCGCCAAACACAAGCACCTTGATCGGAACCTGTTTGCTGGTGGTCTGTTGCTTGTCGGTCATTCGGGAAGTCTCCTTTTCGTAACGGGTTAATGTGAAATAGGAACATGCGATCAACGACACGATGATCGCTTTGCGTCTTCCTCATGGGTTCTGCTATTGGTGGCCGGACGCAATTGGTTGCCGTACACCGTCCAGGCGGGGTTCTCGGGGACAACGCGGCCGTAGAGTTCCAAGCAGGGTGGTGGGGAGACCTTCTCTACCAACGCCCTGATTTCCTCGGGCTTGCGGCTGTGGCCTTGCCGGTCTAACTCGATCCAACTCCGCTGTCCGCGATCACGAAAGGGAGTATTTCCCTTGGTTGCAAATAGAAGTAGCTCGTGACTGACTCGCCAATAGTTTCCGATGCCGAGGGTGGGTTTGACCCAAACAAACATCGACTTGTACTCAAAGCCCCATGCCTCGATGACTGAGAAGGCTGCCGGCAAGAATCCGTTGGTCGTCCAAAGGTGCAAGTGGCAGTTGTCGGCGGCGAGTTCCGCAACGGGCTCTGCGGCAATCTGCTTGACCGTCAGCGTAGGGTAATGAGTGTCGGTGGCGGCCCGAGTGCCTTGGTTGTCGTATTTCCATGGCGGGTCCGCGTAGATGGTCGAGAACCGGCTGCCCTCGGCGATAAGTTCGCGGAGATCGCGGACGAATCCCTTGCGAGAGTAAGACTCGGGCAGGACAGTGTCGTTCACTGCCTGCTGCTTGGCCAATCGCAACAGCCCGGCGGGCGTCGGCTCCTGCCGCGATTCGACACACTCGGTGATGTACCGTTCAAACGTCGGTGCCGGCAAGCTGGCGATGGCCTGGGATCGCGATGAATCCGACTTGGTGATGGGGATTTCTTTCAATCGGATTGGTCCGGTCGCATCGTGCGACCGGACCATTGATTTGCCGGTGTACTGGTTGCCCGGAGCACCGGTTGCCAAGTTGGTGGTTCGCAGAACCTGGCCCATTTTTCGTTGGGCACGGACCTTGATGACAGCCGCGTGAACGGTGATCTCATGGCTGAGACCAATCTTCTTGGAGTAAAGCCGAGCTGCCTCAGCCGTATCGCGGATATGCTTTATCTTGTCGATGGTCGTGGCCTTGGCCAGCATCCGCTCGACGTTCGTTAGGACGGCGATTTCGTTGGGCTCGCTCATGGCCGTCCTCCCGGCGTCGCGGTATCTGCAACAACCTTGGCGACAGCCTGGAGCCGGCGTATCCTGCCCGCACGATGGCGGCACCGGGCCTTGCCTAGTTCAGGCTTGGTCGGTAGATTAACTGTTGAGAACGCTCCTGCGGCTGCTGCGATGGCTTCCGGCAAGAGCGATGGCGGGTCGGAAAACGTTGCCGAAACGGCGTAAGTTGGACGGAAGAGAGTGGCGAGAAGAATTAAGTGTCCTGGGACACTTAATGTAGTTGAGTTAACCGAGAACAAACAACTTACGTCAAATCCGCGTTTTTTGTCCGTTCCGTAAGTGCTTGATTTGGAATTACTTACCTCAACGTCATAGAAAGCCCAAGTGGGTTCGGGACCAAGAGGTCGCTGGTTCAAATCCAGTCGCCCCGACTTGACGTAAACAACGCCGAAATCAAGAGTTAGATTACCTGCCGACGGTCGGCAGTGCGGCCTGGAAGTCAGCGGAAAAGGGGTAGTCACTACCCCCGTGACTGAAAGGACGTGCTGTAATGTCTTCTACGACCGTTTCCGTGCCGAAATATCGGCACCACAAGGGTACTGGCCAAGCCTTCGTACAAGTCAAAGGCCGTCGCCACTATCTCGGCAAGTGGGATACCCAGGCAAGCAAAGAGCGGTATTCCCGCTTCGTTGCTGAACTGGCCGCCTCTCCCATCAAGGCCGCATCGCTACCCCTCGCTACCCCCGCGGCGCCGATCACCGTGGTCGAGTTGTGCGCGGCCTACTTGGACTTCGCCCAAGCCTATTACCGCAAAGCCGACCGCCTCACCAGCCAGGCGTATATCATCCGGCAAGCCATGCGCCCGCTACGGGAACTATACGGGCACACCCGAGCCGCCGACTTCGGCCCGCTCGCCGTGCAAGTGGTCAAAACGCACCTGATCCAGCGCGGCTTGGCCCGCAAGACGGTCAATCACGTCTTGGGCACGATCAAGCGCATCTTCAAGTGGGCCGTGGCGCAGGAGCTGGCGCCCGTGACAGTCTATCAGGGCTTGTTGACGGTCGCCGGCGCAGCAAAGGGCCGCACTAAGGCCCGCGAGACCGACCCGATCGGTCCGGTCGCCGACGAACTTGTAGAGGCCACGCTGCCCTACCTACCTGCCGTGGTCGCCGATATGGTCCGTTTCCAGCGGTTGACGGGCGCGCGGCCCGGCGAAGTCTGCCAGCTCCGGCCATGCGACGTGGACCGCTCCGGCGACGTGTGGGAGTACCGGCCAGCAGATCATAAGACCGCCTATCGTGGCCGGGAACGGTGCATTTACATCGGCCCCAAGACCCAGGCGGTGCTGCTGCCTTATCTGTTGCGGGACGCCCAGGTCCAGTGCTTCTCCCCGGCAGAGAGCGAGCAGCAACGGCACGTCGAGCAGCGGGCAGTTCGTAAGACGCCCGTGCAGCCGAGCCAGCGGGCCAAGCCAGTACGGGCACCGGCGACCTGCTACACGAAAGACAGCTACAACAGGGCCATCACCAGAGCCATCGTGAAGGCCAATAAGGCGAGAACGGAGGAGGCCGCTGACATGGGCGTCGAGCCGGTGCTTCTGCCCCATTGGCACGCGAATCAGCTTCGTCATTCCAAGGCGACGGAGGTACGCCGTCAATTCGGCTTGGAAGCTGCCCAGGTGAGTCTCGGCCACGCCAAGGCCGACGTGACCCAGATCTATGCCGAGCGTGACGCCCGGCTTGCTATGGAGGTTGCAAGGAAAATCGGTTGAGGTAACATCAGAACACAGATTGCCGGGTTAGCGGCTGATCCCCGCAGAGGTTGACCGGCGTGCCGTGGAAACATCATCGCCACAGCCGCCGGCCAGCCGCCCGGAGAGAAAGGATGATGAACGTGCCGGAAGCCACTGTTATCACTTTTGAGAATCTGCAACGCCTCTTCCCCGAACCCGACGTTCTGACGCACCAATGGGCCGCACAGTGTGTCATGTGTCTTCAGAACTTTACAACGAAGCTGACACGCTCGAAGCAGCAAGTAGACTCGTTGCGGTACAGCCTCCGCCAACTGCTTATTGGTAGTTGTGTCTTCGCAGTCGCCAGATTCGACTTTAGATATTTCTCGGTGGGCACACAACAACCTGTCGCGGTGTTCGGCCAGTATTTCGAGACGTATCACGCAGCCGCACGCGATCTATTTAACCAGGTGTTTGACGCCGTATTCCGGGTGATCGTGCCAAGAGGCAATGAAATAACTGAAGCGGATGTTAAACGGTTCAACGGCCACAACATGAGCCAAGTGGCCGACGCCGTTTGGAAGACAACGAGATTGGCGGCCAACGAAGCGGAAGACAAGCTGAACTGGCTTCTTGCAGCGGTCATCAACGAGGCTCAACGCGCCCAAGAAATTCACGGACGGAAGACCTTGACAACCACAATTTCCTCGGCGGACCGCACAATTCCCTTGTCTTATCGTCGGGCGGCAAAGCTGATGGGGAAAGGCGACTGCCAGGACGCCGCGGAATGGCTGAGCGCTTCCGTAAAGGACGGCAGTATCCCATGCGACCACATCACGCGACAGGCCCACGTCTTCTCCAAGCAGTTTTTTCCCGAGAAGGTGTGGCCCGATATTCTCCCACAAGGCGGTAAGTCAACCTAAGTCAACCTAAGTCACGGGAGTGGCCGGAGATGGCGGTATTCTTGCGTGTAGTTTGATTCGATTGCGAATCAGTACAACACGCGAGGATAACATGATCGAGATTGCTTTAGAAGAGCCCATTTCCCTGACGGAGGCGACCAAGCACCTCCCGTGCCGGCGTAAGGGCGTGAGACCTAACGTCGCAACTCTATATCGGTGGGCGCAAGTCGGATGCCGTGGAGTGCGTCTCGAAACCCTTTGCGTCGGCGCAACCCGCTGCACGTCGTTGGAGGCGCTCCAGCGGTTTTTCAACGCCCTGACTGCTCAGGCCGAACATCGGCCTGTTTCTCCGCCGCCCCGTCAGACACGGCAGCGCCGCCAGCAGATCGAAGCGGCCGAAAGGCGACTTGCAGAGGCGGGAATCTAGTCTTCACGAAATGAAACGAGCGGCCTGGTGATAGCCGCCAGTTTCTGAATTGATCCCTAACTGAAAGGCATGTCCCATGAGAAGCGTTTTACCCGATCCGTCAGGCGATGGCCAAGGGACGGTCCTCGGAGACTCGATACCTGACCCGCAGGACGATCAGCCTGTACCAACAAGTCGTCTTGTGAACAGCGCCGATGCTGCCCTTGATCCGTTTGACCCATCTCGGCTGCGGCTGTCGCAAGATTTTGCAGCTAGCCTCGGCGTCAAGAAGGTGCTGCTTACGGTGCCGGTCCGCAAGCCGGCGAAAGAGTGGTGGATTCAGGTCCACCCAGACCCGGCCTATCGTATCCAGACCGCGGTTCTGGAATTGAAGGAGGATCGTGAGGTGTACCTTGTCGATCCGTCGTTGTGGCCGGAACTAGCGACGGAATCGACGTTCGGTCCACGAGCCCTGTTCACGTCAATCACTCGTCAGAACGTGTTGTTCGTCTGGCCGATCCGTCTGCCTGGGGCTGACGGGAAGATCGACGACTGGAATCGGAGCGCGTTGGAGGCAGCGGCGCTGGCGGCGGGAAAGTGGCTGCGGGTCCAAGCGAACATGCACCTTGGCGCGTACGAAGTGCAGGAGGCAATCGCGAACATTGCCCCCCCGCAGTGGCCCGAAGCGACGTTTGCCGATCTGCTGCGGGTGGCGTTCAAGGATCGGCACATTACCGACCTAGACCATCCGGTTCTGCGCCGGCTGCGGGGTGAGGCATGACGCCAAGGGCCCTGGACCCGTTCGCGCACGTCTGGCTGTGCGACTTTGAGTACCGCCAGCCGGAGGGCTGCCAGCCCGAAGTGCATTGCATGGTCGCGCGAGAATGGCGGACGGGTGAGACCATCCGTGCCTGGGGAGATGACTTGGCTCGGATGACGCAGCCCCCATTTGCAATTGGGCCCGAGGCGGTTTTCGTAGCCTTCTATGCCTCGGCCGAGATGAACTGTTTTCTGGCGCTGGGCTGGCCGCTGCCGGCGCGGATCCTGGATTTGTTTGTCGAGTTTCGCTGCCTCACCAACGGTCTGGCGGTCCCTTGTGGCAACGGCATCTTGGGTGCCTTGGCCTATCATGGGATCGATGGCATCGATGTGGCCGAAAAAGAATCCATGCGGGAATTGGCAATGCGCGGCGGACCATTCACGTCCGGTGAGCGAGCGGCACTCTTGGCCTATTGCGAAACGGACGTGGTGGCACTCGAAAAGCTACTGCCGGCCATGCTACCGCAGATCGACCTGCCGCGGGCACTGTTGCGTGGCCGGTACATGGCGGCGGCTGCGAGGATGGAATGGGCCGGCGTTCCGATCGACGTGGAAACATTGGATCGGCTCAAGACCCATTGGACGCAGATTCAAGGCCGGCTGATTGCCGCAATCGACGTTGACTATGGTGTGTACGTGCCCACGGGTCAGTCGATCAACGCCGGTTCCACCCGTGGCGCCGAACTGCTGCGGGTCGCCGAGAATCGGGGTGTTGATCCGTACCGGCTGGCTGAGGTGGCGGACGTGGTTTGGAGTGAGGAGCGAGTCGGCCATGCTGAACAACGGGCAGCCTTGGCCGTGGCGCGGAAGGCAACCGGGCTGACCGCACGGCGGATTGCTGACTGGGAAAACTCCGGTAAGGATTGTGCAACGTGGCCCGGGCTGGACGTAACAGCCCGTGAGCTAGCCGGCCAGTATCCCGCGCTTGGGATCGGCCGCGGGTTTGAGGAAGGCTCCGGATACGACGGTTTCGACTACGCTGGCCAGTTATGGGAGCTACTTCGGGGGGGCGCCCGTCCGATTGTCCCCAGACACGATCCGCAGGTTCTCGCCCGCGCGGCTGATCTGGCTGCATCGGCTGGACCATGTTGCGATTCGCAACGGCTGTCGTTCAACGCGCAACGCTGGGCCGAGTATCTGGCCCGTAACGGCATCCCTTGGCCGCGACTGGAGTCGGGCGCCCTGGACCTATCCGATGAGACCTTTCGGCAGATGGCGCGGCAGTATCCCCAGGTGGCGCCAATCCGGGAGCTACGTCACACCTTGGGCCAGTTGCGATTGAATGCGCTGGCGGTAGGAGCAGATGGCCGGAACCGCTGCCTGCTCTCGGCTTTTCAGGCCAGAACGGGGCGCAACCAACCGAGCAACAGCCGTTACATCTTCGGGCCAAGTTGCTGGCTGCGGGGTCTCATCAAGCCGGAGCGTGGCCGGGCTGTCGCCTATGTGGATTGGTCTCAACAAGAGTTTGGGATCGCCGCGGCGCTATCGGGCGATGGGGCCATGATGGAGGCTTACTCCTCCGGCGATCCATATCTGACGTTCGCCAAGCAAGCCGGCGCGGTGCCGGCCGATGCGACAAAGCAGTCTCACCCGCGCGAGCGCGGCCAGTTCAAGGTCTGCGCCTTGGCCGTCCAGTACCGCATGGGCGCCCGGTCCCTGTCGCAAGCGATCGGCCAGCCCGAGGTGGTTGGGCGGGAGCTGCTGTGCCTCCACCAGCAAACCTATCCTCGATATTGGGCGTGGTCTGAGGCGGCTGTGAACCACGCAATGTTGCGGGGCTGGCTGCAAACCGTGTTTGGGTGGCGGATTCAAGTCGGCCCGGACTGTAACCCACGGAGCCTGGCGAACTTCCCGATGCAGGCCAACGGCGCCGATATGCTGCGACTGGCGTGCTGCCTGGCAACGGAGCGTGGCATTGCCGTCTGTGCCCCTGTGCATGACGCGCTGCTGGTGGAAGGACCGGCGGAGATGATCGAAATCGTGGTGGCCGAGACCCAAGCGGCGATGGCCGAGGCGGCGAGGATCACCTTGAACGGGTTTGAACTGCGGAGCGACGCCAAGATCATCCGCTGGCCCGAGCGGTACATGGACGATCGCGGAACCATAATGTGGGACGCGATCATGGGCATCTTGGCCGAGTTGGATCGGGACACCCCACAAACGGACGTGTCCCATTTTGACCCCTTTACCTGTGGCCAAAATGGGCCACCCGTACAGTCTTATGTCTTCTAATATATATACCCCCTCGGCACCCCTGGATCTGGACCGCTACCGGCTGCCTGCCTCGGCCGCAAAATTGCTGGCCAAGCGGGCGCGGCTGCCTCGGCATCGCCAAGGGGAAGAATTCGTGCGAGGGCCGATCCCGCTGGTGTGGCTGTCCAAGGCGTGCAAGCTGCGCGGCAAGGCGCTGGCCGTGGCGATGGCGCTGTGGTTCAAAGCCGGCGCACAACGCAACACGCCCACCGTGGTGCTGTCTGGTGCCCTCTTGAAACGGTTCGGCGTGGCCAGCCGTAAGGCCGGCTATCGTGGTCTGGCCGCTCTTGAACGGGCCGGCCTTGTGGCCGTCGAGCGGCATACCGGCCGTTGTCCTGTCGTGACAATTCAAAACGTGGTCTAGCAAACACTGGAAGAAGAGACAAGAGAAACAGTGAAAGAGCCGTACAACAACTTGAAATCGCTGCCATCTAGGCGCACATCACCGGTATGTCGTGGGCCGGCCGCGAGGAGGACCGCGTTGTTCGCTACCACGTCGCCCACGTTCGCGCACGTTTGCGCTGTGTCGCGCCCTGTACCGACCTTTGGCCGAGTCCACCATCCTCGGCTGCGGCCCCACACGGGCCAACGCGGCGTATCTGCCTGCCAGCCCCCAGGCAGTAGGTACTTGGCAAAAGATGAGAAGAACGGCGGGGTAGTGGGAACAGGAGCGGGGACAAAGAGAGATTGTTCTTGCTGTCCGGTTTTTCCATAAGGCCAAGGCCAGCGATCGAGGCGACTTGAACATGGACTCCCAGCGGAACGAAAGCCAAAACGCGACCGGTAACCTAACCCATGCGCCGGCCGAGGCGAGCCAGTGCATCGACTGGTACGCCGAAGGTCAGTCTCGCGTCGTGGCAATCGGCGCCGTGCAGGTGATCGTCCGCTGTGTGGGGAGAAAAGGCCGAAAGGCTCGGATCGCGATTGTGGCGCCGGCAGGTGCGGTGTTCCAACCTCTCGATCTGAACGAAGCCGTCCGGTCGCCAGATCGTTCTTTCTGAGAGTCGTTCAGTGGCTTACGCCACCGATGCACGTTTCGTGCAGCCAAGAACCGCCGAGGGGTGTCGCGCCAACGCGCCTACGGAGTCGGTGCTGTGAACTTCCACCACGTCATCACCGGTGTTACAATGACCACTTTGGTTCTGGCTCCGATTTGTGCGGCGTTCGCATCGGGAACAAGACAAGCCCAAATCCTTTCAGGAGATTTAGATCATGGCACAGCGCGTCGTTGCTGACCAAAGTCAGGTAACCTTCAAGGACGGAGGAATGCACTTTTTCGTTGAGACGGGTTCGACCGCTGAACCCATCGTTTGTCTCGCGGATAATAGCATGGGAGCCGCTACTTTCCGATTGACAGTATATGCGAAGGGAGCAACCCAAGGTCCGATGAAGGGAATCAAGGTCGATCTTTGGTTCCCTCCAATGAGTGGGCCACTCAAGGTCGCCACTGGAGGAGTTGCGATCAATGTTGAACAGCCGGGAATGCTGGGGCCTTTCGGGGTCCATCCTGCATAACTAATTTATCGGGTAACTAGTTAAGGTTATCGTAGCATAGAAGAATAGAAGATACGCCTCCGAGGTCCGGAGTTGGCTGACTTTGAGTCAAAGCACGTCGGTCACATCATCGTAACCGTCAATAAATCGCCAGCTTTGCGGGACACGCTAGGCTCAGCGAATCTCTGCTGGTCGTGCTGCGGCGGCTGTTCGAGTCGGGCGACGAGCCAGCCATTAGGCTCGACAGGGACATGCTGACGGTGCCCCGCATCAGCGAATATGGGAACTTGGTGGACCGGGGGGCGATGGGGGTAGGGTAGTCGCCGACTTGCCCGCTGGGGTCACATCCCAGAGCTTTATGGTATGGTCCCAACTCCCTGAGGCCAGAGTCTTGCCATCTGGACTGAAGGCCACGGACATGACCGACTCGTTGTGTTTCGTGACAGTGGCGGTGTTCTTGCCAGTGGCCACGTCCCACAGCCTGATAGTGCCTGCCTCGTCCCCTGAAACCAATGTCTTGCCATCTGGACTGAAGGCCACACACTCAACGTCGTTGTCATGTCCCCTGAGAGTGACGGTGTTCTTGCCAGTAGCGACAGTCCAAAATTTGATCGTTTGGTCGTGGCTTCCTGAAACTAGGCTCGTGCCATCTGGACTAAAGGCTACGGACGAGACGCCACCAGAATGCCCTTTGAAAGTGGCGGTGTTCTTGCGTGGCAACGTGGCAACGTCCCATAGTTTGATGGTCTTGTCCCAGCCACCCGAAGCCACGGTCTTGCCGTCGGGGCTGAATGCTACGGTGAGAACAGCGTCATCGTGTCCCTTCAGGATGGCAATTTCCTTGCCGTTGGACGTATCCAACAGTCGGACGGTTCCATCGAAAATGCCCGCAACGACGGTTTTCCCGTCGAGGCTGAACTTCACGTCAAAGATGGTTGCTCGGTTGACGCCACCAATAGGGGAGTTATCCCACATGCCCGGCACTTTTCTTTTGGGACCGGCCTGCACTTGGAAAATGTGTCGAGCTTTGTGACTGGGAAAGTCCCAGACTTTAATTTCGCCCGTTCCGTTTCCCGAAACCAAGGTCTTGCCATCCGGGCTAAATGCGACCGGTCCTACAGCGCCATTACCGCTAGCGAATATGGAAAGCTCGCCATTGGCAACATCCCATAGTTTGATCGTATCGTCGTTCCACCCAGCCCCAGAGACCAGTGTCTTGCCGTCTGGACTGAACACGACGTAGGACAATGGCTCACTGGACAATGAATGACTCGACCCGCCCAGCGTGAACCGCAACCTTGGTTCTTGGGCCGACAAAGAGGAGAGGGCAGCAAACCCAAGGAGAGTGGACGCCAGCATGCGCATCACGTTTCGGTTCTCCAACGCGAACGAACTCTCTTGCCCATTTCAACAAGTATCTTACCACCCAGGCGCAAAACTGCAAGCAATAGACCGTCATCGCTCCGTTTCGGGCGGTTCTTTCCAGCAGAGCAGGGCCAAAGCGATGGGGAAGAGGCCGAAGTTATTACGGCGTAACCACCGCACGGCGAACAGCCCGCTTCCGACGGCGTCGGGCCTGGGCCTCGCGGGACTCTTCTTCCCGCTGCTCCAGCCGATGTTCTGGATGGGTTGCCACCCAGCGATCCGGCAGCAGGGCTTCCAGGGCGGCGGTGTCATCGGGGGCGATGGCTGGAATCCGACGCAGCACGTCGGTTAGGTAAGGCCATACGTCAACGTTGTTTCGTCGAGCGCTCTGCACCAGCGTGTAGAGTGTCGCTGCCGTCTGGCCGCCATGCTCGCTTCCGAAAAACAAGTAATTCTTCCGGCCGATGGCAATGGGCCGCAGAAGCCGCTCAATCACGTTGTTGTCGATGGGAATCCTGCCGTCCTTGGTATACCGAACGAAGGCATCCCAGCGATTTAGCACGTAGTCGATCGCCTCGGCGAGTTTCGCCGTGGGACGCAACGTGGGTCGGACTTCATCGAAACGCGCCTTCATCCTCGTCAGGATCGGCAACGCCTCAGCCTGACGCAACGCCCGGCGATCTTCCGGTGACATCTCGTGGGCACGGTCCTCCAGGTCGTAAAGCTGCTGCGTCCAGATCATGGCTTCGTGGACCAGCGGATGGCTGGTCGTGGGGATCGCTTTCTCGAAGCCCCTACGACCATGAGCCCAACAGGCAACATCCACCAATCGGCCCTCCGAATGGCGGACCAGCGAGGTGTAAACTACGTAGCCATCGGTCTGCAAATAGCCCCGGTAAGTTGCCAACATCTCTGCCGGGCCGTCCCGGCTACGGTTGGGACGAAAATCGTAGAACACGAAGCGGTGGTTCAGATCGCCCGCATACCCGCTCAGGTAGCCGGTGATCGCCTTGCCGTTTCCAGGTTTGAGCATCCGCACCTCCGTCTCGTCGGCGTTGATGACGATGCTGGCGAGCACCTGCTGGCGGATCAGCCGTTCCAACGGTCGCAAGGCTTGGGCCGTCCGCGCCAACAACCCGCACAAGAGTGCCCGTGACAGCCACCGCTTCAATGGCCCCAGGAGCAATTCCTGCTGCCGATAGGTGGGCAAGTGGTGCAGGAACTTCCAGGTCACCAGCCAGGCCAGGATGCTTGGCCCGAAGGGACTCTTCTCCACGGCCTGCGGTGGCCTCTGCGTCGTCACCATTTGCGAACCATCGTGGCAATGGGAGCAGCCGTAGGTGAACCGCACTTCTTCGACAACGTACAGCTTTGCTTCTTCCATCTCCGCCCGCTTCGTAACGTGGGTACGGATGATGGTCCGCTGGACTCCGCAGCAGCCGCACGGCAATTCCGAGTCGGGCAACGGATACTCGATCCGGCGGTGTTCCCAGAATTGAGGGAACGTGATTCTCGGTCGTCGGGGCTTTCGCCGCGTTCGAGGCGGTGGCAAGTCCACGTTCGCGTCCCCTGCGGTGAGCTTCTGAGCATCCAGCCCCGCGACGACTTCAGGGACGAAGAGCAACTTCTGATCGGGCGATTCTGCGTACCTTTCCCGACGCGGGCCGAACAGCATCCTCTTGAATACCCGCAGTTGCTCCGCAGCTTTCGTCAGTTGCTCTTGGCAGGCAGTGATCACTTCTTGCTGTTGCGCGATGACGGCCTGTTGATCCGCAGTTGTCTGCTCCAGCTCACGAATCCGTTGCTGACAGACGGCCAGTTGATCGGCAAGAAAGGAACTGTCGTGCTCCATGCCTTGTTAAACGCTTGCCGTCGTGATTTGGTTCTGCTGGCACGGAGGTTTTCTTCAGAACAGCAGAATCGACATCATGCTCGTCGCCATCGTGGACGACGGCGCACACTGGCCAAGTCGATGCCTTCCAAGATCAGCGTCAAATCACTCAGTCGCATCTCGATTCCAGCAGGCGATGCCGAACCATCCTCCCGCACAGCTCGTGCTGCTTTCGGCACCTCGAAGGTTCCGCTTTCCAATCGCCTGTACCAAATCACTAAGCCATCACCTGCGAACCAGAGTACCTTCACCCGATCGCCACGTCGATTGAAGAAAAGAAACAGATCGCCTGATTCGACCTGCTGATGCAGTTCCCGCTCAACAATTCCGACGAGACCTTCGAAGCTACGTCTCATATCCGTGGGGCCTGCCTTGGCAAAGACACGAAGCGACGTGGGAAGCATCAACATCGTCGCATCCTTCGCGTCGAGGGAGAACCCGACAGGGCAGTAATTGCCGCGATGACCGTCTGCACATCGCAGCCTTGGGACCGAAGAAGGACACCACCAGGCCATTGAACTTCCAGGCTCCCTGCGCGACTGCCTGGGTCGGTCACGATCTGCACGGGAACCAGTGGCTCCTTCGCCTCTCCTCGCTGGATTCCTTGCCGGGCACGGCGAAGTCGCCTCTTCCAAGCGTGGAAGGATGCCAAGGACAGCCGTTCCTTGGCACAGAACCCCACAATGCTCTGCCCGCTGGCCTGTTGACGTTCGATTGCCTCCTGCCAATGCTGCCGCCGATCTTCGCTTCTGGTTTTCGCCATCGCTTGGTCCCCTGCACACCCGGATGAATCCTATCCCGGCATTCAGCTTAGCATGGCCCGCAAGGCTGGCGATTCATTGGCGCTATCCTCCAATCTCCCTCTCCAAAATCGGCACAACAACCTGAACCAGGGTGCCAGAACCCGGCTTGCTCTCGATGGTCAGCCGACCGTCGAGAAGCCGCACCCGTTGTCGAATACCCTCCACGCCGAAGTGCCCCTTTCCAATCGCCTCTGGGTCGAACCCAATTCCCCAGTCCCGAACTTCCAACCGAACGTCCTGCCCTTCTTGAGTCATGGTGACCGTCACCTTCTTGCTCTTGCTGTGCTTGCAGGCATTGGTCAGTGCCTCCTGTGCGATGCGATAGATCGCATTCTCCAAGATCGACGGTAGTCGCTTGAACTGCACCTCGCTATCGAACTTGATCGTCGGGCCACCACGTCGCCGTTGTTCGTGAACCAAATGTGAAATCGCTATCTCAAGCCCACTCTCGTCGATGACCGGATGGCGAACTTCACTGATTAGCCGCCGTGATTCAGAGTGGGCTTGGCGAACAAGCTCCAGGGCAGTCTCGTAGGCTTTCTTGGCTTTGTCGGGAGAGTTCTCTCTCAAGGAATCATGAGCCTGGAATTGCATCCCCGCAGCCGCAAGATACTGGGCCAGTCCATCGTGAATTTCGTAGGATATGGTCTGCCGTTCGTGGTCGCTGGCCTGAAGCATTCTCCATAATGACTGCCGCTCCCGCTCTAAAGCGTCTTGGGCGTGTTTACGTTCCGTAATGTCGTGGATGACACTGACCCAGCAAGGCTGCCGGTTGTAGATAATCTGACTTACGGTTACATCTGCATAGAAGACACTGCCATCCTTACGTAAGAACGGAACGTCACTGCTCCGTGCAATGCCCTTCTGTTTGGCCATTTCAAGCTGCTCACGGACTGCGGATAGCGTTTCAGGCGAATGAACCTGGGTAGGCGACAGGTTTCTCATCTCCTCCTCGGAATAGCCCAACATTCGACACAATGCAGCATTTGCTCGCAGCGGGCGGGGGTTCTCGACGCTAACGATGACGATGCCATCTGTTATTTCCTCGTAGATGGTGCGGAGTTCGTCATGGTTTTGCCGCAATGCCTCCTCAGCCTGTTTGCGGGCCGTGATATCTTCGACCAGAAGAACGATATGGTCAATTGTCCCATCTTCCTTGCGAAACGCACGGGTATGGATTGTGGTGTAGACGATGCCCCCATCCTTCTTTATGTAGCGTTTATCGAGCGTGAAATTCTCGATGTCGCCTACAAGAAGCTGATTGAACAACCGACAATTCTCCTCAAGGTCATCGGGATGCGTCAGTTCAGCCCAGCTTGTCTGGACGAGTTCCTCTCTCGAATAGCCCAGAATCTCACACAGTCGGTCGTTGACCTCCAGCCAGCGTTTGTCCACGGAGGTCACGGCCATCCCGATCAACCCTTGCTCAAAGTAATTGCGGAATCGGCGTTCGCTCTGCCGCAGAGCCTCTTCGGCCAGCTTGCGTTCGGTAATGTCTCTCAGGACGTTGATGATTGCCACCGCTTTTCCCGAGGCGTCTTTGACCAACGCCGCAGATAACTCGGCGGGGAAGCGGGTTCCATTCTTCTTGATGAAGGTATATTCGACATCCCTCGTGATACCGTTTTCTATTGTGTCTTGAAGACTCAGGCGATACTTGTCGTGGTCCTCGGACACCAAATAATCTCCGGCAGTCTTTCCGAGGAACTTGTCGGCAGAGTCAACACCGTGGAGATCCAGAAGCCGCCGGGACACGAAGGTGACATGACCCGTTAAGTCGGTCATAATCACCACGTCGGGTGAGGTTTCCACGAGCGTCTTGTACTTCTCTTCACTCTCCCGCAAAGTTTCTTCAGCCGCCTTGCGTTCCTCGATTTCACGTCGAAGCTGCTGGCTGGCTTCGGCAAGCTTGACAGTGCGTTCTTCGACCCGACGTTCCAGTTCGTCGTGAGCCTTCTTTAACGCCTCATCAGCCCGCTTTCGCTCGGTGATGTCCAATATCTGGGTGATGAAATAGTCGGGTTTGCCTTCTGTATCGTGCATCAGGGTGGAACTTACCTCGCCCCAGACGACTTGGCCACACTTGTGGAGATAGCGTTTTTCGAGACGCTGGAGGGGAGCCACTGATTCTGCTGCTTGACGGATTGCCGTGGAGCTTGATTCACGGTCATCGGGGTGCGTGACGGACAGAACCGTTTGGCCGATTAGTTCAGACTCGGAGTAGCCGAGGAAGTCGCAAAAGGCTCGGTTCACTTGAAGGAACTGACTGTTCGGTGTCACCACCGCCGCCCCCACCGACGATTCTTGGAAGAGGCTGCGAAATCTGCTTTCGCTTTCCCGCAGTCGTTCCTCTGCCCGCTTTCGATCGGTGATATCGATGTTCACCCCGAGAATACCTTGGATTCGGCCTGTATCAATGATGGGAGCAATCACGTTGTGGCAGTAACGATTTTCACCCTTGATCGTCAACGTCACGTCTTCCTCGACCTTCTCGCCAGCAAAGGCACGTCGATTGTTCTCTTCCCAAAGAACGAGCGTCTCCTCGTTTCCCGCCGCATCTTCGGGCAGCTTTCCAACTGCGTCTCCCCAATGTGCCTTTGATGTGGCATTCTGTAACATGTAGCGGCCATCCATACCGATGGCGAAGAAATCAAAAGGCAGATTGTCAATGGTCGCCTGAAGGATGGCTCTGCTCTTCCAGAGTTCCGCTTCCACCGTTTCTAAGGTCGCAACCCGGTGCCGTAACTCCGTCAGTTCTTCGAGAAGTTGCTCTCTGGTCTTTTCGTCGTCTTTCATCTGGCCCTCCCTTAAACGATTGGCCCAATCCTCTTCTATGATAGGATGTTGCGAGGCTCGTTGCCAGACGGAGTGGAGGAAGGGTGGCAACGGGTCAGACCGTCTCGGGCCGATTGCCGGGGAAATGCAAGAAAGTGGCCCTCACCCCGTTCAGCCGCCAGAGGGCGAAGTTCAAGACGACGGCGAAGCTCACCCACGTCAGATAGGGTACGAAGAGAATACCAGCGAGTGTGGAACGCCGCCAGATGACGACCGTCGTCGCTGCAATTGCCGACTAGCACCATCGGCACAACGGCATCATCCCGCCGCCAAACCAGCCAAGCGGCGACAGCCATTCCACTTCAGGTCCGGCCATCTACCTTCGGTCGAGACTGAGCCTGAGCCCGTCGAATGGCACGATTTCTCGCTTTTCGTTTCACATCCGAAGGCTTCTCATAGTATTCTCGACTCCGCACTTCACGCTTCATCGGAGCGCACAACTCCAAAACCTCATCCTCCAGCACTGCGACCTTCCCCTTTCGTCCTTCCCCGCTCAGCCGCCGGTCATGCTGCACCCGACAGGCTTCGCGGTAAATCTCCAGCAGCCGGTCGGTAAACTGGCGATACTCGGCGTTGGCAGGCTCCATCAGCGTTAGCTTGATCGCCTTTCGCAAGAAATGCGCCCAGCACTTCTGTGATTGGGTAAAGTTCGCATACACCGCCGCATCGTCGCTGATCACCAGTCCCGCGAATATCGCCGGGTCGAGAATCTGCCGTAGTGTCTCCGCATCCTTATGCACGCCGAAGAACAATACCCGCACCTTCTCCGAGAGAAAGGCCCACACGCTGTTGATGCTCCAGCCCGTCTCATCGGTATGCACTACCAGCGAGTTGGCCAGCAGCAAGCACAGCAACTCGAATTCCTCTTCCCATTGCCGCGCCAACTGGTTCAACAGGGCGTCGGCCTGCGACTTCCGCAGCGTCAAGTGCTGGAAGAAGTTCATCAGCAGGCATACTTTGTCGAAGGAAAGGCCGACCACGTACACCTGGTAGGCAATGGCCAGCACGATCTCCGCCCCGAACTCGCTGCGGCCGAAGACGCCCGAAATCTTGCCGTATTGGTTCTTCGGGCCGCGATAAATGTCATAGGCCACCAGGACCGCTTGGCCGTCTTCCAGCCGCCATGCCACCCGCGTGTGCGACAGCCGGCAATCTGCCTTCCGCACCCCAGCCGGGAAGACTTTCTCGGTTCGCACGGCTTGAGCGATCTTCTCAGCCGTGCTAATCCGTCCGCCCGACCGCTGCTTTCGCCTCCGCCGCTTCCTTCCTCGCGCCTCCTGCCGCCGTTCTTCTGCCTCCACCGAGAACGGCTCCGAAATCTTCGGCGGCGAGCCGCCCTTCAGTTGACGCTCCAACTCTTCGTTCCGGCGCTGAAGGGTCACAATCAAATCGATCAGCCGATCGGGTGTGATCCGCCCCGCATGAACATCTTTCCTGAGTTGCTCAACATCCATGCCACCTTGATAGCCGATTTCCCAAAATCAGGCAGCGCCAGTTTTCAGGGAATGGACAGCTACGTTGGCGACATGGCGGATCGCGCATGATGGTGAGGATCGAAATCGCTGAGTCGTATGCTGAACTTGCTAATCAGGCCGGACAGCTCGCAGCGACCGACCTGGGTCGTCGGCCAGTGCGCTTCGGTCACCTCGACCGAAGCATCGAAGCGGCACAGCCGGGTCGAGTCAGAAAACGTTGGAGTCTGGTCCAAACTGGGTGGCAGCATCGCCCGCGGGAGGCTCCGACCGCGCCGCTCTGAGAAAGTCGTCTTAGAAAGCAAAACGCTGCACGATCGTCTCAAGGGTGGAAATCACAGAAACAATGTAGGCAAATCCGTGAGATCTGCTATAATGAATTCACGCATGTAAATCAGCGACAGGCGGTTTCTCTGGTCCGCCTGCCCGCCGCCCTGGATTGCCGGGGCCGCTCTCCGTCTCTCGGAGCCACCAGCACATTTTCCCGTGCTTGAGGTGCGCTCCGATGAGAAGCGAATTACGGAAACTCTTCGAGGTCAAACCCTACTCTGGCTATCCCCGCCAGAACGATGCAGCCGTCGATGCCGCGGCGGGTGCCACGATCAATTACAACGAGGGCCTCGCGGCGGGGCAGAGGGCCAACGCATGGATCAAGTAGAAGGGTCCTTCCGGCCGATTGTGGCGCGCGGTTTCCCACCGGGGCCATTCGTTCCAGACATACACTCCTTCCAAAAAATAACTAACGCAACATGACTTGGGATAACGCTTTACGAGCAGCGTTACAGCACGCCGGAAACAGATATGGGAATCAGCGACGAAGGCGCAACCCTTGGTATCGTTTTGTACAGCACTTCTGCAACAACCAGCACCGAAAACTCACAAAGCGAACGGGTTATAGAACGTGGCGGAAACCAGTGGTGACGGATACCTGGGAGCTTTTCGCAAGGAGACGGATGAATAATGCACTCAAGAGCTTTTACTGCACCCAGCGCAGTGCCTGGTGGAAATGGGCAGACGCCGTCCGAGCCAGGTTTAATTGTGAACGACACGAAAAGCGTCGTTACGATCGGACAACTCCTGGCGCTTCTGGAGCGGCAGAAATACAAGTGCGCGATGACGGGGAGGCCAATAACGCCTGAGACGGCGGCAATTGACCATGTTGTTCCCGCTTGCCATGGTGGGACGCACACAATCGAGAATCTTCAGGTCGTGCATAAAGACGTGAACCGCGCCAAGGGCACAATGGAAATCGAGGAGTTTGTCGCTCTGTGCCGGAAAGTCGTAGCTTGGGTGGACGGAAAGCGAGACGGTTGAAATGGGCCACTTTAGAGACCGCATCAAGGAACTCCGTCGCGTTCGTGCCGGCGACCTGCGGCCCTGCCCTTGGAATTGGCGGGATCACCCCCCAGAGCAACGGGAAGCCCTGGAGGCGATCCTTGCCGAAGTCGGCTTTGCCGGGGCTGGGCTTGCCCGCGAGCTTGAGGACGGCAGCCTAGAACTTATCGACGGCCACATGAGGGCCGAACTGGACCTCGACCAGGAGATGCCGGTCCTGATCCTCGACGTGACGGAGGAGGAGGCCAAGAAGATTCTGGCGACCCACGATCCGCTCGGGGCGATGTCAACCGACAACGTCGAGGCGAGGCGCCGGCTGCTGGAGGAGATCGACGCCGAGGAGGCCAGTCTCCGCAAGATGATCGCGGACATGCTGGCGGCGACACCGGCCGACGATGAGGAGGGCGGGCGTGGCGGCAAGACGGACCTCGGCGGCCCGGTCGAGATGGAGCTTCGGCCGCACGAGCACTACGACTACGTGATCGTGTTGGCCCGCACCACGCAGGAGTGGAACCGGCTTGTCGAACTGCTCGACCTGCAAACGATTAGGCGCCGCGGTCGCATCGGGGCGGCCCGGGGCCTGCCGGCCGAGAAGCTGATCGAACTGCTTGAGGGCGTGGCGAAACGGCAACAGGAAACGAAACCGAAGGCGGTGTCCAATGGAAACGCGGCGAATCGTCGTGCCAAGTCGAAAGCGCGCACGTAACATCCCCCGCATCCTGTCGATGCTGCCGAACGCGACGATCACCGTTGCGGAGTCGGAGGCATCGGACTATGCCGGCGTGGTGCCGAAGAAGCAACTGCTGTTGCATCCCGAATTGAAGGGCCTGGCCGCGATCCGTAATTGGCTCGGTCGCACCTTGCAAGAGGATTGCCTGGTCGAGATCGACGACGACCTGCGCGGCGTCATTCCCCAACTCGGAAAGGCCAAGCGAATCACGGACCCGGCCGTGATTGCCGAGCTGATCGAGAACGGTCATCGGGTGGCAGAGGACCTCGGCATCGGCGTGTTCTGCTGGAGCCGGACGGCCAACAACTTTCTGTCGGACCCGATCTTTCTGCCGATCCGGTTTGTCCAGCCCGTGAGCTGCTCGTTCGGGATGCGTGGCGCCGCTCGCAATCGGCTGTGGGATGAAACGATCCCCGGGCGGGCCGACCTCGACTTCACGATGAGGACGATGCTCGATGATCGGGTGCTGCTGGCCGACATGCGATTCTATTTCGACCACGGGCGGATATTCTCGGGCAAGGGCGGCGCCGTCGGGATCGTCAGCCGTGAAGGGTTCGAGGCTGGTACTAGGATTCTCTACGATCGCTGGGGCAAGTACATCGGCCGCAAGCGGCCGGGCTTTATGAAGGGGCAGGGGAACGTGGCCCCGATGTCCATTCGCGTTCAGCGGCACAACCCCACCGCCAAGCAGGTAGACTGAGATGAAAACCGCTCTCGTTATCCCCAGTAACCGGCCGGCCCTGTTGACCGAGTTTCTCAAGGCTTGGGCGCCGGTCAAGGATTGGGACGAGACGATCATCGTGTTCGACGGCCCGGAGGCACCGCTGATCGAGGGCGCGGACGATTGCGACGTGTACGACTGGGGGGACATCGACAACGGGCTGAAGGATGATGCGTGGATCGTCTCGCGCAAGAATGCCGGGCTCCGCATCTTCGGATACCTCAAGGCCGCCGAGCACGGCGCCGAAGTTATTGCGACACTGGACGATGACTGCCGGCCGATCGCTGGTCAACAGGGGTTGATGGCCGGGCACCTTGCCAACTTCTTCACCACGCCGGCATGGGTTAGCTCGGATCGAAACCTGATCGCTCGCGGCGTGCCATATCGACACCAAGGCGCGATCAGCAGGGTGATGTTGAATGTCGGCCTGTGGCGATGCGTCGGCGACTACGACGCCCCGCGGTCACTCGTGGAAGGGGCGGACCTGAATCATTTCGAGCCTGATCCGCTCACCCGGGTTGCACCCCGCGGTCAGTTTGTGCCGATTTCGACGATGAGCCTGGCCTTCCGCATCGAGGCGTTGCCGCTAATGTACCTGCCGTTGATGGGCGAAGGTCAGCCGTACGACCGCTTCGACAACATTTGGGGTGGGGTCATTGCCAAGCGGGTATGCGATCACCTCGGCTGGTCAATTACGATCGGCCGGCCAATCGTCAACCACCAGCGGGCGAGCGACCCCTTCCGCAATCTCGTGAAAGAGGCGGCCGGCATCCAGCGCAACGAAACATTCTGGCAAGAGGTTGACGGGATCGAGCTTCGAGAAACGTCGGCTGATGGGTGCATGTTGGAAATCGCCGCCGGCCTCGTGGACAACGCCGACCCACACACCGCCAAACTTGGAAAGGCTATCGAGCGATGGGTTCATCACGCCACCAGTACATGATGTTGTCCCTGCCGAACTCCGGCACCGACTGGCTCTGCCGGATTCTCGCCAAGCATGGCCGCGGCGATGCGTTGCGGTATTACGACAAGGAGTTTTTCAATCCGATCTGCAACCCCAAGTATGCCGGCGTGCTGGAGGGGGCCTTCGGCTGCGAGTTGGCTTCCTGCTTTGAGAACATCGGCGTTCGCTCGGAACTCCAGGCCCGCGACCTCGAAGCCGCCTATCGGGCATCGTGGGAGATGGAGGGCTACAATTTCGACAAGGAGAACTTCTCGGCGTTGAAGGTGCCTTTCTTCGCCCAGCATTTCGACATCGTGTTCCTGTACCGGCCGGCCGACAACGTCTTTCCGCCGAGCCGACTGCGGGTGTGGGCGTGGTACGACGCGATCTACACGGCGATGGTTGCCAATGGCGAGATTGAGGCCGACCAACTCGACCTTCAGGAGCGAGCCCTCGCTGCCCACAAAGCGTGCTGGGACATCATGCGCGACGCTGCCAAGCGGTTCGACGCTCCGATCCTCGACTATGAAACGCTGTGCAAGGCGAGCACCGAATCGGCCGTCGCCTACCACTTGAATGTCGGGTGGATCGCCGAGGCGGTCGATGTGAAGGCCGCGGCCAAAGAAATCTTCGCGTCGAGGTTCTACAAGAACAAGGTGCCGGCGGACCACTAAACAACGGGTTGCGACTCCCCAGTGGCCCGCCGGCGCCGGTCATTCTCGGCGCCGGCCGTCCCTCCCCCTTTTCCCCGCCCCTTGTCGGTCGGCCGGTCTCCCGACTTGCGATCTATTCCATAATACCTAGTCGGAACTAGTCGAAAATCCAGCCGATCGGATGCACCCCCCTCGGTGACCGGCAAAATGAGGCCGTAACTGCTTATCACGCTTAGGTTTATGTCACAGGGAATCCCCTTGTCAAATCCGGCCGACATGCCAGAATTAGACGTAATGAGGCCCCCAATGAGAACTACACCACAAACCACAAATCGGGAGACGAAAATGACCGAAACGACCGTAATCGCCAAGCACAAGGCCGTTTGCCCCGTGTGCTTCAAGGCGATCGAAAAGGGCGAAGCAATTCGCGTGTGGCGGAAAATGAACGGAAAAACCCGCTGGGCTCATTCCAACTGCTATACGGCCCCAGCCGACTATCCCGAAACCGATTCGCCGGCCACCGAGCCGCAAGGCGTATCGGCCGAGGTCAACGATCTTCTCTTGAAGATGGCCGCCAGGATCGAGGCACTTGAGGCCGGCGGTTCTCCCCGCGAAATCATCATCAAGCACGCCGATGGGCAGGCCGTTCATTTCGACGGCCTTGTTCATCCGTGCTTCGATGAAATCCTCCAGTTGGCCCAAGCCCGCAAGCATATCTTTCTCCCCGGGCCGGCCGGATGCGGGAAGTCTCACCTGGCCGGCCAGGGTAGCCGTC
>CAWGNG010000045.1:0-86129 GCA_963823895.1 uncultured Planctomycetaceae bacterium
CAATATCGCAGCGGGCGGCACGTTGTACTTCAACCGCACCGCCGGTTATCTGGGCTACGCCAATCCGATCACCGGCTCGGGCATGGTGCAGATCAACCAAGGGCGCACAGTTTCAACGCGGGCACGGGGGCCAACACCGCGCTGTGCGGCTTCGCCGGCACGGTGAGCCTGTTGAGTGGCGAGGTGTGTCTGTACAGCGGCAACGCGCTGGGCAGCGGCCCGGTAAGTCTCGGCAATGGCGTCATCTACGACCTGCTCACCTCGAGCACCACGACGCTTGGCAATCCGTTCACCCTCAACGGCATTGGCGGGACGATGAACTCGGTCACCATGCCGGCGATCTACGGCGACGGCAGCGGCGCGGCCTACACGCTTTCCGGGCAGATCACACTGGCCGCCAGCAGCGACGTGGGCAATTCGGAAAACAACGCCCCGCTGATCCTCAGCGGCAAGATCACCGGCCCCGGCGGGCTGGTGATCGGCAAGCCGGGAACGGCGTCGGTCACACAGTACGGCGGCGTCACGCTTGCCGGCACGGCCAGCAACAATTACAGCGGCACGACAACGATCAACCGCGGCACGGTCTACTTGCAGAAGAGCGGCGGGGCCATCGCCATTCCCAGCAGTATCACGATCTCCCCCTCGGACACCAGCACCAGGGAGACACTTACCTGATTCTCAATGGGAGCAATCAGATTGCCTCCTCGGCCACGCTCACTTTCGCCCCCGTCCGCGCCATGAACGCCTATTTTGAGTTGCTGGGCAACCAGCAGACGTTGGCCGGCATCGTCGACAGCAGCGGCCGCGGGATCATCGAGAACGCCGAGCAGCAGAGCGGCATTAGCAGCAACGGCACGCTCACGATCAACAACACCGCCAACTGCACCTACGGCGGCTACATCCGCAACGGCGACTTCGCCGCCAACGCCGCGAGCACGGGTCTGCTGGCGTTGGTCAAGAGCGGTTCCGGCACGTTGACGCTTCTCGGCGGGAATTGCAGCGCCTACACCGGCGGCCTGACGGTCAACGCCGGCACGCTCGATTACAGCGGCGCGGGGGTATTGCCCGGCACGCCGACCGCCTATCCCAGCGGCCCGACTGGTCCGACCTCCCCGGCGACAATCACGCCTTGCCCGTACACGATCAACGGCGGCACGCTGAACATCGGCTGGCTCTCCGCCTCGATCGGACCGTTGCAGATCACCGGCGGCACGCTGACGGGCACGGGCACGCTGGTGAGCAATGCCGCCTACGACGTGCAGGCGGGGACCGTCAACGCGGTCCTCGGCGGCTCGGTCGGTCTGAACAAGACCACTGCCGGGGTGGCCACCGTGAGCGCCCCGATCTACATCGGAACGACGAACGTCTCGTCGGGGACGCTGAACCTCACGGGAGCCCTGCCCACCGGCAATTACGCGATCTCCGGCGGCACGCTGAACACCGCCGCGCTCTCCGCCTCGATCGGCGCCTTGCAGATCACCGGCGGCACGCTGACCGGCACGGGCACGTTGCTGAGCAACGCCGCCTACGACGTTCGCGGCGGCAGGGTCGATGTCGTCTTGTCCGGCGGTTCCCTCGGCTTGACCAAGTCGGGCCCGGCCACGGCATTGCTGACCGGCGCCAATTCCTACGGCGGCCGCACCACGGTCGCCGGCGGCACGCTGGAGTTGGGCTCGGCCGCGGAGAATTGCGTCTTGAACGTCGGCGGCGCCGACATTCAATCCGGCTCGCTGGTCTTCGATTACGCCGCCGGCGCGGATCCGATCGCGACGATCCAGAGCTTGCTGAAGGCAAGCTACGACGGCGGCCGTTGGGACGTCGGCCAGTTCCGCGATTCGACGGCGGCGGCGACGGGACTGACGTTGGGGTGCGTCGACAATACTGCGACGGACCAAGTGAAGGTGATGGCCACGTATCCGGGCGATTTCAACCTCGACGGCGTGGTGGACAGCCAGGACGAGGCGATTTGGGCGGCGAACGTTTTCACCGGCAGCAGTTGGCAGCAGGGCGACGCCAACTATGACGGTGCGGTCAACGGCCTGGATCGCGACTTGTGGTATTCGCACCTCGGCCTGCCGCCGCTCGCCGCCGCACTGCCCTCCGGCGGCGCCACCGCCGTCCCCGAGCCGGGAACGTTGGCACTCTTAGCGGCCGGCCTGATGAGCCTGCTGGCCTTCGCGTGGCGCAAGCGGCGGTAGCCGAGAGGTTGTTTCATCAAAGCACCTTTTCCGATGCCCCGGACCGGCGTCACAAGTGAGGCGCGATGAGCCACGAACGTGGCGGCTCGGGCGGCGCCCCCCCAAGAGCAGACACGACCTGGAATCTACTCCGTGCCGGCAAGCCATATTCGACCGTAGGGGGCGTTATATTCCTCGATTTCTCTCGCCTTGGAACGAAGCGGGGACGCAGTTGCGCTCGTGTCTCGATCCTGATTCAAAAGTCATTGAAGGAGAAAAACGCCATGGGAGCCGCAAGAATTGCTGTGATCGCAGTGGTAGCGATCGGGATTGGTGGAATGGGCGTAGTCCCTCCCACCGCGGCCGACGAGCCGAAGCCGGAGAGGCCGCGCCCCCGCGCTAGAAGATCAACAGAGATTGGAGCTAATGAAATCCAAAGGAACAAGAGCCTCATTGACCATTCTCCCCGTGCGACTTGGTGGAAGACCTTGGGATCGTGTGAGTGAAGTTGTGGGGCTGCTGCTGGAGCAACAGGGGCTAGAGAAAATCGAACTGGGCAAAACCGCATTCGAGCCGGCAACCAAGGCCGACCCGCAAGGCTTGGCTGCCTCGGTGGGCAAATTTGTGAAAGGACACACCATCGCGACCGAGTACGCCCTATATGCCGAGATCAATGGCAATCGCGAAGTTGGACTGAACGAACTTCGTGTGGTCGTTGTCGACAAGGCGGGTGCAGTTGTTTGGACGGATATTCACAGGCCGCAGGGCAACGATCGCGACCCAATGTCTTTGTGCGTCCTGCTGGTGCAACGGCTGAGTCCGCAGTTAAGCCTCAATGAAGAAACCGCTAAGGCCGCCAAGCCCGGCAGGATGGCGGCAATTATGAACGAACGGAGTGGAATGCCCCCTGAGAACGAGAGAGCGACTCTCCCTGAACGTCAAAAGCGAATGAAGGAATCGCGGCACAGAGCAACTATGGTGATCTTCCCGGTTCGGATGCGTGGCATGGCAAATACCGAGAGTGCAACCGACTTGGCAAAACTCATCAAGGAAGCGGGGCTCTGCAAGGCAGTGCCGGCAAAGGAATCTGTGCTGCTCAAAGCTTCTCAGGCAGATCCGAATGAACTGAAAACACTGTGGACCCTAGCTCGCGAGTTCCGCGACTATTCACGGAAGAACACGCCGGATGCCGACTACGTTCTCTATGCGGACTATGTCTTCAATCCCAGGCGATGGGAACAAGGATTCGTGCATTTCGTTGTGTGCGACCGGAAAGGCGAGTGGGTAATCGTGGACATGCAGAACTCGCATCACCCCGATTATCAGAGTATCAAGCCAACATCGAGGGAAGGCTGCGACAAGCTTCTCATCAAACGCCTGGGAGGGTACCTACGCTAGAATTGGGCGTCGACGCTATCGGTGGCCTGCGGGCAAACGACACCGTCTGCGGGCGGCGCGCGCAATCAATAGCTGCCTCGGTAAAGGCGATGGCCGCTTCGACCGAAGAATGCCGATTCCGCTTCAACGCATAGAATCGGTATTCAACCTGTGCTCAGACGGCCGCTCAGGCGGCGCCGCCCGATAAGGTCTACCCCCCAGAGTCGGGAAACGTGGCCGGCTCGGAACTTATCCCAGTCCAGCGTCGTCTCATAATCGAGAGGTTTGCGCAGGGACGGCACTTGCCGGCACGCCATTCAGTCAGTCAACCCCAAGGAACAAGACAATGCGATACCGTACCCTTGCATTCTGCTTCGTGGTGGCCGCCGTGTCGGCGCTGCCCTCAACGGCCCTGGCCCGGATCAAGCTGATCACCCTCCCAGTGCGGGAACGGGTGGAAATCCAGTTGGATAATCCCAACGCCACACTGGTTGAGGAGGAACGGATCGTTCCGTTGGTCAAGGGGGTCAATCAGGTCGATTTTTCCTGGGCGAACACCCAGATCGACCCGAACACAATCGTTTTTCGCGTGATTGCCGGAATAGAGGGCGAGGCGACAAGAACCCCCGCAACGGAAACCAAACCCCTCATCAAAGAAGCCAAATCCCTCGACGTGAAGGTCTTGTCGGTCAGCTATCCACCGAATGAGGCGGCCTTGGTCTGGCAGGTCTCCTCCAGCGACTCCGGTTCCGCCCGCGTACGGATCAGCTATCTGCTTGGCAACCTCACCAAGAGCTTCAACTACCGGGCGGTCGCCACGCATGACGAGAGGACGCTGCTCCTCTCCGAGTACATCCGCATCCAGAACCTGGCCAACGAATCATTCGGTTCGACCGGACTCTGGGCCGGTTTCGGCCCGCGATTCTTGAAGCCGATCGGCATCAACGAGACCAAGGAGATGCTGGTGGAGAAGTTCGTCGAGGTGCCGATCAAGAAGACCTACACCTGCGATCCACAGGTCCACGGCTGGCTCGACCGCCCGCAAAACAAGCTGCTGGTGCCGACGCACTACGTGTTGAAAAACGACAAGGCCAATCATCTCGGCGTGGCGCCGTTGCAGTACGGCAAAGTCCGCATCTTCCAGGACGACGGCCACGGCGGCACCGCCTTCATCGGCGAGGATTGGGGCAAGTTCACACCCTTGGACGACGAGATGCGGCTCTACATCGGCGTGGCCCAGGATGTTGTAGTCAAGCGGACCATCGACAAAAACGAACAACATCGCATCGCGGGCAACCTCTACAACCGCGAAGTGATCGTCAAGTTCGAAATCGAGAACTTCAAGGACAAGGCGGTTGTGCTGGACATCTCCGAGAATGTGCGGGCAATTCGCAATGAGCTGTACGGCGACAACGGCCGGGACGTTCAGTGGGAATTGGGCAACGCCAACACGTTTGAGGAGGGGCCCGACAAGGAGAAGAGCACGTTCGATCGGCTGCTCTTCCACGTTCGGCTCCCGGCACGCGGCGCCGACGCCAAAGCCGAGAAAATTACCCAAAAGCTCCACCTCATCATGAAGAACGAATGGTGATGCCATGCAAAAAACACTGATCCGCGGACTGACGGCGTTGGGGGTCGTGCTCCTGATGGTTCTTGCTCTGCGGGCTGAAAACGTCGATCTCTCGACGGTCCCCTCCCGCAATACCGTGCAACTGACAATCTACAATTCCGAAGACTTGACGCTGGTGCGCGAGACCCGTAAAGTCAGCTTCAAGCCGGGGGCGAACCCGCTGCAATTCAGTTGGGTCAACACCCTGATCGACCCCACGTCGGTTGAGTTGCGGTTCCTGACCCACGCCGACAAGCTCACCGTGCTCGACACCACCTTTCCGCACGCCAAGCCGCAGATGCTCTATTGGAACGTGCAGAGCGAGATGGACGGCGAGGCGACGGTCGAGATCACCTACTTCACCAGCGGCATCAGTTGGTCGGCCGATTACCTCTGCATCGCCAACCCGGCCGAGACGGAGATGGGCCTCGAAGGCTTCGTTCGCGTGTTCAACAACTCTGGCGAAGAGTATGAGGACGCCCAGGTCCGCCTGATCGTCGGGCGGATCAACCTGGTGCAGAAGATCGCCGAGTTGGCCCGCATAACACCGGAGAAGGTCGAACTACTGGAACTGGGGGAGCATGCACAATTCAAGGCGAAGGCTCTCAGAGTGGTGATGGAGGCGCCCGGCGGTATGGGAGGTATGGCCCCGGCCGAGAGCAAGCCGCAGGAGCCCAAGCAGGTCGCCAAGGAAGGATTGGGCGAGTACTTCATCTACACGATCGAAGGGACCGAGACGATCCGCAACACCTGGTCAAAACGCATGCGGAGTCTTGAAACTACGACCGTGCCGTTCAAGATTCAGTATCGCTACCGGCCTGCCGAATATGGCGACCAACTGGTGCGGATGTACCTGTTGACCAACGACAAAGAGTCGAAGCTTGGCGCCACACCGCTGCCGGACGGCGTCGTCCGCGTGTTCCGCAATAACGGCCGCGACGGCTTGAGCTTCCTGGCGGCCCAGCCAATCAAGTACGTCCCGATCGGCGACAAGATCGAGTTGAACCTCGGCCCCGACCCAGAGGTCATCTTTCAACTGTTCAAGCTCCGCACCTGGCGAGATGACTTGTGGTTACAACTCCACGGCACGGACATCTATCGCCAGGTGGACCAACCGGGCGTGCAAATCGAAGTGAACAGCGCGGTGGCAGGTTGGCAGGACCACGCGCTCTACAGCCAGCGGATCCGCAACCACACCACGAAACCAATCGATCTGGAAGTGCGGCGAACTTTCCCTGGCCACGTCGTCTTCCGCAGCGAGCTTCCCGCAAAGAATCACGACTATCAAACGGTCGAGTACACCGCTACGGTTAAGCCCGCCGAGAAGGTTGATTTGCTCTACGAGATCATCCACTATCAAGGGCGCGACGCCAAGCAGAACAACGTCACGATCGAGCCGTCGAAGTGACGTCGGCGAGCTTCTTGCGACAGCGGTATCAGACGTGGCAGGAAGCGAAGAGGTCCGCACCGCTCATTTCGCGGCGTTCTCGGCCCGTTCGAGAAGTTGCTTGCCGCGACTTCCGCTATCGCCGCCGACGCTCGCCTCGACAACCTTTCGCATCGCCTTGGCCACCGCTTTGGGGTCGTCGGCGACGAGCTTGGCGGCAATTCTCACGGCCGCTTTGGCGGCGGCGTCTTTCAACGACGGCTCGCCGAGATGCGATGCGGCGAGGTCGAGCGTGGCGGCCGAGGGAATGCGCGTCAGAATGTCCAAGGCCAGCCGCTTCTCCTCGTCGCGCTTGGCGACCTTCATCGCCTCATGAAACATCGCCAGCTTGGTTTCGCCCGCATTCGATCTTGCCGACGATGCAACGTCGAGCTGCCGGGCGATCCGGATGTAGCCGCGCAGCGCGCGAATCTGATACTTCGTCTCGGTGTCGTGCGTGGCGATGTCGAGCAGCACGGGCGCGGCGGCGGTGTCCGACCACGCGCCGAGCACGCGCGTGGCGGCGTCCTTTAATGCAGGATCGCTCGATTTTGCGGCGGCGACAACCGCGGCCAGCGCCGTCGGGCCGTTGACTTTGCCAAGCAGGTCCAACAGATAGGACTGACTGGCAGCAACGGCTCCCTTGAGATGCTTCGCGAGTTTCGCCGCACATCGATCGCGATCGTCCATCCGCTGGGCGGCCGTTTTCAATGCGGCCCTGGCTGCGGCGATCTCCGCCGGCTTGCCGTCCCGCGACAGAGCTTTATCGATCAGCAGATCGAGACTGTCGATATCCGCCAGTTGCGCCATCGCGGCAATGGCGGCCAACCGGACCGCTTCGTCCGGATCGTTCATCGCCCGCCGCACCGCCGCCCGGGCCGAAACGATTTGACCGGCGGCAATCAGCTCGAACAGCGCGACTTTCTGTTTGGCGCTGGCCCCGTCCGATCGAGAAGCGACGGCGGCAGCCAAGGCTCGGCCCGGCAGACTTTTTAGCCCCTCCTTAGCGAGCGGCGCCAACCTTGTTTCACCGAGAGCGATGTCGAGCAGCGCCGTCGCCGCCTCGGCATTCCCACGTTTGGCCAAGGCGTGAACGGCCGCTTCCGGCACGGTCGGCGACTCGTTCTTGCTCTCTTCGACGAAAACCGAAATCTGGCACGGCTCCTTGCGATCCGCCAGTGCCAGCAGCAGGAGTGCTCGCCGCTGCGGAGGAAGCATTTTCAGTTCCTTGACCAACGCGCTCGTCACGCCTGCCCCGGGCAATTCACGCGCCACAGCGAGACAGACGCCGAAATAGGCCTTTTCAGCGGAATGGAGTCCTTGAAGAAGAGGCTTTTCCGCCATCGGTCCTAGGATTCTGAACAGCCCTTCAAGAGCGGCGGCTCTCAGATGTGGAGGAAGGGACTTTCTTTCCGGCGAGCCAACCCCCGCGAGCATATTTGAATACACGTAAATCGCGGCTTCTGTTTTGCCCGCTGCCGCAAGATTCCCGGCGCACACGAGGCAACCGTCGGCAGCCGCGATCTGCACGGGTGAGTTCGTCACCACGGCGTGATAGAGCAAGTATCCACTAACTTCGGTCGTGCCGATCCGCCCCAGAGCCCCCGCCGCGGCCGACGCCACGGTGATGTCTTTGTCGCTCAAGAGCTTTGCCAGCAGTTCGACCGCTTTCGCGTCCCGCCGCTGGCCGATCGAATCCAACACACCGACAAGTTGCCGGCCGTGCAGTTTCGTGGCGGCATCGCGCAAGGCTTCGTCAACTGCCGGATCGGCGATGCCTTCCAGCCCGCAGCGGGCGTAGCAGTTCAGCTTCTCATCCGACAGAAGGGCAGCCAAAGCTGGCACGGCGTCTTTTGTACCCACCACCGCCAACCGCTGGCAGGCCTTCGCCTTCTCGAACGTCGAGGTATTGGGGTTTTTGAGAATCTCCACAAGCTCGGCCGGTTTCCGCGCCATGATTTCCTTGGCGTTGCTCTGGCCCCAGGCAAGCGTCGGCCCCGCCGCAAACGACGCGATTGCTGCCGCAACAAGAATGACGCGGTATCGAATGGTATGCATCGGAGTTCTCGCGACTGTTGAAAGTGAAGGTGCGAAACCGCAAGCGGCTTCAGTGGGCGGTAAACCTCGCGCCCCTCGTCCTCTAGTCCCTAGCCCCTAGTCCCTAGCCCCTCACATCCGCCACGGATCGCGCAGCGCCCGCGACCGCATCCGATTGGCTTCCTCGTCGCCCGCGAACTCAATCTTGACCGGATCGAGCCGAAGCGGCCGCCCAAGCTGCCAGGCGATGTAGGCGGCGTGACAAATGATGTGGCTGCGGGCCACCACTTCCGCGTGGGAATGGGGCGGCGCGCGGGTCTTGATCGACTGGAAGAAGTTCTTCACGTGGCTGACGGCCGACGTGCCCGCCTCGGCGAACTGCCGCTGCTGGGCGCGAAGTCGCCCGGAGGAGAACTCGATTCGGCCGCTGTCGCCCGTTTCGACCCAACCGTCTTCGCCCTCATAGCGGACGCTGCACGTGCCCAGCCCCATCCAACCCTCGTCGCGCATCACGAGCTTCAAGCCGTTTTCGTAACTCGCCACGCAACCTCGCGGCGTCGGTTCATAGAGCACGGGCATGTGGCGGTCGCCGCTGCCGGCCCAATTGCACAGATCGACGGTATGGGCGCCCCATTCCAAAATGCCCCCGCCGTGGAAATCGAAAACGTCGCGCCACCCGCCGTCGACGTACTGCCGATTGTACGGCCGCCACGGCGTCGGGCCGAGCCACAAGTCCCAATCGATCTCGTCCCTGGCCGGCTCGGGTTGCGCGGGGAGCCAGTTGTGATGCGTCGCCGGATACTGCGTGTTGGCATGAACGGCGGTCAGTTTCCCCAGGTTCCCGTTGCGGCAAAGATCGGTGGCGAAAATGAAGTTGGCCACGCTTCGCCGCTGCGTGCCCGCCTGATAAATGCGGCCGTAGCGACGCATGGTATCGGCCAGGGCCTGGCTTTCGGCGATCGTCATCGAGCACGGTTTTTCGCAGTAGATATCCTTGCCCGCCTTGGCCGCGTAGATCGAGGCCAGCGTGTGCCAGCGGTCGCCGGTGGCGATCAGCACCGCGTCGATATCCTGCCGCGGCAGCATTTCGCGGAAATCGCGGTACGTGGCCACGCCGCCGCCGTACTGCTTCTCGGCCTTGGCCTTGACGCCCTCGCGGCAGTCCTTGCGAACGTCGGCGATGGCAACGAACTGCATCACCGGCTCCTTCATCATGCAATCCAACACATAGTCGCCGCGGCTGCGAATGCCGATGCCGGCCAGCGCGATCCGCTCGCTGGCCGCCACTCCGCCGTCCTTGCCCAGCACGGCCGCAGGAATAAACAGCGGCGCGGCCAGAACGCCGCCGGCCGCCGCGAGAAAACGCCGCCGCGATGCGATCAAACTACCGGTGGGCATGGGATTTCTCCTCTGAATACAGATACAGGCGAAGGGGACGAATCGCTATCACTGCGTGGCCGAAGCGGTAGGCAAAACGCCTGTCAAGGCGGGAAGCGCATCGTACCGCGCCGCCGACCACTCCGCAAGCGCCGTCGGCGGGACTCGTCAGAGTCTCGACTTCGAAGATTCTCGTTGCGAAAGCGAATTCCCATTCGGCTTAAACCCGGGGATCAGCCGGCCGATTACCAAGTGTTCGTCGTCGGGGGCGACAAATTTGGAGATTCTCGCCGTGCTCCAAGCGAACCCGACCACCTGGCCCTGCGAGCCGGCGTAGATGCGGAACACGCCACGGCCCAGCCCGTCGTGATCCTTGTTGTTGGCGCCGCGATGATGACGGCTGTCGGTTGGACCGTGGCCGGAGTGGGAGCTGTCAATGACCGGCACCGCCCACTGCTCGGTGTCCGTCGCGACGGGCGGCAGGGGCGCGATGCGGCGCGGTTGCTCGGCCACCAGCATCACGTGGCCGGTGTTCTCGCGCTTGCGGAGATACTTAATGGCCAGGATGTCGCCGGGCTGAACCTCGGCGAGTTGCCGGATTTCGCGGAAGCCCCGCTGTGCGGCGATCGCGTCGTGATACCGCCGGGCACTGGGCCGATGCGAGTCGAACCAGCGCTTGAAGTCGTCGCTGTCGTAGCCGTAGCTGTGCGTCAACAAGGCGTCGAGAAATCCGCTGCAATCGGCGTGCGACTGGCAGGTCCCTTGCCAGGTCACCTGCGGATCCTTGTGCCGATAGCTGGTGTTGTGCAGATCCAGGCGGTCGACCAGATCGATCGCCGCGGTCAGATGTTTAGGCGGTTCGGCGGCAAGGCACGTCGCCGCTGCGCACAGTCCGGCGATGGCGACGAGAACCGCGCGAACGAACGGGATACGTTTCATGGTCGGAACTCCGCATGAACGCTGGTTGGGTGTGTCTCACACGCGCTATGGACTGAGCTTCATGGGGACTCTTACTGGCCCGCCTTCAGCTTCGCCAAGGCGTGCTCCAGGGTTGTCGCTCCTGTGATCCGCAGAATCTCTCGCTCGTAGTCGGGCATTAGCGGCGTCCTGATTCCCGCTTTTTTGGCCGAAATCAGGTAACTGATTCCGTCGCGGCCTGCCGGCACGCGCGAGTTGCGGGCGCTGGCCACGGCGAACCCCGCAAGCTGCTTCGCCGTCGGGTTCTTCAACTTTCCCGAATCGGCGAAGTCCGTATACAGGATATTCACCCCGCCGATGGTCACACTCTTCACCAGCACGTTGTTCGGTCCGGGGTGCGCGGGTGGGACGTACCGCTTGGTGTTGTCCTTCGCCCTCGTCTCGCGCCGCCAGAGCATACTGGCGGCCTGTTCCTCTGATACCGAGTCCTTCAAGACCAGCAGCACGGCGTTGACGGCCGCCCCGCCCACCTTCACCGGCACCAGAGTGGGGGCGCCCCGCGCGTGTGGCTGGAGCGGCCAAACTCGATAGCGAACGGCGTTTTCATCGCCGTACGCTGCGACGTTGCGCCGCCGATCTCTTCGCCCGGATCGTCGATCAGCGATCCGTACGCCAGGATACCCAAGTGCCCGGCGGCCGGAGCTTGTTCCGCTCCCAGGCACGGGCCGGCCAGCAAACACGATCCGCAAGCCAAGGCCGCAAACAGGGACAATGTTGTTCGCATCGCAATTCTCCACTCAATTCAATGGGGTCCGCTGGAATTGTTCCGCCGCTCGGCCAACCGGTCAAACCGGCTGGGCATGGGAGGGCGGGGCAAAGCCTGAAAACCGTGACCGGCAAAGCTGTTTCCGCCGGCTCAGACTCTAGGGTTTTTCCCCAATCGCCGCTGGACACCACGGCGAAGTGGGAATAGCAGTGCAACCGTCACTTGTCGGCGGGTAGAGGGACCAACGTGATCTACTCAGAACTCGTCGAAGGCGATTTGACTTGCGTCCACCTTCAGACCGGCCAGCATCTTGATCGCGGCTTGCACCATCGCCGGCGGGCCACACAGGTAGTATTCAACGTTGGTCAGATCGGGGTGCGCGGCGAGATAATTGTCGAGCAGGACCTGGTGGATCAGCCCGGTGTAAGATCGCCAGTTGTCCTCCGGATGCGGCTCGGAGAGTGCAAGGTGGAAGCTGAAGTTGGGAAATCGCCGGGCCAAACTCTCAAAATAATCCTGGTAGAAACTCTCCCGCAGCGAACGGACGCCATACCAGAAACTGACGCGGCGGCTGGTCTTGTCGGTTTCAAACAGATGGGCGAGATGCGAACGGAGCGGGGCCATGCCCGAGCCGCCGCCAACGTACACCATCTCTCTCTCCGTCGGCCTGATGTGGAACGTGCCCAGCGGGCCGACGGCCGTGACCTTGTCGCCCGGCTTGAGGCGGTGCAGGTAAGTCGAGCCGACCCCGGCGCTGCAATCGCGGCCGCGCGGGGGCGTGCTGACGCGGACGTTGAAACGCAGTTGCTCGTCCACGCTCGGATCGCTGGCCATCGAGAAGTTGCGGCGGATCGGCAGCCCGTTCGTGGCGCGGAAAGCGAAAACGCCCTGGGCCTTCCAGATCTCGGCAAATGGGGCGTTCACGGCGATTTCAGCGAACGATATCTCCTCGTAGGCCGGAATGTCGAATTGCAGGTAGTCGCCCGGCTGGTACTTGAGCACCGGAGAGCCGGGCTCGCGCTCAACAACGAGTTCCTTGATGAACGTGGCGACGTTGTCGTTGCTGACCACGCGGAACGTGTAGGTGGTCGTGGGCTGGATGAGCCCCCTGCCGCCGGCCGAATTGAGGTCGAGGAAAATCTTGCCGTCATGCTCGCGGGCCTTGTAGGTCGTCAGAGCGACGCAGACCGGAAGACGCCGTGGCGAACCGTCGGTGATGTCGAAACGTCCGTTGTGCTTGGCGCATTCGACGAGCGTGCCCGAAACAAAGCCGTCGGCCAAGTGGGCGTTGCTGTGCGTGCAGAGGCCGTCGGTGGCGTGAAGATTGCCGTCGGCCGTGCGATAAACGGCGTACGTCTTGCCTTCATGGTCGAAGCGGATGACGTCCTCTTTCCGCAGGAAATCGCCGGCGCAAATCTCGACCCAGCCGTTCAGCGGCCGACCTTTCGCGGTGAAGACGTGCGACGCGGCGGGAGCGTCGCCGCGGATGGTCGGCGTCGGCAGCTCTCGCCGGATGAAGTAGCTGGGGTCTTTCCACTGGCGGAACACGGCGGGAATGATTTCACACCACGCCTCCCACAGGCCGGAATAGGGCTTCGGCATGTCCGCCTTGACCAGTTTGTGGAGCCTGGCGAGGTTGTGGTACGGCACCAACGGGAACATGTGATGTTCCACGTGGTAGTTCATCTCCCAATACAAGTACCGGTTGACGGCGTTCATATAGATCGTGCGGCTGTTGAGCCGATGGTCGAGCACGTTTTCGGCAAGAGCGGTATGTTGCGTATGACCGTAGATGAACTGGAGCCAACTGCCGTAAAAGGCCGGCAGACCGATGAACATCAGCGGCAGAATGCTGCCGGCGTAGACCGCCAGGCCGATGACGCTCGCGTAAACGACCAGATAGACGCGAGCCCGAACGATCACTTTGCCGTATTCCGATTCCGGGATAAACGTCTTCTCCTCCGCAGTGAGCCGACCGCTGCAATGAAGCAAGACGAGGCGAAAGAAGGTATAGATCGTATTGATGCCGAAGAATCTCAGAAACAGTGTACGCCAATTCGGCGGCCGGGTCACGGCGATCTCCGCGTCGCGTCCGACGATGATCGTGTCGCTGTGGTGCCGCGAGTGGCTCCATCGCCACCGGGTGGACTCCCGCAGCACCATGAACGAGGCGATTTCGTAGAGGACGTTGTTCATCCAGTCCGTCTTAAACGCGGTGCCGTGTCCGGGTTCGTGCCAGCGGGAGTCGGAGGTCGAGGCGTAAAGCGCGCCGTAGACCATGAAGGGAAGAATGGCCCACCCGGTGCCCCAGAGCATGAAGCCGCAAACGCCGGAACCGATGATCAGCGCGAACCAGAGCAGCGTGTCACGGATGGCGGGGCCGTCCCGCCGCTCGAGCAACTCGCGCATCTCCTCCTTTGCCACGGGCGAGGCATACCACGTCGCCTCGGCCAGGCCCTCTTCAATGGCCCGCGCCGTGTCCTTGCCCACCAGGATATAGTCGCTAAGTCGGGTTTTGTTCACGGGGAGAATCGCCGGGGATTATCAGGGCAACGGCTAGCGGGATCAAATGCCAATAGCGCCGCATGGGCGCAGCGATGAGGGCGGGATTCCACGTTCTGCGGCCGTTCGCGAGTTTCAGAGCACACGCAGAAGCCTTGTGCCCAACGGCACAAGCTACAAATACTATTGTCGCCAAACACATCCTGTTGTCAACAGTATGACTCCCAATAGAATTGGAAGAGCGCGGCGACGTTTCTTGGCAGAACCCTCGCTGCTCCGAAGGAGCACGGTTCGCTCAGCCCAGGGCAACGCCCTGGGGAAAGGGGGCGTTTTGTGTGGCTATCGGCCCAACGGGCCAACGGTTCCCGGGAGTGTTTGGCCCGTTGGGCCGACAACATGCGATGGTTTCGACCACTGCCCCCAGGGCGCTGCCCTGGGCTGGGCGAACTACAGGGCCTTCGGCCCTCGAATAGAACGCCAAGAAATCTTGCGCCACCCAACCGGAACGCCCTCCGCAGCGTTCCGTGAGTCGGCGATTGCCGCACCCGGCCCGCTCTACTTCGCTGTGCCCCGTGCCTCAGTACCCATCAAAGCCCCAACGGATTTCAGCAACACGGTGCTTCAGGTCCACAAGAACATCATGGCGGCGGCCTAGCGGTGGATCGTGCAGTACGGAAGCACCCGCTGGAGCTTCTCGACGCCTTCGTCGGTGACTTTCGTGCCTGAGAGGTACAGCCCTTTGAGTTGACTCAACCCTTGGAGATGCACTAACCCCGCGTCGGTTAGCTTGGTATCTGAGAGGTTGAGTGTTCTTAATTGACTCAGCCGTCGGAGGTGAGCTAACCCCGCGTCAGTAACCTGGGTGCGTGAGAGACATAGTACCTTGAGTTGATTCAACCCCTGGAGATGAACCATTCCGGCATCGGTAACATTCGTGGCGCCGAGCCACAACTCATCGAGTTGGCTTAGACTTTGGAGATGCACGAGGCCCGCGTCGGTGACATTATTGTTGAAAAGCCACAGCACTCGCAGTTGGGTCAACCCTCGGAGATGTACCAAGCCGGTGCCAGTGATCTTTGTGTGGAGGAGCCACAACTCTTGGAGTTGACTCAACGCCTTGAGCTGTACGAGCCCGGTGTCGGTGACCTTCGTGTCGGAGAGGTCCAGTAGCCCGAGTTGACTTAACCCCTGGAGATGCACCAGCCCGGCGTCTGTGACCTTTGTGTCTGAGAGGTCCAGTACCTTGAGTTGGCTCAACCCTTGGAGATGCACTAGCCCAGCATCGGTGACTTTAGTATTGCAGAGCCACAGTTTTTGGAGTTGACTCAGCCCCTCAAGATTTGCAAGCCCGGCGTCACTGACGTAGGTGTGGTCGAGCGACAATTCTCTGAGTTGACTCAACGGTTGCAGATGCACCAGCCCGGCATCGGTAAGCACGTCTTCGTCGGGTTCATCGCGAAAAGGATTGTGTTTTGCAGCAAGGTACACCTTTGTCACGCTCACGAGAGAATCATCACGAAGGAGCCACCCCAGCCACGTCGGTTCGGATTGCACCGTTCCACCGAGTTTCGTGATTGCCTCAGCCGCCGCCTTCTGCTTCCGCTGATTCTGAATCGTCACGGTAAGCCAACTCATGCCGATTGCCACCAAGAGCGTGAGGATGAACAGCGACCGCAATCTCCACTGATACCAGCGGAGTTTGGGGGGCTTCTGCGCGGCGGTCGGCAAGGAAGTGGCTTCCATCCTCGTATCAGCGTTGAATCTTGCAGTGCGGCAATGCCTGCTGGAGCTTCTTGACGCCCTCGTTGGTGACCTTGCTGTCGGTGAGCATCAACTTTCGGAGTTGCCCCAGTCCTTGGAGATGCGCCAGCCCGGCATCGGTGACCTCGGTTCCTTGGAGGCTCAGTACTTGGACGTGACTTAACCCGTGCAGATGAACCAGCCAGGTGTCGGTGATTCGGGAACCGTTCAGGAAGACATGGACAATGCTGCAAAAAAAGTCGTCTCCCACAAGTTTACGCAGCCAAATGGGTTCGATTGGCTCCATCCCCGGAGTGAAGGGATCGTGGGGAGGATCGGATAGGGATACATAGTCATACTCGATCACACCACCCACCGCATGGATCGCCGCCACAGTGTCACGCTGTTCTCTTGCCCGCTGCATCTCGGTCGCCAGCCGACTGAACGGAATGGCAACAACCACGGTCAACAGCAAGAGCGATCGCAGGCTGTATTGGAACGGCCGGCGGAACAGCGGCGCGGCGACGAACCAGAGCGACAGTAGCAGCAGCGTCAGCCCGACGGCCGCCAGTGCGACTAACACCGTCCAGCCCTTGTGTTCGTTGAACGCGAACCAGCGAAACCGCGCGGACAACAGTAGCAGTCCCTCCACCGCCAGCAAGCCGATTACGATACGATTCGGCGTGGGATGAGGCCAGTGACGGCTGGGGCTTGGAGTCGTCGTATCCATGCGAGATGCGGCCGTTCGGTAGTGCTCCGTGCGATTTCCGCTCGACAACACGAAACCAATCTACCTTGCTCGGAGATAGTCCGTCAATCCTAGACCGCCGCACGTTGAGATCGACCAGCGGTTACGGCCGTGGCAGAATCGGCCGGGCATCGAGAACTTTGAGTATCCGCGTGGCCAAATCGCCAAGATGCGATCGCGTGTAGGTGTCCAACTGCGCCTTGCCGGCGAGAACTTGCTTCAGGCGCGTCTCCAGGCCGGCCAGTTCCACGGTGGCGACCGCCTGACAATCGGTCGGCGCCGCGGTGCTGCCCATCGCCAGATCGGCCAGTTGCTCGAAGTAGCACTGCTGCAAGTTGCGGCGGAGGTTGCTGATCGCCGGCTTGCGATCGGTGAATTTGGCGTCCTTGGCTTTTTCGAGCGTGTCGAGCTCGCTGAAGATCGAGCCGGTCAGTCCTTGCAGAAGTTCCGCGGCCGTGAAGGCGTCCTGGCTGTTGGGGGTCTTCGCCTCGGAATCGAGGATTCGCGACAGCGTCGTCGTTGACATGAGTTGTGCGAGGACGTGGCCCTGCATCACCAGCACGATCTCATTGAGTGCGAAGTCCGGCCGTCCATGCTCTTTCATCCCCCAGTGGCTCCAGTGCGTCGTGCCGATGTAATCGTAGAGCTTTTCGGGAAGTTGATAGGCCTCGGGACCAAAGACCTGGTGTTGCACGAATTCGAGGGCTTCCCGCTGCTTCTTCGGCTCGACCACAGTGAATGGCGGTTGCCCGTTGGGGTCCCCCTTGTGATTGCGATTGACGTAGACGCCGCCGACTTCGCGGGCGACGAATCCCATCACGCGATCATGTTCGCGCAGCAGGATGCCCAGGGCCTTGCGGACGCGGTCGTAGCCATTGCCCGGCTCGACAACGCGGTCGACCAGTCCCGGCAGAATCTGACCGATCAATTCCAACCGCCAGCGGGCGAACTCGATCGGATCCTTGCCGAAATCGAAGCGATTCACGCTCGGATCGGGCTCCAGCGGGCCGATGTCCTCGTCGGTGGCGTAGCGCAGCGCCGGCTCGTTGCAGCGCGAGGCGATCTTGTCGAGCGCGGCCGTTTCGCCTTCGGTGCCGCCCGGCAGCGGCTTGTAGCCGTATTCAATCGCCCAGTAATCGTACGGACCGATCGTTCGCATGAAGTAATCGCCCTGCTTCTTGCCCTTCGGCGAGACGTTCACCGGGATGTAATCCATCACCGAGGCGGCCAGGCCGATCGTGCGGTTCTTCTCCGGGTCGTTGATTTCGTCCATCGTCAAGAGCGTGCTCGCCTTGAAATTGTGCCGCAAACCGAGCGTGTGTCCGACCTCGTGAGTGACAACGGACTTCACCCCGTCGACCAGTAGCTTCTCGATCTGCGCTTTGCTGGCGGGCTTGCCGGCGACGCTCAGGGCCATCGCGCCGAAGGCGAACTGCTGCCCGAGCACGTCGGTGTCGCTCTCCTGCCTGAAGGCCGGGGCAAAGGGTAAGCGGGTCGAGCCGTCGCGCGGTTTGGCCGCGTCGACGATGGCGCCAAACAGATTGGAGCCCGCGTCCGATTTTTCCAGTTCCAACTGTTTCGTCCAGCCTTCGATGAAATCGGCGTCGAAGATGATGCCGGCGTCGAGAATCTGGCCGGTCAGCGGGTTGGTCCGCGCCGGTCCCATCGCAAAGCCGGCGTTGGCGGTAATCCAGCGGAAGGTGTTGTAGCGGATGTCTTCGGGGTCCCAAGTGGCGTCGTCGGGCTGCTGGCGGACCTCGATGGCGTTAGAGAAGCCCGCCCGCTCGAATGCCTTGTTCCATTCCAAGATGCCGTCGCGCACCGCGCCGCGATACTTGTACGGCACGGTCTTCTCGATCCAGAAAACGAGCGGGGTCGCCGGCGGCGACACTTCGGCCGATGGCTCGGCCTTGCGCAAGTCCCAGCGATTGATGTAACGCACGAACTGGTCCTCGCCGCCGACCTTCGAGAAGTCCTTGATGACCGTCAAGAAGTAACCGACGCGATCGTCGGCCAGCCGCGGCTGGAAACCCGTCTCCGGCAGCCGGCTGATCGAATAATGCACGTAAAGGGTCGCTCCGCGCGTGTCGGGCACGGTCTCGATCGACGTTATCCCGCTCGATGCGTACGTGGCCGCCACTTCGATCTCCACGTTCTCCTTGAAGCCTTTGATTTTCGCCCAAGTCGAGCGGTCGGGGGCGAACATGAATCCGCGGAATATGTGGGAAAACTCCGGCAAGTCGCTCATGAACACCGGCGTCAAGTCGACCACGTAATTGCCCGTCGGACTCAGCGTGGCGATCGGCAAACTGAAGAGAATGCTGTCGGTGTACGACAAGTAGACCGCCTTCTCTTGCGGCGTCCCCTTGCCGGCGCGGAACCGCACGTTGCGGCGGACGACGTGGATGCGGTCTTCCACCTTGCGAAATTGCCAAACCCAAGTGTCGTCGAAGTGGACCGTCATTCCGCCCAGCAGCGGCGTCTGTCCGATGCCGCGGGCAATGGCGATGGCAACGATGAAATCCTTGTTCAGGTCGGACGGCGAAATCTCGGCCAACAGCCGTGAGTCCTTGCGATGCAGCGTGACGAGTCCCGGGATGGTCTCCGCTTCAGCGATCACCTGGGCATACGGCGGATACTTCGGCTTCTTCTCCTGGGCCGGGTCGCCCCAAGCCTGTGAGACGACGGCAACGGAAAAAACGACAACGGACAGTGCGAACCAAGTAGGACGGCGATTCATGGGCGGTATTCCGATACAGGGGGTGTTGAGTGAGAATTTATCAACTTTCAGCAATGAACTGCTTGCTGGGGGTGCGGGCCGGGGAGACTGGAGAGCGGGATGCGACAATCGCAACAATCCCATCCACGCTCCTCAACAGGGCATGTCGCTAAATATATCCTACCTTGCGTAAACTGCAACATTCGGCCGGTTGCTGCTGAAATTCTTGGCGGGTCTTCTTCCGCAAGTCGTTGCTCTTCAGTTGTTTTCACGCCCTGGTAGTGCGGGGGCACCCTTCCTTCCCGCAACGGTGCTTGTTGGGGTGGCAGTTGTACTGCCACCCCCGGAAAACACCGGCAATTCAGGGGCGGCAGTACAACTGCCGCCCCAACGCCGTTCCCTGCGCTGGTGTTGCAGAGGTGCCCTTCCTTCCCGCAATGACAAGAAGGCGTTAGCATAAGGATCATGTCAACTGCCGGGATTTCGCCGCCACGCGGGGAGCCGCAACCGTTGCCGGACGATTTTGTCTCCATCCAACCGGGGGGTGGACGGTGCTACCGCATTGAACTGGCCTGGGGACGGTGGCGGCGCTGGTGGCTTACGCACTTTCGGCCCGGCTACGTCCGCCGCATGGCCGCGCTTCGCAAAGGGAGCACCGCCGGGGCGCCGCACGAAATCCTCGACCCGCGCAACCTGAAGTTCTGCCGCAACCGCTGCACCTGCTATTGGGAGCCGGCCGACAACCCGTTCCGCTGGCGCGGCGGACTGCGGTTTGCCCGCTGGGGCCTGGCCGAATTGCAGTTGATGGGCTGGCCGCTCGTGGCGCTTACGATCCTGCTGGCCTGCACGCGCTTCTGGTACGCCGCGATCGTGCCGGGCGTGCCGTTGTGCTTGATCGTCTACTTCTTCCGCGATCCGATGCGACGGATTCCCGCCGCCGCGGGCCTGTTGGTTGCGCCGGCCGACGGCAAGGTCGTCGAAATCACACGGGTCGAGCGCGACGAGTTCATCGGCGGGCCGGCGGTTCGCATCGGTATATTCCTCTCGATTTTCAACGTACACTTGAACCGGGCTCCAGTGGCTTCACGGGTGATCGCCCTGCGGTATTCGCCCGGCGCGTTTCTCGATGCGCGCGATCCCGAGTGTGCGTTCCGAAACGAGAACACGTGGATCGGCCTGGAGGAACAGTCGCCGCCGCACCGGCGGATGGTCATACGTCAGATCTCCGGGAAAATCGCCCGACGAATCGTGTGCGACCTTCGACCAGGAGAACGGTTGGGACGCGGCCAGAAGATCGGCATGATCAAATTCGGCTCGCGCACGGAACTGATAATCCCCGCTGCCGGCGACCTGGAGATAGAAGTCGCCGTCGGCCAAGGAATCCGGGCCGGCACGACGGTGATGGCACGGTACGCGAAGAAATGACGAAGCTCGAATGACGAATGACGAAAGAAGCACGAAATCTGAAACCCGAATGGCGAATTCGCGCGGGTTTCGTCAATTGAGCGTCCTCGCTCTGCTGGCGACGTTAATCCTCTGCTCCAGCGTCTGCGGCAAGGAGGGCGAGGGCGACGGGCTCTACCGCGAAACCTGGCGGCCGCAGTTTCATTTCACCCCCAAGATCGGCTGGATGAACGATCCGAACGGGATGCTGTTTTACAAGGGCCAATACCATCTGTTTTTCCAGTGTGATCCCGACCGCACCGACAATCCCTGCGGCATTAAGCTCTGGGGACATGCCGTAAGCCCCGACATGCTCCACTGGACGCAGTTGCCCAATGCCATCGAGCCCGATTCGCTCGGCTCGATCTGGTCGGGCTCCGGCGTCGTCGATTGGAACAACACAACGGGCTTTCAGACCGGCAAAGAGAAACCACTCGTCTGCATTTACACGACGGCCGGCGGCGAAGCGCCCGGCTCGCAGGGCAAGCCCTTTACGCAGTCGATCGCCTATAGCAACGACCGCGGCCGAACTTGGACGAAATACGCGAAGAACCCCGTTCTGAAGCACGTGATCGGCGGCAATCGCGACCCGAAAGTTCTTTGGCATAGTCCGAGCAAGCAGTGGATCATGGCGCTCTATCTCGATGGAAGCGACTATGGACTGTTTGCGTCACCCGACTTGAAGCAGTGGCGGCGACTGGCAACCGTGCAGATGCCGGGCTCGGGCGAGTGTCCCGACTTCTTTCCACTGCCCGTCGATGGAAATCCCAATAACGAGAAATGGGTGTTCTGGGCCGCGAGCAATCAGTACCGGCTCGGGCGATTCGACGGCAGGACTTTCACGCCGGAATCCGAGCCGCTGCAAAGCCACTGGGGCAAGAATCGCTACGCGGCTCAAACGTTCTCCGATATCCCACCGCGCGACGGACGTAGAATCCAGATCGCATGGATGGCCGGCGGCTCGTATCCACAAATGCCGTTCAACCAGCAATTGTCGTTTCCCGTGACGCTCGCGTTGCGCACGTTTCCCGAAGGGGTGCGGATATGTACCTGGCCGGTCAAGGAAATTGACACTCTGCACGGCAAGCACCATCACTGGGCGGGAACGCTCAAGCCCGGGCAGAACCCGTTGGCCGACGTAAAGGGCGAATTGTTCGACGTGCGGCTGGAAATCGAGCCCGCTTCGGCGGCGGAAATCGGTTTGAACGTCCGCGGCGTCCCGATTCAGTGCAATGTTAAAGAACAAATGCTCTCCTGCATGGGCAACACGGCGCCAGTGAAGACCACCGGTGGCCGGTTGTCGCTGGCAGTGCTCATCGACAGGACTTCCATCGAGATCTTCGCCCGTGAGGGGCAGGTCAACATGGCCTGTTGCTTCCTCCCGCCCGCCGACAATAAAAAGCTCGCGACGTACGTGAGAGGCGGCCAAGCCAGGGTGCGAGCGCTCGACGTCTGGAAACTAAAATCGACCTGGCCCCAGTCCTTACCCCTAGTCCCTAGTCCCTAATCCCTAGCCCCTCCCGATGCGTCCCATCCGCACGATTTCCGTCTTTCCGACCCTGCTGACGCTGGGGAACCTGATCTGCGGGTTCTTCGCCATCGTGGTGGCCGCGCGGATCGTGAAGCCGGACATCGCAACCATCGACCTCCAACTCGCCGAAGACGCCGAGAATTTGATGATTAGCGGCTGGTTGATCTTCCTGGCGATGGTATTCGACGGGCTGGACGGCTACGTAGCGCGGCTGGCTCGCACCACCAGCGACTTCGGGGCCGAGTTGGATAGCCTGTGTGACGTGGTGAGTTTCGGCATCGCGCCGGCATTTTTGATGGTGAAGATGTGCCCGCAGTTCACGTTGGGGCACGACCGGACGGTCTGGATTATCGCGGCGGCCTACGCGGCGTGTGCTGCGTTGCGGCTGGCGCGGTTCAACGTCGAGACGAGCGACGATGACGAACACCTGCATTTCAGCGGTTTGCCCAGTCCGGCGGCGGCGGCGGTGATCGCCGGGTTCGCCATCATGTTCTACAAGCTGCGACAGGACCTGGGGGTGGGCCCACTGAAGACCGTCGATACGTGCCTGGAATACGTGTTGCCTTTCTTCGGGCTGTTGCTAGCATTGTTGATGGTGTCGCGGATTCGCTATCCGCACGTCACCAATCGGGTATTGCGCGGTCAGCGGAGTTTCGGCCACGTGGTGGCGGTGGTGTTCTTTTTCGTCGCGTTGATGGTCGCCCGCAGCTACGCCATCCCCATCGCCGCGTCGGCCTTCGCCCTGTATGGCCCGATCCGGCTGGCCTGGGAGAAATGGGTCGAGCGGCGGAATCGGGAAGAACCGATTTTTTAGTGGGCAGTAGGCAGTGGGCGAGACGTTTAGCCGCGCCCCGAAGGGAAGCGGCCAGTTTTTCGGCCGCCTCGCCGCGGCGTTAGGGATTGAGGAGAGCCTTGCGATGTTTTCCGGTATTGTTGAAGCGCTCGGCACGGTGGTGGAGTTGCGGGACGAGCCGCCCGGCTGCCGGCTGATCGTGCGCGAGCCGAAGATCGCCGCCGAAACGCGGGTCGCCGACAGCATCTCGGTCAACGGCTGCTGCCTGACGGTAATCGACTGCCAGGGGGAGACGTTCGCCTTCCAGGCCGGCCCCGAGACGCTCGCCCGCACCAATCTCGGCGAATTGAAGCCCGGCAGCCCCGTGAATCTTGAACGGGCGCTGGCCGTCGGCGATCGGCTCGGCGGCCATTTCGTCAGCGGGCACATCGACGGCGTGGGCAAACTGCTGCGGCGTGACGATAGCGGCGAGTGGTCCACCTTCTGGATCTCCGTTCCGCGCGAACTGGCCGTGCAGATGGCCTCGAAGGGCTCGATCGCCGTCGACGGCGTGAGTCTGACGATCGTCGAAAGCGACCCGACGCAATTCAGCATCGCCCTGATCCCTTACACGCTGGCCGTCACCTCGCTCGGCCGGCTGCAAGTCGGCGGCCGCGTGAATCTCGAAACCGACATCCTCGCCAAATATGTGCAACGTCTGGTCGAAGCAAAAGACTGGGGGAGGGAGAAATGCTGAATGATGAATGATGAATACGGGTCATTCGTCCGCGATCGCTTATCCTTCATCCTTCATCCTTCATCCTTCATCCTTCATCCTTCATCATTCATCATTTATCATTATCCCCCATGTCCTCTCCTCGTCAAACTCTCTCCTTCCTCATGCGGCGGTTCGAGGAAGCAGGCATTCGGCCGCACGGCGGGTACGGCCAGAACTTCCTGATCGACCTGAACCTGCTTCACGTTCTGTTCGACGCGGCGGCCGTCGGGCCCGACGACGTGGTGCTGGAGATCGGTACCGGCACCGGCTCGCTCACGGCGCTGCTGGCGGAGAAGGCCGCGGCGGTGGTGACCGTGGAGATCGATCATCGCATGTTCCAATTGGCTGCCGAGGAGTTGCACCGTTTTGACAACATCGTCATGCTCAAGCTCGATGCGCTGAAGGGCAAGAATCACATCAATCCGGCGGTGCTCGATGCCGTCCGTCCGCTGCTGGCCGCCGCGCCCGGCCGGCAACTGAAACTCGTGGCCAATCTGCCCTACAACATCGCCACGCCGATCCTCGGCAACCTGTTGGCCGAGGAAAACCCGCCGCGAACGATGACCGCCACGATCCAGAGGGAGTTGGCCGAGCGAATCACCGCCCGGCCGGGCGACAAAGACTACGGGGCGCTGAGCCTGTGGATCCAGGCGCAGTGCCGGGTGGAAATCCTGCGGGTCTTGCCGCCGGAGGCTTTTTGGCCGCGGCCGAAAGTCTCGTCGGCATTCATTCAGTTGACCCTCGAAGACGATCGCCGCAGGCGGATTCCCGACCGAAAAGTCTTCCACGACTTTCTCCGCGCGATCTTCCTGCACCGCCGCAAATTCCTGCGATCGCAACTCCTCAACGCGGCGAAGGAGAAGCTGGACAAGCCCCAGGTCGATGTTATCCTTGACAGATTGAACCTTCCCGCCTCGACCCGCGCCGAGCAACTCGACGTTGATACAATGCTGGCGCTGTGCGAGGCGGTGCGGACTTACCACGATTGAAGATCGGAGTTGTGCAATGAGAACTGGATTCAACTCGCGAAATCTAATTCGCATGGCGTTTGCCGCGCCATGGTTACTTTGTTGTGCCGCGTTGGCCTTCGCGCAACAACCGCCCGACGTCGTCCGCCAACCCTATCTGCTCGACACGGGCTTGGTCTCGCGCTCCCTTTCATTCGAGAATCCCAGCGGCGCTCCGGGCCAAGGCGGACGGGCGGCCAGTATCCTGGGCGTAGGGCGGAAAGGGGCGGCCTGGCACGATTTCAAACCCGGCGAGACCGTGCAACTGTGCGACCTCGATGGCCCAGGAACCATCCGCCATCTGTGGATGACCGTCCCCCGCGCTCCGGTGAATCTGCGGAGTATCGTGATTCGCGGCTACTGGGAAGGGCAGGAGCACCCGAGCATCGAATGCCCCTTGGGCGATTTCTTCGGCAACGCCCACGGAAAAGTGATGTCGTACCAGTCGGCCGTCCATTCGTGTACCGCCTCGGGCGGGATGAACATCTGGCTGCCGATGCCGTTTGTGAAACACGCAAAATTCACCGTGACCAATGAGACCAAGGAGGCCATGCCTCTGTTTTATCAGATGGATTTGACGCTCCGCAACAAGCACCCGGACGACGTTGGGCGGCTGCACGTGGTTTTTCGCCGCGAGAACCCGACGACGGAGAAGAGGGATTTCGAGTTGCTGCCGCTGCGGAAAAACAGGGGCCGCTACATCGGCACGGTCATCGGCATGCGCGATCCGACGCAGCGGCAGGCCTGCGAGGGTGAAGTAAAAGTCTACATGGACGGCGACACCCAGTTTCCCACGATTTGCGGCACCGGCACCGAGGATTACGCCGGCCTGGCCTGGGGCATCTCGCAGTTGCCCTATCTCTATCACGGCTGCACCTTGGCGCAAAGGGATTTCTACACGTTCTACCGCTGGCACTTGCCCGATCCGTATAGCTGGCGGAAGCAGGCGCGGATCACGATCCAGCAGATGACCTGGTCGCCGCAGACGCGGTTGCTCGAAGAGACGCACAACGATTGGAGTTGCGCCACGTTCTGGTACGAGCCGACGCCGAGCGAGCCCTTGCCGCCGCTGCCGGACGTGAAAGCCCGCACGGCCGATCTTTGGCGGGATTAGTGGGCGTTCTTCTTCCCCTTGCCTTTTCTGCAGCGGGGCAGTAGCATAAGGGAGTCCTCTACCATGTTCGTGCTGCTGATGCGGTATTTTTGGTGAGCCGATAAGTATGCCCGTTGGGCGCCTTAAACTAAAGGCTCCGGCCGCGTGTACAGCCGCGCGCCGGTTCGTCCGGCAACGGATCACACAACCCGGAGCCAAGGCCGCCCCTCTTAGCACGACGGGCTCTCAAAAAAGCATCACCACGGCATTGCGGTGGAGGACTTTTTTTGTTGCGGCGGCCTGCCGGCGAATCGCTGACGTGGCGGAAAGTAGTAGGCACACGCCGTGTGCCGCGCGTGACCTGCCGGAAAACGTCCAAGACGGCACACGGCGTGTGCCTACTACGTTGCTTTGCTGATAGCCGATCGGGTTGAAGAACCATGAGCGAAGCCCTTCCCGAATCGCCTTCCGAGCCTTCCCCCGAGTTGTCGGCCAAGCGCGACCGCCTGATCGAGTTGTTGCGCGGCTACGGCAGTTGCGCGGTGGCTTATTCCGGCGGCTTGGACAGCACGGTGTTGGCCAAAGCGGCGTATCTGGCCCTGGGCGACCACGCCGTGGCCGTCACCGGCACCAGCGCCAGCATGGCGGCCGATCAGTTGGACGAGGCGAAGGGAATCGCGCGAAAAATCGGCATCCGCCATGAAATCGTGGCGACAGGCGAGTTGGCCGTCGCCGCCTACTACACCAACGACGCCGACCGCTGCTATCACTGCAAGAATGAGCTGTTCGCCTGCGTCGAGGAGGTCGCGCAGCGGGCGAACATGGCGGTGATCGTCGAAGGCAGCAACCGCGACGATCTGAGCGATTACCGGCCGGGCCTCAAGGCGGCCAAGGAGTGGAACGTCAAGACCCCCTTGATCCAGTGCGAGCTGACGAAGGACGAAATCCGCCTGCTGGCCGAATCGTGGCAACTATCGCCGGCCGACAAGCCCGCCACGCCCTGTCTCAGCAGCCGCATCGCTTACGGCGAGCAGATCACGTCCGATCGGCTGTCGATGATTGATCGGGCGGAGCAATTCCTGCGGCGGCAAGGCTTTCAGCCCGTCCGCGTGCGCTACCACAAAGACGACGTGGCGCGAATCGAAGTCGCCGTCGAGCAGTTGCCGAAGTTCGACGATCATTGGCTGCGGCTCGAGGTGATCGAATACCTGAAATCGCTCGGCTTCAAGTACGTCGCCATCGATCTGGAGGGATTTCGCAGCGGCAGCATGAACGCCGTGCTGCCAATGGTTGTGAATAAGCCTAAGGAATAGGCATCGTTGCTGACTCAATCCCTTTCCTGCCATGCCATTGCTGATCGACGGCTATAACCTCTTGAACGCGACCGGCATCGTGGGCCGCGGCGGGCCGTCGAGTTTGGGACGAAGCCGGCTGGCGCTGCTTAACTTCTTGGCGGCGTCGATCGATCCGCAGGAACTGCCGCACACGACGGTCGTGTTCGACGCCCATGACCCTCCGCCGGGATTACCGCGAGTCGTGCAGCACGGCCCTCTGCTGGTTCGTTTTGCGGCCAGAAATCAGACCGCAGACCAGTTGATCGAAGAACTGATTCGCGCCGACTCGGCCCCGCGGCGGCTGGTGGTCGTGTCGAGCGATCACGAGATTCAGCGGGCCGCGCGGCGCCGCAGGGCGACGGCCGTCGGCAGCGATCTCTGGTACGCCGATCTGATTCGCGCGACGCCAGCGCGACGAGGAGTCGGCCGACGTTCCGCTGTCGCCGGCCGTTCCGCTGCTCGAAGAGGACATCAACTACTGGCTCCGCCAGTTCGGCGGCGAATCGGAGTTGGCGGCGCTCGCATGGGGACTTCGGACCGAAGCGATATCGAAAACGCCCCATGAAGACCCCGAGCAGGAAAGTCCGGAAGAGCCTCCGTTGGACAATCCCTTCCCGCCCGGCTACGGCGAAGACCTTCTGCGCGATTCGTAAGTCGATTCAGTGATTCAAGCATCGACTATAAGAAACACTAATGCTGATGTATTAGAGAAACATGGCAAAGATGGTCTTTCGGCCGCTTGGAGAGTGTGCGTAGAATTGGCATCTTGTATTCGTGCCAGGCGGGGGAAATCGCCCTGGCGGCATTGTGCCGCCCAAGCCCCGCTGACCATTTATTTCTGAGTCGGGTGGCGACCGGTGCAGTTTGGGAAACTAGGAGTCAGCAACAGAATGAAGACCAGTGATTCAGTTCGCGCGTTTATGGAGCAGTTGGCCGCCAAGAACCCCGGCCAGCCTGAGTTTCTTCAAGCGGTTCAAGAAGTCGCCGAATCGGTCATGCCGACCATCGAAAGTACGCCCGCCTACCGCAAGGCAAAGATTCTCGATCGCATTGTGGAGCCGGAGCGCGTCATTATCTTCCGAGTTCCGTGGGTCGACGACCGCGGCGAAGTGCAGGTGAACCGCGGCTTCCGCATCGAGATGAATAGCGCCATCGGTCCTTACAAGGGCGGATTGCGTTTCCATCCCACCGTGAATCTCGGCCTGCTGAAGTTTCTTGCCTTCGAGCAGGTCTTCAAGAACAGCCTGACGACGATCATGATGGGCGGCGGCAAGGGCGGCTGCGACTTCGATCCCAAGGGTAAGAGCGATCTCGAAGTCATGCGCTTCTGCCACTCGTTCATGTCCGAGTTGTTCCGCCACATCGGCCCCGATACCGACGTGCCCGCGGGCGACATCGGCGTCGGCGGCCGCGAAATCGGCTTCCTCTTCGGGCAGTACAAGAAGCTCGCCAATCGGTTCTGCGGCGTTTTGACCGGCAAGGGGCTCGAATACGGCGGATCGCTCATTCGCCCCGAGGCCACCGGCTACGGCGCCGTCTATTTCGCCGAGGAGATGTTGGCCACTCGCGGCCAGAGCGTTCGCGGCAAAACCGCCTGCGTGTCGGGCTCGGGCAATGTGGCCCAATACACGGTGCAAAAGCTGCTGCAACTCGGCGCTAAGAGCATCACCTTGTCCGACTCGAACGGCACGATCGTCGATCGCGACGGCATCAATGCCGACAAGCTCGCCTGGGTGATGGATCTCAAGAACGTCCGCCGCGGGCGGATGAGCGAGTATGCCGACAAGTTCAAGGGCTCGGAATTCCGCCCGAACAAACGGCCGTGGGACATTCCCTGCGATTTGGCCTTCCCCAGCGCCACGCAAAACGAGATTAGCGGCGCGGAGGCTCGCACGCTCGTCAAGAACGGCTGCGTCTGCGTTTCGGAAGGTGCCAACATGCCCACCGAGCCCGAGGGGATCGACGTCTTCCTCGACGCCAAGATTCTCTACGGTCCCGGCAAGGCGGCCAATGCCGGCGGCGTGGCCGTTTCCGGCTTGGAGATGGCGCAAAACAGCCAGTTCTACAACTGGCGGCGCGAAGAGGTCGATTCTCGCCTGCAAGGCATCATGCGTTCGATCCACGAGAACTGCGTCAAGTACGGCAAGGACGGCGATTACGTCAATTACGTCCGCGGCGCGAACGTTGCCGGCTTCGTCAAGGTCGCCAACGCGATGCTAGCGCAAGGCGTGGTTTAACAACCGCGTAGAATACGTTCAAGAGCGTGATTGCAAGAGGCGACGTGGGTCGCCTCTTGCGCTTTCTTGAGGGTTTGGAACGCACGCCGGCGGGTTGCTCGCCGCGATTTGTTGGAATATGCTGATGGTCGATTGAATGGAATTGAACGGAGTTGAATCTATGGGCATAACCGAACCGCAGCCTGTTCCGCCTGTCCATAAACTCCGTTGGTATCAGTTCAGCCTTCGGTCGCTGATGATCTTCGTGCTAGTTTGCGGCGCGTTGCTGGGCTGGGGCGGGACGTATTACAGACGGCTCAATGAACAACGCCAAGCCGTGACCCGCATTCTCAGCCTCGGCGGTTCCGTGCAATACGACTATCAGTGGCAGGAGGGCAACCCGGACTACAGCGCTTCTCCGCCGGGGCCAAAATTGCTTCGCATGATGTTGGGTGACGATGCTTTCGCGCGTGTTGAAAAGGTCTCATTCCCAGGTGTCTCTCCCAATGTACGCGTGAAAGACAGCGACCTCGCTGTACTGGCAGCCTTGCGCAATTTGGACACCGTCGCCATTGCCGACGATAATATCAGCGACGAAGGACTTCGGCATTTGGCTACGCTTGGAAGACTCCGTGGGCTGTCCCTGCACAGCAAAAAGATCGGTGATCACGGGTTGGAGCATTTGCGCGACCTTGTGAATCTTCGCAACCTCTCGATATTTGGCACCAAAGTCACCGACAAGGGGATGGAGCAACTCAAAGGGCTCGAGAATCTCGATTCGTTGAACCTATCAGATACTCAAGTGACGACGGAGGGCGTTGCTCGGCTTTCTGCCGCCGCCACTCTGCGCGAGCTTGTCTTCTACGGGGCCAATGTGAAAGACTCGACGTTGGCGCGGCTCGATGCATTGAAGGGGCTCGAATTTTTGCAACTGGTTCGTTGCGGCGTAACCGACGCCGGCTTGACGCCGTTGGAGCGCCTTTCCCGCCTTCGGGAGCTTGATCTTTACGAATGTCGTCAGATCGGCGACGCGGGACTCGTGCATCTACGTCGGCTTAGCAACCTCGAAACCCTATATATCACCGGAGCATCGATCACCGACTCGGGGGTTGAGAACTTGCGAGGGCTGGAGGGCCTTCGCGACCTAACGGTCTGTTCCGCCTCGATTGGCGACGCTGGGGCCGGGAAACTGCGAGGTCTTCACCGCCTCAAGTCCCTGTGTCTTGGCGGAACGAAGCTCGGCGACGCCGGACTTGTCGCTTTGGCGGAGCTATCAAAGCTTGAATATCTCTACCTCAACTCCACCGCAGTCACCGACGCCGGGCTGCCAAACCTCGCGCGATTGCGGCGGCTGCGCTTGCTGGATTTGGCACGGACCAAGACCACGGATGCGGCAGTTGTCAGTTTGCGGCAACTGACATACCTTATGCGACTCGTGATCGGCCCCGGAATCACGAAAGCCGCAGCCCTCGAATTGGCGAAGGCACTTCCAAGTTGCGAAATCGAGCGCGTTGACAGCAGCGGAGGAATGGAGACGATTTCGCAAGGCGATAAGGCCAAACCGTGACTCGGTCTGCCTCCTCCCGGCTGCGATAGATCGCCGAACGATCAGCTCGCAAAAGCACAAAGAACACGAGGACCGGCCCACTTGGTAGCCAGGTCGCCGTGTTCTTCGCGGTTCAGGCGTTAGGAAGTCCTTACCTGACCTTCACTTCGATCTTCTTCTGCGGCGCCGGGGCCGTCTTCGGCAGGTGAAGCGTCAGCACGCCGTTGGCGTACTGGGCATCGACGTGCTCGGTATCGACACCCTCGGGCAGCGGCAGCATTCGGCGGAACGAACCGTAGCGGGTCTCGCTGTGGTAGACCCCCTTCTCCTTCGTTTCGCTCGACTCCTTCTTCTCGCCGCTGAGCACGAGGTGATTGTCGACGACCGATACGTCGAGGTCTTTCGGATCGATGCCGGGCAGTTCGGCCCGCACGGTCAACTCCTTCTCGTCTTCCGCCATTTCGATCGGCGGCGACCACTTGCCCGCGCCCCATTGCGGCCAGTCCATCGCGCCGAAAGGCTCGCGGAGGAAAGTGTCGAACAGCCGATCCATTTCGTTGCGGAACGAAACCAGGGGCGTCATTTCGCCCACGTCTTCTCGCCTGTTTCTCCAAGGTATTAGGCTCATAATCCACCTCCCTTTTTTTCTTAGAGTGTGTTTGGATAGGCGTTCTGGCTGTCAGCCGTCAGCAATCAGCTTCCAGCTTTCTCGCAGACGTAACTGCCGCCTTCTCGCTCTGTTACGGCCAGCGCCGATGATCGCACGGCTGACCGCTGAAAGCTGATTGCTAACGGCTTTCCGACAAATCTCATCGCTTTCCAAACACGTTCTGACTGTTCTCTCTCTCCAGCGTCATAGCGGCGCAGACGGGACAGCGATCCGCTTGTCTCACCCTACAGCTACGACGTTACTTGGCAGCGACGGCGATCTTCCGCGGCTTGAGGGCCTCGGCCTTGGGCAGGTGCAGCGTCAATACGCCGTCGGCGTACTGGGCCGAGATCTTGCCGGCGTCGATCGCCTCGCTCACTTGGAAACTCCGATAATAATCGCCCACGTCGTACTCCCGCAGCAGGCAGGTGTGGCCGTCGCACTGGCGCGGCTCGACGGCCGCTTGAATCTCCAACATGCCGTCCTCGAACTTCACGTCGATCGTGTCGTTGCGGGCGCCGGGCACGTCGGCCACAACCAGCAGTTCGTCCCCCTGCTCGAGGATATCGACGTTCGGACGATAGCAGCGGCCGCCGCGGGTGCGTTCGGCCATTGCCGGCTGCTCGGCGGCAGTCTTGGCAACGGTGTTTTCGTTCTCCATTGCAGTGGCTCCTTTCCTGTTCATGTGCTGGTGACGTTGATCTTGCGCGGCTTCGCGCTCTCCGCTTTCGGCAGCGTAATCGTCAGCACGCCGTCGCGAAGATCGGCCTCGACCCGATCGGCGTCGACTTCGACCGGCAGCCGCACGATGCGGCTGAACGACCCGATCGGCCGCTCGCGGCGATGGTAAGTTACGTCCTCCTGGGCCTCGTCGGGGACGTTGACCTTGACCGACAACTCGCCGCCCGCCACCGAAATGTCGAGCTGGTCGCTCTTCACTCCGGGCAACTCCATCTCGACCTTCAGCGCGTCGTTCTGCTCCCAAACGTTGATCGCCGGCTGGCCGCGAAACATACCGGGGATCAGCCCATTGGGCCGCCCTGCGAGGACGCCGGTCACGAGACGATCTACCTCCTCGCGAAACTGGTTGAACGGATTTCGCCTCATTCGATAACAAGAAGCCATGGTAAACCTCCCTGTTTAGTTGCCGGGACCTTGGAACCCGCCTGTCTTAACGATTTGCAAAGGCCGTGCCAAACGGGTCGGCTCGGTGTTACCCGTTTCCCGGCAGGGGTTTGCGTTGCGGCAGCGGGCCCGCCTGCAATTCTGGCAGTCTGCCATTTTGGCAGATAGCCGGTCAGCCGGGATGCTGTCGCTGAACGTAAGACGTTTATTGATAGATGGTTATGGCAGATTCCGCCAATCCACAGAAGGATTCAGCGTTGCGGTTGTGGTCTGTTTGCCCAATGGCTATACTAAGGAACTAATTTTTTCCCATACAATCGCACATTGCCCAAGCCGATCATCCTTCCGAAGGTCCCATGCGATTCTCGCTAATCGATCGCATCGTCGATCTGGAGCCGTGCGTGCGGATCACGGCGGTAAAGACGTTGACGATGACCGAGGAGTATCTCGCCGACCACTTTCCCCATTTTCCCGTAATGCCGGGCGTGCTGATGCTCGAAGCGCTCACCCAGGCGGGAGCGTGGCTGGTGCGTGCCAGCGAGGATTTCTCCCACAGCATGATCGTGTTGAAACAGGCGAACAACGTAAAATATGCGCAGTTTGTCGAGCCGGGGCAGACGCTTTCGGTCACCGCCGAGGTGCTCAAGTTTAATGACGGAGAAGTGAAACTGAAGGCCTATGGGACGGTGAGCGGGCGGGTTATCCTTACCGCCCGGCTCGCCCTGTCCTGTTATAATCTGGCTGATACTGACCCAAGTTACTTGCGGAGCGACCAAGCGACCCGGCAGGACCTGCGGACCCAATTCGCGATCCTGTATCAACCGCAAAGGGAGACCGCGACAACAACGAGCGCCTAGAACGTACTCTTCACGCTCGGCGTGAAGCAATCCCGCTCCGCGTTCTTCTCGCGGGGCGAGAGGAGTACGTTCATTGCAACAGCAGCAACAACTTTCGATGCGATTTGAAGGCAAGACAGCGATTGTGACCGGCGGAAGCCGCGGCATCGGCCGGGCCTGCGTGGCTCGGCTGGCCGCCGAAGGGGCCAAGGTAGCCCTGATCTACCACAGCAACCAGCAGGCCGCGGAAGCCCTTCTGGCCGAGTTGAAGGACTCGCCCGGCGAAGTCCACGCCTTCCAGGCCGACGTTCGCGACCTTCAGCGCGCCCACGAAATCGTCGATCCCCTCTTCGAGCAATGGGGGCACATCGACGTGTTGATTAATTCGGCCGGCATCGTGCAAGACGGCCTGCTGGGCGCCATGACCCAGGAGCAGTGGCGCAACGTGATCGACACCAATCTGGGCGGCACGTTCAACTATTGCCATGCTGTGACGCAGCCGATGATGATGATGCGCCGCGGCAGCATCGTAAACATGTCGAGCACCGCGGCCGAGTTCGCCGCCCGCGGCCAGGTCAACTACGCCGCGAGCAAAGGGGGTATCAACGGCCTGACCCGCTCGCTGGCCAAGGAACTGGCGCCGCGAAACGTGCGGGTCAACGCGATCGCGCCGGGAATGATCGAAACCGACATGAGCCAGGTGGTCCGCGGCATCGCCGGCGACCAGATCAAGAAGATGATTCCGCTCAAACGCATCGGCTTGCCCGAGGAGGTCGCCGCCGTGGCGGCCTTCTTGGCCAGTGACGACGCTGTCTACCTGACCGGTCAGGTGCTGCGCGTCGACGGCGGGTTGAGTTTGGGCGGCTACTAAATAGCCTTGCGTGATTCCGGGAGGCCCAGGAAACAACATGTTGGGGTGGCAGTTGCACTGCCACCGCCGGAACCGCCGCTAATTCGGGGGCGGCAGTGCAACTGCCACCCCAACAACATTTTCTCCCAGGATCACGCAAGGCTATTTAGCAGTTTTTCGCAACGGAGGAAGAAGGGGGCTGTCTCCTTCTTCCTCGAACAACGAGCACGTTTGGAGATGATTTCATGCCAACGAAGGAAGAAGTCTTCGAGAAGATTCGGGCCGCATTGGTGGACGCCCTTGGGGTCGATGAAGAAGACGTGACACCACAGGCGACGCTTGTTGGAGACCTCGGCGCCGAGTCGATCGATTTTCTGGACATCGTCTTCCGCCTGGAGAAGGCGTTCGACATCAAGATTCCCCGCGGCGAGTTGTTTCCCGAGGACATTCTGACCGACGCCAAGTACGTCCAGGACGGCAAGGTGACTGAGGAGGGCGTCGCCGAGTTGCGCAAGCGCATGCCCTTCGCCAACCTCGACAACTTCGCCAAGAAGCCCATCGTCCAGGATTTCGGCAACCTCCTGACGGTGGCCGACATGTGCCGGTTCGTGGAAAGCAAAGTGGAAGTGACCGACTGAGCAGTGGCTAGGGGATAGTGGATAGTGGATAGTGGGTAGGGGATAGTGGGTTGCGGCTGGCTTTCCGACCCTGACCTCTGTCCCCTGATCCCTTCGAGGGCATCTGCCATGCGATGGTATTGGATCGATCGATTCATCGAGTTCGAGAGCGGGCGGTATGCCAAGGCCATCAAGAACATCTCGCTGGCCGAAGACTACCTGCACGATCACTTTCCCCACCGCCCCATGATCCCCAATTCGCTGGTGATCGAAGGGATGGCGCAAACCGGTGGACTGCTGGTCTGCGAACACAACGAGTTCAAAGAGAAGGTGGTGTTGGCCAAGCTGCCGAAGGCCGTCTTCTATTGCGCGGCGGTGCCCGGCGACACGCTCACGTACACCGCCAAAATCGAATACATCCGTCCGGAAGGGGCGATGGTGTCGGCCACCAGCTACAAGGGCGACGTCCTGCACGCCGAAGCGGAGATCGTCTTCGCCCATCTGAACGACTCCCGCTTGGGCAGCCTGTTCGATCCGGAGACGTTCCTGCGGATGATGCGGCTGTTGGGTGCGTACGACGTCGGCCACGCCGCCGACGGCAGCCCGCTGCGGCCACCCAAGCGGCTAGTGGAAGCGCTGCCCCAAGCGGATTGCCCCGCATCTCCTAACGGCGAAAATGGGAATGGGAATGCCCCCGTCGCCGGCGGAGCGGCGCCCTGCGGCGAGAAGCTCAAGGCAGGCTCCGGCCAGGCGTCGTAATCGAGTGGCTGCGTCTCGTCACTTTCCGTATAATTGCCGTAGAGGAAACTGAACGATGACCGCCACCATCCACGCCCTTTTTGAGAACGGTCGATTTCGCCCGGTGGAACCGGTAGGGTTGCCCGATCGCAGCCTCGTGGAAATTGAGGTGCATAGCTGGGAAGAACCGTCCGGTTCATGGCCAGTCTCGGAAGAGGAGACTGGATCGCCCTCCCCCGCCGACGAGACGCGCGATTCCGACGTCGGCGAGGTTGCAGCCCGGCACGACAAGAAGGAAAACGGTTCCTGACCCCCTTTGCCATGCGGTCCGGCACGGCTGTCCAATAGACGGAGAAGACTATGGTGTCCAAACTCTCGGAGAATCTGGGGACTCGGGCCATCGCATTTTACCGGGAGCGACTCAAGAACCGTCTGGAATCGACCAATCCAGACGATTTTGTGGCGATCGAACCGGAGTCGGGTGACTTCTTTCTCGGTAAGACACTCAGCGAGGCAATCCAAGCGGCACGGACAGCCCATCCCACCAACTTGCCATTTGCGCTGCGCGTCGGGCATGAGTCGACTGTCGAACTGGGAGCGTTGGCCCAATGAATGGCGAAGTCGATCATTCGGGGCGGGCGATCGTGAGTCTGTCGGTTCGTCCCAGCGCTGACGGGGATGCCAGTACGTTGGCTGCCTGCGTGGATACGGCCTTCACCGGCGAGTTGGTGGTTCCAGGAAAATGGTCGGAAAATTGGGATTGCGGCAATCGGCCGCAATAACGGCGCGATTGGCGGATGGCACACAGGTCGTGTTGGAGACCTACAGTTGTGTTGTCGATTGGTTTGGCGGGCAACGGACTGTCGAGGTCGTTGAAAATGACGGGCAGGTTCCGTTGCTTGGCGTGGGGCTCCTGCAAGGTCGGAGATTGGAAATCGACTATCGGTCGCAAACGGTTTTGATCGAATAACGGTCTTTTCCCCTTGGATGCTTGTGCGACGAAAGAACGGCTTCCGACACCCTTTGCGTGTCCGGGGGCCGTTGGAGGTTGACGAATGCCGGAGATAACTCGACGCCGAACTGGAGAGTTCATTTCCAAGCTCTTCGATATCCTGATACCGCATCCCGACGGGATGCCGGCACGCGAAGCTCTTGCTGCTCTTCGGACGAAGGTGCAACTCTCTGAGTACGAACAGGGCTCCTTCGAGTCCGGTGGACAGAGATTCGAGCAGATCGTCCGTTTTGCCACCGTGGATTGTGTCAAGGCCGGATGGCTTCTCAAGCAAAAGGGCCGATGGGTCGTCACCGATGAGGGCAAAAAGGCCCACTCGGCCCATCCCGACCCAGAAGCGTTCTACCGCCGCGCTGTGAAGCTCTACTACGAATGGAAGGCCAGTCAACCAGGTGGTGAGCCAGGTACGGAAGAAGAGATTGACGACGCAAGCAGCGGCAAAGCCGCGAGCGTCACTTTCGAGCAGGCGGAGGAACAGGCGTGGCAGGAGATTGAGCAGTACCTCCGTGAGATGAAGCCCTACGATTTCCAAGACTTGGTGGCCGCCTTGCTTCGCGCAATGGGCTACCACGTCTCCTGGGTTGCGCCACCGGGCAAGGACGGCGGAATTGACATTGTGGCTTGGAGCGATCCGCTCGGTACACGCCCGCCTCGAATCAAGGTTCAGGTGAAGCGGGTCGGTCAGAACATCAATGTAGAGGGCCTCCGTTCTTTCATGGCAATGTTGGGTGACGACAACGTTGGGCTTTTCGTGACCACTGCGGGTTTCACCAAGGATGCGGAGGAAGAGGCGAGAACGCAGGAAAAACGCAAGGTTACGTTGGTGAACCTCGATAAGCTCTTTGACCTCTGGGTCGAGTACTATGGCCAACTGGATTATGAGGCGCGGCGTCGGTTGCCGCTACGGCCTATTCACTTTCTAGCCCCGGAAACGTAGCAGTGCGGGGAGTGAAGAGGCGATAGGCCCAATGACTAGCTCCCCATTTCGTCCCCCTCCGACTCAGTGCGATATCATTGATGCAAATGTCGATTCTTGCTAATATGGACCAATGGCAACCAACTTTCAGACTGTTACCTTGGCCGGTCAGCGATTTGTCATTGTTCCAGAAGCGGAATATCGCCAAGTGGCCGGTGATACCAAGGAACTTCCCTTTCCCCGCGCGACGCTCGCGGCAATTATCCCGCGGCCGAGGCGTTGCAGGTTTCGATTGCCCGATCCATTGTGCGAGGAAGACGCAAGGCCGGATTGACCCAAGTGGAACTGGCACGACTGGCGGGCATTCGCACTGAAACGCTCAATCGCATCGAGAAGGGTAAGCACGCTCCCAGCATTTCCACCATCGAGAAGATCGAGCGAGCTTTGGCTAAGAAATGAATCAAGGAATTGAGTTATGAGACGACGCGTTGTAGTGACCGGCATCGGCTGCGTGACGCCGCTGGGAACCGATATTGAAACCATCTGGCGGCGGGTGCTCAACGGCGAGTCGGGCGTCGGCTATACCACGTTGTTCGACGCCAGCCAGTTTCCCACCAAGATCTCCGCCGAGGTCCGCAATTGGGACGTCTCCGACGTCGGCGAGAATCCCGAGGAGTGGAAGTATCAGGGCCGGCACACGCACTTTGCCGTCGGCGCCGCGAAGAAGGCGATGGCCGACTCGGGCATCGAGCTCGACAAGATCGATCCCACGCGGTTCGGCGTTTATACCGGCAGCGGCGAGGGGCAGCAGGACTTCGACCGCTTCACGCAAATGATGATCGCCGGCCTCAACGGCGGCGACCAGCTCGACCTGACGAAGTTCATCCGCAAGGGCCTGGAAATGCTCAACCCCATCACCGAGTTGGAGCAAGAGCCGAACATGCCCGCCGGCCACCTGGCCAGCCTCTTCAACGCCCAGGGGCCAAACCTGAATTGTCTTACGGCCTGCGCGGCCAGCAGCCAGGCGATAGGCGAGGCAGCCGAGATCATCCGCCGCGGCGAGGCCGACCTGATGCTTTCCGGCGGCACGCACACCATGATTCACCCCTTCGGCGTCACCGGCTTCAACCTGCTGACGGCCCTGAGCACCCGCAACGACGAGCCGACCCGAGCGTCGCGCCCCTTCGACCGCGATCGCGATGGTTTTGTGCTGGGCGAAGGCGCCGGCATGGTGGTTCTCGAATCGCTGGAACACGCCCAGGCCCGCGGGGCGAAAATCCACGGCGAAATCGTGGGCTACGGCTCGACCGCCGACGCTTTCCGCATCACCGATACGCATCCCGAGGGCCGCGGCGCGATCAGTTGCATGAAAATGGCGTTGGCCGACGCCGGCTTGGGGCTCGACGACGTCGATTACATCAATGCCCACGGAACGAGCACGACGGTGAACGACAAAGTGGAGACGCTGGCCGTCAAGCAAGTCTTCGGCGATCGGGCATACAAGATTCCGGTGTCGAGCACCAAGAGCATGATGGGCCACCTGATCGCGGCGGCCGGGGCAACGGAGTTGATTCTCTGCCTGTTGGCCATTCGCGACAACGTCGTGCCGCCGACGATCAATTACGACACGCCCGACCCCGAGTGCGATCTCGATTACGTCCCCAACGTTGCCCGGCAGCACCACTGCGACGTGGCGTTGAGCAACAGTTTCGGCTTCGGCGGCCAGGACATCTCCCTGCTGGCGAGCCGGTTCAACGGCTAGTGAAAGTCAGACGGGTAGTGTCCCGATGTTTAGCGGCCGCCGGCACGGCGGCCTGGGCATCTGCCGCAAAACCCGAGCCGCCGTGTCGGCGGCTGCTAAACGGCACGCGACGTTGACCGTCTGGCCTTCCATAAAGAAACCGCTCTTTCGGAGCCCGCCCCGTTGGTCCCACTTCTGCGCTGGCTTGCGCAGTATTCCCAAATTCTGTCGCCGGACGTGCTGCTATTGACCCGCACGCGTCGGATTGGTAAAAGGCCGGGTCGATCTTGGCGGTTCATTCGGCCCGGGAATCCCAGAGCGTTTTTGCTCAAGACGGTCCGGCGAAATCCTTCGGAGGTGTTGCCATGAAGACGATCTCCATTCTCCTGCTGTTCGCACTGTCGGCCACGGCTTACGGACAAGATCAATCCGTCAAACCGCGTGTGCTGAATGCCGCCGCGACACAGCCCGACACCTCGGGCGAACGCCTGAAACAGTTGCTCAGCACCGCCGATGCGTTGGAGAAAGCCGGCAACGTCGCAGAGGCGGCCGAGGTCCGTCAGAAGGTCCATCAGGAACGTGACGGACTTCTTGCCCGCATCGACTCCCTGCAAACCGAGATCGATCGGCTGCGACAGATCACCGGCGGAGTTCCGCAAGTCATCGTACACCTGAAGGTGTACGAAGTATCGCTGACAAAGCTTCGCCAGTTGGGCTACAATCTGGCGAAGATGCAAGGGAAACCGGCGCCTTCGCCCGACGCCGCGAAGGACACTACCATCGGCGGTTTTTCGGTCGTTGACGACGGCAGCGAAGCCTCGCGATTTTTTGAAACGCTGCGCAAGGACAATTTGGCCAAAGTCATTGCCGAGCCGAGCCTGACGACCTTAAGCGGCTGCAAGGCCTCGTTCAACACCGGCGGGAAGCTCCCGCTGCCGAAGCCGGAGAAGAACGGCACGACGCCCGTGGATTGGGACGAGTACGGCACGCAGGTGGAGTTCACGCCCTTGGTCGTCGGCGATCACAGGGTGCGGCTATCGATCCACTTCCGCGCAGCCGAGATCGACACGGTCAACGTCACCCACGTTGGCAAGGAGACGGTTCCCGGCATTCGCGTTCGCGAGTTCACGACGGTCGCGGAATGCAACGAAGGCCAGATGCTGACGTTCACCGGACTGAACACCGTCCACGTGGAGACCTCGGTGTCGGGTGTGCCCATCGCCAGTTCCATTCCGTACATCGGCTCGGCATTCAAGAACGTGAAGGAGGAGCGCAACGAGATGGCGATGTTCGTGTTGGTGCGGCCCGAGCTCGTGCAACCGGCCAGCGACGCCGACAACGCGCCGGCGACGGCCCGCGCGCCGAGCGAATACGACCCGCAGCGATGATCGTTCGCGGAGCAACAGGATTGCGTCCGCATTTTCTCGACTCTTCGACGCTCTTTCGAGTTTTCGTTCTTTCGCGTTTTCACGGCGAGAAAACAGACGATCCCTTTCTTCACCGACGCGGCGTCTCGCTGCGTCATCCGCGCACATTACAGTTTCCCTATCGCGCATAAAGCGACGCGACGCCGCTTCACGTTCTCCTCTTGTGGGCAACTCTGCCGGTCGGCGAAGGCTTTTTGCGTTTGTCGTTCGCAGCGGCGGGCCGCGGAGAATTTCGCTGAATTCTTCGCGTTTCCGTGAAGACTCGCGTTGACTTTCTTTTTGCATCCGGCATAAAGAAGGTACTGGAACACAACGCGGCACCGAAGGCCGCTTGGCAATGGCCGCGGGGTGTTTCGGGTGCGGAAAACCAGCGAGCTTGCTACTTATGATCCGTGCTATCGGACCATTACGCAGTGCTTGGATGTACACGCGGTGCATGAGGCTGCCCCGCTCCGGGCCGCCCGTCGGGCGCTCAGGAAACAACTGAACGCCCTCGAACGTCGCCGCCGGTTGCGCGAGCAACAAGAAGACCTTCAGGCCGGACTGGTCGATTACCTGGCGATTCCGCCGTACCCGTATCGACCGCGGCCGCCATCGTAGTTCGGGCCCCGTGTTTCTCGACTCTTTCAGAGGAGGACCGTTGCACTACCGGATTGGGCGCCTTTCCGTTTCTCTTACACAGGAGGGTCGTTTCGATCGTAGACATCTTCAATGTTCCCCACGGCGCGTTTGCCCCTTACGGACGTCATGCCTATTCGCGGGCTTTTAGCGGTCCTTGCTCCGCGGCCCCAGTAGCGTGCCTAAGCACGTCGCACGTTCTAGCGGCAAACGCGTCGGTCTTTTTCTTGGCGGAGAAGTCGAGGGCACCGACAGACTACTCGTTGTCTTCGTCGGTCTGGTTTCCCTCTTCCAGCGATCCTGCCGCGCACTGGTCTAGCCAAGCCTCGACCGGAATCACTCCGCCGGCGGGCGGCGTCAGCGTGTTTCGACCGGCAATCGCCTTTCGCCGTTTCCAGAAAACAAATCTCGCCGCCCACGCCAGCAGAAGAAGCGCCAGCGCTGCCGCGACCCAGATCCAATCCCGCCCGATGCCGTTGTCCGCGGGAGCGGCCGTCGGCTTCCAATCCAGCCGGCCGATGAGCAGCGGGGCACGCTCCGGCGGTCGGCCGGGTTGGGCAGCGGCGGCCTCGTAGCCGTGCACCTTCAGAAAGTAGCCAGCAAATCTCGCTTTTTCGCGGATAACCAAATCGACCGGCATCTTCGGCGGAAAATCGACGATGAGCAGCTCGTACAAATGGTTGCCCGATTGTTGCGTGGTTGCCGAGGCTTCATAGAGTTGCACGCCGGTTTCGGTCTTTCCCGCGTCGCGGACCTGGTGAATTTCCACGTCGAGGCCCACCAGTCTCCCACGCTGCCGCTCGGCGTCGTCATATAAATAGGTGTAAGCCGGGTTCTTTCTCGCCCGAGCCCAAAGCCTGGCGAACGACTGGCTCTTGATCCAGGAGACCAAGCGGTTGTAGGCGAACATCTCCTCTGGGGCCACGCCTATTGTGCCGTCGCTGATCGCCTGAAACTCCTCCTTCGCCGCCTCGGCTTCTTCTTCGTCTTCGTCGGTCGGCCCGGTCGGCTGGGGCAATTTCGCAATCGTCGCAGCCGATGCCGGTTCATCGGCCGGTTGACGGGCGGCGGCAAGCCGAGCCGACGCCCCCTCGTCGCGGAGCCGCGCGATCAGCAGGAAGAGCACCACCAGCGTGGTGACGCCCAACGCCATCCATCGCAGTTCCCTGCTGAGGAACCCGATCGCCGCCGGCCGTTCTCGTCGATATCGCCGCATTGGATGATTACCGGTCTATCCGTCGAATGAAAGCCCGTCCGTTTAGCGGCCGACGGCACGTCGGCCCGATCCGCGCTGCGGGCCGCCGTGCCGGCGGCCGCTAAACAAATGCCCCCGTCGTCTTCTGGAGATTCTACCCGCCCGGCAATTCCACGAAACTGAGCTTCGAGAGTTTCTTGCCGTCGGGCAACGTTTGGTGCGTACACACGTCGATGATTTTCATCAGTTCTTCGTAGCGGCACGAATCGCTCACCTGAATGATGACCTGATCGAAGGGGTTTCCTTGATCGCGAAACAGTTCTTTCAGTTTCCCGTCGAGCGCGGCCAGCCCCGGCACCGTCGCTTCGCCGACGCGCAGTCCGTTGATGGCGCCCGATCGCGGGTCGGCCGAGACGCTCACGGTCAGGGTGTTCATGCCCTGGAGGGGGTTTTTGTTGTTTGCGTCGGAACCGGCCGCTTCGCCGCTCTTGACCACGACCGTCGCCTGCGGCGGCGGCAGCCGCAGCGAAATCTGCCCTTCCAGCGGCGCCTGCCGGAAGGTGAGGACGAAGAACGCCAGCAACTGGAAGGCCATGTCGAGCATGGCCGCCAGATTCAGTTCGACGTCCCCTTGGCTGCGTCTTGGTTTTCTTCGTCGCCGCACGTCACGATCCCTTGCGAACGGAGGCCGGTTCTTTTTCCAGGGCCTTCATGGCGAATTTGCGGAAGCCGTTCTCCTGGCAGGCCTTGATGACGCGGTTGAGTTTGCCGAACGGCGTGGCGCGGTCGGCGCGGATGACGACGATCGTCGGCAGTTCGCCGCCTCCTTCCAGATCGGCCGGCGTCATGCGGTTGGCCAGCAGCGTCGCCTGCGATTGGATGCGAACGAAGCTGTCGAGGTCGCGAATCGGCTGCGTCGTCCGCAGGTTGCCGGCCGCGTCGATGTTCAGCACCAGCAAGCCGGTGCGTCCTTCGGTCTTCACCGGCCGGGCCGAGCCGACCACCGGCAGGCTCAAGTTGAAGTCGATCTCGGCCGACTTGAAGGTTATCATCATCACGAAGAAGGTGATTAGCTGGAAGACCATGTCCAGCATCGGCGTAAGATTCGGGTCGGCCTTGACCTCTTGCGACATTCGTCCTGCCATGAGCGCCTCCCGCTAAGTCGTGGGCTTCGGGGGCGGCACGGCGGCCGACGCCTTCGCTCTGCCCGCATGGGAGAAGTGACGCAAGAACTGGTCGGCGCTGAGCGCAACCGAGGTGGAGATGTGGATCACGCGATTGCGGAACAGGGCATAGAAGTAGATGGCCGGCACCGAAAGCGAAACGCCCTCGAAGGTGATCAACAGCGACTCGGAGAGCCGATTGGCCACGGCACTCGTGTCGATGCTCGCTCCCACGGCCGTGCCTATTTGGGCGAAGGCGCCGATCATCCCTTTGAGCGTCCCCAACAGACCGATCATCGGCCCGAGCGTGCCGAGCACCGCCAACATGCTGATCTTCTTCTCCATTTCGGCCGTGATCGTCTCGCCCATCCGCTCCATCGAGTCGCGGGCCTCGGCCAGGCCGTTCGGCAGGTCGGCGATGCCCGTGGTCAACAGACGGCCGAAGAACGAATCGTCCTCTTTCACCAGAGCGTAAATCCCCTTGAAATCGCGGCGTTCCAGCAGGCTCTCGCACTGTGCGACCGTTTCAGGCGGCGCAGCCACTTCAACCCGCATCTCCCAGAAGAGCCGCGCAACCGTCGAGACGAAGTAGATCGACAGCAGCAGCAGCACCAGGCCGATCGGGCCCGACCACTTGATCACCCACCATAAGGTGCTCTCGGTCTCGACTGTCTTCTTGGCTTCGTCGGAGGCGGGGGGCGGGTTTTCATCGTCCGCGGCCGGTTTCTTGGCGTCCGCGTCCGGTTTTGCGGCATTAGCGGCGGGTTTCTTGGCGTTCGCGTCGGCTTTTGCGGCATTGGCGGCGGCCGCCGGCTTTTTGTCCTCCGCCGCCAAATGGCCAGGCAGCGTGACGTACGCCCAAGCCGCACAAAGCAGCGTTCCCAGCAGGATCAACGCGCTCCTGCGCGACGCACCCGAGGCAATGTTCATCACGTTCGGTCCTTCCCTCTGTTCCGACACAGCACTCTCGCGAAGCGCAACGGCCGATTCTACTTCAGTATGTCCCCGCTGGGGGCATTGTCAAGGTATTGCACGCAGCCGTGTCGCCTGGGAGCGGCCGTGGATCGGCGCAGGAGCCGTACCTTACAGCCCGGCCACGGCGGCGGGAATGCCGCGATTCGACAGATCCTTGCCATTTCCCAAGCAGCCGTCCATCAGCACTGAATAGCAGGGGGCCGGCCGAGCGCGAAGTTCACGCTGATCGAGGAAGATCGGCCGGAGTTTGCGCGAGCGGAGGGATGCACGTTGGGGTGGCGGTTGTACTGCCACCCTCGAAAAACGCGACAACCCGGGCGTGGCCGTACAACTGCCACCCCAACGCCGGTTTCCCGCGGTTTTCGAGCCATGCCGCGTCTCCAACTGTTCTATCCCTCCCGATCATGCTATCATACAGCCGTGCGCCAGCTCCCTCAAGCCGCGCGGGCCTTGATGACAAAGAATCTCAATCGAAAAGACGATCAATCTCATGGACGCGCCGCGCGGCAAAGGGGTACAACTACGTCGCAACCTCGCTCTGGAAGCCGTGGCGGCGACTGCTGGCGCCGGCGGTCCGTCGCGTTTCTGCTTCTTCATCCGTTTCTGTAGGAGTCTTTCCATGAAGGCGTTCTTTGGTCTTGTAACGGCAATGGCGCTTGGGGCGGCGGCGCTGCTGCCTTCCGCAGGCTGCGGCCGGCAGGGTCGGCCGGAAAAGCCGACCGCGTCCCCCACGCATTCCCGTTCAACCGATGCATCCAAACCCAGCGAGGCGAAAATGAGCGTTCACAAAGAGTTGCTTGGCAAGACGTCCGACGGCGTCGACGTCGATCTCTACACGTTGACCAACAGCAAGGGGCTCCGCGTCAAAATCATGACCTACGGGGCGACGATCATCTCGGTCGAAACGCCCGACCGCAATGGAAAAGCCGAGAACGTCACGCTTTCGCTCGACAAACTCGACGAATACCTGAAGGGGCACCCCTTCTTCGGCTCGACGGTCGGCCGCTTCGCCAACCGCATCGCCAAGGGCAAGTTCACCCTCGACGGCAAGCAATACACCCTGGCCGGCAACGACCACGGAAATCATCTGCACGGCGGCACGAAGGGTTTTGACAAATACGTCTGGGACGCCAAGCCGGTGGAAACGGCCGATGCCGTCGGCGTGGTCTTCACCCACGAAAGCCCCGACGGCGACGAGGGATACCCGGGAAAACTCAACGCCAAGGTGACTTACAGCCTGACGAACGACAACGAGCTGAAGATGGAGTACGAGGCGACAACCGATAAGCCGACGATCGTCAACCTGACGAACCACACCTACTGGAACCTGACCGCGGCGGCCGACGACGTGCTGGGCCACGAACTGACGCTCAACGCCGATTTCTATCTGCCCGTCGACAAGGGGCTGATCCCGACCGGCGAGCTCAAGAATCTCAAGGGCACGCCGATGGACTTCACTAAGGCGGCGGCCATCGGCTCGCGAATCGCCAAGGTCGAGGGGGGCTACGACCATTGCTACGTGCTGAATAAGAAGCCGGGTGAGGCGAAATCGCTCTCGCTGGCGGCGACCCTCTACGAGCCGAAGAGCGGCCGCGTCATGCAAATCTACACCACCGAGCCCGCCATCCAGTTCTACACGGGCAATTTCCTCGACGGCACGCAGCAGCGCGGCGGCAAGAAGTTCACGCAGCATTACGGTTTCTGTCTGGAGACGCAGCATTTCCCCAACTCGCCGAACAAGCCGTCGTTCCCCTCGGTGCTCTTGAAGCCCGGCGAGACGTACACGCACAAGACGGTGCATAAGTTCGGCGTGAAATAGTCGCTGATGCGGAAAGCGAGTAAATTGTAGGGTGCGCACTTGCAGGCACGCGATGACGACGCGGAAACGCCGCGCGTGCTCGCAGTCGCGCACCCTATCTCGTTCTTCAGTAATCGAGAGTGCAGCCACAACCGCGCCAAAGGAGCGGCCCCGTCATGAAACTCAAGCTCTACCTGCTCGGAAGCACGCTGGTGGCGGCGGTCGCCGGCTTCCTGTTCGGCTTCGATACGGTCGTGATTTCGGGCGCGAACAAGATGTTGACGGCCCGTTTCCATCTGACGGATTTCATGCTCGGCGTCACGGTGGCCAGCGCATTGGTCGGGACGGTGCTGGGATCGCTGTCGGCGGGGAAGCCGGCCGAATGGCTTGGACGTAAACCGATCTTGTCCTGTTTGGCGGTGCTTTACATCGGCTCCGCGTTGGGTTGCGGTTTCGCCTGGAGTTGGGCGGCGCTGCTGGCTTTCCGCTTCATCGGCGGTTTGGCGATCGGCGGCGCTTCGGTCGTTGCTCCCTTGTACATCGCCGAGATTTCGCCGCCTCAAATCCGCGGCCGCTTGGTGGCGGTCAACCAATTGAACATCGTAATCGGGCTAGTCATGGCCTATGTCTCCAACTACATTATTGGACTGTTGATGCCGGGTGATCCGTCGGCTTGGCGATGGATGCTGGGGGTCGTCGCCGTTCCCGCGGCGATCTTCTTCCTGCTGGTATTTCCTATCCCCGAGAGCCCGCGCTGGTTGGCAAAACGCCATCACCGCAACGATGCGCTCGCGGTCTTGCGCAAGCTGGGCAATGACGACGCTGAAGCCGTGATGAAGGACATTACCGATTCACTGCATGAAGAGACGGTGGCGGCCGACGAACCGTTCTTCCAGGCCAAGTATCTCAGGCCGATTTTGCTCGCCTTCATGGTCGCCACGTTCAACCAGTTCTCCGGCATCAATTCAATCCTCTATTACAGCAACAATATCTTCAGCATGGCTGGGGCGGGCGAGACAAGCGAGTCGCTGCAATCGATCATCATCGGCTTGACAAATTTGATCTTCACTCTGGTCGGCATGTCGGTCATCGACCATTTCGGCCGGCGAAAACTGTTGATTACCGGTTCGGCCGGCCTGACGGTCTGCCTCTCGATCACTGCGCTCGCTTTTTGGCTAAGCGACCGCGTGTCGCAGTCGTACCAACACCTCGTCGGCTGGGTGGTGCTCGGCAGTCTAATCGGCTTCATTGCCTTCTTCGCGTTTTCGTCGGGGGCGGTCATCTGGGTGTTCATCAGCGAAATCTTCCCCAACCGCGTTCGGGCCCGCGGGCAGGCGTTGGGCAGTTTTACGCATTGGTTCTGGTGTACCCTGATCAGTTTGGGATTTCCATCGATCGCGCGTTATTCGAAAGGCGCACCGTTTCTCTTCTACGCCGTGATGATGTTGCTGCAACTCGTGCTGGTGTGGAAGTTCCTGCCGGAGACGAAAAGGGTCTCCTTGGAAGAGATGCAGCGGCATTTGGGAATCGAGTAGCACGTCCCAGACACTAGCGAAGTGTCTCGCAAACCACATTCTGATGGGTTTTGACGGCCAAAATCGGTAGTGAATTCAAGGTATTGTGCTAGCACACCACTGCTAGCAGGCGCATTTTGTGGTTGCCTTTGGCGGCGTTGCTTGAGAGTAATTGAAAGGAGGGTCCATGAAGTAACTTCGCAAGGGAGGATGAATCGTCATGTACCAGCGAACTTTGAAACTTTCACAGGCTCAGCGCAGGACGTTGGTCGAGTATCGGAACCATGATCGGCGTCCGGACGTGCGGGAACGGTGTGCGGCGATCTTGAAGGTCGCCGACGGCCAATCGCCTCATGCGGTAGCGACTCAGGGACTACTGAGACCGCGAGATCCTGACACCGTGTACCATTGGTTGGATTGCTATGAACAACACGGGATCGAAGGACTGTTGCGGCGGCGGCAGGGAGGCAGCCGTCGCCGTCCCTTTCGAGCAGCGGGAACAGGTGTTGGAGCGGCTGCGGCAAGGCCCCGGCGAGGAAGCTCGCCGCGAGGCGATGCCGACAGCCGCTGGTCCGCCGCCCAGCCGCTGGACGTTGCGGACCATTCGCGCCAGCATTAAGACGATCCAGAATTACACGCTCAGTGGCGTGTGGCGGTGGCTCCGTCGCAAACTGGGAGTGAAATTGCGTTCGGGTCGGGTCCAGCATTTTAGCCCGGATCCGCAGTATCGAAGCAAGGTAGCCAAACTGAAACGATGCCTGCGAGCAGCGGCGCAACCCCCAGGAAACGACATTGCTGTTCATCGACGAAATGGGGTACGCCGTCTGGCCCGAGCCGGCGCCGAGTTGGGCTGCCGCCCCGCCCGCGGCTCCACCGCAAGCGGATCGGCAACAGTCCAACAATGGGCTGTGGCGCGTGATCGGCGGCCTGAACGCCTGCAGCGGAAAAGTGACCTACGTGGACAACTACATTATCGGTCGAGCCAAGGTCATCGAGATGTATGAACGGATCGCGAAAACTTACGCTCGCGCCAAGACGATCTACGTCGTTCAAGACAATTGGTCGATCCATACTCATCCCGACGTACTCACGGCCGTGGGGGCATATCCTCAAATCAAGCCAATCTGGTTGCCGACTTACGCCCCCTGGCTGAACCCGATCGAAAAATTATGGCGATGGCTGAAGGAGACAATCCTCAAAATGCACCGTTTGGCCAACGACTGGCCCGCCTTGCACCAGCGCGTCACCGACTTCCTGGAGCAATTCGCCCGCGGCTCGAAACAGCTTCTGCGGTACGTAGGGTTGCTCGGCAACGGTCAACTGGCCCAATCGCTGCATTTTACGTGATTACTACCGAATCTGTTTGTCAAAACCCATTAGGAGTGCGCGCTCAACCCGCGAGAGAAGAGACGCGAATCCCGCATCCAGTTCCCGCACGGACTCGTTCACCCGAAGCACAAGAGATGCCGTTTCCAGCCCGTCGGGCTCCACCACTGTGTCATACAAACGATTGACTGCTTGGACAATGCAGCGAAGCACTCGCGAAACTTCGTCGTCGTACTCGTTGACATCCACATCTGGACAGAAGAACCGCCCGGCCATTGAACGCCTCCCGATATGCAAAAAAGGGCGCCGAACCGATGCCGCTCCGAGAGCCCCCGCCAAGGGGCACAGTAGAACAGCATGGCCGACGCCCCTTTCGGGCGCGGTCCCAATGCTGCTCCTACTGTTCAAGAGCCGAAGCTCCAGTTGGCGGATTTCTCGGAAGCAGTTGGACGCTCGCGCGTCGATCAACTTGTATTCATGGCCGTGCGGTCGGCACGGCTGGCGGTATCCTCTCCGTCAAATGTCGTCTGGTCACTTATCGGTTGCCCGTCTCCAAGACGCGGCTGGACCATGCTTTCGCCGGCTGCGAAATTTCATAGCGCAAAGCCGGGTCGATCCGAGGCGCAACGGTACGAAAGGCAAGAAGCACCGATCGCGCCACGGATCGCTTGGCCGGCGGTTTGCAACCCGGCCAGCCCTCCCGACGCAAGCCAGTATAATTCCTGCCCAACCGAGGGGAAACCCCCACAAATCAGATTTTCTTCTGACAGGGGGTGTTGCTTCGCGCGTCCTTTCGCCCGATCGGCCGGGCTTTCACACAGGACGAGGTTCACGCTCAGGACGTTGCTGCCTTGCCGCTCGGCCCCCGATCATCCACCCCGCCAGCCGACCGGATCATCGCCAGGATGCCGGCCTTGAGCGGTCGAGGCGGTGCCGGCCAGGACGCACAACATACCACCAAGGAGGTAGGCTGCCCGTGGCTTCACGGCTGCTTGTTGCGGAGCAAAATCGTCCGCAAGACAGAGTGGCTCCCCTCCCACTTCTTGCCGCGCCGCCCGCGCCCCTCCTGGTCCAGCCGCCGGCAGATTTCCCGGAGACTCAAGTCCGCCGCGGCCAAGAATTGGGCCCGGCGGATCGTTTCCTGCTCTTCCCTGTCTGGCAGCAGTCTTTTGTCGTCGTGCGGGTCCAGCCGCCAGCCGAAGCGCAGACGGTCAACGCGGCCGATCCGTTTGATCGCCGTTGGCTGACTCCGATCGCCCTTGACCTTCGCGGTCGGAATGCTGGCCGTGAGGCAAATGGACTCGACCTTCGCTAACCGATCTTCCAGAATGAGCAAGCCCGCATAAGGTGACAGGTTGTAGGTATCGTTCCTCCGTATTTCTTCGGCCAATTCACCTTCCCGACCGGGCGGCGCCTTCAATGAGTAACTGCCGCGGTCATTTTTGATTCTATGAAAGAGCGGCCCTCCTGGTGCTATACACGGTGTAGTAGTCGTTTTTACTCACCCAAAGCACAGCCAGGAGGACCGAGAGATGTTATACCTCGCAATCGACCAACATCGCAAGCAGTTGACCGTGAATCTTCGCAATGAACAGGGCGACGTGCTCGTGAAACGTCAGGTCAGCACGGAATGGCCGCGAGTACGGAGTTTTCTGGATGAAGTGCGCGAAATGAGCGTGTCGGAAGGAGGATTTATAGCGATCCTGGAGGTCTGCGGCTTCAATGACTGGCTGCTGAAACTCCTGGCCGAGTACGGCTGCCGAGAGACGATTCTGATCCAGCCCGAGAAGCGATCGAAGAAGAAGACGGACCGTCGAGACGCCTATGCGTTGGGCGAACTCTTGTGGGTCAATCGTCAGCGGCTGTTGGCGGGCAAGAAGGTCCAGGGGATTCGCCGCATCCAGTTGCCGACCGACCGCGAGGCCGAAGACAGGCAACTGACGGCGGTGCGGCAACGAATGGGCCGCCAGCGGACGCGGACGATCAACAAGATCAAACATCTGCTGCGGAAACACAACCTCGAACAACAGCAGCCGGCCAAGGGGCTGGATACGCAACGGACGCGGAAATGGCTGGCGACGTTGCCGCTGGAACCAATCGACCGCCTGGAAAAGGACTTGCTGCTGGCGCAATGGAAGTTGTGGGACGATCAGCTTGCAAGGTTGGAGTTGGAGATCGAAAAGCGGCAAGCGAAGAATGCGATGGCGGCAGTGCTGGCGACGATTCCCGGCTGCGCGGCCTATGGCAGTTTGGCGTTGGCCTCGCGGATCGGTTCGATCGAGCGATTTCCGCGGCCGGCGAGTTTGGCGAACTACTGGGGCCTGACGCCCGGCTGCCGCAACTCGGGCGAAGCAACCGATCGACTCGGCTCGATCACCAAACAAGGCAGCGCGATGGCGCGATTCGTCCTTGGCCACATGGTCCTGCACGTGCTGCGGCGTGATGCGCGGATGAAGGCATGGCACGGTCGGATCAAGCGACGGCGCGGGTCGAAGATCGCGCGGGTGGCGGTGATGTGCCGACTGGCGACGATCATTTGGCACATGGTGAAACACCACGAGCCTTACGCGGTAGGCGGTCCGCCGCAGCGAAAGCCGTCGGCCCAGGCCGCGTGAGTTTGTACGAAGAGGAATACCGGAGGGTGTCTTGCGACATCGGATTTTCGGAGGCATGGTAGGGCAAATGAATGAGACCGGAAAACAAGAACAGCCCTGGCAGCGCACGCCACCAGGGCCTTACGGGTCATTCACCCGCCCTAGCCCGGCTATTCCTTGTCGGGTTGCGTCCCCGCAGAGCCCGACTCCGCTTCACCGGACAAAACCATTATAGAACAAGAGAGGAACGGACGGAGAGAGAACGACGGTTGCATCGGCCCTTCCTCCGGGAAGAGGCCCTCGCAGACGCTGATGCCAGTCTGAGTGTCCCCGTGGACTCGGCCTTGGTTGCCGAGCGTAATTCTGATTGAGACGGCTGGCGTTTGCGAGACGGTCGCAGAAGAATACTCGGTGTCAGGCCCTTACGGGCTTGACCGGCTGCCGGTTTCGGCAGACGGATTCACGAAGGGATGGATAGGGGTGCCGCCGCACGAGAAAAGAACGGCGCGAACAACCTCGCAACAAAATGACCGCGACAACCACGTTCCAAAACCGATTCCTCAACGAGTCCCAAACGAAAGTGATCGAAAAGAAGCCCTACCGGGCTTCGGCGCGAACCGTGCGCGAAAAAATCCGCCAGGCGGCCCTTGACACAAAAGGCTCTTTCAGGGATGGAGACATCAAGAGTCGAGAGCATCGTTTTTCCTCCTCTTTCCGCCGAAACGTGTACTCCTCGGTCCTTGGCGACAAATGCCATTCTAACACGAACGAAGAGGGCCGCGCAGGCAGTCTTACGTCCAGCCAGCGAAGATTTTCACAGTGCTTTGGCGGCGGAAGCATGGGAGTTGGTAAGTCGGCGTCCTGCTGGAAACACGAGCAGAGTTGCCATCCGAAGGCAAAGCCAAATACCCCAAACCCCCATCAGAAAACCACATCGTTGCGGGTTTAGACGTGTTCCTCACGCGCGCGCGACCGGCGGGTGCTGGATGGCTTTCCGGCGTCGCGTCGCGTGGTGCCCCGGCCGTTGCCGTCAGCGCTGTCGGTCCCGTCGAGGGCGCTGCGGTCGCCGGCCGCTGGGTAGGTCACAGAATCGATTCTGGCGCTGGAATCGCCACTTCCGTCAGGCATCGCCGACGGGGAACCAGTCTTGGTATTTCCACCCTTTCCAGCCCGTGCTGGCCCGTTCCCTTGTAGAAGAGCCCTATTCTGGCGCCAGGATCGAATCCTTTGCTTCGGGGAACCAATACGGCGCGAGGTGTTCGGCATTTCCACCCCTGCCGGCCAATGCCGGATTGTGGCCCGACCAACGCGAGGATTCCGAGGGCGTTTTCGAGCGCGGACGCCCTTTGATGACCTGGGAGCCGTCCAGGGACGCGGGAACGCACTGGCTCGCCGTGAACTGACCTTCAACGCCGGCTTGCCACCCCTCTTTACCTCCATGCTCCGTACCGGCCCGGCTGTTGTCGAAGCATCGCTTCAGAATCGCTTCTGCGCGCTGCGACGTGGGCTAGCTGCCCTCTCTGCGCCGGGCGTGGTCTGGGTCGATGTCTTGGTCATGGTTGGGCTTCCCGATCGGCTCCATGCCCCCTTTCGTCGCCCTGATTCCCGGTGAGCATCGCGGCGAGCCGTTCGCGTCTGATTGCCGCCATCAGCAGGGCGGTCGTCGGTCCAATGGCGACGATCAACGACCCTTTCCGCGTGTATGGCGTTTATGGCGTAGCCCAAAGCCTAGTTGCGTGGAAGGCGGGTCACGCCACTTCTTGCAAGTCGGCCGCCGTAAACCTCAGTACCTTGGCCCATTTGTTTTTGGGGCAGGGCGCGAGCTACAAGTTTCTGCTTCCCAGAAAACCGCGAACCTGAGCCTTCGGGCTCTTGAACCAATGAAGCAGTGCTTGGACGAGCGCCCCACGAGTTGGGGCGCCGGCCGGGTGCTGTTCGTTGGTGCCTCTTCGCGGAGGTTCTGGGAGCGGCCACGGTTCGGCGCTCCTTTTTCTTTTGTGGCTGCTGTGATTCTGAGGCAGCACAACATCCACACGCCGAAATCTCGGTCACATTAGAAGCGGCCCAGCGCCCGTTCTTAACTCGGCTCACCGCTCGTGGGTCGGTTCAACCTATCGTGTGCGTAGATCGTCTGTGTCTGTTTCTTCAATTCCAGGGCGCAAAGTCGCCCGCAACTTCTTGGGAGGTGTAAGATGAGGGGGTTTGTTGTTGTACCCGTGTTTTTGGTGACGGTTGCATTCTCAATGTTAATATCGAGCGTGCATGAGTCCCGGGCAGACGTTCTTCTTCAAAACATGGATTTCGACCAAGACCTTTCGGGTTGGACGGTCGGAGTCCCGATTGGGCAAGACCCCATCGGAACCTGGAGTGTACAGTGGAGCAGCGACTACGGCGGGTCGGCCGAGATTTACGTTGATGGGGCACCCGGCGCGACCGACATCGCCCAAAACACTCTATGCGCGATCATGCCGGGGGACCAGCTAACGGTCAATGTCTACCATACGAACATGGACCACTTTAGCGATTGGGATGTGCTCCTCGACGGTTCTCAGATCCTCGGTGGCTCTGGCTCGGGCGACGGCGCGGAAGGATTCCAGTCCCTCACGTGGACGGCGGACCAAGCCTACGACGCTGGAACGCAAATCATGTTACATGCTGCCGCGTGGCCGGGGTCATCGACAACTTGGTTTGAAAGCATCGCGTACACACCAGCCCCCGAGCCCTCCACCATCACCCTTCTCGGCGTCGGTGCCATCAGCCTGCTGGGCTGCGCATGGCGGCGGTGGAAACGAGCGGCGTAGGGCGCGAAATGTGATCGGCATAGAACACGACCGGGCCATCCCAAGCGGATGGCCCGGTCTGCTTTGGGTTATCTGGCTAGAACCCCTGCCGGCTTGTCCGGCAGGTGGATGAGTTTGGAATGCTACCGCGTGTCGGGCGTTTCTTCCGCCGACCCCCGTGGGTTTATCCCACGGGTGAAGAAGCTTGCGAGGCTATCGGGCGAGGGGCCGTGCTAGCTTCCCAAACTCGTTCACCTCTCGGGCAAGCCGGCAGGGGTCGCTTTGAATTCAGGGATCGCCCGGCCCCTTTGGTATTGTGTCTTCCAACCTCTTATTGCATCACTATGCGATGCATTGGCTCGGGCCAAGGAAGACTGAGCTTCCGCAAACTCTCAACTTGCAGGTCGAGGGCCTCGCAGGCGTGGGCAAACGCTTCAACCAATTCACATTTGAACTTTGTCATTCGTCATTCCTCCCCCATCCCTTCCACCCCAATCCGCATCGTCTTTGCGTCGAGCCTCGGCACGAGGTCGAAGCGGCTGATCCAGGCGGCGGCGAGGATGTCGTCGTCGAGGCCCAGCGACATCAGGTTCTGCCCGCCGCGGCTCTTTCGCAATTGCGACGCCAGCAGGTCGGGATCGAGCACTTCGGCCCCGAGGGCCTGCGGCAGGGCGAACGCATGGAGCCAGGTCTCGCGGGCGGTCATCGCCTGCGCGTTCTGCTGGTAGACCATCCCCCCTTCGCGCTCGAGCCGGGCGACCAACATGCCGGCCAGCAGCACGTCGTCGTCCCCCATCTTCCCCTCGGTGCCGGCGCAAAGAATGTGGACGTGCTGGCGATCGATCAGCCGACGCACGATCGCCCCGGCATTGACGAACCCCGCCAGCAGCACCTCGTCGGCCGTTCGCGCGTGGCTGATCGCCTGCGTGCCGTTGGTGGTGGTGAAGACAATCGTCTTTCCCTCGACCCGTTCGGCAATGAACTCGTCGGGCGAGTTGCCCAGATCAAAACCGTCGATCGGCAATCCTTCACGTTCGCCGGCCAGCAGCACTTCGCCGCGCGGGAACTGCTCGGCGGCCGCCAAGGCATCGGCGATGGTCAGGCAGGGAATAAACTGCTTGGCCCCGGCGTCCAAGGCATAGACGATGGTTGTGGTCGCCCGCAGCACGTCGATCACCACCGCCGTTCCGCCGGCAAGTTCGTGGGGATCGACGAGTTTCGGCAGAGCGTAAACGTTCAGCGTCGGTTTCATGCCTTTATCTTCGTGCCTCCCAGCAGACCGAAGCTGACGTCTTTAATAAGGTCCGTCTCTTTCGTCAGTTGTTCGGGTCGAACCCCCAGTTGCTCTGCAACTATACGCCGCAGAATGTCCCACACTTCCGCATCGGTCGCCGACCTTTTCGATTCGGCCACGATTCGCTGGTAGTTGCGGGCCAGCGTCGCCTTCGCCAGTTGACCTACTGTCGAGACGTCGGGCGGAAACATATATGCGAAACTTGCGGTCAGCCAGAAGAGCACGTACGCAAAGACGCACATGGAAAGGACCGCCACGATAACGCCCCCGCCAAACGGCCTCAGCCCCAGCAATGCTGGCGTTGCCGCTCCCAGCCCGACGGCCGCCAGAGTGGCCAATCTGACAAACCATTGCGGCCGGCGAAGAAGGGGGAGCCGAAAGCACGTCGTTTTCTCGATGGCTCGCCATGTTCGCCGCCGGCGTCTTGGGATGATCGTCGACAGTTCCGTCGAAACCCGCAGCGCATCCCGTGGAAGCTGCAATACCGACATCAGGGCTCGCCGAAGCTTGTAGAACACCATGCTCGTCAGGCAGGCATCCTGCTTTCCGCCCAACCGCCGGGCAAGCACATAGTCGTAGAGCCTGCCGATGCTTGACAAGTCGGCCATGTCCGTCTCGGGAATGGAGAAGCCGAAAGTGTCTTCCACTTCCAGCATCAATTCGCCGAGATCAAAGTCCGAGTCCATCGCCGACTCCCGTGAACGAGGCACCCTCCCGCCGAAGGTATTATCGGTTATCGATCGGCGGTGGGCAATCGGTTCTGGTCCCGCGATTGGCGCTGGGCACGGAAGTGCCCAGCCCTTGGGGCCCGCGGGCTTCGGGCTTCCGCACCGGGCTTTCCCTCTCTACAATGCCGCCATGCCGTACCGATGCCTCGCCGACTTTCTGGAAGAACTAAACCACGCTGGCCAATTGACCCGGCTCGACAACGAGGTCGATCCCGCGGGAGAGGCGGCCGAAATCGTCGCTCAAGCGGCACATTCGGGTGGATCGGCTGTACTCTTCGGAGCGGTGCAGGGGCACGACCTGCCCATGCTCGCAAATTTGTTGGCCACGGAGGAGCGCATCTGCCGGGCCCTTGAAGTCGCCACCATCGACGAAGTGACCGGACGAATCGCTCGCCTCTTCGACGCCTCCTCGCCGGAAGGCTGGTTCGAGCGGCTCAAGAGCGGTTCGCAGTCGGCAGCGATTTCCGGCGTGAACCCGCGGGAAGTTAAGTCGGCCGCCTGCCAGCAGATCGTTCGGCTGGGCAACGACATCGATCTCGGCGAACTGCCGCTACTGGCTTGTGGCGCAGGCGTCCCGCCAGCGCGGCTGAGGGGGACCGAGGAGGTTGTCTCCGTTGGTGCGGCAGTTGCACCGCCGCTCCCGCATGCACTGGGTGGCAGTACAACTGCCACCCCAACGTTGTTTCCCAAGGCGATCACATCCGCCGTTGTCTTTTCGGCCGAGCCCGACTCGCATCGGCCCGTTGCCGCACGTTTCGATTTGCAGCGGATCGACGCCGTGCGGCTGGCGGTCTGCTGGGCGGCGCACGACGACCACGCCCGGCTGCTGGCCGACTATCGGGCGCGGAACCAGAAGATGCCGCTGGCGGTGGTCATTGGCGGCGATCCGGCGTTTCTGCTGGCGGCCGCCGCGCCGCTGCCGGCCGGCGGCGACGTTTGTGCTGTGGCAGGCTTGCTGCGGCAGAAGCCGCTCGACGTGGTCGCTTGCCGCGGCGTCGATCTCATGGTGCCGGCCGAGGCGGAAATCGTGTTGGAAGGTTACGTTGATCCCGCCGAGCCGACGACGACCGCCGGCCCGTTGTGCGGCCCCCTGGGCCATGCCACGCCGCCGCTCTCCGCCCCGGTGATGCACGTGACGGCCATGACCCAGCGAGCGAATCCGATCTACACTGTGATGGTCCCCGGCCGCCCGCCGCACGAAGCCGTGACGGTGGCTCGGGCGATGCAGCGCGCGTTTCTGCCGCTTGCCCGTTTGGCAATGCCCGAGCTGGTCAATTACGACATGCCCGAGTTCGCCGCCGCTCGTTATTGGGCATCGGTTTCCATTCGCAAGACCTACGCCGGCCAGGGCCGCCGCGCGGCTCACGCCGCATGGGGCCTGCGGCCGATGATGTTCGCCAAGACGCTTGTGCTGGTCGATGAGGACGTGGACGTCCACAGCCATCAAGCGGTGTTGGCTGCCATTTCGGCCAACATGAATCCCGCCCGCGACGTCCTCATCGATCAAGGCCCGCCCGACCCCTTCGATCCGGTGGCGACAACCGCCGCGTTGGGGCAGAAGATGGCGATCGACGCAACGCGGAAGTTCGTTTCGCAATGACGTGGCGACCGTCGATGGTTTTCCCACCCGAGGGAATAATGTCCTAGAATTACCGGGGGGCCAGCGACCCGCGGAGTACGGGAAAGGGAGTCGCCGGGGGTCAACGACTCCCGGAACGTGCGGGTTCATGGCCGCGCTCCGGAAGCCGTTGGCTCCCGGCTAGCGTTTCAGGGCGCTGACAATCTGAAATTGACGCTCCGAGATTCAAGAGCTCGCAACAGTGAAGTGAGGGAGCATTGTGTCGGTTTTGCAATCATTGCGGTGGATCTTCTGGGGCGTGCTGCTGGCGGCAATCGCCATCTGGATCAACGGCTTTGACTTGCTCAATGATGTTCTCGGCTATGCGATTATCGCCGTGGGGATGATCGGCCTGGTCAAGAACTCCGTTGGCGGCAGCTACGGCTGGTTGACGAAGCTCATCGCGATCGTGGCGCTGCTGAACGCTGCTTGGGCGCCGTTTGCCGAGTGTCCCGGCAGAATGCCCCTGCTGGAAAAGACCGCCGGCATCGTGCTCGGCATACTCAACGTCTTCGCCACGGTAGGATTCTGCATCGTCATGCGGAAACTGTGCAACACGATTCCTTTGCGGTACGCGGAGAGCAGTTGGCGCACGAGTCTTCTGGCTTGGCGATTCGGTTTGCCTATCAGCCTGGCGGCGACTTATCTCAGTTGGTGGACGACAAAAGACGAACACGGAATGGTCACCGCGAACAATACGCCAATGCTCGTTCTGATCCCGTACCTCGCTCTTTCCCTGATCACAATCGCCGTCTTGATACACACCTTTATCTCGTTGGGCCGAACAATTACCGGACTGAAGGGCATGGTGAACAAGCTTCCGGCGGCAAGCGATTTCGGCTTGGATCAGCCCTCGCCGTTTCACTTTCAGTTCAGCATCCGGGCATTGATGATCGTCACGGCGGCGACGGCCGTGATCGCCGCAGGCGTCGCCCAAAGAACGATTCCCTACTGGCAGTTCACGATGACGGGGCTCGTCGCAGTCAGCCTGTTGGCAATGTGGTTGGGTCACCAGACTCTGGCCAAAGGGTTGCTCATCGTTGTGGCGGCCGTTGTTTTTGGCGGACACTCGCAGGTTCGTTGCTGCAGTGGTTGCGGCGCTATCGGCGGCATGTGTGTCCGCACAGCGGAGTCCTCATCAGGTCCCCTGCTGCCAAAGCCGGTATTGGCTGACGTCGAGGCATGGCTTGCGGCCCGCGGTTTCATCAAGTCTGCCGCGCCGCCCGATTCCGCGAGTATTGCGTCCGTTGCAGGCGTGCATTCTCCGGAGCCGCAGGTGACGATCTGGTATGCGCAAGAGAATCCAAGCTTGCCACACGTCTGCATCAACATCGAATACTCGCAGATTGCCGAGCGTCTATTGTCCGTCCAGATAAACTACACTTGGCATCTGACGGACTTCCCCTGGGTAATTCACGTGCGCGAAGGACAGCTCCGTCAATTTGCGAACGAAATGGCCGAGTGGTTGAAGAAGTACGATGAGGAGTTGCAAGCGAGGCGCTCCAATTCATGACGCTCGACAAATCCACCGCCCGAATCCAGGAGATGTTCGGCCAGATCGCCGGGCGGTACGATTTTCTCAATCGGCTGCTGTCGCTGGGCATCGATCGCTCGTGGCGGCGGAAGACGGTCGAACTCGTGCCGCCGCTGGATGATGGCCCGATCCTCGACGTCTGCACCGGCACGGCCGATTTGGCGTTGGCCTACTGGCGGGCGTCGAAGGGAAGCGCGGCAGTCGTCGCCACCAACTTCTGTCAGCCGATGCTGGCGATTGCCCAGGAAAAGTGCCGCCGCGCCGGCGCCTTCTCGGCCAACGCGGCGGCGCCCGGAATTACCCTCTTGGAAGCCGACACGCTGCGGCTGCCATTTCCCGCCGATACGTTTCAGATCGTCTCCGTGGCCTTTGGCTTGCGAAACGTCGCCGACACCGACGCTGCACTGCGGGAAATGCTCCGCGTCTGCCGGCCCGGCGGACGAGTGGCGGTGCTGGAGTTTTCGACGCCGACCCTTTGGCCGTTCGGGGCGATTTACGCCTGGTACTTCCAGCACATCCTGCCCCGCATCGGCCAGGCCCTGGCCCGAAACCGTCAGGCCGCTTACAATTATCTGCCGCAGAGCGTCGGCCGCTTCCCCCAGGGCGAAGTCTTGGCCGATCAGATGCGGGCGGCGGGAATGCAGGACGTAAAGTATTGGCCGTTTACCTTCGGAGTGGCGACGCTGTATGTTGGAAAGAAGTATGAATGATGATTGATGAATGATGAATGCGACAATTCTGGCGTTCATCATTCATCATTCATCATTCCTAATTCATCATTCCCATGAAACGCACCATTGTCGTGGCGATCACCGGCGCGAGCGGGGTAACCTACTCGGTTCGGCTGTTGGAGGTGCTGCTCGCCGCCGGGTGCAACGTCCATTTGACCATTAGCGCCGCCGGCCAAGTCGTGCTGAAACAGGAACTCGGCCTCAGCGTCGATCTGGACAACTTTTCGCCCGCCATGCTGATGCTCGACGCCGGCGAAACCCTGCGCGATCCCAAACTGCAATCCTTGGGCAGCATGGCCGGAATCTCCGGCGACTCGAGCAACGTGTTGGGGATGGGCGCAGGCCAGCCGGGCACGCTCCACTACCATCACTTCGGCGACTGCCTCGCCCCCGTCGCCAGCGGCTCGTTCCCGACCGACGGCATGGTCGTCTGCCCCTGCACCGGCGGCACGCTCAGCGCCATCGCCAATGGCGCCAGCTTCAACCTGATCCACCGCGCCGCCGAGGTTCACTTGAAGGAGCGCCGACCGCTGATCCTCGTGCCGCGCGAAACGCCGCTGTCGTTGGTCGAGCTGCGCAACATGACCGCCGCCGCCGAGGCCGGCGCTGTGATTCTTCCGGCCATGCCCGGCTTCTACCACGGCGTGAAGCTCATCGGCGATCTCGTGGATTTCATCGTTTCGCGGATATGCGACCAGTTGCCCATCGCCAATTCGTTGGTCGAGCGATGGGGGGAGAACAAGAGGTTGGGGATCAAGGACGAGGGATTCGAGATGAGGGAATAGGGATTCCGCCGCATCAACCCGGGGACTGGCTCATTTTTCGGCCGTTTACGGTCGAAAAATGTGCCTGTCCCCTTCCAGCCCATCGCCGCCAACCATGCTCCGCCGTCTGCTCGAACTGATCCGCTTCAGCCACACGTTATTTGCGTTGCCGTTTGCGCTGTTGGCGGCGGCGATGGCGTGGGCGGCCAACTTGCGATCCGACCCGCCCGTCGCGTTTCGCTGGCTCGATCTGCTGGGCACTGTGACCTGCATGGTTTTCGCTCGCAGCGCGGCGATGGCCTTCAATCGGCTGGCCGACCGGCGGCTCGATGCCCTGAATCCGCGAACGCGGACGCGGCACCTGCCCAGCGGCGTTCTTTCCACCGGCAGCGTCGTGCTCTTCACGCTGCTCTGCTCGCTCGGTTTCGTGGCCGGCACGCTGCTGTTCCTGCCGGGCAACCCGATCCCGCTGCTGGCGTCGCTGCCGGTGCTGGCGTTTCTGTTCGGATACAGCTTCGCCAAGCGGTTTACGGTCTTGTCGCATTTCTGGCTGGGGGCGGCGCTGATGTTGGCCCCGCTGGCGGCTTGGGTGGCGATTCGGGCGGAATTGGCCTGCGCCCTGCTCGTGCTCGGCGCGGCCGTCATGCTCTGGGTCGCCGGCTTCGACGTGATCTACGCCTGCCAGGATTACGAATTCGACGTGCAGATGCGGCTCCGCAGCCTGCCTGCCCGATTCGGCGTGGCCCGTGCCTTGCGGCTGGCGGCGGCCTGCCATTTCGCCACGGTGGTCCTGTTGTTTCTCCTCCCGACCGTGTACGATGGGTTCGGCTGGATTTACCTGGCGGGCGTGGCGGCGATCGGCCTGCTGTTGGCATACGAGCACTGGCTCGTCCGTCCCGACGATCTGAGCCGCGTCAACCAGGCGTTCTTCCACGTCAACGCCGTGGTGAGTCTCGGCCTGTTGGCGGTCGGGGTTGTGGACCTGTTCGTTCGTCGATCATAGTGCGAAAGCCGCTTGCGGCTTCGCAACGCAGCGCCATGCTCGATTCGATACGCAAGAAAGTCGAAGCCGGCGAACGCCTCTCGGCGGCCGACGGCGTATTCCTCTTCTCGCCGCAGGCCAATTTGCACGAGGTCGGCGAACTGGCCGACCTGGTGCGACGCCGCAAGAACGGCGACGTGGCGTACTACAATCTCAATCTGCACATCAACCCGACGAACGTCTGCATCTATCGCTGTCCGCTCTGCGCCTACAGCCGCGACGAAGGCGACCCCGGGGCCTACGCGATGGGCGAGGACGAGATTCTCGATCGCGCCAAAGAAGCGGACGCGGCGGGCTGCACCGAGCTGCACCTCGTCGGCGGCACCCACCCGCACAAATCGTTCGATTGGCACCTCGGCGTCATCCGCAGTCTGCACACCGCCTTTCCGCGGTTGCACCTCAAAGCGTGGACCGCCGTCGAGATCGACCGTTTTGCGCAGACCACCGGCCGCCCCGCGCGAGCGATTCTCGAAGACCTGATCGCGGCGGGGCTCGGCAGTCTGCCCGGCGGCGGGGCCGAGGTTTTCGATGCCCGCGTTCGCGCGCAAATCTGTCCTCGCAAGACCGACGCCCCGACCTGGCTCGACATCCACCGAACGGCCCACCAGTTAGGGCTCCGCACTAATGCCTCGATGCTCTACGGCCATGTCGAAGGCGTTGAGCATCGCGTCGATCACTTGCTGCGGTTGCGCGATTTGCAGGACGCCACCGGCGGCTTTCAGGCGTTCGTGCCGTTGGCGTTTCACCCGCAGAATACCGCCCTGTCGCATCTGCGGCGGGTCTCGGCCCTCGATGACTTGCGGGTGACAGCCGTCAGCCGCCTGCTGCTCGACAACTTCGAGCACGTCAAAGCGTATTGGATTTCCTTGGGAGTGGGCACGGCCCAGACGGCGCTGGCCTACGGCGCCGACGACCTCGACGGCACCGTCCGCCGCGAACGCATCCATCACGAAGCCGGCGCCACGTCCCCCGAAGAACTAAGCGTCGCGGAATTGCAGTCTCTGATCGTTGAAGCCGGCCGCGAGCCGGTCGAACGCGATTCGCTCTATCGGCGGATAAGAAGATAGTTTAGCCCCGGCGTCGACGCCGGGATTTTGGAGCATTTGCCATGCGATATGCCGTCATCATCGCCGGCGGGTCGGGCACGCGGCTCTGGCCCATGAGCCGAGCGGCAACGCCGAAACAACTGATTCCGCTGATCGGCGGGCAGAGTTTATTGGAGATCGCCGTCGGCCGACTCGAACGGTTGCTGCCGCCGGAACGGTGCTTTGTTTGTGCCGGCCAAGCCCACGCCGAGGCGATCGCCCGGGCCCTGCCGCGGCTTGGCCCCCAGCAGTTTTTCGGCGAGCCGTGCGGGCGCGACACCCTCAATGCCATCGGATTCAGCGCGGCGGTGATCGCGCGGCATGACCCCGAGGCGCTGATCGGCGTCTTCACGGCCGACCACGTCATCGAGCCGGCCGATCGATTCCGCGCGATTGTGGACGACGGATACGCCGTCGTCGAGCGGCATCCGCAAACGCTGCTCACCTTCGGCATCGCTCCGACCGGTCCCGCCACCGACTACGGCTATCTGGAGCTTGGCGAAGCGTTCGACGGCTCGGCCCGGCGCTTGCGGCAGTTCCGCGAGAAGCCTGATCTCGACACCGCCCGGCAGTACGTCGCTGCCGGGCCGGAGCGATTCTTGTGGAACAGCGGAATGTTCGTGTGGCGGGCCGACACGTTGCTTGATTGCATTCGCCGCTACGCGCCCGACAATCACGCCGGCTTGGTGCGAATCGCCGACGCCTGGGACGGTCCCCGTCGCCAGGCGGTTCTCGCAGAGGTCTACCCTACGCTTAAGAGGATCAGCGTCGATTATGCCGTGATGGAACCGGCGTCGCGCGATGCGACGGTCACTGTCGCGGCCATTCCGATGCCGCTCCGCTGGCTCGACGTAGGCTCGTGGCCGGCGTTCGCCGAAACATGTCCGCACGATCAGCAAGGCAACGCATTAGGGACCGGGCGTACGTTGTTGCTCGACACGCGCGGCACCTTGGCCGTATCGAGCGATCCCAATCATCTGATCGCGACGATCGGCTGCGAGAACCTGTTGATCGTCCACACGCCTGATGCCACGCTGATATGCCGTGCCGATCGCGCCGATGAGATCAAGGAACTGCACGGCCAGGTATCGGCACGCTACGGACCGGACGCCGTATAGCGCGACGCAGGGGGAATTGAACGTCTACGAGTCGCGTCAAAACAAGTTGACGAATTTTTCTGTAGGGAACGCCCTCCGCGGCGTTCCGGGAACCGCGAAGAAGGGCGTTTTCCTCGCCGGCACGGAACGCCGCGGAGGGCGTTCCCTACAGGACCATTTTGCGGCAAATCAGTCAGGTTATTCTTACGCGGCGCCTTGGCGGAGGATCTGGCCGCTTGCCGCAACGCGCGGTTCGGCCCCGCGATGTTCTCACTTGCAGTGGGAGCGGAACCAATTGGCGATGGCTGCGACTGCGAGCCCAAACACCATCGCGCCTGCGCCGATGAAGACGCCCCAAATCGCGCCGACTGCCGCCGCGTACCTCACAAGACTGCCCGTCTTCGGGCCAAAAAGATTGGAGACGAGCTCCGGAGATAACGCGGCAATGCCTGCGCCAAACAGACCGCCAACAACAGCAGATAACAAGGCCGCTGCCAGGATCAACAAGAAATTCTTGATCGGTGGGCTCATTTTAGTCCTTTCCACAGTGAATCCTCACTCTCCACGACTATTCTGACAACATAAACAAATGGCCCAGATTGGGAAAGACCTGACGGCGAGTTGCTGGCTTCTCGCGGCCACCCTCTGAAGCGATACTGGCTCATTCTGGGAAAAAGGCAAGTCTTTGGCTGACCTTGCCGATTATTCCGACGATGCCGATTTGGCAAAACCGGCAAGGGACTGCGCATTTTTCCTGGATCGCCTGTTTTTCGGCCATGCTAAGACGCGTTTCAACAGTGTTGGCGATCGGCGTGTTGGTGCTGGCAACGGGTTGCCATGCGATCGACTTCTACACGCCTTCGCTGCAGAGCCCGACGCCAGCGAGACTGGAGCAGCCACGCGAACTCTCCATGGTATCGCTGCCGGCGTATCGCATCGAGCCGCCCGACGTGGTCCGCATCGAGGCGGTGAAACTGGTTCCCAAGGCTTCCTACCGCATCAGTTCGCGCGATGTATTGCTGATTCGTGTCTTGGGGACATTGCCGAAACAGCCAATCGCCAGCCAATATCCCGTCGAGGCCAACGGTACTGTCATTCTCGGGGGGCCGTATGGGACGATACGGGTAGAGGGGTTCACCGTCGAGGAGGCCGAGGCAGAACTGACGCGGATGTTAAAGATGATCTTAGCCCATCCCACCGTCTCGATCCAGTTGGCGCGATCCGCCGCCGCCGACCAAATCAGCGGCGTCTACCCGGTGCAACCGGATGGGACGGTGAACCTCCGCACCTGCGGCATGGTATACCTGACAGGCAAGACCGTAACCGAAGCGAGGGAAGCGGTACAGGAACGGCTCAGTCAGTACTTTGATTCACCCATCGTCGGAGTCGAGGTGGTGCAATTCAACAGCCACAGTTACTTCGTCATCGCCGAATCCTCGACGGGAAACGGCGGAATGCACCGGTTTCCGATTACAGGGAACGAGACGGTTTTGGATGCGATCGCCCAATTGGAGAGAGTCACTAACATTACCGGCAAGATGGTATGGGTGGCGCGTCCGTCGCCGGGGAATTGCGGCCAAGACCAGATATTGCCGGTCAATTGGAAGGAAATCACACACGGCGGCAGAATCGATACCAATTACCAACTCATGCCGGGCGATCGCGTTTATATCGCCGAGGAGAGGGCAGACGGCGTCAACGCATTCATTTCGAAGTTCGCCAGTCCTTTCGATCGGTTGCTCGGGTTGAGTTACTACAGCACCAGCGGGATGCTCGACGCGGAGGCTCTCGGACGCGAGTACAACAAAAACGGCCCCCGTGGCGGTGGTAGTCTGTAATAGACTCGCCGTCACCTCGCGGTCGTCTGTCGGAAGGAAGAGAGTGAAGCGCCCCAGAACGCAGATCACACGTCGAGCGTCCCCTGGAATCCACACAAGCATTCTGCCGTAGACCGACGCCCATGACCCCTGCCTTTGAGAATGTTCGCCGGTTGGAGCAGTGGAGCCGAAGGGAGTGCGGCGATGATTTGGCGTCAATGGCCTCACCTGCCGTCGACAAGGTGGGGATTCTCGGCGCCGGCATGATGGGCGTGTCGATTGCGGTGGCCCACGTCGAACAGCAGGTGCCGGTCGTTGTACACGACGTCGACGAAACGGTCCTGGCCGGCGCCGCAGCGTCAATCGCCGCCGATCTGCCCGTGCAAATTCGCTCACAACCTGCGCTCGTATCCAAGTTGGTCCGCGTAACCTCCGATGCCGCCGAGGCGGCTAGTTGCGGCCTTGTCTTGGAGACAATCGTTGAGGCGCTGCCGGCAAAACTGCGGCTGTATTCGCAGTTGCAAGAACACGCGGCACCCCGGGCGATCGTGGCCTCGAATACCTCGACGATTCCCATCCAGCGACTGGCCGAGAGCGTGCCGGACGCGTCGCGTTTCTGCGGAATGCATTTTCTTCACCCCGTGCGTCACCGACGGTTGGTGGAGATCGTCCGCGGCCCGCGCACCAGCGACGAGACGATCGCCGCCGCAACCGGCCACGTCAGAAGGATCGGCAGAATGCCGATCGTGGTCCGCGACGGGCCGGGGTTTCTCGTCAACCGCCTGCTGTTTCCCTATCTCGGCGAGGCATTGGAATTGCTGCGCGAAGGCGTGTCGGCCGACGCGATCGAGCGGGGGGCAATCGAATTTGGCATGGCCATCGGGCCCTTGCGGCTGATGGACGAGATCGGGCTGGACACCACGTTGCAGGCCGGCTGGGTGCTGGCCGCGGCGTTCCCCGAGCGCATCGTCTCCTCCCCCTTGCTCGTGTCGCTGCTGAAGGCCGGCCGTCTCGGGCAAAAGTCCGGGGCGGGATTCTATGCGTATCGCCAGCCGGCACACCCCGCCGGCAGCAACGATCTCGACGAGAAGGCCCGTGAGATCGTCGCTCGCTGGGTCGATGCGCCGGCCAAGCCGTCGAGTCAGCCGATTGCTTGCCGGCTTGTCCTGCCGATGCTGCTGGAGGCCACCCGTATTCTGGAAGAGGGCGCAGTCAGCGACGCCCGCGACATCGATCTAGCCGCGCTGTTCGGCCTTGGTTTTCCGGCGGAGAAAGGGGGGCTGCTCTGGTGGGCGGACGCCTTGGGCCCGCGCCGCATCCTCGATATGCTCTCCGCTCTGCACACGAGCGAAGAACGGAATCGCCCCACCCCGTTGCTGGAAAAATTGGCGAAGAGCGGCGGGAGATTTTATCCGAGCGTAGCCGCCACCTCAGAATAACCTGGCTGATTAAGCCGCAAAATAGTTCTGTAGGGAACGTCCTCTGCGGCGTTCCGCGAGCCGCGAAGAACGCTGCTTTCCTCGCCGGCACGGAACGCCGCGGAGGACGTTCCCTACACGAGAAGCCGTCAACCTACTTTGCCGCGACTCCTTACCGCAAGGATCGCCGCAGCTTTTCAAAGGCGGGGACTTCCGGCGGTTGCAGCAACTCCTTCGTGAGCCCCTTTTTCAGTGCCTCATCGAAGCACGCTTTCGCCTTGGCGTTGTCTCCGGCCAATTCGTAAGCCTGAGCCTGGTGGAAGAGTCGCTCGGGCGCCCTACTGTCGGCGATGGCGTCTTTCATGTCTTCGATGGCCTTCTCGGGATTCTTCATGGCAATGTAGACAGTGGCGCGCGAATCGAGCATCGACCCCTGGCGACCGGCGAGTTCCATGGCGCGATTGACCAGCCTTAAGCATTCATCGAGTTTTAGCCCTTGTAACGCCTGCAGCACGGCAAGATTGTTCAGGGCGGAGGCGTATTCGGGCGTCATTTCAGGAATCTCACGGTAAACGCCGATGGCTTCCGCATAAAGGCCCTGGTGGGTGCGCAAATCGCCCAGGGCCATCAGCAGACTGGGCACTCGCTCGAATCTCGCTTCCGCCGATTGCATGATCTTGTTCATCCGCTGCATCTGAGCCTGGGTGGCCTTGCGGTCTTGCAGGATCAACATACTCGCCTGGGCGAACTGCTCGACGCGGCAAGTTTGCACGCTTTCGTCAAGGATCCGCAACGCTTCGTCGATCTTGCCGTGTCGTCCCAAGAATACCGCCAGCACCAATTCCTGGCCCGGATTCTCCCTGACAAAGGTGCGAAACAGCGCTTCGGCCGAATCGATGCCCTGCGCAGCGACTGCCGCTTGTTCCGGCTTCTTCATTCGCCCGGCCAGTTCGGCAAGCTTCTCGGCCACTATGCGGAGGCGCAGCCCACGGTCGCGCGTCTCTGCATCGACGTTGTCGACGTAGTCCTTCAATGTCTCGAACGCTTGCGCCGGCTGCTTCATGGCGAAAAGCAGGTCGGCCCTGCGGCTGACCGTGCCGAACGAATTGGGGGCAAGTTTCTGCAAGCGATCGAGATACGTTCGTGCGCTGGACATCTCGTTGTGCTTCAACAACTCATCGATGTAGAACTCCAGGTAGCGCGGCTCTTTATCGCTGGAGGCGACAAGGCTGCGCAGCAAGTCGCCGGCTTTGATCCAGTTGTCGGCCCTCGCGTACAGTCGGGCCAGAACGAAACGGTCGTCCGCCGTCGCCGCCGCCCCCAGACTCTCGAACATGTCGATCGCTTTTTCCCGCGCCTCTTGCCCCGGATCGGGATCATTCGCCAGCAGTCTGGCGAGCAGTTGGCGATCGGCAAACGAAGCCTGCGGGCTGGACAGGTTCTGCTCCACCAGTTTTTCGGCTTTCTGCAGGTCGGGATACCTGCCGCTGCCGCCGAGGAATTGGGCCATCACCTGTCGGGCCCAAGCCACGTCCACCGCACCGGCCTGAATCTTGCCGTCGAGGATGCCTTGCAGCAGGATCTTGGCCGGCTCTGGTTTGCTGGCGTGGCGGTAGAACTCGATGACGCGGCGCACGACGGCGATATCTTGCGGCGATTTCTTCAGCATCTCTTCGTACCATCGTTGCGCGGCATCCATGTTGCCCGCTATCTCGTAACACTCGGCCATCAACTCGGTAAGATTGTCGGCGGGGACGCTCATCTTGGCGTCTTCAATCGCCTTTTGGGCCTTGTACGGATCCTCCGCCAGAACGTAGAACTGAACCAGCGCCTTCCACGCCAGTGCAAGCTTCGGTTCGAGGTTGACGGCCCGGCGGAGCGCCTTTTCGGCGTCGTCGAGCAGTTGCGTGGCGTCCGCGGACTGTCCTTGTTTGCTGGCTTCCCGGCCGAAAACGCCGAGCATCTGCCCGAGCCACACCTGATCCCTGCCGTTGTTCCCGTCGGCGGGGACGGCTTTTCTCGTCGCTTCGATGGCGTGCTCGCTGTCCTTCAGATACATGAGGCATTCCGCAAGCGTCTGCATCAACCGGGGGGGAAGCGATCCCTGCTTGCTTTCCACGCGGCGAAGCAGCCGTTCCGCGTCGGCGTAACGTTGCGATCGGAAGAGGAGTTGGACCGTTTCCTGAACGACCGCCTGACTGTAGTTCCCCAATTCGATGGCTTCCAGGAAGGCTTGCAGGGCCAAATCCGCCTGGCCCTGTTCCTTGTAAATGCTGGCCTCGAGGGTCGGGACTCGTGCCCAATCCTTCCGGGCGATGCGCGCCTTTCTCAGGTAGTCCAAAGCCTTCTCCAGCAGCGGTCCGGCGTCCTTGTTGTTTTTGGCTTGCAGGACCAACAAGACCGCCTGGCCGCAGAGCGAGTAGGCGTCTTCCTGGCCCACGGCGGCCTCGATCTCTGTCAGCCCCCGCTCCGCGGCGGCCATGTCTCCCGCGCCGGCCGCCTGCTCGAAGCGCCTCTTCCGAATTTCAACATTGTTCGGCTCCAGCTCGGCAATCTTCTGGCTCAGCGAGCCGGCGAGCTTTCTGTCGTCAACTAAACCGGCCATCTCGAGCAGGCTGGACCACAGCCGCAAGCGTTGCTCCTTAGGAAACTGTTCCGCGTTGTCGGCCAGTTCTTCCAATTGCTTTTCGACGTTTACCCCTCCGCGAAGCAGAGCGTATTGCCCGCGAAGCAGCCGCAAGTCGACGCAGTCCCCCATCGCTTTCTCCGCGTCCGAAAGGAGTCCTTCCACTTTCTCCCAATTCTTCTCTTTCTTCCCGCGTATGGCCCTGATGACGAGTTCCCTCCACACGGCAATCTGCTTCGGGTACTTGTCGCGTGCCTCCAACAGCAGCTTTTGGGCGTCGGCAGTCTTCCCCTGCACCTCGAACAGGTTGACCCGCAACACCGCGATGTTGGCCCGCAACGCCGCAACGTCGGGCGAGTCGGGCAGCGATTTCTCCGCCGCGTCGAGAAGCTGCTCCAGCGGCTTCCAATTTCGTGGGCCCTCCTTTTGTTGGGCAATGCTCCTAAAAAGCAACCCTGCCAGTTGCACCCTGCCCGTCGCATCGAGTTTGCCTTGCCGCTCGAGATCCACAAACTCCTTCAGCGAGCCGGCGATGTCCCCCTTCTGTCTCGCCAATTCAGCCAGGGCCTTCTCGGCGGGAACAAAGGAGGGGTCGGCCGCCAAGACCCGGCGCAGGGCCTGCTCCTGCTGCTCGCGGTCTCCCAGCGCGCGATAGCACACCGCCAAATAGAAATCGATCTGCTTGACAAACCTCCCGTACCTCGGGTTCGCGATCATCGAGCCGCGCACATTGCTCAGACGGTCAAGGGCGTTCTTCCAGTGCTGTTGGGTAAACTCGATCCGCGCATCCACGTAGTCGATCAATGGCCTGATCAATGGCCTGGAAGCCGCCTCCTTCTGCAACATGTCCAGGATCCGCCGCGCTTCGTCCAGTTTGTTCGCGTCGACCAAGGTGTTGGCCATCAGCCACAAGAGATCTGGATTTTGGTCGGTGGCCTTCAGGCCTTGTTGCAGCACGGCCAGCGCCTTGTCGGAGTTCCCGGCGCTTTGCTCCACCTGGAACATAACGCTGTACATCCGGTCGTCTGACGGATGCATCTTGATGCCGTGAGCGAGGCAATCGCGGGCGTTGTCGTATTTCCGCTTCATCAGATTGCACTCCGCCACCAATACGAGCACGTCCGCGTCGTCCGCCGCCAGTTGCTTCGCCTTGCAAGCTTCTTCCAGCGCCTCGTCGATCTGACGCACCTGGGGGTCGGCCAGGTACGCGGCGCGCAGATAGTGGGCCTTCCAGGACTTCGGATTGGCCTTCACCAGCGTCGCCATCCACTGGTCGGCCTCCTTGGGGTTCGAGAGTCGGTCTCGCAGCAGTCTGGCCAGTTTCGCATAGGCGGTGGCTTGCGCAGGTTTGCTGGCGATCGCCTTCTTCAGCGTATCCCGCGCTTGCTCGAACATGCGTAGCGCTACCTGGCACTCGGCGAGTTGTTCGAGCAGGTCGGCATCTTTCGGCGAGTCGAGCAGCAAGAATCTCTCCAGGTGATCCTTAGCGTCTTGATACCGGTGCCGCAGCATCCCCATCTCCACCAGCCGCCGCCGAGCATCGACCCGCTCCGGATCGAGCCGCACCGTGTTTTCCAACATGTTATACGCGATCAAGAACCTCTGAACGTCGATGGGGTCGCTCTTTTGCGCCCGGTCGGCCATCAAGATTCCGAGGTGCTCCTTCGCCTTGTAATCTTTGGGCATCAGCCCCACGTACCAATTCAAGTAACTGATGGCATCCTTCATCGACTGGTTTGCCTGGGCGGCGTTCTTCTTGTCGGCTTTGGCGGCGCGCTGCTCCGCCCTTTCCGATTCGTCGCGGAAGAAAGAGGCATTCTTGTGAACCTGGTAACGGTTCAGCACGAGAACCCCGATGCCAAGAGCCACCGCAATCCCCAGCAAGATGGCGGCCAACCGAACGTTGAACACTCTCATGGAAAACGTCTCACTACGAGGTTGAACTCAAAAAAACACCTCATCCACGGCGCTCAGTTCCACCACGATCGTTCGCTTGCGGCGGAACGTTGCAGGAGTCTCCGCGTTACTGTCCATTCAAGGGACGACTCCGGCTGCGGAGGCTGCCGATTACGTCTCGCCGCCGCCAACATGCCGGCGCACGTCGCGACGCCCCAGCAACACGCCGTTCCCAACGCAATGCCGATCAAGTCTCGAAGCCAATCCGTCCATCTCGGCGTTCTCGTAACCGTGAAGTGCTGGCCGATCTCCGTCAGTCCGCCGTAGATCGCCAGGATGAGCACGATGCTCCATCGCGGCATCGGCCAGCGAGTCGTCAACGCCAAGACGGCCAGCACGCAAAAACTGATGATGTGCGCCGCGGGGTGCAGCATCTGCAACAACCACGGCCATTCTCCCTTGATGCCGATTAACCAGTCCGGATGATTGGCCAACAGCAACATGGTCAAAAAGACTGCATAACCGAGGCAGATAATCCTCATCAACCACTGCATGGCTCCCCTCCCTGGTTTCTCGCACGCTTCGCCATGCCCGGCGCCCCTTGCCGCAGTGAAGTCAGTCTCAATCGACGAAAGCTCCCAAAACCAGACCGGCTCCCGAGCCGCGCCGTGAACACGATGAGGTCAGACGTTCCGAGCGTCTGCAAAACCGCCACGCGGCCCCCGGCGTCTCTTACCGGAAACTCCTGCCGGTCAGCCAAGTATACTCCCCCTTGCCCACGCAAGCGTCGGTATGGCACCCGACCGGCGACGATTTTCTCGAGCAGGTCCTGTCAATTAAATTCATTCTAATGGAAAACACCGCGGTTGCAAGCCAGGGACCACACTCGGGACGCACTATAACCCAGCCGTGCGGGTGTACTCCACCGGCTTCCAACTCCTGCACCAGCGAAGAGATCTTTATCGTGCCAGCGAGAACCAATCCACCTTCCCATCCGCCTCCTCGCCGCCCCACGCCACCTCGGCCAGGATTGGGGGCACGCATCGGGCCGCTAACTCCCCGCGATTTTGCGACAAACTGACGTCATCGGCCGCCGGAATCGCCGGATGGTTCAAGACCACGCCGGCAATCGGAAGCCCTCCGCGAAAGACCGCGGCGGCGATCAACGTCTGCAACGTCTGGTTGATTGTCCCCAGCGCATTCGCGCAACCACTACAAGCGGAAATCCAAACTCCTCGACCAGATCGGCGACGTACTCATCCTCGCCCAGCGGCGACATCAGTCCGCCGGCCCCCTCGACCAAAATGATCTCCGAACGCTCGCGCCAGTACTCGATGCCCTGACGGAGCCGGCCTGCGTCGAGTCGGCGTCCCTCGGACAAGGCTGCCAAGTGGGGCGCCAGCGGGGCTGCGAAGCATTGCGGGCAAACGCGATCGAACTGGCCCGGTCGGTCGGCGGCATTCCACAGCGCCACGGCGTCGTCCGACACGAGCACGCCGTCGCTTAGTGAACAACCGCTGGCCGCCGGTTTGTAGACCCCGACTTTGCGGCCCTCGGCGACAAGTCGCCGCGCGATGATTGCCGCCACGTAGGTCTTGCCCACCCCCGTATCCGTGCCGGTGATGAACAATCCGGGAATTCTCTGCATCATAGCCCAAGAAACTCTTCCGCCGCCTCGCGCAATACCTGACGACTGGGATCAACGCCGGTCCAAAGCCGTAAGCCGATGGCCACCTGCTCGATGAACATCGTCAGGCCGTCGATGGTCTTGCAACCGCGCCGTCGGGCTTCACCCAGCAACCAGGTCTCGGGGCAATTGACGGTCACGTCCGCCACAAGCAGCCCCGGCCGAAGCGTGTCGATCACAATCGGCAGCCGCGCGTCGCCGTCCTCCTGTTCGATGCTCGTGGCATTGACGAGCAACTCGGCTTCTATCGGCACGTGATAATCGTCCAGCCAAGAAACGGACGAAACCGTCGCGGCGAACTTGCCCGACAGCGTGCCGACCAACTCGCCGGCGTGGCTGTCCGTGCGATTGACGATGGTAATGCCGGCGACGCCTGCCGCCGCCAATTCGACCGCCACCGCCCGCGCAATCTGCCCGGCGCCCAGCACTACCGCCATCTTGCCGGCCGGGTCGAGTGTCGGGCGAATCGCCTCCACCACCCCCTTGCCCGCGGTGTTTTCGCCGACCAGGGCTTTCTCCTCGCGGAGGAGGAGATTGACCGCGCCGATCATCGCCGCCGTGTCGGTCGTGCGATCCAGCAGAGGAATCACGGCCTGCCGATGCGGCGGGGCACAATGGGCGCCGCGAAACCCCAGCGCCCGCAAACCGCGCACCGCATCGCCAAGATCGTCCGGGCCGACCTCGAAGGTGAGGTATCGCCAATCGAGGTCATGATGGGCGACCGCCTTCTCGATCATGTACTGCGTTGGGTTTCCGCCCACGGGACAAGCCAGCAAGGCCAGCAGCGGTTGTACGGCGGAACTGGGCATCGTTGAGTGTTGATTGCTGATTACCGAGAACTTCTGGAGCGAATTCAATTAACAATCATAAATCAAAAATCAAAAATCAAAAATCCCCCCTTGTTGGCGGAAGCCCGCCGCGGGACTGCCCGAAATTTCGTGTCAGCGAGAGCAAGTAGGTCCCGCCTGCCGGGCGGGACTTGTGATATGTGCCCTTACACAAAATTCTGTACAGGCCCCCCGCCGCTTTCCGTGGCTCATTTGGCCGCCTTGGCCGGAGCTTTTTCGGACTCCTTCGAGCGTTGCTTCGGTGTCGGGGTCGCTGGCGTTTTCGGCTTCTCGTAAACGACGCCAGTTACCTGTCTGAAGTCCGATGCAAAGACCACGCCGCCGGAATCGGTCGGCTGGAGCCGGATTAGCGGAACCCCGGCAGCCGACAGGGTAATGATCAATCCCTCCTTCGTTTTCGGGTCAGTCGCGGCAACCACCGTTGGCCGCCCATTTGGCCCGGCAATCAGCAGTTCCCTGCACTGGATGTCCCGAGCAGCAAATCCTCCGGCTATCGCCTTATCGACTTGCAGTTCGCCGCACCGAAGCTTCGCGGCCGTCACTTCGTTCGCCTGGAAATGCCCCGAGGGGGCAAACTTGTCGCGCATCACGATTCCGAGAGTCAAGAAAAGCAACGGATAGACGACCCAGCGTTCGCGCGTAGACATCACGGAATCCTCCAATTAGCCAAATCTTCCTAAACAACCAGTCTTCACGCCTTTAGGTGTCGCGTCAAATCAAATTGACGAATTTCTCCTGTTGGAACGCCCTCCGCGGCGTTCCGTGTTCGGTAGCCCTTCCGCAGAGTTCGCGCCCGCCAGGAAAACGCCGTTTTTCGCCCCTCCCGGAACGCCGCGGAGGGCGTTCCCTACAGCACCATTTAGTCCCGCCGTCCGGCCATGGCAATTCGAGTGTGAACATATCGCTCCATAGCGTCCGCGAAAAGGGGGGAAATGGGAAAAACGCCGTTGCATTCGGGCGACAGCCCCGGCTACAATCGCCGCCCAATAGGCTGACATGGGGACTGTCCTAATTTTCGGTCAACGAAAATGGGACTGTCCCCCTTGGTGTGACGCGTACTTCCCGGGCGGGCCGTACGCCCGCGCTCCGCCGGTTGCTCGCCTCATTCACGGATGCACTATGGGTAGTCGGTCGAGCCGATGGCTGATTCTCTTGCTGGCGGCGGCGACGGTCTGGGGGTTCCTCGACGTCCGCCGCCGTGGATACCCGTATCCCGAGTGCCCCGAAGAGCACAGAACCGATCTGACGGTCTACACCGAAGCGGGCGCCGCCTTCTTCGACGGCCGCAACCCCTATGAAGTCACCAATCCCAGGGGCTGGACCTATCTGTATCCGCCGCTGTTCGCCCTGCTGCTGGCCCCGTTGCATCCCTTGCCGATGCAAGACCAGGTGACAGTCTGGTTCTTCGTAAACCTGTTAATCTGCTGGGGCTGCTACCGCGAGTGCCGCCGCATTGTGACGATTGTATCTGATGAAGACCCGCGCGTCCGCGCCGCGTGGACACGTTGGCTCCCCTGGTTGGGCGTGGCCGCCGTGGCCGCCGCCGCGCTGCCGACACTGAACTGTCTGCAACGCGGCCAGGTTGGCATCGTCAAAATGTACCTGCTGCTGCTGGGACTCCGCGTAATCCTCAACGGCCGCTCTGTTCGCTCCTGGCTCACCGGCGGCGTCGTGCTGGCTTTGCCCGTCGTCCTGAAAATCGTGCCGGCGCTGCCCGTCGGGTTCCTCTTGTTCCTGCAACTTGCCGAATGGGGCTGGAGCTACCTGAAGCGCCGAGCACCCGGTGGGGCAGACATTCGAGCACCCGGTGGGGCAGACATTCCTGTCTGCCATATGACGGCCGGCGAATCAGGCAGACAAGAATGTCTGCCCCACCGGGTCCGCTGCGGCGTCCGCTTTACTTCATCGACCCTCGGCTTCTCTCTCGGACTGGTTCTGTTCTTCCTTATCGTCCCGGCGATGCTGGTCGGATGGAGCGCCAACCTGCACCACTTGGACACGTGGGGGCGGTTCATGCTCACCAAGGCCGACAACGGCGGAATGGACCCGCGCTCAGGCAATTCCCATTCCGCCCGCAATCAGAGTCTGCAAAACGCGGCGTACCGCTTGGGCAACTTCGGCTCGCACGTCTTTGCCGACGGACCGGATGATCGGCTGGTCGAAAACTTCGACGCCCCAAAGATGGCGATGGATTCGCCCGCCTCCGACTGCTTCCTGTTCCTGTCGCGCGCGATGCTCGGACTGGCCCTGTTGGCCTTGGGCGTTCGGCTTGCCCGGCAACCCGGCAACAAACTGAACATGGCCACGGGCTTCGCCCTGGCGTGCGTCACGATGCTGGCGGTCTCGCCGGTGGCCCGTGCCCATTATTTCCTGCTGCTCGCCCCCGCCATCCTGTTGGTTCCGCTCTGGCTCGACCGTCACGGCCGCCCCCAGGCAGGCGTCGTCATGGCCGCGATCCCGCCCGTGCTATCCGTCCTGCACTACGTTCTGCTCCCCTACGGCGGTCGCGTCGGCCTGCTCGGCTTTGGAACGACGGCCTGGCTAATGGCGGCAATGGTGCTGATCGCCCGAACGGATTGGGCATTGTCCCGTACGGCGGAAGGAAAACCAGCCCCGGCCGACACGATCGGGATGGCGCTCAACCACGCAGCATAGACCCGTTGCGTCGCTTGCTGGCCCTACTTGTGCAACGGCACCTCCGTCGCGGTCGCTTCCGGCTTCTTGAGCAACTCCTTGAACTTCGCCCGCACCTTGGCCACTTTCGGCAGCGCGACAGAGCGGATGTAAGGCTGATGCGGATTGCAGGCGACGTAGTTCTGATGATGGGCTTCGGCGGGATAAAACGCCTTGAGCGGCTCCAGAGTGGTCACGATCGGATGGCGGAACGCTTTCGCGTCGGTCAGATCGGCGATCATCGCCTCGGCGATCTGCTTCTGCTCTTCGTTGGCGTAGAAGATGGCCGAGCGGTACTGCGTGCCGACGTCGTGCTCCTGCCGGTTCAGCGTCGTCGGATCGTGCGTGGCGAAATGGACCTTCAATAGCGTCTCGTAGGAGATCTTCCGTGGATCGTAGATGATGCGGACCGATTCGGCGTGGCCGGTCAGTCCGGTCGAGACGCTTTCGTAGTTGGCGGTGCTGGCGTCGCCGCCGGCATAGCCGCTGGTGACGTCCAAAACGCCGTTAAGCTGGCGAAAGACGGCTTCGACGCACCAGAAGCATCCGCCGGCGAAGACCGCCTCGGCGTGCCTCCGGTCCTGGCCCGCCTTCACCGGATCGGCCGCGGCGGGAATGGCCAGGGCCGCCTCAGGCTCGGCGATCGTCTTGAGTTGATCGGTGGCGACGAATCGTAGCGCCGCCGAGTTCAGGCAGTATCGCTGGCCGGTCGGCGGCGGGCCGTCGTCGAACAAGTGCCCAAGATGCGCACCGCAGCGCCGGCAGAGGATTTCGGTGCGGACCATGTGATGGCTCGTATCACGCCGCTCGACAATGTTCTCCTTGGCGGCCGGTTCGAAGAAGCTGGGCCAACCGCTGCCCGAGTGGAACTTCGCCTTCGACTCGAACAACGGAAGATTGCAGCAGACGCAGACGTAGATGCCCGGCTCCTTGTTGTTCAGCAGGCCGCCGCAGAAAGCCGCCTCGGTGTTCTTGCTGCGGGTGATGCGGTATTGCTCCGGCGTCAGCCGCTGCCGCCACTCGGCGTCGGAGAGGACCACCGCCGGAACTTCGACCGGACCGCTGAGTTTGCCGTCGGCGTCAATCACCCGCACGCGCACGTACGACATCGCTTTCTCCTTCGGCCTGGACCGCGACTTGGTTGCGGCCGCGGCATCCATCGCACCGCCGCAGCCGGTTGCAACCAGCAGGATCATCGACAATAGAGAACTTGTCTGCAACCGCATTTTCGCCTCGATGCCTCTATTAGGAACTATACGCGGTAAGCAACGGGGATCAAGTAGGGCGAAATTCCAGCGGATTCGTCACCCGGCGGGGGTACTTCCCATCACGCCGACAATCGGGGATAATCCTAGTAATGAGAAAGAGATGGTTGTTTGCGGCAATTGTGGTTGTCTTGTGGGGCTGCTCGGCGTCGCCGGAAGAGCCGACGACGAAGCTGGGGAATGAAGTCGTGCGCGTCGAAGCGGACGGCAAGACCGATGCCTTCGGCCTGCCGATCGTGATCGTTCTCGACCCGCCGCCGGTGCCGAAGGAGATCGAGGGGCCGTCGTCACCGATAACCGAGACGCCCAAGACGCCGCCGAAGAAATCGTCGCATCGGCCGCTGAATCTCGGCCTGTAGCTGTACTCCTCTCGCTCCGCGAGAGGGAAGTGGTGCCGCTGATCCCTTCACGCGGAGCGTGAAGAGTACGTTCTTCTGGTTCCCACGCTCTGCGTGGGAACGAGGGGGCTTTTTCTCGCTCTCGAAGCAAAAACTTTGCTGAACTCTCTACAATGCCTTGGCGGCCCAGTCTTTTCGAGCGCCGTATACTTGTCGTATGAACGTCTTCTTTTGGACCCAGGTGCTGGCCGCAAGCGAATGGGTGATCCGCTTGACGGTGCTGCCGATCATTGTGCTACGAAAGGAGAAACCGGCCACCTGCCTGGCATGGCTGGCCATCATCTTCTTCGAGCCCTGGATCGGATTGGGGCTCTACTTGCTGATCGGCGAGAACCGGCTGGGCCGGCGGCAACTGAATCTCCGCAAGCAGCTTCGCCCGCTGCTGAACACCTTCGAGCATCCCAGCATTGAAGCGAACCGTGTCGTTCCCGACGAAACCGACGAGTACAACGTGCTGGCCCAACTGGCCGAGCGTGGCGGCGGTCTGCCAGTCGTGGGCGGCAACGCCATTTCGCTGATGTCCGATACCGACGTGGTGATCGACCGGCTGATCGCCGAGATCGACGCCGCCCGGCACCACGTCCACCTGCTGTTCTACATTTTCCAGGACGATTCGGTGGGCCAGCGGGTGGCCTTGGCCTTGGCCCGGGCGGCGGCGCGGGGTAGTCTGCCGCGTGCTGGCCGATGCCGTCGGTTCGCGGTGGCTCTTCCGCCACTTGGCCCCTTCGATGCGGCAGCAGGGCGCGCGGGTCTTTCCGGTCCTGCCCGCCAATCTGTGGCGGATTCCTTTTTCGCGGCTCGATCTGCGCAACCATCGCAAGCTGGCGGTGATCGACGGCGCGGTGGCCTTCACCGGCTCGCAGAACATCGTCGAGGCCAGTTACGGCCACAAGCGTGCGGGCGTCTGGCATGACATCATGGCCCGCATCACCGGCCCGGTCGTCCGCCAGTTGCAGAGCATCTTCCTGGAGGACTGGTTCTACGCCTCCGGCGAGTTGCTGGAAGACCCGGGCCTGTTTCCGACGAGCCATCCTGCCGGTTCGATCGCCATCCAGGTAATCCCGACCGGCCCCGATCAGCAGACCGAGTTGTTCCAGGACCTCGTCGTCCGCTCGATCTTCCTGGCGCGGCATCGCATCGTCATCACCTCCCCCTATTTCATCCCCAACGAAGCGATGTTGCTGGCGTTGCGTCTGGCCGCGCTGCGCGGCGTGCAGGTCGATATCGCCATCCCGAAACAGTCGGACCACCGCATGGCCAACGCGGCCGGGGCGTTCTATTGCGACTATTTGATGCGATTCGGCGTCCGCGTGTTCTTGTTTCAAGAGGGGATGCTGCACGCCAAGACGCTGACGATCGACAACGAGTTGGGCATGTTCGGTTCGGCCAATTACGATATCCGCTCGTTCAGCCTGAACTTCGAGTTGAACCTCTTCGTCCACGCCGGCTCGGCCGTCGAAGAGATGCGCCGCCTGCAAGAGGATTACCTGGAGAAATCGTTGCAAGCCATCCCCGGCCAATGGCCGCCGCAAGAATTGAGCAGCCGGTTGAAGATGAATCTCGCCAAGCTCTTCAGCCCGTTGATGTAGGCGACTGTCCACGCAAACGGTACAATGTCGGTGGAGGGTGATCTGGCATGAAAGCCTTGGAGAGAGTCGTTTACCCAATAGCTGTTCTGATCGCTTTCGCATACGGGCTTGTCGGCTCTTTGTTGCCGTCGAAGAACGCCTATGCGGAGATTGACGCGCTGTTGGGTCACAACGCTCTTCTAATTGCGGCGGTTGCGATTGCATGCGCTGCACTGTCAGCGGCCACGATGTACATTTTCGTGCGAGTGACGCCCCGGCAACCGGCGATTATGCGGTTTTCGCTCAAATGTTTCGTGCTCATGCTACCCGCCGTTGCCCTTGGCCTGGTGGCGTCGATCTTCCTGGCGGCCGTCGGGGTCTGCAAGATCGCGCAGCCGGTGGGTTTCCTCGCAGTGAGTGCAGCGATGTGGCTGGTCGGCGGTATTGCTGGCGGCGTGGCGTTCAGGACTTCCACGGAGAATGGGCCTGGCGAACGCTGAGTGAGCGAGTCGCACTGCGGCGACAGCCCCGAAGGGGCCAAATCGGATAGCCCAGCGCAAGCGCAGCGCCGCCCTGGGTACGCGGGGCAACGCCCCGTCATAGCCCCGAAGGGGCGCGATGGCGGTTCAATCCCACACGTATCGCTCGTCGTATTGAACCTGGTATTTCGCCAAAAAGTCGCGGAATTCTTCCTGGAACGTCTTCCGCCGGTGATGTTCTCGCTGGCCAGCGATGTACGTCTTGACGGCGTCCAATTGCGACTGGCCGATCGAGAATGTACCGTAGCCGGCCTGCCACGAGAACCCGGCAAATCGGTCGCCCTTGGTTTTGATCCATTTGGAACTGCTGCTCTTGAGTTCTTCCAACAACGACGCCACCGTCATCGTCCGTGCCAACGAACAAACGATATGGATATGGTCTTCCGTGCCGCCGATTCCGTGCGACGGGCAACGGTGAGCGCGGCAGATCGACGCCAAATAGCGGTGCAATTCCGGCTCAATTTCGACGGGAATCCAAGGCGCGCGATTCTTCGTGCTGAAAATCACGTGCAGAAGGATATTCGCCAGAGATTGCAGCATCAGTCACCAGCCATTTCGCCCCTTCGGGGCTAAGCGATGTCAGCGCTACCCTCAACCCAGGGCTGCGCCCTGGGCTTTCCTATTCCAGCCCCTTCGGGGCGAGAAAGCGACGAACAACGCCAGTGGAACAACGGATGGTATTGGCAGCACAAGGATAGTATTGGCAGCACGGCGGGCAGCGCGGATGTCACGGCCTACAACACCGGTGGTTAGGACCTTGATCTTCGGTTCTGGTCTTTGTCCTGTCAATCCCCAGGGGGCATTTCAAATCCTGCAGTTCTGATTCACCCCTGAAGTCCTACCGCCGCGCTTCGATGATGCGAAACTTCATGCCTTTCAACGGTGCGCCGCCGTTGTGAAACGCCAGGCCGTGATAATGGTAGTTCGACATGCGGCGGTGCGTGTGGCCGAAATAGACGTTCCGCACGCCGTCGCCCGTGCCTTGGCCGATGCTCTCCAGGTACTTCAAAATACGGCGGACCACGATCCGCTTGGCGTAGACCAGATGCGGCACCGATTTGTGCAGCCGCGCCAGCACCACCACGTCGTACAGCGCGCTCATGAAGGGGCCACGCCGCCGGTGGTCGAGCCACTGGTCGCGGGCCTCGGCCAGCATCCGCGAGTCCATCGTCTTGTCGGCCACGTCGCCGTGCAAAAAGACGCTGCTCCCCAACCGCACGTAATAGCGGTGCCACGAAAGATTCGCGATCTGCTTCTCAAGCCTGACAAGCCGATCGATCAGCGCCTGATGGTAATCGTGGTTGCCCAGCACGAGATGAAAATGGCACTGCGGGCAGGACGCGGCCAGTTCGCTTAGCCACTGCACGGCCCGATCGACCGCGCGAAGGATCGGAATCCGCAACCAGCGAAAGTCGAAAATGTCGCCGCCCAACACGAACGCTTCCGCGTGCGACGCCGCCAGGGCGATCTCCTCCAGATAGCGATGCGCGTCCGAGCGATTGGCGAACAGGTGCAAGTCGGAAACGAAGTAGCATTTGCTCATCTGTCCTATTATATTGATTTGACGACGGCGGGAAGGGCAACTCGCCCCAAATCACCGGATGTTGGGGTGGCAGTACAACTGCCACCCCAACGGCGGCAAGGACCGGCGATTCGCCCCAAATCACCCTGGAGTTCCCTCCGATGTCCCATCCCCCGAGGCACAACACGCCGTCCGCCAAGCGGCCCGTTTCGCGGCGGTCCTTTCTTTGCCAAGCCGCGATGGCGGGGGCGGCGGCGCCGCTGTTCGCCCTTGCTGCAAATTCGGCGCAAGCGGCCGTGAAAACGCCGCCGCCGATCGATGCGGCCTCGCTTACATTTCTGAAGGAATTGGCTGCCGCGACGATCGAATCGGCCCGCGTGCGTCCGGGATACTCGCGCGGCGGGATGGGACCGAACGTCACGGGCGTCACCGTCATCACCCCCGGCGGCAACTACCCCGCCCTGTGGACGCGCGACTTCGCCATGTCGTTGGATTGCGGCTTGATCGCTCCGACCGAAATCCTCCAGCACCTGCGGCTGATCGCCCGATGCCAAAACGGCCCGCAGGAGCGGCGTTTGCCCAGCGGCGCCGTCATCCCGCCGTTCGCCATCGTCGATCACGTCAATTTCGCCGGCGGAGCAGTGTATTATCCGGGCACGTATTCCTCGGGCGACGATCAAGGGACCCCGCCGTACGGCCCACTGCCGCCGGCGGACGATCATTTCTACTTCATCCACATCGCCTACGCCTTATGGCGCGACACGGGAGATGCAAGGTTTCTCAGCGAGACGATCGGCGGCCACACTCTGCTCGACCGGCTCGAACGCGCGTTCCACTCGCCGGCGTCCGATCCGCACACCGGCGCGGTGGTATCGACCAAGCAGCGCCGCGCCGTCGGCTTCGGCTTTCAGGATTCGGTCTATCTGCTCGGCGCGATGTCGTTTGCCACGCTGCTGCGTTATCGCGCCGCCCGGCAACTGGCCGATCTGTGCAAGGCCGGCGGAGGGAGCGAGACGGCGGCCGAGTATCGGCAAACGGCCGAGACGATCGCCGCACATTTTGCCGCAGTGTTCGCCGATCCGCGTCAGCGCGACGGATGGTTGCTAGCGGCCACGGAGGTCGGCAAGCAGCCGGACGTTTGGGCAACGCTCTTTGCGCTCCACTTAGGAATCCTGCCCACCGCGGCGGCGAAGAAGGCACGAGATACCGTGGCGGCAGCCGTCCGCGCTCCCGGGCACACCATCGAATACGAGGGGGCGGTCCGCCATGTCCCCTCCGATCGCTACTTCCGCCCAAATCAGTGCTGGGAAGCTGGCGGCGGTGCGGTAAACACGTATCAGAGCGGCGCGTTTTGGCACGCCGCAACCGGTTGGCTCATCGAAGCCCTGCAATCCGTCGATCCGCCGCTTGCCCGCGCGGTGTGCGATCGATTTCTCCGCCATCTGCGCGAGCGCGATTTTCGCAAGGGCGGCGGCCGCGGCGCCCCGTGGGAATGCTTCGGCCTCGACATGGCCGGTGCCCAGAATCCCGTCTACATGACCTCCGTCACCCTGCCGCTGGCCATATTGCAGCAAATGGGGGCGGGAATGCGCTAGCTTCGCACGTCAATAATCCCGCCGGCAGAAGATCAGCGCAGCGAAGCAGAGGACGGCGGCCTCAAAGCCCAGCGACGTGCCCACGACCCAGGCGATGGAACGGCCGCGGAGGACATCGATGATCTCTTGCTGCGCCGCCATCATGCGTTTTTCCTCAGGATGGCTGGCCTGCGGGAGTTTCGCGGCTTTCATCAAGGATCGCTCCAGCAACTCGATCGTGTCGCTCGTCTTTGGCAGCGCGGTTTTGATGCCATAGAAGATATTGTAGGCGGCGTTGAGCGTGGCCGATTCGCTTTCCTCCTTCGCGGCTTCCTTCTTCTCCTCGGAAGGCCGATCGGTCCGTGGCGACGGCTTCGCGCGATCGGTAGTTCCGCGCGATTTCAGCATGGGACGGTTCTGCTCGGTCTGGACCGCCGCGAGGCTGGTGCCGTGGTGCTGTATCGTCTTGAAAAACAACAGCGTTCTTTCCGCCGTCCCGACCGCCCAGATACCGAACCAGAACAGGAGCGTCAGCAACAGGGCCGCGATGGTCGATCGCGTGACGACGCCGAGAAAGGCGCACACCGAGAACAGGTAGCTGAAGAAACAGACCACGATAGGGACGGCAAGAAACAACCCCGGCTCCCAAACGCCGCCGCGCAGCCCCATGACCAGAAAACACGCCACCGTGAAGATCGTCACCTGCAATGCCGCAAACAGCAAGCCCGCCAGGTACTCGGTGAAGAAGAGCCGCAGCCGGCCGATCGGCTTGGAGACGAACAGATCGATCGATCCGGCGGTCATCAGGTCGGGAAATATCCCCGCCGTCGAAATCAGCGCCAGAATCGACGCGATCCAGGAGAGCCAGGTGCCGATGCCGATCTGCACGAACAACCCCTTGTAAAACTGATCGACCGGAATCTGCTTCGAGTTGATGACCTCATTGTCAAACTGTCAAAACAGGATCTTCAGCCCGTGCTCGTTGAGCCCCACGGCGGCGAAACACAGCGCCACCAACCCGGAAAGAGCCAGGACGACCCAGAAAAGCTTCTTCGAGTTCAGGCTGCGGTAGGCTTCCAGGAAGATCGCACAGGTCTGCGTCATCGGCGGATTCCTTGTCCTTGCAGCGATCTTTGCGAGGGCGACTCGGAGACGGTCTGCACGAAATAATCCTCCAACGATTGCGTCAACCGCTGCACGGAGAGGATCACCTGCCCGCGGCTCCGCAGGCCGTCGATGATCGGCTGAATCCGCAGCGGATCGCCGCTGGCGATGCGGAGGATGTTGCCGTCAACATCCACGGTCTCGCCGCGGGGCAGCTTGCCGGTTTCGCGGGGAATGATCGAACTTGCGGCGGACGCGGCGAAAACGGCCGGGGCCGCCGCGGGCGTCAATTCGCTTGACTGTAGAAATCC
>CAWGNG010000046.1:0-63774 GCA_963823895.1 uncultured Planctomycetaceae bacterium
CGGCGGCGATCCATTTCAGCCTGTTGGCGTCATGCAAGCGTCACGGCCACGATCCTTGGGTCTACTACCGCGACGTGCTGACCCGACTGCCAGCGATTCTTCCCGGCGCCAGCGAGGAAGAACTTCTCGCCCTCCTCCCCCACCGCTGGCATCCGGCTTGATCTCCCCGTTCGCCAAGCCTACGCCCAGGCGGCGATTTCTCCCTATGTGCTCGGCGGGACGCTTACCGTTTTCCTTTTCCGGTGGGAGGCACTATAATTCCTCGCCACCGTTTGACGCGATTCTCCGGCGTGTGTCGGGGGTTGAACGGCTACCATTCGTGGAAGGCGCCGAACCGCGGCCGGGCGCAGTCAGCCTTGCCGCCCGGGGTCCGTTTTTCTCAAAGGAGGGCATCGCATGGCTCGAAAGTTGATGTTCGCGTTGCTGTTGGCTGTAGTTACCTTGCCGTGCGCCGAGGTGTTGTTCGCCGCCGGTGTGAAAATCGGCGATCCGGCGCCTGACTTCAAGGGCATCATTGGCACCGACAACAAGAAACACTCCCTGTCAGACTTCAAAGATTGCAAACTGGTCGTGCTGGTCTTCACATGCAATCATTGCCCGGTGGCCAGCGCCTATGAAGGACGTCTGGTCGCCCTGCAAGACGCCTACAAAGCAAAAGGGGTGCAGGTCGTGGCCGTCAACGTGAATAATATCGAAGCCGACCGGCTGGACAAGATGAAGCAACGGGCGAAGGCCAAGAACTTCAATTTCCCGTACCTGTATGACTCCAGTCAGAAAATAGGGCGCGACTACGGGGCCACGGTCACGCCCCATGTCTTCCTTTTGGACCAGCAACGTAAGGTCGCCTACATGGGCGCGGTTGACGATAAGCAAAACGCCAGCCAAGTCAAGAAAACCTATCTCCGCGACGCCATCGATGCCCTGTTGGATGGGAAGGAGCCTCCGCACACTGTGACCAAGCAGTTCGGCTGTGGCATCAGGTACGAGAAAAAGTGACCGCAATTTGACTCATGACCATGTTACACACGGTCGTCTCGACTCCTCACGCACGGGAAATCGCGTATGGGGTCGCAGTTTTGACAGCCCTGGGCGGCCTGCCGGTCGGCGGCTGCTCGCACGGCGATACGCCGGCTGTGGCAAGAACGACTGCCCGGGTTGCTCTGGCGACGGTCGACAGCCGAGCGCTGGCCGAAGCAATCGCACGGTGTCGTGGGAAGGTGGTGTTGGTCGAGTTTTGGGCGACTTGGTGCGCGCCGTGCGTGAAGCTGTTTCCTCATACAGTGGAGCTTCACCGGCGTCTTGCCGACCGTGGCTTGGTGGTGATTTCGGTGAGTATGGACGACACGGAGAATCAGACAGCAGTTCTCCGTTTTTTACGCGGCCGCGGAGCCAGGTTCGAGAATTTTATCAGTCAATACGGTCTCGGCTCGGAAGGGTTCGACGCCTTCGACATTAACGACGGTGCCTTGCCGCACCTGAAGCTTTATGACCGCGACGGCCGCCTGTGGAAGACCTTTGCAAGTGGTAGCCGGCCGCTGGCCCCGGAAGAGATTGTACTCGCAGTAGACGAACTCTTGAAATTATAGTCACGAACGAAGTCCCTGATTACTCATCGATATCGTTTCGCGTCACGATCGACTGGACGGTGCAGGAGAGCGCCCGGGCCAGAAATCGCGTGATGGTCCGCCGCATTCTGCGGAAGTTCGGCTACCCGCCGGACCTACAAGCCGAGGCCACGAAGTTGGTGCTGGAACAGGCGGAAGCGTTGTGTGCGGATTGGGCGGCGTGAGATGGGGCGGGGAAGTGCGCGGGGCAGAAGTTCCTGCTGACCGCGCCGCAACACCCGGAAATCAAAGCGGAGCCCAGCGGTTTGACCCTAAGCAGCGGCGACGGCACGTTTCGAGCGTTCGGGGCCAGGATTCTCCCGGAAGACAAGCTCAAACGGGTTCAAGGCGTTGCCTGCGAAATCAAGCCCATCAACGCGAGCGATACCTACCGTTGGGCGGTCGCACCGAATCTGGTGCCGATATTCCGTGGGGACGCAAGTACGCCGAGATTCTTGGGGAATTACCCACCGGGGGGATTGCATCCGACCCCGGTTATGTCAAATTGGCAGTAATCGCTAATCGGCAGGGAAGAGGCACCGGCCGAAGCGATAGTCACCCGCAGTTCAACGCGGGTATCTTCTCTTCGGCAGTCCGTTGCTGCTTCAGTCTATTTTCCGGGGGGAGGTGCTGCCGTGTTTCGCTGTTGCACAATGGTTCTGGGCGTTCTGTGTTTGGTCTTCTCGGGCGTGAGTTCCGTGTCGGCGCAGACCAACGTGTTCAATATGGGTGGCACTCGCGATCCAGTGACGGGAATATGGACGGGAGAGGCGAGCCTTGAGTTCGTCACCGTGGGCGATCCGGGCAATGCGGCGGATACGTCGAACGGCGGCCACGGTTCGGTCCCTTACGTTTACCAGATGGGCAAGTATGACGTGACGGTGGGCCAGTATTGCCAGTTTCTCAACGCCGTGGCAAAAACGGACGCCTATGGGCTTTACAACAGTGGCATGGCCACTGACATGCCGACCATCAAGATTGCCCAGAGCGGCAGTTCAGGCAACTACACCTACACCGTCACGGGCGGCTGCAGCCAAGCCGCCAACTGTCCGATCTTCGATGTCACCTGGGGCGATGCAGCACGCTTCTGCAATTGGCTGCAAAATGGCCAGCCGACCGGGGTTGAGGGAACGGGCACGACAGAGACCGGGGCGTACACCCTAAACGGCAACGCTACCAACTGGATGGCAGTGACCCGCAACAGCACCGCCACCTACGTTATTCCGTCGGAAAACGAATGGTATAAGGCGGCCTATTACAAGGGCGGCGGCACGAACGCGGGCTACTGGGGATACACCACGCAGAGTAGCACCGTGCCTATCAACATCCTTTCCACGACGGGCACGAACAACGCTAATTACTTGATTGTCAACGGGTGGATATACACCGATCCGACGAATTACCTGACGCCGGTTCGGGGCGTTTTCTGCGTCACCTGGGCCTTACGGCACGTATGACATGGGGGGTAATGTCTTCCAGTGGAACGAGGCAGACTTTTTCAGTTCAACACGTCGTGGAATGCGTGGCGGTGGGTTTGACGCCTACTCGACCTACCTGGCCTCGTTTGATTGGTTCGCCAACGACCCGATGTCCGTGGGAAGCGATGTCGGTTTCCGTGTGGCCAGTGTTCCTGAGCCCGGTAGCCTCTCCTTGCTCATAGGCGCAGCGATCATCGGCTTGCTCTGGTGGAGACGGCACGTTTAGTCCGCCGGCCGCAGAACAACGCTATCGATCCACTTCGGCACGCTGTCGGCAGTCCCGGCTTGCGTGAGGCAGGCCACTACCCTCGGCCCGACGGATCTTGGCGGCCAGCCGGTTGCCATCGGTCACGATCAGAATCGCTTTGGGTGACGGCCTCTTCTCGCACGCCGCCACGATCATCTTGTCGCGCCTCCCGTCAGTTGGTCGGGTTGGTCAGGCGCCCCATGAACAGGATGTTCCCGGCCTTTGTGTCACGGATCAAGAACAGGAAGGGATGATCGGCACGGAATACCGGAACCGGCTCTGGGCGACGTGCTGCCATGGCTCCCACCATCACGCCTGTAGCGGCGGCAGCCTCCGTCCCTTCCTCGTTGACGTCCACGTATGCCTTGTGGAGCACGGCGGAGATGTAGAGGTCTTCCGCGGTGCTAATGCCCGAGAAATCGGCGGTTCGGGAAAATGCTCGCTTCATCCCCATTGCTTCCAGCGTCGGGTTCAGGCCGAAGGAAGTCTCCAGCTTGAACTTGGGCAGGCAAGTGATGACCTTACGAACGTGCAGTTTCGACATCAACGAGGCGAGCTTGTCGACCGTAATCGTCTTCTCCAAGTTCGGCAATCCGTCCACTTTCTTCGGCAACAGCACGACCATCGACAGATCCCGGCCCGCATACGGCATCTCCAACGCCTGAAATGTTTCCTCCTCCGCGTAGCCCATCTTCGTCTGCTGGTGCATTAGCGGCACCTTCACCTTCCCCTCCGCCGACACCGCGAAGTCCTCCTCCCGTGTGTTCCGTTTGTCAAACGGCTGCGCCCAATCCCCCTTGAAATAGACCGCGTTGGTCAACACTAGCCGGGTCAGGGCATCGAGTGATGCCGGCGGGATGAGGTTGTTGATCTTGCCGTTGGTCTGCTGCTCCACCCAGTGGTTGATCTCCCGGCTGGTAGCCTCCGCCTGGGCAAAGTCCACCAGCAGCATCTCGGCCCCATACTGCTGGCGCGTCAGGGCGAGGAACTCCGGGCGGATCGGGTAGCCTTTCTGCCCCCACAGCCTATTGGCTACGCGGAGTTGGTAGGCTCGCTTCTCGCCTACCGCGTTCCATTTCTCCAGTAACTCATGATAATGAGCGTGGGCCTGTGTCAGGTCCGCGTCGAGATGCAACACCTTGGCCATCTCGGACTGGGTTGGGCCGCGAGCCCCGGCGGCCGTCATGGCCAGTGCCAGCGAGATGCTCGTGGGCGAGAAGAAGAGGTTTTTGCCCGGCTGCTCCCGGTCCAACTGGGCGCACAAGTCCACGGCGAACTGATTGTCGCCTTGGACGATGGTGGTGTGGTCGGACGGTCTTATTTGCTCGGCGGACGTCTCGCGGATCATGGTGCCCCCCAGGGAAAAGAGCAACAGGCCAAAGACCAGTCGCATGGCAGTTCCTCCTGCTGAAACAGAAGATGGTCGTGGACAGTAGACTTCCCAGTGCCCATGATTCTATGGCTGACCGGGAAGCTTAGTCAAACACTTTCGCTGTTAAGCTGGGAAGTATTCCCTTACAACTCTTTCTTGGCCCGCGGCTGGACGACAATCAAAACCTAGTCGAAAGTGATTTCTGTGCCGGCGTTCCGTTGACGACCTGCCAAGGATTCCGGGAACTGAAGGTCGGCTACGTTCACAACTGCTCCCATATCGGTGTAGAATTACCCGGTATGAAGATCGCCACCTGGAACGTCAATTCGATCCGCTCGCGGCTGGAGCGGTTGCTGATCTGGTTGGAAAAGTCTCAGCCGGACGTGGTTTGCCTTCAGGAACTCAAGGTGACCGACACCGATTTCCCATACGGGGCGATCCGGGAGGCTGGGTATCACACAGCGGTCCACGGCCAGAAGGTCTACAACGGCGTGGCCATCTTGAGCCGCATGGGATCCACTCTTGCCCACCGTGGCATGGACGACGGCGTGGAAGATCCGCAAGCCCGTTTTCTGGCGGCCGAGATCAGCGGCATCCAAGTCCTCAGTGCCTACGTGCCCAATGGCCAGGTCGTAGGAACCGAGCCTTACGCCTACAAACTCCGATGGTTCCAGCGGCTCCAAGTCTACATAGAGCGGCACTTCACACCACAGATGCCGCTGGTTGTCTGCGGCGACCTGAACGTGGCCCGCGATGAGAAGGACGTGGCCCATCCGGCCAAATGGGCGCAGAGCGTCTTGTTCGACGGTGGTAGTCGCCTGGCCCTGGAGCACCTCATTGCATGGGGCTTGGTCGATGTCTTCCGCCAGCGCCATCCCGAGGGCGGCCTGTACTCGTGGTGGGACTACCGGATGCTGGCCTTTCCCAAGAACGATGGTCTACGGCTGGATTACATCCTCGCCACCATGCCGCTGGCGAAGCGATGCACCGGCGCCGAAATCGACCAGCAAGAACGCAAGGGGGAAAGCCCTCGGATCATGCCCCTTTGTGGGCCGTGTTCCAGGACTAAGAACCGCACCGATGGCCGATGGCATCTGAAACGATTGGCCGCCCACGTTGCCCACGGGCCGCACGGCGGACTTCCGTCCTTGGGTTGGACCTTCCGTCCGACCACCGCCCAACGGCCCACATGAGCCAACGTCGGCGCCCACGAAACGGCCATGGCCACCCACGCATACACCGCCCAGGCCGTGGAACAATTTGCAGAAGGATCGTGAGCCATGCCGACAGCCCCAGCCCGCCTTTGCCGCAAGCCCGGTTGCCCCGGTTTCGTTCGCGATGGCCGATGCACGGTCTGCGGAGGCGGCCACCGGCAAGACTTCCGCCCATCGGCAGCCGCCCGCGGTTACGATCATCGGTGGTCGGACTTCGCAGCATCCTACAAGCGCCGACACCCGCTCTGCGCCGTTTGCGAAGCCGAGGGCAGGACGACGCTGGCCGACCTGCCGCACCATATCATCCCGATTCAAGAGGGTGGCGAAATCTATCCCGACAACGATGGTTTGTTGCCGGTGTGCTACTCTTGCCATCAGCGCGTGGAGGGATTGGGGCGGGAGTGGCGGAAGGTGGTCAAGATCAAGGCCCCGAACGCCCAGGACGCGATATGACGCACGCAGACGCCCGAGGAATCAAAGTCATCGAAGCCCCGAGGGACGCACGAGGCGTAATCGTGGTGGGCCGTTCTTGCCCGATCAGTCCGAGAAGCTCACTGGACACCCAGACGACGCCCCGAGTAGACTATCCCTTCCGCTTCTGATTCAAGAATGGCCCATATCTCGTTGGAGGTGTTCTATGGGAAAGCCCTGTCCCAACTGTAATCGGTCCCTGCGATCTATTGGTATCCAGTGGACTAAGGGGATGGTTGGAGCTTTGGTAGTAACCCACGCTTTGGACTTTACAGACCTATCCCAATGCTGTGGCGAGCCGCCGCATCAATGCGTCCGCCAGGAGCATATCCCCGAGGGGGAGATACCTGCTGCGAGCGACATCCCAGGACTTTACCCTGTTGCCGTTTTGGCTACAACTACAACGACACGTCCGCCAGTTCCGACCGCCGAAATCACCATTACGACACCTCCGCCTATGCCCAGCCCCGGCTACATCGTAGCGTGGGACACCGTCGGCCAAACGTGGATGGAGATACCCGATTGTGGGTTTAGACCCTAGACCAAGGCGGAGGCGGCTAACACAGGGCAAAGAAACCCCAATGCGATACCTACCCACATTGCTCTTGATCGTCGCCTGCCTTGCCGGTTGTCAACAACAGCCCAGCTATCCCACGGCCGTTGAACTCTACTTCAGTCCGAAGGGCGGTTGCACGGAGGCCGTGGTCAAAGAACTGGACGCAGCCAAGTCAACGGTATTGGTCCAAGCCTACTCGTTCACCAGCGTCCCAATCGCCAAGGCCCTCGTCGAGGCCCACAAGCGCGGCGTGAAAGTGCAAGTCATCCTCGACAAGTCCCAGCGGACGGAGAAGTACAGTTCGGCCGATTTTGTAGCCCATGCCGGCATCCCGTGTTTCATCGATGCCCAGCACGCCATTGCCCACAACAAGGTGATGGTGATTGACGGGGCGACCGTGTTGACCGGCAGTTTCAACTTCACGCGAGCCGCCGAGGAGCATAACGCCGAGAACCTGTTGGTCATTCGGGATAAAGCGTTGGCCGACAAGTACGCGGCCAACTGGCAGGCCCACCTCGACCACTCAGAGCCCTACGCCGGCCGCGGAATGGACGAGCAGCCGGCCAAGAAGCCGAGCAGGTGAAAAAAGCCGCATAAGCCCCTATTGACGCATACAGCGAAAGGGATATAATCAGGGAGACTACAGGGGAGCGACAATGGACCTTACCGACCAGCTACGCGATGCAATCGAAACCAGTGGGGCCACACTCTACCGAATCGCGAAGGACAGTGGGGTTCCATACGTGGTCCTACATCGGTTCGCCAGCGGTGAGCGGCAAATCAAGCTGGACACGGCCGCCAAGTTGGCGGCATACTTCGGCATGAGGTTGACCAAGCCAAGACGGGTCAGTCCAACGTGACGCCCGCCAACGCCGGTTGCAGACGGCACAGACGCGAAAGGATGGAACGATGGACCTGCATCTTACTCAGACCGAAGAGTGGGTGCTCCGTTACGCGCAATATCTCGATGAGAACTCCTCCCGGTCCACTATTCCCGGAGTCAGTGTGGACTGGACGCTAGAGATAGACCCGATTGGTACGCCTAGAGCGCCACAAACGTATGTAGAATTAGAACGAGCGGCCGAACTGCTTGCAGAACACGATTTGTTGCGTTTGTGCTACGATTCATCGGGCCTATCTATCACCATGACGGGATCGGGAGTGGCCTATCTTCGCAGCATCGACAATCCTGACTATATCGAAAAATGGAAGAGGCAGGCCCGCAGTCACCCTTGGGTTGCCGCCACAATACTGGCGTTCACCTTCTTGGGATCGCTGGCCGGATGGGCATCCTTGCTATGGAATATCTTCGGGCCGCGCAAATAGTGTTGTTGCCAGAGTGACGTAGGAAAGGGACGACCCCAATGACCGAAGAAATCAAAGTGACCGTGTGCCGCTATCCCGACCGCAAGAACCTTGTTCTGCGATACGTTGACCCCGTGACCGGCAAGCAGAAAACCAAGTCGGCCGGCACGCCCGACGAAGCCAAGGCGATCGGCGCCGCGGCCGTGTGGCAAGATGAGTTGAACAGCGGCCGTTATGCTGCCCCGTCCAAGATGACCTGGGCGGACTTCCGCAAGCGGCACGAAACCGAGTTTCAATCGGGCGTCGCTCTTGAGACTCGCAAAAAGTTTGCGACCACGTTCAATCTGGTTGAACGGCTGATGCGCCCGGCCCGGTTGCGTGACGTGACCACCGAGGCCGTCAGCCGTTGGGTTGTGGCACTGAGGGACGAAGAGCGGAAGGACGCGACCATAGGCGTCTACGCCCGCCACTTGCGCGGTGCGATGAACTGGGCGGCGTCAATGGCGTTTGTCTCCGTCGCCCCCAAGGTTCGCGCACCGAAGGGCGAGACGATGAAAGGTCGGCCGATTGTTTTGGAGGAACACGAGCGCATGTTGGCCGCGGTCCCCAAGATAGTCAGCGCCGGCGACGTGGCGCGTTGGCAGCGGTTTCTTGACGGGCTATGGTGGAGCGGTCTGCGGCTGTCTGAGGCCCTACGCTTATCGTGGGACGCATCCGAGCCGATAGCCGTGATTATGCAGGTCGGCTACCACCCCGCCCTACGCTTCAAGCTGGGCAGCCAGAAGGCGAAGCGGGCCGAGCTTGTCCCCTGCGCCCTGAGTTTGCCGAACTATTGGAGGCGACACCCGAGGCCGAGCGACACGGGCCAGTGTTCACCATCGGCTCGACTCTCGACCAAGCCGGCCGCAAGGTATCGGCCATCGGCAAGAAAGCAAACATCGTGGTTGACGAAGCGACGGGCAAGCCGGCGACGGCGCACGACTACCGCCGAGCGTTCGGCACGCGCTGGAGCAAGCGGGTCATGCCGGCCGTCTTGCGGCGGCTGATGCGACACAAGGACATCAGCACCACCCTGAAATACTACGTTGACCAGGACGCGGAAGACATTGCGGCCGACTTGTGGAAGGCATACCGTCAAGGTAACAATTCAGGTAACACCGCTCCGGAAAATGCCTTAATTCCCGCGGTTTCGTGAGGATTACGGGCGATTCCAAGTCGCCGGGCAACACGATCCGCCGTCCGCGATACTCGACTGCCAGCACCAGGCTTTTGGCATTGTCCGAGCCGAGAATGCCGTTCCGCGGCGGGTGCAGCACCTCGACCAGGCAATCGCCGTCCATATCGAGACAGCCCCCCGCGCTGACTTCGCGCGGCACAGAATGCTCCTCGATCGCCTCTCGCAAGGCCGCGATCATCCGGTTCTTCTTGAACATCACCGGCAAAACGTAGACCGCTCCGACCGAGAACCTATCGAGCAACTCCGGCAGGGCGTTATAGTGGTCGATGTCGGGATGGGAGAGAACCACCGCGTCGAGATGCGCCAAGCCGCGGTCCCAGAGGAAGGCGGAAATCGTGCGAGCGCCCACGGCGGGTTCCCCCATCCGCCCGGCGTCGTAGAGCAGCGTTTTGCCCGCGGGAAACTCGATGAAGACCGCGCTGCCGTGGCCGACGCTGAGAAAGGTGCAGTCGAGCCGGCTGCGATCGTGCCGCCAGGCCGACGCCGCGAAGCCCAGCGCGATCCACGCGGCCAGCAGGCCAACGCACCAACGTCGCCGCGGACGAAGCCGGGGAAACGCCACGGCCAAGCCGAGAGCGCCATAAAATCCCCAAAGCCACCAATCGGCTGGACCGGGCAACCAGAAATGACCGCACGGCAACCGATGGCCCAGCTTTACGCCCCCTTCCAGCAGCCAGAAACTCCCGTCGCACATCCAGCCGCACAGTTGTCCCAGCGGCGGACAGAGCGGGCCGAACAACAGCACGCCGAATCCGCTCAGCAGGCTTAATGATATCAACGGCCAGAGCAGCATGTTCGCTACCATTCCCACCAGCGATAGAATGTGAAATCGAGCCAACACCAGCGGCAACGCCAGCAGCCAAAGCAACAGCCCCGCCTCGGCGATGCCGATCGCGCTCCGTTTTAGCCTCGCCAAGTTCCGCGCGGGCCAACTCAGGTTCTGCCAAACCAGACGGTCAAGCGTTGTCTGAGTTTTTGCCACATCGTCATCCCAATGCGGCCGTCGGTTGGCGAACCAGATCAGCCCGGCGACGCACAGAAACGACAGTTGCGCGCCGACGTGAAACAGATGTTCGGGATTGATCGCTAGCACGACCAGCGCGGCGGCGGCCAGCGAATTGAAGCCGAGCGGGCGGCGGCCAAGCCAGGCGGCGATGCAAACGATCAGCACCAGAATCGTTGCCCGGACCACCGACGGGCTCACGTCGACCATGATCGCGTAGAGCAGCGTGATCGTGGCAACGGAAGCCACCACCCAGCCGCGCGGGATTCGCGTTCGCCGCATCATCCAGAATAGAGCGCCGGCCAAAATGCCGACGTGCAGGCCCGAGATGCAGAGGACGTGGACGGTGCCGGTGGTGAGAAATGCCTCGTTTCGGCCGGTGTCGATCTCCTCGCGGAGCCCGAGCAACACTGCGGCGGCCAACTCCGCCCGCTCTGGATTCAAGTATCGTTCCAGCGTCTGATTGCCGTAGGAGCGAACCCGGCCAAGTTGCCGCCAGAGATTCCACTCCGAACCGGTCTGCTCGACGGAAATGCACTCGGGCACCTTGGCCGAAAGGCAACTCAGCACGCGATCGGTGCGGAGCTGGGCGGCATGATCGAACTCGCCCGGGTTTTGCGGACCCTCGGGGGCGGAGAGATGGACAAAGCAGCGAATGCGATCGCCGGCCTCGACGCTCGGCGGCTCGCCCACCACAAAGAGCATCGCCCGACCGGAGACCGGCTGCCAAGCGGCGCCGTTTCGCAACGCGAGCAACTTGATGGTCAGTCGAGCGCCGTCGCGCGTCGGCATCGCTTGCAGCGGATCGGATGGTCGTCCAGGCGACGCTCTCGGCGACTCGACCGCCACGGCGTCGATGGCGATCGGCTGGGCTTTGTCGCGGGCGTAGCGGCCCAAGTCGTCGGCGGGAAACAGGTTCCAACAGCAATGCCGCCATGCCCCCGCCGTTGCCGTCACCGCCACGAGCAGGAAAACGTTGCCCAGCAGAAGCGGCATGCGCTGCGAAATCGGCGTTGGGATGGCAGTTGTGTTTTCCGTTGAGATGGCAGTTGTGTTTTCCGTTGGGATGGCAGTTGTACTGCCATCCCCTGGCGGTCTGCGGGAGGGTCGGCAGTGCAACTGCCGCCCCAACGCCCCGTACAACTGCCGCCCCAACGGCAATGCCGCCCAGAGCAGCAATCCGACCGCGGCCAATATCCACCATGCCGCAAGCGACAACGACCAGAATCGATCGGCGAAAATGCCCGCCACGACGGCCGACAAGACGATTACCAACGGCTGGTAACGCGGCCTGCGCAGCCGGGGGACTGTCCCAATTTTCGTGTCAACGAAAATGGGACTGTCCCCTTTGACGGCGCGCAGCCGCGAGGAATCCACAGGTCTTTGGGAAACCGCCATGAACGCCATTCTGGCGCGAAATCACACCGCCGACAAGCCGACTGCCCTTGACCGCACGAATATGTTTCCCTAGACTCCCCCCTGTCCGGTTAGATGGGTTTCACAGGGCGGGCAAACTAACGACATGATATTTTGCCGTTTGCTAACCGACGAACATTTGCGCCGAGCGCTGACGCTGTGGGCGTGCTTGGCGGCGGCCGTGTGCGTAAAGACTGCGGTGTCCCCCCATCCGCGCTCGGTCTATCCCCAGTTCGCTGCCAGTTCATACCATTGGTGGGCCGACAAATCGCTTTATGTCAATTACTGGCCGACGGAACATATCGACGGATATCGCTACTCGCCCACGTTCGCGGTCGCCTTCACGCCGCTGGCTTACTTGCCCGCGTGGCTGGGAACGATGATATGGGACGTCGCCAGCCTCGTTCTGCTGGTTTGGGCCCTGCACGTCTTCGTGCGCGATGTATTGCCCGGCGATTGGCCGCCGCAACGTGAGAGCCTGTTCCTGATGCTCGCACTTCCGGGCTCGATCGTGGGGATCTGGTCGGGGCAGAGCAACGCGATCGTCATCGCGACAATCATGCTGGCGCTGGCGGCGATCGTCCGGCAGCGCTGGTGGTGGGCGGTGATCCTGCTGGCCGTGCCGGTGTTCATCAAGCTTTGGCCGCTGGCGCTCGTCATGCTGCTGGTTGTCTTTTGGCCGCGGCAGTTGGGCTGGCGATTTGCGGTCGTTTGTGCCCTGCTGGCGCTGGTTCCATTTCTGACGCGGCCGCCCAGCATGGTCAAGTGGCAATATTGCGAGTGGTACAGCACGCTGACCGGGCCGCTTCTAAAGAAGACCTGGCCCGGATACCGCGATGCGTGGACAATTTGGGCAACACTCTCTCCCACGGGCACGCGGCGAACACTCGCTTCGCCATCCCAGCGTTATGCGTACATGGCATTGCAAATGATTGCGGCCGGCGGCGTGCTCTATTGGTGTTGGCGGCAGTATCGGCGGCAGGCATCGCGCACGAAATACTCCTCCAGGAAACGCTCTCCCATTGCAATGGGGGGGCTTTAGGATGCGGCAAGCATTCCCGCGAACGCTTGCTCCTGATGATCCTCTCGATGTGGGCCTCGTGGCAGTTGCTTTTCGGGCCGGGCACGGAACAACTCACCTACGGCATCATCGCGCCGTCGGCCAGTTGGGCGGTGATCGTCAGCTTCGACGAAAAGCGTGCCCGTTGGCTGACGGTGACGGCCTGGGCGATGCTCGCGCTGTTCTCTTCCGGCGACCTCGAGATGCTCGTGCGCCTGGTGCTTCCGGCGGGCAAGATCTTATTGCCGCTTGGCGTCGTGTTGTTCGCCGCGTGGCTCCTGTGGCACGAGCGTGGGCCACTCGACCGAGAGCAGCAGTCGCCTCGCGGAGCAGCTTGAAACGCTCCTCGTTGGTGTGGCGTTCATGGTGTCCGGTGGGGCAGACATTCCTGTCTGCCAGTTGCGGCATCTTTTCTGGCAGACAGGAATGTCTGCCCCACTGTGGTACCAAAACATCTGCCCCACTGTGACACGAAAATGCCTGCCCTGCCGCGGTCGAAAAGCCGGCTATGACAGACGCGTCTTGCGGATCGCCGCCAGCGTGCGGAGAACGGGTTTCGCCTGGCCCTCGGCGTCGAACAGGCCGGCGTGGGGGAAATCGTGCGGCTTGCTGTCGCAAAGCTGATTCCAGATCACGCCTCGCACCGACCGCTTGGCCAACGCCGACGGCACGAAACGCGCCGCCCACCGCTGCTGCGCCAGCGGGGTCCAACCGCCCGGCGGCATCGCCGTACGTCGCTGCGCCAACGGATCGTCATGGTCGGCGCTGGGCGCCGAGACCGCCAGCCACAACGGCAGTCCCAGCCGGCCCCACTCATCCAATTGCCGGCTCAACTCCAAGATGTGACGCGGCAACGTGCCGCCGGGCTGGTGACTGACGTTGATCTCCATCATCAGCCCGCCCAGATCGAGCCCCGCTCGCACCAGGGCGTCGGCAAATTGCAGCGCAGGGAAATCGGAGTGCTGTTGCCGCATGTATTCAGCCCACGGCTGATCGAACGACACGAGCGCCGGCGTATCGGGATCCAACGAACGGATCAGCTCGACGGTCCGCGCGACCAGCCGCAGCCGCTCGTGCTCGGAAAGGGCCAGCATTTCGGCAGCGTTGACCCGGCCGGCGCAAATCCAGTAATCCACCTTGCCGCGATACCGCTCGACCGCCGCGCGGATGAACGTCGAGGCGCATTCCAGCACGCTCTCGAAGTCGTCCTCGAACAGCAGGAGCCAGTCGGGCAACGCTTGCGGAGCGAGCAGCAGCAACGGGCCGGCAAGAATCTTCAGCCCGTGCTTGTGGCACCAATCGACCTGCTTGTCGTTGACCACCCACGTCATGTGCCCTTCGGTCGTTTCCGTTTCGCGCCAGCAGATGGGCAATTCGGCCGCGTTGAACGAGCGGAGAAACTGCCGCGCGGTCTGGTCGTCCAGCAGCGTCGTGGTCAGGTCGCCGGCGAGCAGGCCGAAATGCGCCCCTTCGTGGCGGCGGCGGACGACGATCGCCTGCTCGGCATACGCCGCCGCCAGCAGATTGGCGGCTTCGAGGGCCGCCCGCAGCGACGCTTCGGCATGCGCCGCCGAAGCCGCGGCGTCCTCCTGCTCGACCGCCGCCCAGGAAAGCCGTTTGACCGCCGTTGCCAGTCTGCCGTGGACGGCCTCGGGCACTGCAAGCCCGATCACCTGCCAGTCGCTCAACTGGTTGCGCACCTGGACGACCGTGCCGCGGGCCAATTCCAGCGGCAGGTGATACGGCTCGGCACGCTCGATGAGACTCGGCGAGGCCAGCGTCAACAGCCCGTGCGCTTCGACCCACCAGGGAATGTGAAGGTTGGCCGAGTCGGAGACCGATCGCTGAAGGACCAGTTCTCCGCCTTCCACGCTTGCACGCACCGGCCACGAGACGCGATCGATCCCCGCCAGATACGCCTGCTGGATCATCTCCGCCGTGATGCGTTCGGGTGGAAAGACACGGAATCGCATCGTGCCCATCGGCTCTCCTCGGCAGAAAAGTCAGTTCACCGTCGGGTCGGGCGGCAGTTCGTCCAGCTTGAGAATCGACTTGAGCATGTCGTGGCCGATCTGCCGCAGCACGTTCTCCCAGACGTCGTCGGCGGTCGAGAAAATGTGTTCGGCCTTGGCGGGCAACGTCCGCCAGTCGCCCTGCTTCAATTCGTTCTCCAGTTGTCCCGCCCCCCAGCCGGCATGACCGATAAAGATCTTGTACGCCGGCTCTTCGTTGAGCACCAGTTTGTCGAGATGCTGTTTTTTCGCGGCGAAGTAGACGCCGGGCACCGGCTCCGTCTCGGCTAACTCGCGGACCGTGTGCAGCGAGAGCAGCGGGCCGGGCACCGGGCCACCCAGGTAAATCGGCTGCCGGCTGTGGCACGGCGCGCTGCCCACCTCGCGCCACAACTCCTGCAGCGTCTTGCCCACCGGACGGTTGACGATCACCCCGAAAGCCCCCTCCTGGTTGTGTTCGACCAGCAACACCAGGGCCCGCGCGAAGTTCGGGTCGAGCAGTTGGGGCGCAGCGACCAGCAGGTGGCCTTCGAGCGATTCCATGTTCCGCTATTGTCGGGTCAAATCGGCCGCTTGCCGGCGAAATCGGGCCGCCTGGTACAGCATCGTCTCGCGTTTCGGCGTGCTCGTCGATAGCTTCGCCAGCCGCTCGCACTTAGCGGCCAACGTCAACTTCACTTTCGCCAGTCTGGCCTCTGATTCTTTCTTGTTCATGGCTTCTCTAGCTTTGCTCTTTGCTTATGGACGCAATTCCAACAGGTAGCCCCCTATTGTACCACTTGTGCGGGAGTTGCCCAAGGGGTACGCTCAGGAAAATGCGAAGGGGACGCCGGGAGTCGGAACTGTAGGAGGCGACTCCTGTCGCCGATACACGGCCATGCACCGCCTCATCGGCGTCGGGAGACGCCTCCTACAGCCCACGTTTCGCGCCGTTGATTCCCTCCGGCAACAGGAAACGCGACCTATGCAAATCGTCGTCCTCGATGGCCATGCCCTCAATCCTGGTGACCTTAGCTGGGCCGGCCTGGAGGCTCTCGGGTCATGCACGATCTACGACAGAATGTCGCCCGAGGAACTGGTTCCCCGTGCGGCCGAGGCCGACATCGTCACCGCCAATAAGGTTCAGCTTTCGCGGCAGACCATCGCCCGATTGCCGCGGTTGAAGTGCATCGCCGTGACGGCCACGGGCTACGACATTGTCGACGTTGTCGCCGCACACGAGCGGGGCATCGCCGTCTGCAACGTCCCCGACTATGCCACGCCCGCGGTCGTGCAAATGGTTTTCGCCCATCTGCTGAATCTCACGCTCCACGTGGCCGATCACGCCCGCGGCGTTGCGGCGGGGCGTTGGAGCCGCAGCCCCGATTTCTCCTACTGGGATTTTCCGCTGGTCGAACTCGCCGGGTTGACGATCGGATTGGTCGGTTTCGGACGCATCGGCCGGGCGACGGCCCAGGGCGCGCTGGCGATGGGAATGAAGGTGTTGGCCTTCGATAAAGTGACCGTCGCCGGGGACTGTCCCAATCTTCGCGCAGGGGACTGTCCCGATTTTCGCGTCAGCGAAAATGGGACTGTCCCCCTTGCCTTTACGGGCGTGCAGTTTGTCCCTCTCGACAACCTCTTCCGCCAGAGCGACGTGGTAAGCCTGCACTGCCCCTTGACGCCCGAAACGCACCATCTGGTGAATGCCGAGCGGTTGGCGACGATGAAGCGTTCCGCCTATCTAATCAACACCAGCCGCGGGCCGTTGATCGACGAGCTTGCGTTGGCCGCAGCACTTCACGCCGGCCAGATCGCCGGGGCCGGCCTCGACGTCCTCTCCACCGAGCCGCCACCCTCCGATCATCCCCTGCTAACCGCCCCCAACTGCTACATCACCCCTCACATCGCTTGGGCCACCCGCGCCGCCCGCGAACGCCTGCTCGCCGTGACCGTCGCCAACGTCAAAACCTTCCTCGCCGGAACGCCGCAGAACGTAGTGAACCTTCGTCCGTAGTTCCGTCTCCGGGCGGAAGACTACCAAGAAACGACCGCACCACTTCCGGGATTGGGAGCGGGAGGAAAACGAACTACTCCTGACCGCAACGTTTGCTCTTCGATTTGGCGTACCGCTGCAATGCTCGGTCGATCTTCTCGATGGTCGGCACGCTGGGAGTATGCTTGCCGGTTTCGATCCGGCAGAGCGTTTCGACTCGCACGCCAGCCCTTAGCGCCAGTTCGCGTTGGCTCAATCCAGCCGCCACACGGTCGCGGATGATCTTCCGTGCCAAACTGGCGCGGGCGTACTCAACCGCCGGGTAGTTGCCTTGGGCATCCGGCCGGGGCAGCGGAGGCAGCTCTCCCGCCTTGGCCAAAGTGCTCAGCCGGTCATATTCCTCCCGGGGCAAGACCACGTAGGGCTTGCCTTCCAACAGAATTGTTTGCGCGATCATCGTCTTACTCTCCGTAAAAGCCGTCGCGATGTCCGATCTTCTCCACAATCACGACGTCCCCAACAACATGAAACTGAATCCGGTAATCGCCCGTCCGTAAGCGATAACGGCTGGCCAGTTCGCCACGGAGCGGCTTCGCTCCGCTAACCCCGGGCCACTGCTCAAGCTTCACCAACAGCTTGAGCACCCGGCCGTGAATGGGATTGCTCAGTTGCTCAAGTCCGTCCGCCGCTACGGGAGTTAATACAACCGTGGCCATCCTGAGATTCTACGTTGAATTGACATAGATGTCAACTAAAGACATTCAATTGATGCGACGCAGGCCACCCGCGCCGCCCGCGAACGCTTGCTCGATGTGACCGTAGCAAACGTGAAAGCCTCCCTCAGCCAGCACGCCGCAGAACGTGGGGAACCTCCGTTCGTAGTCCGCGTTCGGGCCGCAGTTTTCCGGCCCCCCTGCGGTCTGAGTTGCTTGTGTCCCCGCGAGGGAAGAGGTATGATAACCCCACGGCGTCCGGTGGGGCAGACATTCCTGTCTGCCAGATGTGCCCGTTCTCTCGGCGCAGACGGGAATGTCTGCCCCGCCGTTGTGAGAATGCGGTTTAGGCGAGGCGCTCACGGGGATAACTCTGCACCGTTTTCCACCCCCGCGCTCCTCCGCCGACGGAGTTTCGGTCCAATGTCGGTCATTGTCGATCTTTCACAGACGTAAGGAGCCACCCATGTCCCGCTGGCATGTAAGTCTTCTCGCGCGGTCGATGGTCTGCATTCTTAGCGCGGTCGCCGGCGATGCCTTCGCGCGGCAGTCCGACGGAAAGCCGAGTATGAGCGACGATGCGTTGCGGTTGTACGTCATGCAAGCCTGCGCAATGCCGAACGTGCAAAAAGAGTTGAAACTCACCGACGATCAATTGGACGCGATGGCCGGAGTGAGGGATCGGCTAAGAGACGCGTGGGTGATCTCCGGCAAAGGCGAAAAAGCACATCAGGAGCTCGTCGCGGCCGACAAGACCATCCAAGCCACGCTGTCGGCGGAACAGCAGAAACGACTTGGACAACTTCAACTGCAAGGGCTCGGCATCGCCGCCCTGCAAGTGCCGCGTGTCGTCGCCGCATTGCAGATCACCGCCGGGCAGCAAAAGAAACTGGAAGAGATTTCGTCGAAGTTGTCGAAGACCCTGCGGGAATTGGACAAGAACATCGAAATGCCGCTCTCGGAGCTTCGCGCAAAAAGAAACCGCTCTCTGCGGAGGCCCGTTCTGCATCGTTCGCCGTCCTCACGCCGCCGCAACGTGAAAAGTTCGAAGCGTTGAAAGGCCCGAAGTTCGACTTTTCCGTGAGAGTCCCGCCCGCAAAGGGCTACGCAGGACGACACAGGCACGATGCGGCAATGCCCCCGAAACCCTCCTCGGCAAAGGACGTCGCGAAGACGACAGGCGCAAACAACAACGATGCCCCTCTCGCAACTCGCCCCAAGCTGCCAACGGGAAAGGACATCGAAGACGTAGTCGGCACTCGGCGTCTTCTTCTCCAACGATGGAAAGAGAACCAGGACCGGTTGCACGCCGGCGTCGTTCGATTTCACGGCCGAATGCTGCAAGTCGCTCCACAGCAGGAACGCCTCGAAGGCCCCGATAAAGGACTCTGTGCATTTGACTTCGCCCGCCAACTGTTCCGCTTTGATCGAGCCAGTCCGCACCTACAATGGAAGCCGGGCGGCAAGAACGGCGCCGACTGGAACGCGGGAAAATGGGTTCAGGGCGTGTTCGACGCCAAGTGGATCAAGACGCCCGATCGGTCGATTCAGTGGATCGAAGGGCACAACATCGTGGAGATCGTAAAGAAGGATAAGGGCCCGCTGTCAGGCCTCGATTGGTTTGACGTTCGCAGTCTCGGTCTGGTGGCCCGGCGAAGTCTCACCCGCGGCACTTCGCCCGACGAACTCTTCGAGATGTATAGTTCCCGAGAGACGCCGACCCTGATTTCGGAGGCGGATGGAGTGTATCGCATCGCCTGGGTTCTCAACGCCGGCCAGGACCGACAGATGCTTTGGCTTGACGCCAATAAAGGCTGCACTCCCACGCGCATGGAGCAGGGCAAGCGTTCCAAGGATGGGAATACATGGCTTCCCCCATTTTTCGAAACCACCGCAAGCTGGCAGAAGGTCTCCGGCGTTTGGGTCGTGAAGACCCTATCCGCTCGCGGAGATTTTCTCGGCAGGACGTTTGAACTCGAACTCTCCTTCGACTGGGAATCGGTCAACGCCGCGGTTCCGCCCTCGTACTTCGCCGTCGAGAGCATCGAACTGAAGCCAGGCGACGCCATCATTGATTCGCGCTCGGATAAGCCGCTTGTTCCTGTCGATACCAGGCCTCAACCGCATATTTCCGCGGTCCCGTCTTCAAAACCCATCAAGACCACGCTTACTGCCGAGATGGCGCAACTGGTCGAATCGATGGCCGCGTCTTCGGCGCGGACCGACACCGACCAACTTCGCGTTGCAGTCTTCTCCACGAAGAACGGCGATCCGACGGGTACTTTGGTAAAGCTCCTGGAATCGAAGTTGCGGTGTAAATCCGGTATTATCACCGCGGAAGAAATCCGCGCTGGCGCCCTAAAGAAGTTCGACGTGGTGCTATTTCCCGGCGGATCGGGAAGCAGGCAGGCTGACGAACTGCACAATGAAGGCCGGCAGGCGGTTCGGCAATTTGTTGAAGAGGGCGGCGGTTACGTCGGCATCTGTGCGGGCGCCTTTCTCGCCTCTTGCCGAGATCAATCGAGTCTGAATCTGATCAATGTTATTCCGCTGGCGGGAAGAAGAGAGGTCTCCGGTCCCCATGGAATGACGTCGATTGAAATGGGATATCGCGGCGGTGGAATTCTCAAAATCGAACTGACCGCTGCCGGTTCCAAAATTCTCGGCGAGCGATCAGGCCTCTTGGACACCGACTTTTCCGGAGGGCCGGTCTTCATTCCGGCCGGACGGAACGATCTGCCCGCATGTGTCAGCTTGGCATTTTATCGCACAGAAGTCTGGTTGCACAAAGTTCAACGAGGAACCATGGTTGATACGCCAGCCATTCTCGCCGCCCCCTTTGGCAAGGGGCGAGTCATTGTCTTTGGCCCGCATCCCGAGTTTTCAGACCCGAAGCTGACCCCAGGGCTTGATTCTTTTGTCACGCGAGCAGTCTTGGCGACCGCGCGGAAGTCCAAATAAGCATCAAGCGATTGAAACGGGGTCAGGGGAGGCCGTCGCCAATCACGGCGGGCAGTGGGCGGCCGTCCTTCATCTTGCTTGGATCTCGCTCTTGCATCAGCTTGACTTGCATCCGACAGAATTGGGCTAGTTGCTCCTGGCCGGCGTTATGAAAACACTCGATCGCTCGCTTGAACATGGCCACGCCGTACTCGTTCTTTCCGTCGCTCTTGGGAATCTTGGGCAGGAACTGGCGGTAGAAGAGGACTAACTGCTGCTGGCCCGTCTTGCTGCCGCGGCAAAGGTCCTCGAGCTTGTCGAGAAGCTGCGGGACGTAACGCCCTTCATCGGGGAAGAGCAGGATGGCCGTGGCGAGACATGTCGCGGCTTCCTTGGGCTGGCCGTTGCCGGCGAGGATTTCCGCTTGTTTCAGGCGGGCCTTGCACGAGAGATCGACGCGTTTCGCCTGCTCGTACATGCCGGCCAGTCGGGCGTACAGATCGGCTTTTCGCAGCGGGCGGTCCTCGAAGAAGACCATGTCGTCGAACAAGTCCCAGGTGAAATCGGGACAGTTGCGGAACGTCAGGAATAGATCATCCAGGATTCTTTGCATGATCTTATGGTTGGCCTTGGTGATCCGCCCCTCCCGCGACAACTTGGCCAATGTCATCCAGACTTCTTCGTTGCCGGGACAGAACTTCACGATTCGGCCGAGGAAGCTCAGTTGTTGCGGCAGGTCCAACGCCAGCTTTTCACGCAGAATGGGATAGGCCCGCATCACCAGGTCGGCCTGTCGCTTCGCCAGCGGGTCGCGGGCGACCGTGTGCAGCCGCAGTTCGACCTCGTGATGGGTGGTCGGCAGGCCGGTGTGCGGATCGGAAAGGCCGCCGACGTAGAACTTGTCTCCGAAACGGCCGCAGGATTCGAGCGAGAAATTGAAGCCGGTGCGCGTCGTCGCTCCGAGTTCCGTCCACATGACCCAGGCGTGACCTTCGCCGAGGTTCGTCGCGCCGCCCGCGGCGAAGGCGGGCACACCCAGCGATTTGGCCACGCGGGCGGCGTAATCGGCCTGATGCCGGCAGACGCCGCCGTAATAATACAAGTTGGGCAGGTCGTACACCTTTCCCTCGATCTTGGCCGGCTCGCCCTTCAGCGTGTCATGGTCGTAAGGCACCTGCCCGTAACACTTGCCGATCATGGTCTGGTTCGGCAGATACATTAACTGCGCCCATTTGCGCTCGGGGAGCGTGGTGCGGTGATTCACGACAAAAACCAGGAACTCCCAGGGCAGGCCGCGAACGCGGTTGTTGATGTCCGGCGGACTCTCGACGTAGTACTGAAAGTTGCCGAGGCCGTCCAATTCGTAACTGTGGGCGGGAGCGACGGCCGAATCGACGGGGCTGCCGTGAATCGCCCCGTCCTCGCGATCCCAGACCACCGAAACCGCGATGGCCAGGCTCGCATAGTCACCAAGCTGCTTGGGAAACCGATCGTAAATCGCCCGAAACAACGCGAGCGCCTTCGCAACGTCGTCATGCGCCGGGTCGATGGCGATATAGAACTCTTCCTTGACCTCCGCGTGTTCATCCAACCACCTGCGGAACTCGCTCGATTTCTCGCCGAAGGCTTGACGGATGGCGTCCTGGTGCTCGCTCTCGAAGCGGCTGGCAAAGGCGTGACGTATCGCGGGATAGCTGCTCGGCCGCAAAATGACGTGCTTCTGATACAGGTCGACAAGCACGTCGCCGTCGGCATCCGGCTTCGATTTCTGGGCGACGGTTTTCGCGGTCCCTGGAGGCGCCGCGCGAACTGCGGGGACCAGTGCTGCCTCGGTCCAAGCCGCGACAATCATCATCAGCCCTGCCATGAGCGGCGACGGCCAGAACGGCTGTCGCCTCCGCCGCGGCGTCTCCTTCCGACGAGGTGGCGGCGGAGATTCGTCCAGGAATTTCCTTGAGGGATCGGCCATGTTGTCCATTGTTTCGCATTTCTTGGGGTCGGTCAAGTCTCCTCCACGCGGGGGAGTATCGCGGTGTCGCTGGGTCGCGCCCTGCTACGGGGTGCGGCAAGATTTGCTGGCGAGGTCACACTTGCTCCGAAGGAGCACGATTCGCCCAGCCCAGGGCATCGCCCTGGGTAGCGGTGGTGCAAGAGAACGACGTTGTCGGCCCAACGGGCCAACCGTTCATCGAATCGTTGGCCCGTTGGGCCGATACTCGGACCTGCTGGCTCCCGTTCCCCAGGGCAGTGCCCTGGGCTGGGCGAACCGCAGGGCCTTCGGCCCCAAAACCCCCTGCCAAAGATTCTCGCCGCATGCCCCTCTGCGCGTGAAATGTAGACGGAGGGGACGACTGTGCTACAATGAGGCCGTCGGGCTTCTAACTGCGATGATTCGACGGCCGCCGGAACCAAAGGAATGATCGTGTTTCCAATTCGCGGGCTGTGCGTTGGCATTTTACTGATACTGTTGGCGGCGGAACCGGCGTGGCCGCAGCGGGGTCACCACGCTTCGAAGAATCGGCCAAAGCTCGGTCAGTTCGACCTGAGCGGGACGCTGGATCGTGTCGAAGGCAACGCGCTGATGCTGACGACCGCCGCGGACTTTACTTGGATTTTGCGGCCGAAGCCCAAGGTCGAGATCTTCTTGACGGGCAAGGCCGTGCCGGCGTTTCTCGCCCCCGGACAGGCAGTCGTCTTCTTTGCCAAGTTGGACATGCGCCGCGGCACGACCGTCGAGGAGGTTCGCCGCTTGACGGTCTTCGTCCCCGACAAGAAGCGTCCCTTAGGCATCCGGCCGGACTTGGGCTTCGCTGATCTGGAGAAGGCGAGTTTTGGAGAACAGCTCGAAACAGGAGAGGTGAAATCGCGTGAGGGCGAGCCGCGAACCCCAGAATCCCGCACAACCTCGTCAAGTCGCGCCGCATCCGCCAAATCGGGAAAGCACGTGCCGAAAGAGGCCGCGTCCAAAGATGTCGGCTCGTTCGTCGTATGCGGCAGAATCCTCTCGGCGAATAAGGGAACACTGCACGTTCTGGCGCCAAACAACGTCTTTTTTAAGCAAACCGAATTGACCGTCACGATCGCAGCGGACGCGAACATCGCCGTAGAGTTAAGCGGCCTGCCGGTCCTCGCCCTGCTTCAGCCGGGAGATCACGTCCAGGCCAGCGGCGACCAGATGGGCCCAGGCCTGGGCGAGACTTCAAGCCTGCGATTTCGCATCGACCGTCTTCTCGGCACGCCCGCCGACGCGAAGAAGCCGAGTGGGAAAAGCAGGAGTGAGAATAGGGGGCGGAAAAAGGGCCAGAGCGATTCTCCGCTTGCGGAATGAGCCGCGTGGGTGCCGTGGGGGGGCAGCAAATCCGCCGAGATTCGAGGAGAATTACCCACCGGGGGGATTGCATCCGACCCTGGTTGTGCCACACTAATCGTGATCGCTAATCGGCAGGGAAGAGGCACCGGCCGGAGCGACAACAGCCCGTTATTCATTCAATGCGGGCATCTTCTCTTCGGCAGGCCATCGCTGCATTGGTCTATCTTCCAAGGGAGGCGCTGCCATGTATTCCATCGGCCCAGAGTCCTTGGCAAAAAGGTCGCTAATGCTTTTCCAGAGTTCTCTGGGCATTGTCTTTACACCAGGGCGAGAAATCGCCCGCAGATTCGATGGGAGTGAGCAATGAGAAGGTTGAGCAATCCAAAGGTCGTGTCGTTGATCTCTGTCGTTTCCGAGACCACTTTTCAGGGAAGCAAAGTTATGTGTGAGACTGTTTCGCTCCTTCGTTTCGCTCGGGTGGCGGCCATCGTCAACTTCGTCATCATGGCTTGCTCTACCACGCAACTGACAGCCTATGATGCGGTTTCCGACTTTTCTACGGCGGCGAACCCTAACGGGCAGTGGAGCTATCTCGGCAGCACATCCAACGGCTTGGTTCCCCTGTCGTCAACGGCGTTGACCGAAAGTGCCACCAACACATTGCAGTGGGGGAACGGGCGAGGCCAACCGAATTGGGTCGGCATCGTCAAGAACACCTCAGCCAGCACTCTCGTATACAACACCGGTAACACGGCCCAGCCGCCCAACGTGCTGTATCTCGACCCGCAATCGTTAAATGCCGTTGTTCGCTGGACTGCTCCTAGTGCGGGGCTCTGGGCGATATCAGGAAGCTTTGAAACCGTAGACCGGAACTATCCCGGAGGCTACCTGCCGCCCAATCTGAAAATCACTGAGAACTCCAACCTGGTGTGGGGACCTGCTACGCTCGGCACGACCTGGGGAACCACGGACCCGTTTTCGCTCCAGCTCGCCCTTCAGCCGGGCGACACCATCGACTTTAGCGTCGCATCTGCAAACGGGGTTTATTACCAATGGCAGGGCACCGGCTTGGCGGCACAAATTTCCTCCGTCCCCGAGCCCGCTACCCTAACGCTCCTCGCCACGGCACTGCTGGGCGTCGGCGGGTTCTTGTTGGTTTGTCGTCGGCGTGTAGCGAGACGTTGACGATCGTCAAACTGCCTAACCCACTCCGCGCGGGTGCCAGGTTACACTTCGCACACCATCCAGGCCGACGTTCTGCCGCGCTTCACGGATTCGAGTCGCCCGCTGCGAACAGGTGCATTTTCGACGAATCCACGTGCAACATCACCTCGCCGTCACATTGCATCAGTGCGGCCGGTACGCGACAGACGAGACGCTGGCCATCGGCGAGCCGGACGTGCAGATCCATCGTGCTGCCGAGCGGCTCCATGACTTCGATAATGCCGGAAATCGTTGCGGTAGCGCAGTCGTCATTGCCGGACGCTGGCTGAAGTTGGAGATTCTCGGGACGGATTCCCAGGTGGACGGTCTCGCCCTCGGCCGGCGAAATGCCGCGACGTCGACTCCTGCCGACCTGCACTCGCAGCGACGGCGACTCGAACCAGAGTTGGCCGGCGGCGTCTTCCGACAATCGGCCCTCGATGAAGTTCATCGACGGCGTGCCGATGAAGCCGGCGACAAAGCGGTTGACGGGGGCGTGGTAGACGTCCAGGGGCGTGCCGCATTGCTGAAGGCGGCCGGCGCGGAGCACGGCGATGCGATCGCCCAAAGTCATCGCCTCTTCCTGGTCGTGGGTGACGTAGATCGTGGTTACGCCCAACCGGCGGTGCAGCCGTTTGAGTTCCGCGCGGGTCTCGGCCCGCAGTTTGGCGTCGAGATTCGAGAGCGGCTCGTCGAAGAGGAAGACCTTCGGCCGCCGCACCAACGCGCGGGCGAGTGCCACCCGCTGCCGCTGGCCGCCGGAGAGGGAATAGGGTTTGCGATCGAGAAGCCCCTCGAAGCCGAGCAATTCCGCCGCCCAAGCAACGCGGCGGGCGATCTCGGCCTTCGCTACTCCACGGCGGCTCAGCCCGAAGGCGATGTTGCCGCGCACGGTCCTGTTCGGATACATCGCGTAGTTCTGGAAGACCATCGCCACATCGCGGTCGCGCGGCGAGGCATGATTGACCACTTGGCCGCCGATGCGGATCGTGCCGTCGCTGACCGGCTCCAAGCCGGCGATCATCCGCAGGATCGTGCTCTTTCCCGAGCCCGAGGGGCCGACGAGCACCAGAAATTCCCCGTCCTGCACGTCCAAATCGAGGCCATCGACCGCCCGAACGCCGCCGGGGTAGGTCTTTCCCAAGTTTTCGAGCCGGACCTTCGACATGGCGTCCATATTAGCATGAATTGCCGGGGTTTGTCGCGGGCCGTGGCCTGCATAGCAGGGCCGATCCGTCTTTCAAACAAAATGGGATTGTAGGAGGCGACTCCTGTCGCCGATTTTGTGGCCATTTTCGGGCAATCGGCGACAGGAGTCGCCTCCTACAATCGAAAACTGATTGGCCGTGGCCTGCACAGGGTAGGGTTCGCCAGCCTTTCTTGGGCGAACGAGTGTCGGCTCGCATCCACACCCAGGCGGCATCCGTGGCACTCACGGAGCGTCATAGGTAGGCCAACCGGCGTGCATTAGAATGAAAGCTAGTGTGGAGCGCCCGGCCATCACGCCTTTCGCCGCGATTGTACCTTCCACCACGAGACGAACATGTTCGCCAGTAATCGCAACGCGAGATGCGCGGAACGAAGGCCCGCCGGATTCACCTTGGTCGAACTGCTGGTGGTGATTACGATCATCGGCATTTTGATTGCGCTGTTGTTGCCGGCGGTGCAGGCGGCGCGCGAGGCAGCGAGAAAGGCGCAGTGCCAGAACAATCTCAAGCAGATTGGCTTGGGGTTTCTTCAGCATGAAGCCGTGCAGAAGTACTATCCGACCGGCGGATGGGATTGCGTTTGGGTCGGCGATCCGCTCCGCGGTTTCGGACCCAATCAGCCGGGCGGCCCCCTCTACAACATTCTGCCCTTCATCGAGCAGCAGTCGCTCTGGCAGATGCCCGACGATGGCGACGCCCTGAACATCACCCCGCAGCAGATGGCCAATGCGGCCGCCATGTGCCAAACGCCGCTGGCAGTCATGAATTGCCCTTCCCGGCGTCCTGCCCAACTCTATCCCTGGGTGCTCGATTCCTATTGGAATCCGAAGAACAGCAACGTCACGGCGACCGTCGCTCGCAGCGACTATGCCGCGAACGCGGGCGATAGCTGGATTGGCGGAGAGCCCAATCTCATTATCCCGACGCTTACCAACTACATCGACGCAGCCACTTTCAATTGGCCGACCAACCAGTATTACACGGGCGTGAACTATTTCCGCAGCAAAGTGGCCGTCGCCGACATTACCGACGGCCTCTCGAACACCTATATGGTCGGCGAGAAGTTTCTCGATCCCGATCTGTACAGCACGGGCGAAGGCAATGCCGACAATAGCAGTATGTTTCAGGGCTTCGACCGCGACGTAAACCGCTGGGCAGGCCCCGATTGCCCGCCGCTCCAAGACGTGCCCGGCGTTGACTTCCAGTTCAACTTCGGCAGCGCCCACGCGAACGGCTTCTACATGACGTTCTGCGACGGCTCGACGCAGTTCATCAACTACTCGATCGACCTGGAGACTCATCGCCGGCTGTCGAACCGCAGCGACGGCCTGCCCGTCGATGCGAAGAACCTTTGACGGCGGCGGGCGGTGAAAGTTGCAGGAGGCGGCTACTGTCGCCTCGGCGTGCCGCCAGCAATTCACATTCCGGCGACATGCCCAAGAGTCGCGTGAAAACAAGATGGCGAATTTTTCTGTAGGGAACGCCCTCCGCGGCGTTCCGGGACCCACGGAAAACAGCGTCTTCCTCGCCGGCGCGGAACGCCGCGGAGGGCGTTCTCTACAGGACCATTTTGCGGCAAATCCGTCAGATTGTTCTGATGCGGCTCGCTACGGATTTCGCGATTGCCGGCGGTAATCGGTCAGCGTCATGCCAAGCTCGCGATGGAAGACGCTGCTCATGTAGCTGAGGCTGCTGAAGCCGCACGCGCGGGCGATCTTTTCGGCCGAGAGGTTCGTCTCGACCAACAGCCGCTTGGCCCAGCCGAGCCGGGCCTGTTGGACTTGCTGACGGATCGAGCGGCCCAGCACGTGCTGGAAGCGGATTTCCAGGCTGCGGCGGGAAATGTGCGACTCGCCCACCACGTCGCTGACGGTGATGGCCTCGCGGCAGTGGTCGCGGATGAAGCGGACGGCGGCCGCCACGTGCCGGTCTTCGATCGCCAGCACGTCGGTCGAGCGCCGCGGGATGACCCAGAGGGCCTCGACCAGGATTCGTTGCGGCTGTTGCACGCGGCCGGCGATCAGGCCATCGAGTAGCTCGGCGGCCTGATAGCCCGCCCGCTCCAAGTTGAGCACCACGCTCGACATGGGCGGATTGGCCAGTTCGCACAACAGCCGATCCTCATCGACGCCCAACACGGCCACGTCATCCGGCACGCGGAGCCCCGCCTCAAGACAGGCTGCGATCACCTGCCGGCCGCGGACGTCGTTGCAGGCCATCACTCCGACGGGTTTGGCCAACGACCGCAGCCAAGCGGCCACAGACGGTTGTTCGCGGTCCCAGGGCAGGATGCGATGGCGGTGGGGCGGCTCGTAAACGCAGCAGGGGTGCCCGGCTTCCCCAAGACGCTCGCAGAATCCGTTCAGTCGCCTGTCCGACCAGAGCCGGCCTTCGTATCCGCAGAAAGCGAAGTGGGTGAAGCCGCGCTCGATGAGATGTTCCGCCGCGATGCGGCCCGCGTGCTGCGAGTCGGCACAGACTTCCGAAATCTTCGAGAGCGGATGGCGGTCGGCAAGCTGTTTCTCGTTCAGATCGATGGCGATCAGCGGCAGACCGGACGATAAGAGCGCTCGGGCGATGGCCGGCGTATGGATGCGGCCGATCACCCCCGCGGCCTCCAGCCGGCGAAGGGAGAACGACTCGCCACGGGAACGCCAGCGGACCCTCTCGACGGGAAACATCTTGTCGCTGGTGCTGTCCGACTCGGGCATCGGCACGCCGCGATGTTCGCCGGCGAGGCAGAACACCCAGGGGCCGTGGAGTTGCGCATAGCGGGCGATGCCCTCCAACAATCCCCGGTCGTAGCCGGCGAAGGGGTGCATCAGCAGGACAACTCGGGGCATGCCGGCCATGGTCGATTTCGCGGCCTTGCGCGATTGGATATCAGAATCTTGATTCTCGAATGTAGTATTGATCCGAGGGAATCGAAATGCAAGGCAAGGGCGCAATTGTCGTCGCTGGCAAAACGGGCGATTTCTTGTTTTCCGCCTGTCTTGCCGCGACCCGCAGGGTGGGCGACACTGTGTCCGGTGGGGCAGACATTCCTGCCTGCCAGATGTGCCGCCCTTTCTTGAGGCAGACAGGAATGTCTGCCCCACCGTGGGTGAGAAATGCGGGCGGAACGACCGGGCCGGAGATTTGTCACTGCGATGAATCGACCCAGTCGGAAGTCAGCGTGCAACTCTTTGTCGTCGCGGTGCCCTTGCAAAACACCACCGAGGTCCAGAGGTTGCGGGTGATCGGCACGGTGACGGTGGCGGTGATCTGAGTCGTGGTGTTTGTAATTGTGGAAGGGCTAATGGTGACGGAGCCGCCGCCGAGACCGGCTGCCGTCAGGATGTTTAGGCCGGCGGTTTGACCATTCGAGGCGGCCGCCCCCGGCACAATGCAGGCTCGTGCGGCCTCGAACGCCGCCTCGTTCGTGGTTTGCAGAATCATGTTGTAGCGGCTGAATTCCAGCGCGGCGAAAAGAAACAGGAACAGGATCGGCGCGGTAATGGCGAATTCAATCGCCGACACGCCGCGGCGATTTGACGCCATTCGACTCCGATCGGCCTTGTCTTTCGATGGTTTCATGACGTTGCCTGCTGCCAATCCGGTCGTTCTCCGTTATTGAGTGAGGATGACGGGGATGGTCTGCGCGAGTTTTTGGAACGTGCTCAGCAAGTCGTTGCCGGTAGTTACGTAGTAGAACTGCCCTCCCGTCTGGGTGGCGAGCTGTTGCATGGTTGTGTTGTTTGACTGCTGCAACAGACCGACGGTGAAGATGGTGATGTTGGCGCTGTTGATCTGCGAGACTAGGGTAGGAGATCCGGAGTTGATGGGATCGGTACCGTCGTTCCACACGCCGTCCGAGAAGACGATGATGATCTTGTTCCATATGGTCTTGTCGGCGTCGTTGGTGAACATGGTGAGGGCCTTTGTCAGACCATCCGACAGATTTGTGCCGGCATTGGCGATCCCACTAACCCAGATGTCATTGTTCAAGTAATAGCCGAGTTTGGTCGTGATCCCGCTGTAATCGGAAGTGAATGAGCAATCTGTGCTAGCGGAACTGCCGAAAGTGACCATGCCCACCTCGTTCGACGCCGTTCCGCCGGGCGAAGCGGCAAGAGCGGTTAGAAAGGCGTTGGCCCCCGCGTAGAGATTGCCGTACCGGCTGTAAGTCGGGTCGGGCGGGTAGGTACGAGGCCACGTCGGGTTGGGAGCAGGCCGCACAGGCCAGGGGTATGCGGGGTAATTGTTTGCCAAGTTGTAGCTCTTGCTGCCTGGCGGATTGGAAGTGGGGTTGGGAAAGTACCAGTCGTTGCCGGACATATCGAAACACATCGACCCGGAGCGGTCGAGCACCAGGCACCATTTGTTTCGCACGAATGCGGCCGTGGAAGTGGTGCGGGTAGTGAACGTGTTGCTGCCCAACACCGGAGCGAAGAACAGCGGCGCCGATACGCTTCCGCTCACCTGGGCCGCAATCAGCGGCGTGCCTCCCGAACTGAATGTCCAAGACCCGCTGGCGTTGTATAGTACCCTGCCGAAAGTGACGTTGTTGCTCGTGAGCGTCAAGCCGCTGCCGCCGACGCGGTTTTGGCCGGCGTAGGTGACGGCGGTGTCGCTTGCGGTCAACGTGCCGCCGCCCTGTGCCAGCACCACTACGGCCGCTTTGGCGGCCGCATCCGTGGCCACGTGCAGTTGTTCGCGGACCATGAACATATAGGCCATGTCCACCGAGAAGATCGCGGCCACGAACAAGAGCACAAGCGCTACTGTCACGAATACGACCATCGCTCCCCGGCGCGAGCGCCGACCTGGCCGGCGGCGTCCGGATCCAAATTGACCGTCCATTGCTCGTCTCCTACTGATGATCCATGACCACCGTTGCCCTGACGTTGGAGATGGCTTTGCCAATAATAAACGGCTGCAAACAGGAGTTGGAACCAAGCGGCGCGGCGACGCTGACCGTCACCTGCGTCCCGCTCGTCGTCGCGGTGCCGACCGCCGGTGTGACGGTGATCGTCCCTCCCGCAATTCCAAACTGCGTGAGGACGGCCTGCGCCGTCGCCGTGCCGCCCTGCCAGGTCTGCCCGACGGTCGTCGCTTTCCGCGCGCCTTCGTAGGCCGCGGACGTCAAGTGTTCCTTGAGAAAGATCGCGTTGGTGGCCTCGATCGACCCCAGCGCGATGATTACCAGCAGCGGAAGGCAGACGGCGAGTTCGACGGTCGCCGTGCCTTTACGGCTTGAAACGCTGCGATGCGATAGTCGGCGACTCACGGCAGCCATGATTGTTCGCTCCCCCTGAGCCCACATTCTCACGTCTCTATATGTAGTATAGGTCACAAACTCCAAGGGCGCGGGGGGACTGAATCCAGGCGCCGGTGTGTGGATTGCCCCGAACGTGGGTTCGCACGAGGAAAACGAGCGGTAATTGTCGGCCTGCCCCCTAACGAGTACCGGGCGGCTTCTAAACCGCTTGCACCGCAGGTGCCTCGCGCTCGCTGGCGTCTTCAATCTCGAAGAACTCCCGCGGCGGGAAATTAAACGCGCCGGCGACGAGATTCGACGGGAAAACCTGGAGCCGATTCTGATAGTCGCGGACGTTGGCGTTGTAAAAGCGGCGCGATCGCTGAATCCGGTCTTCGGTGTTGGCAAGCTCCGTCTGCAAGGCGAGGAAGTTCTTGTTGGCCTTCAGGTCGGGATAGCTCTCGGCCACGGCCAGCAGTTGCCGCAGGCCGCGGATCAATTGGTTCTCGTCGCGGGCTTGCGACGTGGGCGAACCGTTATTGGCCATCGCCGCGGCGCGAGCCTGGCTCACCCCCTCGAGCACCTCCCGCTCGTGCTTGGCATAGCCCTGCACCGTGCGGACGAGATTCGGAATCAGATCGTAGCGGCGTTTCAATTCCGCGTCGATGTCCGCCCAGGCTTCGTCGCAGTGGTTCCGCGCCTGCACCAGGGCGTTGTAGATCAGCACGAAAACCAGCAGCGCGATCACGGGAATCGCCAGCAGAACGATAACGAAGCTCATCGATTGGCTCCTTGCAGTTCTTGCAGCAACGAGGCCGGCAGACGGCGGAGAATGCCGTCGATCACCTCGATGGCCGCATCGAAATCAGCGGGGCCGAAGAGACCCTCGCGGCAGGCCATGATCTGGCAAAGCTGGAATTCGAGGATAAACTTCGGCGAATCGAGCAGAAACTCCATCGTGCTCTGCGGCAGAACGTCGAAGGCCCATCGCCGATCGGGCGAACTGACGTGAAACTCCTTGTTGAACTCCGCCGACTCGAACTCGATGCGTTGCAGCCCCGCCAGCCCGGCAAGCCGGTCGAAAATGGTCTCGTGTCGGATGCACAACGGCTTCAGCGGCAAATTCGTGCTGACCACAACGCCCGAGAAGCGGTGAGTGTTCTGGTCTTTGCCGCTGCCAGTGGTGTAGTGGTAGTCGAAGGTGCAGAGTGTGTGCGGGCCGATTCGTCCTCGCGCCACGTTGTCGGCGTAACGATTGTGTCCTTTGCCAAAGCACTCGAAGCAGGAATGGCGATAGGGAAAATCGCCGTCATGGAAGGGAGTGAACTCGAAACCGCGCAGTTGCGCCCATGCCGCCAGCATACTTCTCCGCCGCGCAGCCGCAACCTGGACAACGACAAAAATGCCGATGGCGATCAGGGCGATCAGACTGAAAAGGAACACGGGGTTCAAGTGCAATTCCTCTACTGCATTCGCCCATTGTCGCGCCGGCCCGGCGGCGTGTCAATGTTACCTCAACGAGGGGCAGAACCACGGATTTGGGCAGCGGATTGGGAACGGACGGACCGGCGGTCCTAGTGTAGTGATTCACAATTGAGTGACTTTACGGAAGGGCAACAGGTGGGGCAGACATTCCTGTCTGCCAGGGAAATCGGGCAAGCCTGGCAGACAGGAATGTCTGCCCCACCTGTCAATCCCGTGATTTATAAAACCCCAATAGCGTGACGCACTACACTAGTACTCGCCGCGCTGCGGGCGGCCGCTTGGACGGAGCGAGCTTGGGGGCCGGCCCGGTTAGCAGCCGATGCCGTTCTCAGTACTTCAAGTCGAACTCAATCGGTTTGCCACCGAATTTCTTTATCCAATCGGCGTCCACGGCGATCTCCAGACCGAGGGTGGTCTTCGTATTGTACTCGGCCGGAATGTTGGCGCCGCGTTTTGTGATCTCGATGCGATAGAAGCCCGGGACAACACCCGGTGGTTCTCGACCCGATCTCGAATAGGACATTATTGCGACACCCTTTTTGTCCGTTGTTCCCGATGCGGTCGGCACAATCGGGCCAAGGAACTTTTCGGGCACGAACTTCACCTCCGCGTTCGGCACCGGACGGCCGTTGTGTACTACACGGCGCTGGACGGCCATTCGGCCTAACTTTGAGTCCTGCCACACTTTAATCCGGGCTGTGATCTTGTCACTAGTGACATCACCATTTCCGCTGGGGTCAATTTGATTGATGGCCGCCTTTACGCCAGGACAGTTGTCCAACTCGGCACCGCTAATTCTCCCATCACCATTGGTATCGTACTCGGCGATGGCGGCGCGGCCGGCTGCTTCGGCGTCAATTCGCAGCGCGTACGGATGCCCCCGGTGTCCTCCGCAGCCAGCGATAAATGCGAGACCAGAGCCAAACAGGAGTGAGATGATCGATAGATTTGTTTTGCGGCCCATAGAGAGTTCCGTTCATTACGTCTTAAGGTTTTGACTGCTATCCCTTCTTCGGCTTGCACTTCACAATCTGCGCGATCATCCAGCCGACTACGGCCAGGCCGAGCACGAACACGATTACGAACATCGCCAGCGGGCCCCATTGCACGTCGGTCGGCTGGGCGGAAACGTCGAGGAACGGCTTCAGGTTGATGTTCTGCACGATCTGGCGGCTGACGGCGTTGATGCCCAACACGCCGAATTGAGAGAAGGCGATCGCCGCCACGGTCGCCCGCTTCGCCGAACAGAGGCCGGCGGTCATCATCAGCAGCCAGGGGAGGCCGGGAGCGACGGCGGTGGCGACGGTCAGCAAAATCATCGGCCATTGAAACATCGTGTCGCGGAGATTGGCCGGCCAGGCGTGGAAGACGTACCACGCCCCCGCGGCCGCGGCCCAGAGCATAGCGACGCTGTAGAGCCTGCGGGCGAATCCCCACGCCCAGGCTTGGTAGGCTTCGTCGGCCGTGCCGCCAGATTGTGGTGCAGGCGTCTTGCCTGCTCTGGCCGTCGGGACGGCTCGGCCTCCTTCGGCAGGCGAGACGCCTGCACCACAAGGACGCCGGATGAGGAAGACCGCGTCGACCAACACCCAAACCGCGGTCGTGCCGAGCGCCAGGCCGAACATCAGCAGCCAGCGCGGCCAAAGCGTCGGATCGCCGACGTTCAGGGCCGTGCCCGTCGCGGCGGCGGCGGTGCTGTACGCGTTCCAAAGCTCGAGCCAACGCGGCACGTGCTCCATCAGGCTCATGCCGTTGGCGAAGGTGAAGCCGATGCAGATGAACAGCAGCGCCGAGACCCAGCCGGCGGCCCTGCGCCATCCGGCCATTCCAGTACCGCTTGCCGCTCCGAGCGAAACGGTCCCATTCTTGCCCCGGCGAGAAACGGGGTAGTCCCCGGAGTTACTAAGCCCCAGGGCGTAGGCGTAGACGCCGTAGTAGGCCGGAATTAGCAACACGATGATCGCCAGCCAGAAGCAGGCCATCAGGATCGTGGCCGGATAGAAGACCTTGTAGTAGGCCAGTTGCATGAACAGCAGCGGGACGATGCCGAAGTTGATGCCGAAGGCGACGATGATCGGCATCTGCTGCAAGAGCCGGCCGGCGAAGCGTCGCCCCGGCTCGCTGCCGCGGAGATGGAGCACCAGCGCGATCAACAGGCCCGCATACCAGAGGTTCATCGGCACCGTATGCAGCGTGAAGCCGAGGGCCTTGAAGAACTGGACGAACGAGACCGGGGCGGGCATGCCGGATTGCGTCGGGTCGATGAGCGTTTTCGGGTCGATCATGGCGTGCCTCCTTCCGTCGGTTCGGCGCCGCGGGCCTTGTTCTCCCAAGGACGTTTGCCCGGCGGCTCCCGCGGGCTGATCGTCATCAGGTAATCGGTCAGCACTTCCGCCTCTTCATCGGTGCCGCACCAGGGCGGCATGAAGTAGACGTCGTCCAGCCGCTCGATTCTGTCGAGGATCACGCTCCGCGGTCGCCCCTGCAAGAGCGGCCCGAGAGCGGAGTAACCCACCCGGCCGGCATGGCAGTCGTTGCAGTGATAGAGGAAGAGGACTTTGCCCAGCACGCTGCGGTCGAGAGAGGGCAGCTTCCGCAAGCGGTTGTCATCAATGCTCCCCTCGTGCGCGACCGACATGCCGTGGGCGAGTTGCCGGCCGCCGCGCAATTTCGATGGCTCGATGCTCTTTTCGACCTTGTCGCGCGAGACGGGGCGATCGCCGACGGTTTGCAGATAGTGCTGGATGTAGGCCTTGGTCCACGTGCCCCCGTTGAGATAGCCGTTGCTCCGCAATTTCGCCACCTCGCTGGGGAGGATTTGGTTGGCCAGCACCACGCCGTCGACGACGAACGGTTTTCGCACGGCCTCGCGAATGAACTCGCCGGTGGTGAACGCGGCGATGCCAAACAGGCAGAGCGAGCCGGCAAAGCCCGGCGAGAGCCAGCCGGGATTGCGATAGGGGCCGAAATAGAGCAAGACGAACACCACGACGGTCAGGGCGAAGATCAACGCCATCAGCACGTTGAGCACCGCGGCCGAGGCGAGCGTGGCGGCAGCCGTATCCGGCAGGAAGGCGTACCAGCCGATGCCGCCGGCGGTGACCAGGGCCGCCCCGAGCATCGCCGGCCGCGCCGAACGCGACGCGATCATGTCGCGCAGCCGCGAGTTGCGGGCCTTTAGCGAGGCGTGCAGATAGACGTAGAGCGAACTTAGCAGCAACGCGCCGCCGGTCCGCGCGATCGTCTGCGGCAGGAATTGCGGGTTGAAAAACGCCACCCAAAAATTCCGCGAGCCGGGGTGGAAGGCCCAGTCGCCCGAGTTGAGCATGAAGGCCGTGATGCCGGTGATCAACACCAGGCTGATCCAGGCGGCCAGGGCGTAAATCCAGCCGATCACAACGTGTGTCTTCTCGGGTAGCCGGTCCCAGTAATAGAGGAAGATGAAGGCCGCGACCAGTTCGACCACGAAAAACACCCATTCGGTGGCCCAGCCGAAAACGAAGGTGCGGATGAGCACCTCGGTGGCCAGCGGGGAAGTCAGCCCGATGGTCCACCAGATGCCCACGCCGGTAATCGCGCCAAAGACGACGGTCAGCAGCACGAAGAAGCGGGCGTGGCCGCGGAGGTAATTCAGGTACTCGCTGTCGCGGGCGCGGCGGGCGTGGCCGACTTCGACGGCCAGGAACAGTCCGCCGCCGACGGCATAATGCGACACGAGAACGTGTACGACGGAAATAACGGCGATCAGCATCGGCGCCGTGATATACGGGACGTACCACCAGGGATAGTGCATGGCCCGGACTCCTTCTGGCTCCTGTTCTCCGATGGCGATTCCGACCCCAATCACGATACCATTGACCGTCAAATTGCGGAAGCCGGGGGTAACAGGCCGGGGACTGGCTCATTTTTCGGCCCTTCGAGGGCTGAAAAATGTGCCTGTCCCCTTGCCGCCGAAGGGGACAGTCCCCGTGAACGGTTACAAGCCGGGGTTGCCCGATACGCTACAATCGTGTGAAATGTCCCTGCGACTATTGTCGCGAACCATACGGCCCAGAGACGAGCGGAACGCGGCCCAATCGGCTGCGCAGAGCGGAAGGGGACGGGAGCAGTGGCGGAAGGCGATTCCAACAAGTCAGCCGGCGGCGGGACCGAGGCTGATTCCGTCCACCATGTGTCGCTGGAAGGGGTACACGGCACAGTCCCCGTGCCCAGCCATAAAGCCGGCTTTTGGCGACAGATTCGGGCGTTCATCGGGCCGGCGTTGCTGGTGAGCGTCGGCTACATGGACCCCGGCAACTGGGGCACCGACCTGCAAGGCGGCGCCCAGTTCAAGTACGGGCTCCTGTGGGTGGTTGGTTTCGCCAGCCTGATGGCCGTGTTCTTGCAAGTGATCTCGGCGCGTTTGGGGGTGGTGACCGGGAAGGATCTCGCCCAATGCTGCCGCGAGTGGTATCCGCGTTGGACCCGCTGGCCCAATTGGCTGATGGGCGAGATCGCCATCGGCGCGTGCGACCTGGCCGAGGTGCTCGGCAGCGCCGTCGCCCTGAATTTGTTGTTCCATATTCCCATGTTCTGGGCCATCCTCATTACGGCACTAGACGTGTTGCTGCTGTTGGGCCTGCAACGGTTCGGGATGCGGACGATCGAGGCGGTAATCGCGATGTTCGTGGCAACAATCGCCGTTTGCTTTTTCATCGAAATTTTCGTTCTTCCCCAAACCCAACCCAGCTTTGCCGAGATGGGGGTGGCCCTGTTTACGCCGAGACTCCGCGGAGCGGAGATGATTGTCGTGGCCATCGGGATCATGGGCGCCACCGTCATGCCCCACAATCTCTACCTGCACTCGGCCCTGGTGCAAACCCGCAAGCTGGAGCGAGACGGCAAGTCCATTCGCCGCGCCCTGCGCTTCAACACCATCGATTCGATCGTGGCCCTGACCATCGCTTTCTTCATTAACGCGGCGATCATGGTGTTGGCCGCAATGGTGTTCTTCGAGCCGCTGCACACGCCTAAAGCCATCGCCGACGGCTTCGCGGTGGTCGCCGGGACCAACATAAGCGTGGAGAGCGACTGGATTCGCGTCGCGTTTCTGACGCTGGCACCGTTGCTGGGAACCGTAGTGGCGAGCACGCTCTTCGCCGTGGCGCTGCTGGCGAGCGGCCAGAGCAGCACCATCACGGGCACCCTCGCCGGGCAGGTGGTCATGGAAGGCTTCATGCAATGGAGGCTGGCGCCGTGGATTCGGCGGCTGATCACTCGCACGCTCGCCATCCTGCCGGCGATCATCATCATCGGCGTGCGAGGCGAGGGGAGCGTGAACGACCTTCTGGTTTTGAGCCAAGTGGTGTTAGCCCTTCAGCTTCCGTTCGCCATGTTCCCGCTCCTGCATTTCACCTCGTCGCGAAAACGGATGGGACCGTGGAAGAACGGTTGGTTTTTGTTGATCGCCGGCTGGGGCAGCGCACTGTTGATTACCGCAATGGACCTGTACGGTCTGCCAGATTCGATCACCGAGGCGTGGAAGGTTATTATCGGGAGATAGATTTCCGCCGTTGGGGCGGCAGTTGAACGCCGTTGGGGTGGCAGTTAAACTGCCACCCCAACGTTGTTGTCACCGTCGGCTAGATTTTCGCACGATGGAAGAGGAATACCCATGTACAAGACGATTCTCATGCCGCTGGACGGCACACCGACCGACCGAGCCATTATCGAGCATATCAAACAGCTCGCGACTATTCTGCACAGCCGCGTGGTGCTGTTCCACGTGGCCACCAGCGTTGCCGCCCAATGGCACGGTCCGGAGGCGGGCGGCGAAGAGGTTGAAGCAGGGCAGGCGTATCTCGACAAAGTCAAAGCCGAGTTTGAAGCCGCCGGCATCCCGGCCGAAGCGGAACTCGCTTACGGGGAGCCTGTGCGGGAAATCGTAAAACGCATCCAGGAAAAAGGCTGTGACTTGGTGGCGATGGGTACGCACGGGCACCGCGCGGTGGCCGATCTGTTTCTGGGAAGGACCGCCAGCCCGGTCCAACACAGCGTCAACGTCCCCGTCCTTCTGCTCAGGGCCAAATGAGGGAGGACAAGGTATCCGCTTGCGAGTGAAAAGTGGGAATGTACTTGCAGGCGTTCTTCCAGAATTGCGACAGACCGATTGCTTGACTTCCCTGGATGTCGATAGCCGCCGATCTTGGCAGGAAGGCAGAATGGGGATATAGCGGTATTGGCGCAAACTGCGCGGCTGGCATGAACGGCCGAAACGGGTGGGCTGGCATGGGAGATGCAGGACGGATTCTGTAAGGGACGCCATTTCGGCAATGTCCATCGCCAGGAAAAGACGATAAGTCCAGGAACCACCGCTACAATCGCTACGGTCCTCCTCATCGGAAAAGGCAACGCATCGTGCCAGCCCGCGTTTCTGGCAGCGAGAGAACGGGCCTCTGCATCCTCCTCCCGGCGATGTGGGTGGTGTTTTTCACTGCGCACTTAGGGATTCCATTGCTTGGTTCTGGCGATTGCTCGGGGGCGTGTTTTGCACAAGATGGACAGTCGCCAGACGTTGTGCGATTGCCGCCCGTAGAGCCTCCAGCAACGGACTTATGGGCAGCACGCGAGCCGGTCGGTGATGCTGGAGCGGCCGAGAGTACACCGCGAGAGCAGGCGGGGGAGAAGAAGGACACCTCGGACAAGAAGCCCAATGGCGAAAAGACGGCGGAGTTGGGCAAGGAGAAAGAGGAGAAGAAGGAGAAAGAGAAAGAGGAGGAAAAGAAGGATAAGGACGAAGAAAAGGAATTCAAAGTCGAGCGACTCAACGCCTACGGTCAGGCCACGGTCATTACGCAGTGGAATGGCCCATTCCACTCGCCGTATACCGGCCCACACAGTTTTCTGCCAATCCATGAATGGGCGACCTCGGACACGGGAACCCTTTATCTTGGCGCCCGCTGCTGGCAAGGGGCCGAGTTATACTTCAATCCCGAGGTCGCGGGCGGTCTCGGCCTGAGCGACGTCTACGGCATTGCCGGCTTTCCTAACGGCGACATCACGCGCGTCGGCAAGCCGGAAGCAACTCCCTACCTCGCCCGCCTGTACCTGGCGCAAACTGTTGGCTTTGGCGGCGAACAAGAGAAGATCGATTCCGGTCCGAACCAACTGGCCGGTTACAAGGATATATCGCGGTTTACCTTCGCCGTGGGCAAGATGGCTGCCACCGATTGGTTCGACCAGAATGCCTACAGTCACGATCCGCGGGTCGGATTTATGAACTGGTCGTTGATATACAACGGTGCGTGGGACTACCCGGCCGATGTTCGGGGCTATGACTACGGCATGGTCGCCGAGTTGAACCAAAAAGCCTGGGCGCTTCGCTATGGCATCTTTGGCGAGCCGTCGGAGGCCAACGGGCCGGATATTGATTCGCATTTTAATCTCGCGCACGGACAGGCGGTAGAACTGGAATATCGGTACAAATTCTGCAATCGGCCCGGCAAGACTCGTGCAATGTTCTATTGGAACCGGGCGAACATGGGCAATTACCGCGAGGCGCTGGCGCTGAAGCCGGTCGATCCGGTCATCGCAGACACCGCTTCCTACAACAACGTCAAGTACGGCTTCTGCGTCAACTTCGAGCAGGAAATCAGCGACAACCTGGACTGGTTTCTGCGGTGGGGCTGGAACGACGGGCAGACCGAAACCTGGGCCTTTACCGAAATCGACCGCACCGTTTCGCTCGGCCTGCTGCTCAAAGGTGCTCGCTGGTGTCGGCCGCAAGATCAAATCGGCACGGGAATGGCGATTAACGGTCTTTCCAGCGCTCACGCCGACTACTTGGCGGCGGGCGGCTTGGGCTTTATTCTCGGCGATGGCCGCTTGAATTATGCCCCGGAGATCATTTGGGAGAGCTATTACCGTTGGCAGGTGCTCAAGACAAAGTCGATCTGGGTCTCTCCCGACCTGCAATTGGTCGGCGATCCCGGCGACAACCGCGACCGTGGGCCCGTGGTCATCGGCACGGTGCGGGTACATGCCGAGTTCTGATCGAGAGCCCCCCGGCCGGGCGCTATTGGCCTCTGTGTTCGAGCTGCTTGGCCTTTATGATAGGCTAAGGACTTCAAGGCTGGCCGTCCAACAACAGGTATGCCGGCGACACCAACACAATGGCATCGCTGGCGGCCGCAAATTGATCGAGTTGCGAAAGATCGTCCAGTTGCAGCAAACCGGCCATTTCAACCATCGATTCCCATTGATCTCCCAGGGCTTGAATGTACGTCGAGACTGCCGACGCTAAGGTCTGCTGGGATGTGACGACGTCGTTGAACTCTACGCTGTCAGCGTCCTGCTGGTATCGCTGGTAGATGGCACGATAACTCTGCACCTGATCCTGGAGAATTTGCGTGCGGTAATAGTCGAGAAGGACGCGTTGGGATTGGTAGCGGGCAAAGGCATCGGCCAACGAGGCCGCAAGCTCATTGCGGGTTCGGTTGTACTCTTGAGAAGCACGCATCAGAGCCGCGTCGGCCGACATGATGTTACCGCGATTGCGGTCGAACAGCGGGATTGGAATGCCGGCGTGCAAGTTGTAGGCCGTGCCGAAGGGGGCCACGGTGTTGTCGTGCTGGATGGAAGCATCCACGTTGATGTCAGGGACCCAGGGCGTCATTTTGGCCAGTTGCAGGAGACGCCGTGACTTGGCGACGCCATTTTGTGCAATGATCAGGTCGGTGTGGTGGTCGCAAATCCACCGCCAAGCGGCCTGATGGTCGAGGCTGGGCACGGAGGTATTCACGTCGCCGACAACTTCAACCGGGGGCATCTCGGGCGCACTGAGAGTGGCCGCCAACCGACGCCAGGCAGCGCTGTACTCGTTCTGCGACTGGATCAGTTGCGCGCGCGCCTGAAGCACCAAGACCCGCAACTGCAAAGGTTCGTAGGGGGCTGCCTGGCCGGTTTTCGTGCGTCCGATCTGTGCTCGATACACTTTTTCGGCAAATTCCGACAAGGCGCGATTGACTTTGATTCGCTCCTCGGCCACGAGCACGGCGTAGTAGTTGGAGCGGACCTGAGTAATCACCTCGTTGCGGGTGCGGCACAAGGTCAGTTCGGCGTTCTGCACGTCGACGTTCGCGGCCTTCCGCGCCAGCGCCAACTTGCCTCCGGTGGGAATGGTCTGTGAGATGCCGACGCCCTGATAGCCGGCGGTCCCGCCCGTGTTGACATTGTCCTCTTGAAAGGCAATGCTCGGGTTGGGCAATGCGCCGGCTTGGATCGCCGCCCCTCGGGCCGCTTGCACGTCCGCCATCGCCTGACGGACGACGGGGTTCTGCCGCAGCGCGATGTCCTGCAACTCGGCCAACGACAAGGGCGGAGCGCCTTCGGCGGGTCGCATCGCCGCGGGCAACTCAGGCACGCCCGAAAGAGCCGCTCGATCTCAGCAATTCGCTCCGGTTGCGGCTGTCTAGGATCGACGGCCGGCAGGCGGATCGGCGGAGCTTCGCTGCCGGGAAGGTCGCGGGGAATCTGCAACGGCTGATGCGGCCCGATTGCAGGTTCAGCAGACGGATGCGGAATCGGTTCCAATGCTGGAGGGGACGAAGCGGGTTGAGCGAATGCCGCCCTACTTACACCAGTGTCAGCAGGAGCGGCTGTCACTCTCGCTGATGGCGCCCCGGCGTCATGGGTATCGATGCTCTGTTGTTGGAACGGGTCAACTTGCGGTTTCGTCGTTGCGCAGCCGACCATCAAACTCCCCGACAACAACGCACTGAACAATATCCCCGCATGGCGAACCACCCTCCATTGACGATGGGCGGGCGTTTCTTCCACACTTCTGCTGTGCGGTTCTGCGGCGCGGCGCATAGGTGGCAATTGTCGGGCAAGCCGGAAAGGCCGATTACCGGGCAGGGCGGCGGCAAACGATCGACGTTCTGCTCGTAATGTCTGGGATGATCCTTACTCTTGTATCGGAAACGCCGATTGTGCCGCTCTTGTGTTGCTTCAGTGTCTGACAGACTACGACGTGGATTCTCCAAGATACCGACTCATTACATATTGCCGGACCATGACAACGTTCGGCTGCGGGGTGGGCTGCCCGCAAAGTCGCTCTAGTCACCGTACAGTGCTGGGCGGAACGTTGCAGCGGGAAAAGACCACCCGTGCTATTCAGCCAGTCTTGCCGACTGGGGGTCTGGCATCTGGCGTCGGAATACACTGTAGAGGACCGGCGTGGCGTATCGGTTTAGAAGAAGGTCGATCAACATGCCGCCGATGACGACGATCGCCAAGGGCTGTTGGCACTGCGCCCCGATTCGCGTGGAGAGCGCAGCCGGCAACAGTCCCAGAGTCGCCGCCAGCGCGATCATCATCATTGGCCGCAGCCGACTGGCTGCCCCCTGAAGGATTGCTTCTTCCATCGGCAGACCGTTGAGTCGAAGCCGGTGAATGGAGGACACCAGCAACAAACTGTTCATCACCGTCACGCCGAAGATCGAGATGAATCCCACGGCCGCCGAAATGCTAAAATGGGTCCCCGTCAAAAACAACGCCCAAATTCCGCCGCAGAACAGCAACGACACACTGGAAAGCACGAGTCCTACGTCAACTAACGAATGGAAGGCGAGATAGAGCAGCACAACGACCATAGCCACGGCTAGCGGCACGACCAGCAACAGGCGGCCTTCAGCTTGTTGCATCTCCAGGAATTCGCCGCTCCATACCATACGATAGGGTGGTCGGACCAACGAAGCCGTCTTCTTTTGGGCATCCTCCACCACGCTGGCCAGGTCGCGCCCGCGTACCCCGAACTTGATGGCGATCAGGCGTTGCCCTTGTTCCCGGAAAATCTCGGAGGCGCCGGGCTGGACGAATGACCCCTTGGAATCGGGGCGTCCGTCGCGGTCAAGCGGCGTCACCAGGTCGCGGAGACTGCGGCGCGGGGTCCGCGAAAGATCGTTCAATAGGGGATTGTTCGCCGATCCCGTTTCTGCCGGCAATGTATTGCTGCTGCCGACGGTCGAAGGCCCGGCGGACGGGCCCGTCACCAGCGTCGGCGAGGTGTTCGCAGCGGCGCTCGACAACACGACGTTGCGGCTGATGTCAACCGGGATGTTCAAGATGGCCGACTCATCCTGCCGCAAGCGTTCCGGCCAGCGCAGGGCAATGTCGAAACTCCGCTCCCCCTCGATCATTTGGCTAAACGCCTTGCCGCCGACCGCCGTGGCAACCACGTCCTGCACGTCGGCCACGTTGACGCCCCAGCGCGCGCACCGTTGGCGATCGACCGGGAAGGTTAGGTTCGATTGGCCCATGATGTGGTACACGCCCGCGTCAACCATGCCGTCGACGCCCGATATCGCATGGAGCACTTTGTCGCCGAGCCGCTCAAGTTCGGCCAAGTCAGGGCCGATGATCTTCACCGAGTTTTCACCCTTCACGCCCGAAAGCGATTCCATCACGTTGTCGCGGATATTCTGGGAAAAACTCCAATCGACGCCGATCAGTGTCCGCTCCAGCTCGCGGCCCATCGCCTCGATCAGTTCCGGTTTGCTGCGGCGGCGCGACCTTTCGGGCGGCGTTGGCCACTGCGATTGTGGCTTAAGCGTCACGAAATACTCCGAGTTGTAGAAGCCCGTCGCGTCGGTGCCGTCATCGGGGCGGCCGACCTGCACAATGATCGTCTCCACCTCGGGGTACTGCTTCATAATTTCCCGGCTGAGCGTGGCGCGACGAACCGTTTCATCCAGCGAGGAGTTCAACGGGCATGTTCCACGAATCCAGAGGTTGCCTTCCTCCAGTTCGGGCATGAATTCGCGGCCGAGAAAGGGCAAGGCGGTGGCCGTGGCCGCCAGCACTCCCGCCAGCGTCAGCAGCGTCAGCCAGCGATGCTTCATGCAACGCCGCAGTTGCCGCTGATAGGAGCCTTGCAGCCGACGGACGAGGAAGTTCTCGCCTTTGGGCTTCAGGTTTTTCAGGAGGAAAGTGCAAAGCACCGGCGAGAGGGTCAACGCCAAGAGCATCGCGCCCGCCAGGGCAAAGGCGTAGGTATCGGCCATCGGGCCGAAGATTTGCCCTTCCGGCCCTGCCATCGTGAACAACGGCAGAAACGCGCATACCATGATGGCCGTGGAATAGAGCAGGCTGCGCTGGACTTCGCCCGAGGCGAGGATGACACGCTGTTGAATCGGCTGGTCGGCGTGCAAGCCGGATTGCAGGTGTCGGTAAACGTTCTCGACCATGATCACCGACGAATCGACGATGATGCCGAAGTCCACGGCGCCGATCGAAAGCAGGTTGGCCGATTTTCCCCGTAAAAACAACATGGAGAAAGCAAAAAGCAACGCCAAGGGCACGTTGACGGCCACGATCAGCGCAGTCCGCACGTTGCTGAGGAACATCAACAGCACGGCCGTCACCAAGATCATGCCGACCAACAGGTTCTCTTGCACGGTGTCCGTTGTGACGTGGATCAGCGATCGGCGGTCGTAGAGCACCTCGATCTTCACGCCGGGCAACATGCGGCCTGCGCTCTCGTTGAGTTCCTTGGTCAATGCGGCAACGTCTTGCAGGGCCGGCAGCGATTCGTCGCCTTTGCGCAACAGCACAATCGCCTGGATGGCATCGTCGTCGTCGTCCCATTGCCGCCGGCCGCGCGCATCGCCAACATCGTTTCCATGCGCATCTTTCTTTGGTTGGCTTACCATCACGCGGCCAAGCCGAGTCTGATTTCCCACCACCACGCCCTCGTCGCCGACCGGCTGGCCGGGTTTAAGCGGTCCGCCTTCCACCACGTCGTCGACCCGCACCGGCACGTTATCCACCGATGTCAGCACGATTTGGCGAATTTCTCGAATCCGCTGTTCCTCCTCGGCGCAACTCGTCCCGCGCTCCACCGGGTCTTGCAGGCCGAACGCCTTGTCCATCGGGTCTTGCCCTTGGCCAATTAGCCCCAGCCCCCGCACAACTTGCACCGCCTCGCCGGGCGCAATGTACTGTCCTCCGATGTTGGCGTTGCCGTTGGACACGGCGTCCTTGAGTTGCTGAAGCGTAATCCCGTAACGCCGAAGCCGCGCCGGATCGGGCTGAATCTCGTATCGCTTGATGGTGCCGCCGTAGCTCACCAAGTCGATGATTCGCGGCAGCCGGCGGTACAGTCGCTCCAGCGTATAATCTTCCAGCGATTTCAGGTCGTTGAGGCTGTAGATCGGCTTGCCCGAGGCGTCCTTGGGATTTCGCAACACGTAGCGGAGAATCTCGCCAGTGGGCGATTCGGGCGAGATTTGCGGAGTTACCCCGGCGGGCAATTGCGTGAATTGCAGCCGGTTGATGACCTCCTGCCGGGCCGCCAGCGGATCGACGCCGTAGTTGAACTGATTGCGGATGTGCGACAACTGGAACAGCGACTCGCTGCGCGTGTATTGCAGCCCCGGCATGCCGGCCAGAGTGATCTCCAACGGTATTGTTACCTGCCGTTCCACTTCCTCGGCCGAAGCGCCGGGGTACTGGGCGATGATCTCGATGATCGGCGGCGCGGGATCGGGGTAGGCTTCGACATTCACCTGATGAAACGAGTAAATGCCGAACGACAGCAGGCCCGCCGCCAACAGCAGGACCACCAAGCGGCTGTGAACTGCCCAGTCGATCAGGCGCTTGATCATGGTGTCTCCGCCTTTGACGCAGCAGCTTCAAGACCCCTGATTGCTTCGGCCAGTTGCACGACTCCCGCGCTGACGACGTGCTCGCCAGCGCGTAGAGGTTGTGCGTCGGCCCGTCGTTGGGCAGCGGTAGGCGCAGACCACGCGAAAATAGTCTTGCCATCCCGTCGTGAGACAGCGATTGGTCGCCGCACGTACTCGCTCCTTGCGGGATCGGGCTGAACAAAGACAAACTGGCGTTGGCCTTCTTCCACCAAGGCACTGGAAGGAATGGCCACCTCACCTTCGGGAGCGGGCAATTCGATCTTTGCAGTAACAAACTGTCCCGCGGCAGACGGCCCGCTCGGTTGTCCACCCAACCTGTCACCAACGCGGCATGTTCGTTTGGGTCGATCAATTTGCCGATCTGCTCGAATCTTCCGGCTAGCGGCTTCAGCCCTGCGTCGCTTTGGACGGAAATCGTCCATTGGTGTTGTGAGTCGGCCAGGTTATCCAGCAGCGGCAGTTGTTCTTCATAGACGTGTGCCATCACCCGCAGACGCGACAAGTCAGCGACCTTGAACAGGTCGAGGTTCGTGTCTACTAGGTCGCCGAGAGCTATGTTTTTCTCCAAGATTACGCCATCCAACGGTGCCCGGACCTCAGATCTCGCCCATCGGTGTACGTGCTCTTCGGCGATGGGCTTTGCGTCGTGCTGGAGCGATTTGGCTTCGGCGCGGAGAGCGTCGATCTCCTCCGGCGGAACCCGCCACGACTGAAGGGTGCGTACTACCCGCCCAACGGCAATTTGATCCGATTCCACCTTTCGTTGCGACTCCCTGATGGTGCGCTCGGATACTGCGCCTTCGACGGATGCTCGGGTCAAGCGATTTAGGTTCTCTTGATCCAGGCCCAATTGAGAGAGGGCGTCGACCAGTTCGCTTTTCTTCTCGCCCAGTTCATGGCTCCAAACGACTGCCAACAATTGGCCTTTGTGGACGGAGGCGCCGAAATCCAGAGGCCGCGAGCCGCCTTGGACCGCGCCGATCTCCACCACCTCGCCCGCAAAACGCGAATGAACGTGTGAAAGGCGATCGGCGTCGAAACTCAGAGTTCCAGGCAACTCCACGGTGATTGGCTTATTGGCCTTCTCCGCATCTGTCGTGTGTACGCCAAGCCTGTCCGCCACGCCGGGCGGCAAACGAATACTGCCAGGTTGCCCGAGGCTCAACTCGGGCGAATTGGCCGCGGTCTCCGCCGTCGATGGTTCAACCGATGGCGGCCAGAGCCGGCTCTTCACCCCTGGCCAAACCACGACAGCCACAGCAATGGCGGCCAAGCAGATTGCCAGCATCCCCCCCCAGCGAAAGATGCTTCTCCCGTGTAGTCTCATTCGCTGTTGCTCCTACCCGACAATAAATGGCTCGTTCTTGCGCACTCACGACATAACGACTACCGGATCGAAATCGCCCTGCCCAAAGGCTGCAAAATGTGCTCGGCAACGTGGTGGTCGATCGTTTCATGGCACAACTGCCGCAGCCGATCGAGCATCTCGACGAAGGTCTTGTCGGGGTCGAGGCTGCCGTACTGCCGGGCGGTGACGTAGACGCTCAGTTGTTCCTCGGGATACTCCCCCATGCGAACCTGGTAGGCGTTGGTGCGGGTCTCCACGCTGATGCGAAGTTGCAGGCGGCAGTCGGGATCGACGGCGATGGTGACCGACGGCTCGTAGTTGATCACCGTTGCCCCGGGCACTTCCAAAGCCGGCTCCATCGACGGCCCCACGCCCAGCACCTCGGCCATGAGTTGATTATGGTTGCCCCGGTAAGTAAAATCAAAGCCGAACAACAAGTCGAGGGCCTCGCAGTCCAACGGGCTGACCGAGAGCATGTAGGGGGCCAATTCGAGCAGCAACTTGTGCTGTTCCATCGCGGCGTCGATGCTGTCGGGGTTAACCTGACCCGAGCAGACGCGGCGCGGCTCGATCGTACACCAGCGATACGCCCCTTGATCTTTGTCTTCTTCGAGGATAAAGTCACCGCGTTCGCGGCAATAGAAGTTCCGCATCGTCGGATAGGTCTTTTGGATCCGCTCGAAGAAATGCAGCACCGTCTCTCGATTGGCCGGCAGTTCCATCTCCGTGCCGAGATTCATGTTGACGTAGAAGTCGTCGCAGAGGGACGCGTAATGGTTCATATTGGATGACCTTTCACCTCAAAGTATAGGGTGCGTCGCTACGGCCTGTCAAAGGCGTCGCCAACCACCCGCAACCACGGCACGATTATGACAAACGGGAAGCATTCGACCGAGTCTATCGACGCCGTTTTGGTTTTTCCCAGCGATTTGGGATGGATGGCGGCGGTCGTCGCCGGGGACGTCGTCAAACAGCTTACGTTCGGCCATCCCTCGGCCGCCGCGGCGAAGAAGGCGTTGGGGCGGGACGCGCCGGCCTCGGCCAAGCCGAGTAAACGCCACGCGCGGCTGATTCGGCGTCTTCAGGCGTATGCCGCGGGCATCCCCGATGCGCTCGGCGACGTTCCCGTCGATTTTGGACGGGTCGGCGATTTTCAACGCCACGTATTGCAGCAGTGCCGGCGGATTCCCTACGGGCGCACGATCAGCTACGGCGAACTGGCGGCGAAGGCCGGTTCGCCGCGGGCGGCGCGAGCGGTCGGAAATTGCATGGCGGCCAACAAAACCCCCCTCCTGGTCCCATGCCATCGGGTGGTGCATTCCGGCGGACGTCTCGGCTCCTTCTCCGCCCCCGGCGGCACCTCGATGAAACGCCGGCTGCTGGCGATGGAATCGCGGTAAATTGGCCTAGAGTTGGGTAAGGTTTCCGGGCAAAATGCCGTCACTTTCGGCCGTAGCGACCAGGGTGGCAGTTCAACTACCATCCCAACGACGGGGTGGCAGTTCAACTGCCACCCCAACAACGTTCGACGACCGCCACCCAAACAACGTTCGACTGCCGCCGCAACAGCGAACGAAGTCCCACCAAATTGCCTCCCACCGATTTGCGTCATGCTCGCGACAGAACTTAGCTCCTGGGACGTGGAACGCCGGGACGAGGAGACCGTCCTGGTTTGCGTCCATTCCAGCAGCCGGCAAGGCCGCCCATTGCCCGATGCCGTTTTCACTTTTCGCAGGGGCGATCCGCAGTACGATTACTGGGCGAGCCAACTTCTCGATCAGATGTGGGATCAGACGGCGCAGTAGGCCGCGATCGCAGCGCCGAGGATCCATCCGCCGCGAAACGGCCGAGACTTCCAATCCAGTACCACGTTCCCCGCCGACACAGCAGCGGTGGCGTCGGGATACTCGACACCGCCGCCTTTCCCTGATAGAACCGTTGCAGGGAGGTTTCGGGCGTGGAACTGATCGAACTGGCCATCATGGCGGCGATGGTGCTGCTGAACGGGGTGTTCGCCGGCTACGAAATCGCGCTGGCGGCGGTGACGGTCGCCCGGCTGCAAGTTCTCGCCCGCGAAAACCGCCGCGGGGCCAGGGCTGCCCTGTTCATGAAGCAGAACATGGAGGCCAGCCTGGCCGCCACGCAGGTGGCGATGACGCTGTTGGGCGCCAGCGCCGCGGCCATCGGCGGTGTCGGCGCCGCCGATACCATCAAGCCCTTCTTCCAGGCAACACTCGGACTATCGCCCCTTGCCGCCGAAATCCTGGCGATCATTGCCGTGGTGATTCCATTGACGTTCCTCTCCATCCTGTTGGGCGAATTGATGCCGAAGGTCTTTTCGCTCCGCAACAAGGAGTGGGTTTGTCTGCGGTTGTCAGGTGTGATGCGCTGGTTCTGCTTCAGCGTCTGGCCGGCCGTGTGGCTGTTCGAGACGTGTGTGATGGCGATGATGGCCTGGAGCGAGCGTCGCTGGCGGCCGCGGATGGACCCGGGAATCAAGTCGGAGGCGATCGAACTGCTGGAACTCCGTGCCCAGGCCGCCTCGGCCAGGGCCTCGCGGCTGATCGGCGAGCGCGAGGAGGGGATTATTCTCGGCGCGGCGCGATTCTCGAGCCGCCGCGTGCGCGAAATCATGCTGCCCGCCGAGCACATCAGCATGTTGGACGTAAGTGCCTCGCTGAACGCCTGCCTGGTGACGGCACACCTGGAAATGCACACGCGGTTTCCCGTCGTCGAGCACCCCGCGACCCCGAATCGATCCTGGGCTACGTCAATTTCAAGGACCTCGTGGCGCTGATGAAATTGAGCCAGCCCCACGAGCCGTCGCTGCGCTCGATTCTCCGGCCGCTGCCGAGTCTTCGCGACAACGTGTTGCTGGCCGCCTGCCTCGAACGGCTCATCCACGAGCACACGCACATCGCCCTGGTCCGCGACGCCGCCGGCAAGATCGTCGGCCTAATCACGCTGGAAGACGTCCTTGAAGAACTTGTCGGCGAGATTCAGGACGAATACGACCGGCTGCCCGTGCATGCGGTGCCGTCGGGTTGGGCGTGGGTGGTCGGCGGAGGGCTCGGCCTGGGGCGGTTGAAGGAGCTTACGGGCATCGACTTGGCCGCCGACCCGCCCGAGATGATCGCCGAAGGGGGCTTGCGAACCGTCAGTGACTGGATCATCGGCCATTCACCAGGACATTTCCATAGCGGCGACATTTTCGATCGCCGCGGCGTGCGTGTCGTCGTCCGCAAGGTGCGGCGGCAAAAGGTCTTCGAGGCCCAGATCGGAAAAATCGGCGCGGCGACTCGTGAAACTTGATCCGACAACCGGTGTCGTGCCGGCCGGCTAAACGCAGTGCTTACCCATTTTGGCCGCCAACGATCGCTTCGCCCGAGTCAGACCGCTATAATCACAAAAATCTGCCCAAGCGTTCGGTCCCCGCAACGCCGGCATTGCATAACCCCAGGGGTAAGAATGTGTTTCCTGCAAAGGAGTTCCGCACGTGGCAACGACCCAGCCGTAGGGGGGGCGGGGGGGCTTGCAGACTGCGTGAAAATCGCCTGTAATACAGCGGTAAGCAGTATCGACTATCTCTGCGACGTGCGATTTCGCACAGGCGACTGTCAGTGACGGACTGGAAGAGGATTGTCGAGCAACATGGCGGCCTGGTGTGGGCGACGGCCTTTCGACTAGTCGGCAATGGCGAGGACGCGGCGGATTGTTTTCAGGAGACGTTCCTGGAAGCCGTCAAGATCTCGCGCAGGGAGCCGGTGATCGATTGGTCGGCGTTACTGCGGCATTTGGCGACGGTTCGGGCGATCGACTTGCTGCGGGTCCGCTGTCGGCAGCGCGGCCGGATGGACGGGGGGTCCAATTCCGACGGCGCTGTCAGCCGTGAAGCAAACCCCGCGGAAGAAGCCGAAGCCAGCGAATTGGCCGAACGGTTGCGGGCGGCGTTGCCCCACTTATCGCAGGACCAGGCAGCGGTGTTTTGCCTCAGTTGTCTGGAGAACCTAAGCTACCAGGAAATTGGCGAACGCCTGGGAATGACCGCCAATGCCGTCGGCGTAATACTGCACCGCGCTCGGCATCGGTTAAGAGATCTTTTGCTTTCGGTCGATACCGAGACAAGCGACGGAGATTAGATGTGCTCCTCTCGCTCCGCGAGAGGGGGCAGACGAGAATCGCTTCACGCCGAGCGTGAAGAGTACAGGATTCCTAAGGACCAGCGACGTGGAAGACCGGCAAGACGGAGCCACCGATTTGCTCGACCGTGCCACGGAGGCGCTGCGCCATGTGCCGGTTCCGCCGGGGCCGCCGGCAGAAGCGGTTCGCCGCGCGTTGGATGCCGGCTTGGAAGTGCATGTCGTTCCGCTCTCCGTCCAGAAAAGCCCGGGCAGAATAGGCCCGAGAATTCGGCGAATCGCGAGGATCGCTGTTGCCGCGTCCCTGCTGGTGGCCGCCGGCGTTCTTGTCTGCTCGGTTGTCGGTTCGTCGAACATCGCATTCGCGAAGGTAGCCTACGTGCTGGAGCACCTTCAGAGCGCCACGTTCGACGTGACGATCGAGATGACCGGCCAAGACCAAATAGTCACCACCAGAGCAAAAGGCTCTTTTCTGGCTCCTTCGCGGCAGCGGATTGAAGGGGCGCGGAAAGCGGACCGTCATGGCGACATGGTCATCATCGCGGATTATGAAACGGCCAAGGGCATCGTGCTGCTGCCCACGCAGAGAATTGCTATCGTTATTGACAGCGGGAAGATCAAAGAGCAAATCAATAATCCGATGGCGTGTATGTTCGAGATGATGCGCTGCCTTGTGCGTGAAGGCCGCAGCGGCGCCGGCAAGGTGACGCCAATCGTCGGCAAGAGGGAAATCGATGGACAAACGGTCGTCGGCTTTTTCGCGCAGTGCTCGATGGGCGACATGACCCTCTGGGCCGATCCGCGCACGGCCAAGCCGGTCCGCATCGAACTGACTATGCCGGCAATGAAAGCCCACGCCGTCTTGAACGACTTCCACTACGACGTTCGCTTGGATCCGTCGCTGTTTCGCCTCGAACCGCCGCCCGGCTACCTGGCCCAGAAGATGGATGTGGGGTTGCCTTTGGAGCAGGGGCTGATCCAGACCTTGCGCGCCGTCGCCGAGCAGAGAAACGGCATGTTCCCCAAGGAACTCGGGATGAATCGAGAAGTCATGGACGCGCTGGAAGCGATCGCGTGGCCCGACATTGACGCGATCGCGGCCAGCGGCGACGAGCAAGCTGCCGAGGTCATCCTCTCGACCCTGCCGCTCGAACAGAAGTACATGCAGGGAATTCTCTTCTACATGTCGTTGCAGCCGGAGAACCAGGCGCATTACGCCGGTGGCGGCGTAAAATTGGGCACGCCCAATCGGCCCATCTTCTGGTACAAGCCTACCGGCTCCGAGCGATTCCGCGTCATCTACGCCGATCTTCACGTCAAGCCGATGAGCGCCGACGAGGCCAAGACGTTGCCGGCCTCGGCGGCCAAGTGATTTTTGGCTATCCAGCTTGTCGAAAGTAAGCCTTCCGACGGGGAAGATACAACGCCCGCGACTATAGGCGGATGCTCTGCTGCCTCCAACTGTTTGTCGGTTTGCCAAACGATATTGACATAAATCGCAGTTGCGTATAAATTGGAAAGCGAGGGCACTGATTCTGTAATGTTGCGGTAGCGTCTTCCGACTGAGTAAGAGCGGTAGCCGCGCATGAATTCTTCATGCAGCGTCCCGTTGGTTATTTGCCGGCCACGCCGCGCCCAAGAGGCCTCCGGAACAATGTGCCAAGTCGCTCCACGCTATGGTCTTGGAATACGCAGCCAAGGAGTCGTTGCGTCGCTGGGACCGTCTTCTTCCGTTTGCCTTGCGGATTTCGCGGGGGGCATCGTTGCGCGCCGTTGCTCTGTGCCAGGTCCTCTTCAAAGGCGATTGATGATGCTCGGCGGTACGACTTCTTATCGAGCATTCTTGATACTCGTGCTGGCGGCGGCGAGCGCGATTCTTGCCCCTCGCTCGCTTTCCGCTGAGAGCTTCGACTGGCGGAACGTCAACGGGTACAACTGGAACACGCCGATAAAGTCCCAATTTGGTGGAACCTGCTGGGACTTTGGGCCGACCGGCGCCTTCGAAGCGAAGTACATGATGACCCGCAACGACCCCAGCTTTCTCGACATCAATCCGAGCGACTTGTTCGGTTCCGTGGCCGCTTTGAGAGCGTCGAATTACGTCTATTTGTGGTTTTCGCATCTCGGTCTGCCGTCGCTAGCGGGAGTGTTGCCCGCCGCCGGCGTCACGTCAGTGCCGGAGCCGTCCACCCTGGCCCTATCGGCCGCCGCCCTGTGGGGTCTGCTCGCCTACGCCCGGGGAAAACGAAGGTAGTCTCTCTCGCGGAAGAGTGACGGTAATGAAAAGCGATGGGCAAATACGAGATTTCGTGCGTGATCCTTGATGTTTTCGTAACTTGGACTGTATAACTGCGTTTAACAGCTTTATGGAGGGATGTTCTCGCCTTTCGGGAGTGTTCTATGAAATGCCCCGAACGACGGGAGTTCGCCGAAGTGAGGGCATCGTTCTATTAGACATCGTTAGCGCGGCGTGATAATCAGTCGGAAAAGTCGTTGTGTTCCTCTTTCCCACCTATTATGTTCGGAATGGAGTGTCACCAATGCGAAGTTACATCGCGTTCCTCTATCGGGTCTCGTCAATTGTTGTACTTTTGGCGGTGGGCGTATGTCTGTCGTCGCACAGCGCGTTGGCCGACAGTTTTTCCTGGCAGAGCGTCAATGGGCTGAACTGGAACACGCCCGTCGAGAGCCAGTTTGGCGGGAGCTGCTGGGATTTCTCCGCTTGCGCCACGCTCGAGGCAAAGTACAAGCTCACCCGCAACGATGCCTCGTTCGATGACGACGTTTCCGAGGAGGAAGTCTGTTGGGAACAATACATGGGCAGCAGCGCCAATGGCGGCTGGGGCCCATCGGTCTTGACCTATTTCACCACGCACGGCGTCGTTTCCGCAGCCGAATGCCCTTACCAGCCATCGAGCCCGGACACAGGCATCGCCCCTTATTGGCCCTTGAGTAGCGGCTGGCAGAACCGCGCCTGGATGAGCACCTCCAATCTGAATGATTTCGTCGGCGGTGTTGGCACCGCCACCATTGCCACGATGAAGAACTACATAAAGACCACGGGTCCGCTGGAAGTCGGCATTTGGGCTGGCAACGATCTGTACACCTCAGTGGCGGACATGAAAGCGAATTACCGGGCGCCGAATTCGTCAACTCTTGACCACGAGGTGTCGCTGGTCGGTTATGTGGACGACGCCACCTGCCCGACCGGCGGATATTGGATCATCAAGAACAGTTGGGGATACTCGGACAATACCATCGGCGACTATGGCAACAACGGTTATTACATCATCCCCTACGGCAACATTGAAGTCCACAACGACATCAGTTCCATTACCGGTGCCGTCTATTACACCGGCGCGATGGCGACAGTGACCTGGGGCGGCGGAACGGGCACCTGGAGCCTGGGCGGAGGGAATTGGTCGGGGAGCGATCAGTATGGCAACGCGCTGCCGACCTACGCCTGGGAGAATAAAGAAACTGCGGCGACGTTCAACACCGTCGGCGGCAGCATGACCATCAACGGCACCGTCATCGCCCACGGCATTACGATCGCTTCCGGGGCGACCGGCTACGTCTTCAACGGCGTCAACAACGGGGCGCTGACGGTCACCGCCGGCGGGATCACCGCCCATGAAAGCGTGGCCTTCAACGTGCCGGTCTGGATCGGCGCCCCGCAGACCTGGACGATCGACAGCGGCAAGAGCCTGACCATCGGCGACCTGCACACGATCGTCAGCAATCTGACGATCAACGCCGCCGGCAACTTCTACACCAGCGGCGCGATCGACGGCGGCGGCGTGCTCAATGCCAACGGGGCGGCGCCGGGGAGCGTCACCTTCGCGGGCACGGGTAATTTCTATGCTACCGGCAGCAGCACGGTTCCCGTCAATCTGGTCTGCAATTCGACGGGCGGAGTATACTTGGACACGCCGGCCGGTCAGACGCGAACCTGGAGCGGCAACATTAGCGGCACCGGCAGTGGCACGATCCACAAGACGGATCAGGGAATGCTGATCGTGTCGGGCAGCGCCAGCTACAGCGGGCCAACCTCGATCGACGGCGGCGTGTTGCAGGTTAGTTTGCCCAGCGGCTTCCTCACCCTCAACGGCGGCGTATACCAGTCCAACAGCAGCAGCGCCGGCACGTTCACGCGTGGTTTGGCCACTTCAGGATCGAACAAGTTCGAATGGACCGCCGCCGGCGGCGGGTTCGCGGCCGGCGCCGGCTCGTTGACGGTCAACGTCGGCGGCAGCAGCACGGCCGGCACGCTCACCTGGGGCAGCACCCCCGGCACGAACATCATCGGCACGCTCATGTTCGGCTCGAGCACTTCGCTGAACGCCACGATCTTCCGCAATCCGGTGAATCTCAACGGGGCGGATCGCACCATCAACGTCGACGACAATCCGGCCTCGGCCGCCGACTACACCGCGATGCAGGGGGCGGTGTTCAACAATACCGGCACGGCGGGGTTGATCAAGACGGGCAACGGCGTGTTGTGCCTGACCTCGAGCGGCAACAACTACAACGGCAACACCACGATCAGCGGTGGGGTCTTGGAGGAGAACTTGCCGGCCAACAGCTTCCTCAGTTTGCAAGGGGGCGTGTACGAGACGGTCTCGGGCGGGACGTTCAGCCGCAGCTTGGGCAGCAGCGGCGGTACCTTCTGCTTCACCGGCAACGGCGGCGGTTTTTCCACCTACACCAGTCCGCTGACGGTCAACGTCGGCGGCGGCAGCGCGACGTTGGCGTGGGGGACCAACACGGGCACGCAGATCGTCGGCACGTTGATGTTCGGCTCGACCCGCTGGACCAGCACGGTGACTTTCCTCAATCCGATCGATCTCAACGGCGGGGCGCGGACGATCTCCGTGGCCGACAATCCGAACGCGACGGCGGACTATGCGGCGCTGCCGGTGGCGATCAGCGACTCGGTCGGGGGCGGTTCGTTGCTGAAAGCAGGCGAGGGGACGCTTTACTTGCAGGGCTCGGCGTCGAACACCTATAGCGGCTCGACGACGATCCAGGGGACGCTGGTGGCGGCGAAGACCGGCGGGGCGCTGGCCCTTCCCGGCAACGTGACGCTGCTGGAGACCGGCTACGGCTACGCCTCGGTCTTGCAACTCAACGGCAACGGCGAGCTCGCCTCGTCGTGCTTCTTGACGTTCAACGCGCCGCTGGGCGGCTCGCGCTTGGAACTGAACGGGCACTCGCAGACGCTCTCCGGCATCAGCGGCGACGCCAATGCGGTGATCGAGGGGCTGTTGAACAACACCGGGCTGAACACCGACAGCCTGTTGACGGTCAACAACTCCAGCGATTGCACGTTCCTGGGGGTGATCCGCAACAGCTTGCAGGGAACCGGCACCGGCAAGGTGAACTTGCTCAAGACCGGCACGGCCAGCTTGATCCTCGGCGGCACGAATACCTACACCGGCTCGACGACCGTAAGCGGCGGCACGCTGCAAGTGACCGGCTCGATCCTCTCCACCGCCGCGGTGAACGTCAGCCCTGGCGCCACCTTGTATTTCAACCGTTCCGACGGTTATCTGGGCTGCACCAGCCCGATCAGCGGTTCGGGCACGGTGCAGATTTATCAAGGGGCGAACACTTGTAGCCTGGGCACGGGTGGCAACACCTCGCTGTCCGGCTTTGCCGGCACGGTGAGCATCGCCAGCGGCGCGGCTTGCCTGTCGAGCGTCAACGGCCTGGGCAGCGGCGCGGTGAACGTCGCCGCCGGCGCCAGTTATGATTTGGCGACTTCGGCCACCAGCACCTTTTCCACGCCGATCACCTTAAACGGCATCGGTGGCACGGCGGACGGGGTGGTGCGGCCGGCGCTTTACGGCGACGGCAGCGGCGCGGTCTACACGCTTTCCGGGCCGATCACGCTGGCGGCCACCAGCGACGTGGGCAACAGCAAGAACAACGGCATGCTCACCCTCAGCGGCCAGATTAGCGGACCGGGCGGACTGGTGGTGGAGAACGCCACGCCCGCGCTGACGAACCTGGCGGGGTCGATCACCATCGCCGGCTCGGCCAGCAACAATTACGGCGGCAACACCACGATCGACCGCGGCGTGGTCTACTTGCAAAAAAGCGGCGGCGCGATCGCGATTCCCGGCAACGTGACCATCAGTTCCGGCGGGAACACCAACCCGGCGTGGAACACCTTCTTGATCCTGAACGGCAGCAATCAAATCGCCTCCTCGGCGGTGCTGAATTTCGTCGAGGTGCGCGGCTGCTACTCGTATTTTGAGCTGTTGGGAAACAATCAAACGTTGGCCGGGCTCAGCGACAATTTGGGCCGCGGCATCATCGAAAACACCGATCAGGAGAGCGGCATTACCAACAACTGCACGCTGACGATCAACAATACCACCGACTGCACGTATAGCGGGCACATCCGCAACGGCGATCTTGCCGCCAACGCCGCCAGCACCGGCCTGCTGGCGTTGGTCAAGAGCGGTCCCGGCACGCTGACGCTCACCGGCTGGTACTGCGGCGACTACACCGGCGGGTTGACGGTCAACGCGGGCACGCTCGATTACAGCGGCGCGACGACGTTGCCGGGTACGCCAGTCGCCTATCCGACCGGTCCGACCGGTCCGACTTCCCCGGCGGTAATCAGCCCTTGTCCTTACACGATCAACGGCGGCACGCTGAACATCGGCGGGCTTTCCGCGTCGATCGGGGCGTTTCAGATCAGCGGCGGCACGCTGACAGGCACGGGCACGCTGAACAGCAACGCCGCCTACGACGTTCGCGGCGGCCGGATCGACGCCAACCTGGGCGGCAGCGGCATCGGCGTGACCAAGTCGGGCCCGACCACGGCGGTTCTTAACGGCATGAACTCGTACACCGGCTGCACCACGGTTACCGGCGGCACGCTGGAACTCGGTCCCAGCGCAGAATTGTGTGTTGAACGTCGGCGGCGCCGACATCCAATCCGGCTCATTGGTCTTCGACTACGCCGCCGGCAACGACCCGATCGCGACGATCCAGAGCTTGCTGAAGGCAAGCTACGACGGCGGCCATTGGGACGTCGGCCAGTTCCGCGATTCGACGGCGGCGGCGACGGGACTGACGTTGGGGTGCGTCGACAATACTGCGACGGACCAGGTGAAGGTGATGGCCACGTATCCGGGCGACTTCAACCTGGACGGCGTGGTGGACAGTCGCGATTATGCGATTTGGGCGGGGAACGTTTTCACCGGCAGCACCTGGCAGCAGGGCGACGCCAACTATGATGGTGTGGTGAACGGGTTGGATCGCGATCTCTGGCTTGCGAACGTCGGTCTGCCGCAGTTGTCCGGGGCGTTGCCCACCGCCAGCGTCACGTCAGTGCCGGAGCCGTCCACCCTGGCCCTATTGGCCGCCGCCCTGTGGGGTCTGCTGGCTTACGCCTGGGGAAAACGAAAGTAGTTTCTGTCGCTCCGCTTGCTGGAAGGAACGCCAAGCCCAGCGGATGGGGGGTAGTGTTTATCGGTGTGGTTTGATAGCTTAGTTGGTAGCTCTGATTTGACAGTCTAAGTTGTATGGTCGCCACGTCTTCTTCTTGCCATGCGTTTTTTCGCAAGGGAGTTTCACTAATGCGAGGTTGCACCGCGGTCTTCTATCGGCTTTCGTCAATTGTTGCGCTGCTGACGATGGGGGTGTGTTTCTGGTCGCAGAGCGCATTAGCCGACAGCTTTAACTGGCAAAGCGTCAACGGCTCCAACTGGAACTCAGCGGTAGAATCCCAGTTTGGCGGGACGTGCTGGGATTTTTCCGCGTGTGCCAACATCGAGGCGAAGTACATGCTGACCCGCAACGACCCCAACTTCCTTCCTGATGTTTCCGAGCAGGAAGTCTGCTGGGAACAGTACATGGGCAGCACCAATGGCGGCTGGGGCGCTTCGGTCTTAGACTATTTTCGCACTCACGGCGTGGTTTCCAATATCGAATGCCCCTACCAATCCTCCAGTCCCGACACCGGCATCACCCCCTATTGGCCCTTGGCCAGTGGCTGGCAAAATCGCGTCTATCAGATCACCTCCAATCAGAACGACTTCACCAACGACATCAACACGATGAAGGCCGATCTAAAGCTGTACGGCCCGATGGAGGTTGGGATTTGGGCAGGCTGGGACCTATACACTTCCCCGGCGGCCATTTTGTCGAGTTACCGCCCCCCAGATCCCTCGGGCTTCGACCACGAGGTTTCGCTGGTCGGTTACGTCGACGATGCCAGCTACCCGACCGGCGGATACTGGATTATCAAGAACAGTTGGGGCACAGGCGAAGGCGTAAACGGTTACGATTACATTCCCTACGGAAACATCGAGGTGCATAACGACATCAGCGCCATTACCGGCGCCTCGTACTTCACCGGACCGATGTATCAGTCGGGCGGCGTCCAGTTCAGCGGAACGGCGGCCACGAATACCTGGAAGGGGATGACTAACGGCGTGTGGGATACGACGTCGGGCACGAGCGGGAATTGGGCGAATAACTCGACCGGCGGGACCTTCACCTGGGTCAATCAGGAATTGCAGGCCGTTTTCGACAACACCAGCAACAGCGCCAACCGGGCGATCACCCTTAGCGGCACCATTATCGCCCACGGCTTGACCTTCAACGCCGGCGGCACGGGTTACTCTTTCAGCAGCGGTTCGCTGACGGTCACCTCCGGCGGCATCCAGGCGAACGAGAGCGTGACCTTCAATTCGGCGATGTACATCGGCGGTCCGCAATCCTGGACCGTCGCCGGCGGAAAGACGCTCACCGTCAACGGCGCGCTGCACACGATCATCAGCGACTTGACTTTCAATGGAGCGGGCAACACGGTCATTGCCAGCACGATCGACGGCGGCGGGGTCATGAACACTGCCGGCGGAGCGGCGCCGGGAGGATTGATCCAGGCGGGGGCCGGCACGGTGACCCTGTCGGGCACGCCCAATTTCGCCGGCAACCTCACCATCAACAGCGGCGCGGGGCCGTTGAACATCTCGCCGGCCGGCGGCGCTTCGGCCACCTATAGCGGCGGCTGGTTCGGCGGCGGCACGGTCAACATCAGTTGCACGGGCACGTTGTCGTTGGGGGGCGGAGCGTCGAACTTCACCGGCGTCTTGAACATGCTGCAACCGGGCACGCTCCAGTTCGTTCCGGCGGCCGGCACCACTAGCACCTTCAGCGGCACGATCAATAGCGGCGGCTCGATCGTGCAAAACGGTCCGGGCGTCACGATTCTCACGGGCACGAACAATTACAGCGGCGCCACCACGATCAGCAGCGGCGCATTGCAGGCAGACTTCGGCGCGGGCGGCATTCCGGCCGCCTCCTTCTTGTCGCTCGACGGCGGCGTGCTGCAGAGCAACGCCAGCGGCACGGTCAACTTCACCCGCAGCCTGGGCACTTCCGGGGCTACGTTCCAATGGACCGCCAACGGCGGCGGCTTCTCCGCCGGCGGCGGGCCGATGGTCGTCAACATCGGCGGCGACTCCACTCCCGACACGCTGACTTGGGGCACAACCGTCGGCAGCCAGATCGTGGGAACGTTGAAATTCGGCTCGACCAGCGCCACGGCGGCCACCACCTTCGAGAACTCCATCAACCTCGGCAGCACGGACGGCACGATTCAGGTCGACGACAACCCGAATGCCACTGGCGACTATGCGGAGATCACCGGCAGCATCTCCGGCGCGGGCGGCATCGTCAAGAACGGGGCGGGCGTGCTGAAGCTATCGGGCGCCAACAGCTACACGGGAAACGTGACCATCAACGGCGGCGTGTTGCAGGCGGGGATCAACGGCGGCACGGGAATTCCGACGAATAACTTCCTGACGATCAACGGCGGCGTGCTGCAAGTCCTCGACGCCACCAGTTTCACCCGCAGTTTGGGCACTAGCGGCGCGACGTTCCAGTGGGGGCTCAACGGCGGCGGTTTTTCCACGGCGGCCAATCCGTTGTCGGTGAACGTCGGCGGGCAGGCGACGCCGACCACATTGGTTTGGGGCTCCAGTTCCTCCGACGTGGGCACGAAGATCGTGGGCCCCTTGTTGTTGAACGTCTCGACGGCCGGCAATTCGCTGACGTTGCAGAACGGCATCGACCTGGCCGGCGGGGCGCGTTCGATCGTGGTCGGCGGCAACACCGTCTATCTCAACGGCGCGATCAGCGACAGCGTCGGCGGCGCTTCCTTGAGCAAATCGGGTCCGGGCGTGCTCTGCATCGCCGGTTCTTCGCCGAACACCTACACGGGCACGACCACGCTCTCCGGCGGCGACGTCTATCTGAACAAGTCGTCGCTCTCCGGCTACGCGATTCCGGGCGATTTGGTGCTGACCGGGACCTCGCAGATGTGGGTCAACATTCAGAGCGACAACCAGATCGCGCCCACCTCAAGGTGGACGTTCACCGGCACGGGGGGCTGGCAGGAAGTCAAGCTCTTGGGCCACAACCAGACGGTAGGGGGCATTTACGACTACACCGAGCAGGCCGCGATCGAGAACACTTGGAGTGAATCGGGCTACGGCGCGGTGACGCTGACGATCAACACCGCCGCCGGCAGTTCGTTCATCTACAACGGCACGATCCGCGACACCTGTTACGGCAGTTGCGGCGCGCTGGGGCTGACGAAGACGGGCAGCGGCACGCAGACCCTTCGTTGCGGCAACTGCTCCTATACCGGCCCCACCACGATCAGCGGCGGCACGCTGGTGTTGTCGGACGATCCCAACTTCGTCTCCCCCATCACCAACAACGCCACACTGGAGATTGACGCGGCGAATTGGTCGTTTACCTTCAGCAGCCCCATCAGCGGCACGGGCGCGGTGAACTTGAATTTGAACGGCGGCAACCAACTGACCTTGGCCGGCGGCAGCGGCAACACCTATACGGGGGCGACCACAATTTCGAACGGCACCGTGATTTTGGCGAACACCGCCGGCTACGCGATTCCCGCCAACTGCACCATCTCCGGCGGCAGCACCTACGTCATCGTTGAAAACGCCAACCAGCAGTTTTCACCCAACTCGATCGTCACCTTCTCCAGCACTCCGCACTTGGAGATCTATGGCAACAACGTGACGGTCGGGGGGATTTCCGCCGGTTCCGCCACCGGCGTCATCGAGAACACCGAGACGGAGACGGGGGTAGGCAGCGGCACGCTGACGGTCAACAGTCCCGCGGGCAGTTCCTCCACCTACAGCGGCTACCTCCGCAACACCAACAGCGGCAGCGGCACGCTAACACTGGTGAAAAGCGGCGCCGGCAGCTTGACGCTCAGCGGCAGCTTGGTCGGCCAGTACACCGGTGGGCTGACGGTCAACGCCGGCCTGTTGACTTACACTGGGACGATGCCGAACTGCAACTACTGGGTCACCGGCGGCACGTTGAACATCGGCAGCACGTCGCGGACGAGCAGCATGAAGGTCCTGCAACTGACGGGCGGCTTGATTAACGGCAGCGGCACCTTGACCGGCACGAGCGCCTACGATCTGGAAGCCGGCACCGTCAGCGCCTACCTCGGCGGCAGCGTCGGGCTGACAAAGACGACCGCAGGGTCGGT
>CAWGNG010000047.1:0-53725 GCA_963823895.1 uncultured Planctomycetaceae bacterium
GCTTTTTGTGGGGAACGACCGGGGCGGCCGCGCGGCGGCGATCCATTTCAGCCTGTTGGCGTCATGCAAGCGTCACGGCCACGATCCTTGGGTCTACTACCGCGACGTGCTGACCCGACTGCCAGCGATTCTTCCCGGCGCCAGCGAGGAAGAACTTCTCGCCCTCCTCCCCCACCGCTGGCATCCGGCTTGATCTCCCCGTTCGCCAAGCCTACGCCCAGGCGGCGATTTCTCCCTATGTGCTCGGCGGGACGCTTACGGAATACGTGGCTTCGATTGCTACAGCACATGTGTTTCACGTGGCCTTGAGAAGGAGAACCGGCACATTGAGACAATGCCGCACTTCACAAGCGGTTGCTCCGAGAAACAGGTCGCCCAGCAAACGGTGGCCGTGCGTACTCATTGCCACAAGGTCGCAGCCGTTTTCTTGAACCCACTTGACGATTTGCTTGGCCGGTGGTCTGCCGTAGGCAAGTTCTGTGGTGGCGCGTATACCAAGGGCTTCAAATTCGGCTTTCATCTCGTCCAAATACGTCTGTCCCTCTTCGACCGCCTCGTCGGCTGCGTTCGGACCGTGCCATTGAGCCACGGCACTGGTTGCCACATGGAGAAGCACGACGCGACTCTTCATAAACTTTGCGAGCTTCTTGACGTGTTCGACGATCGCCCGGTCGGTAGCCGTGGCATCCAGCGTCACGAGAATCGTTTTGTACATGGGTGTTTCTTTCGTACTACGAAGGCCGTTATTCCCCGATGATGACCTTCCAGGCTTCTTGCAGCGAGTCCGGCAAGCCAAAGATGTCCATCGCAGTAATCAACAGGGCGCTGCCCCATCCGGCGATCAGCAAGAACCAACCTAGTTTCCACTTTCCCATCCTCTTGCGGGAAGACGTGAAATGCAAGAGCGGAAACATGGCCAGCGGGAGTTGCAGAGCGAGCACCACCTGACTGAGCGTCAGGAGGTCGGTTACACTGCTGTCACCGCGTAGACCGATCACGAAGACCGCGGGCAAGATGGCCAGGGTGCGGGTGATGAGCCGCCGCACCCACGGAAAAAGTTGCCAGTGCATGAATCCCTCCATCACCACCTGCCCCGCGAGAGTGCCGGTGATGGTACTGCTCTGTCCGCTGGCGAAGAGGGCCACAGCAAACAACGTGCTCGCCGCGGTCGTTCCCAGCAGCGGTGCGAGCGTCAGGTAAGCGATGCGAATCCAGTCGCTATCGGGACTAAAAGGCACCACCGCGCCACCCGACACGGTTACACTCTCCTTGCCAAAAAACACGATCGCAGCGAGCACCATAATGGCAGCGTTGACGAAGAAGGCGGCAGTCAAGGCCACGATCGAGTCAATCGTGTTAAATCGAATGGCGCGACGAATGGACTGTTCGTCTTTCCCGAGCCTACGAGTCTGAACCAGGGCCGAGTGCAAATAGAGGTTGTGAGGCATGACCGTGGCCCCAATGATACCAATGGCCACATAGATCATGCCTGCGTGGCGAAAGTTCGGGCTAATCAGGGCAAGCCCCATCTCGGAAAAGCTTGGTTGTGTTTGCGGAAGGACAAAAATCTCGATGAAGTAACAAACGGAGATAGTTGCCACGAGCAGCAGCACAACGGCTTCAATGGTTCGCATACCAAACTGCTGCAAGCCCAAGAGCAGCAACACATCCAACCCCGTGATAATGACGGCCCACAGCAACGGGATGTGGAACATCAGGTTCAGCGCCACGGCGCTCCCTAGCACCTCGGCCAAGTCACATGCGCCGATGGCAACCTCACACAAGAGCCAGTTTGGCCAGCGGGTCCACCGTGGATACCAGTCCCGGCAGCACTGGGCAAGGTCTTTGCCGGTTGCTACGCCCAGACGGGCAGAGATCACTTGCATGAAGATCGCCATCAGGCTGGCCATGCCGACCACCCACAACAGGCCGAATTTGTACTGGGCACCGCCTTGCAGGTCGGTCCCCCAGTTACCTGGGTCCATATAGCCGACGCTGACGAGAATTGCCGGTCCCGAGAATGCCCACCACTGCCGCCAGAACCCGGCCTGATGGTCGGGCAGTTCCACGGTGCCATGCACACCTTCCAGTGAGACATGGCCGATCGACGGAGCAGTAGCGAGGCCACCGCCGGCATCGGCCTCGGCGGACAAAAAAGTGCCGTCTTGCGAAAGTGTCCGAGTCGGCCTCACCTTTCTGCCAACCCTGACCAGGATTGATCCCATGTGGCCCCCCCAAACCTAAGTTTTGGCAAGCCAAACACATATATTTGGCTGCAAAAACGCCCAGGGAAGTTTAGAAAAGGAGAAAAGAGAGGCAAGGCCCCCAAATAAGGTATCGGCATTACGCAGCGTGCCGCGTCGGAGATGCAACCAAGGGGGCTTTGCGAGAGTCGCTACCGAGGCCGTACCAGGATGCTGGCCGCCATTTCCCGGCTTAGACTAACTGTATGGCCTTTGACCTTGACCGTCACAACACCCGCCGAAGGCTGGTTCTCCAGCACCGTTCCCTTCGTGCCAACGATCAAACCGCCATTGCGGAGGTAGCGAAGAAAATCGGGTGAACGATCGGGTACACGCAAGAGCATAAACGAGGTCTTGGCGGCGCAATCCGCCAAAGGGACTCCTTCCGCCGTTCTCATCCGGCCATCGGTGTCGGGAATGGGGTCTCCGTGAGGGTCGCGGGCCGGCCGCCCCAAGTATTCGTCAATTCTGGCTACCAAGCGGTCGGAAACCGCATGTTCCAGATTTTCGGCCTCCTCATGCACTTCATCCCAAGGAAGCCCGAGGGTATTAGTGAGGTATAGCTCAAGCAGGCGATGGTTGCGCACCACGCGGATCGCCACTTTCTGGCCTTTCTTGGTGAGGCGGACGCCTTGGTGCGCCGCATATTTCACCAGCCGCGCTTCAGCGAGCCGTTGAAGCATCAATGTCACGCTGCCCGGCGTGATCTTCAGGCGGCGAGCCAGTTCGCCGGTGGGCGCACCACCCGAGTCGTCGGACAATTGGTAGATCGCCTTGAGATAGTTCTCAACCGTAACGCTTTCCATGTGTGTCCCCCGCTGGCGGTAATGCGATCCCGGATGGCCTATCTCTGCTTGACCAGCACATTCTAGCAGACATTATGGCGCTATCGGCAAACGGCAACTCTTGAATTTTGCCAGGAAGCCACGCCCTGGGAAAGCCCCGTGGCAGGCGGCGTAAGACTGCAAAATAGGTTCCATCTCTGCGGATGCTTGCCCGCGGCCGAATCTGCGTATAATTTGGGCGGCAAAATCATAGAGTTTGGGTCGTCAAGTTCCGCGACAGGCCGGAGGCTGTATGCACATTCTTACCGGATTCCTCCTTGCCGGACTGTTAGGCAAGAACAAGTTTCGCCGCCGGACGCTCATGCCGATGCTCCGCACTGGCCCGGTCCAGACCGTGCATTTCGTGCCCGGTCGGGTGCGACTTCGCGTGCCTTCCCTGGCGGAAAACAGCGCCGGTGCGGCGCTGGTGCAGGAAAAGTTACCGACAATCGAGGGCGTGCAGTCCGTAAAACTGAACCCTGCCACCGGCAGCGTGCTGATTGTCTACCGGGAAGACACAGTGCGGCCAGAGTTGCTCTTCGCCGCCGTAGTGCGCCTAATGAATCTGGATGCCGAGTTGAAACGAATGCCGCAGCCGGTGGTCACTCGGGAATTGAAGGAAATCCTGGGCAGCGTGAATCGGACGGTGTACGACCGGACGGGTGGGCTGATTGATCTCTGGTCGGCCGGACTCATTATACTGGCCGCCATCGGTGTCCAGCGGCTACTTGTGCAGGGGATGCGAGCGTTTCCGGCGGGGCTCACGCTTGTCTGGTGGGGCTTGGCATCGTTGTTGGGTGGTCGGCAATCGTAGCTTTGCGTGAGGATCGTTGATAATGTTCTGGCGCAAACGGCAACCGCTGCTGCATTGTGAAATTGTCCACGCCCTTCCTGGCAGACTGCGGATTCGCTGCCGCGCTCTGCGCTACCTTGCCACCTACGTCGCCGAAATCCGCCAGCGGTTGCAGGACTTGTCGCCAATTTGCCAGGCGCAGGTCAATGTCCTTACACAGAATGTCCTTCTCCACTATGACCACACCCAGGTGTCAGCACAGGATGTCTTGGAACTGACGGAATTGGTGATCGGGTCGTACTCATTGACTGCCTACAAGGCGGAACGGGCCGAACAGAACCGCCCGACCGTCAACGAACGGCGGCTGCAAGAGGGATCGCTCTCCGAAATGGTCACGCGCATCGGCGTCACCACCGCAACGCTTGTTTATTACGTCCTCCGCAAGCCAATGGGCCACGGGCCGGCGACGCTCGCGGGCCGCTTCCTTACCGTGCCGTCGCTGACGGCTGCCTCGCTGGCAATCCCCATCTTTCGTAGTGGGCTGAGTTCGTTGGCAACTACATTTCGCCCGAACGCTGATACCCTTAGCGCCACCGCGATTCTGGCAAGCATCGCCAGCGGCCGGGGGTTGTCGGCGCTCACGATCCTATGGTTGGCCGACATCGCCGAACTGTTGACCGCCTATACGATGGGCCGCACCCGCCGCGCGATCCGCAACATGCTTTCCGTCGGCGAAGAGACTGTTTGGCGGTTGCGGGACGACGACCAAGAGGAGCGCGTGGACCTCGATCAACTCCACACCGACGATCGGATCATGGTCCATACCGGCGAGAAGATCAGCGTGGATGGGGTGGTCGAGTCGGGCGAGGCAGCAGTGGATCAGGCGTCGATTACCGGCGAGTACATGCCCTTGCGCAAAGTTGGCGGCGAGCAGGTGTTTGCCGGAACCGTAGTCAAGAGCGGCCGCCTCGTCATCCGCGCGGTGAAGGTGGGCGACCAGACCGCCGTGGCTCGGATCGTCCACATGGTCGAGGAGGCCACGCACCGCAAGGCGAACGTCCAGACTATTGCCGATCGCTTCTCCGCCCAGTTTATTCCGGTCAATTTTCTGTTGGCCTTGATCGTGTATCTGGTGACAGGCAAGAGCAGCCGCGCGCTGAACATGCTCATCATCGACTACTCTTGCGGTGTCCGGCTCTCGACGGCGACCGCCCTGTCGGCATCCATCTGTACGGCGGCGCGGAATGGCATTCTCATCAAGGGGAGCAATTACTTGGAACTGCTGGCCGAGGCCGACACGTTGATCTTCGACAAGACCGGCACCATGACCGTGGGACGCCCGGAGGTCATTAGCGTCATTCCCATGAAGGCCGAGGTGCCGCTCCGCGACGTGCTGCAATATGCGGGGGCAGCGGAAGAGACGAGCACCCATCCGATGGCGGCTGCCATCGTGGAGAAGGTGCGGCGTAACGGCTGGCAGATACCGTCCCACCACGATACTCAGGTGCATGTGGCCCGTGGCGTCGAGACGCACGTGGACGGTCGGATCATCCGCGTGGGAAGCCGCCGCTTCATGCAGGAAAACGCCATCGAATTGGCTCCCGCCGTGGAAGCAGTCAATCGCCTGGTCCGCGCAGGTGAGAACATCGTCTATGTTGCCGAGGGTGGCGAGCTTCTGGGGGTGTTGGGCATCCAAGACGCCTTGCGGGAGAACATGAAGAAGGCGATCAATCGGCTCCGTTACACGGGCATTGACGACATCGTGCTCTTGACCGGCGATGTCGAACAACACGCTGAGATCATCGCCGATCGGATGACGGTGGATCGCTATAAGGCCGAGGCGATGCCCGACGACAAAGCGGAAACGGTCTTGAAGCTCCAATCTAAGGGCACGCACGTGGTGATGGTCGGCGACGGAATCAACGACGCCCCGGCTTTGGCTTACGCCGACGTGGGAATCGCAATGGGCGGAACGCGGACGGATATTGCGATGGAGGCAGCGGACATCACCATTACGGGTGATGATCCGTTGATGATCCCAGCAGTCATTCACCTGGCGAGCCGGACGATGCAGACCATCCGGCAGAATTTCGCGGCAGCGGTCGGAGTGAACACGCTAGGACTCGTACTAGCCTCGATTGGCGTTTTGCCGGTATTCTGGGGCGCGGTGCTGCACAATAGTTGCACCGTTGGCGTGGTACTCAACTCGTCCCGGCTGCTCTTCCATGATGTGGAACGGAGGACTCGATGATCGCATCCAAGAAGCCGGTCGTGACGGTGGTCCATTCCCTTCCGGGGCGGGTCCGCGCACGACTGTCGGTTGCTCCCGGAGACGTGCAACGGATGCTCGCCGGGGTCCGCGAGCATCCGGGGATGGAGTCGATCAGTTTCTCTCCTATCACGCGATCTATCCTGGCTAGATTCAACCCTCACGGGATTAGCCAAGAGGAAATCGTCCTGCGCATCGCCTTTCACCTATCGCTCGATTACGACTGCACCCCGGTTCGGCTCTTGGCTGAACCGGAACAGCAGCCCGCACTGGGCGGCAGCGCCACGGTTTCTGCGGCTGCATTGGCCTTTTCGTTTGTAATGCACGGACTGAAGATGGCCGACGGATCGCCGACGCGATGGGACTGGCTTGCTGGGCTTGGCACGGCTGGGGCTGTGGTGGATCACGCCTGGAAGGAGCTTCGTGAGCGCGGCACATTCGATCCAGAAGTCCTCTCGCTGGCATACCTTGTCACAGCCTTTGTTCGCGGCAACTTGCTGACGGCCTCGGTGGTCACCTGGCTGGCGTCCTTCGGACGGCACTTGGTTGCCCTGCCTCCCACCGGCGTGCAAGTCCGGCCTCTGGAAGTGTGCGGGCGCGGAAACGGCCAGTCCCGCTACGAAGTGGTGATAGGCCCCGATGCGGACGCTCCTGAGCGTGTGCGAATGCTTAGCGCGTTTCAGGGGCTCCTGAAATACGCGATTACTGGTGGCGGCGCACACCCCTTCCACACTATGTTGGAGGAACTCCGGGACGTGTCGAAGGTTCACGGAGAGGTGCTGGAGGGATTCGGACGGATGCCGCAGGGAATCCCGATTCATTTTAACTGAATGCTTGCAACAGGTTCAAAGGAGCAACACTTATGACCATCAGTTCAGATCATGTGACTGGCTTCGTCGTCGGCATCGGCGTCGCCTCGTTGGGGTTTTACATGTACAAGAAGAATGAGGCGCAGATTGACGAATGGCTCCGTGGCCAGTCGATCAATTTACCCTTCGGGGGCTTTCAGGCCAAAGACCAGTCCGGCAAGTCGCTCGAAGAACTGCTGCGTGAGAAGGAGCGGCTGGAAGACCTGATCGCGGAGCGCGAGATGGCCGAGAAGTCCAAGGCGCAGGCTGCGCCGGCTCCGGCGTGAGCTTCCTCTGGCTTTGCCGCTCGATGCAGCGCGTTATCATCGCACTGCAAATGATCTGTGCCACCGCCGATCGTGGATAAGGGGCGGAGGTTGGTGGGTGTAGGAAGGAAAAGCAATGACTTGGTTTGACCTTACAGGGCTCTGTTTTGGCTTTGGCGTTAGCTTGCTCGCATCAGCATGTGCCTTGGGCGCAGGGCTTGCCGGGCTATCGCGGTTCCGAGTATGCCAATTGTCTTGGAACATGGCGATCCTGCAATTCGCGCTATTGGTTGCTGGCTGGCTTCTAGGCATCGAGGCAACGCATCGCCTGGGAGTGTGGACGGCCTGGGCCGATCTGGTCCTCGTGTTCTTCATAGCGATAAGGATGTTCTTGATGGGGTCGCGAAGTCAAGTCCCAAGAGAGACATCGGGTGTCGATCGAACAATGACGCTCTTGGGAATGACAATCAATGCGAGGATTCTTGTCTTGGCATGGGGTTTCGTCCTTGCGTCCCTTGCCATCCACCAGGGCGCGGTAGGACTGCTGGTTGGAACGCTCGTGTTTATGGTAACAGGAGTCGGTATTCTGGCTGGCTACCGTTTCGGGGTGCAGGTTCCTCGGGGGCCGAAATGGGCCGGCGCCTGTGCCCTGCTGTTGATAGCGGCACACATGCAAGTCTCACTTTTGCTGCGGTCTCCGTAGGTTTAGCACATGGGCGTCGTGGGGATCGATCTTGGTGGTGGACCCCGTGTGAACGCTCCGTCTTGTCGGTGCGCGTCGCGAAGGCGATGACTGAACCGTTTCCCCGGCGTCCCGAGAAACAGCCTGATAATCAGAGGCATTGCAACGGCCTCGGGCCGCTGTTGGATGTTCATGTACATGAAATGGCGAGAAGTCTATCGGTCGGCACGTTGCTGGGACCGATGTTGCTCGTGATAGACGGTCAAAGCGCGCTCGATAAGCTGACTCAACTGGCTGCGAACCTCCCACGACCAGTCGCGGTACGCGGCAACGAGAGAACTGCTCAGCCAGACGGTGACTTTTTCTTTGGGCTGAGTGGGTGCCTTGCTCTTTCCCAATGGTCGGCCGCGGCGTGATCCCGTCTGATGCGGCGTCGTGCAATCCAGCGTTGCTTGACTAACCGCTGCCGAAGGTTGCCCGATCACGGGCGCCGAATGTGGCGTGTCAGGCAATCGTCTGTTTCCGGCCGACAAGATCCCGTCGAGTACGTTCCCTATACCGCGTGCCGATCTGGTCACGGCAAGACCCCGCTGAGCCGTGTCAGCACGTCGGCGTAATCGTCCATCGCCTTGGATGCGGTTAGTTTGTGGATAATTCCTCTGGTGGTCGCATACAGGATCCGCGAGTCGCTGCGAACGGTGCCGAGTACAGGGCCGAATAGTCCGACTTCCAAGCCCATCTGCCTGGTAATGGTCCGCCGCCGATGGGCATTTGTTACCACGGTGCCCAGAAAGTGCAAGTTGGAGTTGATCCGCTCTCGAATCGCGTCAATGGTCGTGTTCAGGTGCATGAGGGCATAGAGTTCGAAGCCGCCCGGCTGAACCACGGCGATCATGCCGCCGGCCGTTGCCAGAGCGTTTACGGCGAGAATGCCAAGCGACGGCGGACAATCCAATAGGACAACGGCATTTTCTGCAAGAGGGGTCTTTTCAAGACTGGTGCGAAGAAAGAGTTCCCGTGCCGGTTCGCTCAGGAGTTCTATTTCCACCCGGCCGAGTTCGAAGCTACTGGGGGTCAGGGTGAGGTTCTGTGTCACGGTCTTCAGCGGCAGGCCGGCCCGATTGGTCAGAGCGTTGTAGAATCCGTCAGTATCGTCTTCGACTCCGAAAGCCCGTGTGAGACTCGCCTGCGGGTCTAAATCGACGAGGTGAACGGGCGTGCCGCTACGGCTTAGCAAAACGGCGAGTGCCGCAGTGGTGGTCGTCTTGGCGGTTCCGCCTGCCTGGACAAGTTTGGACATTCAAGTTCACCGTCGAGGAAATGCAACGGACGAACCCGAACGGACGTTGAGAATAGTGAGTGGCCCCCTTTCTAGACGGGTACTTCGGATTGCGCCGCTGGGGGCGGACTGGCTGGGCAAATCAAGGGACCGGCTCGATTTTCAGTACGCGCAGCCCGCCGCCGGCTGTCTTGTCGCGAGGGATGGTGAGCGAAAAGACATCCAGTTCCTTGGCGGAGTGTGTTTGGCTCGTGCCGCCGGGCCAAAGTTCCGTCACGCGGTAGCGGGCGGACCCAGTGAGCGATTTCGTCGCCATTGCGTCCAGAAGCCGCAGTTGCAGATGCGCGTCGAGATCCGTGCTCCGATTGGCGGCCACCAGGATCGCCTTATCGACGCCATAGCGGCAATACGGTACCGGCGCCGGAATATCGCTTTGGCAATGCACAGCCGACAAACGGGGCCGTTCGCTGTCGGGGATGGCCGCCAAAACGTCGCCTTCCTGCCGGCGGACGGCCAGCATCTTCTTGACGTCGGCCAGCATGGCCCGATGTTTGGGCTTATCCAACTCGCTCCAATCGAGCATGGCCCCATAAAGCCAGCGGCCCTTGCCCGCATACTCGCTGCTCGCATTGCTGGGCGAGCCGGCCTCGAACATTTTCTTCATTTGCACCTGTTGGTTATCGCCGTGGCTGTCTTCCAGATAATGGGGCGAAAGCCAAGGGATCGGGTAGAAAGTGGCATCGAACTCCTCGCCCGAGAAAAACACCGGGATCATGGGCGCGAACAAAAAGGCGTAGCCGATGATCGCTCGGCTGCCGCGGGCCTGGTAGCCGGTTTCGTTGACCTTCGCATAGCAGCCGCTGTCGTGACAACTGAGCATATTCGAGGCCCAGCCGTAGGCCAGTGTGGCCAGCCGCACTCGCAGCATGGGCGGTTTGCCCTCAAGGGCGATGCTGTTGCCCCAGGCCAGTTGCCACTCGGCGCCACGGTCGTCCCGGACCACGATATTCCCGATCGGGCCCTGGCCGACGTTTTCCACGACGAGTTGCGCGCCGGCCAAGCGACGGTCCGCTAGGGGCACCACCTTGCCGTCCCATGCTTCGCGGCGGACGCGCAGGGCGCGGGCCTTGTCGGTAGCGCCTTCGGCGCTCTTTCCGTCGGTATATTGAATCGTCACACGGTATTCGCCGACGGCGCCGAACTTTCGCCGGTAGAAGCCGGATAGATCGTCGGCCAACGCGAACGGTGAATTGCCCTGCTGCGCAAAATCGCACGCGCCGGGGTAGGGAAAATACGCCTCCTCGAAAATTGCAATCTCATGCCCCAGGGCGGCGGCATTCTGGCGAATCTTCTTCCACACGTCCGCACGGCCGACGCCGAGATCCAGCCGAAAACCGTCGACTTCGTATTGCTTGATGCAATCGGTCCACACCTTGATCCACCACTCATCGAGATCCTTGTGGTTGCCAAACCAGTCGAAATCCACCATCCCGCCGGCGTCGCCCTTGAACCATTCGGGATGTTTTTTCATCACGGGGCTACAGGGATGAAGGCCGTGAACATGAACGTCCAAGAAAATCCTGATCCCTTGGCGATGGGCCTCCTGGACGAGTGCGTGAAACTCCTCGGGTGTGCCCAGCGTGGGCTCGATTTTGTCCGGCTCCAGCGTGGCATATTGCGACCAGACGTTGAAGTAGACGTGAGGCGGGGCGACAGAATGGCCGGTCAGCCAGACGCTGTTGACGCCCAGTTCGCGCAGGTAGGGCATTTTCGCCTTCATGCTGTTGAAGGTGCCGCTTTCCGGCCCGTGCGGCGAAGTAAAGCCCTTGGGGGCGATTTCATAAACGATCAGATCCTTGGTCCATGCAGGCGACAAGCGGCGGGCCGCTTCGGCGGGGCCATTCGGCTCGGCGCCCCACGCGGCATTTTGACCGCACAAAACCAGCAGGGCCAACGCAACGGTCAGAGTGGTAGATTTCATTGAATCAATGCTCCTTGTAAGTAAGACTGTGGCCACGACTCTTCGCCGCAATTGGTCTTCGCTCGCGCGGGCTAACTTCAGGCGTTCCGCTTCCGGCAGACCGAACATGGCGCGGGCAAGACTTTCACACCGCCGGCGGGAACATCGGCAAATACTGGCCGTGCGGCTCGACTGCATCCACGCGGTTGCCGGTCCAGCGGACGGCGACCGACTGTGTGCGGCCGGGAACGCTCTTGGGGACGAAGGTTTGTTTGAACTTCGCCACTGGCCAGCGAAGCGTCAGTTGTTCGCCGGCTGCCGCGGCGGGACAGATAACATAGGCCTGTTGGGGGCCGCTCCAAGAGAGCGGCACGTCGCGGCCGTTGCGCTGAAGCTGGACGGCTTCCCGCGCGGCCCAAGCCGGGGGCCGGAGCAGGAAATTGCCCGGCTTGCGGACCGTTGCCCGCAGGCCGCCGCACTCGGCAGCGAATGCCTCGACCTTGGCCGCCGGGTGGTCGCGGGAAATGGCCATGTTGACCATCACCCCTTCCGGCTGCTCGACCACGGCGCCGCACCAGGCTTCCCAGAGGCTACGCATCCCTTCCGGCGGGCAGCAGCCCATCATGTGCATGCCGTTGGAATTGAGGCCCGGCGTGCCCAACTTGGGATTATGCGGATAGGCCACCCAGTCGTCGAGGGTTGGTTGAGCAACGAAACCACCTTCCAAGCGGCGGAGTTCGGCGATGGCGTCGTTCAAGACCTTTTCTGGCTTCTCTTTGTGGATCTCATGGAACAATCGCAAGAACGCCGGCGTCAACGAGAACTGCGCGCGGCGGACCACATTGCGGACCGCCCGCTCGACTTGGTCCCAATAGTGCGGCCAACCGGCGCGTGCCAGCCAGGCCGACATGCTCACCATGTCGCCCACCGCGCAGACCTCGGCGCGGTACTCGCCCTGCGGATAGGTCTCAGGCATCCAACCGTAGTCGGTGCCGACGCTGAGGGTGAAGTCGTGGACTTTGCGGGCCCAGTCCAGGTATCGCGGCTCGTTCAGCACTGCGCCCAAGTGGGCCACGCCCCAGACGGCGTGGGTGTGGCAATGCACGTGATCCTGGTAGGCCCCGGTTTTGGGATCGATTTTTCGATTGCCCATGTTCTTCTGGCTGCCCGCCAAGAAACCCTCGGTCATGGCCTTGGCGAATTCGATCGCTTCCTGGTCGCCGCAAATCTCGGCGTAGCGGACCAGCGGCTCGACGATGAAGGGATAGTTGTGGCTATTTGCCTCGCACCATCCCTGGCGACACCACTGGCCGTTTTTGTATGGGGCGATGCCTTCGTAATAAGCCCGCGGTCCGTCCCACATCGCGATGCCCTTCAGACCCAGAAACGTCTTGCGGGCGTTTTCCTTGACGGCCTTGTCGCCGCCCCGTCGGTACTCCTCGGCCAAGCAGTAAAGCAGCTTGGCGGTGGTCCAGGGGCCGATCCACTGGTCGGTGGATGCCTCGCCGGTGTAACACTCCGGGGAGATCCAGCAAAGGTGGTCGTCGGCGTGCTGGTAGCGGTGGATCTTGGCGCTGACACCCAACTCGACCGCATCGGCCGTTGGCAGGCCGATCATCTCGCGGATATGGGGAAACTGCATGACCATGCGGCAATCGGCGTCGCCGTTGGCGATGGGATCGAAGCCCGTCTTGTCCGAGGGCACCAGCGGCACGGTGTTGGGAATCCCCAACGGGCCGAGCGAAAAGCGGCATTCGTAGTTTCGCTCCGGCATGGGGTTGCCGCGGAGGTAGTTTAGCGCCGCCCGCGCCATGGCGACCAGGTCGAGGTCGTCGGGGCGGGGCGCGTCGGGCAGGTTGGTTTCCAGGCCGCTCAGTTGGCCGCGGAAGTGAGGGCTGAGCAGTTTTTCCCCGGGCAGGTTGGCAACCTGCGCCGCGATCGCCGCTGGTTTCGCGCGGACGAGCCCCGTGCCAAGCCCGGTGGCCGCAATGGCCGCCGTCGTTTGGAGGAACTGCCGACGATTGCCGTTGCGGAATGTCATGGTTGCGTGTCTCCGAGAGAGGATCGAGGCGGGAGCGGTTCTGAGGAAGGCGAGCGGTTCTAAGGCAGGCTTTCGCGCAGTATACGCGATTGCTGTCATTCTTTCAACGACTGGCCGATCGAGGTGCGTTGACGCCATTGGCCGTTTCGGTCCGGCGTATCCAGGGCTGCGACAAGCCCACCCGTTCGTCGGCTTTTGACAAGTGTAGCAAACTGTGGATGGCCATTGTAGAATGCACGATCGAACGAGCCCGATTCGGTTCGGGACTCGTTGGAAATATCGGAAGTTGTTTTTCCATGAGCCACCCTCTTCTATTTTGAACAAGAGACGTAAATGGGCAGGATCTGCAGTTCGCTGGTGACTTCGTGTGCCATGATTTGCATCGTGTCCACCGGGATCGGTTTGGCGACCATCGCAGCCGCGAAAAAGGAAGCATGGGAGGGAACTGAACTAAGAGATTGGAATGGGAGGGCTGAAAGCCATGAAGTGTTCACGGAGCGTGTCGCGTAGCGGTGTGTCGCGCCGGGTTTTCCTGGCCTCCGGCAGTGCAGTGGCCTTTGCTGCAACGATGGTACCTCGCCACGTCTTAGGCGGCAAGGGCCAACTGCCGCCAAGCGAGCGAGTGCGTCTGGCCGGCATCGGCGTCGGCGGCCAGGGCGGCGCCGACTTGTCCATCCATGCCAGCAAAGGCGCCGAGATTGTGGCCTTGTGCGACGTCGACCAACAGCGGGCCGCGGCGACCCTTAGCGCGTTTCCCAAGGCGGCGCGCTACAGGGACTTCCGTGTCATGCTGGAAAAGGAGGGCGGACGGATCGACGCCGTCACGGTTGCCACGCCTGACCACACGCATGCGGTCGCCACGGCCGCAGCTATCCACGCGGGCAAGCACGTTTATTGTCAGAAGCCATTGACCCATACGATCCAGGAAGCCCGGACGTTAGCGCAGGCCGCTCGCTCCGCTGGCGTAATCAGTCAGATGGGCAACCAGGGCCACGCCACCGAGGGCGCGCGGCTTTCGAACGAATGGATCGCCGCCGGCCTGATAGGCGAGGTGCGCGAGGTGCATTGCTGGACCGATCGAGCCGGCCTGTACTGGAGAACGGGTATCGATCGTCCGGCGGACAAACCCCCGGTTCCGCCGTCGCTTGACTGGAATCTCTGGCTGGGACCGGTTCGCGAGCGTCCCTACCATCCGATCTACGTCCCGGCGACGTGGAAGGGCTGGTGGGACTTCGGCAGCGGTGGGCTCGGCGACATGGGTGCCCACCTCATCGATCATCCGGTTTGGGCGCTGGGCCTCGGCGCGCCGATGGTGGTCGAAGCCCGGGCGACGCTGGATGGAACCATCCTGAATGGCAACCGCAGAAACCTCGAAACCTACCCGATCGCCGCGATCATAACCTTTGAATTTCCAGCCAGCGGCAATCGTGGCCCGGTGACACTCACATGGTACGACGGTGGACTCAAGCCGCCAACGCCCGCCGAAATGGCTTACGCCAAGGGCCGGCAGCAACTCGATGATAACGGCGTCCTGTACGTGGGAACGAAGGGCAAGATGTATCACGGCTCGCACGGCGGGATGCCGAGCCTTTTGCCGTCGGAGCTTCACGAGGATGCGGCCAAGGTACCCAAGACAATCCCGCGATCGCCCGGCCATTACGAAGAGTGGTTGGCAGCTTGTAAGGGCGGGCCCAAACCGATGTCAAATTTCGACTATGCCGGCCCGCTGACCGAGATCCTCCTACTGGGCGTGCTGGCCCTGCGAATGCCGTACCGACGGCTCCATTGGGACAGCCTCAACATGAAGGTCACGAACGCGCCCGAGTTAGATCCGTTTGTTCACATCGAGTACCGCAAGGGCTGGTCTTTGTAGCACAAGAAGAACCTCTTCGCCGCGGCGTTGGTGTCTTCTTCGTTTGCGCCTGTCATGGACGAGCACAACTTGACGTGCGCCGTGAAAAGCGATGATTTTCAGCGGGCGCAATTCCCGCCCGGCAAAGGTCGCTCCAGCCGCTAGCAATCAGAGCGGTGGAGGAGGTAACGAATCAGATGGACCACTTCGGTGTAGAGGATTGCGAGCCATCCCACCCCGTCTGCGGCGAAAACAGCCGTCATTTACATGATACCATCGGCATGACTCTGATACCGTCGCCGAAAACCAGCCCGGCCGTCGTCTTGGCAGTTCCACCTGCCTGGACAAGCTTGGACATTTCGATTCACGGCCGAAGACATGAACCGGAGGGATTCCGAGAACAGGTGAACTTAAAGAGCGTCCCCCTTGTAGATGGGTGCTATCCCAAGAACCAGTTCTCGGACGCCTTTCAGCGGCTTTATGATGAGAAAACGAATTCCGAGTGTTGGATGCCTAAGTCGCTGTTCCGCCACGTGCAGATGCCCGATCGCCTGAAGAAATGGTAGAATCTTCTTTACGTAGACACCGACGAACACCCGGAGGTGTGCTGGACCACCTCCTGGTTTCGGATAAGTGACTGATCAGGGTTATCGACATGACAAGCGATCACTCCGACGGACAGGCAACTGCCACTGGCGACCGGTATCAAGCCCTGCTCGGTGTTTCGGAAGCGATCGTTTCGCAGCGCGATCCGTCCGCGCTGTTCCAAGAGCTTGCCAGCCGGCTCCGTCAGGTGGTGCAGTTTGATGCCCTCTCCCTGGTCCTGCACGACGCAGCGACCAACACCATGCGCCTGCACGTGCTGGAAACCTCCGAACCTATCCCGGACCCGCTCGTGATAGTTCTTTCTGTTGAAGACGACCCAGCGGGTTTGGTGTGGCAGACCCAGCAACCGCTCATCACGTCAACCGTGACCGAGCTAAGGCGCTGGCCGGGGTTCATGGAACGAATGCAGCCGTTTGGAATCCAGAGCATCTGCTGGCTTCCGCTAACCACCGCCCGGCGGCGGCTGGGCACGCTGGTGTTAACGAGCAAGCAGCCGTCCGCCTATGATACGGCGGACGTGGGCTTCCTGCAGCTAGTTGCCAACCAGGTGGCTGTGGGTATCGATAACGCCTTCGCTTTCCAGGAGATCACGGCGCTCAAGGACCAGCTCTGCAAAGAGAAAGCCTACCTTGAGGACGAAGTTCGCACCGAGCGCAACTTCGAGGAGATTGTTGGGCGAAGCGCGGCCCTGCGCCGCGTTCTCAAGCAGGTCGAGACCGTCGCCCCCACTGGCTCCACGGTGCTCGTTTGTGGCGAGACGGGCACGGGCAAGGAACTCATCGCCCGGGCATTGCATGACCTGAGCCCGCGCAAGGAACGCACTTTTGTCAAGCTCAACTGCGCGGCCATTCCCACGGGGCTCTTGGAGAGCGAGTTGTTCGGCCATGAGAAGGGCGCCTTCACCGGCGCCATCAGCCAGAAGGTCGGCCGTTTCGAGTTGGCGCACCACGGAACACTGTTCCTCGACGAGGTCGGTGACATCCCCTCAGAACTGCAGCCCAAGCTGCTCCGTGTGTTGCAGGAACAGGAGTTCGAGCGGCTGGGCAGCACAAAGACGATCAACGTGGACGTGCGCCTGGTGGCGGCCACAAACCGCGACCTGGCTGCGATGGTCGCCGATGGCCGCTTCCGCAGTGACCTCTACTACCGCCTGAACGTGTTCCCACTGGTGCTACCGCCGCTTCGCGATCGCTCTGACGACATCCCGCCGCTGGTCCGCCATTTCACCCAGCGGTTCGCCCGGCGGATGGGCCGGCGGATCGAGACGATTCCGTCCGCGGTCATGGAGGCCCTGGTTCGCTACCCTTGGCCGGGCAATATCCGGGAGCTGCAAAACGTCGTCGAACGCGCGGTCATCCTCTCGCTCAGTTCGTCGCTTCAGGTTCCGCTCGCCGACCTGCAGCCTGCGACCACGCAGGTTCCGGCGCCAACTGGCGAGAAGGTCACGCAGGCCCCGGTGGAACCTGCCGCAGCGGTCACGCTGGCCGACGCCGAGCGGGAGCACATCCTCGGCGCCCTCAGCGAGACCGGCTGGGTGGTGGGCGGGCCGAAGGGGGCCGCCGCCCGCCTAGGGATGAAGCGTTCGATGTTGTACTGGAAGATGAAGAAGCTCGGCCTCTCTCGACCCGAGTAGTGCGCGCCCGCTGGCGCTCGCGCGCGCCGGCTGGCGCGCCATCGTTGACACTCCCCCTCCGTCCTACCGGCCGTCTCGTCCCGTCCGACTCGCAAGTCATTTTCGGGATTCACTTTACGAAGTGCTTTAGAATGCTCGCCTCGCCGGCACGGCCTCTGCTTTAGGTGCAAGCCGGTAAGGTTAGGAGCGAGGGTGGCGAGCACCGATCCGAAAACCAGATCCCTAACCTTCCGGCTTGAAAAGGAGGGCTACGGCCATGCCAGACGGAACACGAAAACGCAGGCGCAGTTCCAATCTCAGCAAAAACGGCTGGTATGCCCGTCATTGAGCCGAGAGGTTTCGTCGCCGGTTTGGACTGTGCTAGAGCTGTGCTGAACTTGACTGCGGTTAGGAGTCCGACCATGTACAAGTGCTGTTACCTCCTGGTTTGGTGCGAGGATGCGGGTTGTTGGTGGCAGGCCGATGAGTGCGAGGAACGGTCGTTGGGCCGCGCCATCGCCATGCTGAACGGCCGCAACCCCCGGCAATGTCGTGTGGGCCGGCCGTGGGCCGTGGTGGTGCAGAACGAACTGGAGGAAGCCCTGCATCGCAAGCCCGCTGGCCTGTTCGTGGAAATCGAATCGCTTGCGGCGGCATAGCGGTAACGGCTGTGAAATCAGACGTAGGAGAGTTCCATGAACGATGCAATTTTCGTGTTGAATGCCGGTTCCTCCAGCCTAAAGTTTTCCGTCTACGGGTTGGCGAGTTAGGATCTCAGCGTGGTGGCACACGGGGAGATCGAAGGGCTGGGCACGTCGCCGCACTTCAAGGCGAAGGACGAGCGCGGCCAAACGCTGGCGGACGTGTCATTGGGCGACGCGACGAGAAGCTTCGGGCATGCGGAAGCGTTCGCGCACTTGGCGCATTGGGCTTACGAGCATTTCGCCGCTGAACTTGTGCCTCTGGCAGTGGGGCACCGCGTGGTTCACGGGGGGCTGACGTTCAGCGAACCGACGCTGATTGATGCAGCAGTCATGACAACACTGGAGCAGCTCATCCCGCTGGTACCGCTGCACCAACCGTACAATCTGGAGGCCATCAAAGCGGTAATGCGGTTGTGGCCGGACCTGCCGCAGGTCGCCTGCTTCGATACGGCATTTCACTGCGGACGGGCCCAGGTGACCGAGCGGTTCAGCCTGCCCGATGAACTATTCCGCCGGGGGGCGCGCCGCTGTGGGTTCCATGGGCTATCGTACGAATGCATTGCCGGCCGTTTGCGCCGCTTTGCTCCCGACCTTAGCGGCGGCCGGGTAATTGTCGCCCACCTGGGCAGCGGCGCCAGCCTGTGCGCCATGAGAGATGGCCAAAGCGTGGACACCACCATGAGCTTCTCGGCTCTGGATGGGCTGCCGATGGGCACACGTTGCGGAACTCTCGATCCCGGCGTGATCCTTTTTCTGCTCCGGGATGGTTGGAGTATGGATCGCATCGAGGACCTTCTCTATAAACGATCCGGCCTGCTGGGTATCTCTGGCGTCAGCAACGACGTCCGCGCGCTGCTGGCGAGCGACCGCCCGCTGGCGGCCGAGGCGATCGAGTTCTTCGTGTATCGCCTCATTCGCGAGATTGGCTCGTTGACCGCGGCACTAGGCGGCTTGGACGGGCTCGTCTTCACTGCGGGCGTCGGCGAGAATTCCCCGCTGATCCGCGAGCAGGTCTGCCAGGGCCTCACGTGGCTAGGTGTCCGCATCGACCCGGACGCCAACCAGCGTGGCGATGTGTGCATCTCTCCCGAGGGATGTATACCATCGGTGTGGGTGATTCCGACCGACGAAGAGGCCGTGATCGCCTCCCACACCCTGGCCATCGTCCGCTTGCCGGCGGTGCGCGCCCGCTGGCGCATGCGCGCGCCGGCTGGCGCGCCAGCGTTGACACTTCCTCTCGGTCCTGGAGAGCCTCTCGTCCCGTACGAGCCACAAGTCGTTGCCTGCGATTGGCTTACAAGACGAGGTGTCGACTCAGACGGCTCCGGTATGGCCTTCGCTTTAAAGAGTGGAGATCATGGCAGGAGCAAGTGAGATGAACTCAACAGCAGGTATCCCGGAACTGATCGCGGCACTGGCAACCTCCAGCCCCGTGGCGCGGAAGAAGGCACGGGAAGCACTAGTGGCTCTGGGAGGACAAGCGGTGCCCGCGCTTATCCAACTGTTATCGCACGGTCAGTCACACGTGCGATGGGAGGCGGCCAAGGCACTCGGCGCTATCGCCGATCCAATTGCCGCTTCTGCGCTAGTCAATGCTTTGAACGACCGCGACGGAGACGTCCGGTGGCTGGCAGCCGAGGGATTGGCCGCTTTGGGCCGAGATGCCCTGCAACCGTTGCTGGCGGCATTGATGGAACAGAGTGACAGAGACTGGTTGTGCGAAGGCGCGCACCATGTCTGTCGCGCTTTGCTCAAGGAGAAGGGGCTCGCCCCGATCCTTCGGCCGCTGTTGGCGGCGCTGGACGAGCACGAGCCCACACTCACGGCACCTGCGGCTGCCTATGCCGCGCTATCGAGGCTGAGAGAGGTGTCGTGTGGCCGACAAAGAATGGTCCCCCGGGATTCGGGACGGAGAAGAGGAGACGCGGAAAGCTTCAAACGCCAGGATCACCGGGACCGGATCCTGAGCGAGGCCCAACACAGGGTCGACAGTGCCGTGGCAGCCAGCTAGGCGACGCCCGGCAAGAAAGAGGGTTCGAGATGAGTATTCAGAAGCCCAAATGGAGACACAGTACGGCACTGCTGCTGTTCCTCACCGTTGTCGCGGGGCTATGTGCTGGCCTGCTGTTCGCCGAGGCCCCCGAAACGCGACTCCCTTCGAAGCCTTCGTCCGGCGGTGCGATTAGTTCTAACCATGTCGAGAAAGGTTCTCATTCTGCGGCGAGTCCCGAGGCCAAGGAGCACGGCCTCACGCAAGAGGCTGTCGACATCGCCCACGTCTTCGGCTTGCCGATCACCAACTCCATCTTCGTAACTTGGCTTACCGCGATCGGCCTGATCGCGTTTGCTCAGCTCGCCACGCGGCACATGAAGCTGGTGCCTGACGGGGCACAGAACGTATGCGAATGGCTCGTCGAAACCTTGTACGACTTTCTGCAAGGAATCATCGGCCGGCACCTGGTCCAGCGGACGTTCTGGTTTTTCGCATCGCTCTTCATTTTCATTCTCGCCGCGAATTGGGCCGGGCTCATTCCCGGGTCGGACACCGTCGGGTGGGGGCATCGGACCGCCGAGGGTTTCTGGATCGACCAACCGATTTTTCGCGGGGCCACCGCCGATCTCAACATGACATTGGCCATGGCACTGGTATTCTTCGTCTGCTGGACCGTGTGGGCGTTTCAGGAACTCGGCCCGCTGGGTGTTTTGAGAGAAGTGTTCGCGCCCAAGGGGGAGACGTCCGGCGCGATGAGGGTCGTGATGGTGATTGTGTTCTTTGCGGCGGGCTGTCTGGATATCATTTCGATCCTGTTCCGGCCAATTTCTTTGAGTTTTCGTCTCTACGGCAACGTCTTCGCCGGGGAGAACATGTTGCAAACTATGATGAAGTTGGTTCCGAGCCTGGGCTGGTTGCTGCCGATTCCATTCTACTTCCTGGAAGTGCTGGTGGGCCTTGTTCAGGCGATGGTGTTTATGTTGTTGACCGCGGTCTTCACGCTTCTGATGTCTCCACAAGGGGAAGAGGAATCCGCAACCGCGCACAAGTGATGGAAATTGGCGGCTTCACCGTACTTAAACCAGAAGCCGACGACAACCCAACCGAAAGGAGAACCGAAATGTTTCCCATTCCCTTGTTTGCCGAAATCACCGGAAACCTGCACGTCGCGTTGGCGACGCTTGGCGCCGCCTTGGGCGTGGGTTTCATCGGTATGAAGGCTGTGGACGCGGTCGGACGCAATCCGGGGGCGGCCACGCCGGTTTTGGTCCAATCGATCCTGGCCATTGCCTTCGCCGAGGCCATCGCGTTTTACGCCATATTCCTCGTGAAGTGAGGCCGCATCGCGGGCATCCGAACGCCAACGGTGAGGGCCCCGCAGTCGAAGGGTTATCGATCATGAATGCGTTCTTTCTACTGGCGGACACAAGCGGTGGCGGGCAACTCGAAGAGATTGCCCGGACTTTCGGCGTGGATTGGCCGCACCTGACTGCCCAGATCATCAGCTTCTGTATCGTTTGTGCCCTGCTTTACCGGTTTGCCTATCGCCCCGTCCTTGCCATGCTGGAAGAGCGTCGCAAGCGGATCGCCGAAGGCCTGGCTAGCGCCGCTAAGAGCAAGGCCGAATTGGCCCGGACCGAGGCCAAGCAGCGGGAAATGCTCGAACAGGCGGGCGCTCAAGCAGCCAAGTTGATCGAGGAGGCCCGCGCCGCTGCCGGGCGCGTTCAGGAAGAGGAAACGCAGAAAGCAATCGCTGCCGCCAAACAGATTGTGGCGAGCGCCAGCGAGGCGGCCCAGCGAGACCATGACCGGATGCTGGCGGAACTGAAGCGAGAGGTCGGCCGGTTGGTTGTGGAGACCGCGGCGGCGGTCACCGGCAAGGTTCTGACGCCCGAAGACCAACGACGTCTGGCCGAGGACACGGCCAGGCAGTTCACCAGTTGAGGTGTGCCTCGGAGGAACCTGCAATGAACCGAACCCGACAAGCCAAACGCGACGCCAAGCAACTGTTCCGCCTTTGTCTGGCGGACGGATTGCTGGACGAAGACCGGATGCGGCAGGTGGTCGAGCGAGTCCGCGAAAGCAAGAACCGCAACCGCTTCGGCGTCCTTACACAACTCCGGCGGTTGGTGGAACTCGACCGGGCCCGGCACACGGCCACCGTCGAAAGCGTCGCGCCGTTGCCGCCGGCTATGCAAGCCAGCGTACAATCTGAGATATCCCGCGTGTATGGACCGGGGCTGTCGATCTCCTTCATCGACAGTCCAACGCTGATTGGGGGGATGCGTATCAAAGTGGGCAGTGACGTGTATGACGGCAGCGTCCAGGCCAGGCTGGCCGCACTGGAGGCGAGTTTTCAGTGAATGACGGCCCCGAAAACAGCGCGGAATTGCACGCCATTACGGGACGTGATGATTGCGGCTCACAAACCAATGCGAGGAAGCTATGCCTACCCTAGTACAGGAAATTGAAGCGCAGATCGCGCAAGCCAAAACGACGACGGCAAAGCAGAATGTGGGCGTCATCCGCGAGATCGGCGACGGCGTTGCCAAAGTGGACGGCCTGACCGGTGTGATGCTCAACGAAATGCTCGACTTTGGCCACGGCATCACCGGCCTGGCCCTCAACCTCGAAGAGACCGAAGTCGGCGTGATTATTCTCGGTGACTATACCCAGCTCGAAGAGGGCGACGAGGTCCGCGCCACCGGCAAGCTCTTGCAGGTGCCAGTTGGCAAAGGACTGCTGGGGCGTGTCGTGAACACCCTGGGGCAACCGCTGGATGGCAAGGGATCCGTCACCAGCGATGTGACCTATCCCGTCGAGAAGCTCGCTCCCGGGATCATCCGCCGCGCGTCGGTCACCCAGCCGGTGCAAACAGGGATCATGCCGATCGACGCGATGATTCCGATCGGCCGCGGCCAGCGCGAGCTGATTATCGGCGACCGTTCGACGGGCAAGACCACGATCTGTATCGACACCATCATCAGCCAGGCGCGGCTGAACAAAGCGGCGGAAGCGGCCGGTGACAAGGACTATCGTCCCCTGTACTGCATCTACGTTGCGATCGGTCAGAAGCAGTCCACGATCGCCCGGCTGATTGCCGTTCTCGAAGAAGCTGGCGCCATGCCATACACCATTATTGTCGCCTCCCCCGCTTCCGATTCGGCCACCAACCAGTACCTCGTGCCATTTGCCGGCGCGGCGATGGGCGAGTGGTTCATGGACCACGGCATGGACGCGCTAATTGTTTTCGACAACTTGTCCAAGCATGCGGTCGCTTACCGGCAGGTGTCCCTGGTGCTCAAACGGCCGGCGGGCCGCGAGGCCTATCCGGGCGACGTGTTCTATCTTCACAGCCGGTTGCTCGAACGAGCGGCCCGCGTCGGCGAAAAATATGGCAACGGTTCGCTCACCGCGCTGCCGATCATTGAGACGCAGGCCGGCGACGTATCGGCCTATATCCCCACCAACGTGATCTCGATCACCGACGGGCAGATCTATCTGGAAGCGGACCTGTTCTACCAGGGCATCCGCCCGGCGATTTCGGTCGGGCTCTCTGTCTCCCGTGTCGGCTCAGCCGCCCAGATCAAAGCGATGAAACAGGTCGCTGGGCAACTTAAGGGCGATCTGGCCCAGTTCCGTGAACTGGCGGCGTTCGCGCAGTTCGGCTCCGAACTGGACGCCAAGACCCAGGCACAGATCGACCGTGGCAAGCGCATCATGGAGATCTTCAAACAGCCCCAGTACAACCCAATTCCCGTCGAAATCCAGGTGGCGGTCATTTGGGCGGTCCAGAATCAGTATGTGGATGATGTGCCGGCGGACCGGGTCAAGGAGTTCCAGACCAAGTGGACGGAGTTTCTGACCACGCGCAAGCCTGAGCTGCTTCACAAGATCGCCAAGGAAAAGGTTCTCAGCGATGTCTTGAAGGCCGAACTGAAAGCTGCCGCCGACCAGTTCAAACAAACTTGGAAGTGAGTATCGAATATGCTCAGCACTCACGACATTCGCCGACGCATCCGGTCGATCACCAGCACCGCGCAGATCACCAAGGCGATGCAGATGGTGGCGGCATCGAAGATGCGCAGGGCCCAGCAAGTGGCGCTGGCTGGCCATCCTTTTGTACAACTGTTGTACCGGATGCAGCGCACCGCAACGACCTACGCAGCCGGGTTTAGCCATCCGCTGCTGGAAGTGCGCGAAGTTCGCCGACGTGCGGTCATCCTCGTTGGCGCCGACAAGGGGCTGTGTGGGGCGCTCAATAGCAATGTGTTCCGTGTGGCCGCCCAGTTTGACCCCCAGTCCACGGAGTTCATCACGGCCGGACGCAAAGCGGCGCAATTCATTGCCCACAGCGGCCGGCAGCTTGTCGCGGAGTTTCCTTATGCCGACACGCCGCGATTTCCGGAGGCCAGGGCCATCGCCGCCTTTGCCCGCGACCTCTTCCTAAAGCAGGAAGTGGATCAGGTCCAGATTGTCGCGACCCGCTTTGTCAACACGCTCACTCAGCAGCCGCTCTGCGGTGAGTATCTGCCGGTGGGCGAAATCAAGGGGCTCACGCTTGAAGGACTGGTGCCAGGACAAGAGCTTGCGCACGTAACCGAGTTCGTATTTGAGCCCAGCGTGGATGCCTTTTTGGGCTATCTCCTCCAGCATTACCTCAACATCTACCTTTATCAGGTTTTGCTGGACGCCAAAGCCAGCGAGCAGAGCGCCCGCATGGTGTCGATGAAGAACGCCACCGACAATGCCGAGAGACTGATCAAGGATTTGACGCTCGAATACAACAAGCTGCGACAAGGCAATATTACAAGGGAGTTGCTGGACATTGCCGGCGGTCAGGCGGAGTCCGGTTGAGCCCACAATGTTGGTAACAGACAAGAAAGAACGAGTAAGAAGATGAATACAGGTCGAATCGTTCAGGTGGTCGGCCCGGTCGTGGACGTGGAATTCCCCGAGGGGCTACCCCGCATCTACAACGCCTTGACCGTTCAGTACCAAGCGCAGGACGGACCGGTCAGACTGACGCTCGAAGTGCAGCAGCATCTCGGTGACAATTGGGTCCGCGCTGTATCCATGTCCGGGACCGAGGGACTGAAGCGCGGCTTAGAGGTCACCGATAGCGGCGGACCGCTCTCGATGCCGGTGGGCGAAGCTGTCATGGGCCGGATATTTGATGTCACCGGCAACCCGGTGGACGAGCGCGGTCCGGTCGAGGCTGAGAAGCGCTATCCAATCCACCGCCCCGCGCCGTCGCTGGAAGACCAGACAACCTCCCCGCAAGTGCTGCCCACCGGCATCAAAGTCATCGATCTGATCTGCCCGTTCCTGAAGGGCGGAAAGGTCGGAGCCTTCGGCGGGGCGGGCGTGGGCAAGACGGTCGTCATCATGGAACTGATCAACAATATCGCCAAATTGCATGGCGGAGTTTCGGTGTTCACCGGTGTCGGAGAGCGCACGCGTGAAGGTTACGACCTCTATAAGGAGATGTCTGAAGCGGGGGTAATCAACCAGGACAACCTGAGCGCGTCGAAGATCGCCTTGGTCTATGGTCAGATGAACGAGCCGCCCGGCGCCCGCTTGCGCGTGGCCCTGGCCGGCTTGGCCATTACCGAGTATTTCCGTGATGAGAAGAACCAGGACGTGCTGCTATTCATCGACAACATTTTCCGGTTCTCTCAGGCCGGCTCCGAGGTTTCGGCCTTGCTCGGCCGTGCCGCCAGCGCCGTTGGTTACCAGCCAACGCTCGCCGCCGAAATGGGGGCGCTCCAAGAACGCATTACTTCAACCAAGAACGGTTCGATCACTTCCTTTCAGGCAGTCTACGTGCCGGCCGACGATCTAACCGACCCCGCACCGGCCACAACGTTCGCACACTTGGACGCGACCATCGTCTTGGATCGTTCGATTGCCGAACTAGGCATCTATCCGGCAGTGGATCCTCTCGCCTCGACGTCCCGAGCGTTAGCACCCGAAATCGTGGGCCAGGAACACTACGATGTGGCCCGTGGCGTACAGAAGGTGCTTCAGCGATACAAGAACCTACAGGACATCATCGCAATTCTGGGCATGGACGAACTCTCGCCGGAGGATAAGATGACGGTGTTCCGCGCGCAAGATTCAGCGGTTCTTGAGCCAGCCGTTCAGCGTGGCGCAAGTCTTCACGGGCCGTGAGGGTAAACAGGTTCCCGTAGCGGACACGGTTCGCGGCTTCAAGGAGATACTGGACGGCAAACACGACAACGTGCCGGAAGGAGATTTCTACATGAAGGGCGCGATTGAGGAAATCAAACAGAGTTGAACGATGAAAGTCGCTGTGGGAGCCTCTCAAGCTCTACAGTCCTAATCCGAGGCAAACATGGGCAACACCCTGAAACTAGAAATCGTCACGCCGGAAGCAACGGTCTACTCCGAAGATGTGGAGATGGTCACCCTTCCGGCCGTGGAGGGTCAGATTGGGATTCTCCCCCAGCACGTCCCGTTGATGACCGAAATGGTGCCGGGAGAAATGCTTGTGCGCCAGAGCGGCACCGATCGTTTTCTAGCCGTGGGCGAGGGGCTCGTCGAAGTTACGGGTGACCGCGTGGCCATCTTAACAGATATGGCCATCGCGGCGGAGAACATTGACGAGGCGAAAGTCGAAGAAGCCCGGCAACAAGCCGCCGCCCGCCTCCGCGAGAAGCTGTCTTCCGAGCAAGTCGCTTCCGTCAATGCCGCTTTGGCTCGCTCACTGGCGCAATTACACGTCAAGCGACGCCAACGCAAGTGATTGAAATGACGTAATGAATTACACAAGGAATTACCCATGACAACCAGAGTCACCGAATCAAGACGTAGGGCCGGCAGCGAAAGCAAGACTGCTGCGGCTGGTCCTCTTTCCCCCGAGGAACTGCGTAAGATGCACGCCTACTGGCGTGCTGCGAACTACCTCTCCGTTGGCCAGATCTACTTGATGGACAATCCGCTCCTGAAGGAGCCGGTCCAACTGAAACACGTCAAGCCGCGACTGTTGGGTCACTGGGGAACCACGTCAGGCCAGAACTTTCTCTACGTTCATTTGAACCGGGTCATCAAGCTGTACGACCTGAACATGCTCTACATCTCCGGCCCTGGGCACGGCGGACCGGCCCTGGTGGCCAACGCTTATTTAGAGGGGACGTATAGCGAGGTCTATCCCAACATTGGGCAGGACGAGGCGGGCTTGAAGCGACTGTTCACCCAGTTTTCCTTCCCCGGCGGAATCCCTAGCCACGTCGCCCCGGAGACGCCCGGTTCTATCCACGAAGGCGGTGAGTTGGGCTACGCCCTGTCGCACGCCTATGGGGCTGCCTTTGACAACCCGGACGTGATCGTCGCCTGCGTCGTGGGCGATGGCGAGGCCGAGACGGGTCCGTTGGCCACCGGCTGGCACGGCAACAAGTTCCTCAACCCCGTGCGCGACGGCTGCGTGCTGCCCATTCTACACCTGAACGGTTACAAGATCGCCAATCCCACGGTGCTCGCCCGCATCAGCCACGAGGAGTTGGACGCGCTGATGCGCGGCTACGGCTACACGCCGTATTTTGTCGAAGGGGATGATCCGACGAAGATGCACCAACTACTGGCGGGCACCCTCGACCGTGTCATTGGCGAGATCAAGGCCATTCAAGCCGACGCCCGCAGCAACGGTTTCAGCAAACGCCCCTCGTGGCCCATGATCGTCTTCCGCAGCCCCAAGGGTTGGACGGGCCCGAAGGAAGTCGATGGCCAGAAGACGGAAGGTTACTGGCGCTCGCATCAGGTGCCGATGTCTGACATGGCCAAGCCCGGCCACGTGAAGATCCTCGAAACCTGGATGAAGAGCTACAAGCCGGAAGAACTGTTCGACAAGACAGGCCGCCTGATGCCGGAGCTGGCCGAGTTGGCGCCCAAAGGCGAGAAACGCATGAGCGCCAATCCGCACACCAACGGCGGTATGCTGCTTAAGGATCTTAAACTGCCTGACTTCCGGGACTACGCCGTCGAGGTGCCCAGCCCGGCGCCAAGGATGCCGAGGCGACGCGGGTCATGGGCAAGTTCCTCCGCGACGTCATGAAAATGAATCTCGACAGCCGCAACTTCCGGCTGGTCAGCCCGGATGAATCCAACTCCAACCGCTGGCAGGACGTGCTGGAAGTCACCAACCGCGCCTGGGTGGCCGAAACGTTGTCCTACGACAACCATCTCAACCCGGATGGCCGCGTCATGGAGGTTCTCAGTGAGCATCAATGCCAAGGCTGGCTGGAGGGCTATCTCTTGACCGGGCGGCACGGCTTCTTCTCGTGCTACGAGGCCTTTATCCACATCATCGATTCGATGTTCAACCAGCACGCCAAGTGGTTGAAGGTGACGCGGCATATTCCCTGGCGGCGACCGATCGCCTCGTTGAACTACCTGCTCTCCTCGCTCGTCTGGCGCCAGGACCACAACGGCTTTTCGCACCAGGATCCGGGTTTCATCGACCACGTTGTGAACAAGAAAGCGGAAGTCATCCGCGTTTACTTGCCGCCGGATGCCAACACGCTGTTGAGCGTGACCGACCACTGCCTGCGCAGCCGGCACTACGTCAACCTGGTCGTGGCCGGCAAACAATTGGCTCCGCAGTGGCTGACCATGGACCAGGCGATCAAGCATTGCACCGCCGGCATCGGGATCTGGGACTGGGCCAGCAATGACCAGGGCGGCGAACCCGACGTCGTGATGGCTTGCTGTGGCGACGTGCCGACACTGGAGACCCTGGCCGCGGTCGACTTGCTCCGCAAGCACGCCCCCGAGTTGAAGGTGCGTGTGATCAACGTGGTGGACTTGATGAAGCTCCAGCCGGCCAACGAGCACCCGCACGGCCTGAGCGATCAGGACTTCGACAGCCTTTTCACAAAGGACAAGCCGATCATTTTTGCCTTCCACGGCTACCCCTGGTTGATCCACCGCCTGACGTACCGCCGCGCCGGCCACAAGAACCTGCACGTGCGCGGCTACAAGGAGGAGGGCACGACGACGACCCCGTTCGACATGGTGGTGCTGAACGATCTGGATCGCTACCACCTGGTCATGGACGTGATCGACCGGCTGCCGCAGTTGGGCGCCCGGGCGGCGTACTTCAAGCAGGCGCTGCGCGAAAAGCTGATCGAGCACAAGCAGTACATTTGTGAACACGGCGACGACATGCCGGAAATCACCGAGTGGCGGTGGGGGCAGCGGGAGAAAGCCGCCAGGCGACGGGGCCGCGACACTGCGGGGGATAACGTCTGAGGAGATGATTGATGAAACGCATTGTGATCCTCGGCGGTGGCTTTGGTGGAGTTTACACCGCCCGCCACCTGGAACAGCTCGTCAGACACCGCTCGGACGTCGAGATCGTTTTGGTGAGCCGGGACAACTTCCTGCTCATGACGCCATTGCTGTTTGAGGTCTTCTCCGGAACCCTTGAATTGCGCCACTGTAGTTTCCCGGTCCGTGCCTTTCTGCGGACCACGCGCTTTGTCGAGGCGGCGGTTGAGAGCATCGACCTGGAGCGTCGGGTGGTTCACCTGGGTGCCGCTGGAGTGAGCAGTGAACTGGCCTATGATCAACTGGTTCTGGCCCTCGGGACAAGGACCAACCGTGCGATGATCCCCGGTTCCGAGCACGCTTTCACCTTCAAAACCCTCGCCGATGCTCTCTTGCTCCGCAACTATGTGATTGAGCGTTTCGAGCGAGCGGACGTGGAGACCGACCCGCAGCGCAAACGCCGGCAGCTCACCTTCGTAATCATCGGCGGCGGACTGGTCGGCGTAGAACTGTTCGGCGAAATGACTGCATTTGTGGAGGGGATCATCCCTCTCTACAAACATATAGGCCGGGACGAAGTCCGGTTTGTTTTGCTCCAGGGTGGCCAGCGCATCATGCCGGAAATCAACCCAACCCTCGCGAACTACGGAGCCAGTGTGCTGGCCAAACGGCATGGGGTCGACATTCGGACCAATGTCCCGGTGCGTGCGATCGAACCGGGCGAAGTCCACTTGCTGGACGAAACAATCAAGGCCGAAACGATCATCCTCACCGCAGGGGTTGTGCCTAACCCGGTTGTGGCCAGCCTGCCGGTCGAGAAGGACAAACGGGGGCACACTATGGTTGATGGAACCATGCGCTGCCCCAGCCATCCGGAGGTGTGGGCGCTGGGTGATTGTGCATCCATTCTAGCTCCCGATGGTAGACCGTACCCGAACCTGGCCCAGCATGCCTTGCGCGAGGCCAAGGTGCTGGCCCGGAACATCGATCGTGTGCTCCATGGCCAGGCTCCCCAGCCGTTCGTTTACGACACGGTGGGGATGATGGGCTCTCTGGGCCACTGCAAGGCGTTCGGCCAACTCCTGAAGGTGCGCGTACGTGGGTTCCTTGCCTGGTTCGTGCGGCGTACGTACTACCTGCTGCAAATGCCGGGTTGGGGCCGGCGGTTGCGCATCATGATCGACTGGACCTTTGCGCTGTTGTTCGGGCCGGACATCGTCAAGATCGGCCTGGACAGCGAGACGGCCCTCCTCCTGCACGAAGTTGTTGCGACCGATATCGGCGTACCCAAGCGCCCGGATGGTCAGTCTGCGTTGCCTGAGCCGGTCCTTGCCGAAGCGTCGGAGGGCAAACAAGTCAATCGCCATACGTGATGGTTTTCCTCGGAGAAAGTCCCCATGACTGCGCAAGCTGAGAAGATCGAGAAAAACCTGCTGGAACTGGACTTTGCCTCGCTGACGCGGCGGACGTTCACTCCGTCTCCGGCCGCCTGGGAAGACCAGGTGCTCTACTTCTTGCTGTTGGACCGTTTTTCTGACGGCCAGGAAAAAGACGGTTATCGGGACAACAAGGACCATCCGGTTGTCACCGGCACCACGCCGCTCTATCGGCCGGAAGAAGCTGGCCAGGCTGATTACAATTCTTGGCTCAGCGCCGGCAATGGTTGGCAGGGCGGGACAATTGCTGGGTTGAAGAGCAAGCTTGGATACCTGCGCCGGCTCGGGGTCACCGCCTTGTGGGTGAGTCCGATTTTTCGGCAAGTGGCATTCGAGCCGAGCTACCACGGCTACGGCATCCAAAACTTCCTCGACGTGGACCCGCATTTCGGCTCGCGGACGGAGTTTCGCGACTTCGTCCAGGCCGCCCACGAGCAAGGGATTTACGTCATCCTCGATATTATCGCCCACCACACCGGCAACGTTTTCACCTACGATGCGGATCGCCACCCAACGCAAGACCCAGCTTCAGGCCGATGGTGCAACGATCCGCGATGGGACGGCGAGCCCTACGCTGTCCAGGGCTTCAATGATCGGGACGGCAAACCGACGCTGCCTTTTGACACTCCTGACGGCAGCCAATTGGAGGCGGCGTGGCCGGACGGCGCCATTTGGCCCCGGGAGTTCCAGCGCCCGGACATGTTTCTTCACAAGGGGCATATCACGAATTGGGATTACTACCCGGAGTATGCCGAAGGAGACATGTTCAATCTGAAGACCCTCGATATTTGGGCGAAGTGGCCCGGGCAGTATTGCCAGGCGTCTTCAGCGTTCGCTTGCCTTTGCCTTGTCTATTGTTTCTGGATCGCTTACGCCGATCTCGATGGTTTCCGCATCGACGCCGCCAAGCACATGGGGCCGGAGTCACTACGGACGTTCTGTGATGTGATCCGAGAATTCACCCAGAGCATTGGGAAAGAACGCTTCCTCCTGGTCGGGGAAGTATCGGGCGGCCGTGAGCACGCCTGGGAAGTGGTGGAGAAGACCGGACTGGACGCAGCTTTGGGCATCGAGGACGTGCCGGGCAAGCTGGAGGGAATGGTCACCGGCTACTCCGAGCCGGCCGATTATTTTTCCGTCTTCCGCAACTGGATCCTGGACTCGCCCACGGGACACCGCTGGTACCGCAACCAAGTGGTCACTCTGGTCGACGAACACGACCAAGTACGCAAGGGTAGCAGCAAGTGTCGCTTTTGCGGCGACAGCCGTTTGCGTGACCTGGCATTCAACGTGCTGGCGGTGCAGTTGACCACGATGGGCATTCCCTGCATATATTACGGATCGGAGCAGGGCTTCGACAGCGGCGGGCGCCCCAACGGCTCGGACCTTGTGCTCCGAGAGAACATGTTCGGCGGTCGGTTTGGCGGCCTATGCACCCAAGGCCGCCACTTCTTCAACGAAAATGGCGACCTCTATCGGGCCTTGGCCGCGCTGGTTGACCTTCGCAAGAAGTTGTTGCCGCTACGGCGAGGCCGACAGACGCTGCATCGCGTCTCGGGAGACGGCATTACCTTCAGCCTTCCGCACCGTCTAGGTGATCGGATGCGATCGCTCGTGTCTTGGTCGCGCCTCTTCATCGACCAGGAAGTGCTGATCGCAATGAACACCGACGAGGCGCAGCCGGTCACCGCCTATTCGACGGTTGCGCCGACATTTCGCGTCGAGGGAGACCAGTTCCATCTGATCTTCTGGTACGCACCGAAGAGTGCTGCGCCGCCTCCCACTACTTTGACTGTGGAATGTAGAAGTGGGCCGCCTATCGTTCGAATGACACTCCCGCCCGCGGGCTTCGCAATCTACCAAGTGTCCCCTGGCCTTGCCCGCCTGGGTTCCAGTCCGCCTTCGGACCTGAAGCCATGGCAACCACGTGGGGCTTGGGAGTAAGCGTGGAAGGGAATCACAAAGGCCACAATGATGAAATCACAAGAATTGGGGACGGCAACGGCCGTCCTAGCGAGGAGCGAACAATGACGGCAACAGCGGACTTGTGGGCCATCGGGTACAACGACATGCACAGGGCCGACGAAATCCGAGAGGAAATTGTCAGGCTCGGGTGGGACACACACTACCTCATCCTCCTCGATGTCGCGGTGGTCGTGCGGCGTAGCGATGGATCTTTCACGTTTGACCGAAAGCCCCTCCCAGCCTTAGCCAATATTCTGGGAGGTTCTATCCTGGGATTTCTGGCAGGCTTGGTGGTGGCCGCGCCGCTCCCTGGCGTGGCGGTTGGCGCGCTGGTGGGCGGCGCGAGCGCTGCCGCTGCGCTCACCTCGGCAGGGATCGGTAACGAATTCGTCCGGGAGGTCGAGGAAATGATGAAGCCGGGAACGTCCGCCCTGTTCGTCCTGGCCGACAAGGGAGACATGGAGGTGATCCTGCACAATATACAGGGGCTGGGCGGCACGGTGTTCAAGACCAACGTGGACTTGGAGCAGGCAAAGCTGGTTCAGTCGACCCTCGCCGCTGCTGCGACTGACGCGGTCGAATCAGGGGACAAGCAGGATAAGAAGAGATGACGAACGCCGGATACGAATGTTGTGCTGCTCAACGATTGCCCTGGAAGGTCTCGGCCTTTCGACTGACACAACTCGACCAGGCCTGAATCAAGTGTGGCAATAGAAAAGTAAGAAAGGAAATGCCGATGAAAACGACAAAAGCGGCCGCCCTTCCTCCCGCAGGCGCAGTTGATGACTTTGCGGAACTCCGCCGCCAATATGGTTGTGGTCCGGTGGAGTTCACTGGGACCGATGAGGCACTTTACGAGCGGCACCTGCTCTTCGATAACGTCGTCAAACTGACCGCCGTGGGCCCGAGAGAACGCTTCGAGGCCTTTGCCCGCTCCGTCCGGGACGTCCTCTCGCAACGCTGGTTGCTCACCGAGGACACCTATGAGCGCGAGGACCCCAAGCGGGTTTATTACCTTTCGATGGAGTTTCTCCTCGGTCGCTCGCTGGCCAACAATGTAACAAACCTCTTGCTCGGCGCCATCGCCAGGCAAGGCGTCAAGCAAAAGGGCCTTGATTGGCTCGGCCTGCTCGAAGCGGAACCCGATGCGGGCTTGGGCAACGGAGGGCTCGGGCGACTGGCTGCCTGCTTCCTCGACTCGATGGCCACGATGCAACTCCCAGCGATGGGCTACGGCCTGCGTTATGAATACGGAATCTTTCGTCAGAATATTCAGGACGGCTGGCAGCAGGAACGGCCGGACAACTGGCTCCGTCGGCCGGATCCCTGGGAGGTCGCTCGCCCTGACGAGAAGGTGGAAGTCAAGCTGGGTTGCTCCTTCGAGTTCCGTGGTGGAAACTTGCGTGCCATCCCCGGCCAGGCGTCCACGCTGTTCGGCATCCCTTTCGACCGCCCCGTGGTCGGCTACGGCGGCAAGACAATCAACACGCTTCGGCTCTGGGCCGCCGCGGCGCCGGACTATTTCGATTTTCAGAGATTCAGCGCCGGCGATTTTGTCGGCGCGGAGGCCGAGACGCTCACGGCCGAGTCCCTGACGCGGGTACTGTATCCCGATGATTCCACGAGCATGGGGCAGGGGCTGCGCTTCGTGCAGGAGTATTTCCTGGTGGCCTGCTCGCTGGCCGACCTGGTGAGGCGATTTCGACGCAGCAATGCCGACTGGAATACGCTTCCCGAGAAGGTCGCCATCCAGCTCAACGACACCCATCCGACGATGGCCGTCCCCGAGTTGATGCGAATTCTCTTGGACGAGGCGCACTTTGGCTGGGACCAGGCATGGTCGCTGACCCAGCGGACACTTGCCTACACGAACCATACTTTGCTCCCAGAGGCCTTGGAAAAATGGCCGGTCGCCTGGTTCGAAATGCTGCTGCCTCGTCACCTGGAGATCGTCTACGAGATCAACCGCCACCTGTTGGATTCGGTGCGGAGCCGCTTCCCCGGCGACGAAGGCCGTGTCGCACGCATAAGCATGGTCGAAGAAGGAGCGAGCAAGCACGTTCGCATGGCGAACCTGGCGATCGTCGGTTCACACAGCACCAACGGTGTGGCCGCGATCCATTCCGAGCTGTTGCGGACGACCACGGTCAAGGACCTGGCCGAGATGTTCCCCGAACGCTTCAGCAACAAGACCAACGGCGTCACGCCGCGACGCTGGATGCTGCTGGCGAACCCCGCCCTGGCCAGTACGATCACCGCGGCCATTGGCGACGGCTGGATCACCGACCTGACCCAATTGAGCAAGCTCAAACCGTTGGCTGACGACAAGGGCTTTCGCAACGACTTCCACAAGGCCAAGCGCGAGGCCAAAGCTCAGTTCGCCCAGTGGCTCAAAGCCACCTCCGGGCAGACCGTGGATCCGGACACCATCTTTGATTGCCAGGTCAAGCGCATCCATGAATATAAACGGCAGCTTCTCAACGCCCTGCGCATCGTGGTGCTCTACAACCGGCTGCGGATGGACCCGAACCTGAAGATGCCACCGCGGACATTCTTCTTCGCGGGAAAGGCAGCGCCCGCCTATCATCTTGCCAAGCTGATCATCAAGTTCATCAATAACCTGGCCGGCGTCATCGACGGCGACCCGGCGCTCCGCGGCCGGCTTCAGGTCGTGTTTCTGCCCGATTACAATGTGTCGCTCGCCGAACGGCTCATCCCGGCCAGCGACGTTTCCAATCAGATCTCGACGGCCGGCTACGAGGCAAGCGGCACGAGCAATATGAAGTTCATGATGAATGGGGCGCTCACCATTGGTACGCGCGACGGCGCCACCATCGAAATGGCTGAAGAAGCGGGCGAGGAGAATTTCTTCCTGTTCGGTCTTACGGCGGAACAAGTGGCAAGTAGCCACAGTTGCTACAACCCGCACTGGCATTACGATCACGAGCCGGAAACCCGGGCGGCGCTGGATCTGATCTTCGCGGACCACTTCAGCCACCATGAACCTGGTATCTTCGCCCCCCTGCGCAACGCGCTGCTGGCCAATGGCGACCACTACATGCACCTGGCGGACCTGAAGTCCTACTTGGAGGCGGACCAGCGCCTGGTCGAATTGTATGCCGACCCGGACGCATCGGCGCGCAAGGCGATATTGAATGTCGCTGGGTCCGGGAAGTTCTCCAGCGACCGCACCATCGCCGAATATGCGGCCCACATCTGGAATGCGGAGCCCTGTCCGGTGTCCTGACGAAGATTCAGCCGGAAGGCATATTGCCACTTGAGAGGCCGCAGTTCGCGCCGGACATTGCGGCGGGCGTCACTTTGGCGGCATTAGGAGTGCAACCATGGCCGAACGAACCGAACTCGTGACTTCCGAAGCGATTTCCCTCCGCATGATCGAGTACGGCGTCGAGCTTGCCCGTGACGTGGGGGCCACCGCGCTGCTCATTATTGAAGCCTGTATTGGAAGTGGAACGAACAACGTCGATTTCGCCCATTTTACCAGCGTTTCCAGGGTTTACCGTTCCACAACCATTACAGCCTTCAATAGTGCGGACGTTCCCCTTCCGTGCGTCACAATCCGGGCGGCTCTCGCCGGAATGCCGTTTCGCGTCATCATGGCGAACCGAGGGGCCGTTCCGCACGCGGATCCCGTCTTCTCGCACGTGACGATTCCCCAAGTCCACTTAACGCGACCGGGGCAAGTCAAGGCGGCGTTGCTCATCGGCCTTGCCCGTGGCCTCTTGAAGCGGGGCGACCGGGTGGTCTGCCTGAGCGGAGTTGACGGCGCGGATGCCATCGACGCGATGATTGTGCTCACCCTCGGCTCGGAGCCGGAGGTATTCAGCACGTTTGACGCCGACACGCTGGGACCGGACCTTGAGCCGGAAGCGTTCGAGCGCCTCGTGTCCCTGGCGACGCAACTGGCTGCCGAAGGTCGCGAGGGACGTCCAGTCGGCGCGCTCTTCGTTCTCGGGGACAGCGAGCGGGTCCTCCCGATGACCCGCAGCTTGGTCCTCAACCCGTTTCTCGGTTATCCCAAGAGCGATCGGAACATCCTCGATCCGCTTCTAGAAGAGACCATCAAGGAGTTTTCGGCAATCGACGGGGCGTTCATTATTCGCGGCGACGGGGTGGTCTTGGCTGCGGGAGTGCAACTGCTCCCTACGCAACCCGCAATCGTGCTGCCGATCGGGCTTGGTACGCGACACGCCGCCGCCGCGGCAACAACAGCCTCGACCAATGCGGTGGCCGTCGCAATCTCGCAATCGACCGGCACGGTCACGATATTCCGAGAGGGGACACTCATTGCCAGCCTTCCTCGGGCGACCGGATGGAGCCACCTTGCCGGATGAGAGGTGCTGGAGTGTCTCGTACGATCGCCGAGTATGCGGACTTGATCTGGCACGCCAACCTGTGGTCAGTGTCCTAGTGGTGGGGTCGGATTTTATCCGAAGGGGGTAGACCCGTCCGCGAGCAAGTCCTCTCAGCCAACCTCCGATTGCACAACTCTCAGCCAACCTCCGATTGCACAACTCTCAGCCAACCTCCGATTGCAGCGGGCTGACGGAAGCCCGCCAGCCCCTCTGTGTGAGTAAGGGATTGCACCAATTCCTTATCCCGAAGTCAGGTTCATATAATTCCTCGCTACAGGCGGCTTCGTTGTGCAGACGACTTCGACACCCGGAGGCATCGTGGACCGCTTGATGGTTCTGCGGCAATGACTGGCGAGGGTTTCCGCCATGAAAAGCGCCGGCTGCAACGGACAGGCGAGTGCCACTAGCGTGCGGTATGAAGCCTTGCTGGCCGTTTCGGAAGCGATCGTTTCGCAGCGCGATCCGTCCGCGCTGTTCCAAGAGATCGCCGGCCGGCTCCACCAGGTGGTGCAGTTCGATGCGCTCTCCCTGGTCCTGCACGATGCAGCGACCAACACCATGCGCCTGCACGTGCTGGAAACCTCCGAACCTATCCTGGACCCGCTCGTGATAGTTCTTTCTGTTGAAGACGACCCGGCGGGGTTGGTGTGGCAGACCCAGCAACCGCTCATTTCCTCAACCGTGACCGAGCTAAGGTGCTGGCCGAGATTCCTAGAACGAGTACAGCCGTTTGGGGTCGAGAGCTATTGCTGGCTTCCGCTAACGACCGCCCGACAGCGGTTGGGCACACTGGTGTTCACGAGCAAGCAGCCGTCCACCTACGATACGGCGGACGTGGGCTTCCTGCAGCTAGTTGCCAATCAGGTGGCCGTGGCTATTGACAACGCCTTGGCATTCCAGGAGATCGCGGCGCTGAAGGACCAGTTCGCCAAGGAGAAGGCATACCTGGAGGAGGAGGCCCGCACCGAGCACAACTTCGAGGAGATTGTTGGGCGAAGCGCGGCCCTGCGCCGGGTGCTCAAGCAGGTCGAGACCGTCGCCCCCACCGGCTCCACGGTGCTCGTTTGCGGCGAGACGGGCACGGGCAAGGAACTCATCGCCCGGGCCTTGCACGACCTGAGTCCGCGCCGCCAGCGCACCTTTGCCAAGCTCAACTGCGCGGCCATCCCCACGGGGCTTTTGGAGAGCGAGCTGTTCGGCCACGAGAAGGGTGCCTTCACCGGCGCGATCAGGCAGAAACTCGGTCGCTTCGAGCTAGCGCACAAGGGCACGCTCTTCCTTGATGAAGTCGGCGACATTTCCCTGGAGTTGCAACCCAAACTGCTCCGTCTGCTCCAGGAACAGGAGTTAGAGCGGCTTGGGAGCACCAAGACGATTCACGTGGACGTCCGCCTGGTGGCGGCCACTAACCGCGACCTGACTGCGATGGTCGCCGACGGCCGCTTCCGTAGTGACCTCTACTATCGCCTGAACGTGTTCCCACTCTTGCTGCCGCCCCTGCGCCAGCGCCCGACGACATCCCGCCGCTGGTCCGCCATTTCACCCAGCGGTTCGCCCGGCGGATAGGCCGGCGGATCGAAACCATTCCGACCGCAATCATGGAGGCCCTGGTTGGCTACCCATGGCCGGGCAACATCCGGGAGCTGCAAAACGTCATCGAGCGCGCGGTCGTCCTCTCTCCCGGCACGTCGCTTCAGGTCCCCTGCGGCGACTTGCAGCCAGCGGCCGTGCAGGCCCCTGTGCCAACTCCCGAGTCGGTCACGCAGACCCTGGTGCCGCCTGCCGTAGCGATTACGCTGGCCGAGGCGGAGCGGGAGCACATTCTCGGTGCCCTTCGCGAGACCGGCTGGACGATGGGCGGGCCGAAAGGGGCCGCGGCCCGCTTAGGGATGAAGCGTTCGATGTTGTACTGGAAGATGAAGAAGCTCGGCCTCTCTCGGCCCGAATTGCGCGCGCCTGCTGGCGCACGCGCGCGCCCGCTGCGCGCCACCGCTGACACTCCCTCTCCGTTTTAGAGACCCTCTCGTCCCGTCTGATCCACAAGTCCTTGTCAGTCTCTGCTTTACGAGGCGAAATGAGAATGTCCGCCTCGCCGGCACGGCGTCTGCTTTAAGTGCGAACCGGCAAGGCTAGGAGCAAAGGTGGCAAGAGCCACCCGAAAACCAGCCCTTGACCTTCCAGCTTGAAAAGGAGGGTTACAACCATGTATCAGGTTTTTGTCTACTCCATCACACCCAAGCTGTGGCGATGGGATATCCGGTGTGGCGGCGCGCTGCTCCGCTGCGGCACTGCCGCGACCAGAGTCGCTGCCCAGAGCGAAGTAAGTTGCGTCCTCAATTAGGACGAGTGCCCAACGAGAGATGAGCCATGCTGCGAATTACGGTCCACGACAATCAACAGGCCCTCACGTTCCAGCTCGAAGGAAAGTTGGCAGGCGTCTGGGTGAAGGAGGTCGAGCAGTGCTGGCAGAGCACCCTGGCCCGTCACCGCACGCCCATCCTTCGCGTTGACCTTACGGGCGTGACCTTCATCGACGATGGGGGGAAGGCCTGCCTGGCGGCCATGCACCGCCAAGGGGCCGAGCTGGTGGCCGCCGACTGCGTGACAAGAGACATCGTGGCCGAGATCACCCGCTCGTCCCTTCCCGGGGACGGCGAACTCACGACAACCACTTAACCGGAAAGGAATAGGAGTTGAACCATGAAGACGATAGACGACAAGCATTCTCAAGACTCTCACGTCTCACCCGGAGCCACACCAGCCCCTGCCGACAAGGAGCTTACGGGGGTGCCGAACGGTACGTCGGCCGCCGCGGCCGATCCGCCCCCACACCCCCAACCACCCGTCAGCGCACCGCCTGTGCATCACTACCGAAAGTGGTTGCTGTTGGTCGGAGTTGTGGCCGCGCTGGCGGTGGGCGGTTACTTCTTGGCCCCGTGGGTCAATACCGCACTGAACACGGTCAATACCGAGGACGCTTACGTCAACGGTAACGTGACCTATGTGGCCCCGCGAGTATCCGGCCAGGTGATGAAGGTGCTGGTCAATGACAACAACCGCGTGAAGAAAGGGGATTTGCTCGTCCAGCTCGACAAAGAACCTTACGAGGTGCAGGTGGCGCTGAAGCGCACCGCCGTCCGCGCGGCGGAAGTGAACTTGGCGGCGGCCGAATCGAAGGCCCGCGGCCTGGAGGCCCAACTCGGCGCCCAACGCTGGAAACTCCAGAACGCTTCCGAGCAGGTCGATGCCCAGATCGGCCTCTTGCGGTCCCAGGCGGCCGCTTTGCGGAGTCAGGAGGCCACTCTCGACCGAGCCCGGGCCGATTACAAGCGCGCCGCGGCGCTTTTGCCATCGGGCGCCGTCAGCCGTGAGGAATACGACCTGCGTGAGCAGCAGATTCGGATCGCGGCAGCCACCCTCGCCCAAGCGCAGGAGGCGATCGCACAAACGCGGGTCTCCCTCGGACTGACGCCCCGACCGGAAAAGGGGAAGGAACTCGCCGACGTACCGCCGGACCTGGACCAGACCTTTTCCGCGGTCCGCATGGGCGTGGCCGACTGCATGCAAACGATGACCCAGCTCGGCCTGCCGCTGGGATCCATCGACCTGACGCCGAACCAGACCCTCGAAGAATTTCGCCGGCTCGACAAGAAAGGGGACTTTGAGCAGATCGCGAAGGATCTGGTCCCCAAGGTGCCTTTCGTGCTCCAGGCCAAAGTCGCACTGGAGGAGGCGCGGCACGACCTCGAACTGGCCGAATTGAACCTCCGCTATTGCGACATCGTGAGCGAGATTGACGGCGTGGTGACCGGCCGGAACGTGAACCCCGGCAACAACGTCCAGCCGGGGCAAGCTTTGATGGCCGTCCGCTCCCTTAAGGAGATCTGGATCGACGCAAACTTCAAGGAGACCCAACTGGCCAACCTGCGCATCGGCCAGCGCGTGCGGTGCGAGGTGGACATGTACGGCAGCCGCCACGAGTTCGAGGGCCGGATCACCGGGTTCACCATGGGAACCGGCCAAACGCTCTCCCTGCTGCCGGCGCAGAACGCCACCGGCAACTACGTCAAGATCGTCCAGCGGCTACCAGTGCGGGTCGAGGTGACCGACTACGACCCGGACAAGGCCCCGCTGTTCGTCGGGTTGTCGGTGACGCCCTACGTGTATTACAAGGAGCCGCCCACGGGACCGCACGCGGGCAGCGTCCTGCAACCGTTGGCGGCCCTTCCGACCGGAGCCACGGACCCCCGACCATGACCCGAAAGAATCGCCCTCTCCCAAAGGAAAAAGGGCCTATTCGGAGGACGCATTATGAGTAGCATCGCACTAAGCCCTGCCGCGGTCAGCCAACCGAGAATCAACCCCTGGCTCATCGCCGGCGTGGTTCTCGTGCCTACGTTCATGGAGGTCTTGGACACCACGATCGCAAACGTGGCCCTGCGGTACATCGCCGGCGGCCTGTCGGCCGCGCAGGCCGACTCCGAGTGGGTGATCACCACCTACCTGGCCGCCAACGCCATCGTCCTACCCATCACCGGCTGGCTGTCGGCCCACCTCGGCCGCCGCAACTACTTCCTGCTGTCGATCGCCGTTTTCACCCTCGCCTCGGCAGCGTGCGGCTTCGCCACTAGTCTGTCGCAGATGATCCTGTTCCGGGCGATCCAGGGGTTGTCCGGCGGCGGGCTCCAGCCGAGCAGCCAGGGGATCCTGATAGACTCCTTCCCGCCCGAGAAGCAGGGCACGGCCATGACCCTCTTCGGGCTCGCTGCCATGATCGCGCCCATCGTCGGGCCGACGTTGGGCGGCTGGCTCTGCGTCAACTACGACTGGCGGTGGATATTCTTCATCAACGTCCCGATCGGGCTCGTGGCACTGGTCGCCGCGTACGGCGTGGTGGATGACCCCGACTACCTCAAGCAGGAGCGGGCGGAGTTCCGCGGCAAACCGCTGAACTTCGACAGCATCGGCCTGAGTCTGCTGGTGCTGGTCATGTGCTGCTGGGAAATCCTGCTCAGCAAGGGGCAGGAATTCGACTGGCTGGGCGACCCGTTTTGGCGGGTGCAGACGCTCATGATTCTGTTCGGGGTGGGGCTGGTCTTGCTGATCGTCCGGGAGTTGCGGACTGCCCACCCGATCATCGACTTCCGGTGCCTCGGCGAGCGGAACTTCGCCGTGTCCTGCATCATCATGTTTGGTACGATGGTCGTGGTGTACTGTGGAAGCATCGCGCTGCCGATGCTCCTCCAGGGGCTGTTCGGCTACGACGCGCTTGTCTCCGGGATGGTCATGTCTCCGTCGGGCGTCTCTTGCCTGGCCGCGATGATGGTCATCGGCATCCTGCTGGGCCGGCAGGTTGACGCCCGCTGGCTGATCGCGGGCGGCCTGGTGGTCATAGCCGCCGCCTACTACTGGTTGGCACGGCTGAATCTCCAGATCAGCCCCTGGCATGTCGTTTGGCCGTGGATGCTAATGGCGCTGGGCGGGGGGATGTTGTTCGCGCCGGTCAACGTGGCCGCCTTCAAGTACACTCCTGTGCTTCTGCGCGGGGCGGCGGTCGGACTGTTCAGTCTACTCCGCACCGAGGGTGGTAGCGTCGGCACCTCGATGGCCCACACCATCGAGGCGCGGCGTAACCAACTCCACTTGTCCCGCCTGGGCGAGAACCTGGGCCCGTTGAACCACCATGTCCAGTCTTTTGTGGACCAAGCCCAAGGGCTCTTCATGCAATGGACCGGCGACCCGGCCCGCTCGAAGCTGATGGGCTTGCAGACGCTCGACAACCTGCGCCAGCAGCAGGCCGCGTCAATGGCCTTCTTCGACATCTTCTGGTTGTGTGCCGTCCTGGCGGTGGCGCTCGTCTTCCTGGTACTGCTGATGAAGCGCTCGGTGGCCGAGAAGGGCGAAGTTGTCGGGAGGGAGTAGACCTTTCCGAAAACACGATCAATGGCGTTTGAAGACATGCGAAGGCCACCAAATCGCGAAGGGCGTTTGAAAGGCCATAGACGATACTGTGGGACGCCCATCCCGAGTGAAAGGAGAAAACCATGTTGCTTCTAGCGAGGAAAGCCGGCCAGTCGGTGGTGATCGACGGGAGCATCCGCGTCACTGTGGATCGCATCCGGGGACGAGTGGTGCGACTGAAGGTCGAGGCTCCCAGGGAGATCCGGGTTGATCGTGAGGAAGTATGGAATCGGCGCGCGTGTGAGAAACCAATCCGATCAAGCAGTGATTCTGTGATGGAGACCGTCGTGCGAGGAGGGTAATCCCGATGCTAAACCGAGTGTGTGGCAACAAGCAATGTGACGAGAGCTTTCAGCGCGGCGGCCATCGTATCGCCGTTCAATTTGGCGTTCCGCCGGGGAGCCAGCCAAACTCAATCGGCATCCGGGATGCAGTCCATCGGCTGATCGCCGTAAGCCGTACATGTAACGGTCCGGAGATCGAGTTTTGTGACGATTTGGCTGAGGGTGAACTTCGGCCGATGCTTCAATTGGCGGTGTTGTTCATTGTGCGGGAACTGATGCTCAACGCCATGCACCACAGCCGGAGTAAAAGGGCATTGGTGGGAATTGCGCAGGACGACGAATGCCTCTTTGTCCAGGTTCAAGACTGGGGTGTTGGCTTCGATCCCGCAAGCGTTCCGCTGGACCTATGTGGGTTGGAAGGAATTCGAGACTTGGTTCGTTGGCTAGGCGGCAACATAGACATTGACAGTCAGCCTGGGGCGGGGACTTGCGTCGTCGTCGAAGTTCCGCTGTCACAGGAGACCGCGGCGAACCATCCAATAAGCAACGCGCGGTCTATCACCGTCGGTACGGCATCCGCTGCCAATCTTGGACGCCGGAGAGAATCAGAATCATGCTTGATGACGCCGAGCCGGTAGACGGCGGGACCGGCCGGCGGCCAGACTATTGGTGAGCGCCATGCACACACAGGACCTTTCTCAGAATCGCAGAATCGCAAGGCTTGCTCAACTCACGCGAGAGTTGGAGCAGAGCCGAACTCCTGAAGACACTCTGCGGATAGTAGAGAGGGGGTTTGTCGAGGTCGATGGGTTCGTCGCCTCGTTGCTGCTTTCGACTCGCGGTTTGAGCCCCAGCCACTACCGCGTCGTTGACGCCCATTTGAAAGACGAGCCGCTCAGTGACCTCCATGGCCCGGCGAAGCAGGAACCAGGTTCCGTGCTAGCCGGGGGATCTTGGGCGCGATCCTTAGACGCCACGAGCCGCAACTACTACAAGACGTGGATTGGGAGCACGACCCGTTCTTCCGTGATACGCTCAGCGAGTATACGTCGGTCATGGCAATCCCGGTTACCGGAGACCGTCTGCCAATGACGTGGGCAATTGGGCTGAAGAAGCCCCCCCAACAGTTCAGCGCATCGGAAATGGAGGAGGCCGTTGAGCGGGTGGCATTGGTTGGCGCGCTGCTGGAGAACCAGATGCTCGCCGGCGAACTGGCGCGCGCCCACCAGCAGATTGACCGTGACGCCCGGCAGGTAGGCGAACTCCAGCGGGCGTTGCTTCCGGCATCTCTGCCACAGATCGCCGGAATGGAGATCGCGGCGAGTTATGAGCCACTGGGCCGCGCCGGCGGCGACCTCTACGACTTCTTCCCTCTCGACGATCGCCAGGACGGCCGAGCCGATACGACCGCGACCCCAAGTCGCTGGTGCGTCTTCATCGGCGACGTCGAAGGACATGGCCTAGCGGCCGCGGTCGTCATGGCGATTGTACAGACCGTGCTCCACGTACATCCCGCCGGGATCGCCACGCCCGCGGGCCTGTTGATGTACGGCAACCGACAGTTGTGCAGCAGCAGGATCGGCGGCCTCGTAACGGCGTTTCTCGGCATTTATGAACCAGCATCCAGGCGGCTCACCTATGCTAGCGCCGGCCATCCGCCTCCATTACTAAGGCGCGCGGCGGATGGGACAATCAGCGCGTTGGATGGCGTCGGCAGCTACCCGCTCGGAATTGATGCGTCAGAGACGTTCCAAGAAGCCTCCGTGGAGCTTGTGCGAGGCGACATCCTTCTGCTCTACACCGATGGGATCACCGATGCGCGGCGGACGGCGGCAGACCTATTTGGCGTTGACCGACTCACGCGTGTGTTGCGCGACGGAGGCGACCGACCGGCGGAACTTATCGACCGGCTGCGTGAGGCCGTGCGGGCGCACATGCACAGTGAAACCGCCGAAGACGACCAGACCATTGTTGCGGCAAGAGTCTTATAGGAGACGATTGGCGGTCAAGTGCTGCCGCCACTGCTGCTGCAAATGGGTCTGGAATCCCGTGAAGGTCGCAGGCACCCTCTCAACACGGTCCTTGGCTTCCACGTTCCGTGGCATTTCGTGGTACTCAATTGGTGATTGCTGTCGAAAGCGGTTTAGCCTCTATGCACGGCCATGACGCCTGTTGAGATAGGCGAGCAGGGCTCGTTCGACCAATGCGCCGAGTTGGCACTTGGCTTCCCATGACCAATCCCGATATTCGGCGATCAGGTCGCACGATACGCGAAACGTCACCTTCTCTTTCCGAACTGCCGATTGTAGGCTGCTTCGAGAAGGGCGCCCAAGCCGAGCACGAGAGGACGAAGGAACGGAATACAAAGTTGGAATGCCAGTGATGTCCGTCTTCTTGTCGTCGGACAGCGATTGTTCATGTTTCGTTGGTGCAGCCGGCGTCGGTGGGACTGAGATTAGGTCACCCAAGACCCCACTTATCCCGCCTATCGTCTTCCGAGCCACGGTACAACCTCCACAAGTCGCTTGACGACGACAGCATAATCCTGCATAGCATTGGAGCGAGTCAGATGGTGGACTCTTCCGGAAGTAGTGGCGTACAGCAACCGTGCGTCACCGCGAACCTGTCCCAGCACCGGCCAGTACCGAGACACCTCTCGACAGACTTCTTCTGTGATGGCCCGCCGGGGGTGGCAATTGGTCGATACTGCACCGATGACGGAGAGCTTCGGATTGACTCGTTCATTGAGCATTCGTACGGTCTCATGCAGGTGGATCAACGTCCGTACCTCGAATCCGCCGGGCTGAACGACCACGCAAGCGTAGTCGGCGGCCGTTAGGCAGGCAACCGACAGAACTCCCAAGGAGGGAGGGCAGTCGAGGATAACCGTCGCGGGCTCGCGAAGATCGGTTTTCTCCAAACAGGTCTGCAAAAGGTACTCCCGCCCCGCTTCTGCGATGAACTGCGTCTCACCGCGGGAAAGGTCAATACTGCACGGGGAAATGGTCAAGTTCTCGGCAAGTGAGACCACGGGTAACGGACCGCGGCGGCTCATCGCCTGATAAAGCAGACCGTCGCGATCGGTCAGTCCGAAGGCGGTCGTGAGGCTCGCCTGCGGGTCCATATCCACCAAATGGACGCGAACGCCTGCGCGGCTGAGCAAGACACCAATCGCCGCCGCCGTGGTAGTCTTCGCCGTGCCTCCCTTGTGGTTCGAGATTGCGATCACGTTCATGATCCTTCCTCTACCATGCCGCTGGCATTCTGTCACGTCCTCTTTTCTGGCAGCGATGCTTTTCAAGCCTTCTGGCTTTCCGGCATCGCGGACATGGTTGTATTTGGCAATCGCGACCGCTCGTCGCGGCGCCAATGGCTCGCGGTCTGACGACTGAAACCGGCCGTCCCCACAAAATGCTAGGGTTTCAGGCGAGCAGCCCTGTTGCTCGCGCCGGCGCCCTTGGGTACTCGCTCTGGTCCATCGGAGTTGGCAAGACGACACAGAGCGAGGAGTAGCGAGGGTAGAACATGAACAAGGCAATTGAACGGCTGCTACAGCGGGAAGAAATGACCGGTCGTTTCCAGATGGCAATTGACGAGGACGGGGAACCGGTCGACTGGGATTCTGCCGTGGCCAGATTCCTGCTCGCCGTCAGGGCGAGGGGTTCCTCGACATCGGCCGTCGCTCCTGCCGTGCAGCCGCCAGCAGCAAGCCCTCTACTGGAGCCGAACGAATATTCTGGGCTGAACTTCATTTCTGATAGTTGCATGGTCCAGGGAATTTGATTCCAATGTAGGAATCGTCCATCGTACTTGACGGCGACAGCATCCATTGGCCTTCAGAAAGTTGTGTTTCGGAAGCGGTTTCTCATGCGGGCGTCCACGACAATGACACACAACGAAACGGCGGTTCTTTATCTGCGAATGAGTGATGAGCGGCAGGAACGGTCCATTCCCGAACAGCGGTCGGAACTGCTGAAGTACGCCAAGAAGCATGGCTACCATGTGCTGCGGGAATATGCCGATTCGGCCATCAGCGGCGACGATACGGCACGCCGTGTCGCGTTTCTCCGCATGCGAGAGGACGCGCAGAAGGGTGGGTTTCAGGTGGTTCTATGCTGGGATCAGGATCGTTTCGGCCGGTTCGACCCGATCGAGGGTGGCTATTGGATTCTGCCATTCCGCAACGCCGGTGTTCGACTGGAGACGATCGCTCAAGGGCGCATCGACTGGAGTGACTTTGCGGGCCGGTTGCTCTACCTTGTTCAACAGGAGGCAAAACACGCTTATCTGCGCGACCTCAGCCGAAATGTGCTGCGGGGCCAACTCGCCAAAGCCAGAGAAGGTGAAGGGGCCGACGGCTCAGCGCCTTACGGCTACCGGCTGGAAGACGACAAACGAGTCGTCGTCCCGGAAGAAGCTGCTGTGGTGCGCAGGATTTTTGCCGAGTACCTTCGCGGCGGAACCATACGTGGCGTTGCGGCATGTCTGAATGCCGAAGGTCTTCGATCTCCTCGCGGAAAGCAGTGGCGAAGTTCTACCGTGCGGTCGCTTCTGGTGAACAAGAAATACACGGGTGCTTTTGTTTGGGGCAAATATGCGGCTGGCTATTACCACGGCACTGAGAAGGGCGAAATCGTTCCCCGCCAGAAAACGGACAAGAAACACCCGACAAACCCTATCGAGCACGCAGATCGGTTTGAGGCGATTATCGAGAGTAAGGTTTTTTGGGCGGTACAGAGGCGGCTTCAGAAGCAGCGCCGTGATACATCACCTTTACGGCAACCTGGCGAACGATTTCTTTTGAGCGGTCTGCTGAAATGCGGACACTGCGGGTATGCCATGATCGGATACCATTGGAATCGGAAGACGGTTGGCGAGCGACGGAAGATGTACACGTGCTCCTCGCACCAATTACAAGGAAAGAAGGTTTGCACGAGGAACACGATTTCGGAGGCAGCTTTGGTCGAGTGTATCGTTCGCATTCTTCGGGAAAAGTATCTTTCTGAGTCTAGCTTGGACAGGCGGCGGAAAGCGTTGCGACGGGAGTGCAAGGCTCGTGCCGTCGCCGACGAAACGCTCGACGTAGAAAACATCCGACGGCAGATTGAAGAAGTTAGCCGGCGGATTGACAACGGGGCTGATCGCATATTCTCGGCGCCTGTGTGCTTGACCAACACACTGTATGCCAAGCTGGAGCAACTTCGGGCGGAACGCGACCGACTTCGCGCTCAGCTCGACACTGCCGAGCCACAAAAGGCCGGCTTCGCCCGGCAGGAGTTCAAAGAGGTTGAGGAGGCAATTTCTGCGCTGGCGGACTTGCGAGGGGCGTTTGAGAAGGCGGATCCGGCCGACACCCGCGAACTGCTCACTTCGTTGGTTTCGCGCATCGACGTGTTCTTCGATCGGCACCAGCACGGCAAGTACACAAGAACCACCTTTCGGGAGGGACTAATCCACGTTTGTCCCGATCCAACGTTTACAAACTTGTCCACGACGTCCCCCCTTTCTGATTGGCAATGGCGATGATTTTCATATTCCCCCCTTCAAAACACCTAACACGGGCGTGCTTCTCTGCCAAGCATGTTCTTCAAGCATTATGGCGTTGCCAAAAGGCTGGCATTCCGGCAATATGGCATTGCGGACGTTTCTGGTAATTGAAGCTGTAGTTAGCTGGAAATGCAGGGTGTTCGGCACCGGGAATTGAGGCAGGAACTCACCGGGAAACGAGACAGGATTGTACCGGGAACCGGGGCAGGAATCTGGGCCGGTATACCGTGATTGGAAGCAGGATCGCCGGACGTAAGGGGCGCGAAATCACTCGATTGTCGGCGGATGAACTTTCTGTTATTCAACTAATTATAAACAATAACAACAGAGCACCATCGTGTTGTTGCTTCTGTGGACAGAGGGGAAATGGAGGAAAAAGACACTGGCTCTAACGAAACCCGTGGGCAAAATACTCATCTCATTGGAATGGGACGTGACGAAATGAATCTGGCAGAGTTCTGCCGCTGGAGCATTTCCACATCTTCCGCCGTGATCGCGACGGTAACCCCAGCAGCGGCGCCTCGGGCAAGAAGCGTCGCGAGCGGTTCCAGGCGGCCGATTTGGCACAAGTCGGAGAGGAAGACCCAGGTTCTTTCTGGAGAAACGATCTGCGGTTCCAGCAAGTTGCTGGTCAGTAGCTGAAAAAGAAGCCGGTTCAACGGTGCAAGCAGGTGTTGGCTGCGGATGCTGTTGCCCAACACCAGGGCGGATCGGGACTGAAGCCAGGAGGCAATGCTGATCTTCCGGGCCGCGTGCTGCCATGCCGCGGCCACGGGTTTGAGCAGTTGCAGGCGGGATTGTAGGAAGGTGGCGATGAGTTGGCGGTGCGGATTCGCCCGCAGGGTTCTGTACACCTTGTCGGTTGAGGCAGTGCTCGTGAGAACGGTTTTCAGATTGTGGGTTTCTGTTGCCGCGAGAAACTGCATGAGGTTCCAATGCCCAGGGGATCTGCTGATGAACGCCTGGATAATGGCGGCAAGAACGGTTCTGGCCGATTCGAGGAGAAGAGGGTCATGGTGCGAGTCCGCGGGGAGGAGGGCGACGACGACTGCTTGCGCCTGTTGGGGTGTGGCACAGTCGGCGGGGATATCCCACGTGCTGGCGCGAGCATCAAGCGGGTTGAGGAGGTGAATTTCCTCATAGGGGCGAATGGCTGCGATTGCGGGGAACATGTCATTGCGGCCGTCAAACAGAAGCCAGCGGTAGTTGGCTACCGATTGCATGAGGATGCGGAGGAGAACATCCGTGCCGCCGGCGGCCGGTCCCATAATGCAGCAGTGGGATTGGGCAGCCCGCGGGGAATCGAGCAGCAGCGGTCCCCAGCGGGGCCAGTTCTCGACGGCAGCCCCGTCAGAAGCGAGCCTCTTCGCACGACGTTGCTGGATTTGCTCGTACTCCTTCTGATAGCCGAAGGCTGGGCCGCTAATGTGGATCGAGCCGTCGCGGAGGATCTCTGCCTAGCGCCCTGCCTTCCGCAGCAGAGTTCGCAGCCGAAAGATGCGTTCGCATTTGTCGGTTCGGTCGTGAAGTAGCTTATCGATTACCTTGTGGACGGCTTCATTCCAGTCGCATCCCTGCGAGAACCAATAGACGGGATCACGTTTGCTGATTTCGTATTCAGTGGTTTCAGCAGCCTCGTAGAAATCGTGCCGGCCGGAATTGAGTCGAGCGGCAAGTCGCTTGAGGCGGCGGGTCGCCAGGGCGACGGCCCTTCTCCAAGAGCACTTGGTGCGGTGAAACCAATACTCAGGGCAGCAGCGAACCAGACGCCGGGCGTGAAATGGATTGTGTCCCAACTGCCGCCAAAACAGCGGATTTGTCGGCGGCCGGCCGGCGGAGTAGCGAAGTTTCTTACGTTCACGGTTCCTATCAAGCCGGGCAATCTCGTCGAATTTCCTGCGGAAGGGGCGGAGTTTTGCCTCAGGCTTCCTTTGCGACGCAATTACGGCGATTTGAACGGCTTCCTCCAGCGAAAAAACGTCATTTCCGTTGATTCGGCACCAGGCGATGGGGTCGATGGCAGACTCTATTGTGCCGAGATACGTGGGGCAGGACGGAGTGTTCCAATCGAGCGGGATCTCGTTGAGTTGTCGAGCCAGGCAGAAGCGGGCGGTTCGCTCAGGATGCGATGAACCGCGGTTCTTCCAGTATTCGGGGAAGCAGGCGGCGATTTGCTCGGCCCGTCTGGCGGAATTGCCTATTTGGACCCAGAAGGCAGGGTCGGCTGGCGCTGGCTTGGCGGTGGCAAGGCTACGGCCGGTGAGCAGTGCAATTAGTCGACGAAGCATGGAAAGGGGCTCCTAAGAGTGAAGATGGTCAAGGGCCTGCTGGCAGCCGAGCTCATTGCCGAATGAACGATAAACCACGTCAGGCGCAGGCTCAGGAATGGTATATGATGGTTGTGGTGGTGCTCTCAGACATTCTCTTGCTGAAATCGGCGTAGGCCGCCGCAGTGTCGTAGGCACGTTGTTGCTCGATGACGTTGGACGGAAAAGCCGAACTGACGACCGAGCTGCCCGCAGAAAGATCGAAGGTAGAGTAGTTGCTCGAAGCAAGTGCAGAGGCTAACACGGCGAAGAATGACGACGCCTCCGCTTCGGCTTGTGCCATCCTCTCCTGAGCAGCGGCTTCCGCAGCCTCTTTTTGCCTACGGAGTTGCTCCCTGCGCTCGTCTTCGCGTCGGCGCTCCTCCTCTTCGTCACAGCGTTGCACCTCGGCTTGTACGGCAGCATCAACGAAGTGAGCGCCCAGCAGGAGTTCAACGGGTGGATTGGCAGAAGTAACCACTTCGTTTCCACCGCCGACAAAATCACCCTGGAGGTACTGCATTGCCAGGGAGGATCGCGACGGCTCGTCGATCTCGGGAATCGGCTTGGGCGGACGTAGTTGTTCGAACTCGCTCGTTGCCAGCGAGTGGACAGCGCGCCGCTTGCGTTTGCGGCGGATACGATCGACCTGAGCCATGACATGGGTCAAATCGGGATTGGCAGGTTTGCGTGACTTGCGCCGGCGGCGGTCTTGGCGCAGCTTCTTCTTGGCCGCGGATGTGCTCGACGTGCTGGGCTGACGGGAAGCGGGTAAGGGAGGCGAGGTGTCACTTCGAGCGTCGAGAAGCAGGTCCGTAGCGAGGTTCAAGTCGGGGGCCTTGGCCATCTGCTTTGCCAATGGGGAGTCTTCGATGTCCTCAAGATACTCGTCAATTACGGCCTTTTCCGCATAGAATCGTGTATTGCGGATTGCTCGCGAGGCTTGTACGTACGAGGCGGGGAGGTTTTGCATGGGACCGCCGACCAACACGAAGGCTTCGGGGACAGTCATGCCCTGCGCCTTGTGGGTAGTCATGGCATAGCCGAGCCGCATGTGCGGAAAACTATCCACAGGGATCACGACGCGCTCGCCATTGTCAAGTTTTACGGCGAGAGACTTGCGGAATAATCCCCGGTTCATGGCAATTGCAGTTCCCAAGGCCCCGTTTTGGACGCGATATCGGCGACTGTTCTGGGTAAAAAGAACGCGGTCCCCGACGTGAACCCGATTGGTATAGGATATGCCGCGTGATGGATCCTCATCGCGAATTTGCAGGTACTGGTGGGTATTGAGGCAACCCGCTTGCATGCGTTTTTCTTGACACAATAGGTTCGCCGTTTCGCTGTCGGTGTTGCAGGAGACTAGTACGGCAGCTTGCTCCGGACTCGTTAGTCCCACGGCGGTCCAGTCGAGCACGAGGGCTTTCATGGCTTCACTACGATCTTCCCGGACGGTGATCTGTCGATGGTCGGAGTATATTCGCAATGCCTGGCCAGGTTTGCCGTTGGCGAATAGTCGTACGGCCTCGCGCGCCCATTCCTCCTTCTGGCGGCTGATCTCTCTAAGCTCGGCAAAGCCAGTCCGGCGGCAGATCGAGCGAAACGGTGAAGCGCTGTCTATGCTGGGTAACTGTGTCGGATCCCCCACGAGAATGAGCGTACCGCCACCCTCTTGCACCTTGCGCATGATCATTCGCATGTGGCGGGTATTGACCATACCGGCCTCGTCGACGACGACAATCGTCTTATGGTCGACGTTCATTGCTTTGGGTTTCGTTAACGCCAGCAACCGAACTTGATTGCGGATGCGGCTGCTCCGAATTATCACACGATCTCCGGGCGCCGACCAGAAAAACGCCATTACGACGATGAACGTGGCAAACATGACTTCATGGTTTACGACTCTTGGAGCCAACTGACTTTGCCGTGTCTGGCAGCAAGTCTCGTAATTTTGATAGTGCGTTGTAAGCAGCCAGCGGAGCGGCGGCTTCCGGCTCAGATTGTTCCAAGGCCGGCAATAAGGGCCGCAGGACTGGGCCGAACCTCCTTTTCCTGACCAGGACATGACACACGTGATGGGCGCCCTCGCACAGCCAGTCTGAGTTGGATGGATCAATCAACGCCGCCAACAACGGAGGCAGGGCGTCGCGGCCCAAGGCGGCCAAACCCTCGGCCGCCAGCCATCGAACATCTCCGTCACTGTCTTTTAGGGCATTCACGAGTGCGAAAGCGGCAATTGGATCGCCGATGCCGCCAATCGTCTTGGCCGCTTCCCAACGGACGTGTGGTTTGCGATGCGACAACAGTTGAATGAGCGATGGCACCGCAGGCTTCCCCAGAGCCACGAGTGCTTCCCTCGCCTTCCTCCGCGCCACGGGGCTGGGACTTGCCAGTGCCACAAGCAATTCAGAGATACCCGGTGACGCTTTCTTCGTGGTTGCCGCGGTGCCAGATTTGGATGCAGGTGTCATGGCTGGTCCTTTCGTTTTCCAAAGAAGCCAGATGGGGTACAAGCAATATGCCCTTTTAGTGGCGATGGGCTATCGGACTCCCGTGAACTGAAGTGTCTTGGCTTTGGCGCGGCGAGAAT
>CAWGNG010000048.1:0-61765 GCA_963823895.1 uncultured Planctomycetaceae bacterium
CTTTTTGTGGGGAACGACCGGGGCGGCCGCGCGGCGGCGATCCATTTCAGCCTGTTGGCGTCATGCAAGCGTCACGGCCACGATCCTTGGGTCTACTACCGCAACGTGCTGACCCGACTGCCAGCGATTCTTCCCGGCGCCAGCGAGGAAGAACTTCTCGCCCTCCTCCCCCACCGCTGGCATCCGGCTTGATCTCCCCGTTCGCCAAGCCTACGCCCAGGCGGCGATTTCTCCCTATGTGCTCGGCGGGACGCTTACGGAATGTCTGCCCCACCTGTCAATCCCGTGATTTATAAAACCCCAATAGCGTGACGCACTACACTAGGATTGGCCGCGGTCAGTCGAGTGAATGAGTTGGGTTGGCAGTTGTAGTGCCGCCCCAACGTCAAAGAAATAACGGACGAGTGAACTGTCCGGCAAGAGTCGCTCCGGTCGAAAGCGGCCCGAGCGATCGCAAAATCGTCGCAAGCTCGATGGCGGGGGTCGCGTACGCCGACCCCCGCCACTTTTGTTATCGTGCCGCTAGGGATTCAGTACTTCGTCGGTACGATCCACACGTTTCGGAATTGCACGGGGTCGTGGTCGCCCTGAAGGACGACCGGTCCCTTCGCCGCCTCGTCCTTGTACTGCTCGTACTGGATGCCCGTCGGTCCATTGAGCTCTGCATCCTGGTGGATCAGCGTGCGGTTCTGATACACGGTGGCACGAGCCTTCTCGACGACTTTGCCGTCCGCGTCGAAGCGCGGCGCGCGGAAGAAGATGTCGAACGTCTGCCACTTGCCGGCGGGCTTGGAGGCGATCACCTTGGGCGGCGTTTGGCTGTAGAGTGCGCCGCATTCATGGGCTTCAGGCTTCTTGCCGTAGGAGTTCAGAATCTGGACCTCGTACCGACCTTGCATCCCGACGCCGCTGTTGCCGCTCCCCTTCAACGGCTCGCAAAACTCGACGTGGACGTAGCAGTCGCCAAATTCCTTCTTGCTGCTGATGTCGCGCCCATTGGGTGTTGCCACGCCCTTGCCGTCTACGGTCCAGCCGGCTGGATCGGTACTGCGCCGGGCGTACCAGTTGTCGCGCATCTGTTCCGCCTTGCCGCCGAATAGCACGATGGCATCCTTCGGCGGCTTCACCAGCAGTTTGGGGTTGACCGGGATCTTGTCCTTGGTCTTGGCATCTGCCTGCGGGACCGCCGCGGCGGCCAGGATGCCACACAACGCCAACACGACCGTGCGAAGCCAAGTTCTGCTTGTCATGTGCTACTCCTTCTTCAGGGCCCTTGGTGGGATGATTGATACGAATTCTGACGCGACTGATCCTATCTTGGGCGCCAAGCGTTGTCAACGACATGCACCCCTGGCCCCTGGGACACCGTGACGGATGACAGATTGTGGGAACCCGATGGCGAACGTGCAATTGCTGGTAACCTGAACCTGCCGGCAGGCAACTGCTAACCGACTACACGCTCCACCCCTTGCGATACTCCCGTTGCACGAAGCGATTCAATTCGGGCAAGTTGGTTGACTTCATGTTGGGACCGTCCCACTGGACTTTCTTGCCGACGCCCGCGCGAATCGCCAGGTTGCCCAGCAGCACCATTTCGGTCAACGGGCCGGCATGATCGAAGTTTGAGAAAGCCTGGCGTCCGCCCTTGCAGGCAGTCACCCATTCACTGAAATGGTTGCTCGCGCATCGCGGGATGCTGGGCTCGGGCATTCTGAACTCCTTCCTTCGCATCTCCGACATCAGGCGCGGCTCGCCTGTCATCTTGCCCTTGTCACCGATGAAGATCGCGCCGTTGTCGGGAAATTCCTGGCCTGCGGCAAGCTCGCAGATTTCGCGCGACGGGTAATAGCCGCCGTCGTACCAGAATATCTTGCACGGCGGCATCCCTGCCCGAGACGGAATGTCCCAGCGGATGATCGACGAAGTGGGGAACATCTCCGCGGTCCCGTCGCCGGAGTCCTTCACCAGCTCGACCGCTTCGGCATAGTCGATTTTCAGGGCGGTGAACAAGCCGCTCATGTCGTGGCAACCGATATCACCCAAGGCGCCGGTGCCAAAATCCCACCAGCCGCGCCAGACGAACGGCTGATAGACCGAACTCCCCTGAAACTTGCCTTCCTTGTACGTGTTCAAGTACGGCCGGACGGGCGCGGGTCCGAGCCAGGCGTTCCAATTCAAACCGGTTGGAGTGGGATCGGCGCCCGCCGGCCTGTTTCCACCCTGTGGCCACCACAAATGGCCGGGAATGCCCGCCCGATCCGTCCAAATGTGGGCCTCTTGGACGTTGCCGATCGCGCCGGCCCAAATCCACTCGCACAACCGCCGCCAGCCTTCGCCCTCGCGGCCGTTGTTGCCCATCTGCGTGGCGACTTTATGCTCCCGGGCGGCTAGGGTCAACAGCCGGGCTTCGCGGATGTTGTGCGTCAGCGGCTTCTCGCAGTAAACGTGCTTACCCAGCCAAATCGCCGTCATCGAGGCGACCGCGTGATGATGGTCGGGCGTGGCGACAAACACGGCGTCGATCTGACCGTGCATCTTGTCGAACATCTTCCGATAGTCGGAAAAGCTCTTGGGCAATGGCCTGCTGAGGCCGTGGTCCTTGTTGAACCTCTCGATCCGTGCGAGGCAACCGTTGCGGGCGCCTTCGACCACGTCGCAAACCGCGACCAGATTCTCGTTCAAGAACGCTTCAACGTGGGCGCCGCCGCGTCCGCCTACGCCGATGCCGGCGATGTTGAGTCTGGAATTCGGAGCGGGAGCGGCCAGGATGTTGGACGCCGGAAAGAACTGCGCGCCCGCGGCCGCCGCTGCCAGAGCGGCCGTTTTTTCAAGGAATTGACGTCGGTGGAAACGTGCAGTCATGCCATTACCTCCAAGGGGGTTAGACTCGCATTCTGCCGGAATGAGAACGGAGGGTGGGCGAATCGGATCGCGTGTAGGATTGCCGTTCACAAGGTGTGGCCAAAGGGCGACCAAGCCGGACGGCTACCAGAAGAAACGCCATAAACCATTGTGGCTTATGGCTTTGCAAGTAGCGGCGACTGGATTTGAACCAGTGACACGCGGCTTATGAAGCCGCTGCTCTAACCGGGCTGAGCTACGCCGCCAATAGCCTTGTTTTCAGGCACTTATTGACACTTCTCTGACCCTCTGCAATAATGCAACTACGCCCAATATTACGCCCGGCAGCCGAAAACACACCATCGGCCGGGCGCGGGAGTGCGGTAGCAATCACATGCGGAGAGATTACCATAATGAAAAAGTGTAACCCATCTTCCGCGACTCGCAAGCCCCCAAAACCACACCCCGACTTTCCGCTCTACGCCCACGCGGCAGGCGTATGGGCAAAAAAGATCAAGCAGAAACTCCACTACTTTGGTCCATGGGACGATCCACAGGCTGCCCTAGAGAGGTATCTCGCGGTTAAGGATGACCTCTTGGCTGGCCGCACGCCACGCCCAAAGACAGACGGCTTTGCCCTGCGCGACCTTGCCAACAGTTTCTTGACCGCCAAGAAACACCTTGCCGAAACAGGTGAGATTACCGCCCGGACCTACGGCGATTACTACAACACCTGCCAGCAGGTAATCACCATCCTGGGCAAGGACAAGCTACTGGTCGACCTACGCGGCGACGACTTTGACCACCTACGCCGCTGCTTGTCAAAGACACGCGGCCCCGTGGCCCTGGCCAACGAGATAGGCCGTGTGCGTATGCTGTGCAAGTTTGGGTACGACGCCGGAATCATCGACCGCCCCGTCCGCTATGGTGCTTCGTTTAAGCGACCGTCTAAGAAGGTGATTCGCATCGCCAGGGCCAAGGATGGCCCCCGGATGTTCGAGGCTCCCGAGTTGCGGGCGATCCTCGAAGCTGCCTCAATGCCGATCCGCGCTATGGCCTGGCTGGGGATCAATTGCGGATTTGGCAACGCTGACTGTGCTACCCTGCCGATAAAAGCCCTCGACTTGCAATCGGGCTGGGTACGCTTCCCGAGGCCCAAGACGGGCATCGACCGCCGCTGCCCGCTCTGGCCCGATACCGTGGCCGCATTGCAGGAGGCCATTGCCAGCAGGCCATCACCCAAAAACACAAAAGACGCTGAATTAGTCTTCGTCACCAAGTATGGCCAGAAGTGGAGTAAGGATACGAAGGCCAATCCCATCTCGGCCGAGTTTCGCAAGCTACTGGTGAAGCTGGGGCTCCACCGGAACGGATTGGGCTTCTACGCCCTTCGGCATGCGTTTGAGACAATCGGCGGCGACAGTCGAGATCAAGTCGCCGTGGACTTCATCATGGGCCATTCACGCAACGATATGGCCAGTGCCTACCGCGAACGGATTGACGACGCCCGCTTGCTGGCCGTGACGGAACACGTCAGGAAGTGGCTGTTCGGAGAACAGAAGTAGTGCCAGTCGTTGCCGGCTGGCTGGCCGTAGTTGCGCCAGGGCTGGCTGAATGATGCGCACGACAGGGCGTCGTTGTGCCGTAGTAATTGCATCGGGCAATCAGGTTAAAATGGGGCGGAAGAGGGAAGTAGGGCAGCAGCGAGTCAAGCATCGAAAGACATCGGAAGGTGCGACGAGTTGGGCGCACTACAGAATACGCGGCGCATGACAGGGAAAGAACGTGAAAACGAGTAGCGGGTCCAGGTGCGATGATTGCATCAGGGTCGGACGGAGTGATACGATACTAGTGTACAGATGATACAAAGGATTCTGACAAATGAGTTGTCGTGTGCGGAAAAAGGAATGGAGGGAAATGGAATGGCCGTCTATGGCTACATACGCTGTTCTCCGCTGAAACAGGACAAGCCGCCCCAGACGCAGACTAGGGAGATGGAGCGTAAGGCCGTTGAACTGGGCGGCAATCTCGCCGGGGTTTTCATCGAGCCGGTTTCCCCAGGCAGCAAGATTGCCATTCTCGCACGCCCTGCCGGAAAGCAACTACTGAAAGCCCTCCATGCCGGGGATACCCTGATCGTTTCTCGCTTGGACCGCCTCGGCTATTCGATGCGGGACGTTCAGAAGACTGTAAAAACCTTGTGCGACCGCGGGATACGAATCCACTTGCTCAAGGCGCTGAACGGGGAATTCGACCTAAGTGACACTGTTGTCAGGGTTGCTCTTCACCTCTTCGCCTTGCAGACGAAAACCGAAAGGACTCTCCGCTCTGAACGCCTTACCGAATCGGCGCAGCGGCGAAAAGTGAACGGTCTAGCCTACGGCGGCGTGCCGACCGCGCGGCGAATCGTGCATCGCAAGGGAGTCAAGCATCTCGTATGGGACACGGACCAACTGGCATTTATCGCCGAGATTGCCGCGCGGGTTCCCAAGGAGGGCGCCGCAAAAGTCGCCAAGGATTTTTGGAATCGCGGCATCAAGGATCGCCGTGGCCAGCCGTGGGGGAAGCAGATACCAAGGCCACAACCCAAAGCCCTGGCGGCTCTGGAGATACTCGTCAGACGCCGACCGTCGCACCGCACTCCGTATGCACAATTCTACCGGGCGGTACAGTGGTTCAACGACATGAAACGCAAAGGGATGTTGCCTGCTCCTTACGGCACGCCGGAGGAGTCGATTCAGAAACCGCAATCCGAGCAAGGAGCGGCATAACCATGAACACAGAGCACCCCCACTGTTATTCTGGCGTTACCCGGCACGAGGGAAAGTGGATGGCGAAGTTCCGACACGCAGGCCGCGACCTGAACCTCGGCCACTACGATACGCCCGAACAAGCCGCCGTGGTGGCGGACTTTGCCCGCTATCTCTGCTTGGGGATTAACCCAGCGATGTGGCACCCCAACGTCGGCAGGCCCAACTTTTCGCCCCGTGCCTGCGACAACGTTCCACGACAACCTGTCCTCGCTAAGCTATTGCGGCAGACCCCGTTATCGCCGAGCGTGCTGTTAAAGCGGATGGAAGAGTTCGACGCCGTCGTCGAGCAGAACGCTGCCCGTTGAGCCTACAGTTACCCATGCCAGCTTCCAATTTCACGCGAATTGGTCGCGACATGGCTGCAAGGAGTCCCCTTGCCGCCAGCGTCTCGATATACCGCGTCACCCGCTCGGCCAGCCAGCGGGAGCAGTGAAGGAATCGCCCTTTCCGGCCAAATTCGCCTGCGGGCGGGCTTTGCCGTCTGCCTTCTTTGCCCTTTGCGCTTCAAGCAGCTTCTCCGATCGTCGTATGAGGGCTTTCAGCGTATCTGCATTTTGCCCTTTGGGCGCGGCGTCGAGAGCCTTCCGCAAGCAATCCAGGCTGGCTTGATAATCCTCCCTAGCAAGGCAACAATTGCTCTTCACGATCGTGGCCCGCTGGATCTGCTGCGGGTTGAGATCCGACAGCGCGAGGGCCTTGTCGATGGCCGCTTCGGCCACGGCGGGCTTGGCAGCGCTGAGTGCCTTCTGGGCACCATCGACGTACATACGGAACTCGTACTTTCGCTTCAACCCGGCCTTGTTGTCCGAGTCCAGGGCGACGATCTCCTTCCGCCAGCCGGCGATATCGCCAATTTCGTTGCCGAGCTTGTTGTAGGCTTCAATCAGTTGGTCCAACAGTTTCGCCCGGTCGAGTCCCGTGGCCGTGGGCAGTTGCGTGCGCAATTCGGCCAGGCTTCCGTAGGTTTTCATCAGGCCCGCGAGCTTCTTGTTGTAGTTCTCCGCTCCGCCGGGGCTGTAGCCCGTGTGGGCGATCAGTTCACCATCGGGTTTGAGGAGCAGAACGCTGGGGAAGGTGTTGATCTTGTACTTTTTCGCAAGTTTGCCGTTCTGTTCCTTGAGTTCGTTGGGCAGCTTCTTTTCGTGCGGGAAATCGATCTGGACCAGGACGAACCGCTTGTGGGCCGCGGACGCGAAAGGCTGTTTGTCAAAGACCTCAGCCTTGAGCTTCTTGCACCAGGGGCACCAGTCCGAGCCGGTGAAAGCGACGAGAAGGATCTTCTTTTGCGCCTTAGCTTTGGCCTGGGCGGCTTGGAAGCTGGTCTGCCAGACGGCTTCCTTAGTCGCTGCGGCATTGGCGAGAACTGCATGAAGCACCAAGACCGGCGCAAGGCCGGACAGAAAGCGGCGCATTATCCTCAACATCGGTACTCCTCGATCAGCGGGAAGGCAGGATACACGGCCGGACACAAAGCCCATGTAAAATAGTAGGAGGAATCCCTGTGGAAAACAAGAAATTGTCCGCAGCAGCAGCGGATGCGCCTTCCGACGTTGCTCATTTGGCAGAAAGCGAACGTAATCCCCCGGTCACTGATAGGAAATGCCAAGTCTTGGGACAGTTGGCCGTAGTGCTGACCCTCAGCCACAGGACGCGGTGACCGCTTGCTTGGGCAGACCAGCCATAGCCTCCCCGAGGTTCTTTGCCGCAGCCTGCGCCTCCAACACAGCGTCATGAATATCAGATAGTGTTGGAACGTCGATAACATTGGGACTTGCGTTTTCGTCGGGATTCTTCGGCTGGCGTGGGACGAGTGCAAAACGGTTGTCCAGCCAGTCGAAGTCTGCATTCTGCCAATTGTACAGGCCTTCTGCGACTCTAAGAAACTGGTTGACGAGTTCTTCCAGCCTTTTCCTGGCTCGCCGTTCTGCCTCCCGCACTTCAATTAATCGATCGGTTCTCTTGTTCATCGTTGTTTCTGTGCTCTGAATTGTGCGAAGCAAAAGCCGCCAAGCCCCGGTTGCTTCGCTAGTGCCTCCCAAGAAAACATACTACAATAAACGGGGGGTGATCTGCCCATTTTACGAGTGTGGTTACTACGGGCCACTTGGGCGGCTCGATGGCGGCGGACTAATAGGCGAGACACGAAAAGAAAGAAAGCCCTCAGGCGCAGGCGCGCGAGGCTACCTCCCTGGTGGTATGTTTTGAGTCCTGGCCGGCACCGCCTCAAGCGCTCAAGGCCGGCAGCTTGGCGATGAGCAGGTATCCGTGACAGACTCCCTCGTGACAGAACCGCCCGCCGTTCAACCGGTCCGCAGGACATTTTCCGGGCCGCCTATTCCCCCCGCGAAGGCGGGCAGTTAGATTGATGGTTGCCGGGTGTTCGTCGGGGTCGCTACTCGGCGAACTGAAATCGGCCAGGGGCGACTGTTTTCTCTGCCTTTCGACAATCGCCTCTGGCCGGGCCTGGCAGAACTGGAAACCTGTACCGCTGTGCCGACCATTCGCTGTTCGCCCATGACACGGCGAGCGCAGTCTGCCGAGTCTTGGAGACGGGCAACCCGGTAAGTGGCTACACGACATTTGAGAAGGAGTATACCGCCAGCCGTGCCGACCGCACGGCTATGAATACAAGTTGAACGACGCGCAAATGTCCACAAGCACAGACCCAAACCCCAGGTTCACAGGTGGAAGGGATGGTCACGACGCAATCATTTTGCTTGATCGATGAGCCCTGGATTCCGATACTCCGGCTCGATGGCCGCTTTGAACGCGTCGGCATTCGAGTCGTGCTCACGGAGGCCGCGCGTATTCGCCAACTCGCCGCGACGAACCCGATGGACAATGTGGCACTGCTGCGGTTCCTCTTGGCGGTCGTGTACTGGTGCAAAGGTGTGCCGCCGATACCGGACGAGAGAGACCAAATTCTGGCGGATAGCGGGTTTCCATCTGAGTGGCTTTCCAGGTTGGAAGAGCATCGCGACTGCTTCAATCTGCTAGGGGACGGAGAGCGGTTCTATCAAAACAGTGCCTACAAGGGTCGCTCGCCGGAGCATACGTCAGACTATTTGATTCACGAAGTGCCCAGCGGGACAAACAAGTGGCTCTTCCGGCATGCAACCGATCATGTGGACGGGCTCTGTCGGGCCTGCTGTGCGATGGGGCTGGTTCGATTACCGGTGTTCGCAACGTCGGCCGGAAAAGGAATGAGTGCGTCCACCGGCAAGTCGTTCGGCATCAACTCCAAGCCTCCGCTTTACGTAATCCCTGTGGGAACCTCTCTTGCAAACACGCTCCTGTTCTCGTGGCAAACGCCGACATGCGAACTTGGGACGCCAGCATGGGAATGTCCAGGTGGTAAGCTTCCGTCTAGCGGCGAAGTTCCGCTGCTGACAGGTCTGACTTGGCTCCCTCGTAGCGTATGGTTGGCCAACCCTGAGGAGTCCAAGTCCACATGCATTTCCTGCGGGCGGAAAGATCGGGTGATTCGGCATTGCGTATTCGATGGAAAAGGCAGTTCCAAGACGGAATCGCGAGTCTGGCGCGATCCGCACGTAATCTACGAGACTTCCAAGACGGGTAAGGTTTCGACGATCCAGACCAGTAATGCGTTGGATTCTGAGAACGCGGCCGCAGGCAATTGGGCAAGTTGCCTGGCCGCGATTCTTCGGGGGCAGAAGGTATGTAAGGAGGCGACACTCTGGATCGTCGGGTTTTCCACCGTACAGAACGACAAGTACCTGGAGGCCACCGAATGGTGTCTGTCGTTCTTGGATTCGTCTGAAAATCACCAAGAGTTGGTCGCAAAGCTCGATCAATGGAAGAAAGAGGGGGCGACCCTTGCTGACCAAGTTCGTCGGAATGCCTCGTCCCGCAATCGCACGGTGGAGATTCCTCCCGCAATCGACGCAATTCGGCCTGATATTGAAGCTCGCGTTTGCCGAAACGTCGGCGAGCTACTTGGTGGTGACCCCGCGGCATGGGACCGTGCAGCGCAAGAATACAAACCCCTCATGGATGTAGTTGCCATGTCCCTCTCACCCGGTTTTACCACGCAGGCGGTGGAGCGTCGCAAGCAGATTGCCGGCGTCCTGCCCCGCATGAACCTGGGAGTCAAGTCGGACAAACGCAAGGGAAAGAAAGGCAGTAGAAAATGACAGCCACGGAACAGTTTATCGGCACGCTGCAATCGCTCAAGTCTGGCGACCTGGGGCGACTACGAAAGCACGCTGGTTTGCCGCTCGACGAATCGGTCGACGGCTTCGACCTTTTTTCCGGCTTATGGTGGCCGCTACGCGAAAAGAGCCAGCGAGCGCCGCGTCGTGAAGTCGCCTGGCTCATCGCCAAGCTCTTTGCATTCTGCCAGATGCCCCAGTGCGACGGCGCAACCTTGTCTGTTCGACTCGGCCGGACTCGACCCGCCGATCAACGCACGGCATTGCGTTGGCAGCAGAAGTTCGACAGATTGCTCGTGCTCCCTCTCGGCCAGATCTTGCAGCGGTTCGAGATATTCCCCTTCTCCGCCGGTCCCACGTTTGCGAAAGCCTGCCAGGAGCGGCTGGCCTGGATTTGGCAGCAGGAAGCCGGCCCCAATGTTCCCATGCCGCTGGGGATGGAGCAAATGGGCTGGCGCAACGGCAGCTACTCGATGCGGCGGGCGATGACGGCGCTGGGCGGTGCGCTGGAGTTGCGTTGCGGGGAGGAAGTGGCCGCATGAACGCGAATGGCAATTCCGATGCGTTCGCCCTCGGCAACGTTCCTCCCGAGTCCAAGCCTTGGCATGGAGACGAACCCGAGAACACCCGGCAGAAGGTGCTGCTTTCCGGCATGGACTGCCAGCCGGGGCAATTGGACCTGTTCGAGGCGGATGGCGAGGCTGGCGGGCTGTCGGAATAGATGGCCGGGCCGGCTGGGCCGCGTTGTTGACCCACGCACGCTTTGCACGGTGAGAGGTCGGGGGGAAGTGCTTTCCCGCGTGTCAATATGTTACAATAGCGACCGTAAGGGTAGCCAGTGCGACGTCATGCCATCCGTCGCGCGCTGCTCGACTGCGGTCTACTAATCATTACCAGCAGGTCCATTTCTCCACCACTTAATCCCTAAGAACCGAGACGAGGTTTTGTGGAGGCCACAGCTACGACCTTCAGCGTCAGCACCGTGCCGGACCCCAACAGAATCGGGTTCTTGGCTGTGGGAGCAGCGAGGTTGGTGTGTGTGCTGTCCGCCCGGCGATAGGCCGCCGCGTCTCGAAACTGAGCCATACCGAAGCCGAAGCTGAGCCCCGATAGGAGTGCAAAGTCGAAAGGGAATAGCATGACACCTCTTGCCCGCGTTCTTGTTCTAACTGGCGTAGTTACGCTGATTGACGTCCAAGGTGGCGTTATCGGCCAAGCCAACCACGTGCTGGCGACCGAAACCGGTAAGGCCTCGATCGACGCAGCCGTCACAGCCAATAGCAGTTTTGCTGTGGACCTGTACCAGCGACTGACCAAACAGAAGGAGAACCTGGGCAAGAACCTGTTCTTCTCTCCCTATTCCTTGTCTGCCGCCCTTGCGATGACTGCTGAGGGTGCTAGTGGAGAAACGGCTGGCGAGATGGGCAAAGTGCTGCGATTTCCTGAGGCTGCCCGGCGCATCGGCGCTGACGCCCAACTCATCCCCTGGAACACTACGATGATCCACACCGGTATGGCCGAGTTGAACGAGCGATTGAATTCGAGTAACTCCGGCGATCACTATGAAATTCGGGTGGCCAATGCCCTATGGGGCGAAAAGACGTATCCCTTCCGACAATCCTATGTCGATTCGATTCATGAGTTCTACAAGACGGGCGGCGTCTTCTCTGTTGATTTCCTGACGAACTCCGAAGGTACGCGACAACAGATCAACAACTGGACGGCAGAGCGGACGAAAGGCAGAATCCAAGATGTTGTTTCGCGGAACGACATCTCGTCGGACACCCGCCTTGTGCTGGCCAACGCCATATTCTTCAAGGGCGAATGGGCGTCGAAATTCAAATCTGTTCAAACTCGCAATGGCGGTTTTACGCTCGTCAACGGCTCGAAAGAGAGCGTGCCGATGATGTCGCAAGAGCGCGTCTCGACAACCTCCTACGCGGCTTTCAACGCCGACGGATCGTTCTTCAATACCCCAAGGTATCTCTTCGGCAAGGAAAAGGAGGACCAGCTTTATCCCGGTGAAGGTGGTTTTACGATGCTCGAAATGCCTTACAAGGGAAACGAACTAGCCTGGGTGGCCGTCATGCCTCGAAAGGCCGGAGGTCTTAGGGACATAGACAAGAAGCTAACTGCGGAGAATCTACGGAAGTGGATGACTAAGCTTGAATCTCGTCCCGTGAACGCCGCTCTGCCAAAACTCCGCTTGCAGCGAAGTTATTCGCTCGACGAAACGCTCAAATCGCTGGGCATGAGGAGGGCCTTTGCGAATCCCGGTATCGAACGCGAGGGAGCCCAATTCGACGGAATGTGCGCTAGCGAGGATCCGCGCCAAAAGTTGTATATTACCGCGGTTCTGCATAAGGCATTCCTTGAAGTCAACGAAGAAGGGAGTGAAGCGGCAGCGGCTTCTGCCGTAATCATGGTGCCAGCCGCGCCGGCCGGCGGCGGAGGAGGAGGCGGCGGGGGCGAGCTTAGGCTCTTCATACCAGACTTCAGGGCCGACAAACCGTTCATCTTCCTCATCCGGGACGTCAAGACGAGCACAATCCTGTTTCTGGGCCGAATGATGAATCCGAAGGCGTGAACAACCCCTGATGGGTTTTGACAAACAAAATCGGTAATGTGTCTGTAGGGAACGCCCTCCGCGGCGTTCCGAGCGGCGGAACGGGACGGAGCCCGTTCCCTACAGCTCCCGGCATGGCGCCACCGATTTTGGCTGTCAAAACCGATTAGGTGTCCTGGATCAGTTGGGCCGGCGTGACAGACCGAACTGACGATGTCGATTGGCATTTCAAAAGCAGCCGGTCATCGGCTGTCCCATTTCCCGTAATCTTGTCCGTTTCCAGAGCGTAAAGTCGAACACAAATGGCCGTTTTCACGAGGGAAAAGGCCATTGGTGACGGAGGATTGAGCCGTTCTGTGCCCTTTCCTTCAAGGCCGCTGAAATCCTTGGGGCAACAATGAACGGCAACGTCAACGTCCCGCTGCCATTTCGATTCTGACGACCAAACCTCATGCCATGTGCGGGCTGGGCGTAGGGGTACGCCGAGAGCAGCGCGACCGCCGAGCGCCAGATTCGATTCTGGCGCTGGAATCGGCCCGTGGTACAGGGGTTGGCGAGCGCGGACGCCCTTGGACGACCCGGAAGCCATCCAGGGCCGTTGGAACGCACTGGCGCGTCGTGAACTGAACCTCAACGCCGGCTTGCGCCCATCTTTACCTCCCTGCCCCGTGTCGGCCCGGCCGTTGCCGAGGCACTGCTTCAGAATCGGTTCTGCGCGCTGCGACGGGGGCTAGCTGCCCTCTCTGCGCCGGGCGTGTTCTGGGTCGATGTCTTGGTCATGGTTGGGCTTCCCGATCGGCTCCATGCCCCCTTTCGTCGCCCTGATTCCCGGTGAGCATCGCGGCGAGCCGTTCGCGTCTGGTCGCCGGCGTCGGCCGGGTGATCGTCAGCCAAGTGGCGGCGATCGGCGCGGCCGGATGTCACCTGGGCGCCGGGTCGGAGCGGATGGAAACGGGCGGCGGAAGGACACTTGGCCGTAGTACGGACGACCTTTCTGGCAATGTGTACTCTACTTGGCTTCTTCTCCGAACAGCCACTTCCTGACGTGTTCCGTCACGGCCACGAGCCGGGCGTCGCTGACCCGCTGTCTGTAAACGGCGGCCATATCGTTTGCTGCCGGAACGTGACCCATGATGAGATCGACGGCCACCTGGTCGCCGGTGTCACCGCCGATTGTTTCCAGGCCGCGGCGGAGTCCATAGAAGCCAAGGCCCGGTCGATGCAGCTTGAGCGCCTTGAGAATCTTGGTGAATTCCTTAGCGATAGGATCGTCCTGACGGATTTTGACTGTTTTCGTTTCGCCCGCTCCATCGCTATCGGACTCAGACAGCACCAACTCATTCACTCGCCACGGTCGGCCGAAACGAGTGAGGAATACGAGTCCTGCATGGGCCTTATCCCGCGGGTCCGGGCGGTTGGCGATTGCTTCGGCGAGTGCGGCGACTGTCTCCGGCCAAAGCGGGCAACGGCGCGCAATGCCTGTCTTTGGCCGCGGGAAATTGACCCATCCGGCTTTCAAGTCGAGCGACTTTAGCGGCAACTCTGCGCAATCAGCGTTTCCGAAACCGCAATTGATCCCGAGTAGGATCATTGCTCGCAACGGCTGCTTGACTATCTCAAGCACCCGCCGCAACTCGGCCGCCTCAAGCATCCGTGAACCTTTTTTAGCCCGTTGGGTTCGCATGACCTTCTGGCTGGGCTGTGTGAAGTTTGGACCGAATTGCACGGGCGCTTGGATCAAGCCGGCGGCGGTTCCGTACTTGAAGACGGCCCGGATACGTCTGACTTCGCCGCCAAGTCGGGCAGGCCCCCATTGTCGCGCTACGGCACTGCGCAATTGATCGAAGTCGTCTGCGGCAAGATCGACAACCAGCCGGTTCCACCCGAAGGCGTCGCCAAGCCGTTTGCATGTTGCGTGCAAGTCGGCAAAGGAACGAGCGGCCAACTCTCCCGTTTCCAACCGAGGCTTTTTGGCTCTCAAGAAGTTGTTACAAAGATCGCGGACGGTCAGCCCGCCGCCTTTCACCCGCGGGGTGCGGCCAGCCAAAAGGTCGTCTTTTTGGTCGAGCCAGCGTTCAAGGGCGGCTCGGCCTTTTTCGTCGCCGACTGTCTTACCGAAATAGTGAAGCTGACCCCGAACCTTTTTGGCCCACCTGCCGGTGGCATGGGGGAAGAGCGGGAAGTCGGGGCGGGGCTTGGCAGGCTTCGCCGATCTGGTAGACTTGGTCATCGGACATTGCCCTTTCGCTTAGAGGTGTCAGGGTGGTGTCAGACACCCGCCGGCGTCAACCCGCTCGGGTGTCACTTTCAACGGTTTCAAGTCTAGCAGGTGTCAGAAAAGGTGTCAAGAGGCCAAATAGAAAGCGAGATGTTGCGACATAAAGCATTACTATGCAATAACTTAGAGGCTGTGGCTCAGTCGGTAGAGCAACGGACTTTTAATCCGTAGGTCATGGGTTCGAGTCCCATCAGCCTCACTTCGCTAGTGCCTCAACCGATCTGACTTGACAGGTTTTGGTGGAGATGGTATTTCGCTTTCCGGGGCAACAACCTGTCAGGAGAGCGAACATGGGCAAGGAAGCCAAGTACGTGGTTCGGCTATCGAACGAGGAACGAGGTCAATTGGAGGATCTTGTGGCGCGAGGACGGGTGGCGAAGGCGACTCGTCAGCGGGCACAGGTGTTGCTACGTGCCGATCAGGGGCAGGGAGGTTCCTGCGCCGTGGACGAAGCGATTGCGGATTTGGTGGGCGTCAGCTTATCGACGGTCCACCGAGTTCGGCAACAGTTCGTCGAAGAAGGTTGGGAGGCATCGTTGTACCGTAAGCCGGCCACAAATCGACAATATCGCAAACTGGACGGTGTGCAAGAGGCCCACTTGGTGGCTTTGGCCTGTTCGTCACCGCCAACGGGCCGGGTGTGTTGGACGATGCAACTGCTGGCCGACAAATTGGTGGAATTGGAGATCGTCGAATCGATTGGGCGCGAGGCCGTTCGCACCACGCTGAAAAAAACGTTCTTCAGCCCTGGCGCAAAGAGCAATGGGTATTGCCGCCGGAGCAAAACGCCGATTTTGTCTGCGCGATGGAAGACGTGCTTGAAGTCTACCAACGGCCCTACGATCCGCAGCGACCGGTCGTGTGTTTTGACGAGCAAAGCAGGCAATTGACCAAAGAAACACGTCGGGCGATTCCCGCCGCGCCTGGGCGTCCGGCGCGGGTGGATTACGAATATGAGCGTAACGGAACGGCCAATCTGTTTATGATCTTTGAGCCGCTGGCGGGCAAGCGTCGCGTGAAGGTGACCGACCGACGTACCGCGTTGGATTTCGCCGAGGTGATTCGGGAGTTGGTGGACAGCTATCCGATGGCGGAGAAAATCGTGTTGGTGATGGACAACTTGAACACGCACAAGATGGCTTCGCTCTACGAGGCGTTTGCCCCCGACGAGGCTCGCCGACTGATCGAACGGCTGGAGGTTCACTACACGCCGAAACACGGCAGTTGGCTGGACATGGCCGAGACGGAGTTAAGCGTGATGACCAAACAGTGCCTTCGGCGGCGGATTCCCGATAAACCCACACTGGTCCGCGAGGTTGCCGCTTGGGAATCCACACGAAACACCGCTCGATGCCGCATCGACTGGCGTTTCACTACAGCCAACGCCCGAATCAAACTCAAACGCCTCTACCCGTCAATTCAGGTCGGTTGAGGCACTAGCGCTCCATTTCGCAAGGGATTACGGCTGTCACGTCAACCTCTGCAGCGGATCGGTTCTGGGTAACAGCACCGAAGACAGTACCTTACCTTCGCTTCCGAACTCTGCCGTCGCGAGGGGATCGACCCGACGATGGACTACATCTGGAAGAAGAAGCCTTTGGCGTCGGCTATGGGGAGCCACTTCAGTCTGCTACCCTACGTCCCAACCCATCGTCCGTTGGCGACAGGCTTTGTCAATATACCCCTTCATTCCAAACAACCGAAAACCTCCCTGAGCCACTCGAACGCCTCTGGATACTCCTTGCAGTCCAACACGAATTCTTGACCGACGGGAACGGTGTCCAGGTAGACCCAATCTCTGGTCCTGTGCCAACGCCGAACGTCGGCGTGGCGTGATAGGGGCATTTTTCCCTTGGTCGGCAAGAACCATTTTGGCAATCGCCATCGACTTCTCGTGGAAAAAGGAGCGGTCAGGCAGAGAATCGACTCGCACACGGGAAACACGCCAAATCCGGGCATAGGACGCTTGCTCTTCGGCAGCGACATTTCGTTGCGGGCCAGGCAGATGACCTCCTCGGGCGTCCGATCTGGTGAAAAGTGCGGGTGGTAATCCGCCCAACGCCGTTCCGCAGGCGAGAACTCCTCGACCGGCTTGATTGTCTCGACCTTCAGCCAGCCGAAGATGACGTGAAGGTCCGGGCGCGAGGGACGAAACGCAGCGTCCCGTTTTTCCATTCGGCGTCTCTGAACCAGCCAAAGAACAGAAACAGGTCGCCTTCCGTCAAACCACACCGCTGCAAGTGGGTGTACGCCGGCCGCGAAGGGCCGAGGATTCCCAGCCAGCCTTTCCGGCGGCGAAGTGCGGAGGGGTCGATGTCGGGGTCCAAATGCGCCCGAGTCGTGCCGCGAATGCGATTGCCGGTCAAGTCGGAAACGACCTTTCCGAGATTCACGCCGTTCCAAAGGATGTCCGAGTAGCGAATTTGCGACGAACCATCAGGAATGGGCAGCGAACACATCCTGCCGTCTGGCAGAATCGGACTGGGCACGCCGCCGTTCTGAGTGTCGAATCCTTTTCTACTAAGAATCAGTCGCATGGCCAAGGTCGGTAGTATTTCGGGGCTTCTTGTCAGTGCCAACCGATACGACGAAGATGAAGATAGCAATGCTGCCACGAGAGGAACGAGGAGCGGAGCGTGGGAACGAGGACCCGCACAGAAAAGCACCGAACGAGTCGCCGTTTACCCCAGCTTGAAATGGAACGTGTGCGTCAGCAACCGCCACAGCCGCGCCCCGAGTGAAATCCACCTCGTATGCACGCGGGCCTGGCCGCGCAGGCCGATGCGATATTCCCCCTTCGGATCGTCGATCGGCGCCCGGGCCTGGTACGACGTGCTCATCGGCTTCTCGATGCCGGTTTGCGGATCGGTCTTCGTCGGCACTTCCCCCTGCGATTTCGTCGTCAGCCGCTTCGGCGCCACCTTCAATTCCGATTCGGCCACCTCGACAATGTGGCTGTGGATCGTCTCCGAGGGCGCGGCGTAGCCCTCCAGCTTGATGTCGACGGCCTGGTTCTCGCCGTCGCGGACCAGGCTGCGGTCGGTCTGCTCGATCACCATCACGGCCTCGAGTTTGTGCGGATCGCCCACCTGGCAGAAGAGCGTGCGCTCGGTAAGCCGCGCGCCGAGGTTCTCCTTCTCCAAGGGCGTTCCATACCAGGTGTGCAGTTTCTCGCCGGGATCGTCGCGGCGCGGGGTCCAGGGCGGGGGAAAGACCGTCCCCGCCGCCGGCGCCGTCAACCGCATCCGCTGCTTGTCGCTCTTCTGCTGGTCCAACTCCTTCGTGAGCGCATCGATCTGCTCCCTGATCTGCGGGATTTCGTCGGCGGCGCGAGGATCGAGAAAAGCCTGTGCGATCAGGTTCTTCAACTTCGTTTCGTTTTCGTCGAGACTGCCTTGCAGCTTGGCGAGTTGCAGGTCGACGTCGATGTTTTCGAGCAGCGCCAACTGGTCGCCTTTCTTCACCTGCTGGCCGGCTCTCACGTCGATCTCCGCCAGCCTGCCCGGCACGTCGACGTAGACCGAATCGGCGTCGCGTGGTTGGATTTCCAGCGGACAGACGAAGCTGTGCGGCAAAGGCAGGAAAAGGAACGCCAGCAGCAGCACGGTCAGCACGCCCAAACTGGTATAGAAATGCGGTTTCTTCACTTGGTCGATTCTCCCGGGCACGTAAAAGAACTTGCCGAGTTGCCAGAGCGGCATGAAAAACAGCCCCCAGAGCGACGCCGCCACCATGATCTTGCCGACGATCTCCAAATGGTACGAGACGAACAGCCGATAGAGGAACCAGCAGATCGACAACGCCACCACCCAGCGATAGGCCGCCGCGGCAATCGAGTAGAGAACGAAAAACATCTGGTTCCGCTGTGGGAGGAAGGGGTCGTCGGGCGGCTCCAGCCCCAGGCACCACTCCCCCAGCTTGCGGCTCAAGATCGTGGTGGCCTTCTGCCGCAGGTTCGGAATCTCCATCAGGTCGGCAAGAATGTAATAGCCGTCGTAACGCAGCAGCGGGTTGGCGTTGAAAACGATCGTGGTGACCGAGGAAATGAACATCACGTCGAGGCAAAGGTTGTGGAAGAGGGTCTCCGGCTCGGAGAACCACCACATGTACGTGCAGATCGAGGCGATCACCAGTTCGACGTAGATGCCGGCCGCGCCGATGGCCGCCCGCGCCCACTTGCTCGGCAGCATCCAGGAGTCGGAGACGTTGCAATAAAGGCAGGGGGTCAGCACCAGGACCATCACGCCCATTTCGTGACATTCGCCGCCGAAATGCTTGCAACTCAGGCCGTGGCCGAACTCGTGCAGCACCTTGGTGATCCCCAGCATCACCATCAGCCAAAAGGCGTTGTGGATGTTGAAGAACTGGTGAAACTCGGGCAGCTTCGAGCGAAACACGTCGAACTCGACCGCCACCAGCGTCGCCGCCGAGAGGGCCAACGTGCAGCAGAGAAACACCATAACCGGCGAGAAGAACCAGCGGATTTTCGGATAGAGCCAGGTGAGCAGCCGCTCGGGATCGAACCCCTTGAAGCGGATGCAGAGCACGTTGCTCACCCCGGCCCAGAACATCTTCCACTTCCGCTCGTCGCGGCGCTTGCGGAGTTGATGCCCCTGGCCGGGCACGTCGGCGATCACCAAACCGCTGCGGTGCAACATCCCCAAGAACTGCTGCAACTCTTCCAGCGTGATCTTCTCCGGCGGAAACTCGGCCTCGAATCGCTCCTTCACCTCGTCGAGGCTGGTCGCCCCGTCGAACATCCGCAGGATGGCGAATTCCTCTTCCTGGAAGCGGTAGTACGCCAGCCCAATCGGGTCTTTCACCACCCAGTAGCTGCGCCCCAGATAATGCTGCCGCTTCGCGACCAGATCGGGCCGCATCCGGATCGGCGATTTCCGGGCGGAACTCGACAGCAGACTATCTTGAAGGGTGACCATGCGGGGAACGAAGAAGGAGGAATGCTGAATGATGAGTGATGAATGCTGAATTACAGGCTGCGTTCTTTCATCACTTATTCATCATTCATAATTCAGCATTCATCATTTTAATTGAATTGTCATCTCCGCGTTCATGCCGGGATTCAGTATCCATACGCCGTTCTGCTTGCGGTTCTCCACTTCGGCCCGCACCTGAAGGAAACCGCTCTCCACGACCGGCTTGACGTACACGACCTTGCCGGTGAAGGTCTGACGCCCGAGCCGCGGGAGCGTCACCGCGATTTCAACGTCGCAATCCTGGATTTCCGAAGGGCGGTGATCCGTGGCCTTGAGCACGCCGTTGACGCGCAGGCGGTCCATGCAGACCAACCGCATCACCGGCTCGCCGATCTGGACCCATTGACCGACGTGCTGCGTAAGCTCGACGACGACGGCGTCCAAAGGCTTGCCCGCCCTGTCGAACCAGGACGGGGCGACGATCCGCCGCCGCTCGATGTTCGCTTCGGCGGCGTGCAGCTCGGCCTCGGCCATCTTCGCCTCCATCTTGGCGACGAGTTGATCCTTCGCCGCCTTTTCGGCCGACAGTTCCATCTTGTGCCAATCGAGCAGCCGCCGGAGCACTTCCGAGTGGGTCACCGTGTTCTGCACCTTCCTGTTGGCGTCTTCGGCCTCATCGTACTCGACCTTGGCCACTTTGGCCGCCATCTTGGCGAAACGGATATCGACGTCGTCTTCCGACTTCTTCGTGGCCGCCTGCAACTTGAAGTAGGCCACGTCCCGCTGCGCTCGCGGAAGCACGTCGTCGATCTGCGCGAGGGATTGCTTGGCCGACACCTGATCCCCCTCGTGTACGAGGATTCCCGTCAACACCCCCGCTTCCTGCGCGGGAATCTGCGCCTCCTCATCGGGCTCGAGCGTGCAGTTCGACACCGGCACCGTGTCCGCCGCCTGCAACGGCAACGGCGAGAAGACAAAACACAGGCCGCCTAAAACAAGCACAATCAATCGCATGACGCTACCTCAAAAATACCTAAAGAAAATCTTGGACTGAACAAACTCGATCAGATCGTGCAGCAGCACGTAGCCCAAGGGGCGACTACCGCAGTAGACTTTGGCGGTAACCTCGGCGCCCTGCTTGAGTTTCTGTTCTTGTCGCAGTTGCTCCATCTCCGTCTTGTCCAATTCGACGTATATCAACACCGTGTTTCCTTCTTCGCTGCGCACCTCTGCACTGCGGGCGACCTCTTCGATCTTGCCGTGGCGGGTCGTGCCCGGTTGCAGCGCGAGAATATAAGAGACGTCCAAGTTCTCGTTCTTCAAGGTCCGCTGCGCATCGCTGATGTGGCCCATGCGGTTTTCCGGCATGTGGACCTCCAGCCGCCAGCGGTCGGCGGGATCCGCCAACTGCATCAACTGGTCGCCCGACTGCACCGGCCGGCTGCGCAGGCGATTCCGCACGTCCCAGGTGATGATCTGGCCGCTGATCGGACTGTGAACCTCCAACTCCGCTTCCTTGGCTTTGTAGAGCTGCCACTCGGCGTCCAGCGAGGCCCACGTCTGATTCAATTCCGCCTGCCGGCCAATCAGCCGGTTCCGCTCCTCGGGCTTGAGCATCTTCCCCGTCGCCAGCTCCCGCTGCACGCTGCGCAATTCCTCACTGGTTGCGTTCCGCTTTCCCGTAACCTCTTGCAGAGCGGTGGTGATCTGAGTGCTGCGCAGTTTGACCAGCAGATCGTTCTCCTTGACGAAGGCCCCGTGCTCGATTCCGTCGGGAATCTTGTCGACGATGCCATCGACGTTGGCAAAGACGTTCCGCCGCACCACCGGTTCCAGCGTTCCCTTGCCTTCGAGCGTGAAATTGGCCGGCCAAAACCCCAGAATCAGCAGCAGCGCCAGCACCGCCCCGCCGATGCTCAACGTCTTCGGCAGCGTGCGGGCTTCCACGATCCAGCGCGTCTTCCCTAGTGCTCGCCACACGGGCATCAGAAACAAGTTCTGATGCTCCAGGGCGTTGGCCAACGCCGTCGAACTATGTTGGCAGACGACGTCCGAGCGGTGCGTGAGACTTTGCGACACCCGGCTGTCTTCGATCTGCTCGACGATCAGCGCCCCGATCGGGGCGTCCCGCTCGACCCGTTTCTTCGGATCGTCCTCCTCGAGAGGCGGCGGGCGCCGTAGCGGCAGCACCGCCACGGTCTTCGAATGGGCCTCGTCCACGTATTCCTGCAAGGCGTCCTCGACCTGCGGCGGCAGATCGCGCGTGTCGCCGGTGTACCAGATCGGATCGCCGCTGGCCACCACCGCCGTGGCCAGCTTGCCCAGCAGCCGGATCGTGTTCGATCGCTTGTCGAACAGGTCCTGCCCGCTGACGGCCTCGATATGGCATTTTCGCCCCTTGCGAATCGCCACGCTCACGCGGTCGCACTCGATCAGCCGCCGCCCTTCGTTGGCGATCGTGTAGGCCGCCTCGCGCGGATCGAGCGAAATGTGTACGGTGCGGGTGAAATCCTCCAATTGGGTCCAGAGCGACTGCCGGTCCGAAAAATGCCGCAGTTGATGGCTTTTCAAGAAATCGGCGGCCAACTCGCACATCTGCATGAGAAACCGCAGATAGCCCTTCTGGGTCGTTGGACTGGAGTCGGAGCGCTGAAAAATCTCGACCAGGCCGACGCTTTCCAGGTCGGTCTTCAACAGAGCGAGCAAGAGGAGAAACTCCGTCGGGTTGGCGGCGGGCGTCTCGCCGTCCGTGCCGTCCAAATCGCCCGGCCCCGAGAATGGCGGCACCAGGATCGCTTCGCCGCCGGAGAGGGTTTTGTACAGCAGCCGGCTGTGCTGGGCGTTCCGTTCCTCGCTCTCGCGGAGGTTCGTTTCCTGGATGTTGATCTGGTATTGCAGCGCCAGCCGCCCCTCGGGATTCAGCGTCCAGACGGCCCCACCCACCGCCGCCAGGGCCGATACCACCCGCGGCAAAAATTGACCGTAGAACTCCTCCGGGGCCACCTCGGTCTTGGTCAGTTGCGCGATTTCCGCCACCAACGAGCGGATCTGCTGCTTCGTCTGCTCGATTAGCTGCGGGTCGACCGGCTGTTCAATGCTCATATATACTATGTACCCCGTCTCGGCTCTACTCTCAAGGTTAGCTTGAACTTATTGTCTCCCCGGCGGTTCCTGGAGGCTGCCCGGAAAGCCTCGGAATCGTTACAAAGCGGCCAGCTATCAGGTTTCAGCGGTCAGAGGCTGTGTGCGAAGACCTGCTGTAGGAGGCGACTCCTGTCGCCGATGTGCGGCTTTCTTGGCGTGCAATCGGCGACAGGAGTCGCCTCCTACAACAAACTCACAGCCTCTCGGGTTTCAGCGACCGGTCGGGCGAACGCCGCCGCCGTCGCGGCGTCCCATCGTAAGCCGATGGAGGCACGGTAGTTACGCTCTCGACACGCTGATCGCTGGACGCCGACCGTCGATTGTCAACAGGCCTTTCGCATCGCGGTCTTGTCCTGTTGCGGTTGCTCATCGACCTCCCTACCAGATTAAGGTGGGTAAGTCGTCCCCTCTATAATGGCATATCAGAGAATCCCGGAAGGCAAATGGCTGACCACAAAAGCCCCCCTTCATGCCCCTGTTACCCCGCCCCGAGATGCATGTATCCCTCGCAATCGTTGTATTTTTCCTTGCAATTAAATTCGTTTCTTGCTAAGATCGCAATTGCCATCTGAAATATACCACTGTGAAAGGCAGCGCGCAGCCTGTCATAATGTGCATTTGAGTTGGGGGAACTGTTCTTGTCGTCAAGACGCGGGGGATTTCTTATCGCTGCGTGCGGTTGACGTCGCTCTCTCGGCTGCAATTGACGGGATGAAGATTCTCATCGGGGTCGGTAATGATGAGTAGAGACTACCAAGGGATTGTTGTCCGCGATTTTGCCCGTCGCCAGCGCGAACTCTGCGCGTTGGTCGTGTCGCTCCTGCTGTTTGCCCTCTGTCTCGTGCAAGATGGCTCACTCCTCGCCGGCCGTTTTTCGATCGGCGGCTTCTCGTTTTCTTACGCAATCGCGGCAATGGTTTTGGCAATTGGCTTGGCGGCCGCCTGCGTGTGCGAGTTGTCGCACTCCCAGGCGGTTGCCGGCAGCGTTATGCGGGCATTGCCCGCTGCTAACCGTCCGGGGCCGAACATTCGAGGCGAGACATTGTTGGGGCGGCAGTTGCACTGCTCCTCCAACGTCGGCAAGACCGGTTCCACGCCCGTCTGGGGCAATGGCCAGACAAGTTGTGTGCATCCATTACGGAGTCGCGTTCTTTACAACATGGACGTCGAGCATCAGCAACTCAAGATCGCGCTAGTCGCGAGGGAGGTGGCAAGAACCGATTAGGTGTACGCGTTCTCGCTTCCGCGCCAGTCGCGCGAGAGCGGAATCGGGCGTTCCGCGTTTCATGCACCTTCGCATCCTGGCGACAGGATGCGATGCGGCAAAAACGCGTGTTTCCTGGAGGGAACCGTGAAACGGAGGGTAGATGGCTCTCATGGATGATTTTGCTTCTGGGTTTTACTTCAGTTTTCTCATTTGGAGGGTTTCACTAATGAGGTCACTTTTTAGATTGGCCCTGCTCCTGTTGCTGGGCCTCGCGTCGGCAACTCCGCTGTTCGCCGATCAGAATTGGCTCGGCGGCACGAGCACCGATTGGAACAACCCCTTGAACTGGTCCAGCGCCGTCCCGGGTCCAGGGGATACCGTGTGGGTCAACACGGAGTTGGGCGGCCTTCTTGACCCGTCGATGAATACTACGGACACCGTCCTCAGTTTGTCGGTCGGCGGCGGAACGAATTCGGGAGCTCCGACGCAAGGCGCAGGTACCATGACGATCGGCGCGACCGGCAACCTGACCGTGACAAACGAAGTATGGGTCGGCGTGTATGCCGATACCGTCAACCCGGCCTCGGTGAGCATTCTCAACCTGGCTGGCACCTTGAACTTCATGCCGACGAGCGGCAACAATTTCCATGTCGGTTGGAATGGCGGAAACGCCCAGTTCCTGATGACGGGCAACTCTGTGCTCAACCAGGGCAACGAGGCGACAAGCCAAGCCGGCGATACCATGTACGTCGGCAGCGGCGGCCTTGGCGCCACGGGCCTTGTGAGCATGAGCGGCAGCTCCACCGCAAATTTGTACTGCGACATGCGCTTCGGTTACACCGACGGCGTTAGCGGCGTGTGCAGCGGCTCGTTGACCATGTCGGGCAATTCCACCATCAACCGCTACGGCGGCGCCTACGTCATCTTCGGCGAATTGCCCGGCGGCACCGGTGTCCTCTCGATGTCGGGCAACGCCAAGTTCATCGGCGTCGATCCCACCAAGCAGTTTATCACGAGCATCGGACACGACGGCGGCATGGGCACGATGACCCTGACGGATAATGCCCAGTACGTTGGCGCCGAAATGATGATCGGCCAAAACACCGGCGTCGGCACCTTGAACGTCAGCGGAAGCGCCCATATCACGGCCGCTACCGAAAGCGTCAACTCCTGGTGGTACGGCTGGGAAGGCAGTTTCGAGGTCGGTCGTTGGGGTGGCACCGGTACGGCAAGCTTCAGCGGCAACAGCACGCTGACTGTCGTCGGCCGCACCAACATCGGCAATAACTCGAACGGCGGCCTTGGCTCCTCCATCTCCAATGGTGCGCTGACCCTCTCGGGCTACGCCTCCATGAACACCTACGCGGGCCCAATGCGGAACTATGGTTGGACTTGGATGGATGGCGGCGACATGTACGTCGGCTGCAACGAGTGGGATAACGGCGATAACGCCACCGACAACGCCTACATGGGCGGCGTCGGCTCCTTGACCGTCACCGACCACGCCACCCTGACCCTCAACGACGGCACGTTCCAGATCGGCATCCACGGTGGCACGGGCACTGGTATCTTCAGCGGCACGTCCACTACCTGGAGTGCGGGTGGATTCAACGTCGGCATCGGCACCTCGGGCACGCAAACCGGCTCGATGAAGGCCTACGGCAACGTCACTGTCTCCGACAACGCCACGATCACCTGCCAAAGCCTTGCTGTCGGCGATTCCGGCGGCATCGGCGTCTTGACGATGTCGGGCAACGCCACCATTAACGCTACCAACCCGGGCGGCTACATCGACGTCGCCGGCTGTGATTCCGGCTATGGCACGATCACCATGTCGGGCAACAGCAAGATCAACTTGGGAGCAACCGGATACTGGGGCGAGATCATCGGCGGCACCCAGTGGTGGAGCAACGTCAACATGGGCGCCACGCTCAACTTGAGCGGCAACGCCCAAATCACCTCCCCCAACGAGTGGTTGGCCGGGCATATCTGGGACTGGGACGTACCGGGCGCCGCGGACGACTACACCAACAACTCGACGGCTTATTGCCACATCACCACGACCGACAACGCCGTGCTGACCGTCGGCTACATGAGCCTCGGTAACGGCGGCGGCGCCAGTGCAACTCTGGTTGCCGGCAGCAACTCGGTCCTCAATTTCAGCGGCGGCATCGACGTCGGAATGTCCGGCGGCACTGCCACGTTGACCCTCAATGACAACGCCCGCATGAACATTAATACCGGCGGGTTCTGCACCATTGGCGTCGGCGGAAACAACGCCCCACCCGTCGGCACCGGCCAAGGCACCGTCACGCTGAACGGCAACGCCGTGATCTATGCCCCCTACTGCCAAGCTATTCTGGGTCGTTACGGCGGATACGGCGAATGGGATCAGAACGGCGGCACCACGACTGTCGCCATGATGTGGATGGGTGAAACTAATTGGACCTGGACTTTCGGCACCGATAGCGGCGCCAACACCTCCACCTCGAACATGAACCTGTACGGCGGCCGCTTCGCCGCCCAGTATATCCAGGCGAGCTATCAGACTCCCGCCTTCAACGTGGCTACCATCCACCTAAGCGGCGTGACGATGCAGGCTCTCACCGACACTGCAACGTACTTCTCCGCGGTCGGCGATCCCAATTTCCACGTCTACGTGGACAGCGCCGGCATGACTTTCGACACCGGTCCCTACGCTGTTGGGCTTGCACAGCCCTTGGAACAGGGCACGGGGAGTGGCGCGGTGACCAAGATTGGCACCGGCGACCTTACGTTGGGTAACTCCAACACCTACACCGGCGACACCAACGTCCTTGCCGGCCGACTCTTCTTGCAGGCCGGCACTCCGTACGCCGGAGCCGGATGTGGAGGTTGCGCTTTGATGCCCGGCACTCCGTTCGTCGGAGCTGGCCCGAACAACATTAACGTGGCCGCCAACGCCGAGCTCGGAGCCACGATCGTGGGCGCTAGCTTCACGGTGTCCGCTCCGAACACGAACGTGACGTTCGCCAACAACGGCGGAATCGCCCCGTCGACCGACGGTGCGGGCGGCGTCACCAATACGGTGGTTAATAACTTGAATGCGGCCGGGCAGATCGTCGTCGATCTCGTCGGCTCGCGCGACTTCCCTGCGGTGCCTGTCGCCGTGACCAGCGTGCCGGTCTTCTCGGCGGCATCCGTCACCACTGATCCCACCAACGTCATTCCGCGGTTCGCCAACCTCGGCATGTACGACGTCAGCGTCGCCTATGCCGCTGGCACCATTACGTTGTCCACCGTCTATGGCGGCAACCGTGGCTTCTTCGGCGCTGAGAGCACCCTCTGGAGCTACTCCAGCAACCCCAGTGACACCAACTGGGGCGACGTGTCCCTGGGATACGCTCTGCCTCCCAACGGCCCGAACGACAGGGCTTGGTTCAACGAGACCGCCCTGGGCGCCACCGGCAACACCTGCACTTTGGACATTAGTCCGCAGGTCAATTCCATGCTGTTCTACGCCGGCAACGTCTTCCCGGGATACTACATCCAGAAGACCGCTCCGGGCGCGACGGATGTGATTAACCTCAGCGCGGCCGGTTCGACCGTCGCGAGCCAGACCATGATCCAGGTGCTCGGCGGCGCCAACTTCATCGCGCCGGATATCGTCATGGACAGCACCCCGACGGTCTACATATCTGCGGACAGCAGTCTGACCGTCACTGGCGCAATGCGTCAGTCTGTCGCGGGTGTCGGCTTGAACGTCATCGGTGGCCCTCTCGGCACCGTCCAGGGTACGTTGGTCCTGAGCGCGACAAGCAGCGCCCTGGCCAGCAACTACACCGGGCCCCTCTCGATCGATAACGCCGCGGTGTACACCGACTATCTCACCCCGGGTGGGATTACCTTGCGGCATTCCGCCGCGTTGGACTACATCGGAGCGGCCCCCGTGACCATGGGTTCCAATTCGTTGGACCTGGCGGACAGCGGGAGCATCGGCAGCGACGGCGGCGTCCTCACGATTCCGTGGGACACTGCCAACACCGGTCCCGCCTCGTCGGCTATGACGAAGATCGGCGCGGGCCAGGTGGTCCTGACCAACGGCGTCTCCGGCGCCTACGTCCACCTCCCGTCCACCCTGCAAGCCGTGGCCGGCACGATGACGCTCCAGTCGTCCAACGGCGCGACCTTCTACCTTCCCGGCTATTTTGGCCAGTGGGGGACCGCTTCTGCACCCACCGTGGTGCAAATCACCGGTCCGCTTACCCTCGATACCGGCAGCGACATTCACATCGGCGACTCGTGTGCGGGCACACTGTCCGTCACCAATGGCGCTACGGTGAACATTGGCGGTTGGTTGTGGGCTGGCGCGAACAACTATGGCGGCGTGACGGGCAGTGCCGTCGTCAACGTCAGCAACAGCACCGTTAACGTCGGTGGAGTTTTCGAGCTGGGGTCGCACAGCGGCTCTCAAGGCGCGCTGAACATGACCAACGGCACAATCACCGTCGGCAGCGACTTCCATAACAGCGATTACTGGACTGGCGACATGCCATCCACCGCGCCGGTTGGCACGACCAACATGTACGGCGCTTCCAGGCTGACTGTTAATGGCACCTTCTTTGATGGATACTGGGGTTCCCAAGGGTTCCTCAACATCCACACTGGGTCGAGCTTCGTCTCCAACGGTTGGGCTACCATTGGCTACAACTGGGGTGATGCTGTCTCTATGTCCGCGATGTGCTACCTCACGATAGACGCAGGCGGCACGTTCACCCATAACAACGTTAACACGGATGGGAACCCGAACGACGATTCCCATTTCATGATCTGCGACGTCGGTGGTTCGGGCACGGTCGTCAATAACGGCCAGTTCACCGACAACCGGTACGTCGTCCTCGCCGATTCCGACACCGGCAGCCCCGACAACGGGTACGCCGAACTCGACCTGAACGGCGGCACCTTCGCGTGCCCCGGCTTCCGCGTCGGCTGGGATAGCACCCGCATCGACGCTGGCGTCTCGACTGCCGTGATCAAGTTCAACGGCGGCATCCTGCAGATGAATGGGCCGTGCCTCAACGGTTGGACTGCTGGAACCAGCGGCACTGCTGAGAACGACTTCTTCTACAATCCGTACGGAGGCGTTCTGTCCTTGCTGGTAATGACCGGTGGCGCCAAGATCGACACCAACGGCTACCAGATGTTCATCCCCGAGAATCTGGTCAGCGGGACTGCCGGCGACGGCGGCTTGACCAAGCTCGGCGCCGGTACGTTGACCCTCGGTGGCGCCAACAGCTACCTGGGCAACACGGTAATCAGCGGCGGCAAGCTGCAGGTTGCCAGTTCCGTCGCGATCCCGAGCGGCCCTGGATACGGGAACGTCATCGACAATGCCGCTCTCGATGTCTTTGGCCATAGCATCACCGTGAACAACCTCTCCGGTTCCGGCACGGTGGACGACAGCACTGGCAGCTCTGTGACCTTCACGGTCTACAGCACTGCGACCTCGATGTTCAGCGGCACTATCGCGGATACCGGCGACGGCATCCAGTTAATCAAGACCGGCCCGGGCACTCTGATCCTGACCGGCAGCAACACCTACAGCGCGGGCACGCTCATCAGCGGCGGCACGCTGCAAATCGGCAACGGCGGCACCAGCGGCTCCGTGGCCGGCAACATCGTCGACAATGCCGCTCTGACGTTCAATCGGAGCGACACCGTCACCTACGCCGGCAATCTCAGCGGCTCGGGCAGCCTTGCCCAAAATGGCACCGGCACGCTTATCTTGACCGGCACCGACACCCGTACTCCGGGCGGCGCCGCGGTCAATGCCGGCACATTGCAAATCGGCAACGGCGGCACCACCGGCAACGTGGCCGGCAACGTCACCTTGGCCAGCAGCACCGTGCTGGCGTTTGATCGCAGCGACAGCGTTACCTTTGCCAACAACGTCAGTGGCAACGGTGGCGTCACCAAGCTCGCCGCGGGCACGGTCACCATGACCGGCACGAACAGCTACACCGGTCCGACCGTTGTTAACGGCACGGGCGGCCAGCTTGTCCTCAGTGGTCCCACCGCATGGGGCCCGGCATTGAACAACGCGAGCGGCACCAACATCGAGGCCGGCAAGCTCGTGTTCGATTACACGGCTAGCGGCACTGCCACCGACCCGGTGGCCACCGTTCGCAGCGACTTGCAGAGTGGCCTGATCCACTCGACAACCGCTCCGGCGGGTTGCAGAATCGGCTACGACGACAACAATTCCACCGGCAATGGCGTCGCTAACGGCGTCGTGCTGGAGATTGCTCTCGGCGGCGATGCCACCCTCGACGGTACGGTGAACCTCGCCGACCTCAGCAAGGTCTTGACAAATTGGGGCAAGACCAATCAGACCTGGGCCGAGGGCGACTTCACCTATGATGGGGTTGTCAACCTTGCGGACCTCAGCATCGTGCTGTCGAACTGGGGTAAGACGATGCCGGTAGGCTACGACAGTCTTGGCGGTCCGGCGGGGGCTGCTGGTCCCTGCTCGGCCGTTCCCGAACCGGGAACATTGGCCTTGCTGGCTGCCGGCCTGATGGGCCTGCTCGCTTACGCCTGGCGGAAGCGAAAGTAAACTAACCCGCTCACGCGGTTGGGGCGGCAGCTCGACTGCCGCCCCAGCAGTGGGCGGCTTTACAGTCGGGGCGGCAGTTCACAAACTGCCGCCCCGGCAAAAGCGTCGGTTTTGCAAATCCTATTTTTCACCTGTGGTTTAATTACAAGGAGAGAGTAGTTATGAAACGTTTGGTAGTGTTGTGTGTGTGCTTGCTCTTGGCGAGCGCGGTTCCAGCCAGTGCCGACATCATGGGCACGGTTACCGAGGGAAATCTCACCGTCGGCGTGACCGTCAATAACAGTCCGCTCGGCACGGCCCTCTCATCGAACTATAACATCGTCGATGTGTGGCTCGAAACCCTTGTCGGGCCCGCCGCGGGTTCCGAGATGAACGCTATGGGTGGCACCTGGGCGGCCGTTGGCGGCACGATGAAGGTGTACGCCGGTGCCGCCACGACTACCACCTTCAAGAAGGACACGCTTCTCGTAAACACCGTCGGAGGAACGGTCTATTCCGGTATCAACCTCGACAACTACGTGGGCACGTTCACGCGCGATGGTGGCGTGACCAACCAGTCGAGCACCCTGTATGCCGATGCCTGGTATTGCAGCGGCGGCGACGCCACCTCGGAGATCTACCCTGGGGGAAGTGCGAACGCCGCTACGAATGACAACGGCTTCCCCGCCTCCTTGATTGGCGAATTCCTCGTCACCAAGAGCACAACGGCCGTCACCTTCACCGGCTTGGGCGGCGCTATGGACAACGGCTTCAGTTACGATTACGGCGGAGGCACGGTCGAGCCGACCGCGTTCTCCTGCCCGTTGACGGTGGTTCCCGAGCCGTCGACCATTGCCCTTTTGGGCTGCGGTCTGTTCGGCTTGCTCGCCTACGCCTGGCGTAAGCGGAAGTAGTAAACAACGACTCCCGTAGTTGGGGCGGCAGTTCAACCTGCCGCCCCGACGCGGGTTGTTCATTCCGTTGGGGCGGCAGGTTGAACTGCCGCCCCAACATCCGTTTTTCCGCCCCTTGCGTCAGACCGCAGTGATTTTGCCGGACATTCAGTAATAATCCTTGCGCTCTGGCGACTAAAACAAGGGGCTTTCCTGTTGGCGCTGTGGAAAAGGGGGCAGGCGACTTTTGTGCGAAGCCGGGCACCAGCCGCAGGCTGGTCGAGGGCTGTTCCGGCAAAAGGTGCCTGTCCCCTTTTTCCTCCGGTTTAGGCCCGGCGTTTACGCCGGGTGGCGGAAGTTGTTGCGAGTGGCGTGAGGCGTTCAAGAGAAGCATCCTGGGGAACTGTGCAGGTTTTTGTGCGGAGCAGAGCATTTCCGTCGGCAAAGCGGACGATCGCATCTTCGCCGACTCGAGGCTGGCGGGGAAAAGGGGAAAAGGGGAAAAGGGGACAGGCACCTTTTGTGCGAAGCACCCGAAGGGCCGTTCCGGCAAAAGGTGCCTGTCCCCTTTTCCCCGGCCAAAATTGTTGTTTTTTTCCATACGAAGGAGACCGCTATGAGATTGTATTGGGGGTTTGCACTGGTAGCAGCGCTGGCATTGACACCGGCGACCATCGCCTCGGCCCAGATCCAACTGGATATCAGCTTGGCGTATCAGTGGAGTTACGATTCGTCCGGGGATACTACCACGCTTCCGAGCGTAGCCGTTCCGGGAAGTACCGGCACGCTTTCCCAGGTAAACCTCTCGTCGGGCGGAGCGTACGTCAACCACGTGTTCAACGTCTACGCCACCGTCACCGGGTTGAGCGCCGATCAGAACTTAACTCTGATGGAATTCGGCGGCAGCCTCACCGGCGGCGCGACGGCCGGCGCCTATACGGCGAACACCTACACCATTTCGCCCCCGCCGATGGGTTCGCCGCCCTCCAGCGCACCCCCTATCGTCTGGTATGAAGCGGATCAGTCCAATGCTAGCGGCTCGGAGACTGGGTATGTGGTGCGTGTGGCCACCGGCACCAGCACGGGCGGCGACCAGGGCAACACCTACGGCGACTACGCGGCCTATCTGCAACTAGGTGAGAATGGTCCCTTCCTCATCGGCCAGCAGGTTCTCACCTGCAATAGTGCGGGCGGCTACAACCTCCTGTTCGCGCCCAATCCGGGCTTCCTGCAGGTGATCAACGGCAACACCGACGGAGAGGCGGCCAACGCCTTCGCCGAGACTTACCCGACGTATACGGGCGTCGGCGACTCCGTGCTCTTTGCCCCCCGCGCCCCACCGATCTCACCTGGGCCGACGGCACAACGGCAAACTGGGGCGTCGCCGATGGAGCCTTGAACTGGATACAGACGGCCAGTCCAGCCACTCAGGACAATTTCTATCACCTCGACACGGTCCGCTTCACCGACAACGCCGTCATCAACCGTACGGTTAACCTGGTAGGAAACCTGAACCCGGCGGCCGTGATCGTCAACAGCAGCGGTAATTACACGTTCACCGGCTCAGGCGCCATCGTCGGCGCGGGCACGACTCTCCTCAAGCAAGGCGCCGGCAATCTGACGATTAACAACACCGGTACGAACACTTACACCGGTCTAACCACGGTTCAGGGCGGTTCGCTCACCCTCAGTGGTGCCGGTCCACAAAACCCGGTATTGAACCTCGGCGGCGCCGACCTCCAGGCCGGCAAGCTCGTGTTCGATTATACCGCCGGCGGCTCTGCTACCGACCCGGTCACGACCGTTCGCAGCGACCTGCAGAGTGGCCTGATCTATTCGTCAACCGCTCCGGCGGGTTGCAGGATCGGCTACGACGACAACAACGCCACCGGCAACGGCGTCGCCAACGGCGTCGTGCTGGAGATTGCCCTCGGCGGCGATGCCACCCTCAGCGGTACGGTGAACCTCGCCGACCTCGGCAAGGTCTTGGCGAATTGGGGCAAGACCAATCAGACTTGGGCCGAGGGCGACTTCACCTATGATGGCGTTGTCAACCTCGGAGACCTCAGCATCGTGCTGGCGAACTGGGGCAAGACGATGCCGGCAGGCTACGACGGTCTTGGCGGTCTGCCGGGGGCTGCTGGTCCTTGCTCGGCCGTTCCCGAACCGGGAACGCTGGCCTTGCTGGCCGCCGGCCTGATGGGCCTGCTCGCGTACGCCTGGCGGAAGCGCAAATAGTTGAACGAGTTCTCGAAGTTGGGGCGGCAGGTTAACTGTCGCCCCGCTGCGTTTCTTGCACCGCCCTACCGCCCCATCGCCACGGCGATGTCTTCCAGCCCGAGCCGCTTCATCTTCTTGTAGAGCGTCGTGCGATTGATGCCCAGCATTTCGGCGGTCAAATTGCGGTTCCAGTGGTTCGCCTCGAGCACGTCGCGGATGATCTGCCGCTCGGGGTTCTCCAGCGATTGCTTCAGCGTGCGCCCGGCGGTCGATTCCAGGCTGACGCTGCCGACCGCGGCAAAGGTTGCCGGCAGATCGGCCACGCCGATGACGCTCTCTTTGCCCAGCAGCACCGCCCGCTCGATCACGTTCTGCAACTCTCGGACGTTGCCCGGCCAGCGGTAGCGTTGGATCGCGGCGATCGCCTCGTTGGTGAAGCCGCTGACGTTCTTGCCCGTCTCTTCCTGCATCTGTTTCAGGAAATGTTCGGCCAGCAGCGGAATGTCGGCGATCCGCTCGCGCAGCGGCGGCAGCTCGACGTTGATCACGTTGACGCGATAGTAGAGGTCTTGCCGGAAGTTGCCGTCCGCGACCAGTCGGGCGAGGTCGTCGTTCGTGGCCAGGATCACCCGCGTATCGACGTGGAACGTCTTGGTCCCTCCCACCTGCTCAAACTCGAGGTCTTGCAGCACTCGAAGCAGTTTGACTTGCATGGCCGCGCTGGCCGTGCTGATTTCATCGAGGAAGATCGTCCCCTCATCGGCTAGTTTGAACTTGCCGAGCTTCTCGCCCACGGCGCCGGTGAAGGCGCCGGCCACGTGGCCGAACAGTTCGCTCTCCAGCAACGTCTCGGGCAGCGCCCCGCAGGCAATCTCGACGAATGGCCGATCGCGGCGTCCGCTGTGGCGGTGGATCGCCCGCGCGACCAACGACTTGCCCGTGCCGCTCTCGCCGGTGATCAGCACGGTGGCCTTCGTGTCGGCCACGGCGTCGATCATGTCGAAAATCTTCAACATGCGGTGATCGTGCCCGATGATGTTCTCCATGCCGAAGCGGAGGTCGAGTTGCGCCTTCAGCGTGCGGTTCTCCTCGATCACCCGCTGCTGGTCGAGCGCGCGGTGAACGGCCATCAGCAGCTCTTCGTCGATCAGCGGTTTCGTGAGGAAGTCGAAAGCCCCCAGTCGAATGGCGTCGACGGCGGCTTCCACCGTGCCGTAGCCGGTGATCATGATAACGGACGTGGCGGGCCGAACTTTGCGGCAGTGCACCAGCAGATCGAAACCGTCCTCGGCCCCCAGGCGAATGTCGGCCAGCACCAGATCGTACGGCTTTCGTTCGACGGCCGCCCGGCCTTCGGCGAGGCTATCGGCGGCATCGACCGCGTAGCCCTGATCGCGAAGCCAGTCGGCCATCGAGGCCAGCAAGTGGCGGTCGTCATCGACTAGCAGCAGCGTACCGAGTTGTTTCATGATGACTGCCTTGGGGAAAAGGGGAGAGGCACTTCTTCCCTCCAACTGTCCCGCTCTGTTACGATTATGCCGGTTGCAACGGCCGTCGTTCGCCCGATGCGAAAAATGCACACCGTCGTCAACTATCTACGTCACGAGGTTTGCAAAGTCAAAGCAGGAGTGCTGAATGATGAGTGATGAATGAAGAATGATGAATGGTGAACGATGAATGCCTTGGAGACCGGGCCTTTTCTCCGCGGCAGCCGATTCATCATTCAGCATTCATCATTCATCATTTCCGTCCTTCCCCCCTCGACTTGGCCGAATTCCTCGACTTTCTCCCGCTGAGTCGGGGGGGTTAATTCGTTTCGCAGAGGGATTTCATCCTGCCCGATGGTGGCTTAGAATTGGGGTGTCTAGCGCAAGAGAGTGGTATAGTTGTTCCGTTAGACGGGTATCCGACTTCACACATTTCTGGAGACTGCGATGGCTATTCGAGTACTGATTTGCGATGACCATGAAGTCATTCGCACGGGTCTTGCCAGTCTATTGGCTGGGTCCGACATTGAGATCGTGGGCGAGGCGGCAAACGGCAAGGATGCGCTGCGGCTCGCACAGAAAGACAAGCCGGACGTGGTCTTGTTGGACATCCGCATGCCCGACGGCGACGGCCTGGCGACGCTGGAAAAGCTGCGGGCGAAAGTGCCCGAGAGCAAAGTCGTGATGCTCTCAACCTACGACAATCCCACCTACGTCGCGCGATCGGTGGCTCTCGGCGCCGCCGACTACGTTCTGAAAGGTTCTTCCCGCGACAGCATCGTCGGCACGATTCAGGCCGCGGCCGCGGGCGAATCACCAAGCCGCCACGGCGAACTGAAGAAGATCGCCTCGATCATGAAAGTCCGCCAGGTGTTGGACGACGACGACGTCCCCTTGACGCAACGCGAGACCCAAGTGCTCCGGCACGTCGCTCTCGGATTGAGCAACAAGGAGATCGGCAAGTCGTTGGAGATCAGCGTCGAGACGGTCAAAGAACACGTGCAGAACATTCTCCGCAAGATCACCGTCAGCGATCGCACCCAAGCCGCCGTTTGGGCCGTGCGCAAGGGATTGGTGTAGAGCGGGAACGTGTCGGTGCGGAAGAAGGGCGATGGCCGGGGACGCACCGCCGTCGGAATGTATTCGGCGGCGCTCTCCGCAGTCGTTTTTGCCGCCGCCTACCCGCACTTCTCACCGTGGTGGGGCAGACATTCCTGTCTGCCGCAAGAGAGGGCGACACATCTGGCAGACAGGAATGTCTGCCCCCCCAACGCAGTGTCGCCCGTTTTCCCCGTGCGGTGAGAAATGCCGGCTATCTGCTGTGAGCGATTTCGGCCGGTTTCGCACGCGGATGCGCTCGTTCGTAGACTTCACGCAGCGTGGCGGTGCTCACGTGCGTGTAGATCTGCGTCGTCACCAGGCTCTTGTGGCCCAGCAATTCCTGCACACTGCGAATGTCCGCGCCGCGATCGAGCAGATGGGTGGCAAAACTGTGCCGAAGCGAGTGGGGCGTCGTCCGTCGGTCGAGCCCGGTGAGTTTCAGGTACTTTTCCAGCATTCGCCCGACGCTTCGCGTCGTCAGCCGTCGCCCAAACTTGTTGACGAACACCGGTGTCGGGGGCGGCGGCGATTGGCCCGCTGTTTCCGCAGCCGGGGCCAGCCGCCGCACGAGTAGCCAACGCTCCAGGGCGCGCGTGGCATAGGAACCGACTGGCGCCAGCCGCTCCTTCCGCCCCTTGCCGCGGACGCGGAGTATCGCAGCGTCGAAGTCGAGATCGCCATCGTCGAGCCCCACCACTTCGCTAACGCGCAAACCGGCCGAGTACATCGTTTCCAGGATCGCCCGATCGCGCAGTCCCATCGGCATGTCGGCCGGCGGGGCGTCGAAGAGCCGGCCGAGGTCTTCTGCCGACAGGAAATGGGGCAGCGTCCGCCCTTTGCGCGGATTCCGTAGCGGCTTGGCCGGATTCGTCTCGGCCCAGCCTTCGCGTTGGCCGAAGCGGAAGAAACCGCGCAGCGAGGCCAAGTGCCGGGCGATGCTCGTCTTGGCGTAGCCCGACTCGTGCAACGCCGCCACGTACCCGCGTAGATCGAACACCGTCACGTCGCCCGGCGCGGGAAGCCGGCCGCCGTGGGCTTCCGTCAGATAATCGGCCAGCGCACTGAGGTCTTCGCGGTAGCTCTTGACCGTGTGCGCCGAGGCGTTGCGCTCGACGGCCAAGAACTGGAGAAATCGCGCGATCGCGGTTCGCATGGGGAGGAGTCAGGGGCTAGAGGCTAGGGACTGGGGGTCAGGGGTCTGCGTGATAGCCTTTCTGGTCCCCTGGCCCGTAGTCCCTAGCCCCTGACCCCTCTATCAATACTCGTCGTCGCTCACGTCGCTCGGCAGCGGCACCTCGAAGCGCGAGGCGGAGACGAACTTGTGGCTGTCCTGACGAATCTTCTGGCTCAGCACGGCGGCGTCGTACCAGGTGAAGCTCAAGTCGGGATTCGAGGCGAATCGTCCCAGCGTTCGCAGCGTTTCCGCGCGGTTGGCGTCGTCGTAGAGAAAGACGTAGCGCTCCTTCCCCTTCACCAAAGCCAACACGTTGATGTCCTGACTCACGGTGGATCTCTCCTCACGCGGCGACGTTGAAAGCGGGCTTCTACGTTGTATATCGGTCGGCCGACCGCGATCGCACCACTGGGCGATTGGTTTGCTAAAGCTTGCCGATTGGGCTCTTTTTGCGGGCGTGACAGCACTGCCCCCCTGTAAGAAGCACTGCCGGACATCGGCCGAACCGTCTCCAATTCGACCTCGCCCATTCATCGGCAAAGTCGGCCCGATTTCTCTAGTTTGAGAGCCCGGTTGATAAGCCGAAGGTTTTTTCTTGACGGAAGCAGGCCTCTCAAATGAGGAAGAAAGGCAGGAGGGAAAAGAAAGGCGAAATAGGAAGCGTCGAAATGGGTGTTGGCGGGTAAGGACGAAGAGTGTTATGCTGAATCGTACGGTAGGGCTACAGAACCCAATTGACTCGTGCCTTTCATGCCTTTGAACGCTCGCGAGGTGACTTCAATGTTGACTCGGATCAGTATCTGGGCGGCGGTTCTGATCATGCCACTTGTGGCTGTATCGGCGGAGCAGACATCGAAGGACGTTTGGAAGAAACTCGCGACTTTGAACAGGCCACGTCCGTTGCAGAACGTGACGGTCATCAATGGGCGCGAGGTGCGGATCGAAGGGATTACTTGCCGGCTATTGGGAATACGTTTGCACGCGGGCGAAAGCGTGCAACGAGATGCGGCGCGGTTCCTTACGCGATACGTCGAGTCGGCCGGCGGCGTCTTTGAGGTCGGCAATGCGCTCCAGCCGGTGGAAGACAAGGACCATGTGCCGCTGATTTGGCTGGACCGCGGCTATTACGGCCTGCCTGCCCAGCAGGCGCTGGTTGCCGCGGGCCTCGCAACGCTCGACGATACAGGAATCGCAACTCTCAAACTGTACCACGGCAACGAGACGCAGAAATTCGAGTTGGAGTGGAAGCGGATTTTGCGCGGGGCGGAGGAGAGATTCAAGGCCGGCGAGGAACTCGACGCCGGATTTGAGTGGCCATCGCCCGTTCCGCCAGACGCGGTTGTCCTGCGGTCAATACGGAACCGAGTTGGAAAGCCCGACGAGACAGCCACCATATCCGGTCGATCGTATCTGAACTACCGCCTCGGCGACGGACGAGTGCTTTCGCTGATCGTGTATCAGGGGCATTTGGCCAACGCGATTGTCAATGGCCGTGGACGGCAGGATAGCCCGCTGCAATCGGTCCTGGAGGCCCGGATCGGCAAGCCGCAAGGGACCATTACAAGTTCCGAACGGTCGTATATCGACTATAACTTGGACAGCGGCAAAACTCTGACTTTGCTGGTCTCGGGCGACAACCTGCTGGGAGCAACATATACCAAGACCTCGGACCTCCAGAATCTTGTCGGTTTGGAGGTGGTGGTAGAGGGGACGTTCAACGCTGAGCCCGCCAAAGCGGGTGACCCCGTCTTGGCGACACATCGTCGTTCTATTCGTTTGTCTTCGGACACTGGGACGGAGAGCACACCTGCGTTTCCGAGCGGAAAGCGGTTGAAGGTGCGTGGGGTGCTTAGGCACCGCCCGCCCGACGCTATGCCTCTTCCTTGGCCACCCGTACAGTTTCCGGGCGAATATTACTACTTTGACGTGAAAAGTGCTCGTATTACTGCGATCCCGTAGCGCCAGGTCGTCATGACGGATGGCTCAAAGACAACGGTATCGGCGTTTCGCGATCGCACCAGGCCCGTCAAGGTCGGGGCGGTCACGATTGGTGCCGGCAATCCGATCGTCGTGCAGAGCATGTGCGCGACGAAAACCGCTGATGCCGAAGCGACCGTGGCGCAGGTCAACCAGTTGGCCGAGGCCGGGGCGGGTATCGTGCGCATCGCGGCTGATACGCCGCGCGATGTCGAGGCACTTCGCGAAATCCGGCGACGAACGTCGGCGAATCTCTCGGTCGATCTTCAAGAAAACTACCGCCTGGCGGCCGACGTGGCCCCGCTGGTCGACAAAATCCGCTACAATCCCGGCCATCTGTACCATTACGAGCGCGACCGGCCCTGGCAAGACAAGGTGCGGTTCCTGGCCGATGTCGCCGGCGAGCATGATTGCGCCTTGCGGGTTGGCGTGAATTGTGGCTCCGTCGATCCGGCGCAGCGGGAGAAACATGCCGAGCATGACCCGTTGCAAGCGATGCTCGCAAGCGCGTTGGAGCATTGCGAACTCCTCGACCGGCTCGGTTTCACGCGGTACTGCGTGTCGCTGAAGGACTCGAATCCTGCCAGCGTGGTGGATGTCAACCGGCGGTTTGCCGCGCGGCGGCCGGACGTGCCGTTGCACTTGGGAGTGACCGAGGCCGGGATGCCGCCCGAGGGAATCCGCAAAACGCGATTGGCCTTCGAGCCGCTGCTTTCGCAGGGCATCGGCGACACGCTTCGCGTCTCGCTTACCGTGCCCGTGGGGCGAAAACACGAGGAGGTCGAGGCGGCACGGCAAATTCTGGCTGACGTGGCCGCCGCCGGACAAAGGGGTCAGAACTATTTTTCTGACGAGAGGCAGAACTCGATCGGCGGCGCGGGGGAAAACAGTTCTGACCCCTTTTTCGGCCGGTTGAATATCATCAGTTGTCCGAGTTGTTCGCGGGTCGAGAACGAGGCGTTCGTCGAACTGGCCCAACGCGTGCGCGAGGTGACCCGCTACGCCGCCGCGTATCCGATCACGATTGCCGTGATGGGTTGCCGCGTGAACGGGCCGGGCGAAACCGATAACGCCGACCTCGGCCTCTGGTGTGGGCCCGACGCGGTGCATCTCAAGCGGCGCGGCCAGTCGCTCGGCGCGTTCTCGTTCGATGAAGTTCTCGTGCGGCTGAAGGTCGAACTCGATAAACTGATCGCCGCATGTTGAAACACCGCAGGCTGAAATTCCTGGCCGTCCTCGCGCTTTTTGGGCTGATACTCTGGCTCGCCGCGTCGGCCTGGGTCGCTTGGCGGTTCACGCGGCGCGGCAGCGGGCCGTTCGCCGAGCCCGCGCCGGTCATCGCTGGGAAGTTTGCGGAATCCGTTCGGCTGACGACCTGCGATAATCAGCAGATCGGCGGATGGCTCACGCGCGGCGACGGCGACAAGCCGTGCGTGCTGCTGCTGCACGGCATGGACGCCTCGCGGGGGCAGATGGCGCCGGTAATGCGGTCGCTCGCGGAATTGCGGATCACGGCGCTGGCGATCAGCTTTCGCGCCCACGGCGATTCGACCGGCGAGGTAAATGACATCGGTTGGAGCGCCCAGCACGACGTCGTGGCAGCGGTTGATTTTCTCCGCAAGCAGTTTCCGCGACGGCCCATTTTCATCGTCGGCCGTTCGATGGGGGCGGCGGCGGCGGTGTTCGCGGCCGGAGAATTGAAGACTGACGTGGCGGGATATCTCTTGGAGCAGCCATATAAGGACCTCAAGAGCGCCGTGTGGAACCGGCTTCAGCACCGTTTGCCACCGGTGCTCGATTGGATGGCCTATTGCGGCATGAGGCTCTGGTCGCCGGTATTTCTGCCGGTGAGCCCGGACGAAATCTCGCCGTACGAGCATATTGCGGCGATCCCGCCAAGCGTGCCGGTCGTGATCCTCGCCGGCTCGGCCGATCGCCATGCACACCTCGATGAGGTGAAGGCCGTGGCCGGTCGCGTGCGGTCGGGCGCCAAACTGGTGATTTTCGAGGGGGCGAAGCACGAAGACCTGGATCGGAGGGATCGGCAGCTTTATTGGAACAGCTTGATGGGGTTATTGCAGAGCGGCCGGCGGCCCTCACCCTAACCTCTCCCGGAAGGAGAGGGGACTTTCGTAGCCTTATTCGATGTGGCGGTGGTTTGGTGGATTTGCTATCATCCCCCCATGCGACTTGTTCCGCGTTTGGTTATCCTGCTTGCACTCGGCGGCTGCGCGGGCACGCTGGCCGGCCGGCTTACGCTGCCGAATCGCGACACCCTGGTTCGCGACCAACTCGTGATCCATAGCGATTTTCCCGTCGCCGCCGATCATCGGTTGTTCGAGGAATTGACCTCGCAGCGGACCGACTTGTGCCGTCGGCTGAGTTTGCCTCGTTCGACCGAGGCGATTCACGTCTATCTATTTGAGAGTGCCGAGCGGTTCGACGGGTTCATCAGGCTGCATTATCCGCAGTTTCCCGACCGCCGGGCGTTCTTCGTCGAGACCGACGACAAGCTGTCGATCTACGTCCGCTGGGGCGACCGAATGGCCGACAACCTGCGGCACGAAGTCACGCACGCCTATCTGCACGCGGTAGTGCCGAATATGCCGCAGTGGCTGGACGAAGGAATTGCCAAGTATTACGAGGTTCCACGCAGCCAGCGAGGGGTGAATCGTCCGTTGTTGGATCGCACCATCGCCCGGCTTGAGCGCGAGCATTGGCAGCCCGACCTGCCGCGGCTGGAAAAGTTCGCGGCCGATTACAACATGACGCAAGACGATTACGCCGAGGCCTGGGCGTGGACCCATTTCCTGATGGAATCGCGTCCGGAGGCACTCGATGCGTTGCGGGCCTATCTGGCCGACCTGCGCCGCAACGACGGGACGGCTACCTCGCTGTCGGCACGTCTATGGGCGGTATTCGACCAGCCTGACACCGCAATGATCGAGTACATTCGCCGGTTGGACGGCGGGAAGTGACACCTTCCCTTCGCAGCGATTCTCGCTAGAATTGGTACGCATGTTGACGTATCGTCCGTTTCGCAATTTCGACCCGCCGGCACTGGCAGTGCTCTGGCGGAGTCGCGCTGGGCAGCCTGGATTCGTGCAGCCGGTGTCGCCCGACCTGTTCGAGCAACTCATCTTCGCCAAGCTCTATTTCGACTATGATGGCCTCGTTTTGGCCCATGACGACGGACGGCTGCTCGGGTTCGCGCACGCCGCTTTTGGGCCGGATGTGGAAAAGAACTGGATTTCGACGGACACCGGCGTCCTCTGTGTGGTAGTGACGGACCCCGGCTGCGCCGAGGCGGAGGTCGCCGATGGATTGCTCGGTCGTTGCGAGGAGTATCTCCGCCGTCGCGGCGCCAAGATCTTCTACGGCGGCGGCCTGCAACCGCTCCAGCCCTTCTACGTCGGTCTGTACGGCGGCAGTGAGTTGCCCGGGGTGCTCGATTCCGACTCGGTTGCGCGAACTGCGATGGCGGCGCGCGGCTATCGCGAAGTCGAGCGGACCGTGATGTTGCGCCGCGACCTTGGCGGCTTTGAGTCGCAGATCGATCGGCAGCAGATGCAGATTCGCCGGCAGATGCAGGTCGAAGTGACGGCCGATGCCCCAACGCGCAACCGCTGGGAAGCCTTCACCGTCGGCGGGTTCGACCTCACGCGGTTCGATCTCGTCGTCCGCGGCCAAAGTGAGGCCGTTGCCACCGCGCTGTTCCGCAGCATGGAGCCCAGCGGCACAACCGCCGTCGGGCGCGCTGCCGGCCTGATCGAACTCGCCGTCGCGGAAAACCAGCGCCGCCGCGGCCTCGCCACGTTCCTGCTCAACGAGGCCTTCCGCCAGTTTCTGCGGCAGGGGATCATGCGCGTCGAAGTCCAGGCCGGCGAAGCAAACGCCGCCGCGCTCGGCGTCTTTCAGAAACTCGGTCTGCAACACGCAGGGCAGGGGGGAGTGTGGAGAAAGGACTGCTGATTTTCGCCTCCCTGTACAATTCCCTTCCCCGCCCGTACAGTAATCTGTTGGAAGGTCGTGCCAATGACCCTGCTTTATTGCCCCCCTTGCTTCCTTGACCACGAGACTGGCAATCACCCGGAGCGGGCAGACCGGATTCGCCATCTGCCCGAACGGCTGGCCGCGGCCGGGCTGTCGGCCCAGTGCCGCACGCCCGAGTTCCAGCCCGTGTCGCGGCAGCGGCTGGCCAGGGTCCATTCCCCCGCTTACATCGACGAGGTCTGGGCCTATGCCAAATCGGGCGGAGGTTACATCGAGGCCGACACCGTGGTCAGTCCCGCCAGCTACGACGTGGCTCTGATGGCGGCCGGCAGCGTGTGCGATGCCGTCGAGCGGCTCCTCCGCGGCGAAGACACCCAGGCCCTCTGCCTCGTCCGCCCCCCCGGCCACCACGCAATGGTCAACCGCGCCATGGGCTTCTGCATCTTCAACAACATTGCCGTGGCCGCCCGGCTGGCCGTCGATGTGCTGGGACTCGACCGCGTGTTGATCGTCGATTGGGACATTCACCACGGCAACGGCACGCAAGCGACGTTTTGGGAGGAACCGCGGGTCGGTTTCCTCTCGATCCATCGCTGGCCGTTCTATCCGGGCAGCGGCGACAGCGACGAGACGGGTGGCGGCCGCGGCCTCGGCACAACGCTCAATCTGCCCGTCGAATACGGCACGTTGCGAAAGGACTATCTCACCCTGTTCGGCGGCAACCTCGAACGGTTCGCCGCCAAGATCCAGCCGCAGTTGGTGCTCTTGAGCGCCGGTTTCGACACGCATCGACTCGACCCGGTCGGCAATCTCGGCCTGGAGACCGAAGACTTCATTCCGCTCACCAGTCTGGTTCTCGACGTGGCCGATACCTATGCCGGGGGAAGAATCGTCAGCGTGCTCGAAGGCGGGTACGACCCCAAGCTCCTCGGCGATTGTGTGGCAGTTCATTTGGCGGAAATGCTGAAGCGGAACACCGCGGCGGAATAGTGGCGTAGCAAGTTCGCCCGGACGCGGTAAAACAGTGATTGTCTGTGGTCGAAACGAGCAGTTTTCGCCTTCCTCCCCCCTTCTTGGCTCACAGAAGAGCAATGCCGCATCTCCAAGACGCCCCGCCGCTGCCATTGCGGGGGAGATGCCGACCAGCAGATAACGCTAACGGGGTATGACGAGTAGATTAATCATCGCTGCACCTTTGACAGTGCAACCGAGTGCGGTACAATGAAATAGGATTTGACGGACAGGCTGTGTGTCTGTCCGCGTTCTGTAACCTGGTAGTGTACGGTATTGCTATGGGTGCTTGGGGGCCGATGCATTGGCTGATCGTCGCGGCGATCGTTTTTCTGCTGTTTGGCAACCGGTTGCCGAGCGTAATGCGATCGCTGGGCCAGGGCGTTGTCGAGTTCAAGAAGGGCTTGCAGGGCATTGAGGACGACATAAAGACCTCGAGCAGCACCTCGACCAAGATCGAGGAGCAGCCGAGCAAGCCGCCGGCAAAGGAAGAAGCGGTGCATGGCCATAGCGACGCCGCCCCAAGGTAGTGCGATGCCCGCCCTGTTTGCTTTTCTCGACAGCCCGGTGGTGATGCTGATTCTCGGCGTCATTGCCGTACTTTTGTACGGCGAACGGCTCCCTGAAGTGGCTCGCTCCTTCGGCAAGGGCCTGATGGAGTTGAAGCGAGGCATCCGCAGTATCCAGGATGACGTCGAGGGCGCCATCAACTCCGCGACCTCCACCCCAATCAACATGGTTTCGCATTACGACGAGCCGGAAGAGCGGGAAGAGGCGACCGCGCCCAAGTTTGAGCCGCCAACCTCTTGACTCCGCCGACGTTTTCGTTAGACTACCACATTCTCGGGCGGCTAGCTCAGTTGGTTAGAGCGCCATCCTCACACGGTGGAAGTCGCTGGTTCGAGTCCAGTGCCGCCCACTTCCAAGACTCGTTGACTGCGATTGTCAGCGGGTCTTTTCTTTTGACTATGCAAGCGGTTACGTCAATCGCGTCGGCAGCGCTCGATTTCTCGCCCGCAGTTGCAATCTTGTCCATGATTGACTGCAATGTGCATGTTTTGCCGGTAGCTGGTGCAAACTCTGGTGCAAACTGGCGAACGGCCGAATCGTCGGTTCCTGTTGCACTTAGCGCGACGGCTTCGCTCGCCTCCGTTCCCACAAGAGGCAAAGACGGAAGGGCTTCCATTGCTCCGGCCACGTCCAACAGCTTCGGATCGGTGTAGACGTTCATGGTGAGGTCGATAGTGGAATGACGCATGGCGGCTTGTGCGGTTCGCGGTGCTACCCCGGCAGCGCTCAACAGCGTGCCGAACGTATGCCGCAAGGCATGAACGTCTACCGTTCGGCCGCGTTCGTCCCGCTTTTCGATCTTCCACTTGCCCGGCGATACCTCCACCCGGCGAGCAATGCCGGCGGCAACAAGGTCAAGGTCCAAGATTCTCACCAGGGCAACGGGCACGGTGAACAGCGGCATATCGGCCGGCAGCCGAGTCAACGGTAGACAAGATTGCCCCTCTCGCCCCGTAGAATCACCCTGGTTGCGTTTCCCGCGTTTCTGGTGTTTCGAGTCGAATTGAGCCGCCGGAACGCGTTGGGCGGCTTCCTGCAAGGCCGTTGCCTTGTCGGCAAGCCATCCTCGAAGATCGGCGGCAAGATCGGCCCGAAGCGGTATGGTCGATCCGTCCCGGTTCTTCTCGTCGGCGGCTTCGAGCACCAGGGAAGGCGTCGGCGAGTCGAGGTCCAATTGCCCGATGGTGAGCGAAGCTAGTTCACCCTTGCGAAGTCCGGTCAGCACCAGCGTCTTGTAGATCAAGGCCCGTTCGCGCCCGAGCCGTTCCAACCGCGTTTGCACGTCCGGGCGCAGCTTGGCGTAGACTTCGCCCTTTCGCTTACCACGGTAGACGATCATTCGATCCAACAGCGGCCGGCGGCGTGCCACGTCCAAGAGTCGCATCAATTCGGATTCGGTCAGCGCCCGACGGGTCCGGCGGCGGTCGGCCGATTCGTCGGCCTTCGGTAGCACGGAAAGCGGATTGCCCAACAGCCGGCCATTGCGGGCGCACCAGTTACCGAAAGCCACCCAAGCCGAGCGATATTGATTCATGGTCCCCGCGCTCATGCCGTCGGCCTTGCGGTCAAGAAGCCAGCGTTCCAATGCGGTGGCGTCCAGGTCGGCCAGCCGACGAAAACCGCAATCGGCGGCAACCCGGCGCAGTTGTGAAAGGGTGTCTTTCACCCGACGGGAAACGCCCTTCGCTTTCTGGTGGTCAATGAAGGCGGCAATATGATCGGCAAGCGGCGTGCCCTGGTGGTCGATTATCGCGTCTTCGGCGGCGGTTAGCACTTCGCCCTTGACCAGCACGGCCCGACGTTCCAACTTGCCGAGTATCGACCGGGCGGCGGATTCATCGCGGCAACCGGTGGCCACTTCCCGCACGATCCCCGAGCCGTCCCGATACTTGGCGGTGTAGGTCCGGGCGGTAATCACAATACGGTCTGTGCCATCCTTGCCGACGGTGAGGGGGGCCGACCGGCGTTTTTCCTTGGCGTCGATCCACTCGGCGAGACGTTCGCCTTTACGGACGATGATCTTTGCCCCGGCCGGCAGCGGCTTGGTTGCGGTTTTCTTGAAGACTGCGCCCATGATTCACTGTCCCTCTCTTCGTGCCGCGCCAGCAATGTTGGAAGGCGTTTGTGCTCTTGCAGCCAAGATTTCTTGCAGCAAATCAATTTGCCCTATAATCAGCTTCGGTAGCGTGTTTTCGTCGATTAGGGCGCAGCCGACTTTAGCAGCAACATTCTTTCCGCCCGAAGTGAAACGGCTGTTCGTAATGACGGCGCATGCGTCGCAATCGTGGTAGCGCATTCCCGTATCTGCCTCTTGAATGGCGGTGTTTGGCACGCTGTCAAGATAACCCTTAACCTGAACCGCAATTCGGTGTCCGTTTTTCGACACGATCAGGTCTACCCCTTGGTCGCCTGCCTTCCCCGTTCTATCCACGGTGTATCCCAGTTCCAAAAAAACCTCTGCAAGGAATTGCTCCAATTCGCCACCCCGCATAGCCTTCCAGTTTCGCGCCGCAAGTGTTCGGAGGCGATATAGACGTGACTGGTGATACTCCTCTATCTGGTTGGCTACTTGACGCTGATTGTCTTTCGCAACAGACATTTCCTCTTCTATCCCCTGAAGGTTGTTGCACTGTTCATTTCGGCGGAGTGCTAACTCTACAAGCAAACTATTCAGAGTGTCCCAAGCCGCAGCCAAACGTGAATCTGAAGGAAGACTGACGAAGGATGCAAACAACATTGCGCCGATTGCTATTCCACACAAACCAGCCACCCATGACAGAAACAACACAAAGAACAATGCACCCACGGCGGTCGCGCCGATCAGCACAACCGCCCATCGCCATCCTAGGAACGAAGCAACGGTTTCACGAAAGAATCGAGCAATCGAAAGATAAAACAACTGACAACGAATCGTCCGGCGTTGCCGCAAGATGCTAGTACAACGCGCCCGTGCCGTTATTGCGGACTCTTGAAGCTCACGGATTCGATTCTCTATGACCCCAAGGTGCCTGACTGCAACTTCGTCGCCCATTCCATTTGATGACAACGAGTTGTTGGTGGTAACGCTCATGGCTTTGGACTCCTTTTGGTCAGTTCCAACCCCAGGTAATCCGCCAGCACGTCGGCCTTGTCGAGCCGGAGGGAGGTTTCGCCTTGCATGAACCGCAATAGGGACGTTCCCACGATCCCGGTATCCTTCGCAATCCGGTAGAGAGTCAACCCGCTTTCCTCGATTGTGGTCTTCAGCACGTCCGTCATTGTCGATTTTGGTTTGCTCTTGCTCATATATGCTTTTTAGCAGTTGTCGGCGTTTCTGTCAAGCGGCCTCCGGTACAACCGCGTTTTCTTTCTCTCGGCGTCCCCGTGTCCGTAGGACACTCAAGGGGACGCACTTATGGTCCCTTTATGGGATAGGGGGCGTGGGTGCCACCAGTTCCCGGCACAAAATGCCCCCTACAGATCGGGTGGAAAGGTACATGAAACGCCCCCTACGGATCGGGTGGTAGGGTGTACTCGATACTTGGACGGTCCCCGCCGCAAGCTGCCCCGAAAAACCACGGTCAACAGCCGCCGGCGCACCAGCCGAGCCACGGCCCGCTTGGCGGTGCTTACGTCGATCCCGGCCCGACGTGCAAGATCAGCTTGCGACGTTCGCGCTAAACCGTCCGGCTTAGTATCTCGCCACAACAGCAACCAAACCACAATCTCGGCACGGGCAAGCCCGGCCATAGTGAAGTCGGCAAACGTATTGAGTACGGCGAAGCGGTCGCCCGTCTTGCGGTCGGCGTGCTTTCGCTTCGTCTTCGCGGTGTCGCCCTGGTGCCGACGGAGCGAGCCGTTGCCGGTGCCCTGGTGCATCGGCGGCAGCACGGCGCAGCCTTCGAGGATCGGCGGTTTCGTGTTGGTATTCATGCGAAGTCCCGAAACTCCTCGAAACCGTGGAAGCCATCGGCGGATTCATCGGCCGGCGGCGTCCGATCCCACAATGCCGTCAAAGCCGCTTGCAGCTTGCCCCGGCCCGCCTTCCGCGCCTTGCGGCTTCTCTGATCCCCGGCAACCTCGAATCGTTGGCAGCGGCGGTCAAATTGCAGCACAAGGTCTTTCGCTTCGGTGTGCCGCGCTTTGAGGTGCCGAAGCACAACCGTATCATCTTCGTCGGGAACCAGGATAAACGCATCGTCGGCCCCAAACTCCAGTTCGGACGATTCGCGGAAACTGGCCAAGGTCAAGGCGTCGCCCGCGTAGGTGGAACGGCCTTTGCTGTCTTTGCCCCTCGATACGGCGGCGACCACGACCATGGCAACCCCGGCATCGGCGAATTGCCGAAGGTAATTCATGGTGGCGTCCACCGATCCCCGCTTGTCCCCGTGGTCGCCCGGCGGCGGGATTCGCTGGATATAGTCCAAGAGGATCAAGTCAGCGTGGAAGGCGTCCGCCGAAGCGGCGACGTTTTCCAGATTGAACGGCGGCTTGACGAAGGCCAGCCGTTCGGCCAGCGTTTCGAGGGTGTTCAACCCCTGGTCCAAGCGGTCGGCGTGTTCGCTCTGGAAACGGCGGTAGCGAATCGTCCCCAGGTCGATCCCCGAGAGTCTCGATAGTTGCCGATCCAAGAGTACGGCCGGCGTCATTTCGACATTGCACACCAGCACCCGTAAGGTGGGCGTCAACCGCAAGGCGTCAACCACGGCTTGCATGGTGAAGGCGGTTTTGCCGGCCCCTGGTGCCCCGCCGATGAGCGTTACCAGCTTCGGCCCGATTTCGATTCTCACCAGTTCGCCCGAGCCGATCGGATAGAACAGGGGCGGCGAGCCGGTATGCACGTCTTCGCGCCAGCCCTCGAAGGCGTCGGCAGCGGCGACGAAGTTCGCCTTGCGTTCGTTCATGGCGTCGGCCCTCCCTCGTTGAACCACTTGCCCCAGCCGAGAAAGCGGCCGCACTTGCGGCAATCGCGGCGGCTTCGGCCTTCGCTTATGGCCACGTCCACAAACTCCCGAGAGCCGCACTTGCAGGGCGTGTCGAGTGTGCCTGAGCCGACGGCCCCCGGTGGCAGCGGTGCCAACGGTTCCGGCAACGGCGGCAAGACGGCCCCCTCGTCTTTTGAGAGAGGGAGAGGGCTTTGCACGGCAGCGGTCGGCGGCGATCCCCAGAGCCGAGCCAGCGCCGCTTGCATATCGACGGCCGGCGGCGTTTCGACCGTCGCCACGGCGGTCGGCGTCGAATCCTCGATAGGCGGCGAAGGCGAAGCCACGGCCGCAAGCCCGCACTCGATACCGCGTCGAATGTCTTTCGGCGGCAACCCCGAGTCGAGCGCCGATTCTCCGAGCAACGCCACGGCCAGCGCCGACGGGCAACCAAACTCGGCAAGGTTCGCAGCGGCAGAGTACAAGAGCCGGTGCCGGTCGCCTTGGTCGGCCCCGTTGCGAATGTAGTCGAGTGTCGAGCGGTTCAAGATCGGCGTGCCGTTGCCGGCGGCGCGGCATTGTGCCTTCGCTTCGCTTTCACTGGCCACCTGTTCAACGGCGGCTTGCCAGTCGGCGGCGGCCTGGTCGTCATGCCGCGTCGGCGTCGGTAGAGCAAAGGCGGCCGGTTCCCTCGATACTTCGATGATCTTCTCCAGCGGCAGCCCGAGCAAGTCGTCATACAACAATAGCCGCTTGTGCAAGCCGGTCTTCGGGTGCCGAGAGTTTGGAGCACGGAAGGCCCGAACACGATCATAAACGCCCGTGTCGATCGTCACGGCGGCCAGTTCGGCGACGTTCTCGGCAAACCGCCGGCAAACCCGATGGAAGTCGAGCGAAGGCGACGGCGACCAAAGCGCGGTGGACAAGCCAACGTGAAAACCCTTCGAGCCGGAAAAGAACAGCAGCAGTTCGCCCGGGTCAATGCCGTAGCGTTCCACTAAGAATGCGGCCATCCCGGCGGCGTCCTTATGGGCGTACTGCAATTCGTCATTGTCGAGGTCAAACCACAACCAGGGCGACCAGCACGGCCCCGAGAAACCGGCCGTCGATCCCTGGTCTTCGAGGTGTCGGCGAAAAGATTCATCGAACCAGAAAGCCGATAGGTAACATTCTTTGTCCGGTTCGCATCGTGGATCAGCGGCGGCATGAGCCGAGAGCGCGGCGGTGGCGTCCACCAGCCGCCGGCCCTCGAAACACCCGCCGACGATCCGAAAACCGAAACGGAAATCAGAAGTCGTCACGTTCACCCCCTGCCACGTTCGCGGCGGCAAGCGGTTGTGGTGACGGTTGCGGTGCGTCGATCGGCGCGAAGGCGTCTTGCTCCGGCGGGTCGATACCGATTACCTCGAATGTCCGAACGCGGTTGTACTCCGCGCCACCATCATCTTTGCGAAGAGCGAGCTTCACTTTGCAACGGATACCCGGTGGCAATGGCCGGTTCAATTGCTCCAGCGCCGTTACCCCGAGCTTGGCAAGGTCGCGTTTCGCCATCGGCAGCGCGGCCGGCGTGATATAAACATCATGCCAAAACTGACGGCCCTGGTGCTCACCTTCCAATACTCTGAAGGTCAGCTTGTAGGACGGCGTGCCCTTCGCCCTGCTGGTTGCCAGTTCCCCGCCGACGATCCGGGCGACATACTCGCCCGTCGGCAGCGGTGCAAAATCTTCGGCGGCCTGAGTTTCACCCCACGCATGACATAGACTCTGCCGGTCGCCTTCACGTAAGATGTCACTGAGGGATTTTCGTGGCATCATGCGCCCCCTTTCACAGTCCGAACCGGCTTGCACCCGCCTTCGATCCATTCGCGGATTGCAGTAGCGGACCATCGGACAAGTGAGCCGAGCTTGACCGGCCCCGGCATCCGGCCGGCGTCACTGAGACGGTAGACGTGTCGAGCCGAACAGCCGAGCATTTCGGCGACGGCTTGAACGTCAAGTAATTGCGCGGCGGGGGCAACATGGACGATTTGCCCCTTGAGCTTTGTTGTCCGTCCACCAGAAATGGAGCCAACGTTGGCGGAAGCGTCCGCCGGCGTGAGAGTAGCACTCATGCGATTTTCCCTTTCGGAAAAGTACACAACCAGCAAAGCGCCGGTCGCATGAGTACATCTTTTCCGACGGAACGGACGACTTTTGAGAATTCGATTTTGTCCGGCGCGGTCGATATTGTCCGTTGAACGGAAAAGCCCCGAATTGCCGAGCGAAGACAAAGGGGGACAGCCGGACGGAATAAATCAGCGTGCTATTGACGGGTTTTGCCGTCTATTTTGTCCGGCGGCGCTTGTTCCGACGGTCAAGGCGCTTTCGGTGCCGTTCGCAAGCAGCGTAGGTTCCCCCGGCCGGCAAGCCTAGTTCGTGGTCACAATCGGCTTGCGTCTTATGCTGGCCTGTTTTCCATGCTTCGTATATCCGCTTGTCCTCTTTCGCGTCGGTATCAGCCGGACGGCCGCGCTTCCGCTTGCTGGTCGGCTTCGGCGAGCCAGCCCTGCCTTTCCCTTCGCTTCGCTTGGGTGGGTCGGTCGGAGGTGGTGCCAAATTGCAAGGTTCCGGCGCTCCCGGCAAACCCAGGGCGGATTGCAGCAGTTGCAAACCAGTGGAAACATCTATCGCCAAGAATTCGTCTAATGTTCGGTCCTTGGTGAGCGCAGCCGACGCACACAGTCTTTGGAACGCACCGGCCGTAAAGGTGCCGCATTGGGCTATGCAGATCGTTTGCAGCCGATCCACGCCCGGCTTGGCAAGCAGATCAGCATTCAGTTTTCCACCTTCCCCGTCATACTGCGCCGAAAGGATAAACTTGTGCGCAGCTTCACTGCCCGCCTCGGGCACACCGGCCGCCCTCGATTCGTCAGCCAGTCTATTCGCATGGCCGAAACACCATTCGACGCTACGAAGATCTGAAAGCACGTCCCCAAGCGAGCAACGGGCTTTTTCTTCGCTGCGCTTCGTCTCGGTGGCGGGTGAACATGGTTCAATCAAAGATGCCATGCTTTCGAGATTTTCGGCCATCCATTCCAGTGGCGGGCAGCAGCAACCCGAGTTTGGATAGTCGGCTTGAAAGTTCCCAATGCCGTGACTAGCGAGCCATTTTACGGCCGACCGAAAGGCATCCTTGAAGAGTACCTTTCCGCGGTCATAGCAGGATGGATCAAACAGCAGCCGCAGTTGAAAGAAGTTCGGTTCGGAAAAGGCGCCTTGCTCGATTGCGACCGAAACCAAACGCCCGGCCACTTCAAGTGTGTACCCGGTTTTCGTGTCAGTCGCCAGCGCCCTTAGTTCAACCGCTATTTCGCGCAGTTCCATGATTCGCCTTTCTGTCGGGTCGGCTCGAGCCGGTCGGCGTGAAAGGCGAATAACCCGCCGCGCCGGCCCGAGCCGCTTGGCCGTGGCGTAGCTATCGCCGTCGGCCGTCCCGATACGCTCATTCTATCGCCACGCCGCAGATTGCGCTACGGGGCACACCGCCGCCAAGTGTAGCCCACCAACGCCATAGCACCGATGCCAAGGGGGCCGGGGATGGAGGATTCGGGCGTGGGGAAGGTACAGGCGTAGCTACCCCACGGCGTTCATCGTGGAGCGGGTGTTACGGACGCGACCTTTAACGCAGCTTTGCAATGCTCTTCCTGAGTTTTTCAATTTCCCGTCTGCAATCGTCCATCTCGATCCGGCGCGAATTGGCATCGCCCTGCATCTCGGCGACCTCACGACCGGTTCCAATCAGACGCACCTGTCTATAGATATTTTCGTACCGCAGCTTTTCCGCCTCATCTTTGTGTTGAACATGCAGCATCGCGTCATGGAGCGTTTCCAGTTGCGCCTTCCATCGCATTGGCGACCATCGTTCCGTCTCGGATTCGGCAAGGTTTGCGGCAGCCTCGGCCTCGTCGAGAAACTTCGTCACCTCCGGTGGGCGACCACAACCGACCAGGGCCAATAACAGCAACGCGATAAGTGAGATTTTCATGCCCCCACTATCCCGCGCCGCCCCACCGGTTGCAAGACACCAGGGTTAGGGGCGAGGGGGAGGGTGGAATCGCAGCCATTCGCACATTTCGTTTTTCTGGCAAAAAATGTGCGTGGCTACAGTGCGGTCCCCGAGGTCGATTCGCGTAACGTTGAAACCGCCCTACCCCACATCTTCCCCGGTTGCCGATTCTCTGGCGTGGCTTCATGTGAAGCCCCCCCTATCCGCTGACGTTACGGTGCTGCCATTTTTTTCGCGGGTGGGGCGGTGCGGTTCCGCCGCGATCCGTCCGGCTTTCTCGCCCCCCCTACGCCACACTTTTCAATTCTCATAATCCGTGAAAAGGCGTGTGGCCCGGCGGAACGGTTCGGCGATGCGACCCCCAAAACGTTCGACCCACGCCTCGGGTCTGTGCCGGTTCGAGTTCGTTGGCCGGGGCTGGCCATGATGATGGTGCAAAAAATCAAAAATTCCGTGTGTATAAAAGCCCAACAATGACCGGCGGTTAGCCCGACGGAGAGGGTGGCCGGAAAGAACCTAGGGGGCCGTGGGGGGGGCATCGGTGGGTCCTTCCTGCCCATCGCCCACCTTGACGGAATGGGCAGCAGGTAGGCACCGCGGTAGTGTTTGCCCGTTTCCCATCATGGTAAGCATCGTGGCGAGCTTGGCACGGTCAGCCGGTGAGAGAGTCAGCAGGGCAGCGGCGAGCTTCGCCAGCGGGTCGCCCTGGTCGATCCCTTCGCTTCCGTTGCCCTGGCTGGCGTCGGGGGCTTGTGGCGAAGTGCCGAGCGAAGTAGTATTATGGGCGTCGGCGTTAGCGTTTTCCGGTTCGCTGGTGCAAACCCTGGTGCAAACCGGCGAAGGCGTCGGCGTAAGTGTTTTGCTGCTATCAGTTACAACGGGTGATTCGCACGTTCGCAAGCCGAATGTCGAGGGTTCGAACCCCTTCTGCCGCTCCTTACGTAGCAATGACTTACGGCGATTCGCCGCGTCCATCAAGAAGGTGTAGTCGGGTGTAGTAAGTCTTATCTTAGTTGGGGCGAGTGGCCAAATCAAGTTAGTCTTGCCCAGTTTGCCGCGCTTTGGTAATGTCCGCCCCAGTGAAGGAACACTGGGAGAAGGTGATGGAACACCCCTTAGCACAACAGTACGGGCTGACGGCTGGCGAGTTGCTTGACGCCGTGAACAAGCGTTTTCGGCTGAAGGTCGCCTTGGAAGGGGCCGTTGCCGAAGTCCAGATGGAGAAGAAAATCCGGCGCTTGTGGGCAATGTGGTTGAACGATACGAAGCCCATGACTTGGACGGCCACCCGGACTTCAGTATTTGGCTGCCCAACGCCAAGAAGCCCTTACTTGCTGAATGCAAGAATGTGCGGGACCATGAGGAGGCATACCGTGAGGGCGGCAAGGTTGTGGCCTATAAGGCGGAAACTCAGAAGACCCGCGCTTCCAAGGGCGACCCAACCAGCCGCTTCTATGGCGTTGACCAGTTTGATATACTGGGCGTCTGTCTAGGCAAGAAAACCGGCGATTGGTCTGACTTCCTGTTTGCGCGTGTGGTCGATCTTGCACGGCATGGAACGCATACGGACAAGCTGGCCGTATTTCAACGTGTGCCGTTGCCAGATTCGGAAAATCTCGCGCCCTGGTATAATGATCTTGGAGAACTGCTAAGGCAATGCACTATGACCCGCTCTACCAGACGAAGCTAGGGAAGGCTTATTGCGCTGATAGTCTGGATTTCATGCGGGCCATGCCCGGCGGGAAGGTTGACTTGGTTCTCACGTCCCCACCTTACGCGCTTCATTTCAAGAAGGAATACGGCAACGCGGATCAAAAGGAATACGTCAAGTGGTTCTTGCCGTTCGCGGAACAGATTAAGCGGGTCTTGACGCCACACGGTAGTTTCATCTTGAATGTGGGCGGCAGTTGGACGCCGGGTGCGCCGATTCGGTCCCTCTACCACTTCCGCCTGTTGCTGGCGCTGTGTGATGAAGTGGGCTTCGAGTTGTGCCAAGAGTTCTTTTGGTACAATCCGGCGAAGATGCCGGCCCCGGCCGAATGGGTCAATGTCCGCCGAATTCGGGTCAAGGATTCTGTAGAGTACATTTTCTGGTTGTCCCCGTCCAAGTTCCCCAAGGCCGACAACGCCCGCGTTCTGCAAGCCTACAGCAAAGATATGGAGCGCCTGATACGGCGGGGTGTTAAACAGACGAAGCGCCCATCGGGCCACAATATCACGCCGAAATTTTCCCAAGATCGTGGCGGGTCGATTCCTGCAAATATCATTCAATGCGGAAACAATGAAAGCAACAGTCACTACATCAAGGAATCGAAGAAACTTGGCAAGAAGATACATCCTGCGCGATTCCCCGCTGAATTGCCACGGTTCTTTATCGAGTTCTTGACCGAACCGGGTGACGTGGTGCTAGACCCGTTCGCCGGATCGAACACCACGGGCGCCGTTGCCGAGCAACTAGGGCGCAAGTGGGTTGCGGTTGAAAAGAACCGAGCCTACGCAAAGGATTCGGAATTGCGTTTCCAGTGTCAAGAGAAGAGCAACGGCAAAGGACGGCCGTTGCTGTTTGACCTGGGCACAGAAGCCCCACCTTCACCATTACGCGCACCCCGCAAACACGCTAAAGAATTGCAGTCAATGGGCCGAATTGATTCGTGACGTTGCCTTCTCTTCTGATTGTGGAAACTGCGCGGTTTGCACAACATGGGGCGTCTTCTGGCATTTACAGTTGTTGTCGCATCGCTGACCGTCGGCGGTTGCTGCTGGGGGCCATGCTGCCCGTGCCATTGCTGCTACCGCTATCACAACTGCCCGTCTTATCGCCCATGCGCCGTTCAAGAGGATGACTGCGAAGAAACGACACGCTATTCAACTGGCGTTTCGACGGCTAATCAGACAAGTTGTAAGACCGTGTACGAGATGAAATGGGATGCTCAGTACGGTTGGGTTCCAGTAGCTAAAATGGTGCCCGAAACAGCCATACAGATTGCACCTGGTTTTGCAGTTGCACTTTATCGGCCAGCCCCTTTCACTTGACGAATCGAGGGGCAACCAGCGGCCTCCCATGCCTCAAGAGACGACAAGGACCAGCGGACGAGCCGGCCGAAGCGCGTACTTTGTGGCGCGCGTCCCGAATCGACAAGGCGCAGCCAGTGACGCCACGACATACCGTAACGTGCAGCACAATCCTTGGCATCGATGTATTTTTTGGCGGCAACGTCCGCCGGCGAGAGAACAGCAGTCATTGAAGTAACTCCCGTAGTTGAGGATTGACGGCAAGCCCTGTGCTTGCCTGTCTACGGGAATTAGACACCGACAAGAAGCAAAAATCGGTGCGCAAGAGCCCCAGTTGCCCCAGGCAGAGTTTCATATCCTTCAGATAAAGCGCATCGCCGGGCTTGCCATCCATCGATCGGTGCAACTTCGATATCCATCTCGACCTTTTCAGACTGGGTCTGTGAGGCTTCAAACGCTTCCAGCACGGCGGCCAGCGCCAGTTGCTTGACGTGATGCGAATCGGAGCGGCCGCGCACAATGACGCGACCGTCAACAATCTCGACGCGTAGTTCCCGTATGCGGTCGCCGGTTCGCCTGGCGATCGAATATTCCAGGCGGCCACTCTGTTCAGCCAAGGTGAAACGCAGTTTTGGATGAGCAAGTATGGTGCGGAGCCTTACGGCCAACCGATCAGGCGCCAGCGGTTTGAGCTGATAGTCGCTTACCGGAAACCGTGCCACAGCGTCCAAGAGACGAGAATCGCGGCACGAGGTAAGGACCATTACGGGAACGCTGGCAAGCTGAGGAACCTCGCCCATGATCGCGAGAACCCCTTCGCCGCCGCCCCAGGGCAACTGCGGTTCGAGCACGAGCACGTCCGGTACACGCTCGCGCAGCCGAGCAACGCACTCTAGCCCGCTTGATGCCGTGGCCAGTTCAAAGCCCTCCTGCATGAGACCCTCTCGATACAACGGCTGAAGCGACTCGTCGGGATCGGCCATCAGGACTCGAATCGTGCTTGAACCACTGGACCACTGTTGAGCGACAGTTGTGTTGTTCAAGATATACACCCATCCGTGAGACTATGTGTTTCTAAACCAAATGGAAGGGCGTCTGACGATAGACGCTCTCTCGTTACTCCCAGAAGTGCCGTCTTCTCAGCCCGTGTCCCAGGAAGGACAGCGCCGCGAGGATGATAAAGACGACGAAGAGCACCTTCGCCCCTTCCCAGGAAAAGGCTGCCACTCCGGCGAAGCCGAAGAAGGCAGCGATCAGTGCGATCACGAGAAACGCGATAGCAAGTCGTAACATCTCAAGTTCTCCTTCACAAAACAGGTGGATTCCGGCGGACGCTTAATCCGGCGGCCCGCGCTTCGCACTGGATACGATGTGTCCCGCAGTTAGCACGCCAATCGCAAAACCGATGATCAACGTTCCGAACAGGAGGGCCGCGTTAGGCATTGTCACCTTGAAGAACAGCAGCTTTGTTTCAACGGCTTGCGTGTTCTGCAAGACAACGACCATAACGAGCAAGGCGACAACGGCAATAGCCACGATCTTCAGTTTGCTGATTGTTCCCTTTAGCATTGTCTCCTCCATTTCCCGTACCGGCCGGGCTGACTTGGCGAGTTGCCAACATGGCCCGCGATCAGTGTCTTGAGTTGCGTAACGTCGTCTCAGGGTCGGCGTTCCGGTCCCTCGGCCTTACTAGCCCTGTCGCCGATTTTCGCCTTAGCCTCTTGCCCGAGGCCTTGCACCTTGTCCTTGGCCGTTTGCTCATCCGCGTGGATCTTGTCTTTGTCTACAGAAATCGTGGCGTTCGGCTTCTGGTTCGCGGTATCCGTCGAAAGCTGAAACCACCCCCGGTAAAAACCCACGCCGGCGATGGCGATCAGGAGCAGAACTACCACAGCGAATAGAGTTTTCATGTTGTGTCTCCTTCATTCTCCCGGCCTATGACGATCAGAAGCGCCCCATGAGCATCAGGACGAGCAGGACCACGACGATCAATCCCAGTCCACCGCTCGGGCCGTAGCCCCAGCTTCTACTGTGAGGCCAAATGGGCACTGTGCCTACCGCACCAAGAAGCATCAAAACCAACAGCACAATCAGAATAGTACCTAGCATTGTAGTTCTCCTTTACAGAAATGACCTAACACGTCACCCTCACACCTCTCGCTTGTTGTGTAGCTCTCCCTCGATCTGCTTTCGTTTTCCGCCCATTCTCGCTCCGGCCCTGGATCGCGTCTTCTGGTAGTTCGCTTGCTCTTGCTTCCTTGCGATCCCCCTCTTCGCCTTCAGGGCCTCTGTGGCTTTCTTTCCTGCCGGACTGCGTTTGATTGCCTTCGCAATGTCCTCGGCCCTGACTTCTTCCTTCCTCTTCTCCTTTCTAAGCCTGCTAATTGCCGACCTCTTCGCCTCGAGTTCTTGGCGTTGTGCATGGACCAACTTTTCTCTTGCACTGGTTCTCATTTGATTTCCTCCATTCCAAAGGCGTAGCAGTTCTGATATCTAGTGATAGTGGGAGTTCCACGACTTCCTCAGGAAGTCCAGTGCCATTAGGCAGACGTTGCCGGGAAGCTCAATGATGAAGAAATAGGCGACTGACATTGCGGTTGACATTTTGTTCCCCTTTGTACTGTCAACGGCCGGCGAATCGGTCAGGCGACCTGACTGGCCTCGGCGCGGATTCGTTCCCACACCTCCGAACGGTGAACGGGAACGTCGGCGTCGACCTCGAAGCCCAGTCTCACGTGCGAGCCTCGGATATCGAGCACCGTGACTTTAAACAGGCGTCGAAACCCATCGTCCCCGCCGATCACAACCGACTCCCGATTCTTCCTCGATAGAACTAACATGGCAAAACCTCCGTTTTTTGTGCTACGTCGCCAAATCCGTCCCCGCTCCAACTGCCCGAGGGCACGCCGCTGGCGAGCAAGTACACCTGGACCACCGTGCCAGTTGTGAAGACCTGCACCACCGTGCCTGAAGTCGTTTCCACTTCGGCGGTTGCTTCGCGCACTTCCACCCCGGTAATTCTCTTGATCTCCTCGCGCAGCGAGTCGGCGGAGTCGATGAACAACTGCCGATGAAACTCCTGCACCTGGGCGGCGCCGGCCGGACTCTTTGCCAGCGCCTTCTCGGCCGGCGACAAGGCACCGTGCAGCGTGATCACCAGTGTGTTCTCACTGAGGATCACGGCTACCGATTGCGGTGTGTGGCCCGTTCGCCGCTGCTCGAAGGCACTGGCCGCCTGGGCAATCTGTTGTGCCACACTTGGATCGAGCTTTTTCATCGGACTCCCTCCCGCTCTGATTGTGAGCGTCCTACGTCGCCAAGAACAAAAAAAGCCGACGTGGCGGAACACCCGAAGGTGTTCCACCACGTCGGCTTACTCTCGAACGAGCCCCTCGGCGTGGCCGAGTTGCCCTTCATCTAGTCATCCGACAACTCCGTTGGAAAAGCCGCGAGCAGATGGTTCGTGGTTCTTCCGTCACTACAATCCTACGCCACCCAGTACGGAATACAATAGGACTTTTGCCTTTCTTTCACATTTGGTACTATTATTACCTGTTGCTTACCTGGATCACTGTGGAGAACCTGATGGCGCATGTTTCGTCAACCAACGAGGCCTTTCGCTTGAATATCCCTCCTGTAGAAGGGCTCGCTATGAAAACCCAGGGAGAAATTGAAGCCGCCATTTGTGAAGGAGTGAGTCGCTTCGAGCAAGACTACATGGGCCGAGGCCCCAAGGACATTTACGCCCACCTGCTCGGCGATCTCCTCGTGGTCCGCCTTCAGGGCGTGTTGACCGCAGCCGAACAGCATCTGGTGAAGTCGCTTTCGGCCGAGAAGGGGCGGGATCTGTTGAAGCAAGTGCGGACCCATCTGATCGAAACGGCCCGTCCGGTCATGGAAGCGATGGTCCAGGAGATCACCGGCGTCAAGGTGTTGACCCTGCATCACGACATCAGCACCACAACCGGCGAGGAGGTCGTTCTCTTTACCCTCGCCGAGTCGCCGATTCTCCGCGATACGAAGAAGAAATAGCGGTTCCAAGTAGACAAAGGCGCCGGCTGCCAGGCCGTATTTCAGCTAGGGACGTTCTTCGGCTCGCTATTGAGCCACCATTCGCTCCAGCCCAGCATTGACGCGGCGATTTAGCAGCGGCGGCAGTGGAATCCGCCAGCGAAAGAACCACAGCGGCCGGCGATAATGCAGGGCATCAAGTGCCACGTATCCTGGCACGATCGGCAGCAGCGCCACGCCAACCCAGAAAGTCTGGGCAAACGGCAGCTTCACGTGATTCAACCCCGCGGAAACCCATAATCGTCACCTAGCCGTTTTCGACGGTCGCCTGGACATGGCTCGACATCCAGCCCCAGCGCCAGCGCGGCAATGGTCGAGGCAGGAACGCTGAAAAACGGCGTCTTGAACCCGAATGAACTGCTGAAGATCACCTGATCGGTGACGAGGGGCACAGGCGTTTGGCTATTTACGAGGGCAGCGCTCGCGCGCGCCGCGTCCGATCGTCGCCAGAGGCCGCACGCACTCGAATCCATGCAGGAATGTCTCCCTGCTTGCAACTTGCCCATTGTGAAGGCGAATTCCGCTCATTTGTGAGACGGATATATACGAATGGTGTGGCGCTGCTAAAGGCCCAAGGGGTCCGGTTCATTCTCCGCTGGGAAGTGGGGCCCCTGGCGCTGTCGATGACTGCTCGCGCAAGGTCGGACAAGCGCGCAGGTAGAGCACGTACACAGGCGAAAAGTCGAAACGTTCGTTCGTGCTTTTCAACCGTCGAAACGGTGCGCCAACCGTGTAGCAAGTCGTTGCGCAACGTCATGCTTTTCTGTACACGTCTATACGC
>CAWGNG010000049.1:0-92080 GCA_963823895.1 uncultured Planctomycetaceae bacterium
TAAATTGGACTCCCAGCGAAGAAGCCGCCCCCGCCTTCTCCCACAGGCCCCGCCGAGGCACCCCAGCGTCAGAGGATTTCGCACGGAATTCTTGGGTTGTTATTCTCGGTACTGGGGGCGGGGAATATCAAACAGCGACGGGTTCAATCCTCCGTGACAACGTAAGAAAGCCCTGCTTTATCCAGTTCGGTCTTCAACCGATTCAGTAGCAATGGGTTCTTCGCTGCGGGGTGAACTGTAATCGATAGCGATGTTTGCCGTGAAATGATGCTGCACGGGCGATAGCAACGGATTGTGACATTGATGGCATCTACGTCACGATCTTGGGAATCGTGTCCCCAAGGCGTTTGGGAAAAATCGGTCTTCGGGGAAAGAACGTCTCTTCTTATTGTCCAATCTTGAGTTGAGCCGAAGTAGTCAAAACTATGACCATAGCTGCTTCCACCTTCTCCGATAGGAGGCGGTCCGCTCTTTACGGATGGAAACTCTTTTGAAACAAGGGAGAAGGTCGGATTGGCTTTCGCTTCCTTCAGCCAACTACTGTAAAGTTCCGCCTCTGTTTCCTGCTCGGTTTTTGTCAAACACTTCTCGACAACTCCAACGACCGACTCGAAATTCCGTCTCGCATCCACTTCGCATTTCATCAATGAGCATACGACTGCGCAGATGAGTGAGATTATGAACAGAGTTCGCAGAGTGAACTGGAGTCGGGATCGTCGCATTGATCTTCCCCTTCCCTGCCGGACGACTTCCGTGCGGATCACAGCCGCAATTATAGCCAAACGCCAGCGTAGAGGGGAGCCGGTTCTCCTTGCGTATCTGTGGCGTTCCTCGCCAGCCGTGCCGCCGCCCCAGTTTTTCCCCTTCCGACGTGTGACCGCTTGACGGGTCGCTGGGGCGGAAAAGGTGTCAGGGCGGAAAAGGTGTCAGGAACCGTTGTTACTTCGCCTCTTCCCGGTTGTGTTTTTCCCGCTTTGTCTCGGAAACGGTTCCTGACGCCTTTTCCACCGCGCGACACAACTTCTCCACGATCGAGAGCGTCGACTTGGCCAACCTAGCCGTTGGGGCTCCGCCCAACTCCCGGATCGTTCGCACCACAGCCTCGCACGCCTCGCTGAACGACCGCCGGTACTCGTCGAGCAGCCGCAGATCGCTCTCAGTGTGCGGCCCCTGCTTCAAGCGGTCCCCAAGTCTGTCAACTTGTGTTTTGCTAATCGCCATTCTTGGTGCAACACAGTGGACGATGCAACGATTGCGAGACTCGTACTTGATTGCTTGCAGGCATAGGGCTATTTCCATTCTTGCAGCTAACGAGAAGGCTGTCAATCTGAGCACTGTCACGCCCCAATCATCCGCTCGGCCGCCAGTTCGCCGCCGTGGATGCAGTCGGGCAGGCCGACGCCGTGATAGGCGTTGCCGGCCAGCGCGAAGTTCGGCAATGCTGCCACGCGGCTCTCGAACCGCGCGACTAACTCCTTGTGGCCGACGTGATACTGCGGCATCGTGCCCGGCCAGCGGGCGAGGTTGCGATAGCATGGCTGGCCGCGAACTTGCAGCAAGCGGGCCAATTCATCCAGCACAAGCGGCGTCAACTCGTCGTCGTTCATGGCGGCGACTTCCGGCCGACGGGCGCCGCCGACAAAGACGCGGAGCAGCGTTTTGCCCTGCGGCGCTCGATGGGCGTACTTGCGAGTGCTGAAACTAACGGCCAAAATCGGACTCCGCTCGACCGCCGGCACCACCGCTCCCATGCCGTCCAGTGGATGGCCGATCTCCTCCGTGCGGTATCCCAACGAAAGGATGGCCGTGCCGGAGTGCTCGATCGACGCCAGGTCGGCGGCCAGCGCGGCGTCGAGCGGTTGCAATAACGCGGCAGAGACGGGCGAGGGAGTGGCGAGGATCAGGGCGTCGAATGAAAGGGGAGAGGGGAGAGGGGAGAGGGGAGAGGGGGGACAAGTACGCTTCTCCTTTTCCTCTTCTGTCGCAACACGCCACTGCTCGCCGCAGCGTTCAATCCGCGTGACCGCCGTGTTGAGCCGCACGGCGCCGGGCGGGAGACGCGAGGCGATCGTGCTAACGAGACTCGACAGGCCGTCGCGCAAGGTGACGAACATGCTGTAGCGGGCGCCGCTCTCGCGTTGTGGTGCAGCCGTCCCGGCTGCCTGGGCAGGCGAGACGCCGGCACCACAACTGCGGTTTCTCATCTGATGCCGCATCGCGCGGATCAAACTGCCGAAATCGCGCTCCATTTCGCGAAATCGGGGGAGCGTGGCCAATACGCTGAGCTTCTCCAAATCGGCAGCGTAGACTGCGCTCACCAGCGGCTCGACCAGCCGCTCGAACGCTTCGCGGCCCAGGCGGCGGCGGACGAAATGGGCCATGCTCTCGTCGGCATCGTCGCCGCGCGGCGGAATGAAGTACTCCATCCCCGCCCGCAGTTTGCCCAGCGGACTTAGCAACGGCGTAACGGCCAGCGGCCAAAGCCGCGTGGGGGCCATCATCAGGAATCCGTCGGGCAGCCGGTGCAGCCGCCCGCGATGCACGACGAACGTGCGGCGGTAGGCCGGATTGGTTCCGATCAGTTGATCGCCCAGCCCGAGCCGTTTGCAGAGATTCAGGCCCCAGGGGACGGTGGTGATGAAGTTGTCGGCGCTTTGTTCTACTTGAAAGCCGTCTTCGTGGACCGTTGAAACGACGCCGCCGAGCCGTGGACCCGCTTCAAACAGTGTCAGTTCGCAATTGGGATCGAGTTCGACCAGCCGATGCGCCGCCGCCAGCCCGGCGATGCCGCCGCCGATGACCGCGACGCGCCGGCGGGTGGATTCTTTCGAGCTCATAGCGATGATTCCAAGAATGGCGTTGCGAAGCCGCAAGCGGCTCCCGCTGGCGGCTACAGCCACAGGTGCAGCCGGCCGTCGAGCATGTCGGGGATGGCCTTGGCGACACACTCGCGAATCTGGTTGGAATGGTATCGCGTGCTGAAGTGGCTGGCAATGACCAACTCGTTGCGGAACCTTTCGCGCCGCTCCAATAGATCGTCGAGGTGCATGTGGCCGAACTTGTGGATCTTGTCCTTGCGATGCCGCGGCGAAACGAAGGTCAATTCCATGATGAGCACCTCGGCCTGGAACATGGCGGGGCAGGCGTCGAGCCCGCCCGGCGAACTGTCGCCGAGATAAGCCAGACGCGGAATCCGCACCTCGTTGGTCACCTCGGTGCCGGCGAGGCGGAGGTCGCGAATCTGGTGCCCCTCCAGCCCTTGATACTCCGGCTTGAGCTTGCGGCGCCGCTCCCAAACGACGAAACCGAGCGAAGGGACCGTGTGCGTCGTGGCCGAGACGGTGACGATTTGTTCGCGCGATAGCTCGATCTCCTGGCCCGGCCTGGCGGGCAGGAGTTGGCAGGGCAGCCGGCCGCGGTCCATGCGGCTTAGCAACCGCAGCACCCGCTCCATCGGCTCGACGGCGGCCTCGGGCAGATAGATCACCGGCGGCTCCATCTTCATCATCCGCCGCCGCGCCACGTAGACCGGCAGCGCGATCAGGTGGTCCATGTGCGTGTGCGAGACGAACCATGTCGGCGTGCCCATGAACGACCACGGCTGTGCACCCAAGTCGAAGCCGAGGTTCATCTCCGGCACGCGCCAATACGTCTGCACGGCCGCGCGGGAGTAGCCCTCGATCGTGATGTTCTTATGGACGAGCGTTTTGACGGGGAGGTTGTTGATCATGGGGCGGCGTGTTCATACTCATCGACGTTCGACAAATCGAGCGGCTCGTCGCAGCCGAGATTGGGCAGGATCCAGATTTCACCGAACAGGGCGTTCTGCTCGAGACGAACGTGGTGGTGACGCACCAACTCCAGCACGGCCAGGAAGATCCCGACCAACGTCGATTTGTGCATGTCCGGCTCGAAGAGGTCGTGGAACGAGAGCTGGCCCGCCTCGATCAGCCGGGCGTGGATGCGGCTCATGTAGACGTGGATGGGCGTGTCGTCGTAGACAATGCTCGCCGGCCGCGAGGCGTCGGTCTCGCGCATGATCCGCCCGAAGGCACTGACCAAATCCCAGAGTTCGACCTCTTGAATCGGCTCGCCGGCCACGTCGCGTTCGTGCCGCGGCACATCGGTCGAAAGCCGCGAGTAGCGTTGCTGCCAACTGCGGCTGCGCTCTTCGAGAATGCTCGCAGCGTCACGGTATTTCTTATATTCCAACAAGCGGCGGACGAGCTCCTGCCGCGGGTCGTCGAGTTCGCCGTCGATTTCGTCGCAGCGCGGCAAGACCTGCTGGGATTTGATCTCGATCAGCAGACTCGCCATGCCGAGGAAATCGCCCACCGCGTTGACGTCGAGCTGCTCGATCATCGCCAGATATTCGAGGTATTGATCGGTAATGACCGCGATGGGAATATCGACGATCTCGACCTCGTGCTTTCGCACCAGGTAGAGCAGCAGGTCCATCGGACCGCGGAACACGTTCAGGTCAACGCGGAAGTCGATCACGGTTCGGTTTGCGAAGTGGTTCTGGGTCGAAGCGGGAAAACGAAGGGTGGGACAAGCGGAGCGTAGTCCCACCAATAGGCGGCGGCGGTTTCTTGGCTTCTGGTGGGACTACGCTTCGCTTGTCCCACCCTACAGGTTCAGACTGACACCTGGGTCGGAACCTCTCAGTCTACCCGTGGGCGTTGCCCACGGCGAGAGGCCAAGGCAGGCGGTATTTCTTCCCTTGGCGTGAGAATCCCCCCAGCCGCCACTTTCAGTTTCGACCGCCGCCAGCGCCCAACTTGAAAAGCTCCGTTAGCGGGGGCTTTTTCCCGTGTCGCCGTGCTCTTTCTGCTGATATACTGCTCGTTCGGCCTAAACTTGGCTGGATTGCAGAAGCAGAACTTCCTCCCAATGGGGGGCGATTGTGTCGCACGAACAACTTTGGGCACCCTGGCGCTTGGGATACATCCTCGGTGAAAAAGGGATCGTGGAGCCGTGCGATCCCGAGACGCTGCTGCCCGGCGCCGATCCGACGTGCTTCTTCTGCCAGGCGATGCCCAGCGGGGATGACCGGCAGCGGTTGGTCGTCGATCGGGGGGAGCACGCGATTACGCTTCTGAACCGATTTCCCTACAACAACGGCCACCTACTGGTCGCGCCGCGTCACCATGTCGCCCGGCTCGACGGACTCAGCGAGGAAGCTCAGTTGGAACTCTCGCAGACGCTCGCCCGGATGGTCGCCCTGCTGGAAAAGGCGATGCAGCCGCAGGGATTCAACATCGGCTTGAACCTCGGCCGCGCGGCCGGCGCGGGCGTGCCGGGCCATCTCCATTGGCACATCGTCCCCCGCTGGATCGGCGACACCAACTTTATGCCCACAGTGGCCGGCGTGCATACGATTCCGCAAGCCCTGGAAGCCGCATGGGAATTGCTGACGGGGGAGCTTGGAAAACAGTAGGAACAGTGGTTGGCAGTGCGTTGCGAAACCGCAAGCGGCTTGCTTCATCATTCATCATTCATCATTCATCACCCCTCATTCATCGTTTTCCTGACCCCTGCCCCCCGGCCCCTGGCCCCTCTATATGAACGAAGTCCCGTCCGACGGCGAACCGATCATCCATGACGCGCCCTTCACCATCGAAGTGGCCGAGCGGGTGCGGCGGCTACCGCCGTACCTGTTCGCCGAGATCAATAAGCTGATGTACGAAAAGCGTCGGGCGGGGGGGGACGTGATCGATCTGGGCATGGGCAATCCCACCGATCCGCCGCAAGACTTGGTCATCGAAAAGCTGGCCGAGGCCGCCCGCGACCCGAAAAATCACGGCTACGCCCCCGCCCAAGGCATCCTCAGCCTGCGGCGCGAAGTGGCCGCGAAGTATTTCAAGCAACACGGCGTGCGGCTCGACCCGCAACGGGAAGTGATCGCCTGCCTCGGCTCGAAAGAAGGATTCAGCCACCTCTGCCTGGCGTTGGTCGGCCCCGGGGACACGGCGATCGTCCCCGCTCCTAGCTATCCTGCGCATCTTTACGCAGTGGCAATGGCGGCCGCCAACGCCATTCTGCTGGAAGTCGGCGACAGTCAGAAGTTGCTGGCCAATATCGACTACACCTGCCGCCACTTGGTGCCGCGTCCGAAGCTGGTGATCGTCAATTTTCCCCACAATCCGACGACGGCCATCGTTGAGCCCGATTTCTACTTGGAGGTGGTGAAGCTGGCGAAGCGGTACGGCTTCATGGTCGTGAGCGACCTGGCCTACGCCGACGTGACGTTTGACGGCTACAAGGCGCCGAGTTTTCTGGCCGCTCCGGGCGCCCGGGACGTTGGGGTCGAGCTGACCACGATGAGCAAGGGCTACAACATGGCGGGCTGGCGGGTCGGCTTTGCGGCGGGCAACGCGGAGATGCTGCGGGCGCTTTCCACGATCAAGGGCTACTACGATTACGGCATGTTCCGGCCGATTCAGATCGCCGCCATCCTCGCCCTGCGGCACACCGACGCGGCGGTTGAGGCCCAGGCCGCCGCATATCAACGCCGCCGCGACGTGCTGTGCGAAGGGCTCGAACGCATCGGCTGGCCGGTCGAACGCCCGAAGGCGAGCATGTTCGTCTGGGCCAAAATCCCCTCGCCCTGGGCCGCAGAAATGACCTCGTTCCAGTTCGCCATGAAGCTGTTGAAAGACGGCGATGTAGTGGTCAGCCCCGGCGCGGGGTTCGGACCGGCCGGCGAGGGCTACGTCCGGCTGGCGCTGGTGGAGAACGAAAACCGGCTCCGCCAGGCAGTCCGTCAGATCGGAAAATGCCTGGGGAAGCAATAAGGTAATGACGAAGCTCGAATGACGAAGGAATAATGAAGGACGAATGACGAATTTCTGCGTGAAAACGCTCTCGTCATTGAGATTTCGGGCTTCTTTCGTCATTCGTCATTCGAGCTTCGTCATTTTCCCTGCTTTTCCCCCATCCCTGTTCGCGGTGTGAAAATGGCGTTAAAATGGAGGACCGCGGAGCTTTCGATGCGCGCATAAAAAATGAGGGTGCTTGCTCGCCGGTACAAGACCCTCACTTGAGGCTGCCTGGGTTATGCAGTCGGTTAAGGCTGTCAACCCAGAGACCCACAGCCGTTACTGACTCTATCGGGTCAAACCGCCGCCGGACTTTAGGTAGCCCCACCATGCTCAAACCCGCAAAACTTGCCCTGGAAGACGGGACGGTCTTTACCGGAACATCCTTCGGCGCCGACGGCGAAGTCGACGGCGAGGTCTGCTTCAATACCTCGATGACTGGCTATCAGGAAGTCCTGACCGATCCGAGCTACCGCGGCCAGATCGTGACGATGACCTACACCGAGATCGGCAACTACGGCGTGAACGCCGAAGACGTGGAGAGCAGCAAGCCCCACCTGGCGGGCTTCATAGTCCGCGAACGCAGCCGCCGTGTGAGCAATTTCCGCGCCGACGGCGATCTCGACGGCTACCTGAAGCGATGGGGCATCGTCGGCATGGAAGGGATCGACACCCGCGCGTTGGTGCGCCGGCTGCGAATCTGCGGCGCGATGAAGAGCGTCCTCTCGTCGGTCGATCTCGACAACTCCCGGCTGGTCGCCCGCGCGAAGGCGAGCCCGGGCCTTGTCGGCCGCGATCTGGTGCGCGAGGTGATTCCGGACGGGCCGATCGAATGGACGCAGTCGTTGAGCCGCTGGGCGAGGTTGCACGAGGTCGAGTATCCGCCGCCCACGGCCGGCTCACCGCACATCGTGGCGTTGGACTACGGCATGAAATGGAACATCGCCCGGCACCTGTTCAGCATGGGCTGCCGCGTGACGATCTTGCCGGGCACGGCCACGACGGACGAAGTGCTGGCCCAGCGGCCCGACGGAGTCTTCCTCTCGAACGGCCCCGGCGATCCCGATCCGTTGGTCTACGCCCAGGAGACGATCCGCGGCCTGCTGGGCAAGAAGCCGATCTTCGGCATCTGTCTGGGCCATCAACTTCTCGCCTTGGCCTGCGGAGCAAAGACCTACAAGCTCAAGTTCGGCCATCGCGGCGCGAATCAGCCGGTGATGAACCGGGCGACCGGCCGCGTCGAGATCACCACGCAGAATCACGGCTTCTCCGTCGAGGAGAATGATCTGCCGGACGATCTGGAAGTGACGCATGTCAACCTGAACGATCAGACGATCGAGGGCCTTCGCCACCGCAAGCACCCGGCGTTCTGCGTTCAGTATCACCCCGAAGCTTCGGCCGGCCCGCACGACAGCAATTATCTGTTCGGGCAGTTTCGGGAAATGCTGGGATAGCGTGTCGCAAAATCTCCAACTAACCACTAACCCACTCCCCACGCTTTCATGGCCATCGACGCATATTCGCTCTGTCCCGGCGGCACGGGCAAGAAGATCAAGTTCTGCTGCGGCGATTTTCTGCCGGAACTGCAGAAGATCGACCGCATGATCGACGGCGAGCAGTTCCTGGCCTGCCTGCAACACGTCGATCACCTCCTGGCACACGAGCCGGGCCGCGATCGGCCGTGTCTGCTGGCCACGAAGTGCATGTTGCTGCGGTTCACCGACCGGCAGGAGGCCGCCCGGACCGCCGCCGCGGCGTTCCTGGTGAAGCACCCGGACAATCAGATCGCCCTGGCCGAGATGGCCATTCTCGCGGCCGAGAGCAATACCCTTGCGGCTTTGGGCCTGCTGCAGAAAGCGATGCGCGCCGCCAACGGCGACCTCGACGCCCGCACTTATCAGGCGATGGGGCTGATGGCCGGCAGCCTGCTGCGAGCGGGCTTTCCGCTGGCCGCCGCCGGGCTGCTGCAACTGCAATGCGACATCACCGACAAGGACGATCGCGCGGAGGAAGTGCTCGCCGCGCTCAGCCAGGCGATCGATGTGCCGCTGCTGCTGCGCGACGCTCCGCCCTTGGCGCCTTGTCCCAAAGACGCACCGTGGGCTCCTCGTTTTGACGAGGCGATGCAGATAGCCACGATGGGCGACTGGCAAACGGCCGCCGAACGGCTGACCGTTTTGGCCGCCGAGGTGCCCGATTCGTCGGTGATCTGGCGCGACCTGGCCATGCTGCGCGGTTGGCTGGCCGATAATCCCGGCTGCATCGACGCATTGCGGCGGTACGCGGCCCTGCGCGGGCGAAGAACACGGCCTGGAAGATGCGGTGGAAGCGGAAGCGATGGCGATGTTCCTCTCCCCCGATCCGCTGGGCGATCGCGTCGAAATGCTCAAGCTGGTTTGGACGGTCAAGGACGTCGAGCGATTTCAGGAGACGCTGCTCTCGTCGCCGCGGTGGCGGACGATTCCCTTCAACCCGGCGCAGTTCAGCGACGGCGAGAACCCGCCGCCGAAGGCCGCCTTCATGCTCCTCGATCGCCCCATGCCCGAGTCGGCCGAGTCGCTCGACTTGCACACTGTGCCGAACATGCTCGGCCAGGCCCTGTTGTTCGGGCGGCAGACCGACCGCGAGGCCCGGCTGGAGGTGCTGGGCGTGGCGGCCGACGAACTGCCGACCGTCAGCGACATGGTCCGCGAGGCGGGCGGGGAGGCCGTCGAGCCAGAACCAAACCGCGAGGTGATTGGCCATTGGTCGGCCAGTCAGAAGTTCCTGCGGGCGGCCTGGCAACCGCCGCGCAGCGCCTCGCCCGACCGGCTCCGCGCCATGATGGCCGAACACATCCGCGACGCGATTCTCAACCGCTGGCCCGAGTTGAAACTCGGCGTTCTCGACGACCGCTCGCCGCACGAAGCAGCCGCCGACCCGGCCTGTCGTACCAAACTCCTGGCGGCGATTCTCGTGCTGGCACAGTTCACGGAGAACTTGCCCGGCCCGATCGACTACAACGAGTTGCGGGCGAAGCTCGGCCTGCCCACACTCGCGCCGATCGACCCCGAGCAGCAGCCGATCGGCGACCTGCCGGTGGTCAGGCTGATGCGGGTCAACGTCGATGGGCTGTCGGATGAGGACCTGATTACGGCCTACTATCGCGCCGCGGGCTTCAACATTCGCCCCGCCTTGCGGAAATTCGCCGCGGCGATCGCCGAGCGCCCGAGCATGGCCGAATCGAACGAGCGCATCCACGCCCTCGGAACGCTCGCCCGCACGGAGGAGGACATTTCCAAGGCGTTGGAGTACGTCAACCAGGGCCGCCGGCTGACCGACAAAACGAAGGTCTCCAACGTCACCTGGGATCTGATGGAGCTTTCGTTCCACTTCGCCAGTCACAACGGCGCCGAAGCGATGCGGCTGGTCGAGCATATCCAGAAGCGTCACATCGAGGAGCCGCGCGTGCCCGAGGTTTTGACGCGGATGTTGATCGACGTCGGTATTCTCAATCCCGACGGCACGCCGGCGTTCGCCCCCGAGTCGGCCGAGGCGCCGGCAATGGCGTCCGAGCCTTCCGAGCCCGGCGGCCTCTGGACCCCCGACAGCGCCCAGCCCGGCAGCGGCGGCGGAAAACTCTGGACGCCGGAATAAGTGTCTTGCGCCCCGATTCCGCTCAAACAAACCCCTTGCGCCGCGCTAGCTCGTCCGGCCGTTTGTCGATGCGATCGACCTGAGCGGGCGAAAGAAACCTCGGCCCGCCGGCGGTGAGGCTGTGGGCGAGAATGCGGCAGGTCTTCACGAGCATCTGCGTGATGTTGAGCACTTCTTGCGCGGTGCTGCCCAGCGCGATCGTGCCGTGATTCTCCATCAGCAGCACTTTTGGGCCGCGCTGATGATGATCGAGGAATTCCGCCAGGGCCTGCTGCACCGTCAACGCCAACGGCAAACCGGGATCGGCGTAGGGCACGTAGGCCAAGGCCGGGCCGAGGACCACGATCTGATCGGGGAAGAGACAGCCGGAGAAAAGCTCGCGGCTGCGCTGCCCGCTGAGCAGACCCACGGCGATCGAGGGATGGGTGTGGCCGACAAACCGCACGCCTTGCTGTTGCAGACACATCGCATGGAGGAACGTCTCGATCGAAGGGAGCCGCTGGCCCTCGGCCGTGGCCGTCTTGAGCAATTCCTTTAGCGCGGCATCATCCAACGGGCGGCCATCCATCGCCGCAAGGATCGGCGCGAACCGCACGCGGACAAATCCGTCGCGGCCGGCCCGCCCGAGCTGTACGCCCGACGCCTTTACCCAAAAAGTCTCATCGTCCGCCCTGGCCGACGTATTCCCTTCGCCGAGGATCGCCAAGTCATGGGCCGGCGCACCCAATTCGGCCGACATATCGACCAGTTCGTCTAACAAATCGCTCATCAAAGCCTCCAGCCGGGGCCAATGGCCCGCGTTATCGGTTAGAAGTTCGGCCGCGAGCGGTTGGCTCGCGGCTACTGACGATTGACGATTTCATCGCCAAGCACAGTGTAACCTCCGTGGAGCGTCTCCAAAAGAGGTTGGGGCGTTCTTGCCGAATGCGGGCCGCCGCGATATTCTAATCCCTAATCCCCAATTCCTGATTTCAAATCTCAAATTACCAATCCCTCCATCCTTCCCATGACCATCGTCGTTACCGGAGCCTACGGGCAATTGGGCGGAGAACTGTGCCGGCAACTCGGCTCGGCGGCGACGGCGTTGGACATCGACACGCTCGATCTGACCGACGGCCCGGCGGCGGTCGAGCGAATCATGGCGATTGAGCCCAAGGCGGTTATCAATTGCGCGGCCTACACCGCTGTCGATAAAGCCGAGAGCGAGCCGGAGAAATGCCGGGCAATCAATGCCGAAGCGGTCGAGCATCTCGTCCAGGCGTGCGGCCGGTTGGATTGCCCGTTGGTGCAGATCAGTACGGACTACGTCTTCGGGGCCGTGCCACCGTCGCCGCGGCCGTGGCGCGAGGACGATCCCTGTCAGCCGCAGGGCGTTTACGCGAGAACAAAACTAGAAGGCGAGCGGGCCGCCGCCAAACTCCCGAAACATCTGATCGTTCGCACCTGCGGGCTGTACGCTCGCCCCTCCGATCCGCGGGCGGCGAACTTCGTCAAGACGATGCTCCGTCTCGGCGCCGCGCGGCCGGAGCTGCGCATCGTCGACGATCAGTGCTGCACGCCCACGTTCGTCCCGCACCTGGCCCGCGCGATTTTGTTCTTGCTCGGCATCAGTGTCAAAGCTGAAGGGGACAGTCCCATTTTCGCTGACGCGAAAATCGGGACAGTCCCCACGCCGGCGCCGTGGGGAACGTACCACGTAACGAACACCGGCGAAGCCACGTGGCGCGAGTTCGCCGCCGAGATCTTCCGCCAGGCCGGGATGCAGGTAACGATTCACCCAATCACCACGGCCGAATACGGAGCGCCGGCGGCCCGGCCGTCGTACAGCGTGCTCGACACGTCGGCTTATCATCGGCTCGGCGGGCCGGCGATGCCGGATTGGAAAGCGGCGATGGGGGAATATTTTGCGGAATGGAGGAAATTGGGAATTTGAGAATTTGAAATCCAGAATTGGAAACTGCGAAGCCGCAAGCGGCTGTCCACGAGTTTTCGCGATGACTTACTTCGCACTACCCACTATCCACTCTCCACTACCCATGCCCACCACGAAAGTCGCCCTGATCACCGGCAGCGGAAAGCACCGCATCGGCAACGTCGTGGCGCTGGCGCTGGCCGATCGGGGATATCACATCGCCATCCACTACCACCATTCCGCCGAGGAGGCCCGGCAAACGGTGGCGGAAATCGAGCGAAAGGGGGCGCGGGCCGCGGCTTTTCGGGGCGACGTGGCCGATGAAACCGATGTCGCTCGATTGTTCGAAGAAACGCTGACGGCCTTTGGGCGGCTCGACGTGCTGGTCGCCGCCGCCGGCGTGTGGCAGCCCAAGCCGTTGGAAGACGTGACCGCCGAAGACGTCCGTCGGCAATTCGGCGTCAACACGCTCGGCACGTTCCTCTGTTGCCAACGAGCGGGGCTGATCATGGCCGGGCAAGCCGAGGGGGCGCGATTGTCACGCTCGGCGATTGGGCCACCGCCCGCCCGTACCCGGGCTATGCCGCCTATTTCGTCAGCAAGGGGGCAGTGCCGACGCTCACCCGTGCGTTGGCCGTGGAGTTGGCGCAGCGCAATCGGCTGGTGCGGGTCAACTGCATCGAGCCCGGCCCGGTAATGGTGCCCGAAGATGTTTCCGAACACGAAGTGAAAGGCTCGATTGCCGGCACGCTGCTGAAACGTCTTGGCCAGCCGGAAAACATCGCCGAGGCGGTGGTTTTCCTGGTCGAAAACGATTACATTACCGGTATCTGCCTGCCGGTGGACGGCGGGCGAACGATCGCGTCGGCGTAACGGCGATGGGTGCCATGCCCACGCTTGCCGTGGGCATGTTACTTCGGTCCGCGATTTCCATGCCCACGGCAAGCGTGGGCATGGCACCGCGCACCAGAGAAGCGGCGAACAAGTTCGCCGGCTAAACGGATACAACTATCGCGGCGTGGACGCCGGGGCTAAACGGTTGGTGCAACATCGATTTTCCGACTGGATCACATCATGTCTGACACCCATCTTGGCTTCACGCGAGTCGTGTTCGTTGCGACGCTCTTCCTCTTGACGGCCGTTGTCGCGATTTCCTTCGCCGCCGACGGGCCTCCTTCGGTTTCCGTTAATAAACTGCCTGTCATCCTCGACACCGACATCGGCGACAACATCGACGACACCTGGGCCTTGGTCATGCTGCTGAAGAGTCCGCAGTTCGACGTGAAACTCATCACGACCACTTGCGGGAAGAACGTCTACCGCTCGAAAATCATCGCCAAACTGCTGACGGTGGCCGGCCGCACCGACATCCCGATCGGCATGGGCGCCGGCGGCAGCGACGGCGTGGGCGGCCAGCAGCCGTGGGTCGAGGATTTCGATCTGGCACGCTACAAGGGCAAAGTTATCAAGGACGGCGTCGGGGCGATGATCGACACGATCAACGCCGCTGCCTCGCCGGTGACGATCATCTCCATCGGCCCGTCCCACACCGTCGCGGCGGCCCTCGGACGTCAGCCGGGCATCGCGGCGAAGGCCCGTTTCGTGGGAATGCAGGGGAGCGTCCGCAAGGGCTACGACGGCGGCAAGCCCTGCCCCGAATGGAACATCAAGGTGGACGTCCCCGCCGCTCAAAAAGCCCTTTCCGCTCCCTGGCGAGAAGCGATCATCACTCCGCTGGACACCTGCGGGCTGATCAAACTTTCCGGCAAACGATTCCAAAAGCTGACCACTAGCAAGGATCCGCTGGTGAAGGCGATGATCGAGAGCTATCGCATCTGGGCGAAGGACGAGAAGGTTGCAGCCAGCACCATCCTCTTCGACACGGTCGCGATCTATCTCGCCCTGCCCGGCCCGAAGCCGCTGCTGAAAATGGAAGACCTTCGCATCAAAGTGACTGCCGATGGGATGACGCCGATCGACCCCACCGGCGCGAAAATGGCGGTGGCGACCGAGTGGAAGGACCTCGAAGCGTATCGAGATTTGCTCGTGAGAATCCTGCTCTCGCAGGGCGAGGCAGTAAAATCGGTTCGCCTCGTTCTTCCGCCACAGCCAGGCCTCGTGGTTGAGAAGGTCGGGCGAGTGTTCGTTCGCCAAGTTCAGAGTCGCTGTGGCGCGAAAGTCGTGTGTGAGGGCAAAGCGCCGCTGGTGGTGGAGTTGGCCGTCGAATGCGGCATCGGCGGCGAGGGATTCAAGATCACCGACGAAGCTGACGGGGCGATCCGCATCACCGGCAATGACGCCCGGGGACTGCTCTACGGCGTGGGCAAGTTCCTGCACACCGCGGCCTATGGCAACGACGGTTTCACGCCCGGCTCGTGGCGAGGCACTTCCGTTCCGAAGATGCCCGTGCGGGGAATCTACTTTGCAACCCATTTCCACAACTACTACCAGGTCGCTCCGATCGAAGAGGTGACGCGCTATGTGGAAGATTTGTCGCTCTGGGGGCCGAACAGTCTCTTGGTGTGGTTCGGCATGGAAGAGTTCAATGGGATCAACGATCCGAAGGCCCAGGCGATGCTCGAACGGCTGCGCGCCTTGTTGAAGATCGTCAAGGACTTGGGGCTCAATGCCAGCCTGGGCTGCATCTGCAACGAAGGGTATGCGAATAGCCCCGTGAGCCTTCGTGCTGATGACAGCACAGTGAATCACCCGGGATATCACGCCGATGTGACAGGGGGCAATCGCATCACCAACCTTGGTCCAGAGCTATGTCCCAGCAAACCCGGCGTCACGGAAATGGAACTGGGCTACTGCAAAGAAAAGTTCGATGCATTCAAAGACATTGGCTTGGACTACTGGTGCATCTGGCCTTACGACAGCGGCGGCTGCACCTGCTCGAAATGCGCGCCTTGGGGTGCCAATGCCTATCTGCGTATGGCGGAGCCTGTGGCACGCGCGTACCGCCGCGCCTTCCGCAATGGGAAAGTGATATTGTCGACATGGTACTTCGACCGCTGGGCCGTCGGAGAATGGGACGGGATCACGGCCAAGTTCAAGGCGAAGAAGCCCGACTGGGTGGACTACATCTTGGCCGACAATTTCGAGGATTACCCTCGCTATCCGTTGGACAAGGGCGTCCCGGGAAGTTTGCCGCTCCTGAACTTCCCGTAAGCGTCCCGCCGAGCACATAGGGAGAAATCGCCGCCTGGGCGTAGGCTTGGCGAACGGGGAGATCAAGCCGGATGCCAGCGGTGGGGGAGGAGGGCGAGAAGTTCTTCCTCGCTGGCGCCGGGAAGAATCGCTGGCAGTCGGGTCAGCACGTCGCGGTAGTAGACCCAAGGATCGTGGCCGTGACGCTTGCATGACGCCAACAGGCTGAAATGGATCGCCGCCGCGCGGCCGCCCCGGTCGTTCCCCACAAAAAGCCAATTGCGGCGTCCGATACAGAGGCCCCGCAACGAGTTCTCGCCTTCGTTGTTGTCGATGTCCAGCCAGCCGTCGTTAGGGTATACGGACAGGGCCGTCCAGTTGCCGAGCGTATAGTTAATCGCTCCACGAACCGCGCTCTTGGGCAAGACCTTGGGCGCCTCGGCTTCCAGCCATGTATGGAAGCTGTCCAAGAGCGGCCGCGACCGCTCCTGCCGCTCGGCGGCGATTTGCGTGGCACGCTCCTCCAGCGTGAGTGGCTGCCACTGGCCCTGACAGCGCTGCCGGAGATCTTTCTCCACGGCGTAGAGCTTGCCGATCCAAGCCAACGCCGTCTCCATGCGGGCCGCATCCAGCCGTCGGCTCTCGTGGAATTTCCTCCGCGCGTGCGCCCAACAAGCCACCTCGATGATTCGACCGTCGGATTCCAGGTAGATTCCGTCGTAACCGTTGAAGGCGTCGGCCTGCACATAGCCGCGATAATCCTTGAGAAACGCGGCCGGTCCGTCCCGTTTGTGATTCGTCGTGTAATCGAACACGGTCAGCGAGTGCAGTGGATCGCCCACGTAGGGCCAGAAGTGGCCCGTGTACTTCAGCCTCCGCCAGGCATCGCGGACCTTCACCGAGGTGTCATCCGTGTGGATTACGTGAGAAGCCAACACCACGCGGATAGCCAGGGCGTACAAAGGTTGTAAGAACTCGGCCGTTTGAAGCCACCAGCCGTCCATCGTCTGCCGGGAGATGCGGACGCCCTGTCGCTGGAAGATTCCTTCCAGCCGGTGCAAGGGCAGATGATCGGCCCCCTTGCTGACGATCACCTGGGCCATCAGCCCCGGACCGGCCAAACCGCCGGGAATCGCCTCGGGCGGCTTGCGGGCCAGCACCACGTTCTGCTCGAACGAGCGTCAGGCCGCTCTCGGGCAGTTGCTCTTTGCGGGCGTATTTCTTGCGGACATGCACCATCACGAACAGCGTCGAGGGCCGCCAATCGAGTTGCTCGCTGGTCTCCGGCGGCAACTCGACCAGATTCTCCAGGCCGCCCAATGCCGCCTTCTCGGCTTCGGAAAGATCGTGAACGACTTCCTCACGCTTGGTCTCGTCGGGAATCCGCCCTCGGCCGTGCTTGTCGCGGTTCTTGGAAGCTGCCCGTGCGACCGGCGGCGGCGAGTTGGCAGCCGCCTCTTCCGCATCTGCCTGGTTCTCGAACAACATGCCTTGCTGCGGATCGAACTTCTCGCTGCTGCTCCCGTAAATCCTTTTCAGCAGCAAGTGAATGTGATGTTCTTGCCGCTGGAGCCGCTCGTCGCGCAGACGCAACTGCTCCAACAATTGCACGATCAACTGCTTGAGCACCGCGACATCGTCGGGCAGCAGGGCGGGATCGGGAAGAGGCATGGCGTCCGTGTCCATGCCCTTATAGATACCGTGAACGCGAAATTATTCCCACCGCAAGAAAGGTTTTTCTCCCCGCATCAAGCCGTGCGTTGGTAGCGTTGCTGCCGTTTCACGCTGGACGGGTCGATGCCCCACAGCACCAGCGACAACTCCTGCGCGAGACCTCGACGCTCCGCGCTTGTGGGTCGTTGCTCGTCGGAAAGCGAAAGGTTCCTTCTTCCAGCCGCCGATAGTACAACGTCAGCCCGTCGCGATCCCACCACAAAAGTTTCACGCGATCGCCACGGCGACTGCGGAACACGAACAAGTGGCCGGACAAGGGATCGTATCCCAGCCAGTCCCGCACCAGGGCGGCCAGTGTGTCGAAACTTTTTCGCATATCTGTCGGCACCAAGCACACGTAGATCCGCACCAGTTCCGACAGGTTCAACACGGCTGCACCTCCAGCACGGCCAGCACAGCGGCGAGCGTTTGCCGGTCGAAGCCCGCCTGCACCCGTACCGTGCGGCCTTGCCCCAGGATAATCTCCACGCCGCCGTCCGCCTCAGCCGCGCCGAAGCACCTGCTTGCCGGTCCCACCACATGCACGGGCAGAAACGAAGGCGTAGCACCATGCCGTGGCGATACCCGCTTGGATGAACGCGACGTTGGCGTCGCCGGGCGTGACTGGAACTGCGCGCCGTCCACGGCACCGGATACCCGCTTGCCGGTGCGGTGACCACCTCGCGCCAGTTTATGCCGCCAGAAATAGAAGGCCGACTCCCGCAATTCCTCGGCGCGGCAAAACGCCCGCACCGATTGGCCGCCTTCCCTCCACCGCCGCACCACCTCTTCCCAATAGCTCCGTCGCCGCGGATCGCCGTGTCGAATTCGTTTCTTCATGTTCGGGCTCCTGAGGTTCATCGAGCCGAGACCATCCCGGCCGATGCCCCCAGCCTACCCGACTGCACAAGACGTGTTCCGCCAGTCACTTACAACTTCCCCGACATCAGCATGTACGGGCAATATCCGTGGGGCGGATACGGCGCCAACCCGCACCCCGGACGCCTCCAGAAGCGTTGGGACGAGACGAAGAAGAAGCTCTCCGGCGGCTTCCCGTATTCCGAAGGCATCTATGAAGACCTCAACAAGGTGATCTGCACGCGGCTCTATTGGGAGCCCGACCGCCCGGCCATCGAAACGGTCGGGGACTATGCCGCGTTTGAATTCTCACCCGAAGTGGCTGACGACGTGACGGCGGTCGTGAAGCTCTTTGAAGAGAACCACTTTCGCAACAAGATCGGCAAGAGCGCGGTCACGGCCTGCAAGTTGGTCGAGCAGATTGACGCCAAGCTATCGCCGCGGGCCCGCAACGCCTGGCGGTGGCGGCTCTTCTGCATCCGCGCAGCCATCGACCGTGAGATGTACCGAAACACGCAAGGCCAAGGCCGCGAGCAGGTTTTCCGCCAAGCCTACGAGGAATTGACGAGAATCTCTCACGCCGAGAACGCCATGCCGATGTTGCGCCCCGTGCTGATTCCCGCGGCAACGAGCCGGCGGGGCAGTTAGTCGGTCCCGTCCATGATGTCCAGCAACTCGGCAGCGCTGTCCAAGTTCACACCGTGCCGCAGTCCGCCGCTGCCAGAGGATGGCAGGCGAACTCGCCGCTGCCTGACTTGCCGGGTCTTGGACGCCAATGCAAGACGTAGTGCATATTCGATAAAGGCACGCAACGTGCAGCCGCTCTCTTTCGCGGCCTCCTTGGCTTGCGCCAACAACTCATCGTTTATGCGAATCGTCGTCCTCATACATCAAAGCATATACCCCAGGCATCAATATGTCAGCCCCCCGCGGAGCATGACGGTGTCGCTCGGGTGGAAGTCGGGAGTGTCGCTCGTGTACTTGATGCGGCGGCCGAAAACGTAGCCGATCTCGAAGCGGGAAGTCAAGCCGCCCGTTATCCTCCGCTCCGTCCCGAGAACCAAGCGGTAGTCGCTGATGACGACCTGGTCATCGAGGCCGTCGGAGCGGCGAATCGCCCAGGCGTCGCCGTTGAACTCGCCGGCGATGTAGACCCAATCCTGCACGTCGTCGCCGTTCTGGCCGGTCCAATAGATTCGGCGCGAGATCTTCGGATGCGGGAAGATCAGATCGAATTTCACGTCGGCCGTTGGTGTCCAGACCACGCCGCCGATGGCGATTAGTTCGACGTCCGGGCGATCGAGATACGCGGCCCCGGCGACGAGTTTCGTCGTCTCGTTGCAGGTCCACGCCGCTGCGCCATGCCCCTGCAAGCGAAACGCCTTGCCGCTCTCCTGGTCGAAATCGCTGAACACGCCGGGCGTGATCGCCAGATCGAGCCCCAGCGTCGGCGTGACCTGCGAAAGCCAGCGGAAATCGAAGTAACTCTGGTACAACCGCGGCGGCAGATCGGCGCCTTTCGGCCCCTGCAACAAATCGACCGCGCAGCCGGGCGTAATCACCAGCGGCGAGTTGACGGTGGGACAAGGCAGCGCGAAAATGCTCTGCAATTGCAGATTGTCATCGCCCATGCCGTTCGTGCCGCCTGGGGCGAGCCAGGTGGCGTCGAAAAGCGCTTTTTGGAAGAAGCCGTTTCGCACGCCCGGCGGCAGCCGCGGCTCGCCCGGCTGCGGCGTCGCCGGGGCCACGTCCCCATCGCCCGGCGATTGCAGAATCTGCGCCGACGAGTTGGGATGCGAGACAAGTTGCCCCGGCGGATCTTGTTCCTCCGGCACGACCGCCGGCAGACGGATGACCTCATCCTGAGCGAAAAGGCAAGGCGGAATGATGAATGATGAATGATGAATGATGAATGCCAGTGCCAACAGTCGGAGCCTGTAATTCATCATTCAGCATTAGCAGTTACCTGTAGGGAACGCCCTCCGTGGCGTTTCAACCATGGCGGAACGCCACGGAGGGCGTTCCCTACAGAATGTTAGTCGCGAAACACTACCCTAGTACGCTAACCCCGCGGCGACGTAGACCGTGTTGGTCGGAACGTACATGCTGGGCAACAGATCCTGGTAGACCAACTGGCGGTCGCAGGAGAAGCCGACCTCAAAATGCCCTTCAAGCTGGCGCGGCGTCTTGAATCGCAAGCCGACGGCGATGCGGATGTCATTGTAGTCGAAGCGCGTATAGGTGCCATCGGCGGGATGCTGCCAGGGAGCGGCCGGCGGAGTCATGTAGCCTGTGTCGCGCTTGATCGTCCAAGTCCCGCCGCCGTAGGCGCCCGACGCATAGAGCCACCACTCGGTGTTGCCCCAGGTCGTCAGCCGGTGACCGATTTCCGGGTTGGGAAAGAGGATGTCGAAGTAGACGTCGGGGTTCGGCGTCCAGACAAGTCCTCCGGCAGGCAGGATTTTCACCTGCACGCGATCGAGATACCACACGCCGGCCTTCAACGTCATGTGGGGCGAGAGCTTCAGCACGGCCATGCCCTTGCCCATGAAGCGGATGCTGTCGCTGGTGACTCGGCTGAAGTCGCTGTAAACGCCCGTGCGGAAGTTCAGTTCCGCTCCAAAGACATCGGAAATCTGCGGGTTCCAGCCGAAGTCGAGATAGGCGTCGTAGGTTTGCGGCGGCAAATCGGCCGGCGCGGAGTCGCTGGGTGCCGCCGGCAGCACCGACACCGGCCCGTTCCAGTAGTGGACCGCAAATCCCGGCGTCACCAAGAACGGCGTTTGAATGTTGAACAACGGGAACGCGAACGTGACGTTAAGATCGGCGTCGTTGATCCCCAACTCCCTGGCGGTCGCGGTGGGATTGCCCGCGAACCAATCGTAGTTCAGATTGATCTGCTGGATGAACTTCTGCACCGCCACCACGCTGATCGCCGGCGAGGACTGGAAGCAAGGGTCTTGCTGCATCAGCGCACTCGGCGCATTGCCGGGCGGGGCGTAAGGATCCCAACCGGCCGGCGGCGGAGCGGGCGTGCCGCAAGGCGGGACCGGAGCCGCGGGAGCGACGCCTAAGCCCGGTGATGGCGTGTAGATCGATCCCGGCGCACCAGCAGGCGGCCCGCCGACAACCGGGGCCCCAACAGGCGGTGCGGTTACTAGCGGCGCAGGGGGCGTGAATGTCGGCGATGCGGCGGGCGCCGAGGGAGACGCCGACGGCGCTGGATACGCTGGTGGAGCCGCCGCACCAGACGGGGCAACGTAAGGTGACGCCGGAGGCGTGATCGCCGCCGCGCCCGGTGAAGCCGCGCTCGACGTCGAATCGACCGGCGTGGCAAACTGCATGCGTTGAGCCAAGGTGGGGGTCGATGCCAAGGCACACGCCACGGCAATCAGGCCGCACAAAGTTCTTGCGGTTTTCACCACGTTCCCCTTTTCGTCCGAGGGGGTCCCCCAGCAAATCGGCAGATAAGAACGCGATCAATACCAAGCGGCGTGGGTTGGGTCAAGATCGTTTCCGCCCGCTCTCTGCCGGCATCGACCTCTTGCGACCCGCCGACCAGGCCGATGCCCTGCTACCGAAGTCCTTTTCGCCTAAAGGGTTACGATGGGGGAACACGCAACGGCCGAACCTGTGCCGACACGCGCACGAACGTACTCCGCAAGTGTCCGCCGCGAGCGACTGCCCTCATCCTCACCCCAACAACCGGATGGGAAGCCGTTTCAGCTTTTCGCTTTATTAGGATTGCGCGGCCTCGGCAATTGCGGAAAAGTCTACCGGCGCAGTTCCTTCCAATTCGCCCGCCGCCGGAGAATCCTGGGAAGAACCTATGTTTTTGCAGGCCCTCTTCACCGGTACGGGCATTCGTTAAGGATTGGCTGGATGGGCGATTAACCGCCGAGCCGCCCGACTCGGCGGCAGGACCCGATGGGGTTCACTCGATGGGCGAGCAAGCGAAAACGACGAATTCCTGCGTGGATCAAAGCCACCCGCGGCATGTCGTGCCGATCGGCGTGGTGTTGGCCGGACTCGTTCTGTCCGTGGCGTTGTTCGTTCTGCTTCGGTCGAGCGAATACCGCTTCGCCCAACGACAATTCGAGCAATCCAGTCAAGACCATTGCCTCGCTCTGCGGTATACTCTGGAGACTGACTTCTCGTTGATAAAATCGCTGCGAGCGTTCTACGTTGCTTCGGAACAGGTGACCGGCAAAGAGTTTTGCGCGTTTGCGGCGTCGGCAATTGGAAAGCATCCCGGCATTTTGGCCGTCCAGTGGGCGCCGGGGACCGATCCGTCGCAACCGGCCGCGCGTTTTCCAATCCTACTGAGCGAGCCTCATGACGGCAAGGCAGCGGCGGTCGGATCGGATCTGGCGGCCGACCCTGTCTGCCGCGAGGCGATCGGCCGCGCTTGCGACCTGGGGGAGCCAGTGCTCACCGACCGACTCCCGTTGGCGGCCGAGCCCGGCAATCGCCGGGAAGTGCGGCTCTTTGTCGCGATCTACCAGAAGAATGTCGCTCACGATACGGTGGAACGGCGCCGCAAACGCCTGCGAGGTTTCGTCGTGGGCGTGTTTAGTCCAAGGCAGGTCGTCGAAGACGCCCTCGGCACGCTGATGCCGGCCGGCATCGACGTCTGGCTCGCGGATAGCACCGATCCCATTGCCGAGCACTCACTCTACTTCCACCGATCACGAATGCGACCTCCCGACAGCGACCCGAGCACGTTGTCGATCGATGCCGGAGCAAATGGATTTTGCTGGCGCGAGACGTTGGATGCGGCCGGACGGCGCTGGACGGTTACTTGCGTGGCCGTGCCGCAGTTTGTCGCAGCGAGAACCACTTGGTATCCCTGGGGTGCAGCGGCGGCCGGCCTTCTGATGACCGCTCTTCTCGCGGCATATCTGGCCGGGATCGCCAATCGCGATGCGCGAACCAGACAACTCGCCACTCAACTGACGGAGACCCACCGCCGACTGGAGCAAGAGAGCGCCGAGCGGAAACAAGCGGAATCGACGTTGCTGGCAAGCCAGACGAAGTACAGGACCCTCTACGAACTATCGAGCGACGCCATCATGTTGCTGACCCCCGACGGAGGGTTCCTCGGCGGCAACGCCGCCACCGTCGCGCTCTACGGCTGCAAGGACGAGAAGGGGTTCACATCCTGCGGCCCTGCCGACTTGTCGCCCGAATATCAGCCCGACGGCCGGCTCTCGGCCGAAAAAGCCCAGGAGATGATGGCCATCGCGCTGCAGGAGGGCACCCACGTCTTTCCGTGGAAGCACAAGCGATTAGACGGGGCCGAGTTCTTTTCGATCGTCACGCTCACCCGGATGGAACTGGAAGGCAAACGATTCCTGCAAGCGACGGTCCACGACATCAGCGAGCAAAAGCGGACGCAAGAGGCGCTGCAAGCCGGTGAGCGGCGGCTCCGCCTTTTTGCCGAAAACGTCAGCGACGTGGTTTGGACGATGGACTTCTCCGGACGCTTCACCTACATGAGTCCTTCCATGCAGCAAATGCTGGGACACCAATGGGAGGAGAGCGGGCGGCTGACCATCGCCGACATCACGACCTCCTCGTCCCTGGCCGTCTTTCTCAAAGCGCTAAAGTCCGTCACCGCCGAGGCCTACACCACCCAGCGTGTCGAGACCAGAGCATTAGAGCTGGAACTGCTCCGCCAAGACGGCTCGACCGTCTGGAGCGAACTGACCATCAGCGGAATGTCCGATGAGTTGGGCGAGGTCGTCGGCATCCAGGGGGTCGCCCGCAACATCTCCGAACGCAAGCAGGCCGAACAACGGCAGACGCGGCTGCTGAAACGGTTGGAAGGCGTGAATCGGCTACAAGAGAGTTTGCTCTCGCCGGGCAACTTGGAAGGGAAGCTCAAGCAGATCACGCAGACGGCCGTCGACCTGTTGGATCTCGACTTCTGCCGCATCTGGATTGTGGGTTCCGGCGATCTCTGTGATAGCGGCTGTATTCATGCGGGGGTCGCGGAGGGCCCGCACGTCTGCCGCAATCGCAACAGGTGTCTCCGCCTGATGGCAAGCTCCGGACGTTATTCCCACATCAATGGCGATCATCGTCGAGTGCCCACCGGCTGCTACAAAATCGGCCGCATCGCCAGCGATGAGGATGACAAGTTCCTGACCAACGACGTAACAACGGATGCACGGGTTCACGATCACCAGTGGGCAAAGGACCTCGGCTTGGTGTCGTTCGCGGGTTACAAACTCCGCGATGAAAACGGCAATCCGATTGGCGTGTTAGCGAAGTTCGCTAAACACGCCATTTCGGAAGGGGATGATGCGTTCCTGCTGGGCATGGCGGAAATGACGTCGCGAGTCATCATGGAGCACCGAGCGGCCGAAGAGCTCCGCGAAACGCGAGAACAGGCCGTCGCCGCCAATCAAGCCAAGAGCCGCTTCTTGGCCAGCATGAGCCACGAAATTCGCACTCCCATGACGGCCATTCTCGGCTATGCCGATCTGCTGATGGACCCGAAGATCAATGCCAGCAGCCAAAACAATTACGCCGCCGTGATCCGCAGGAGCGGCGAGCAACTGCTGGCGCTGATCAACAACGTCCTCGATCTATCGAAGATGGAGGCCGGCAAGCTCGCGCTCGACATGCGGCGCTGCAACGTCGTTTCGCTCCTGGCCGAGGTGGCCAGCGCGATGCGTCCACGCGCCATCCAGCGTGGAATCTCCTTGTCGCTCGACTACGCCGGCGCCATGCCGGAAACCGTTCTTACCGACGGCACTCGACTGCGGCAGGCCATCGTCAATATCGTCGGCAACGCGGTCAAGTTCACCGAAAAAGGGGGCGTGCGTATTGTCGCTTCGCTCGTGCCCCACTCCCGCGGAGATCAGCCGGCCGTGCAGATCGACGTGACCGATACGGGAATCGGCATTCGCGAAGAAGCCCTGCCGACGCTGTTTCAGCCCTTCTTACAGGAAATGACGACCGCCACCGGCCAGGGCGGCGGCACCGGCCTGGGATTGATGGTCTCGCGGCAAATCGTGCATTTGCTGGGCGGGCAGTTGACCGTCGCCAGCGTTTGGGGCCAAGGCAGCACGTTCACTCTGGTCATTCCCACCGGCAACTTGGAAAACACGAGCATGATCGAGCGGCCGGCCGAAGCAGCGCGAGACGCCGGCCATGCCCCCGCGTACCCCCTCCAGGCAACGCGCATCCTGCTGGCCGAAGACGGCTACGACAATCGGGAATTCGTGCGAGACGTGTTGTGCAGGGCCGGCGCCGAGGTCAAATGCGTCGAAGATGGTCAACGCGCGGTCGCCGAAGCCCAGGCAGGAACATTCGATGTCATCCTGATGGACATGAACATGCCGCACATGGACGGCTACGAGGCGACCCGCCTGCTCCGCAGCCGCGGCTACACCCGGCCGATCCTCGCCTTGACTGCAAACGCCATGTCCGACGATGGTGAACGGTGCAAGGAAGCCGGCTGCAACGAACACCTGGCCAAGCCGATCGATCGCTCGCGGCTGATTCGGGCGGTGGCCGCCCACGTCGGCGAGAAGACGCGGACCGATGGCCCCGCGCCGCCGCATCAGGGCGGTGGCGGCGCTGCTGCTTCCGACGCGGTCAACCCGGCGGCAGCGACGGGCGCGCCCCTCCCGCCGCATTCCGGAGATTCCTGCGCCCAGGGCGACGTGATGCTTTCCGCCTTCCGCGACAACCCGGAGATGGCGATGATCCTCGGCGAATTCATCGGGCGGCTCAACGGCCAGGTTGCGGCGATGCAGCAAGCCTGCGCCGACGCTCGCTATGAAGATCTCCACCGCCTGGCACACCGCTTGAAGGGCGCCGGCGGCTCGTACGGCTACCTCTTGCTGACCGAGGCGAGCAAGAGACTGGAAGAAGCCTGCAAGGCCCGCAACACCGACGCCGCCAAAGCGGCGATCGACGACGTTGCGGCGATGTGCCTGGCAATTCAACGCGGATATGCACCCCATGCTCTAACAGAGAGAACTGCGCCATGAAGGTTCTGATCATCGACAACGATCCCGACGCTTTGGAGGTCGCGAAAGCGCGGCTGACAAAGGAGGAACTGGAAATCGTTTGCGCGGAAGGCGGATTCCTCGGACTGAAGGCCGCCCGACAAGAGGACCCCGACCTGATCCTCCTCGATCTCGACATGCCCGACATCTCCGGCTTCGAGGTCTGCCGGAATCTGAAAGCCGATCCCGAGCTTTGCATGATCCCGGTCCTCTTCCTCTCCGGCTCGACCACGCCCGAGGACAAGATCGTCGGGCTGGACTTGGGAGCGGTCGATTACGTCACCAAGCCGTTCGACGCCTTCGAGCTCCGCGCCCGCGTCCGGGCGGCCCTGCGGACCAAGCACCTGCAAGACATGCTGTTCGAGCACGCCCACATCGACCCGCTCACCGGATTGCCGAACCGTCGCGCGCTGATGGAGCGATTGCAGCAGGAATGGGCCCGCATCGAGCGGCACCGCGGCCGACTATCGTTCATCATGGCCGACATCGACGGTTTCAAGGGCGTCAACGACCATTTCGGCCACCAGGTGGGCGACAAGATCCTCCAGCAACTCGGCGGCGTGCTGGCCGGCCAATGCCGCGAGAGCGACTTGCCGGCGCGAATCGGCGGCGACGAACTGGCCATCGTGGTTCCCAACGAGAACGCGGCCACGGCCGTACATCTCGCCGAGCGATGTCGCCGTGAAATTGCCAAGACGTGCGTGGCCGTGCGGCAGGAAATGGTTGCAGTACGGGCCAGCTTCGGCGTCGCCGACTCGGAAGGCGCCTCTTCGCTTGGCGCGCTGATGCGGCACGCCGACGACGCCCTCTACCGCGCCAAAAGAGCCGGCCGCAACCAGGTCCAATCCTGGACCCCCACGCCCGCTCCCACCGCGACGTTGCCGATCGTTCCGATCGACCCCAGTTGCGCCGAGTCGCCGCAGTCGCATTCAACGACGAATTGACCTGCCTTCGGCCCGGCGCTCGGAACAATTTCTTCACGGCGGCGCATGGTTTGAATAGCAGCCGCCGCCGATTTGCGGAAGTTCGAGTGCCATTCGGGGCAGGAATCGGCTGCCGGAACGGACGGCAGACAACGCGTCCTGCCGAAGAGGACAAATGCAAGCACGCACGCGAGATGCCGTTCAAAACGCGCACGCCTGGAGCTGCGCTCGCTGTCCCCTCATAGTTCGCGTGCGCGCATACACACGACCTCTCCTCCAACCTCCGCCGCGGATAAAAACCGGGGTGACAGTCTGCCTGCCACCCCTTTTGGGCACGGTAGCGCGAGTACCGTGCCCGCTAACCTATCGACCATACGACCCTCGATAGGCCCCTCACGGCTGTTTCGCCCGCTGCCCGCTGATGCCAACAGGTAGGCAACGGTATTTCTAACAGCCGCGTCTGTCACTATTATATGCGCTGCCAAATGTCCGGCAAGCAGGGCGGCTAAGCGGCGGCAAGAAAACGAAACGTGCCCATTCCGACGGCGAACAACTACGGCGCGTCCCGCAGGTGGATTCCCCGGTCTGCCGCGCGGAGAATGAGGGCCTGCTTGAAGTAGTAAAACTTCTTGCGGGGCTTTTTTCTCGCCCAAAGGAACGTGCTCTGGACCAGATCCAGCGGAAGCGTGCCCTTGTCGACTCGGGCCACCACGTAGTCGATGAAGTCTTGCTCTCGCGGTATGCCCGCGCGGAGGACGACCTTCATCACGTTGGCATCGAGGACGCCGGCTTCCGCCGTGGGAACTAAGGTCGTCGCCAGCAGTGCCATGACAATCAAGAGACGTAGATGGGCTCGGAACATCGACTCGATCCTGTGCGAAGAGAACCTCGGAAGAGGGGGTCGAGACTATTTGCGGCGTGCTTTTAGCGAAAACTCCGGCATGGGGCAAGAGCAGTCTGTCACGACCGGCTCTTTGGCGGCTGTCGAGGGGGGGCATTCATGCTATTCTATAGTTTTAAGTCCGGTCTTCGTTTGCCGCTCCCCCCTGTATGCGCCATCTTGCCCTGATTCTGTTGCTGTTTCTGGCGGCCGATGCAAACGGCGGCGCCGGAGCGCCGCCCGCGGACGACAAGAGCGGGCTACACGGGGAAGTGGCGCGGCTGCTGGCCGAGCTGAACAGCGACCGCTTCGAGGTGCGTCACAAGGCGGCCGAAGAGTTGGAAAAACTCGTGGCCAAGCCGGAACTGGGGCGAGAGTTGGCCGGAGAGTTTCAGCGGACGCTTGTCCAAACCGACATCTCGTTCGAGGTGCGTCGGCAAGTTGAGCGCTGGAGCCGACGCCTCCCTGCGCCCCGGCCGATCCGGTGGCCGACGCTTCGACCCAGGAGCTCGACGAACTGGTGCGGCGATTGGACGACGATTCGTACGGCGTGCGTCTGGGCGCGGCGCGGCGGCTGGAATGGCTCTTGGGCAATCCGAAGTTGATCTGCCCGATCATGCTCCGGCTGAAGCGGCGTTTGTCCGACAACGCGCTCGACGGCGAGGCGCGGCGGCGGCTGGAAGCCCTCTGGCAGCGGGCGCGGGGAGAATGGCTGAGCCACGATGCCGCCGACCAGGGCTTGCCCGCCGTCTCCGACCGGCAGATCGGCCGCTGGCTCAACGAACTGGTCCGGCCAGGCGCCGGCGGCGCGGCCGACGCGGCGGAGTGCGAGTTGTTGGACCTGCTGGCCCGCGACGATTACCTGCCGCGATTGAAGCGGGCGATGGAAGCGAAGTTGTCGCAAAAACCCAACGGCAACGCGGCCGCCAGGTTGCGGTCGCTGCTCGATTGGACGAAGCCTGAAGTGGTCGTCGAGTATTGGGCGGGGCGGCAGGAAAAGTTCGAGCAGCACCTGCTGCTCGGCGTGCCCACGCGCTCGGAAGGGGCGGCAAGGCCAACCTGTTTCGACCGCGCCGACGATCGCTGGGCACATTGCACCAGCGGCAACTCGCTGGTGCCCGGCGACTATCGCGTGGGCGAGGCCTTTCCGCATCCTCGGCAGGACGGCGCCTTCTTCCATCTGGTCAGCCTGCCCACGCCGCGGCGGCGGATGGCTTACACGTCGGCTGGCAACGCCGACGAGCAGAAGCGGTTGGCGGCGATCAGCCGACGAACGCTCGATCAGGTGTTGGCCGACAAGCGCTCGCTGAGCGAGCCCGAACTGCTGATGCTCGAACAGCTCGATCCGGCCGAGCTTTCTCGCTTCGCCGGCCGATATTTCCTGCTGGTGGACGACCGCGAGACCGCGCGGTCGGGAAGGCAGCGGCTGGGAGGGCGGCCTAGCCGCTTCGGCATGATCTGTGCCCGGCTGGCAATCGACGGCGGCAAGGATGCGATGCCGGGGCTGGGCGAAGCCATCGCGAAAAACCGCTTCCTGCCGCCGACGCTGCTGGCGCCGTATCGGCTCGAATTGCTGGCGGCGCTTTCGATTGCGGGGCGCGATCCGTGGCCCGGCGTCGATGACTGGCTGGCCGACCGCGTCGGCGAATCGAAACTGCTGGTCGAAGGTCATACGTCGGGGGCGGAACTGGGGGCCACAGCGGCGGCGCTGTTGCTGAAGCGTCATAGCAGGCAGCCCGCCGGCTATGACTTGCTGCCGCTCGACGAGGCGTTGATGGAGCGTCTGCACGTAAGCGGTTACCGTTTCGGCAACAAGGAGACCTGCGCAAAGATTCAGCAATGGTGGCGAGAGGAGAAGGAACGGAAAAAGTCGTAGCGGCCTAACCCGCCTGAGTTGACAGGTGAGGCAGACATTCCTGTCTGCCCAGGGCAGGCAAGAATGCCTGCCCCACCCATCGGTTCAGGTAGGATGCGGACGTAGCCGTAAGTTATCACCTGCGAAAGTTGGTTCTCTGATGGAATATCTGAAACACACGCTCGCCAACGGGCTGCAAATCGTCGCCGAGTGCAACGATGCTGCGTATTCGACGGCCCTGGGCTTCTTCGTCAACACCGGCGCACGCGACGAAAGCGACGCCATCGCCGGGGTGAGCCATTTCCTCGAACACATGGTCTTCAAGGGGACGCCCAGCCGCTCGGCCGACAACGTGAATCGCGAGTTCGACGAAATGGGTGCCCATTACAACGCCTTCACCAACGAAGAGAACACCGTCTTCTACGCCGCGGTACTGCCGGAACACCAACAGCGGGCGGTCGATCTGCTGGCCGACATCCTTCGCCCCTCGCTGCGCGAGGACGACTTCGAGACCGAGAAGCAAGTGATCCTCGAAGAGATTCAGATGTACGAGGACCAGCCGCCGTTCGGGGCCGACAACAAGGGCCGGGCGATGTACTTCGGCTCGCACCCGTTGGGCCGCAGCGTGCTGGGCACCGCCGAGAGCATCCGAGGGCTGAGCAGCCAAGCGATGGGCGATTATTTCCGCCGGCGATATAGCCCTGGCAATATCGTGCTGGCCGCGGCCGGGCAGATCGACTTCGCCGGGCTGGTCGCCTGCGCCGAGCGCACCTGCGGCCATTGGCAGCCGGTCGCCGCCAGCAGAACCATCGAACCGGCGGCCGCACGCGACGGGTTTCAGGTGTTGCAAAAGGAATCGGCCACGCAGCAGTATCTGCTGCAAATCGCCGCCGGCCCCGCCGCCGAGGATCGCGACCGCTACGCCGCCAAACTGCTGGCCACCGTGCTGGGCGACAACTCCGGCAGCCGGCTCTACTGGGAATTGGTCGATCCCGGACTGGTCGAGCACGTCAGCCTCAGCCACAGCGAGCACCAAGGGGCGGGCATGATGATGACTTACATGAGTTGCGAGCCCGAGCAAACCGCCGACAATCTGGAGCGGATTCTGAAAATCTATCGCCAGGCCGAGGCCGACGGCGTCACCACGGTCGAATTGGAGCAGGCCAAGAGCAAGGTTCGTTCGCGGATCGTGTTGGGCAGCGAGCGGCCGCGCGGGCGGCTCTTCGCCGTCGGCACCGATTGGGTCTACCGCCGCGAGTACCGCAGCGTCGAAGAGGAATTAGACGCTGTCGCCGCCCTGACCGCCGCCGATCTTCGCGCCGTCTTGGCAAAATACCCGCTGACCAATCCCACCACGGTGACGATCGGCCCGCTGGCCGAGTTGCCGCGACGGTGATGGTGAGGTGCATCCGGCGCATGCCGAATAGGAAATGAAGAGAGCCACGGATGAACACAGATAAACACAGATATCGGCGCTGAAATGCTCGCCCTCAATCGGCCTTTCTGAGTTCATCTGTGTTCGTTTGTGTTCATCTGTGGCTCTTGCCTGTCTTCTGTCCGTCTTCTCCGTGTCGTCCGCGTCTCCGTGGTACCCTTTGCCGTTCACTGCGATTTCTCACAGTCTCGTGCGACGGAGAAGGTGCGCCTGATGTATCCGGGTAAGCCTCGTAAAGGAGGCAGACCCGGAGAACTTTGTTGGCAATGTCGTAAGACCATGGCCGTTTGGTCGGCCACGTGGCTAGGGGTTACGTTGATGAAGTGTGTGATTCATCGGCAAGACAGCTACCCTGACAATGCGGGACACTGGCGACGCTCTGTAGCCTTGGAAGTCCCGCTAGCCAGAGTCTCCGCAAGACTACGAAGGGAACCGACTATTACCTTCGGTAAATCGCAACCACACCCCCGCCAATACCAGAGCCGCCCGGAGATCGACGCCGGGATAGGGGGCGTCCCAAACGGTCGTTAGCATTTCTTCGCTGCTTTGCGATCCAGGGCCTTCGTGTCAGATTCACGGGCCAGCCAATTACCCCGTGATGTTTGGGGGAGCAGCAGACCGCTGTTGGGTATATCACAAGAGTCGGAGTCTAAACGAAGACGCTTGAGTGCCAGCAAGGGAACCAGGGAAGCTCGGCCGAGTATGGCAGTCGCACGGCTAGGCTGGTCTTCGGACCGGCCAAAGCACCTGCCGATGAGGCGGCCGAGTGGCGGAGCACCCGTAGTAGTCGGAGACGTTAACGACGTTCACATGGCGAAGGGGTGCAGGATGATTCGTGATTGGATGACCGACGTGTTTTGCAATTTGGAGGCTTCCAAATGAACATCGAAGAAGTCCAGCGTAGGCTCTGGGAGCAATCGCAAGCCCACAGGCAAAACAGGGAGTCAGGCACTCCGCTCTTTCCGACCAACCCGTACGGTGGCCGGTCGCGGAACCTGATGGACCTGATGCACAATCCCACGTGGATTGCGGCGGCTTGTGATCGCGTGCTGAAACGCTCCCGTGGCAAAGCACCAGGCGTGGACGGGATGACGGCTCACGAGTTCGCAAGGAACCGAGAGTCCCACCTCGAACAACTGCGCCTGGAGTTGAAACGCAGTACGTATCGGCCTCTGCCGCTACGGCGGGTGGAAATCCCCAAGGCTAACGGCAAAATGCGCCAGCTTGGAATCCCCTGCCTGCGGGACAAGATTGTCCAGGAGGCAATACGCATGGCGTTGGAGCCCATCTTCGAGGTCGAGTTCCATGACAACTCCTATGGGTTTCGGCCCAAACGGAGCACGCACCATGCGGTGGGCCGATGTGCGCACATGGCGCACAACGGCTTTACCTGGATCATCGAGGGCGATGTCAAGGCTTGCTTTGACGAAATCTCCCACAAGGCGATCCTGCGGTGCGTCAGGGAAAAAGTGATGGACAACGCGTTCCTCAAGCTGATCGACCGCCTGCTGAAGGCGGGCGTACAGGTTGATGGCATAGTCCGTCCGACCATAAAAGGGGTTCCGCAGGGCGGGGTGGTGTCGCCGCTTCTAGCCAATGTCGTGCTGAATAAATTGGATTGGTTTCTGCACTCCAAGGGATTCCACGACGCTGACAACGAGAATAGACGACGCCACGGCCTACCTAACATCCGGTTCGCCCGCTATGCCGATGACTGGTGCGTGTTTCTCACGCGATGCCATCGGCGTTATGCGGAACGGCTTCGGGACGAGATTCGCGACTTCCTTCGGGAAACTTGTGGCCTCGAACTGTCCGCCGAAAAGACCCGGATTACCCACGTGAGAGACGGGTACGACTTTCTCGGTTTCAACATCTCAATGGGTGTTGGAAAATCGGGAGAGTTGGTCCCCAAAGTCAGGGTTGGTCGCAAAGCGATCACCAATATCCAACGGCGATTGGACGAAGCGTTTCGCTATCGGCCAACGCAAGAAAGCATCTCGGTCCGTCTTGCTCGTGGCTCGACAGTCATTCGTGGCTGGGCGAACTACTACAAGATTGCCCATAACTTCTCCCAAGTAGCTAATGGGCTGGATCACAAGGCTTTCTGGATCGCGGTGAAAGCTATCTGTCGGAAAGCCGACATATCAGCGGCCAAGTGCCTTCGCAGGCACCGCTTCGGAAACACCATCGGTGTTCACGATGCTTGCACCCTGGCACGATTTGCAGATACGGCTTCGTCGTTCTACTATGTGGCACCCGAACCGTATCAGCCTGGTCGCAACCAATGCTACCTGGAAGACGATGAGTGGGAAACTGCTTTCGTCCACCACGAGCAACGCCGTCCAGGCTGCGGAGACCTCAAGTGGAAGGCTTTGGTCCGCGACGGTTTTCATTGCCGTGGCTGCGCGGTCGTGGTCACTTCCAAGACCTCGCACGCGGACCACATCGAACCTGTCAGTCGTTTTGCCAACCTCGACATGGCGAACAGCTTGGACAACATCCAGACGCTCTGTCACTGGTGTCACAAGCTCAAGCACGCGAGGCAACAATGAGTACAGAATCATCTGGAAAGCCGGATGCTTGGAAACTTGCACGTCCGGTTTGGGGTTGGGGCCGGGGTGAAACTCCCCGGCCTACACCACACGATATGCTCGAACCCGCTGTGCTGAACGCGGTCGGCCTCCTCTTTTAGGCCCAGTTTTCGCGCCACGCCGATCGACGGCAGGTTTTCCGGACGAATCAGCGCAACCACCCGCTGCCGGCCGAGCACGTCGAAGGCATAGTCGCGAACCGCTGTTCCGGCTTCCGTTGCAAAGCCGCGCCGCCAGAAGGGGCGATGGATCAGATACGCAACCTCTTTCTCCTCCACGCCCCGCACGTGCTGGATGAGCAGCCCGACCTGCCCCACCGGCTGGCCGGTCGCCTTTTCTATCGCCAGCCACAGCCCATGCCCGTGCCGCTCATACCGCCGCATCTGCCGCTCGATCCAGACTTCCGCTTCGTCGCGGGAGTAGCACTTCGGATAGTATCGCATCACCTCGGGATGCGCGAGCATCGCCGCAACGAAGTCCAGATCGTCGAGCGACATCTCGCGGAGAACGAGCCGAGGAGTTTCGAGCAAAAGTGCCTCGTTAACGGCCATGCCTCAGCCCGCCAAGAGAGAAGACCCGCGACCACCCAGGCAGTTCCTCGCCCATGCATCGATGACACTTGCCTGTGCCGTCGCAGTACGCGCATTTCCTGCCCAGAATGCTCCCCCAACAGTAACGACACTTTCCAGGTTCGCTCTGTGCAATTGGTGTTCTTGCCTTATTCGTGAGGATCGCTCCGCGGTTACATAGAAGGCATGGGCGATAAATGGCGGCTATCTTCCACCCCGTCGCCTCCTCGATCAGGCCAAAACGGGTCGCTAGGAAGAGGATTCGCCCCTCGTTGGAGGAAGTCGCCTCAGGAGGACGAACTTCCACGAGTAATCGATGCGGTGACTCCTCAATCACCTCGTACGTTTCCTTGGGCGGCGGTTGGCCGAGACAATCACAACGAGCCCTCGCGGCGACGTCATGGGCTACCTTAAGAGAGACCGTACCGTAGTGACTTAGGAATTGAGCCTCTGTCCCCCATAACGCGGATTCTTGGTGCCTGTACACATCGTCCCGGTATGCCTGTAAGTGGGCGTACACGAGTTCTCGCCAGTCCTTCATTGCATCTTCCTCCCATCGTGTGCCAGTTCTCGCAGCGCCTCGATGCCGCGTTCGATTACCGCGTCGGCGACGGCGTAGGAGATGCGGAAATGGGTGTCGCGGCGGCTGAAGACGTTGCCGGGGACGATTAGGAGCTTGTACTTTTCGATGGCGTGCAGGACGAAATCGGTGGCCGTGCCCCAGGGGGCCTTGGGGAAGGCGTAGAACGCGCCGCCGGGCGTGACCATTTCGTAATCGTCGGCCAGACCGGCAACGAGTATGTCGCGTTTGCGGCGGTAGGCGTCGATCTGAGGGGTCATGTCGATGTCCATCGCCACTGCCCCGGCCCATTGCATCGGCTGCGGGCGCAGATGAAACTGTACTGCTGCAACTTGATCATCTCGTGGATGATCGCCGACGGCCCGTGCGCGAAGCCCAACCGCCAGCCGGGCATCGCGTAGGTCTTGCCGAAACCGTCGATCACCAGCGTGTCGGGATTGTACTTGGCCGGCGAGACGAACGGCACGTCGTAGCAGAACGCCCGATAGATTTCGTCGCTGATAATCACCACGTTTTGCCGCGCCGCCAGTTCGGCCAGCCCGCGAACCGTCGCCTCGTCGGGCACCACGCCGGTCGGATTGCCGGGACTGTTGAAAATGATCGCCTTGGTCCGCGGCGTGATCGTGTCAGCCAGCCGGTCCAGATCGATGCGGAAGTCGGGATAGGTGTCGAAGTAGACGGCATGGCCGCCGACCACTTTCGAGAGCGAATCGTACATCACGAAATAGGGATCGAAGACGATCACCTCTTCACCGGGATTCACAAGCGACAGCAGGGCCAGCATCAGCCCGCCGCTCGTGCCGGAGGTGACGAACAGTTCGCGGTCGTCGTGGCCGTATTGCTCTTGGATTTGGGCTTGCAGTTTATCGCGCAAGACGGGCATGCCCTGCGTCAGGGCGTAGCCGTTTTTGCGGCTTTCGATGGCGTCGATCGCCGCCCGACGGACGGGCTCGGGCACGTCGAAATCGGGCTGACCGATCGAAAGATTGATCGGGTCCTTCAGTTTCGCCCCAAGGTCGAAAGCCTTGCGGATGCCGGAGGAATCGAAGAGGCGGGTGCGGTCGGCGAGCCAATGGGTGGACATAGTGGGACTCAAATGACGAAGCTCGAATGACGAATGACGAACGGCGAGAACGCTATTTTACTCGAATGGGGCGTTGCGGTCGAGAACCTGGGAGAGCGGGGCGTCGCCGCGACTGAGCGCGATCAGGAGCCGGGTGACGGTCATCAGGGCGTCGCACAACGGCGGGCCGGCCGCGGAGTGCCAGAACCGGCCGCTCGGCCCGCCGCCCAACGTGGCCCCATGTTTCAACATGGCGGCGGCCATGTCGGCGCGGCGTGGGCCGCTGCGGGCAACCGAAATTCCGAGTCGTTTGAGCCGTTCGTCGATCGCCGATGTGGTGTCTGACTCCAACACGACGGCTCCCGCAGGTTTCGGGTTGTAGGAGGCGACTCCTGTCGCCGACTGAGATGATGCATCCGGCAATCGGCGACAGGAGTCGCCTCCTACAATGGGGAACTCGTCTGCGTTCCCGGCCAGCAGCAGCAACAGCCGTTCGGGCGAGACTTCTTGGCCCCGCTCGTCGAGCACGCGGCAGGTTTCGCCATCGCCATTGATGCAGGCGGCAAAGTGGGCGGTGTCGGCGAGGATTTGCCGGGGCAACTCGGCCCGCGTGCTGCGAGACGGGATGATCTGGCAGGCGACGGTGGCCGCGAGCCTTTGCAGGAAATCGAGCGTCGGACGCGATGCGGAATCGACGATTACCCGCAATGGGCGCAAGGCATGATAGTATTCCGCGATTAGGGCCAAGTACGGCCGATCGGCCTCGTAGCGACGGAGTTGGCCATGGTTGCGGGCGGGCGGCGCGGGGCCGGCTTCATAGCGTTGGATGATGGCCTCCAGCGACACGCCTGCGCCGACCGTGAAGGGGACTGTCCCGATTTTCGCGTCGGCGAAAATGGGACTGTCCCCGGAGAGCGAGAGCGGGCGGGGGCCGGCCGCCCAAAATTTCATTCCCACGCTGTGCGAATCTTCGCCGGGGTTGCCGATCAAAATGCCGCCGGCGGCCTGGAGATGACCGACGGCAAAGGCCAGGCAAGGGGCGGTGGAAGGACCGATATCGACAACGTTGCAGCCGGTGGAGCGAAGCCCCTCGGCAGCCGCCGCCACGAGTTCCGCGGTCAGAGGGCGACCGTCGCCGGCGAGAACGAAAGAGGGGGAGACGGGGAGACGGGGAGAAGGGGAGAAATCGGAACGCTGCTCATCTCCTTGTCTCCCCCTCTCCCCCTCTCCCCCTCTCTCGTCGTCGCCGAGCACTGCGGCGAACGCGGCAGCGATGTCCCTTGCAACGGCCGGGCTCAGATCGTTCAAATAGACGCCGCCGGCGCCTTCTTCATGGAAGAGCGATCGCGGGCGGCCGCGGCGGCTGGTTTCGGCCAATTGGGCAACGCGGCGGGGCGAGAGTGTGCCGGTCTCTTCACGCCGCGGACATTGTCGGCAGGCCGGATAGAATGCCGCCAGCCGGCCAAGATGCACCGCCCGCGAGATCGCGTGTTGCTCGCCGGGGCAACGGTACGGATCGGCTTGCGGTTCGTCGGCATTCACGAGAGCGCACTTTCCCCTTCGTTCCACGCCCTGGCGACGAGGATGCCATCAAGCGTCTTGCCGGCTCTTCTTCCTGTTTTCCAAGTCCTGGCGAACTCCGTCCGCAATGTCTTTTCCATAGGTCCGCTCCATCCATAGCAAGTTGACTTCCTGCTCGTTCAATTGCGGATTCGCTCTGGCGATTGCTTGCCGTTCCGCCGTGATTCCCTCGGTCGTGAGCCTTCTCATTTCTGCGAATCGCTCCTGAGGCGTCATTCGCCGCGCCCGTTGGATCTGCTCGGCGGTAAAATGAAAATCGGAAGACATGGCGCACCTCTCGAAATCCAGCAGACAACCTTTATCCGTGCAGGCCGCAGTTCGGGCCGCAACAGTGGGAAGAGCCGCAGACGTCGCGGGCGGGACAGGCCGACTGGCCGCCGGCGACGTGGCCGGACGTGGCGCTCATGCGGCGTTCGAGCCGCCGCTTGCCGCACTCTGGGCAAGCGGGCTGCTCGTCGCCGCGGACCAGTTCCTCGAACTCCCGCCCGCAGTCCAAACAGGCATATTCGTAAATCGGCATCGGATCGTCCTCAAGGGTGTACCCCATTATACACGCTTGCCATGCGTGCTAGAATAGCAGCGCGTATCCGGCACACGCCGTGTGCCGCCGGATGCGTTACGGAAATATCTACGCAAAACCCAAACGGCACACGGCGTGTGCCTAATACGTTGCCATGTCGCCTATCGCCTTCACGCGCGAACAGTCGCGGCGGGTCGATCGGATCGCCGTCGAGGAGTTCGGCTTCTCGGGGCTGGTGTTGATGGAGAACGCCGGCCGCGGCGTGGCCGACGTGCTCTGCCGATTGGGCATCGCCGGGCCGGTGGTTATCTGCTGCGGCCGCGGAAACAACGCCGGCGACGGCTTCGTCATCGCCCGGCATCTCGACCTGCGCGGCCATCGCGTTCGCGTCCTGCTCTGGTGCAAGCCGGCGGAGTTGACCGGCGACGCCGCCACGAATTACCGCATTCTCGCCAAGAGCGACGTGCCGATCGAGGTCTTCGGCGACGAACACGATGAGGCGAGACTGTCGGGGTTTTTGCAGGGGGCCGCGTGGATCATCGACGGGCTGTTGGGCACGGGGGCGCACGGCGAACCGCGTCCGCCGTTGGATTCGGTCATTGATCAACTCAACGCCGCCGCCGTGGCGAAGTTGGCGATCGACTTGCCGAGCGGCCTCGACTGCGACAGCGGCCGGCCCGCCCGGCACACGATTCGCGCCGCCGAGACTTGCACGTTCGTCACGGCCAAGACCGGTTTCTTTGCGGCGGAAGCGGCGCCGTACGTCGGCCGCCTTCACGTTCTCGACATCGGCACGCCGCGGAAGATCATCGAGCAGGTCGCCGCGTCGGCGAACGTCCGCAAACGCGATCATTGACTCGCGGGGATCGCCGGATAACATTACACAGCAGCCTCCCGCTGTCGTCGTGCTGCGATGCAAGGACAATTAGAAGCTCTAACAAAACGTACTCCTCACGCTCCGCGTGAGGGAAGGAGCGGGGCGGAATTGCCTCACGCGGAGCGTGAGGAGTACATCTGCATCCCAGTTTTGTTATAACCCCTTAGTCTTCCCATGGTTCCACAACCTCGGGATCCCGAGTCCTCGCCATCTCCTCGCCTGCCGCGCAATGTCAAGGTGCTCGGCTGGGCCAGCCTGTTGAACGACGTCGCCAGCGAGATCATCTACCCCTTGCTGTCGAGCTTCTTGATCAACGTTCTCGGCGGCACGAAGGCATGGCTGGGGGTCATCGACGGCACGGCCGAATCGGTCAGCAGTTTCGTCAAGCTTTGGGCGGGCGGGCGCTCGGATCGCGGCGGGGGACGCAAATGGTTCGTGATGGCGGGCTATGCGTTGGCCGCCCTCGCTCGCCCGCTGACCGGCATCGTTGCGTTTCCGTGGCAACTCTTCGGCGTCCGCATGGCCGACCGGATCGGGAAGGGCGTGCGCACGCCGCCGCGCGACGCGCTGATTGTGGATTCGACGCCGGCGGAGATTCACGGTCGGGCGTTTGGCTTTCACCGCGGCATGGATCATCTTGGCGCCGCCATCGGACCGCTGCTGGCCGCCGCGTTTCTTTGCGCTGGCCGAACGCCATGCGGGAATTGTTCGTGCTGACGCTGATTCCCGGCGTGCTGGTCGTGGTTCTGCTCTTGTTCGGTTTGCGGGCGGCGAAGCGCGCGGCGCCGCCCAAGGAGCGATTCGCATGGACGCTGCGTCCCTTCGACCGCAGTTTTCGCCTGTATTTGCTGGCTTTGATCGTGTTCACGCTCGGCAATTCAAGCGATCTGTTCTTGCTGACGCGGGCGAGCGAACTCGGCTTGGCGACGTGGCTGCTGCCGATCCTCTGGTGCATGTTCGGCGTTTTGAAGAGCGGCGGGAACATGTTCGCCGGCCGGGTGGTCGATCGCGTCGGTCCCCGACCCATGATCCTCTTGGGCTGGATATTCTACGCGGGCATCTATTTGGCTTTCGGACTGGCCAGTGCGGCTTGGCACGTCTGGATTCTCTTCGTCGCCTACGCGATCTTCTATGCCATGACCGAGCCGGCGGAGAAAACGCTGGTGGCCAATCTCGTCGGGGCAGAACATCGAGGGCTGGCTTACGGCTGGTACAACTGCGCGGTAGGCATCGCCACGCTGCCGGCCAGCGTCATGTTCGGGGTGTTGTACCAGTCGTTCGGCAACTACGGGGCGCTCGTGGCCTTCGGCAGCGGAGCGGGCTTCGCCCTGCTGGCGACGATTCTGTTGGCGCTCCTGCCTCGAAACAAGGAGTAGAGAATGTCGCGTCAATTGGCTTTCGCGCCGTTTTCGGTTTGGGGCAGCAGCGGAAGATCGACGCGGACGCGGGTTCCCTGGCCCGGAGCGGCGTCGATGGCGGCGGCGCCGCCGAGGATTTGGGCCCGTTGGCGGATTCCCTGTAGGCCGTAATGGTCTGATCCGACCTGTGCCGGATCGAAACCGATTCCCCAATCGCGGACCTCGATCTGCACGCGGTCGCCGCTTCGCCCTAGCTCGATGCGGATTTTCTGGCTTTGACTGTAGCGGCAGGAGTTGGTCAGACACTCCTGCACGATGCGAAAGATGGCGCTTTCCAGCAGCGGGGCAAGCCGCTCGAACTGGTCGGGGCGGACGAACTCGATCTCCGGGCAACCCCGCTGGCGTTGTTCGGCGATGAGGTAGTCGAGGGCATCGACAACGCCCGCGTCTTCGAGGATCGGCGGACGCAAGCCGCTGATCAGCCTGCGGGTTTCGGCCATCGCCTCGCGCAACAGGCGGAGCGCCTCGTCGAACAACTCCCGCGCAGTGTCGGGATCGCGGTCGCGGAACGGCTCGATCGATTGGAATTTGAAGACCGCACCTACTAATTGCTGGGCCAAGCCGTCGTGGATTTCATAGGCGATCAGTTTTCGTTCCCGCTCGTGCATGTCGAGCATGGTCCGCAACAGCCGTCGTTCGTCGTCGAGCGCCTCTTCCGCCTGTTTGCGTTCCGTGACGTCGCGTCCTTCGGGAATCAAAAGGATCACCTTGCCGGTTTCGTCTTTGACCGGCTTGAGAGAGAAGTCGATCCAGTGGAGTTCGCCGTTTGCCGCGCGATGTGTCACTTCCATGCGGACGAACTCGCCCTGGGCGGTTTTCTTCACGGCTTCTCGCAGCCGCTGCTGCAACTCCGGCGAGTGGGACCACCAGGGCGTGTCCCAAAACGGCATGTTGCGGACGGCGGCCGCCGTGACGCCGGCGAACTCCAAGGACGATTTGTTCGCCTCGACCATGATCCCGTCGGGCGTCAACAGGCCGATGAATTGAAAAGTCTGGTCGAGGATGGCGCTGAGTTTGCGTTCGCCTTCCCGCAACATTTGTTCCAGTCGCCTGCGCTCGCTGATGTCGCGAACCAACGCGAGCATGAGGCGTTGCCCGTCCGCGTACAGCATCGTCAAGCGGATTTCCACGGGGAACGTCGTGCCGTCCTTGCGGCGCTGAACCCCCTCGAAACTCACGGGATAGGCGTCGGGCGGAAGTTTCGAGTACCGTTCGACATTCTGCCGGGCGAAGTCGGGGTCGATGTCGGCAATCGTCATCGACAGCAGTTCCTCGCGGCTGTAGCCGAGGCTTTCGCAGGCATGCTTGTTGACGTCCAGGATCTTCCCCTCTTCCGTGCGGAGGATAAAAGTGTCGCCGGCGTTGTCGACCAGCCGCCGGAATCGCTGCTCGCTCTCGTGTAGTTCGCGGGTGCGCTGGGCCACCATCGACTCGACGCGAGCCGTGCGCCCCGTCAGCGACAACAGGTATGCGACCAGCAAGCCGGTAGCCAGTAAACCGCAAAGTAGAACCCCGACCGGTCCCCACATGCGGAATCGCTCCAAGTAGCTTCGCACCGGAATGCACTCGATCTTCCAACTGCTGTCGGCAATGACGATCTCGCTTGGAAATCGTATGTCGGCCTGGGTGCGATCTGCCAGCGTCGCCCCCGCGCGATCGCGCAAACGAGCGGGCCGCGAATAGACGAAGTCCTTGCCGCCCAAGCGTGAAGGAGCGATGATCGATACATCGATTCCTATCAGCGGAGTTGGACGGATCGCCGCTTCGACGATGGCTTGCACGTCGAACAGCCCAAAGACGAAGCCGTCGGCGGCGGGTTGGTCGGCTGGACGTTTTTCGCGGCTGGAGGTATCGTCCTTGGCCGGCATTACCACGTAAACCAGCGGATTCCCCTCCTTGTCCGTTTCGATCGGATCGCAGACGCCCGCGGTCGGCTGCCCGCTGCTCATCGTTCGGCGAAGGGCTTTGTGATAGGTCGGATTGGAATCGATGTCATAACCAAAGAACTTCCCGTTCGCGCTAGCCAGTTCGATAAAGAGAATCGGCCAATACTCGGCCCGGCGGCCAGCGGGAACAAAGCCCCCGAGCGCATCCCGCTCAGTGACTTGGTAGTTCGCGACGCCCTCGCCGCGGGCGAATTGCTCGTGAGCTTGCCGCTGGCCGGTCAGAATATGAGGCGTCCAGCCGAGGGCCACGATTCCCTGAGGTTTTTCGAGCAGCGGCTTGACAAAGGTGTGAAATTCGCCGCGTTCGACTACCTCGGAGCCGGCATAGTATGCGGCGAGCATGTTGAGAGCACGAGCCGATCGGTCACCGCGCGCTGAATCATGTCAACGCGCCTGGCGGCATCGTAGCGGAACTGCGCCTCGGCCAGCCGCTCTTCCTGCGTGACGAGCAGCCGCGAGAACAGTAAAGAGAGGACAACACCCACGATGACCACGATGAGGCTCAACAACAGGCGACGCCACCGTAGGCCAAGCAGGCCATTCTTACCAGGCGACCAAGCGCCATCGCCATGTTGCACGGGCTGACCCATCCCAACCTCTCTAACGTCAAAGGGGGGTAACTCGCTCTACGCTTCTACTAGTATGATATACCATGCGCGGCGCAAGTCAATTGTACCGGGAGAGGGGGCGCAGGCGAATTTCATCGCACGACGGAATATGGCGGTCGCGCAGAACCCGCTACCGACGTATCGCTTCCGAGAACATCGGGTCGTTGCGGTGCAGATAAGCTAGGTAATTCACCCGCGCGAAGCCGCGTCTCGGCATACGATCCGTGGTGCTCGATCAGTCCCAGGTCGTAGGCCAATTCATCGGACAAGCCGGGCAGCAACACGCGGTAATCGTAGGGCACCTCGTCGGGCTTCAGATGATTCACGTGGTTGCGGATGTTGGTCGTGCAATTGTTCGTCAACGTGTCGTAGAATTCCGGCGAGCGCGTCAATTTGTCGACGCGGTGCATCACGTCGACGAACAATTCCCTGGCCTGCTCGGGCGTCGCCGTCGATCGGTACAGATAGACGTCCGATCGGTCGCAGGTGACGCGCTTCTGGATCACGTCGCGCTCGCTGGCCACGACGTAGATCAACTCGTATTGCCGAAGAAAGCCGCCGACCGCGCTGAACGCCTGGCCGCGCTCCTTGCGGATTTCCACCGACACCGCCAGGTGCTCGCCGTCGTCAAAGCCGAAACTGAGCATCGTGTGGCCCAGGCTCGGCGTCTCGTTGAACGGCACGACGATAAAATCGACGGAACGAATCCCGTTCAAGTCGAACGTTCGATCGTAGTGGGACAGGGTGAAGTCGGTTGAAGTCTGCCAGCGACAATCGCGGATATTGCGGACGGTCACCTTGTCGCCGTCGAACTCAGCTACCGCGAGTTTCGCTTGTTCCGGGGTCCAATCGCGGTCGTTCGTGGGAACAAGCGGCTTCAACAGATCGGGGTTGAGCTTGAGCGTGGGAAACATCGCCTCTTGGGGCATCGGCGGCGTTACTGGCGATGGTTGCGGAACTGCCTGGCAGCCCGCCAATAGCACCATTCCCAGCGTTAGGCCGTGCGAGGCTCTTTTCCCGTGTGCCATTGCAGAGCTGCGAAATCGTTACAAGGCGATCAGCGACCAGCCGCCAGCTATCAGCTTTCAGCGGTCAGCCTTCTTGCGTTTCGAGAACACAACTGCCGTCTGTCCATCGACTTACGACCGGCGACTGTGGTGCTGTCAACGATCATCCGGCTGAAAGCTGATCGCTGAAAGCTGGCCCCTGGCCCGCAATATGTCTTTCGCACCATGACGAGAACGGGTGGTCTTAACGTGAAAACCCGTTTCCTGCAAGAGGAATCGCTCTATCCCCACTTCGGAGGTTTAGGTAGAATCGGCAACATGTTGCACTACCATACCGCCGGCGAATCGCACGGCAAAGCACTGGTGACGCTGGTCGACGGCTTTCCCGCCGGCGTCGAAATCCGCGAGGAGCCGATCGACGCTGAATTGCGCCGCCGCCAGAAGGGATACGGCCGCGGCGGCCGGCAGCAGCTTGAAGCGGACCACGTCGAGATCCTCAGCGGCCTCTGGCACGGCTCGACGATTGGCAGCCCGATCGCCCTTCTGGTCCGCAACAACGACTACAAAATCGAGCGGATGGACGATCTCGCCTGTCCCCGGCCGGGCCACGGCGATCTGAACGGCTCGATCAAGTACCTCGGTTCGATCCGCGGCGTTTTGGAGCGGGCCAGCACCGCGAAACCACCGCCCGGATCGGCGCCGGCGGTTTGGCCAAGCAATTGCTCGCCCATTTCGGCATCGAGGTCTTCGCTTACGTGACCGCCATCGGGCCGATCGACGTTGCCCCGCGGCCGGGAACGCTCGAACAGCAGCGGCTGCTCCGCGATCAGAGCGAACTCTATACCCTCGACCCCAGCCAGGACGCCCGCATCAAGACGCTGGTCGATCGCACCCGCGAACAGGGGGACACCCTCGGCGGGCTGATCGAAGTCCGCGCCGAAGGCGTCCCCTTCGGACTCGGCTCGCACACGCAATGGGACAAAAAGCTCAGCGGGCGGCTCGCCCAGGCGGTCATGTCGGTCCAGGCGATCAAGGGGGTCGAAATCGGCTTGGGTTTCCAGGCCGCGCGCCGACCCGGCTCCGAAGTCCACGATCCGATCCGTTACGACCCGGCACTGGTCGATACGACTTCGCTCGGATTCGTGCGGCCGACAAATCACGCTGGCGGACTGGAGGCCGGCATGTCGAACTCGCAGCCGATCGTGCTCCGCGCCGCGATGAAACCGATCAACACGCTCGCCCAGCCCCTCGAATCGGTGCGGCTTGAAACCAAGCAGCCGGAGTCGGCCTCGTACGAGCGGAGCGACGTCTGCGCGGTGTCGGCGGCAAGCTGCGTCGTCGAAAACGTGGTGGCCTTCGAGATTGCCCGCGCCATGGTCGATAAGTTCGGCGGCGACAGCCTCGCGGAGATGCAGGGGCGGTGGAAACTGTTCCACGAATTGGCGCGAGAGCATCTGGCAGCACAGGAGAGCGCACCACGGAGACACGGAGGACACGGAGAAAAAAAGCGGTGCAATGATGAGTCAACTGAAATATGAGAAGCTGACGGAGGCGATTATTGGTGCGGCGATTGATGTGCATAAGCAACTCGGCCCAGGATTGATGGAGTCGGTATACGAGGAATGTCTCTGTTATGAACTGAGTGTCCGTGAAATTGCCTTTCAGCGACAAGTTTCCCTGCCGGTTCGCTACAAGAAGGTCAAACTCGATTGCGGCTATCGAATGGACGTTGTCGTCGAGGAGACGGTAGTTCTCGAACTCAAGGCCATCGAACAACTTCTCCCTTTACATGAAGCTCAATTGATAACTTACCTGAAACTCAGCCAGAAGCCCGTTGGCCTTCTGATCAATTTCAACGTGCCCGTACTCAAAGACGGTATTATTCGCCGAGTCAACTGACTTTCAGCCCTTCATCCCCGTATCTCCGTGTCCTCCGTGTCTCCGTGGTTCCCCCTCTTTTTCCGTGAACAAGGATGTTCCAACTTCACGACAAAACGCGGCGACGGATAACACTGGCGGCCTTCGTGTCGGCCGGAGTGCTGCCGTTGTTCTTGATTGCCGGCTGGTGCGTCAACCGGCATCTGCCCGGCTGCGCAGGCGGAGGCCGACGCGCTCGGTCGGCAATTGGGACTCGTCGTGAAACTCGAAGCCGTGCGACATCTGCGGCCCGGCGTCGTGCTCTACGACGGAATCGAACTGGCCGATCCCGAAACCGGACAGACCATCTTGCGCAGCCGCTGCCTGGAGGTCGCCTGGCGGCGGCAGGCCGATTCGCAGGGGCAATTGCGACCGACGCTTTGCGTGATCGCCTCACAGCCGGAGGTTGAAACCGCGGCAATCGGCCGCGTGTGGCAATGGTTGCAGCGGCTGCTGGAAAACTCGCCCGGCCGACCGCCGGCCAACGTGCAAATCTCGGCCGACGCGGTCACGTTGCGGGCGGACGGGGGATCGCAGACGATGACCGAGGTGGCCGCTCTGTTGGAGACGCTGCCGGGCCGCAGCAGTGCGCAGATCGATTTCCGACTGGTCGGCGCCGAGACGCCGGAGCCGGCGTGCATTCGCGTCGTCCGCAGCCGCGAGGTTTCGCCGCCCGCCAGCCGCTTCGAGCTCTCGACCGGCGACGGCGAACTGCCGTGCAGCGTCTTGGCCCTGGCCATCGACGAACTGAAGCCGCTCGGCCCGCGCTGCCGCTTTCACGGGCAGGTCTGGGCCAGCGAAACGCCGGACGGCTGGGAAGGCGAGGTGGCCGGGCAGTTGGCCGAATTGGACTTCGGCAGCCTCATCAGCGATCATTTTCCGCATCACTTAAGCGGCATCGGCCGCGCGACGATCACGTCGGCCCGTTTTCGCCGCAGCCGGCTGGAAGAGTGCTGCGGAGTCGTCGCCGCCGAGCGCGGTACGATCGGCCGTTCGTTGTTGGCCGCCGCCGTCGATCGCTTGGGCCTTGTGCCCGGCCCCGCGCCGCTTCCGCCCGGCGATCGCGTCGCGTACGAGGAGTTGGCGATGTCGATTGTGTTGCACGCCAACGGTCTGCGGCTCCGCGGCCTCTGCGGCACCGCCGAGCCGGGCACGATATTAAGCGACGGCCGCAATCGCCTCTTGGGCGAGCCCCCGCGCGGCTCGCAGCCGGTGGCAGCGTTGGTGCAAACGCTCGTGCCGCAGAGCATCGTGCAAGTGCCCGCCAGCCGTCAAACCGACTGGCTGTTGCGTCACCTCCCGGTCCCCGACGTTCTCCCGCCCCCCGGCGCCGAAGCCGTTCCGCCAACCGCCCGCGCACATCTGCCCGACGAGTGGCAGCGGTGAGACGTGGTGTCCAATGCACCGGTTCCGACGGGGCGGGCGGGTGTTGACCCGCCATGTTCGGTTCTGTACCCTGAAAGCGAGGCGACGTTCGCTGGATGCGGTTCCGCACGATCTGCGGCAAATCTACGAGGCAATCATGAGACTTTCATATTCTCTCCTGTCGGTTTATCGATCGAGCGTCGCCCGGTCGATCGTTGTCGGCCTTTCGTTGGGCGTTTTGTTGCTGGCGGTTTTCGGCGGGTGCAGCAACAGTTCTCCGCCGACATCGCCGCCGGGCAAAGCGCCCCCGCCGCCGCCACCGCCGCCAACGGAAACGACCGTGGCGGACGTGGCGCAGACGTCGGCAACTGCCGAAATCCCGATTCCCGCTTGGGCCGGGCAGCAAGCGAGCGAGCCGTTTCCCGTGCGGCAGTTCTTGGAGAGCCGGGCGGGCTCGGCCGACAACGCCGCGCCGCTCTATCTTGCCGCATTGGCGGAGATTTCGCCCAGCATGTACGTGTCTAATCCGCCTGCTTCGTGGCCCTGGGATAACACTCGGATACCCGACCGGGTTCGTGACCTATCGCAGGCGATCAGCAATCTCGGTGATCGCGACAAGCTCTTGCAGGGCTCGGTCTCCGAGGCAGAGGTCGAATCGCTTCTGGCGAAGGCGCAGCCCGCGCTGAAGAAGCTCGACGAAGCCCAGCAGAAGCCCCGGTGTGTGTTCTTAGCCGGAATGAAGATCTGGTCCCAATTGCCTCACTCGCACGCAGGGCTTGCGTTTGCTCGCTTGGCGAGTGTGCAACTCTTTCACGCGCACGCAAAGGGGAACTTCGGCGACGCAGAACAGGCAATCCAGCGCATCCTGCGGCTCTCGCGCGACTTGCGGCCGCGGGGAATGATGGTGAACCAGTTGGTGTCGATCAATCTCGATAGCGCCGCGCTGAACGGCATCACCGACTTTACTCTCGGCCAAAAAGGATTAACTGCGAAGGACTGCGACCGGCTCCTGGCCTTGCTGACGGAACAGGAGCGAGAAGCCGCCTCCTGCGCGGATGAGGGGCTACGGATGGAATATGTCACGATGCGAAACACCCTACACATCTTGCAGCAACGGGGGATGTCGCCGCAGGAATTCGCAAACCTCGTCGCGAGCGAGGGCATCACGTCGGATGCCCGCAGCCTGGAACAACGGCTCGCTCAGGTGGATTGGCAGAACGAAATCTCCGCTTTCGACACGGCGTTTGCTGGGGTGATCGCGCTTGCTGCGACGCCAAACGATACGGCGCGAATCAAGCAATGGAATGAGGATGACATCGCGAAGGTGAAGGCAAAGAATGCATTTGTCGCGTTGATTCTCCTTCCCAACGTCGATGCATTCCTGGGTGCGGTAGTGCGGCACCAGGCGCAGTTGGCGGGCGTCGAATGCCTCACGGCGGTGCGGCGCTATGCCTTGAAGCATGGCTCGCTGCCCGAAGACCTCGAAGTCGCCGCAAAGGAGGTGGGCCTCAAGGCCGTGCCCACCGATCCGTACTCCGGCGGGCCGATGCACTACAAGATCATCGACGGCAAGCCGGTGGTCTACTCGGTCGGCTCCGACGGCAAGGATGACGGCGGCACGGTCGATTGGAACTACGGGAAACAGCCGGGCGATTTCATCTTCCGTATCCGCGACTAAGAGCGTCGAACCAAGTGTACTCCTCACGCTTCGCGTGAGGGGCGATGGAGGCCACATTCGCCTCACGCGGAGCGTGAGGAGTACGTTCGCCGTCTACGACGCTCGCGATCAATTGTTCTCGTGCTTTTTTAGTTCTTCCACCGACACCGGTGGATGCTGCGGAATCTCGCGAATCATCTTCAACGTGCTTTCGTCGGGCTGGAAGAGCTTTGCCAGCGGTTCGGTGACGTCGACGAAGCGGGCGTCGGGCGAGCGGTAGGCGACGCTCCATTTCGAGACGATCAGGTCTACGCCCGCCTGCTTGGCGATGGCGGGGAGTTGGTCCTTGATCTTGGCCATGATTTCGTCGATCGGGGCGGAACCGAAGACCTGGCTGTGGCTGTGCGCTTGCTCACCGCGGCCTTCGGCCTCCAGCCGCTTCGCCTTCTGCTCGTCCCCGGCGGCCTTGGCCTGGTCGTGGTCCTCCCTGAGCTTTTTCAGGCGGGCGGTGAACTCGGGCGACTTGTAGAACTTGCGGTAGTAGGCCAAGGCCACCGCGCGGGAATCGAAAATCACCACCCGCATGGGCTTGTCGGTTTGGCTGGCGGCGTCGCCCGCGGCTGGTTCGGCCCGCATCGCCGAAATCCCTAACAGTCCGATCACCGTTCCAAGAACCGCACAGAGGATGCACCGTTTCATAACATAAACCCTTTTCCAAATGAGTGGCGGCGATATCGACAACACCGATAAGAAGAGCGGCGACGATTTTGGGCGGATATAACGGGGGCAGCGGGAAATTTCGCCCGCGGCAACGCAAAATCCACGCACATTCCGCGAGCCGGTACCACTACAGCGCTAAGCAAACCACGGAGACACGGAGGTCACGGAGTGTAGAACCGAGACTATCAATGGGTTACGGCAATGCCTTTCCATCGATCCTATATGATCAGGAAACGTTGCAGATGATCTATCGTCGCAATTGTGTAGCCATGCCGCGTTCTGCCATGTTTCTGCCTGCTCTCCGTGTTCTCAGTGCCTCCGTGGTGAGCCCCCAATCGGCGCCGCAAGTTAGCGCTGTAGTTTTAGCTCCCGGCTGTTGGGACATCGCGGCGTGTTTCTCGTTGGGGCGGCAGTTCAACTGCCGCCCCAACACGAGAGCGGTCGCTCCAACGGGTGCTGCTACGGCGCGGCGTTGAGTTTGCGGAGGGCGAGCATTGCCGCGGCAACGTTGCGGGCGGCGGCGCGGGTATCGTCGGAAAGATCGGCTTGCAGCGATTTGTCTTCGGCGATCTGCGCCTGCAACGAGGCCCCGATGGCGGTGGAAGGCCGCCGTGCGTCCATCTTGCCGGCGTGGCTGGAACTTGCCCGCTTGGCGAGGGCCAGGCCGCCGAGGAGTGATGCCGGGCCGCCGCTGCCGGCGAACTTGGGGTCGGCCCGCAACTGGTTCAAGAACTGCTGTTGTTTTCGGCCCAGTTCATAGGCTGCGGCCATCGCCTCGGCGTCGTTTTGTTTGTAGAGGCCGACCGATAGCATCCCCCCGCCGCAGCTTACGTCGGAACTGCCCAGCAGCCCGCGCTTGACGCCGAGGGCTTTGCAGCGGACGGTGATGCAGTTGGCCCGCCAGGTCGCGGGGACGTCGAAGAGGCAGGCGAACTCGCGCTGCTTTTGCAGTGTGTCTTGCGTCGAGGGCTTCAGGTCGTAGTAGACGCCGCAGCCGCGTTCGATCGTGCCGCTGGCCACGAGGATTTGCTTGGGGGCCAGCAGCGTATACTGGGCGTGTGATGAATTCAGGTCGGCGGTCAGTTTTCCGTCGCCCGCGGCGGGCGTGACCAGATAATGCACCAACAACTGGCCGTGGTGGTCGTCGGTCTGGATGGCGATCGTTCCGTCGGCGACGTCCGAGGTAACTTGCGAACTGGGGACGAAACTGACCACCGGCATCTGCTGCGCGGTGGAGATCTCGTAGTGCAGCTTTTTCAGGTCTTTCTCCTCGCCGGCCAGCAGTTGCGGTGAGATTCTCACCACCGCCTCGAAGATTTTCCGGCGGTAACTCGCCTCGTAGCGCTGCGGGGTCACGTCGCGGCACTCGACCGTCAGCGGCAGATCGAAAACGACCACCGGCGTCTCCGCATCGGCCACCGCCGCCCCCAGAATAACGACTAGTGCCTCAACCGACCTGAATTGACGGGTAGAGGCGTTTGAGTTTGATTCGGGCGTTGGCTGTAGTGAAACGCCAGTCGATGCGGCATCGAGCGGTGTTTCGTGTGGATTCCCAAGCGGCAACCTCGCGGACCAGTGTGGGTTTATCGGGAATCCGCCGCCGAAGGCACTGTTTGGTCATCACGCTTAACTCCGTCTCGGCCATGTCCAGCCAACTGCCGTGTTTCGGCGTGTAGTGAACCTCCAGCCGTTCGATCAGTCGGCGAGCCTCGTCGGGGGCAAACGCCTCGTAGAGCGAAGCCATCTTGTGCGTGTTCAAGTTGTCCATCACCAACACGATTTTCTCCGCCATCGGATAGCTGTCCACCAACTCCCGAATCACCTCGGCGAAATCCAACGCGGTACGTCGGTCGGTCACCTTCACGCGACGCTTGCCCGCCAGCGGCTCAAAGATCATAAACAGATTGGCCGTTCCGTTACGCTCATATTCGTAATCCACCCGCGCCGGACGCCCAGGCGCGGCGGGAATCGCCCGACGTGTTTCTTTGGTCAATTGCCTGCTTTGCTCGTCAAAACACACGACCGGTCGCTGCGGATCGTAGGGCCGTTGGTAGACTTCAAGCACGTCTTCCATCGCGCAGACAAAATCGGCGTTTTGCTCCGGCGGCAATACCCATTGCTCTTTGCGCCAGGGCTGAAGAACGTTTTTTTCAGCGTGGTGCGAACGGCCTCGCGCCCAATCGATTCGACGATCTCCAATTCCACCAATTTGTCGGCCAGCAGTTGCATCGTCCAACACACCCGGCCCGTTGGCGGTGACGAACAGGCCAAAGCCACCAAGTGGGCCTCTTGCACACCGTCCAGTTTGCGATATTGTCGATTTGTGGCCGGCTTACGGTACAACGATGCCTCCCAACCTTCTTCGACGAACTGTTGCCGAACTCGGTGGACCGTCGATAAGCTGACGCCCACCAAATCCGCAATCGCTTCGTCCACGGCGCAGGAACCTCCCTGCCCCTGATCGGCACGTAGCAACACCTGTGCCCGCTGACGAGTCGCCTTCGCCACCCGTCCTCGCGCCACAAGATCCTCCAATTGACCTCGTTCCTCGTTCGATAGCCGAACCACGTACTTGGCTTCCTTGCCCATGTTCGCTCTCCTGACAGGTTGTTGCCCCGGAAAGCGAAATACCATCTCCACCAAAACCTGTCAAGTCAGATCGGTTGAGGCACTAGAAGAAACCAGAGAGACTTGGCCATGCGTATCTCCTTGAGAATGCGACGGCCGACAGGATAGCCCCTGCAAAGCGGCCGGGCAAGAGCGTTTCCGGGCATTGGGCCGATCAGTTCTCGGTGGCGTTGGGGTGGCAGTTGTACTGCCACCCCTGAATTGGCGGCGTTCTCCCGGGGTGGCAGTGCAACTGCCACCCCAACAGACGTCGGAATCGCGCGGGTGCCATGCTCACGCTTGCGTGAGCATGTTGCGGGCATTGGGCATGGCCACGCAAGCGTGGCCATGGCACCCAGCACCAAAGGCGGCGCGGCACACGGCGTGTGCCGGATACTAGCGGGCGATCTTGAAATCGGTGAAGAACAGTGTGCCATTGCGGGCCTTGACCACGTCGATCTCGAATCCAACAAGTTGCCCCAGCGGGACGATCGTTCCGGCGATGACGGCCTGACCGTCGACGAACACCTTGATGGCGTTCTTATCCCGTTCGATCCGCACCATGCCAGTCGGCTGAACGGCTTCGATTTCGTTGGTGGCGCCGTCGGGCAGCGTGACGGTGTGAAAGCACTTGCGGGCGTAGAGCGTCGATGAGCCGAGCGGATTGGGCCGGAGCAGGTCGTTTCCGCATTTCATCACCCACTGGATCGTGTACTTGCCGCCTTGCTGGCCGAGCAGCGAGATTCTGGTCCCCAGCGGCTCTTTCCACCAGCCGAGCACGCCGCGAGTAACCTCGGGCATATAGGCGGCGTAGCGGCACTCGAACGAGAACTCGCCGGGCAGCCGAATCCGGCAACCGACCGGATGCGCCCCCTCGACGTTCGATACCAGCCAATGGCGGCGATCCGTGCCGGTCTTGATGAAGGTGTCCGGCCCCCACGGCGTCACTTCTCCCTCTCGATAACGCGAGAAGTCTTCGTACAAGAGAAGCGATCCGAGGGGGATCGAGTTGGGCGACGGGTTTCGTTTCGCAGTCGGCGGAAGGAGAAGCGGCGCGGGCACGGGAGCGGGGACCGACAAGTTCGCCTGCGTTGGCGGCGGCGTGGAGATTTCGTTCGTCACCGGCATGGCGAGCACAGGGCTATCGACGGCAGCCAAGGGCGGAGCGGCCGGGGCAAGCGGAGGTTGAACGACGGACGCGGCCGCCGGCCGTTCGGTCACGGCGGCAGGCCGCGACATTGAGGTTGTCATCGAGCCGACGATCAGCCCACCCAAGACGGTTGCAATCACGCTTTCCCAGATGCGTCGCATGGCCCGTTGTCTCCGCAACTCCCTGCCGCCCATCCCGCGGTCTCCGCTTGCCGGCTTCGGGTCAACATTTGTAGGAGGCGACTCCTGTCGCCGATTGCCCCGGAAGCCAAGCCTGAGTCGGCGACGGGAGTCGCCTCCTACAAATGACGAAACGGGGCGCCTGATCGTGCTGCCGTGGCCGGGCGTTTTCGACGGCACAACATAGTCCGTTCATCGGCCGCTGGATGCTGCCCGCTTCTTGCGAACTGCGTTGCCCCTTGTCATCGTCTTTGCCGAGCGATGGGGCAAAAGCCCTAGCGGTGACATATCTGCTATGCCTTGCCGATGGAACGTCTCGCAAGACGGAATTGCGAGTGCGATAAGAAAAGCCGTGACGGATTTTCCGATGCTCCACCTCTGCGCCGGGCTATGCTGCGGCGGGGGGTAGTTGATTGTTCTCGAAGAGTGTAGAATCGCGATTGGATGTGTGGAGCGCTGTGCAAAACAGAACAGCACGACTTCGATCGAACTTAATGGGCTCGCTACAGATACCGTAGTCGATTCCAGAGGAGCTTCCGGTGAGAAACGAACCGTTTGAGAGGGGCGAAGCCTTATTGAGCAAGGCCGATTTCCCTTCGGCCATTTCTGCCTATACGGAGGCAATCCAGGTCGAGCCGACGAACGCCAAAGCCTATTGCAGTCGAGGCACTGCATACGATCTGATGCTCGACTACGAACATGCCATCGCCGACCTTACACAGGCCATTCGCCTCGATCCAACGCTGGCTGAAGCCTATGAGCGTCGAGGCTCAGCCTATCACGGCAAGGGCGACTTTGACCAGGCAATCGCCGACTGCACGGAAGCACTTCGGCTCGATCCGAAGTGCGATGGCGCGTATTCCACGAGGGCTTATTCTCACTGGCACAAGGGCAACTACGACAACGCCATCGCGGACTTCACCGAAAACATCCGCCTTGTTTCGCCCAGTGAATCGCCAGAAATGTCCGATGACGCCCGAACGGAACTGCTCTGGATAGCTCACCTTTTTCGGGCTGGTGTCTATTATGCGAAGGGAAACTACGACACGGCGATCGCTGACTACGACGAAGCGGTCCGGCTCAAACCGCGACATTTCTATTCTTATCTGGGCCGGGGCACCGCCTATGGGGCCAAGGGCGACTACGACAAGGCCATCGCCGACTGCACTGAGGCAATCCGACTTCGACCGGTGCTAACCGACCGCATGAAGGAACGCATGAACAAAGTCGGGCTGGAGCCACGTCATTTTCATGCTCACGCCGCCGAAGCCTACGCGAAACGCGGCTGGGTTTATCTGGCCAAGGGGGACTATGACAATGCAATTGCCGACCTTGATGAAGCGATCCGGCTCAGTCCGGAAACTGCCGCATCTTACTACCATCGCGGCCTCGCCTTCGGCAACAAAGGGGATCACAAGACGGCTATCGCGGACTTCACTGAGTCCATTCGGCTCAACCCGGCGAACGCCGATGTGTATTACAGCCGCGGCCTCGCTTACGGGCAAGACGGCGAAAAAGCTAAATCGGACGAGGATTTTGCTCGGGCAAAACAACTCGGCTACACGCCGGAATAGCGTCGGACGGTAGCTCATAGGCATATCCGACCGAGTGGCGGCGTGGGCGTTCCCTTCACAGGCTCAAGACGGAATTGTTCGGCACCGGTTGCCCATCGATCCAATCGAACACCGCCGCATAGCCGGTGGCGGTGATTTCGACGAAGCTGTTCGTCTTGCGGGCCCAGGTGCCGCTGTTGAAGTACCAGTTGCCGATGCGGCCGGGCTGGTGGGTGTGGCCGGCGACGAGCACGTCGTAGCCACCGGTTTCTTTGTCCTGGCGGTAGGCGTCGAGCAATTGCCGGGCGCGGTCGGGGTTTTGGGCGGGGGTGAGCTTGTCGGATTTCATGCCCAATCCGCCCAGGTGCAGGAATCGCCCGATGCGGCTGGCCAGCGCCGCCCACGGCCCCAAGAGCCCTTCGCCGATTCGTTCCAGGTCGTCTTCCACGAAGTCGCCGTTGGGATAGACGGGCGAGCCGTTTCGGTCCTCGAACAGCCCGGCGACGATGCAGAAGATTCTCCCCTTTTCCGGCCAGTCGTCCTCGTTGCCCGGATCGACCTCGTGGCCGTGCATGAACTTGAACTGCCGCCCGCCGATGTCGCGGAAGAACGGCCCGCACATCCGCCGGAACAGCGGGTGCGCGAGGAAGTCGCCGCCGATGAAGGCGTCGAGATCGGCGTCGTGATTGCCGAGGACGTAGGTGGCGTTCATCGCGGCCAGCCGGTCGAGCAGCGGCATTCGCGTCATGACGATGCGGCTGAGGTTCATCTGCCAGAACTCGAAGAGATCGCCGAGGACGACGAGTTCCGCTTGTCGGCCGGCGACGTAATCGAGGAACAGATCGAGTTGGCGTTGGCGGTCGTTGACCGGGAAGTTGTCTCTGACTCCACCGTCGCCCAGGTGCAGGTCGCTGATGACGAAGATCGACTGGTTGTCGGCCATTGGGGTTCCCTTCGGATGCGCGTCTTCACGAGGATGGATTATGGCCAAGAGGCGGCTTTCGTGGCAAGACCTCGTTCTCACCGGCCGCGTGGCGACGAGATTCGCTACAAAAATTCCTACCAGGGCAGCCGCCCGGCTCGCGGTATTTACTACGAACGGGTAAACACATCCGCCCCGGCCACAGGTTACGTAGCCCTCCCATCTGGGCGTGTTCTGCGCTAGTGGCCAAACAGTTACCCAGCTATTACACAGCGCATACACAGCCACCGTTGGGGATAGGGCGACAACACGTATAATTAGTAGGTTCGATAGAGAAAAAACATTCGCTCTGGAGCCCCGCATCAGTGAACGTCAACTCGACACCCGCCAAACTCTCCCATCCTCAATCGCCCACGCATCCGGCCGGATCGCAGGCCCGCGTGCTGCTGACGAGCGTCTTCGGACCTTACGGCCAGGACGACCAGTACGGCAGCCGGCGCATGAACCCGATGGAGCTTTATCATAACCAGGTGACGCGCACGCAGGGGGCGTTTTCGCTGCGGATGTTCCACCGCAGTTGGGGCCTGATGCTGATTCAAGCGAATATCGAAGCCCCTTGCACGCTGCTGGACTTCCCCACGCTCGATCGCTTCGTCGCAGAGCTTCGCACCCGCCAGTACGACGTGGTCGGCATCTCGTCGATCATTCCGAACATGGGGAAAGTCAAGAAGATGTGCGAGCTGATTCGGCAGTATCAGCCCAACGCGACGATTGTCATCGGCGGGCACATCGCCAACGTGCCCGACCTGATCGAGCGGGTCGATGCCGATTACGTCGTGCGCGGCGAGGGGGTGGGGTGGTTCCGCCGCTTCGTGGGCGAGGACGAGAATCGCCCGCTGCGGCATCCGATGATTACCTCCGGCTTCAGCACGCGCAATCTCGGCGTCAACCCGAAGGAGAACGTCAAGGACGTCGCCGCCACTGTCATCCCGTCCGTCGGCTGCCCGCTGGGGTGCAACTTCTGCTCCACCTCGGCCATGTTCGGCGGCAAGGGGCACTCGGTCAATTTCTATCAGACCGGCGACGAACTGTTCCACGTCATGTGTCAGATCGAGAAGGAGCAGGGCGTCTGCTCGTTCTTCATGATGGACGAGAACTTCTTGTTCCATCGCAAGCGGGCCCTGCGGCTGTTGGAGCTGATCGAAGCCAACGACAAAGCCTGGTCGTTGGACGTCTTCAGTTCGGCCAATGTGCTCCGTTCCTACACCATCGACCAACTCATTCGCCTCGGCATCTCCTGGGTGTGGATGGGCATCGAAGGCAAAAACAGCCAATACACGAAACTCTCGGGCATCGACACCTTCGAGTTGGTCCGCGAGTTGCAATCGAACGGCATCCGCGTGCTCGGATCGACGATCATCGGGCTGGAAAACCACACGCCGGAGAACATCGACGAGGCGATCGAATACGCCGCCCGCCACGACACCGATTTCCACCAGTTCATGCTCTACACGCCGATCCCCGGCACGCCCCTGCACGCCGAGCTTACGGCCAAGGGGCTGATGAAGGACGAGAGCGAGTTCGACGTCGCCGACATCCACGGCCAGGCGATTCTCAACTATCGCCACCCGCACCTGAACGACGAGCAGACGGCCGAGTTCATGCTCCGCGCGTTCGATCGCGATCTGGAGGTGAACGGGCCGAGCACGGTGCGAATCGTCCGCACGACGTTGGCCGGCTGGCGGCGGCACAAGAACCATCCCGATCCACGCATTCGCCGCCGTTACGCCTGGGAAGTGCGCGAGTTAGCCACCACGTTTTCGATGCTCGTCGGCGTCGCAAAGCTCTACTACCGCGACAAGCCGGCGATGCACGCCAAGATGTCGGCGCTGTTGAGGGAATTGCACGCCGAATTCGGTTGGAAGTCGCGAGTCTGTTCGGCGATCGCAAGCCGCTGGCTGCTGGGGCGAGTTCGCAAGGAGGAGAAGCGGTTGGCCGAGGGTTTCAACTACGAGCCGCAGACGTTCTACGAGCGAAACGCCGCGGTGACCGATCTACCGCAAGCGGAATTGTGCCGCTGGGCCGAGCCGCTGCCGCCGCCGCTGGCCGCGGAACTGCCGATCCTTCCCGCCAAGCCCGCGCGGAAGCGCGAGTTGGTCGGGGCGTAGTTTGGCAGCCGCCCTGGTCCCGCGTTTAGTCGTGTCACTTGGGCACAATCGCCAATAAGTTCATCAGCGGCGTTGCCAACGGAATGGCGCACTCGGGGCCGATGACGTCGATTCCGGCCAGGGCGGCAGTTTCGCGGTCGGCGGCAATCTGCTTGGGCGTGGAGCGAAGGAGCTTGTAGTTGCTGATTCCGCCCATCAGCGCCAGCCGGGGTCCGGCCAGGCGGCGCACGGCGGCGGCCTCTCCGGTCTTCGTGTCCCAGTGGAAGCCGGTCAGGCCGGTTTGGGCGATCATGCCGATGCGGTCGGCGGTGTTGCCGCAAATGTGGAGAATCACCGGGACCCGGATTTCTTCGGCCAGTCGGCGGTGCAGCGGCATGAGAAACTCCTCGTACATTCGCGGGCCGCAGAGGTCGCGGGTGGCGTGGTCGGCCAGAAGAATGCAATCGGCGCCCGCCTCGATCTGCGCTGCGGCGAACTGCACCGTAACCGGCAAGAGCCGGTCGATGATTTGCCGCGTGCGGTCGGGGTCGTCGATCGCGCCCATCAAGAACGGTTCGACGCCGAAGTAATGGTACGCTTGCGTCCAACTGCCGAAGACCTTGCCGCAAACGGCCGCGTCGTCGCCCAAGCGTTCTTTCAGCAACGAGATCGCGCGAAGCGGCACGGCGCAACCGGGCCGAGTCAAGAGATCGGGTGGAATACGGATGTCGTCGGGATCGCGGAAGATCGGTTTGCCGCTTTCGGGCATGGCGTCGGGGCCGCCCCAGTTGACGTTGCAGCCCATGGCCGCCGCCTCGTGGCAGACGGAAAACAGCGGCATCACCACGTCGAAACCCAACAGCGTGTGGCCCGCCATCGCCAGGGCAACCATCTTCTCGGCGTCGAGATGGGCCTCGGGAAACCAGGCCCCGGTTCGCTCCATTAACCCACGGCAGGCGATCGATGTGCCCGTTCCATAGGCGACGGTCCGTATGCCGCCCGTTCGGTCGATGGCGGCGAGGAAGCGATTTCGGCTCATCTTAAGTGATGGAAGGCGGTCCACCAAGGGCACGAAGACCACGAAGCCGGGGCAGACAGGAATGTCTGCCTCACCTGCCGGAAAAAAACGTCTGCCGCACCTCTGAAAAAGACGCGTGCCCAAGCGGGGGAGCAAGCACCGCTACCTGCCCTTCTTCACCAGCGGTCTTCCCGATGCCAGTTTGGCTTTGAATTTCGGCTTCGACGGGTTCTTGTGGCTCTCGCCGTTGGCGTCGCGATTCCGTCGGCTGCGCTCGGTCGAGAGCACCTGACGCAGCAGCGCGGAGAGATCGTCGTAGGAATAATCGCAGGGGGGACCGGGCGTGTACTGATAGGCGGCGTGCTGGATCTTTCGCGGCAGCGAGAGCAACGTCGAGGAGACCGTGCCGAACTCGTTGCCCAGCAGCACTACGCCGCGGCGGCCTTCGCTGTCGGGCTTGCGCGAAAACACCCGGCTGGCCACCGCCAGGAACGCAACCGCGGAATCCAAGTTTTGCAGGGTCAACATGCGGCGGACGAACTGGTGCCGCTCGTCCTTGGGGTCGTCGACGTCGCCGCCTGTGACGATGTGCAGGCCCGGCGAAAGCTCGACGATTTCGATCTGGTCGCCGCCGTGAACCACCGCGGCATATCGGCCGTCGGCACAGATGTAGTTGGCGCCGGCGTAGCTGCCCTTGGCCAACTCCTTGGCGGCATGGGCGGCGGCTTCCCTGGCGGAGCGGAGTTCGAGCAATTCGCGGCACAACAGCCCGCGCGAACGGGGCTCGGCCGGCACACTCGTCTTGCGGCGGTTCGCCACGGCGCAGAACAGGCCGTTCTGGTTGACTCCGAACCAGGTTCCGCCCGCGCGGCGATCGGTCCCGCAAACCACCCGCGGCGATCCCGATTGGATTTTCGGGTATTGCGTGGGCCGATCAAATCGCTCTTCGCGATTGGCGGCGACCAGGATGGGGGTACCGCGGGCAACGCGGTAGAGGATGGCCAACGTACACATATTTCCTCCGCACGGCTAACGTCAATCATATAAAGGATACCGAATCCCGCCGTTTCCTTGCACCCCTCAGGTGGGCTATTTTCGCTGCATTTTCTTCGCATTTCACGGTCCATTTGGGGGGACAACCGTGCGCACGTCCCGCGGCCAAGCCCAGAGCCTACGTGCCGGCGTAAAGAACCGCCAGCCAGACGGTCTTCTCGGTCGTGCTGGTCCAGGCGATCCGGTGCCGTTTGTGGGCGGGAATGTGCAGATACGAACCGCGCTCGAGCTCGACCAGTTCGGGTTGCCCCTCGAATTCGATGGCGGCCCGCCCCGCGAGGACGACGACCCATTCGTGCCGGTCTTGATCGTACCAGAATCCCTCGGGCGACCGCTGCCCGTCGGAGACGATCCGCTCGATGCGGATGCCCTTGTCGCGGCAAAGCACGGTGACCAGTTCTTCACAAAGCCGCGGCGGAATGTCGCTGAAGAGATTTTCGCAGGGCATGGCGATGGTTTCCGTTGGCTGACAGCGGCGATTCTAGAGCTCAGTTCCGGCGGCGACAAGGGTGGTTTATTCGTGCCGAGGCTGAACACATGGGATGTTGCCAAACAACGGAACCGGATGTATGCTCAAACTTGTCGGGGAAGAAGATGCGAGTATACTTGGATAACTGTTGTTTCAATCGCCCTTTTGACGATCAGACCCAGACGCGGATTCGTATTGAAACCGAGGCGAAGCTCGATATCCAACAACGCATCAAGGACCACAAAATCGAGTTGGCATGGTCGTACGTGCTTGATTTCGAGAATCACGCCAACCCTTTCGAGGAACAACTGGAGGCAATCGCACGCTGGAAGATCGCAGCAGTTGCGGACATGAGCGAGAGCGAAGCCATTCTGCAACAAGCTCGAGGAATAGCGAATCGGGGAGTGCGCGCCGGCGATGCCCTCCACGTTGCCTGTGCGATGGCGGCTGGATGCGATTACTTTTTGACAACGGATGATCTGGTACTTAAGCGCTTACGGGGGTTTTCGGGAATCACCGTGATAAACCCGGCGCAATTCCTGATCGAGGTGGAATGATGTCTACGGATGCAGAAATCAAAACGGCTGGATTCCGCGCCCTCGTGGCTGCCTTGGGCGACGTAGAGGCCGAGAAGTTCATTACCCTGGTCCGTCGCGAGCCATTCGACTACACCCAATGGCATCGCTCTCTCTGGCCCGAGAAAACCGTTGAGGAAATCAGCGAGGCGGCGATGAGACAACGCCGAGAAGCCGGTTGAGGTCCCATGTTTTACGCCTCCATCTTGTATGAAGTAATCCCGCCCGAGATGTTGCGGACCTTGAAACCGTGCTGTTCCAACAGCCGGACGGCGTGGTAGGAGGTCTGGCCGACGACGCAGTGGACCCAGATCTCGCGGTCGCGGGGCAACTCGCCGAGCCGGGCGCGAAGCTCGCCGAAGGGGATGCGGATGGTGCCGGGGATCGCTTCGGCGGCAACGGCCGTGGCGGGGCGAACGTCGAGCGTCAGCGGGCCGTCGCCCGACGCTTGCCGCCGCTTCCACTCCGACCAATGGCCGACGCGAACGTCGCCGCGGAGAATGTTCGCCGCCACGAAGCCGGCCAGGTTCACCGGGTCTTTCGCACTGCCGTATTGCGGGGCGTAGCATAGTTCAGCCTCTTCCAGGTCAAAGACGGTGGCCTTCATCTGGATGGCCATCGCCAGCACGTCGATGCGTTTCTCGACGCCCGCCCGGCCCACCGCCTGCGCCCCGAGCACGCGGCCGGAGTCGGGCGAAAACAGCAGCTTCAACGAAATCCGCTCGGCGCCGGGATAGTACGAAGCGTGGTGCGTCGGATGGACGTACGATTTCTCGAAGGCGATGCCGCCCGCGCGGAGCGATTTCTCGGTTTCGCCGGTCATGGCGAACGTCAGGTCGAAGACGCCGACAACGGCCGTGCCCTGCGAGCCGCGAAAATGGGCGTCGCGTCCGCAAATCGCGTCGGCCGCTACGCGGCCCTGCCGGTTGGCTGGGCCGGCCAGCGGAACCAGCGCCGGCCGTCCGGTCACGAAGTTGCGCACCTCGACCGCGTCGCCCACCGCGAAAATATGCGGATCGCTCGTGCGCATCTGGTCGTCGACGCGGATGCCGCCGCTCGGGCCGATCTCCAGGCCGGCCGCGCGGGCGAGTTTCGTATCGGGCCGCACGCCCATCCCTAAGATCACCAAGTCGGCGCTGAATCGCTCGTCGTGCTGGGCGACTACCGTGATCGTCTCCCGCGGCCCCGGCTCGAAGGCGGTCACCGCGTCGCCGAGCCGAAGGTCAACCCCCTGCCGCTTCAATTCCTCGTGCAGCGGCTCGACCATTTCGGCGTCGGCGGGTAGCATCACCTGTTCGGCAAGTTCCAGCAGGGTGACGGAGATGCCGCGGCGGCTGAGATTCTCGGCCATTTCCAGCCCGATGTAGCCGCCGCCGACCACGACCGCGCGAATGACGCGGCGATGGTCGATCCAAGCGTGGATTTGATCGACGTCGTCCATGTTTCGCACGGCGAAGATGCCGGGCTGGTCGATGCCCGGCAGCGGCGGCCGCAGCGGCTCGGCCCCCGGGGCGAGCACCAGGGCGTCGTACCGCTCGACGGCCACGGCCCCCGTGGCGACGTTGCGAACCTCGATCGTCTGGTTCGGGCGATCGATGTTGCGGACTTCGTGCCGCGTGCGGACTTCGATGTTGAAGAAGTCGCGGAACCGCTCGGGCGTGGCCACCAGCAGCCGGCGGCGGTCGGTGATTGCGCCGCCGATATAATACGGCAGGCCGCAGTTGGCGAACGAGACGTCGCCGCTTCGCTCGAAAATGTAGATTTCGGCCCGTTCGTCCATGCGGCGGAGCCGCGCGGCGCAGGACGCCCCCCCGGCCACGCCGCCGACGATCAGCACGCGCTTGCTAGACATGGCAGTATGATCCTCAACGTGAAATCGGAATGTCCTATCGCCACGCCCGCTATTCTATCCGCGGCGACCTATAATGGTAAGGACGTGACGCCGGGAGCATCTTGACCAGCAACGGCCGGCGATGGACAATATAGCGTTTCTTAACCGTCGAGAGTGACGCCCCATGCAAGCCAGTCCGCAAGTGCCCGATGCCGCCGGCCGTTTCGGACCGTTCGGCGGCCGCTACGTGCCCGAAACTCTGACCCACGCGCTCGACGAGTTGATCGCCGAGTACGAGAAGGCGGTGGCCGATCCGTCGTTTCACGCGGAGTTGGCCGAGTTGTATCGGCATTACGTGGGCCGGCCGTCGCCGTTGTACCACGCCCGGCGTCTGAGCGAAAAATGCGGCGGGGCACAAATCTACCTGAAACGCGAGGACCTCAACCACACCGGCGCCCACAAGATCAACAACACGCTCGGCCAGGGGTTGTTGACCCGCCGGATGGGTAAGCCGCGGGTGATCGCCGAGACCGGCGCGGGGCAGCACGGGGTCGCCACCGCCACGGCCTGTGCGCTGATGGGGCTGAAATGCGTGGTTTACATGGGCGAGGAGGACGTGCGGCGGCAGCGGCCCAACGTCTTCAGCATGAAACTCCTGGGGGCGGAGGTTCGCCCCGTCGCCAGCGGCTCGCGCACGCTCCGCGATGCCACCAACGAGGCCTTCCGCGACTGGATGAGCTCGGTCGAGACGACACATTACTGTCTCGGCTCGGTCGTCGGCCCGCATCCCTTTCCGCGGATCGTGCGCGATTTCCAGTCGATCATCGGCCGCGAGACGCGGCAGCAGTGCCTCGACCAGATCGGCCGGCTGCCCGACGTGATCGTGGCCTGCGTCGGCGGTGGGAGCAACGCCGCCGGCATGTTTTATCCGTTCATCGCCGACGCCGGCGTGGCACTGGTCGGCGTCGAGGCGGGTGGCCGCTCGACGAAGCCCGGCGAGAACGCCGCCACGCTCTGCCTCGGCCGGCCCGGCGTGCTGCACGGCAGTTTCAGCTACGTGTTGCAAGACGAGGACGGGCAGACGAGCGACGTTCACAGCATTTCGGCCGGGTTGGACTATCCCGGCACCGGACCGGAGCACAGTTATTTGAAAGAGACGGGCCGGGCGACGTACACCAGCGCCCGCGACGACGAGGCCCTCGATGCGTTCGACATGCTCGCGCGGCTGGAGGGCATCCTGCCGGCGTTAGAGAGTTCGCATGCGCTGGCCGAGGCGATCAAGATTGCCCCGCGGCGAAAAACCGACGAGATGATCGTGGTCTGTCTCTCCGGCCGCGGCGACAAGGACGCCGCCGAGATCGCTAGGCTCCGCGGCGTCGAGTTTTAGCGGGAGGTTGACGGAAAACGAGCGAGCGTTGCGAAGCCGCGAGCGGCTTTCATTCATCATTCATCATTCAGCACTCATCATTCCCCTATGTCCGCCATCGACGCGCTTTTCCAGCAACTTCGTTCCGCCGGCCGCAAGGCGTTGATGCCGTTTGTGACCGCCGGCGATCCCGATTTGGATTTCACTGCCGAAGTGATCCGCCGGCTGGCTGCCCGCGGGTGCAGCCTGGTTGAACTCGGCATTCCCTACAGCGATTCCGTGGCCGACGGGCCGGTGATCCAGGCGTCGTACACTCGTGCGCTCGCTCGCCACACGAAACTGGCCGACATTTTGGCGATGGTGGGGCGTTTGACCGCCGGCGGGAAAAGGGGACTGGCTCCTTTTTCGCCGCCTGAAGGCACGTCTTCCTCACCAACCCCTGTTGGCGAAAAAGGTGCCTGTCCCCTTTTTCCGCCGATCGTGACGATGGTCAGTTACTCGATCGTTTTTCGCCACGGTCTGGAGCGCTACGTGGCCGATGCGAAACGGGCGGGGGCGGCGGGGGCGATCGTGCCCGACTTGCCCGTCGAAGAGGCCGGGCCGCTGGCCGACGTTTGCCGCCGCGAGGATTTTTCGCTCATCCAACTGATCACGCCCACGACGCCGCGCCCACGGGCGCTGCGGATCGCCGATCGCACCAGCGGCTTCATCTACTACGTCTCGGTCACAGGCATCACCGGCGAGCGGACGGCGCTGCCGCCGCAGATTCTCGACAACGTCGGCTGGCTCCGCCGGCAGACGCCTCTGCCGATCTGCATCGGTTTTGGCATCAGCCGTCCCGAGCACGTTCGCATGTTAGCCCCGGTGGCCGACGGCTTGATCGTCGGCTCGGCCATCGTCCGCCGCATCGCCGAAGCGGCCACGAAACCGCGCGGGCAGGTGCTCGACGAGATCGGCGACTACGCCGCCGAGCTTTTGGCGGCGATGGACCCGTAGGATAGAGCGTCACGGTCCATTGGAGAGGGGCTGGGGACTAGGGGCTAGGGACTGGGGGCGAGGGACTAGAATGATCCGAGGACAAAGAAGATGTTGAACACTGCGAGCAAACAGATTTCTGACCCCCCAGCCCCTAGCCCCTAGTCCCTCCTTCAATACTTCCTCGGCCAGACCTTCGCCTGCACGCGGCTGGGCAGACCTTGAATCCGCAAGAAGCCCTCGGCGTCGGTCTGGTTGTACGAACCGCCGCCTTCCATCGTGGCGATGCCCTCGTCGTAGAGGCTGTTGGGGCTGCTGCGGCCGTCGACGATGATGTTCCCCTTGTAGAGATCCAGGCTCACTTCGCCGCTGACTGGCCGCTGGGCCTCGCGGATGAAGGCCATCAGGGCGTCGAGTTTGGCGTGGTACCAGAAGCCGTAGTAGACCATCTCGGCGACTTCCGGGGCGAGCCGGTCGCGGAGGTGCGTCAGGTCGCGGTCGAGCGTCAATTGATCGACCACGCGATGGGCCGCGTAGAGGATCGTCATGCCGGGGGCCTCGTAAACGCCGCGGCTCTTCATGCCGACGAAGCGGTTCTCGACCATGTCGATCTGCCCCACGCCGTTGCGGCCGCCGATTTGGTTCAACGTCGAAACGATCTCGAAGGCCCCCAGCCGCTTGCCGCCGACGCTGACCGGCACGCCCGCCTCGAAGCCGATCGTAACCTTCTCAATCTTGTCGGGGGCTTTTTGCGGCGTGACGGTCATGCCGAAATCGACGGTGTCGGCCCCGTTGACCATCAGGTCTTCCAGCTTGCCGGCCTCGTAGCTGATGTGCAGGCAGTTCTCGTCGGAGCTGTACGGCTTGGCGACCGACGCCTTGACCGGGAGGTTTTTCCGCCGGCAATACTCGATCATCGCCGTCCGGCCGGGAAAGGTCTGGCGGAACCGCTCGATCCGCCACGGGGCGATGATCTTCACGTTCGGATCGAGCGCCTCGGCGGCAAGCTGGAAGCGGCACTGGTCGTTCCCCTTGCCGGTCGCGCCGTGGACGAAGTACTCGGCCCCGACCTCGCGCGCCGCCTGGAGGCAGATTTTCGAGATCAGCGGCCGGGCGATCGACGTGCCCAACAGATACATCCCCTCGTACTTCGCCTGCCACTGGAGCACGGGAAAGGCGAAATCGCGGCAGAGTTCTTCCCGCGCATCGACGATCCGCGCCGACTTCGCCCCGATTTTCGTCGCCTTCTGCATAATCGCCTCGCGGTCCTCGCACGGCTGGCCGAGGTCGACGTAGACTGCATGGACTTCGTAGCCTTCGTCCATGAGCCAAGCAATGAGAACCGAAGTATCCAATCCGCCGGAATACGCTAGAACGCACGATCGCATGGGAAGGCCGTGGGGTTGAGGGGTGATTGTGGATTGTTGATTGCAGATTGTGAACGGTTGCCGAATGTTCTCCCCTCGCCCGTTGCGAGAGGGGCCGGGGGGTGAGGGCTTCGCGGTCTGCCGCATCGGCCGCCGATGCGCTGCGGCCAACGCTTGTGTGGCGACGACCCGCCGCGAATCTCGTATTTTGATGAATTGATCGTTTGAGGGCAAGAGCCGTGCGTAGCAGCAAGCCGCTCGAATCGCCTCGGGAAAGCCTTGTTTTGGGGGGGCGGTATGTGTGTTTGAATGACAAGGTGCCGCGCTGTGGCGATGATCGGAAGGCCATCGTTCGCAGGGCCGTGGACTCTTCAGCATGCACCAATCGCCTCGATGGGATATAGAGATCAGTCTGTTTGCGGTCAGACCCTTACGAACGATCCCTTGCGGTGCATGTACAACAGAATCAACCAGAGAATGGAGAAGGCGGCGAAGTGCTGCAAAGCGCTGGCGTACGCCGGCCAGGGGCCTCCCCACCCGTTGAAACGGAGCATCAGGCCGCCGACGAAGCCATCGGCGATGTGCCCGAAATCGACGGTCGAAGCGAGCATGTAGGCCACGATGGCGTTCGAGCCGAGCACGGTGAAGAAGAACACCGACTTGCGGAATCCGAGCACGTCGACGACGACGTAAAAAACGGCCAGGAGCAGATAGCACCAGCCTGCCGCCCAGAGAACCATCGAACTGGTCCAGATATGCTTGATGATTGGAAAGCGCCAGGCATCGAGCCACCCGAAGCCGCCGGACCAAATCCAACCGAGGGCGAGGCAGACGGCGCCGGCCAGAATCAGTCCCGCCGTTTTCTTCCACGGCGCCCACCCGCTTCGCAGGAGATGGCCGGACATAACGCCCAGGAGCACGCTGCCGGCAAAGCCCAGTCCGCTGAGAATCCAGGTGTACGTGTAGTCGGGGGCCTGATTGCGAAAGCCGCGCAGGACGAACTCATCGACGAAGCGGGCGAGGTTGTGTTGTTCTTCCATCGTGCCTGCGGGGCAGTCGGGCGAAGGCACGAGCATCATCAGCAACCAGAAGACCGCCAGAAGACCGCAGGCGAGGGCGAACTGAGCGAAGACCGGCAAATAGATCAGCGCGAGGGATGCCACCAGATAGCCGACCGCAATCGCTTGCAGCGTGTTGGAGAATAGATAGAGTTTCGAGAGATCGAAGTCCAGCAAGTTTCCTTGGGCCACCATGCCGAGAATCCAGAGGACAAGCACGCGGCGGAGAGTCTTCATGAGCAGTTGTTTCCTGCTCTGCCCTTCCGCCAGGCGTTTGCCGAAAGAAAAGGGGAGCGACGTTCCCGCAATGAACAAGAACAGCGGCATAATTAGGTCCCATGCGGAGAATCCTTCCCAGCGGACGTGCCGCGTTTGCTCCTGGATGCAGCGAGGCAGCGTGAAGAACACTGCGAGAATCTCCGCAAGATGATTCCCCCCGGTAATCATGAACATATCGAGTCCCCTGAGGGCGTCGATGGACATGACGCGGGCGGGTCGGACAGCGGGTTCCTCGGACATTGTTCTTTCTCCGTGCGCCCCTAGCTTCCCGAGCCTCGCTCTCCAAGCAACTGCAATCGCACCGTGCCCTTGAGCACGTCGCCGGTCTTGATCAGCTTTCCGGGGCCATAGTGGAACCCCAACACCGACCATTGATTCTTGCCGCCGCTGCCGCCGTAGTAGTCGAGCACCTTCGAGCTGATGCCGTGAACGCCCACCGTGCAGCGAACTGTCTGGGCGGCGTTCGAGACCACCTTGACGCCTTGCCCCAAACGGTTGGTCAGCGAAGCCCAGTAGATGTCGCGCTTCGCGCTGCGGAAATCGTTGCTGCCCCAGGGGTGATCGTCCAAGCCAAATGGCCGACCGTTTGGCGGCACGGTCTGCGGAACAGACGGATGCGCCAAGGCCGTGCCGGTCGGACGACCGATGTGGTCTGCGGGGTAAACCGAATGGTCGGCGGCCCGATCCCAATCGAGGCGATCGAACGCGAGCGGAAGCTCCCACTGTAGCCCGACCTCGCGGGCGTAAATGTCCGGCCCCTTGTACTTGAACTTGTAAGCGACCTCGATTCGGCCTGCTTCGTCCATTTGGATGCGGTAGCCCCCCTCGTAGTCGCTGCCGAAAACGCCGTTCCACTCGATCAGCCCCGCTCGGTGGGATTCACCTGTGAATTTCCAGCCGCGGGGGTCGTCGGCGGTCGGCCGCTCGCCATTGAGCACGTGCAGGGTTGGCCCGCTGCTGAGCACCTGCTCGTTGTCCTTCAACGCCCACATCAATCCGCCGGAGGATCGATCGAACCCGATCTCACACTTGTCGCCCTTGAGGTAGATTGCGTTGGCGCCGGAAAGATAACGGTCGTTTTCCTCGGCAATCGACGCGGCCTTGCCGACTGGCCACTCGGGCTTTTCGTGTTCCCGAAACTTCAGACGGTAGGCGTCTACCATGCGGCCGGTCTCGTCGTACCACTCCAGTGCGAGCGTTTCGTCGCGGCCGATTTCGCTGGCCACAGGAATGCTCAATACCCCCTTGCTCGACGCCGCTACGTCGGCGCGGGCCGTCCCCTTGTGTCCGCCGATCTGCCAACGGCACTCGTAGGCGTTCAGATTGGCGAACCAGTTCATGTTCTCCACCGGAACCGAGATTGGCTCACCGGCGGCGGGGAGCGGCAGCGGCTTCTCTGCGATCAACACGGGCGTGTAAATCTTCTTCATCAGCCACCACTCGGGCCTCGGTCGGCGCCAGCCGTCGACGACGCCCCAGACGCAATCTCCCTGGTAGCCCCGTCCCGGCAATTTGTAGACCGATTCGGTGTAACGGATGGGCGGCAGGTTCCGCCGCCAGCAGCCGATTCCGCGGCCTGGGATGGCAAAGGCGTCGTCCACCCACGCCCAGTGCATGGTGCCGACCTGATTTTCGTACTTCATTTCTTGCCGGCGAATCCCGAACACGCCGGTTTCCCAGTAGTCGTGCATGCCCGGATCGATTTCCAGCGAATAGGCGAAGTCGCCCCAACCGTGATACACAGTGAGACACTCATCGTAGAACACCGGCTTCGACAACTTTTTGGTTCGCTCGATGTCCTGATGCGTGTTGGTGGGATGATGAATCACAAAGACATCGTTGTCCATCTCGAACGGCGCATAGCTTCCGCCGACCGGCCGCGTCGTATCCAACTGCTTCACGTAGCGGTGGGCCAGTTGAAAGATGATGCCGTAGTTGCTCTCGTTGCAGGTCGACCAGTAAACCACCGACGGGTGATTGCGGTCGCGTTCGACGTACTGCGAGACAATCCCGATGTAGAGCGGCGCGTTTCGCAGATCCTCGTTGCCGTTGGCCCAACACGACGGGCCCTCGTCTTCGATGTACAGCCCCAGCTTGTCGGCCAGCACGGGCGTCATCGGATGCGGCGGATAATGCGACGTGCGAATGGCGTTAAGGTTCGCTCCCTTCATCAACTCCAGGTCTTGCCGCACACGATCGACGCTGATCGCGCGGCCCATCAGCGGATCGGCGGCGTGCAGGCACGCCCCGAACAGCCGCACGGGCTTGCCGTTGATCGTAAAGGCGCGGCCTTTCACTTGCACCTGACGGAAACCGAGCGGCTGCTCAATCGTCGCCGAATCCTGGCCGGCCGCATCGAGCGTGGCGACGATCGTATACATGCGCGGCAATTCCGCGTTCCACTGCACGGGCTGCGGCACGCGCGTCTTGAGCGTCACCGTCTTTGCCTCCCAGGGGCCGAGCGACACGTTCGCCTCCAGGCCCGTGAGTGGCACGCTCTTGCCCGCCGAATCGAGCACGCGGAGCGCGAGCTTGGAATCCGCCGCGCTGGCTTGCTCGTTGACGATTTTCACGTCCACGGCCAGGTCGGCGTCTTTGTACTGCTTGTCGAACACGGTCGAGTACGTGAGCCGAGCCACATGTACGGGCTCGACGCAGAACATTTCGATCGGCCGCCAGATGCCGGCGATCTCGAAATAGGCGTAGACGCTCATGTTGTCGATCATCGCCGCCTTGGAACGGGCGTTGACGAGAATGCACAAGTCGTTCGGTTGGCCCGGTTTCGCGGCGGGGGACAAATCCAGTTCAAACGGAGTCGCCCCGCCGTCGTGGCCGCCGACCGGTTGGCCGTTGAGCCAGACTTCGCACGAGCTGTAAATCGCTTCGGCGCGAAGCCGGATGGGCTTGCCCGCCCACTCCTTGGGAATCGTGACAACTTTGTGATAGGCCGCCTTATCGGTCTTCGCCTGGAAGCCCTCCATTTCGTAGTTGGAAGGCACCTTGAGCGGTTTCCAGGCCAGATCGGCGGGGTTGTCTTGGAAACCCGCCGGCGGATCGGGGAGGAAATCCCACGATCCGTCGAGGCTCATGCACCCCTTGGTGGGCCGCGGCGTGAGCCGTTGCGTCGTGTTTATGGCTTGCACCGACACCCGGCCGCTACGTACGCCTTGGGTGGCTGTTGCGGTGATGACGCCGGTCGGATTCAGCGGCAGATCGACGATCCATAGTCCGTTCGCCTGGGTAATGGTCTTTCGCGTCCACGGCCCGAGCGGCGCTGTGCCGCTTACGGTGACAGAAGCGCCGACTACACCGCTGCGGCCGCTGTTCACGGAGACCGTTCCGATCATCCGCCCGGTCGCGTCGCCCGCCGCCGCCACGTCCAGCCGATTGGCAACGCGAGTCGCGGTCTTCGGATCGGAGTAAACCTCCACCTCATAGTATGCCGCTCCGCCCACATCGGTGCTGTCGATGTTGACGAGTCGAATCGCCGTGGTCGTGACGGGTTCAAAGGTGACGCAGAAATTGACTCCCAACTCCGCATTCGGCGGTCCGGCGTGCGCCAGCCGAACCCACTTGCCGTCCTGCAACGCCTCGACGTTCATCGAGAGGGTGTATCGGTCGGGCTGAGAAAACACCAGCCCGCCGACCCGTTGCGGACTGGCCCATTCGATCTTGAACCACTGATCCTTCGATGCGCCCAGGGCAACGCTGAAGCTGGTGTTCGGATCGCCGTCGATTGCGCCTTTCGGCGGGAATTCGGGGCGGCAAGACGACGCCGTCGCCGAAGTCGCCTTTAGCGCCAGGTTCTCCGGCTGCTGCTGCTGCGCCTGCAACGACGATACGAAGAGGGCCGCTGCCAACGCGGCGAAACATCGAGTTAACGTCCTCACTTTGCTCTCCTGATAGAGGTTATGGAAGCTGTGCGCATCCTCGCATTGGCAAAGCTCGCACAGCATTTGAGCCCTGTCATGGCTTGGCGTAGAACTTGAAGAACTTGACGATCAGCGGCGGCACGTCGTCGGGAAGCAGATGCCCGCCGGAGTGGATGTAGGTCACCACCGGCGTGCCGCCCTTGGACGGATACAGGGTGCAATGCTCTCCCCAGGGTTCGCCTTTGCCGCAGCCGTTGAGTTTCCGAACGTCATCGATGGTTCGCTGCTGCCACGCGAAGCGAACCAGCGGATCGTTCTCGCCCGCCATGTGAAAGACGGGCTTGGGTTTCATGCGCTGCTTCAACTCGGGCCTGGCGGCCGCCGCACAGGGCGCGACCGCGGCGAAGACATTTCCGCGTGCGGCCCAGAGCAAATAGGTGAAAGCGCCGCCGTTGGAATGCCCGGTGGCGTAGATTCGCTTCGCGTCGACGCGATAATCCTTCTTCAGGGTCGCCAGCACGGCGTCAAAGAACTTCAGGTCGCGGTCGCCCTGGTCGCCAAAGGTCTTTTGCCAGCCGGGTCTCGTACCTTGAGGGTCGATAAGTGCTCCCGGCGTGTTTAGGCCCTGCATGTACACGGCGATGGCCTCGGGCCAATGTTTGTGGTAGGCAAATTTGCGCGCGGCAAATTGCATCGTTCCGCCGTGGCCGTGAAAGGCGAACACGACAGGGCAGGCAGCCGTCCTGGCCGTCGCAGGCACATAGACCAGCGCCTCCCGAGCGACCCCATCGACCTTCCATTCCATCCGTGTCAGGTTGTCGGCGGCGGTGGAGGTTGTGGCGGCAAGCAGCAGCACAAGGATCGCGATTGCATGTCTCATGGGTCAGCTCTCTTGTTATCGCTTCGCCTTCTTGCTGCCCCAGGGGACCAAGCTAATCCCGGGGCACGCCAACCATTTTACGCCTCCCAGCGCCGAGGAAGCAAGCCAGTCGCCGGCGACACGCTGCCAGGTACAGTTCGAAGAGAGAGTCCAAGGGCAAAATAGGCGGGATATCGAAGTCTACGCCCGTAGCACGCCATCGCTCGTTTGGTCTCTCCCCTGTGGAGGACTTGCCCCCTACAATAACGTATGATACTCGTGCGCGGGGCGTTGCTCCGCGACAGGAAGACGTTCCAAGGCGGTAAGGCGGTGTCGTCGTTTGTCCCAAGTCTCGTTGCGAAGGAGATACTCTTATGAAGAAACAGACGATCCTTGTGCTTCTGCCAGTCTTGCTAGCGCTAGTCGGACTAGTGCTGGCCGCCGATCATTCAGTCAAAGTGACGCCGGACGAGGCGATCCATCGTCTCGCAGACGGCAACTTGCGATTCTCGCAGGGAAAGGGCGTCCACCCCAACAGCAGTTCCGCCCGCGTTGTCGAGACGGGCACAAACGGGCAACATCCGTTCGCCACCATTCTCTCCTGTTCCGATTCGCGCGTGCCGCTGGAGATCCTGTTCGATCAAGGGGTCGGCGACATCTTCGCGGTCCGAGTTGCCGGAAATGTCTGCGGCGTCAACGAGATGGGATCGATCGAGTATGCAGTGGAGCATCTGGGGACACCGCTTCTGGTCGTCTTGGGGCATACCGAGTGCGGCGCCGTGACGGCGGCCACCAGCAAAGCGGAAACGCACGGCAACATCAAGTTGCTGATCGATAAGATTGAGCCCGCCGTATCCAAGGCCCAGTCGGAGCACCCGGATCTGCACGGAATCGCCCTGGTGCCGGCGGCCACTGAAGCGAACGTATGGCACTCGATCGAGGTGCTTTTTCGGCACAGCCCCACGACGCGGCATTATGTACAATCCGGCAAGCTCAAGGTCGTCGCGGCGATTTACGACGTGAAAAGCGGGCAGGTGCGGTGGCTCGGCGAGCACCCGCAGCAAAGCAAGTTGCTCGCTGAAAGCCACCAGTAGCAACAAGATTGTCTGCAAACCGTTCCGAGTCTTGCGATCGCCCTCGTTATTAATGGGTTTTGACAAACAAAACCGGCAATGTGTCTGTAGGGAACGCCCTCCGCGGCGTTCCGGGCGGCGGAACGGGACGGAGCCCGTTCCCTACAGCGCCCGGCGTGGCGCCACCGGTTTTGTTTGTCAAACCCATTAGAATACAGATGTCGGGGAACTACGCCGAACAAATGAGGCCAGCCATGAGACTGAGCGAATACTTTGAGAACGTCAAAGGCGTTGGCGTCCTGGCAACTACCGACCTTGCCGGGCAAGTAAATCAGGCGATCTATGCCAAACCGCAGTTCTTGGACGAGGACGACGACGGAACCTGTTCCTTCCCTATGGCCAACCGCTTGACCCACGACAACGTGGGCCACAACCCGAGTGCCGCGTATCTCTTCATCGAGGCAGGCGACGGGTACGTCGGCAAGCGATTGTCGTTGACGGTGATGGGGGAAGAGGCGGATGTCGAGAAGATCAAGGCGATCCGTCGCCGCAGCGCGCCGCCGATCAGCGAGGAGGAGAGCAAGTTCCTCGTCCATTTCCACATCGAGGGCGTGCGTCCCTTGATCGGCAACGAGTAGGAGAACTGATAGCGGCGGCTGGCGTGAATTGAGGAACCGGGGTATACTGAATTGGACTCGGACTCATTCAGCGGCCCCCCGATGCTCCGTCACACCTTCATCCACCTGCCCGGCGTCGGCGTCCATCGAGAACGGACGCTCTGGAAGCAGGGGATTTTGGATTGGGATCGTTTCCTCGAAGCCGTTGAGGACGGCGCACTGAGGCAAGGCATCTACGAGTCTGCCGCACCGCTGGTGCGGCAATCCTTGGATGCTATCGCCGCTGGTGACGCGGGCTTCTTCGGCGACCGCCTGCTGAGCCGAGACACCTGGCGGCTCTACCCGGACTTCGCCGACCGGGCCCTGTTTCTGGACATCGAGACCACCGGCCTTTCGCCAGAGTACAACGAGGTGACGGTGATCGGCGCGCTGGGCGGCGGCCGGTTGGCCTTGTTCGTTAAAGGAATCAATCTCGGCGAGTTCCCCGCCTACGTCCAGCAGTTCCCTTTGCTGGTCACTTTCAACGGCAGCCAGTTCGACGTGCCGTTCCTGCGGGCGCATTTCCCCAAGGCGCGGTTGGACCAGGCCCATATCGACTTGCGGTTTGCGCTGGCCTCGCTGGGTTATCGCGGCGGGTTGAAAGCTGTGGAGCGGAGGATGGGCCTCCGCCGCGACCCGGCAATCCAGGGTGTGGACGGGTTCGAGGCGGTCTGGCTCTGGCACCGCTACCGCCGCGGCGACCGCCAGGCCTTGCGAAAGCTGATCCTCTACAATCTAACGGATGTGGTCAACATGGTCGAACTCGTAGAGACGACGGTCAGGCTCAAGCAACCGCAGTTGGCGTTTCCCGGCGAGATTACAGCCCACTCGCCCGTCCCCGCACGGGAGTTTCATGCCGACAGCCTGGGGACGTGGATCACCGAAACGCTGTCGTCATGGAATCTGGCGTGAGCGGCGCATGTGATTCGCCTCCCGGTGGAATGCTTCACGTGCAAGTCGCAGAAGACTGTGCGCTGGGCAAGGAAGTAGTTGTTGATCGGTGCAGGCCGATGCCATACAATTGGACCACACCCCTTTGTGTGCTTTTTGTTCTTCCCGAGCTTACGTGGAGTTTGCAGTCATGATGAAATTGCCGTCGTTGGTTGCGGTCGTAGTATTGGCGTCGTCGATTATTGTCGGCCGGGCTGAACGGCCGAAAGGCGGAGATGACGCTGCACAGGCAAAACCGGCCGCTGCGCCAGCAAGGGCCAAAGGCCCTCACGTCCTCGATGCCATGCCCGAAGTCTATCGGCCGCTGCCTTCGCAAGTGGGCGGCTTGAGCGGCTTCAAGATGTCGCTCAATGGCACGTGGAAGATCCATCCAACGCCCACCCAAAACCTGCGCGAGAATCCGCTCGACGCGGTCGAGTGGAAGGAGATGAAAGTTCCCGGCCAATGGCGACAACAGGGCTTCGACCTCCCCCGCGATCAGACCGTTGCCATGGCCAAGGAGTTTTCGATCCCGCCGGAATGGGCCGGCCGCCGCATCTTCTTGCGTTTCGACGCCATCCATGCCGGCACGCACTATTGGCTGAACGGCCGGCCGCTGGGCTACAGCGAGAACCTCTTCACGCCCGTCGAGTGGGAGATTACGGAGCAGGCGCGGATCGGCGAGCGAAACCGGCTTGACCTTGAAATGAAGGTTGATACTCCGTCCGAAATGCTCTCGAATTCCAGCAACTACGTCTTCCATAACTTGGGCGGCATCGATCGCTCGGTGGGCGTTTTCGCGCTGCCCAAGCTCCATGTCCGCAGCCTGAAACTCGCGACGGATCTCGATCGAGATTATCGGGACGCCGAATTGAAGCTGGGCGTAACGCTCGACAATCCCTCGCCGAGCCCGGTCGATGGTCTTTCACTCGAAGTGTCGCTTCAAGGGCCGGACGGCAAGCCCGTGGAACATTCCGTATCGAATGTTGAATTGGCCCCACTCGTCCCCGGCGAAGCGACCCGCGAAATCGTCACCCACGTCCCGAATCCCTCGAAGTGGAGCGCCGAAAAGCCGAACCTCTATAAACTGGCCCTGAACCTGAAACAGAACGGCAAGTTGCTGGAGCGGATCGAGCGCAATGTGGGCTTCCGAAAAATCGAGATTCGCGGCAGCCAATTCCTCGTCAATGGCGTTGTAGTCAAGCTGTGCGGGGCGGGCCACCACGAGCTCGATCCGCTAACCGGCCGGGCCGACACCGCGCGTCACGTCGAAGAGGACGTGCGTTTGTTCAAAGCCGCCAATCTGAATTACCTCCGCACGACGCATTACCCGCCGACCAGCGAGTTGGTCGAAGCGGCCGACAAGTTCGGCATGTACCTGGAGGTCGAGGCCCCGTTCTGCTGGGTGGCTTCCTGCGATGACCTCAAGTATCTTCGCGAAGTACTCACGCCGACTTCAGCGATGATCGATTGCTACCACTCCCATCCGAGCGTGATGATCTGGTCGCTGGCCAACGAATCGAGCTTCAACCGGTTCTTCGAGATTTCCAATCGAATGGTCAAGCAGTTGGACCCCACGCGGCCGACCACATTCAACAACCCCGATCCCAAGCGGATTTGCAATCTGGCGAACACGCACTATCCGCCGATGCCCTACGACGAACAGGCCCAGGGCGATCCGCGGCCGATCCTTATCGACGAATACTTCTTCCCGGTCTGTCACGAGCAGACCGACGTGCGGATTGATCCGGGTTTGCGCGAGTTCTATGGCTTCGGCCATAGCGATCCCGATTCCGCCTTCGGCCGCCGGTGCGCGGAGAGTTTCACCAAACCGTTCCTCAAGCCCTGCACGCCGCCGGGAGCTTGGAGCCACATCGTCCACTCGCAACGGGTAATGGGGGCAACGATGTTCGGCGCGATCGACGATTCCTTCTATTTCCCCGACGGCACGCACGCCGGATATTCCTGGCATCACGGCTTTTGGGGACTGATCGACGCCTGGCGGCGGCCCAAGCCCGAGTGGTGGCTGGCGAAAATGGTTTTCTCGCCGGTCTGGTTCAACGCGCGACAGGTGGACTATTCGGCGGGACAGGCCACGGTTTCCTTGCCCGTGGAGAATCGCTACTCGTTTACCGACTTCGGCGAGTTGCGTTGGACGTGGGAAATCGGTCGGGAAAAAGGGGACGTGCGGATGTCCCTCCCGCCGGGGAAGAGCGGCGCGATCGAGATTCCCATTCCACGCAATACGCCCGAAGGCGCTAAGCTGATCGTGCGCGTGAGCGGTGCGAAGGGCGATTTGATCAACGCGGCGTCGATCCAGCTTGGGCGGAGAGCAGAAAAGCCGCTCCCGAGGCCGGAGGCAGGCCCTCCGCAATTCCAAGATGACGGCACGAACGTCTATATCACGGGAAAGGGCTTTGCACTGGTGTTCGCCAAGAAGTCGGGCGATTTCAACGCCGCCGATCCGCGGCACGATTCGCCGCTCGTGCATTTCCCTTCGCTTCACCTCACCCGTTACGATTTTGGCGACCTGGCCGGCCCGGGCGCCGAGCCTTACGCCGTCTTCCCCGACGCGAAGACGCGCACGGTCGATGAAGTCGCCGTCCAATCGCGGCCCGAAGGGTTGGAGTTAAAAGTCCGCGAACATTTCGATGGATTTGCCGGAACGACTAGCTGGCTTATTGACAAGAACGGCATGGGCAAAGTCAGTTACGACTACACCTATTCCGGCAACGACATGAACACGCGCGAGGCCGGCGTCCGATTCGAGATGAGGCCGACGTGCGATGAGATTGCCTGGCGGCGATGGTCCGAGTGGGATATCTTTCCCGAAGATTCGATCTCGCGCACCGAAGGCAAGGCCAAAGCCCTCCGCAGCGGCCAGCGCGGCGCCGATCGGGAAGGCGTGCGGCCCACTTGGCCGTGGAGCCAGGACCAGACGGAGCTGGGCACCGCCGACTTCCGCTCGATCAAGTTCAACATCTATGAAGCGTCGCTTCGAGCCAGCGACGGCGCCGGCCTGCAGATTCATTCCAATGCCGGTGCACACGTCCGTTGCTGCCTTGCCGACGACGGCGTTCTGCTGCACGCCCTCTCCCGCTGCCCGCTGGGCCAGGTTGTCATCAAGAAGGGCGACCGCCTCGCCGGCGAGTTTGTCGTCGAGATCGTATCGGGCAATGGTCAGCGGGAGCGAGAGATGTCTCAGCGTTGACGTTAGTGCAAAAAAGCCCTAAGCCCCTCCGTCGTGAGACATGGCGTGCGACCCGCCAAGAGATCGTCCTTTTTGTTCAAGCCACCGCTGCAAGGCGGTCTCGGGGTCGTCCCACGGGCCAAGGTAGTGCATTCGCTGCCGTGCTTTCTTGGCCCGTACGCCGGCGGCATGGGGAAAGAGGCGAAAGTCTTTGCCCGGTTTTTTCGGCCTGCCGGGCTTGCGAGCCAAGGAAGATGGGCTACACTTAGTCATTATGGCTGCTCCCCTGCGCACGGCCACGATCGTATCGCCGCCGTCGGCGCAGTGGGTCTCGGCCGTCAGGTGTCACATTGGGTGTAGCTGCCTTATTGCAGAGGGTCGAACAATCGTCAATAATGTTTGGGATTTAGGGACTTAAGGACAGGTAGCTCAGGTAGTAGAGCAGCGGACTGAAAATCCGCGTGTCGTGAGTGCGACTCTCACCCTGTCCACTCATTGGAGTTTGACGTAAAGTGTTTGCAATAAGCGGCCTCCGTCGATTCGTCGTCGGAGGCCCTTTCTGATTTCTTGGCGCCATTAGGGCTGGAGGGGTGTTGAAATAATCGAGAAACTGGAAGCCGACAGTCCTCATCGGCTTCCAGTTTGAATTACGAGTCAATCAGAGCAGGTTCACGACCCGCTCGGCGAGGCCCTTCTCGCCCAAGACGACGTTCAATTTGCCGCTGGCGGCGACCCGCTCCAGGACTTCCAACTCGCGGAGCCGCATGAGCGTCGGGTTGCCCTCCAGAACCTTGGCCGTATTGGCCTGGCTGCGCATAGCCGCCGTTTCCTCGCGACGGACGATCAAATTGGCCTCGGCCGCCTTCTTCGCCTCCGTGACCTTGTTCATCAAGTCCTTCATGTCGCCCGGCAGGATTACGTCGCGGATGCCGAGCGAAATGACCTCAAGACCCAATGCGGCCACGCGCTGGCGGACGATCACCTCCAGTTCGCCGGCCACAGCGTCCTTGTCGGCCAGGAACTGGTCGAGGTCGCGCACGCCGATCACCGCCCGCAGGGCCAACTGGGCCTCGCGGTACAGAGCCTGACGGGCGTCGTCGGCCGTGCTGAGCGCCTTGTGGGCGTCGGCCACACGGTACGTGACCACCGCGTTTAGGCGCAGCGTGACCTTGTCGGCGGTCATGATCTCCTGGCCGCCGATGTCCAGCATTGTCTCGCGCAGGTCCACCGGCACCAGTGCGACCCTGGCCACGTTCTTCCAGAAAGCGTACTTGCCCGGCGGCAGCGTCTCGATGTAGTTGCCGTCCTCGAACAGCACACCGACGTGGCCCTGCTCGACGGCGAACGCATCCAGCACGCGATCCGCCAGCGGCGACCGCACGATCACCTGGAGGTCCTTATGCTCGAAGCGAGCCTTTTCGGCCCGGGCGTCGATCACCTCGACGGCCACCTCGCGGAACGTGGTCCAGTAGGCGTACAGACCCGGCGGCAGCACGTGGCTGAAGCGGCCATCCACCCACACCAACGCACGCTGGTGATCTTTCAGGTCGAGCACGACGGCGCGGTCCTTCAGCGCGCCGAACGCACGATCACGTCGAGCTTCTCGTGGGTCAACCACGGACTGCGCTGCGAAACGATCTCGACCTGCACCTTGCCGAGCGGGTCGAAGAACCAGTGCCGGCCGGCGCCGAGCAGGCCCTTGAACTCGCCATCGCGGAAGTGGAGGCCCACCTCGTAGCTGCGAATCTTGACAGTTTTCAACATCTCTGACCTTCCTTCCTGCGGCCACACGTCGGGCCGCGCTAAGCTGAAAAAAGCCGTCGGGCGGCGGAACCAGCGGCGATCACACGTACAAACGCGGAGTGTCGTTTGAGCATCCGCATGGCCTTCGGCTGCACGGCGGTTTCCGTTTGGCTCGTCGTTGCCGGGGCAAGCCCCGAAGCGAGTCGCCGAACATCTGCTGCCGCTTGGCCGGAGGACGACGGAAGCGGTATCCACGCACCACATGGCACTCGGGCGTGCTGCCACCCGCACGGTCGCATGTCGAACGAAATGCCGACACGCTCCGCCGGTGGCCGATCGCTCGTTGGCCCGCCTCCCTCGGGCCGCATTGGAGCAGGTGTTCAGCCTGCGGTCGTGGTACGGGAGTCGAACCCGTGACAGCCAGATCCTTGGTCTGGTGCTCTATCCACTGAGCTAACCTCACTGTGACACGACCTTCGTCGGAACCCATGTGCGGAACACACGTCGCCGACAGCCTCAGCACGAGGACAGTGCGGCGTGCGCCGTTGGGCCAGCCGTATCTTGCTTACGAAAAGACGCCGGTGGGAGTCGAACCCACTTTGACCGGGTTGCAGCCGGTTGCCGCGCCGTCTGGCTCCAGCGTCAAGTAATCTAGTGTAGTGATTCACAATTGAGTGACTTTACGGAAGGGCAACAGGTGGGGCAGACATTCCTGTCTGCCAGGGAAATCGGGCAAGCCTGGCAGACAGGAATGTCTGCCCCACCTGTCAATCCCATGATTTATAAAACCCCAATAGCGTGACGCACTACACTAGCGCCCCGCCGAGGAATCGAACCCCGTCTTGCAGATTCGTAATCTGCCGTGCTATTCCGGCACACTCGCAGGGCAAGCGCCTCGACCAGGAATCGAACCTGGATCTGGACCTTCGGAGGGTCCAATGCGATCCATTGCACCATCGAGACTTCAAGTGTCCCGACCTGGAGTCGAACCAGGACCAGGGCCTTAGGAGAGCCCTGTGCAATCCGCTACACTATCGGGACATGGTGAGCTATCAGCTATCAGTGGTCAGCTATCGGCTATCAGCAACGGGCGATCCGTGCATACCGAGAGCTGATAGCTGACCGCTGACAGCTTCCCCAGAGCCGACGGCTGGACTTGCACCAGCATGATGCGGTTCACAGGACCGCCGCCTCGCTGTTCGGCCACGTCGGCTTCTTTTCGAGCACGAGCGCGAGGATTCGAACCCCGTCGGACGGCTTTGGAGACCGTCTGCTCTCCCAGGAGCACGCCCGTGTTGTACTCATCACGCTCCGCGTGATGTTGTTCCGTCACGCGGGCGCGAGGTATAGTCTGGTTCTCACGCTCCTTCGTCCTTCGTCATTCGACCTTCGCCATTTCCCCAGGGTGTCCGGGGAGAGTCGAACTCCCACCCTCTGGTTCACAGCCAGCCGTGCAGCCACCGCCACACCACGGACACCGTGTCGAGGGGCCAGGGGTCGGGGGCTAGGGGCTAGAGGCTGGGGACTGGAGCACCTATTATCCTGCTCGACTCGCATTTCGACGCTGCTCGAATCTCGAGTCCCTAGCCCCTCACCCCTAGCCCCCAGCCCCTAGTCCCCCCTCAGCACCCCGACCAGGAGTTGAACCTGGATCGCCTCGTTAGAAGCGAGGCATGATTTCCGTTTCACCATCGGGGCGAAGGGAGCGATCAGCTATCAGCGGTCAGCTTTCAGCTACAGGCACACCGCAATATCCGTACTCTGGAAGCTGACCGCTCCTCAGCGGAAGGCATGGGATTCGGACCCACATGACCCCTTGCGAAGTCGCACGGTTTAGCAAACCGGCCCGGCGAACCATATCCGGCTACCTTCCAATAGAATGATGAATGCAGAATGATGAATGATGAATTGGCCAGCCGTCACTCATCATTCATCATTCATCACTCCGCATTCCCGTCAGTGGCGGGTCCGGGGGTTGCACCCGGCGATCAGAGCTTATGAGGCTCCGCTGAGCACTGGCTCACCCGCATCATTCAACAATCAGCAATCAACAATCGTCAATCCCGAAGTGACCAAGGGGAGAGTCGAACTCCCATGCCTTGCGGCGCGACGTTCTGAGCGTCGGGCGTCTACCAATTCCGCCACTTGGTCATGCCGTTCAGTGGCGCAGGCGGGAGTCGAACCCGCAGGTCACGAAGGTTTGAGCTTCGCCGCTTTGCCGGTTTGCGTACCGCGCCGTCCTATTTTCCGCTTCGAAAGGGATAGCCCCATTTTCGCTGAGACGAAAATCGGGACAGTCCCCCAGCGCCCTCGACGGGATTTGAACCCGCGATCTCCTGCGTGACAGACAGGCGAGCACTCCAGGCTGCTCCACGAGGACGGGGAAATGATAAATGTTGAATGATGAATGATGAATTGACCTGCCGGCATTCGTCCTTCATCATTCCTACTTCATCACTCCAAAGCTGCGGTGGCAGGAATCGAACCTGCGACGTGACGCTTAACAGGCGCCCGCCCGTACCAGCACGGGCCCCACCGCAATCGAAGTCATCTTGTGGCGCAGGCGTCCCGCCTGCTTCGGCAGCCGAGACGGCCGCGCCACAAAACTGCTAGACCTTCCTTGCACGCTTACCAAGTCAGGACGGCGGGATTTGAACCCGCGCTCTCGTGCTCCCGAAGCACGCGGAATGCCAGGCTTTCCTACGTCCTGTTCATCGAGAGCGCCCAGCGGGAGTTGAACCCGCACTTCCGCCTCGCGGGCACCGCCGCGAAGCGGTGGTCGGCAGCAGGCTGCCGCTACATCATGGGCGCTTTTGTGGTGTGCCGAATTGTCAAAGAACCTTCATTTCAGTGGTAGCCCTGAGAGTCGAACTCAGCGCGACCCGGTTATCAGCCGAGTTTGGGCAACCGGCCCTCGACTACCCATTACCTTCTGTGACCCGTACCGGAGTCGAACCGGTCTTGCTGCCGTGAAAAGGCAGTGTCCTCAAACCGATAGACGAACGGGCCTAAGTCGGCGCATATTTTCCACGCAGTTGACTCATAGGGTTGCGCACACCTTTCACGCAGTGGGTCGGGCGGTGCTCGAATCCGCGTCTGCGGCTTTTCAGGCCGCCGCTACACCATCTCAGCTACCGACCCAACAATTGCCAACAAAAAAAGCCCGATGTCCTTATGACACCGGGCTTTCGGTATTCTAAATCTGTGCGGCCCAGTGTCACATGCGCAATGGATAATCGCAGAGCATATTCGCCGAATGACCGGCGAACTGTTCTCTCGATATCCATCGTTGTGTGATACTTAGGCGGAACATTGAACTGTCTAATCCCTTCTTACTCGCAAACCGTGCAGCCTTCGGACTGCCTATTTCTTCAACCCCTTAGATACCGCAAGGTGTCGAAAGATTCCCAAGAATTCTCGGCAATTTGCCAACCGGGAGTTGATCTTCTTTGCTCTCAATTCCAAAGATACTCCGATTTTACTTTCTTTTTCGCCTTTGTCAATCGCGATCCACCGTTTTTTCTCGGCGACGATCGCCGTTGCCAGTAGCGGAAGCAACGCAGCCCGAAACAACTCCCCGCACGCCACCCGCGCCGCTTCCGTACAGGCGGCGGCAGACCGACACAAGGGCAAGCCGTTCTTGCCTACCAAACAACAGGTTAAGCTATTGTCGACAAGGGTGATCCAAGATCGATCTACGGAAAACCGCCGGCCATCGACGCAAGAATCGCCAAATCGGCGTACTGAAACGGGATCCGTACCTGCGCCGGCTCAAGCACGCTGCGCGAATGGGTGATCTCCAAGTCTCGGGAGGATCTCGCCGTTGCCAAAGTCCGGCAATCCGAGTAGCATGTATTGATGTATTTCCACGTACCTGCATGACGTGATGGGAGGGTGTGCCATGGGCGATTCAAGCGACAAGGGTCTTTTCGAGTTTGAGATGCTAAAAAGATACGGCGCCAGGTGGGCGGTCCTCGCAGCCATGACGGCGCGTATGGCGCAAAAGGGCATCGATGTGCCGCGGGACGTTTTTGAAAGCGCTCAAAAATGTGCGGGGGAAGATCGAATCCGGCTGCTTCTCAACCTGTGAGGTCGGCTGCGATCTTTCCCAAGCGGAGGGTCCGCTGTTCGCGCAAGGCTATCTTCTCGATGAGCAAGATTTTCAGCAATGGAGCGACCTCCTGGCCGAGGCGATGCAAGGGAAACTGGACTACGAGCGGATCATGGGCATTCCAGCCTTGGATCCCATCAAGAACGACTGCAAATTCCTCGGCTGCAAGTGCTCTTCATCGCGCTAAGGTGATGGCGGGCCGCTGACGGCGACAACGGCACATTGGAAAGGTCGCCCTGGCCGTCATTCCGTGGCGTCGATGGGCATTCCCACGGAATTGCCTGCCACACGAAGCTCGCACCGGTGCTGTGGCCGCTGATCACGAAGGCGAAGACGGTGCTGGAAGCTGCTTTCTTCCGGCAATCAGCAGCGTAGCCAATCCCAAGTAGACCAATTGCACCGCGGCAACTGTCAGCACGGGTGCGAGTACGTAAATCTGACCGCCGCCGAAGCCGTAGCTGTGCAATCCGGTGCCGAACAGGTTCACGACATACCAAGCTATCAGGATCGACGCGAAGCAGAGCACGGAAAAAGCGGCCGTGCCGAAATCGCCCACCCAGCCAACGCGGCGAGCGTGCAAGAGGGCTAAGTACAACAGCAGCGTGATCAGTACCCAGACCTCCTTCGGATCCCATCCCCAGAAGCGTCCCCAGGCGTCAACGCCCCAACTCGCGCCCAGGAACGTGCCAAGCATCAGCAGCAAGACGCCCGCCTGTAGAAGCCTGTACGTCACCTTGCTGAGGATCGCGCCCGCGCCTCCGTTCGTGCGATGGCGAAGATAGAAACCGAGTGCGACATTACCGGTCAGTAGCGCAATGGCGAAGGCCGCGTAGCTGAGCATGATTGTCATCACGTGAATAGCCAGCCAATAGTTGCTCCGCAGCACCGGCGTCAACGGACGTATGCTGGAGTCGAGAATTGCCGGGGAGACGTCGGCTACTATTAGCGCGAGGGCCGAGACGGCCGCGGCGGCCGCCAGCACGTGGGATTTGCGATAAACGAGTTGAAACACCACCCCCAGCACGGCGGTTCCAAGACCGACAAAGACCACCGATTCGTACATGTTGGTGACCGGCGCCCGTCCGGCGATGATCATCCGCATGCCAAAACCGACCAACATGGCCAATATGCCTGCACCATAGAAGGCCGCGGGAACCCAGTGCAACAGCCGCCACCGCGAGGGCTGGGTCAGCAGCACGCCCAGCAGCGCTAATGAAGTGCAAATCCAGGCGATACGGAACGGCGCCCAGTGGTTGTAGGCCACTTCCAAATCGATGATTTCCGCCGAGGGGTAGCTGCCCAACTGCGGGCCGACCTCGCGCAGCAGCGCGATGAAGTTCGCCGACGCCGCATTGAAATCCTCGGCGGCATTCTTTAAGCAGGCCGCCCGGGCCTTCTGCAATTCGGCTTTTGCCTTGCGAATCTGGCCGGTGGGATCCGTCTTGTCGTCCCATTTGGTTTGCACCAGGCGAGCGACGGAAATCCACTGCTGCATTTTGCTGTCGCCAATCGGCAGAACTTCGAGTTTCTGCCCACTGCGGACATCCTTGTATGCCCAGTATCGCTCTGCCAACTCAAGGCCGCTCTTTTGTAACTTGTCGGGTCTCTGCGGCCCGTCACGAAGGAGCATTTGCGCCCAAACGAGAAAACGCCTCGTTTCGCCGGTCTTCGGAACTGCGATCATCGCACGCGCCAGGTCAACGACGGAGATGTACGATTGGTCCGCCGGTAATCCTAACGCGGCCCGCAGCGGAACCGAGTTGACCAGCAGCAGCGGCATCTGGTCCCAGCCCTCCTCTTGGTGCTTGCCGGGCTGTGCCGGACATCCTTCGACGCCCGGCATTCCGTGGGGGCTTGCCGGCCGATCCCAGCCCGGCGAGGTGAAAAGCAACGTTAGATAGAACGCCGTCGGATCAAGCGTCTGTTGCGTCTGCGGGTCGGAGAAGCTCGATTTGTAGGTGATTGTACGGAGAGTCTCGCCGGCCAGAGTGTCCAGCGGCTTTTGGCGACCGCCGTCTTGTACCGGCAGCAGTCGCCACTGCCGCCAATCGAATGCCGCGCGACCGCCCTCCTCGGCACGCCCCGTTCCTGCTCCGGCGGCCAATGTCGCTAACGCGAGAACGGCGATTGCCACGGTCGAACGGGAAGAAGCGGCTCGGCACCGCCGCACCAGTGCGGTGATGAAGAGACGAATCAATTTCCCATAAAACACGACGAAGACGCCGAAACAGGTCATGTAGCAACCAAAATACTTTAGAAGTCTGCCCGGATCGGAGGCGACCGTGAGGACCGACGTCTGCTTGCCGCTTTCCGAGCCACCGTAGCTCGATTGGCAGAACCTGAACCCGCCGTAGACGAGCGGTTGATTCATGGCGATCTCCGCGGGCGTATCGACGTTGTGGGCCTTGTCGATCACGCGGATCGAACTGGTGAAGGAAGCGTCGCCCATCATGCCGGGGTTCATTTCGTGCCGAAATTCGACGAGCTTCAGCGAGAACCCCAGCGGAAGCGTCTCGTAACCGAAAGCGATCGCAATCGGACCTTCAGGAGTGCTGAGCTCCTGATATCCATACTCGGGATCGCCGCGCTTTAGCCACACCTCGCGGGCTTCTCCTCCAGCCTCCACTTTAACCAGCACTGCCGATTCAAGAGCACTCGTCTCGTTGTCCGTCGCGTGAACCGCGAGGAAGTTGATCTTCTGCCGGGCGTGCGGAAGGTACTTGACGATGGAAAGGCCGAGTTGGTCGGTTACAGGGATCCGATTTCCCTCCTTGGCTTCTCCGTGCGGGCCTATTTTGCCCTTCGCAATGACCCGGTAGTGCAACTTGCCGTCGGGCGTTTGTAAAAATTGCGTGCCTGCCTCCGGCGTGACCGCCGGATGGTGATACCAGAATTTGACAGGGCTATTCCAACCGTGAATTCCGTCAAGACTCAAGAGCGGATTCTTTGCGAAGGCGATTTGCCGCAGCGGCTTGTCCTTGCTTGGCAAATAGACCTTCAGTTCCAGCATGGGGTTGTTCGGCTTCTGGCTGGCGGTGGTGAAGTGGGCAGCGGCGTCGGGTCGGGCGTCGGGCAAATAGGACGAAATCTCCACGCGGATGTCGCTCTTGCCCACGGCCACCTTCTTTCCCACGTTTTCCCGTACGGGAATCCGGTACATTCGCCCTTCATGGTGCAGCGATAGGATTCCATCGGGGTTCTTTTTCTTGTCCGCAGTCGGCGGGTTGACGAAGTCTTCCAGCATCGACGCTGCCGCCGCCCGCAGAAACGCCAGGCGCAGCGGGCCTAAGAATACTTCGTCGGCAAGCGGGTCCGCCACAAACCATTGTTGGACCATCGGCGTGCCGTCCGAACTGGTAAGGGCCACTTGGATGGCCGGAACACCCGCCGAGGGATCCTCGCCCCACTGTTCTTCGGTGCGGGCATGTCGATAGTACTTCAGCACTTCCAGTTTCACACCGCCGACGGCATCAAGTCGTAGGGTGTTGTGTTCCGCCCAGTCCGTTGGTTCCTGCGCGAAGGCCAATATCGAGCGGACCCCCTTATCGTGTTGAGCCACGACAACGGTGAGTTGGTTGCGGTCGGGCATCACCATCGTATCGCCGGACTGCCCTTCTTCCAGGATGAGCTGCCCTTCGACGCCGGTCATGAAACCAAGGAGCGCGCCGGCCAAGAGCACGAGCACGCCGGAATGGGCCAGCAGGAACCCGCCATGTCTCCATCGCCAAGGAAAGCGAACGATCATGGCAGCCAGAATGTTCAGCGCCAGCAGAGCCACCGCGGCCATGAAGCAAGAGTTGTTATACACGTGCCACAGGGCATACTCACGACCGTTCGCCGCTTCGAGGAGAGTGGCCGCCGCCAGTACCGCTGCCAACCCGAGCAGCAGCATCACGGCCAGCTTCAACGACGCAAACCAATTCAACGTCTGCCACGCGGCTGCTCGCATCCTGGAACTTGCCGCTGCCCGTGACTGCGGATCATCCATCAGCGTGTTCCTCGACTTTCATCTGCGGCAGCGCACCAAACAGCCGTTCCAGTTCCGCTTCTTTTGGCACATGCCATCCCTGTCGAAGCCGCCGTATGGTAGTCGTTCGCTACAGGCTAGTAAACGCCGATTCGCCACCCGTTGTCGTCGCAAGCGTTCGTCAGCGAGGTGGCATTGTATTTATTACAGCAGTCGCGCGGGCGTAAAATGGGAAGACTGGGCGAATCAATGCGCCAAGAATACCGGCATGATGCGGCAATCATCCCAAGAATGCCCATCTTATCGTGTGGAAGACAACGATTCGTCGGCAAATGCCTGATTTTCGGGTCCGCCGAAGGGCGAAGTTAAGAATGATGAATTGTCCCACGTCAAGACGCGCCAGCACGACAGCACATTCATCATAACACGCCCGAGATTTCGAGGCGGAATGGTCGCATTCCCCAGTGGGGAAAGCGATCAGAGGCTTGCCAGGAAGTTCATGGATGAACGCGGATGCTGATTGGCGATTCGGGCTGGACCGGCGTCCAACCGCAATCGCGTTACCCGCTGTCGCAAGGAGGTGATGCCGTGGGCGCTGGAAAACGTGGGACGGCCCCTTCCTGGCTCTCTCTCCTGGCGGTTTTGGGCTTGGCCGCGCTGCTGGTAGCGGCGGTATCCTGCCAAGCGCCCCATGCATCGACGCGCCGCACCGAGCCCAACCTCGATCCGGGCTTTCCGAGGCCGAACAACTTTTTCACCCAAGTTTCCTATCAGCAAGTCAAGGGCACGCTGCCCACAATCGCCGGCGCCGAATACGTCAACGACGACGAGTTGTGCGCGAACTGTCACGGGGCTTATGCCAAGTCGTTTGCCGAAAACGTACACCGCGGCGACTCCTGCGAAGGCTGTCATGGGCCGGCTAGCCGCCACCTGGAAACACAAGGCCGGGAACCGGGGCTGATCTTCAGTTTCAAGACGGGTGATCCGCTGGCGCGCGCGGAAGCCTGCCTGCGTTGCCACGAAGAGAACAATTGCGCCGCGGGCAGCCGCTGGCGGTGCTCGAAGCACGCGGCCTGCAAGGTCACCTGCGTCGATTGTCATCGCGGGCACTACAATGTCCCGCCCGGAACGCCGGCGACCACGCAGCCGGGTGAGACGGCCGTGGCCCAGCCAGGCGACGCGGTTGTCCGTCGGCTCCCGCCGATCGAGACCGTGACCCAAGTGACATACCAAGCTGCAAGCGGCGGCAACACCGCGGGCGGCCAAGCATACGTTCGTCCGACGAAGAACCTTCCGTCGCTCCGCGGGACGTCACAGCATCTCGGCGCGGTGGCGCCGGGGGTCTGCTACAAGTGTCACGGCGACATGCAGGAATTCCAGAGGATCGCCGGCCCACACCAGATTTGCGGTTCCAACCACTTCAACTGCACGACCTGTCACGATCCGCACGGCCAGATCTTGGAATCCAGCAGGAAGGACCTGTGCCTCAGTTGCCACACGGGTGCGCCGACGATGGCCTGGCATTCCTCGATCCACGAGCATAACGGCGTGGCTTGCACCGACTGCCACAATCCGCATCCGCGTACCAATGTGCCGCAGTTTGTCAGCATCAGTCATACGAATATCACTCGCCCCAAGCGCCTGATGATGTCGGTCCAGGAGCCGGAGGCGTGCTACAAGTGCCACCCGAAGATCTACGGCCTGAACTCGCTTCCTTCGCATCACCCGATCAAGGAAGGCAAGATGGTCTGCTCTGACTGCCACGATCCCCACGGGCAGTATGGAAATGAAAACAACCTCAAGGAGGCGACCATCAACCTTGTGTGTTACAAGTGCCACGCGGAGAAGCAGGGCCCGTTTGCCATTGAACACCCACCGGTTCGAGAGAACTGCACAATTTGCCATGAGCCGCATGGAACCGTGACCAACAACTTACTGCGGCAGCCGGCGACGTTCCTCTGCTTGCGGTGCCACGCCGGCCACAACGGGCTGCACCCGCCGGGAGGCGTAAGCCTGCAGCTCAAGCTGAATACCGGCTCCGGCCCTCAGGGCATTGCCCAGCCACTTTACACTGATTGCACTCAGTGCCACGCCCAAGTCCACGGTACAGATCGCATCTCCCAACGCGGGGATGCTTTCTTTACTCGCTAGCCAACCAACCTCGACCCAGACCAGAAAATCTGTTGACCGTCATAGGGGGGAACTTATGACTCGGCCGCACCCGATCTGCGCCGTGATGGCGCTGCTTTTGCTTCCCGCGTGGAGTTGGGGCGCCGACGGCCAAGGACCTCCACCTGCCGGCCAGGCCCCCGCCGATCAGGTGTTTGGAGACATTCAGGCTCGCACCAACGGCGATCCGGTGCTCCTCTGCCAGCCGGAACGCGATTCGCAGTGGGACGCGCGGTTCGGTTGGTGGGCGATGTCGCATAGCGGTTCGCCAGCGAAGGTGGGCGAATACCAAGACCTGAACTCTTCGCCGTTTTGGGACGTGGACGGGTTCTCCAGCGACGGCACGAAAACACTCGGCGTCACGGCCACGGGCACCGACCAGGAAACCACCGTGGGCAAGCTTTACTATTACCAGCCGGGCCTGAGCGCCAAGGTCGATTACGATCGCTTTCCGCACCAACTCGATCACGATCCGCTGAGCAATATAGCCCCGACCAGCGACTCGCAGGCGAGTCCTTCCACGACGAACCCAAAATTCATCGAGCAGGATCTTGGCGCCGGCCAAGACTACGCCGTGCGGGTCCAGGAAGTCAAGGCGTCCTTCAAAGGCGTTATCTCCGACAACCTCAAGGTCCGCCTCGACGTGTGGGGAATGGAAAAGGACGGAATCCGCCAAGTCAACGGCGTCGGCATGTGCTACAGCCAAACCGCGACCCTCCCGCCCGACCATCCTCCGATCAACACTTTCACGGGCAGCAGATGCCACGTGCTCAGCCAGCCGCAGCAGATCGACTGGACCACGAGCGAGGTCAAGCCGGTGATCGAGGCCCGCCTGACCGATTCCATCACCCTGGAGTACTCCCGCCCGATGCGGACTTTCACCTCCGCCGATTCGACCACGACGCGGTTCTACAACGGCGTCGGAAAGCTGAACTACAACGCGTCCACCAATCCGGATCCTTATGCCTACGCCGTCGTTCCGGACAGCTACACGCAGATGGATCAACTGAAGCTCAGCGGCCTGATTTCGGAAGAGAACAAGGTCTACGCCTACTTGATGGTCGGCAGCACGGTCAATGAAGAGATCGGTATGAACCGCTGGTTCAACGACATGGACATGCGATGGACCAACACTTCGCTGGAAAACGTGAGTCTGACTACTTACGGCACGATCTACAACGAAGACGAGCAGAACCCCAATATCAATGCGCTGGAGGAATTGAACCCCGAGACTCCCCCTAGCACCCTGTCGCAGGCGATCCGGGAGCCCATCGACTATCACAAGTCCACCGTGGGCATGAGAGGCACGTGGCGGCCCTGGGGCGGCGGCTACGC
>CAWGNG010000050.1:0-11865 GCA_963823895.1 uncultured Planctomycetaceae bacterium
TAAACGCCGATTCGCCACCCGTTGTCGTCGCAAGCGTTCGTCAGCGAGGTGGCATTGTATTTATTACAGCAGTGTGCGGGCGTAAAATGGGAAGACTGGGCGAATCAATGCGCCAAGAATACCGGCATGATGCGGCAATCATCCCAAGAATGCCCATCTTATCGTGTGGAAGACAACGATTCGTCGGCAAATGCCTGATTTTCGGGTCCGCCGAAGGGCGAAGTTAAGAATGATGAATTGTCCCACGTCAAGACGCACAGCACGACAGCACATTCATCATAACACGCCCGAGATTTCGAGGCGGAATGGTCGCATTCCCCAGTGGGGAAAGCGATCAGAGGCTTGCCAGGAAGTTCATGGATGAACGCGGATGCTGATTGGCGATTCGGGCTGGACCGGCGTCCAACCGCAATCGCGTTACCCGCTGTCGCAAGGAGGTGATGCCGTGGGCGCTGGAAAACGTGGGACGGCCCCTTCCTGGCTCTCTCTCCTGGCGGTTTTGGGCTTGGCCGCGCTGCTGGTAGCGGCGGTATCCTGCCAAGCCCCATGCATCGACGCGCCGCACCGAGCCCAACCTCGATCCGGGCTTTCCGAGGCCGAACAACTTTTTCACCCAAGTTTCCTATCAGCAAGTCAAGGGCACGCTGCCCACAATCGCCGGCGCCGAATACGTCAACGACAACGAGTTGTGCGCGAACTGTCACGGGGCTTATGCCAAGTCGTTTGCCGAAAACGTACACCGCGGCGACTCCTGCGAAGGCTGTCATGGGCCGGCTAGCCGCCACCTGGAAACACAAGGCCGGGAACCGGGGCTGATCTTCAGTTTCAAGACGGGTGATCCGCTGGCGCGCGCGGAAGCCTGCCTGCGTTGCCACGAAGAGAACAATTGCGCCGCGGGCAGCCGCTGGCGGTGCTCGAAGCACGCGGCCTGCAAGGTCACCTGCGTCGATTGTCATCGCGGGCACTACAATGTCCCGCCCGGAACGCCGGCGACCACGCAGCCGGGTGAGACGGCCGTGGCCCAGCCAGGCGACGCGGTTGTCCGTCGGCTCCCGCCGATCGAGACCGTGACCCAAGTGACATACCAAGCTGCAAGCGGCGGCAACACCGCGGGCGGCCAAGCATACGTTCGTCCGACGAAGAACCTTCCGTCGCTCCGCGGGACGTCACAGCATCTCGGCGCGGTGGCGCCGGGGGTCTGCTACAAGTGTCACGGCGACATGCAGGAATTCCAGAGGATCGCCGGCCCACACCAGATTTGCGGTTCCAACCACTTCAACTGCACGACCTGTCACGATCCGCACGGCCAGATCTTGGAATCCAGCAGGAAGGACCTGTGCCTCAGTTGCCACACGGGTGCGCCGACGATGGCCTGGCATTCCTCGATCCACGAGCATAACGGCGTGGCTTGCACCGACTGCCACAATCCGCATCCGCGTACCAATGTGCCGCAGTTTGTCAGCATCAGTCATACGAATATCACTCGCCCCAAGCGCCTGATGATGTCGGTCCAGGAGCCGGAGGCGTGCTACAAGTGCCACCCGAAGATCTACGGCCTGAACTCGCTTCCTTCGCATCACCCGATCAAGGAAGGCAAGATGGTCTGCTCTGACTGCCACGATCCCCACGGGCAGTATGGAAATGAAAACAACCTCAAGGAGGCGACCATCAACCTTGTGTGTTACAAGTGCCACGCGGAGAAGCAGGGCCCGTTTGCCATTGAACACCCACCGGTTCGAGAGAACTGCACAATTTGCCATGAGCCGCATGGAACCGTGACCAACAACTTACTGCGGCAGCCGGCGACGTTCCTCTGCTTGCGGTGCCACGCCGGCCACAACGGGCTGCACCCGCCGGGAGGCGTAAGCCTGCAGCTCAAGCTGAATACCGGCTCCGGCCCTCAGGGCATTGCCCAGCCACTTTACACTGATTGCACTCAGTGCCACGCCCAAGTCCACGGTACAGATCGCATCTCCCAACGCGGGGATGCTTTCTTTACTCGCTAGCCAACCAACCTCGACCCAGACCAGAAAATCTGTTGACCGTCATAGGGGGGAACTTATGACTCGGCCGCACCCGATCTGCGCCGTGATGGCGCTGCTTTTGCTTCCCGCGTGGAGTTGGGGCGCCGACGGCCAAGGACCTCCACCTGCCGGCCAGGCCCCCGCCGATCAGGTGTTTGGAGACATTCAGGCTCGCACCAACGGCGATCCGGTGCTCCTCTGCCAGCCGGAACGCGATTCGCAGTGGGACGCGCGGTTCGGTTGGTGGGCGATGTCGCATAGCGGTTCGCCAGCGAAGGTGGGCGAATACCAAGACCTGAACTCTTCGCCGTTTTGGGACGTGGACGGGTTCTCCAGCGACGGCACGAAAACACTCGGCGTCACGGCCACGGGCACCGACCAGGAAACCACCGTGGGCAAGCTTTACTATTACCAGCCGGGCCTGAGCGCCAAGGTCGATTACGATCGCTTTCCGCACCAACTCGATCACGATCCGCTGAGCAATATAGCCCCGACCAGCGACTCGCAGGCGAGTCCTTCCACGACGAACCCAAAATTCATCGAGCAGGATCTTGGCGCCGGCCAAGACTACGCCGTGCGGGTCCAGGAAGTCAAGGCGTCCTTCAAAGGCGTTATCTCCGACAACCTCAAGGTCCGCCTCGACGTGTGGGGAATGGAAAAGGACGGAATCCGCCAAGTCAACGGCGTCGGCATGTGCTACAGCCAAACCGCGACCCTCCCGCCCGACCATCCTCCGATCAACACTTTCACGGGCAGCAGATGCCACGTGCTCAGCCAGCCGCAGCAGATCGACTGGACCACGAGCGAGGTCAAGCCGGTGATCGAGGCCCGCCTGACCGATTCCATCACCCTGGAGTACTCCCGCCCGATGCGGACTTTCACCTCCGCCGATTCGACCACGACGCGGTTCTACAACGGCGTCGGAAAGCTGAACTACAACGCGTCCACCAATCCGGATCCTTATGCCTACGCCGTCGTTCCGGACAGCTACACGCAGATGGATCAACTGAAGCTCAGCGGCCTGATTTCGGAAGAGAACAAGGTCTACGCCTACTTGATGGTCGGCAGCACGGTCAATGAAGAGATCGGTATGAACCGCTGGTTCAACGACATGGACATGCGATGGACCAACACTTCGCTGGAAAACGTGAGTCTGACTACTTACGGCACGATCTACAACGAAGACGAGCAGAACCCCAATATCAATGCGCTGGAGGAATTGAACCCCGAGACTCCCCCTAGCACCCTGTCGCAGGCGATCCGGGAGCCCATCGACTATCACAAGTCCACCGTGGGCATGAGAGGCACGTGGCGGCCCTGGGGCGGCGGCTACGCCCAGGGAGGGCTGGCGATCGTCGGCGGCTATGAATACTGCGACCTCGATCGGCTCGACGCGATCTACAATCTGGCCACGAGCACTCAGCCAAACGTCCCAGCGGGCTCGGTGCTCGACCAGTCGCACACGATCACCAACAGCTTCCAGATCGGTCCAACCTATCGCTGGTCGGCCAAATTCGATACCTACCTCAATTACAAGTTTCAGGACGCCCAGCAACCTTTGGTCGGCCTGAACGGCTCGAATACCCTTGGCGTGGCCAGCGGCGTTTTCGACACGTTGCTGCCGGTGTACGACCACGTCGTGGAAGTGGGCTTCAACTGGTTTCCTTGCGACTGCTTCATGTGCAACGCTTGCATAGGCTTTGAACGCGGCGACAACCATACGCAGTACGCCAATTTCGACGAGGAAAACTACCCGATGTCCTTCAACACCTGGTACGCCGTCAGCAACAGGTGGTCGCTGTCGGTCGGCTACGCCGTTTACTCGAACTTCATAGGGCAGGACATCACGGTGGCCGATCAACTCAGCTACACCGGCCCGGGGACCGCTGCCCCGCCGATTACCTCGCGCTGGAACTACGGCGGGCAGGCCCATGTCGTGACCTTCGGCTCCCGCTACGCTTTGACCGAGCGGGTAACGCTTACCGGAGACGTGGAATGGACGCGGGGGCACGACCTGGTCTACAACTCGGCGATCAGCGGAGTGCCGCTCACCCCGGCGCTGGGCTCCTACTCCGAAGTGCTCAACGAAACCACGCGCATTCGCGTCGGCGCCGACTGGAAGGTCCGTCCGCGCATGGTCGTCTACGGCCGCTACGAGTTGTACAACTTCGACAACGTGGCCCCCGGCTATCAGAGCGGTTTGGCCCAGGGAATTCTAGGCGGATTCTCGGCGCTGTTCTAAACCGGATTTACCGCCACTGCTTGTCCGTCGGCGGCAAGACGGCCTTGGGTTCGGGTACTTTCAGTTCACGGCAAAGCCCGCCGACTTGTTCCAACAGCGCCCGCATCAGCTTGCTGGCGTAGTGGATGTTGTGGATGTCGTTCCCTTTGCGGAGGAACTCCAGGTCGGACTGGATGCGATCGAGTTCCTTCGTGATCGCCGCCGTGCGATTCTCGCGGAGCTTGGCCGCCGCGATTGCCTTGCGAGCGGCGAGGATGGCCGATTCCAATTCCGGCAGCGCGGCGCGCATCGCTTCGTGATAGGACCGCAGCCGATCCACCTCCGACGCCTCATGGCACATCGTGCACACGCTGGCCGAAGCCTTCCAGAGCACCGCGCCGCTAAGCGAGACTTCTTTCGTACGGTGGCAGGAACGGCAGTTCACGCGGGTCACCATCATGCCGCCCGCGTGGCCGACGATCGTCTTCCCGTCCAGGCCCTCGAACATCTTGATCTGTTCTTGGTGGTGGCTGGGATGACAGCCCGCGCAGTCCCCGGCGGCGTGTACGAGCCGTTTCTTGTCGAAGGAATGCTCGATGGTCAGATGGCAACTAAGGCAGTTGACGGCATGTTCGGCCACGTGCTTGGCGTGCATAAAGGCGTGATCGTTGATCCGCGCCAGATCGTTTTCGCGGTTGTGGCACACCAGACAGCGCTCGCGCGGCACCTCGCCCGTGCCGCGGATCACGTCGGCGTGGCAATTGATGCAATCGACCCCCTTCTTGTAGGCCAGCGCGTGGGTAAACTTGATGCCGCCGCCCAGATCGTATTCCTTCTTGGGGATCTGATGGCAATGCGTGCAAGCCGCCAAGCCTTGATTGAACGGTTGATCCTTGAAGTGGCAGAGAAAACAGGTCGACTTCGTCACCTGCATGTGTGCGCCCTGCACGATCTGGCTATGGCAGCTCGTGCACCGCAACTGTTTGCCGCGGCGGAGCGTGCCCAGGTGCGGGGCGTGATCGAAATGCAGCCCCTCAAACTCGACGCGGCCCGAGAGCAGGCGGGTCTCGTGGCAGCCCGATCGCAAGCAACTGGCGTCGGGCACCTCGGCCGCCGGCCGCGGCCCCGCGCTCTTGGTGACGTACTTGGCCAACTGCACCAGCCCCAGCATCTTGCCGCGGACCTTGTTGCCGACCCCGGGAGCGAAGTGGCACTCGATGCAGGCCACGTCCTTGTGCTTCGATTGCTGCCAGGACTTGTAGTACGGCTCCATGATGTGGCAGGAGTTGCAGAACTCCGATCGCGAGGTGTACCACCCTGCGGCGCCAATCATCAGCACCAGCAGCAGCAAGAACACTCCCAGCAGCGTGGCCGCGCGGACGAGGAACCACCGCAGTCTGCGCCAGGCCGGCGGCGCAGACTTGCGCAGGCACGCCCAGCATCTTGCCGCCAACAGGCCGGGTTTGTTCATGATGAATGGATCCGGCGTTACCTGCCTCAGCCGCTGAGACTACCAAAGACGATTCCGAGCAACAAGGCCAATCCCACGGCCAGAGCGGCGAAGCCGGCCAGCTTTACCAGCCATAATCGCCGCCTGGAGGGCACCGTCGCCAGCAAGCCTTCGAGATCGCCCTGACGCTGCAAGCGATCGAAGTAGTCGGGCCGCTCCTCGCGAAACTCCTCTTCGCTCACCAGCCCGATCAACAGCGACATGTCGGCGGGGAACTTCTCCGCCCGCAAATGGATATTGAAGAAGTGGATGGCGAAGATGAATCCCGTCGCCAACAGCGCCTGCGTCGAGTGGATCACCTTGGCGACGTTCAGCGCCACCCCGGGCAAGAAGAGGCAGAAGAAAGCCGGGAACCACAGGATCAAGCCGGTGGAACCGATGATGACGATGTCGGCACAGGCGCCCCAGAAGTCGAACTTCTCCCAATAGGCCCAGCGCTCGAAGCCCGGTTTTCGCCCCAGGCCCATAAACCAGCGGAGCATCTTGAAAAAGTCCTTCACGTCGCGCCAGTTTGGCACCGGTGAATCGGGACCAAAGACGACTTGCAGCCAGGGCAGTCCGCGGCGGTGGCCGGCAAGGAACTGCCGCGCCAGCCGCACCATGTAGATGCCGAAGCACGTGAACGTCACCAGGGCGAAGACGCGATGCCAGAAGCTGGTGCCCGCAAAGCCGCCCAGGAAAGACGCCGACGCCTTCGCCCAATCATGGTTGCTGTATTTCAGCGGCAAGCCGGTCAACGCCAGACCGAGGAAGGAGAGCAGCAACACGGCGTGCGCCCGCCTGTGCACGGGCACGAACCGCACATAGGCCTTTTCCCCGGGCACCAGGCCCTTCGGCCGCCCTTTGCGGAAAACGTCAACAATCCCGCGGACAAACCAGCAGACGGCGTGCAACCCGAAGAAACCGAACGTCGCCAGCAGCAACGTCAGCAGCGCCCGGTACACCCAGTAGACGACGGCATTGTCCTTCCGATCGTTGTAGTTGACGTGCGGGTCGAATTGGACGAAGTTGGCCGTGGCGCGGGGGTGGCACTTGCGGCAGGTCGCCAGCCGGTTATCGCCCGCAACGCTCGACGCCGGATTCGCCACGGCCTCGATGCTGTGCGCGCGGTGGCAGTCGAAGCAATTGGCGGCCGGTTGATAGCCCAACTCCGTCAATTCGCCGTGAATGCTCATGGCATAGCGGCTCGATAGCTCGGCATGGCAATTGCCGCAAAGATTGGGCATTCCTTGGCGAAACCGCGCCGAGGCGGCCAGACTGATCTCGTGCCCTTGATGACAGGAGGTGCAACTCGGCTGCCGCAGAGACTTCCCGCCCTGCGCCGGCTTTGCCGCCATTCCGCCCGGCCCGCCGCCTTGGCCGTGAACGCTCTTGCCGAGCCGTTCGGCGATGAAGCGATGGCACTTGCCGCAGGTGGTCGCCACGTTGGCACGGTACAGCGTCGAGCGATCGTCGCCCGCCAGAAACACGCCGTGGGCGCCGTGGCAACTGGCGCACGTCGCCGTGACCAAGAGCCCCGACTGGTACAGGCCGTGAGCGTGCGAGGTATTGGCGTAGCTGTCCCGCTGCTCTTCGTGACACTTGCCGCAGGTCTCGATCTGATGGTTGACGAAGACCGGCGCGCGGCTGTCGTTGGCCGGCAAGATTCGATGCTGGTTCTCGCCGTGACACTTGCGGCAGTCGAGCACCGTGCCGCGGCCTTGCTCGTCTTTCTCGCCCGCATGGGCGTGGATGCCCATCACCAGTCCCAGCCCTTGCTGCTCGTGGCAGACGGCGCACATCTTCCGCGCGCCGCCGCGCCGCGGAAGCCGCTCTCTTTGGCATGGGCCTCGTTGACTTCCGTGGCCTTGTAGTCGCCGCCGTGGCAGTCGCTACAGTTGACGCCGTTCTTCCAGTGGACGTCTTCCTCAAGCGCCTTGCGGTCGATGTAGAGCCGCTTGGTGACGGGATCCTTTGGGTCCTGCTCCTGGTGGCACTGAATGCAGACGTTGTCGTCGGGCTTGACGTGCGAGCCGGTCTTGGGCGGCAAGGCCGGCGTTTTCGCGGCCGGCGATGGCGCACCCGGCTTGGCGGCGGCGGGTTTCGCCGCGTCCCCCTTCGCAGATTTCCAGGCGTCTTGGCCGATCCCAACCGTGGCCAGAACCAACAACGCCAGGATGGGCAGGAGCGTTCTCATGCTTGCCGGTTCAGACCACGTCGCCCACGGTCGCTGCGGTTACTCTTTGTCGTATTTCGGGTGCTCTTTGTGTCCCTTGCTCGCATGGCAGGCGATACAAACGTTCCGTGGCAGGACTTTGTAGATCGAATCCCGCGCAATCTTCTCTTCCTCCGGGTCGAGCTTCTTCTTGTTCAGGAACGGCTTGCAGGCGGCCTCATGTTTGCTGCCCGGTCCATGGCAAGCCTCGCACGTGGTCCCGACCAGGTTCGGAGTCGAGGCGACATCCTTGAAACCGGTCGCCTCGCCGTAGCCGGTCGCATGGCAGGGCAGGCACTCGGCGGAAGCCCGATATTTCTCCGGCACGCTCTCCCAAGCCTCCTTGGCGTGCTTGGTCTTCTTCCACGTCATGTATTGCTTGAAGTGGCAGGATGAGCAGCGCTTGACCCCGATGTAGGTCTGCCCGGTCGGCGGCGCAGGCTTGGGGGTCGCCTCCTTCTCCGCCGGCGGCTGCGAATGGACGGCGCTGCTGACCAGCAGACACAGTACCCCAAGAGTGCCAATACCCGTTCCAGCGATAACCGTTCGTCGAAGATGGCGCATAGGTCAATTCCTTTGCAGATTCGAGCTTCTTTCGGGAATAGAGCCACAGCAAGACCAGGCGGTCGAAGCCACGCGAGCCGCCCTTCCAGCCTACTCATGCACAGTCTATTTGTCAACAACCAATCTGCACCGACTCGGTGGCAATTGCGGCCATCGCGTTGAGGACATCCGCACCTGACGCCAAAGTCCGCACATAGACTGGCGTGGCAATGGGCTGCACCGCGCGGCAACGGCCACACCCATCCACAATCGAAGCATTATATTATGGTGGTCAAGGTGCTTTGACAGGAGTAGGCGATTCTGCTACACTGCCGCGCGACAACAGTAGGCGGCTGGCGATCAGTCTGGACTCGATATGAGAGCTGATAATGGCTGATGCCCCTAGGCCCATCCCGAGGCGGAACTGGCTCTTGCACGGCCTGGAGGTCAGTATTGCCGCCACGCTGGCGGCGATTCTCTACCCCGTAATCCGCTTCGTTCGGCCGCGAGCGGCCACGAATTCCGGCGCGTTGGAGGCGGAGGCGCCGTATCGTGTCAATGAACTCAAACCCGATGCGCAGGGGCGCTGGCCGCCGCCGTTCAACTTCGGCGGCAAACCATGTCTGGTCATCCGCACGCCGGACGGGAAAGTCAGGGCCTTTTGCGCCGTCTGCACGCACTTGGAGTGCACGGTCGAGTTCCGTGCGGCGAAGGCCGACATCTTCTGCAATTGCCACGACGGCGTCTACAACTTGAACGGCCGCAACGTTTCCGGCCCGCCGCCGCGCCCCCTCGAAGAATACAAGGTGACGCTGCGGGGAACTCCCGGACAGGAGAAGGTCTTTGTCTCCCGAACTACCTGATCGCTCCGCGGCAAAGCCGACGCTGAAACAGCGCGTGGTCGCCTTCTTTTTCGAGCGCCTCGGGCTCGACAGCGCCATGGCGCTTGCCGCCAAGAAGCACGTTCCCATCCACCGCACGACGGTCTTCTACTTTCTGGGCGGCATGGCTCTATTCCTGTTCGGCATCCAGGTGGCTACGGGAATCCTCCTGTCGCTGTACTACAAGCCCTCTCCGGACCAGGCGTTCGAGAGCGTGAGAGCGATCATGACCGAAGTTGATTTTGGCTGGCTCATTCGCTCGATCCACGTCTGGAGCGCCAACCTCTTGATCGGCGTGCTGTTCCTACACGTCTTGACCACGTACATCATGCGCGCATATCGCGGGCCGCGCGAGATTACCTGGATGACGGGGGTGGCGCTGCTGGGCGTCTTCCTGGCATTTGGATTCAGCGGCTATCTGCTTCCCTGGAATCAACTGGCGTTTTTCGCCACGCGGGTGGGCACGGCGATCGTCGGGGTGGTGCCGCTGGTCGGTCAAGACCTGCTGCTGATGGCCCGCAGCGGCCAGGATGTGACCGGCGACACGCTCGCGCGCTTCTACGCCCTGCACGTGATCATCCTCCCGCTGGTTGCCTTCGCGCTGATCGGGATTCACCTGTATCTGGTGCAAAAGCACGGCATGAGCGTCCCTGAGTGCGCGGTCAGACGATACGGCCGCCCCGAGAAGGCGCCGTCGATGCCGTTCGTCCCCCATTTCCTGCTCCGCGACATGGTCGGCTGGTACTTGGCCCTGGGAATCCTGGCGGCGCTGGCGGCGTTGTTTCCCTGGGAACTCGGTCAGAAGGCCAATCCGTTCGGCTCGGCCCCCGAGGGGATCAAGCCGGAGTGGTATTTTCTCTTCATGTTCCAAGCGCTGAAGAAACTGCCCGCCCACCTCTGGAATCTACAGTGGCTGGAAGGCGAAACGGCGGGCGTGCTGTTCTTTGGCTTTTGCGGACTGATCGTGCTGCTGGTGCCTTTCCTGGACTTCAGCGCGTCAAGCCGCTTGCCGCGGCGGGTGTTGAATTTCCTGGCCGCCGCAGCCGTCGCGTTCTTTGTTGTCATGACTGCCCGCGGCCTGTCGGACGGCCTCGACGCCTGGTTCTCCCGCTACCTGTATTGAGTCTCTGCATGAAAACGCTTCTGACGACTTTGCTGTCGATCATGCCGCTGGCGGCGCTCGCGCTGGCGAGCCAGAACAGAGCGGGATCGCCGCAGCCGCCGACGCAAGAGAACTACTGCATCGAGTGCCACAGCAACGGGGATGTTTGGGACAAGAGCCAACAGCGCTACTTCATTACCGCGAAGAATTTCGCCGGCGACGTTCACTGGCAGAAAGGGCTGCGCTGCACGGATTGCCACGGCGGCGATCCGACCAACCCGGACGTGGCCGCGGCGCACTCGAAAGACGCCGGCTTCAAAGCGGTGAAATCGCCCGCCGATGTCCCCGCGTTTTGCGGCAACTGCCATGCCAACATCGAGTACATGAAACACTACCAGGCGTCGCCTCGATCCGATCAGTTGGCCGAATACTGGACGAGCGGCCACGGCAAGGCGTTAAAAGCCACGGGCGACCCCAAGGTGGCCACGTGCGTCTCCTGCCACGGCAAGCCCCACGGATCGGCCGAAGATCCGAACAACCAGGGGATACGGGCCGTCAGCGACTTGGAGTCGCCCGTCTATCATACCCGTGTGGCCAAGACGTGCGCGAAATGTCATGCGGACGCCAAGGTGATGACCGGCTATCAATACCACGGACGCCCCCTGGGCCACGAACAATATGCCGAGTGGCGGTCGAGCGTACACGGCCGGGCCCTAATGGACAAGGGCGACCTGAGCGCGCCGACTTGCAACAACTGCCACGGCAACCACGGCGCCGTGCCTCCCGCCGTCGGCTCGGTGGCCAACGCCTGCGGCGCCTGTCATGGGAAGATCGCCAACCTGTTCGCCGATACCCGCATGAAACACCGCTTCGGGGAGAAGAGTCTTCCCGGTTGCGCCACTTGTCACAATAGCCACAATATTCAGCTACCGTCGGATAAGATGGTTGGGATGCGCGACGGCGCGGTCTGCATGAAGTGCCACGAGAATGGCAAGTACGGCGCCACCCTGGCCGGCGCCAATGCGGCGCGCGAAATCCGCCAGGGGCTGGATCAACTAAACCAGCGGATCGCCACGGCCGAGACGACGCTTGCCAAAGCGGAACGGCTTGGCATGGAGGTTAGCGCGCCGAAATTCGAGCTCCGCAACGCCGTCAACGCCCTAACCAACGCCCGCACTCTCCTGCACTCCTTCGCAGTAAAACCGGTGCAGGCGGCCCTTGCCGACGGTGAAAAGGCTGCCGTGGAGGTCCAAGGCAAGGCGGATCATGCCTTGCAGGAATATACCGATCGGAGAATATGGCTCGCTGGGTCGCTCGTACCCATCTTGATCGTAATCGGCATGTTGCTCCTCTACATTCGGTCGCTCCCCGCCGCCAAGTAGTGACGCTG
>CAWGNG010000051.1:0-22331 GCA_963823895.1 uncultured Planctomycetaceae bacterium
CGTTCGCTGAAGGCGGGGTGCGCGGGGACCGCGTCTACATCGCTGTCGGTCCGAAGGCTCGGCTGTGCCGGGCCGACATCGTCTGCACCTGGCTCGACCAATCGGCCTTGGCACACTGGAAGGCATGAGCGGGGCAATGTGAACACTCGCCGTGGCCCCCCTGCTCCGGCCGAATCACGTGCATCTGACGGACCTCGACCGTCGTCTCGATGCCGGAGGGATCGTGGGAAGTCGTGCGAGAAATCGGCTCGTTCTCGATCGCCACCACCACGTGCCAGCACGCGCCGGGATGATCCATGCACTGCCGGTTGAGCGCCAACACGGTGGCTTCGGCCTGCGGATACGCCAGCCACTCGCCGCCGACCTGTTCGCGCGACTTCCAGACGCAATTTGGCACGTCCAACGGCGAGTTCGGTTCCCAGCCGTCGGGCCACCAGATGGCGGTGACTTTGTAGACCACGGGCGTGCAGAGCCGGGCGGCGGGCCAAACCCGGCCGGTTCCCCCCGGCTCGATCACGACCGCCCAGCGGCCGCGGCGTTGCGCTTCGGGGCTCTCGTTGTGTTCGATCGCCCGATCCAACGCCGTGAACAGATCGTCCGACTCGATCAGCACCTCCACCGGCCCGTTCAGTTCCAAAGGAACGTCGTCGGCGCACTCGGGCTGCCATCGTTCCGGCCAGCGGATGACCATTACCTGATATTTGGGCATAAACCAATCCTTATCCAGGACGCAACAATAGAGCATTTTACCCGGGACGAGCATTCAAGGGTACGGCAGACCGACGGATTACATCCGCCATCCGTCCGGCAGCGTAGTTCCCTTTGCCGTGACGACGATGCCGTCGCGAATCATGCCGTTGGGGGTCTCTTCGGCGTAGTCGAGGCCCTGCTCGTTTACGACGCGGACGTTGCGGCCGATGCGGCCGTTCTTGTCGATAATCGCCCCCTCGATGTGCGACCCCTCGCCGACACCCAGGGGCGGATGGCCGTTGACCCGATGGGCGGCCACGGCGTCCGCGGTCTCGTAAAAATCGGCCCCCATCAAGATCGAATTGCGGATCACGACGTTGCGGCCGATCCAGCAGCGCAGAACCAATTACGCTGTTTTCGATCACCGCCCCGGGCTCGATCACCGAGCCGTCTGCCACCAGACTGCCGCGAACCACGGCGTCATCCACCCGCGTCGGCGGCAAGAAGCGGGCGTGCGAATAGATCGGCGCCTCGGCCGAGGCCAGGTCGAACGGGGCGTCGGGCCTGGCCAACTCCAGGTTCGCCTCGTAGAACGACTTGATCGTGCCGATGTCTTCCCAGTAGCCGTCGAACAGATGAACCTGCACGTGCCGCGAGCGGATCGACGCCGGAAACACCTCCTTGCCGAAGTCGCGGTAGTCGGTCTTCTCAAGCACGTCGATCAGCGTGTTGCGGTTGAACAGGTAGATGCCCATGTTGGCCAAGCAGTCGCGGCCGCGGCTGACGATGCCGCGGGCGTCGATCCAAGCCGGATCGGTCCGCACCATGCTCAGTTCGTGTTCGGTCTTCGGTTTTTCGAGGAATCCGACCACCCGGCCGGTGTCGTCCAGCCGCATGATCCCGGAGGAGGCCGCCTCGCGGCTGTGTACCGGCACGGCAGCGATCGTCACGTCGGCGGCCGCTGCGATGTGCGAAACCAGCATGTCCTGGTAGTTCATGCGGTACAATTGGTCGCCGGAGAGGATCAACACGTACTCGATGCCGGGCTGTTGGACGTAGCGGAGGTTCTGCCGCACCGCGTCGGCCGTCCCCTGGTACCAATCGGCGTTGTCCAACGTCTGCTGCGCGGCCAGCACCTCGACGAACCCGCCGTCGAAGGGGTCGAAGGTGTAGGTCGAGCGGATGTGCCGGTGCAGGCTGACCGAGTTGAATTGCGTCAGCACGTAGCAGCGATTCAGACCGCTATTGATGCAGTTCGACAGCGGGATGTCGATCAAGCGGTACTTTCCGGCAACGGGAACCGCCGGTTTCGAGCGGTATTTTGTCAGCGGGTACAACCGCGTGCCCTGCCCGCCACCGAGCACGAGCGTAACGACGTTTTTCATACAAAATCCTCGACTGCCGAGAAGCCAATTGATCGACACCTAGCCAATTAAGTTTACCGGCCGACGCAGGGCAGGGGAATGGGGGCGACGGGAGAGGAGGGGTAGAAGGGCGACGGACCGAGAATCGGACCGCGGAAGTTCACGGCCGGAATAGTGGAGCGCCGTGCGGCAATGCGTGGCCACCCCATCACTCAAGTGGGTCGCCACCGAGTGTCAAGATACCTTCCTATTTCAGAACGGCCTTGTAATCCCCTTTTAGAAAGGCCTTTTTCAACTCCTGTCGCCTCGAAGACTCCTCCGGCAACGCAACCCACTTGGAACGAGTCTCGACAATGTCCTTCACGGCCTGGGCGTCGTAGCCGGGAACCAGCGGCCCTAAAATGCCAGAGATGTCTTCCGGCGCTCCGATCTGAAGGTATGCGGCGACATAGGCCGTGCGTAGCGGCGACGGATTGCCGCCGAACGCATCCCAGTTGATCCCATCGTCGATTGCCGCGCGAAACGCCTTGCGGAACATGGCCCAACCATACTGATCCTTGAGGTGCATGAACATCCTCACCAGCGGATCCCCACGGCCCTGCATTTCGTGGAACACCGCCATCTTCGGCACGAGCGAGTATTCGATCTCGACTGCGGTCATCAATGGGAAAGGGCTGCGGTGGTTGGCCCACCAGTCCACCGGCCAGCCGCCGCCCACCGTCTGACCGGTGAAATTGTTGACCATCTCGTGCGTGATGAGAATATGCGCCCAGTAGCCTTTGATGCCGTTTGCGCTGCCGAAGAAAGCGTCATAGGAGCAGCCGATGCCTGGGCTTTGCCGGCCGGTGATCGCTCGGACTTCCCCGATGTCTCCCGTCGCGAAGCCGCCGCCGGGACGGTCCATCACGAGCAGAGTGTACTTGTCGCGAGCAGGCTTGAGGCCCCATGCTTCGCAGAGTTTGTCAAAAGCCTTGTCGGCATAGTCGTATAGGGCCCTGATGTCGGCTTTGTGGCTGTTGAACTGGTCTTGGCGGGCATACCACGTCCAGTGCTTGCCCTCGTGAATCTTCTGAAAGGGCGGATTCTTGGCCGTCGCAACAGTCGCCGCGGACATCGCCGCAAGCAGGATCATCAATCGCGAGATCGTACGGATTTGCATTTTTGAGCCCCCCCCATTCTTTGCTACTCGACTCGGTAGGGTTATGACACAAGCCCAATGTTCCACGTGCAAGAAGACCCAACAACTCGTTCGCTGATCTCCCTCCACCAAGGAATCGAACGGCCGACCCGCCAACCAAGGCTGGTGTTCCAAGAGAATCGTTCCCGTCGAACAGCGCCGCGAGTCGCGTCTGTAGCTCAGTCTAGCCGGGATCGACGGGGTGTCAAGATATGTTGCTTTGATGCCAGGAGGACTGCAAAGTGGAGAATTGGGTCGTAGCACGGGCATCCTGCCCGTGTTTCACGGCCAAGATGGCCGTGCTACGAGGGACTTTGCAGTTCTCCTGGCTTTGCTGCGCCATCCGATCGACCTTTTTCGACAGGAGGCGCGATTGCTTCTCGGATTGCCCGGAGGCGCCCTTTGACGACACCAAAGAACCACCATGCCGCTAACTCTGGAAGGTTGATTTCGGAAGAACCCTGGCCCTTTTTTGTCGGAAACAGGGGCTGGGCCCGGATAAGTAAGTATCTGTCTGCGGCGCGAAGGGAAAGAAGGCCCCGTCTTGTTGGAGGAGCAACCATGAATGCCATTCTCAATGAACCGATTCCCCGATTTCCATCGTCGATCGTCGCCCGACGACTGGCTCTTGCCAGCTACGCGGATCGTCTTTGCCGCCAGTTGAGTAGATCCAGCCCAGACCAAGCGGCGATCTCGACCGATTCGTTCAGCAGACAATTGTCGCCGACCGCAAACAGCGGATCGTCGATCGGCACCAAATCGCCTGCCTCTCTGGTCGGCCTTCGTCGGGACGTGCGTCTCCAGGCATGAGATATCCGTTGTTGTGTCCTCAGCGGCGAAAACGCCAATGCCGATGCTGCCAGCCCCTCAGATTTCGGCGGCGGAAGCAAGTCCCAAATCCTCAGAGTCCCCTGTTTGCGCTGATGGCTTGATGACGCAACTCTTCGCCCCACAGCGGGAAAGCCCTTCGACGTTTTCAGCGAAAGGCTGATTTCTAAGTAGAGTCGGGGCGAGCGGATTTGATTTGTGCCGAAATATGTTCTGACGTCGAGATCGCGGAGGCCGAAACTCCATCGTCAACGAGGCCCACGGCCTGACACCGCAACCAACAGTCTGCCTGTCTTAACAGCGGCAAGAACAGGCGGAAGCAACGGGGACGGAGGAGGTTTTCGGCGATAATCTTCTCTGCAAAGGAAAATGCTCTTCCGAAAACCTCCTCCGTCCCCTTCCTGCTCCGTGAACGCTTGTGTCACATGAGATCAACAAGCACGCTGTTCTCCAGATCCATACCGAGGCGCGTAAGTCTTAAAGCGCCTTCGTGCCATTCGAGTAGCCCGCCGCCGATCGGTTTATCTAGTTTTTCAGCGAAGGCCTCGCGGATCCTCATCCCGTGCATCCGCGTGAAATCCTCATCCTTGACGCCGCAGGTCATCCGCAGGCCGAGCATCATGCTCTCGAACCGCGCTTTTTCCTTCGATATGTGCTCCGTCTTCGGTTCTTCGCCAGCCAAGTACGCATCGAGCTTCGACGGGTTCATCGTGCGGCATTCCCCGAAGAAGCTGTGCGCCGCGCAGCCGAAGCCAAGGTACGGCACGCGCGTCCAGCAGCCGATGTTATGCCGGCAGGCGTACCCTTCGCGTGCAAAATTGCTGATCTCATATTGCTGAAAGCCGTGCTCGGCGAGCGTCTGTCGCGCAAGCTCGTACATATCGCGATCAATTCCCTCATCCGGAAGAGCCAGCTTTCCGGCAGCGATGTCGCGGCAGATCGGCGTTCCTTCCTCGACCATCAAACTGTAACAGGAGAGATGCGTGGGGGAGAGCGCAATCGCGGCCTCCAGCGTTTCCCGCAGATCCGTGGCGGTTTGCGGTGCGGAAAAGGGGACAGGCACCTTTTGCCGGAACGGCCCTCCGGGTGCTTCGCACAACAGGAGCCTGTCCCCTTTTCCGCCGCCGGGCAGGCCGAGCATCAAGTCCAGGTTGATATTATCAAATCCGGCTTCACGCGCGATTTCTACGGAATCGATCACCTGCTGCCAATCGTGAATCCTGCCCAAGAGCCGCAAAAGCCTCGTCTGCTTTGCCTGCGCCCCCAGCGACAGCCGGTTCACGCCCGCTTTGCGCAGCGCCTGCGCAAAGGGCGTCGTGAGCGTTCCCGGGTTGCATTCGCAGGTGATCTCGGCGCCCTCTGGAATTGAGAGAGTCGTGCCATTGAACCTGTAGGAGGCGACTCCTGTCGCCGATTGACGGCATTGCCCCACCGCTATCGGCGTCTGGAGACGCCTCCTACAGCCTTTTTCGGGCTTTTCAATTCCGGGACAGTCTCGAATTGGGAACGCTTCATCGAGCGCATCCAGGATGCGTGTTGCCTGGCCCTCGTCCAGAAGCGAGGGCGTGCCCCCGCCCAGGAAGATCGTATCCGCCGTCGGATGCCCCGTTTCTGCGCCGCGCCGTGTTATCTCGCGGATCACGGCATCCACATAGCGCGGCACATCCGCCTCGCGGCCCGCGTACGATGCAAAGTCGCAATACGCGCACTTGCTCACGCAAAACGGCACGTGTACGTAAAGCCCGATCGGCTGATGCGAAGAGCTGTGCATGTTACACCACGGTCACCTCGGCCTTGTGGTCGCACGACACCTATCACTGTATATGTCCGCCGCGGGAGAGCAGCTTTGACTTTTGGCCCCCCTGCCGCTATCATAGCACAATGGATTTCCAGAAGAAAAGCCGTTTGCTCATTACCTGTGCGCCGAGCCTGTCGCAGTGGCTGCAGAAGGAGATCGAGGCGCTCGGGCACAATGCACTCTTGGTCCGCAAGACCGGCATCGAGATCGAAGGCACGCTTGCCGATTCGATGCGACTGAACCTCTGGCTGCACACGGCCTTCGCCGTGCTCTACCTGCTCGATGAGTTCGAGTGCCGCGATGCCGAGGCCCTCTACCGCGCGACGGCGAAGCTGCCCTGGGAGGACATCATCCCGGCCACGGAGTATATTTCCATCGTCTCGCACGTCGACAACCCGACCATCAATAACTCGATGTTCCCCAACCAGAAGCTCAAAGATGCCATCGTCGACCGCATCATGAGGAAGGAGCATCGCCGGCCTGACTCCGGGCCGCAGCGGACGAACATCGTCATCAACCTCTACTGGAAAGACGACCGCGCGTGGCTCTACCTGAACACCTCGGGCAACAAGCTTGCCGACCGCGGATATCGCCGCATCCCGCACAAGGCGCCGATGCAGGAGACGCTGGCCGCCGCCGTGATCATGGCCACCGGCTACAGTGGCGAGCTGCCCCTGCTGACGCCGATGTGCGGCAGCGGCACGCTCGCCATCGAGGGGGCGCTGCTGGCCCAGAACCGCGCGCCCGGCCTGTTGCGGGCCAACTACGGCTTCATGCACCTGAAGGGCTTCAACGACGCGGCGTGGAAGGCGGTCCGCCGTGAGACGATCAACGCCGCGGAAAAGAAGCGGAGCCCGCGCATCATCGCCACCGACATCGACCCGGCTGCGGTCGAGGCTGCAAGGAGGAATGCCGCCACCGCCGGAGTCGAGCACCTCATCGAGTTCGCGGTCTGCGACTTCGCCGACACCCCCCTGCCGCCGCCGCCGTTTGTGGTGGTGATGAACCCGGAATACGGCAAGCGAATGGGAGAGATATCGCAGCTCGAGCAGGTCTATCAGCGGATTGGCGACTTTTTCAAGCAGAAGTGCCAGGGCGCGACCGGATACGTCTTCACGGGCAACCTCGACCTGGCAAAGAAAATCCGCCTCACGCCCAGCCGCAAAATCCCCTTCTTCAACGCCGACATCGATTGCCGGCTGTTGAAGTACGAGATGTACGCCGGCTCCCGCCGCAAGGACCGCAACACCGCTCCCGCCGAAATTCAAGGCTCATAGGTTGGGCCACTTTGTTCGACGAAACAGTTCCGGGCGCTGACGATATTGCCCGTCAGGAACTGGGCGTCACGAGGCAAGCGAAGGGCTATTACACACGCCCATTCATGGGCGTTGTCCGCCGCAGGCGGTATTAGGCCCGTGCTTCGGCACGGGTTGAAGGTTCCATTTTCTCGTTTCGCCCTGTCACGCCCGTTTACGGGCGTCCTGCCTGTCGGCCGTGCAGGACGCCCATAAATGGGCGTGACATTCCAACCATCCTCCCCTCGTCCCAACCCGACGTAAAACGTCGGGCCTACCACCGCCTTCGGCGGAGATGCCCGTGAACGGGCATGACAACCATGCTCGCACCGCACAGCCAAACTCGCATCCGAGTTTGTCTTTGGCCCATTCGGAAAAAATGGGAAAGACTCCCGACCCCATTTGCCGACCCCATTTGCCCGCCTACCACATCAAGGGAAGCGGCCTTCGAGTTTCTTCACGGGTCGAAGCAAGACTGATTTGGGTCATCGGAGGTAACGCGCGTAATCTTGCCGGAGGTAAGAGAAACTAACTTGTACTGGCGCGAGCCGTCTGGCTTGCGCGGCCCAAGTGGCACAACCTGCTCGCCCGTTGAAGTCGTAGCGATTTTTAGACCGGGAGTTGTGCCTTGGGCCGTCATCCAAAACTCCTGTTGTACGTCGGTTGGGTATTTATTCCCCTGTCCATCAACGACAACAAATGACCCGATAGGTCGCGTTTCCTTCGTCATTGTGAATGTCTCTTTCTATTGTTCTTTTAGTCGCTCCTTACCCGCTTCGGCGGCGATTTGCGACTGCGCCGCGGTTACGCGGCAAGAAGGGGCATCGCTGATATTTGGATTTCAGTGATGCGCCTTTCCATGGCCTTTCGTGCCTACCTAACTACTCCTGGAATCGATACGTGCCACCGGCCCAATGATAACGCTTGCTGATGGCACTGCACAACCCGTGGTGTTCTCTGTCACCCGTATTGACGCCGTTTTCGAAGCAGGGCAAGATCATGATCCTTCCACAGCCCTTCGTCGGTTCGCTTATGCGCACATTGAACGCTCCGTCTTCGCCGACTTTGCTGGCGTAGCCCTTTCGCCAGTACTCGCCGACACCCTTTGCATCATCAACGACCACCACGCTGTGGCAACGGAGGTCTGCGTGAAGCGTGCCCGTTACCGCTATGGCTTCCGCACCGCCATCGAACTCCGCGCGGTAATTGGATAGCGCCAACTGACGTGGAAACCTATGGCGATCCTTAGTCGTCCCAGAGAACACGGGATGCTTCCATAGCATCGCCGCTTCGGCGGGAGTCAAACAGAAGTCATCATAATCGCATCCCATTCTCCTCCGGTAACCCTCGTCGTTCGGTCCCATTAGGCTGCAGAGCCCGCTGTCCGCTCTGCGCGGCCCGATGTGCGGCAAGCCGAGGGCGTGGCCAAATTCATGGACGTGTGTCTTTGGACATGGGAAACGTCCGGCTTCCCGATATGGGACAATGCAGTGACCCCAGGTCCTCGGCCCTCCCGAACCATTCCAACCCTTAAATGTCCGATCACGCCCCAACCAGATGAACATCCAGAAGTAATTGCCATTTTGAGGAATCGAATAGGTACGTACCAATTCCTTGACGATGTCCTTCTGCGGCCAGCTCATCTTGAGAGCCTCCGAACTGTCATACGCGCCGCTCGATACGGACTTTGCGCCTGATGCAGTACGGACGAGGATGAGTCCCTCTGCTCCTCGACTGAAGATCTCCTGCCGCTGCGGCGGATAATCCCAGTGGCTCAACCATTTCGCGAAGAATCCCTCCGCGAGTTTCGCGATTTCTTGGAGCGATTGGACCGCTTCAGTAGGAACTGCGACGTCGCACGGTGTGACGAGAACAATCTCCGAGGAGGGTAATCTTTCGCGATTACTCATGGCACACAACGATCCCTACTTCCTATCCGCCGCGAGCACCGAAATAAACGCCTTTTGCGGTATCTGCACCTGCCCGATCTGCTTCATTTTCGCCTTGCCCTTCTTCTGCTTATCGAGCAACTTGTTCTTGCGGGTCACGTCGCCGCCGTAGCATTTCGCGGTCACGTCTTTGCGGTAAGGCGCGATCGTCGAGCGGGCGATGATGTTGCCGCCGATGCAGCCCTGGATCGGGATCTTGAACTGGTGGCGGGGAATCGCTTCGGCAAGTTGTTCGCAGTAGTGGACCGCCCGCGAGCGAGCCTTGTCGCGATGAACCAGGTAGGAAAGCGTATCGACCGGCTCGCCGTTCACCAGAATATCGACCTTCACGATGTCGGTCTCGCGATATTCGATCGGCAGGTAGTCGAACGAGCCGTAGCCGCGGGTGACCGTCTTCAGTTTGCCGTAGAAATCGAAGAGCACCTCGGCCAGCGGCATCTCGCTGACGACTTCGACCCGGCCCACGGCGAGATAATTCATCGCCTGGCTCTCCGAACGATGTTCCCGGCATAGCTCCATGACCGAGCCGACGTACTCCTCGGCGCAGAATCGACGCCTTGATATAAGGCTCGGCGACCGAGACGATCTTCATCGGATCGGGCCAGTAGCTGGGATTATCGACGTCGATTGTCTTGCCGTCCCGCAAGGCCACCTTGTACTTCACCGAAGGGGCCGAGATGACCAGTCCGATGTCAAACTCCCGCTGCAAACGCTCCTGGATCACGTCGAGGTGCAGCAGGCCGAGAAACCCGCAACGAAATCCGAAACCCAGGGCCGCCGAACTGTCTTTTTCATAGGTCAGCGCCGCATCGTTGATCGCCAGCTTGTCCATGGCCGCGCTCAGGTCTTTGTAGTCGTCGGCGTTCATCGGGTAGATCGAGGAGAAGACGACCTGTTTGGCTTTCTTATAGCCTGGAATCGGTTCCGTCGCTTGCCGCTCCAGGTGCGTGATCGTATCGCCGATCTCGATATCGCGGACGCTCTTGATTCCGGCGATGATGTAGCCCACCTCGCCGGCGCCGAGCTGTTCTCTTGGATTGAGTTTCAACTGGTTGTAGCCCAACTCCTCGACGGTATAATCGCAGCCCATGTGCATGAAATGGATGTCGTCGCGCGGTTTCAGCGTGCCTTCCATGACGCGGCATTGCAGAATCACGCCGCGGTAGCGATCGAAATGGGCGTCGAAGACCAGCACCTTCAGCGGCGCGTCGGGATCGCCCTTGGGAGCGGGCAACTTGTTGACGATGCCCGCCAGCACATCCTCGACGCCGAGGCCGGTTTTGGCGGAAACGGGAATCGCCTCGAACGGATCGAGTCCCAAGTCCGCGTCGATCTCCTCGCGCATGCGCTCGACGTCGGCGGCCGGCAGATCGATTTTGTTGATCACCGGCAGCAGCGTCAGATTATTGTCCAGGGCCAGATAGAGGTTGGCGACCGTCTGCGCCTCGACTCCCTGCGATGCGTCGATCACGATCAACGCCCCTTCACAGGCCATGAGCGATCGCCGCACTTCGTGCGAAAAATCGACGTGCCCCGGCGTGTCGATGAGATTCAGCAGATAGTCCTGACCATCGGCGGCGTGGTAAGTGAGCGTGATCGAATTGCTCTTGATCGTAATCCCCCGCTCCCGCTCGATATCCATTGCATCGAGCAGTTGATCGCGAAAGTCGCGTTGCGAAACGCCGCCGCAGGCCTGGATCAGTCGATCGGCCAGGGTCGACTTGCCATGATCGATATGGGCGATAATGCAAAAGTTACGAATATGGTTCATACCGCTCTGTTCTTGTAAACAATGTCCTGGAAGAAAGGGGACAGGTCCAATTTGCGCGAAGCACCCTCCGGGCCGTTCCGGCAAATTGGATCTGTCCCCTTTTCCCCTCCCTCAATATAGTGGGTTGCCGCCGTTTGTCAAGAATGATTGCTTGGATGCGCCAGTCTCTTCTCGGAAACGCGATTCTGTTTGTGCCGTCGGATCAGGCCGCGAACACTGCGAATCTCGAACCAAATGAAGAACACGCCTGCGCTGGTGTAGGTGGCAAGGAGGACCCAGACGACGGGCGGCGTGTGGCCTTCAAACGGAACTGTATCGGCTGCCAACGTGGGTCTGGTCATCGAGAACAGCAGCGCCACTTCGCCCAGGCTCCAACTCTTGACCGCCAAACGGCCCATTAACCCGGGAACCAAGAAGCCAAAGGGGGTCGGCCACGAGGCGGCTACCACCTCCGCGGTCAGCGGAGCGGCATGGTCGATCCGCCCGACGGTCTTCGCTGCGCCAATGCCAAAGGCCGACGAGACCGAGCCAATCCCGCACACCACCGGACCGGAATCGACGTCCATGAAGTCGCCCTGCGATTGAAGCGGCATTTCCGTGAAGCCGACGATCCAGCCGGTGTCCTTCCAGAAGTTCTTTTCGTAGGCGTCGTACCAGCAGCCGGCGACCGCCGGGTCCAGTTCGGAAGCAAACAGCAGTATCCCTGAGTTCGCGCAGCCGCGGGCCCCCTGTATGATTCGACCCGATCTCGACTCCGCCTGAAAGGCGGGCAGGCCTTCTGCCGCTTTGACCGGGCCGTTGAATGCCGCCATCAGATTCTTGGCCAGTTCATCGTGGCAATCGCCATCGAGCCGCGCCGCGCGCTGAATCGCCGCCACGGCCCAAAGCATGTCGGCGGGATAGCACTCGCCGGGATAGTCATCTCGCAGGTGCAGCTTGGCTTTGCCCAATTCGTCCGCAAGCGCCAGTCTCTGCCGAGACATCATCGAGTGATACTGCGTGCCGCCTGTGATTTTCTCGTAGGACGAAAGCCCCAGGATCAGCAGCATCCGGTAGAACACGTTTTCTTTCTCCAGATAGCCGTCTCCCCACTTGGTTTTCACCCAGGTGGCGGTAGCCGGCGAGGCCACAATCTCGGCAGCCTTCTCCACAGCTTCGCGAATGGTTCCCCGCGTGGCGTCGATCTTGCCTTGCGATTGAAGTTCTTCGGCCGTCACCAGGAAGAACACTGCGCCAAACATGGGCCATTCGGTGGCGGGAATGTCATCGTCACGGACTGACTTTGCGTAGTTCGTGTCCAGGTAGGTGGTTGCCCACGACCGAAATCTGCCCGCGGCCGACTCGAACCACATCGGCGCCAGCCGACACTGGCCGGTCTGGTTCAGTTGGGAGTCCGTTACGACGATGCAAATGGTGACTGCCGGGTAGATAAACAACATTAGCGAAAGCACAATCACCGCGCCCGATACGCTAAGGCGGAAAGCCAGCGTCACGTTTTGCATCTTCCTTCCGAGAGCAATTCTGGGTACTCGCATTACACACCTCCTTTGCCGCCTGGGCGGCTGACTGGGTGATTGTTAAGGACGAGGCATTGGGTTGAGTGTTCTCGCGACAACGCACGGACGTGCCAAGGCGCCGTGGTATGTTCTGTGCTCGGGGACTTGGTTTTGAGCCGGAGAACCCGCTCGAACATTCGGGTCGCAAAAGGCATCAAGCCGGCCCGTATGATCGCCACCCAAAGCGGATCGACCTTCATCCACGCTATGTTGTAGGCAATTCGCTTCAAGGCGCCCGGCAGCCCCAACGACCGGTGAAGGATGGAATTCCAGGCCGCAAACTGGCCCCTGGCTTGGTTGTAGCCAGCCTCCAGTTGCTCTGGCGTCATGCGGCGCGGGCGGAAGACCGCATGATAGGTATCGTAAAGGCTCCAGTTGCGGTGCAGAATCCGGCCTTCGGTCTCAAGACGTTCGAACAGTCGTGTGCCGGGCAGCGGCGTCAAAATGTGAAAGGACGCCGTGAGGATCTTGTTCTCCACGGCAATTTCCAGCGTACGTTCGAAAACGCCGGGGCCGTCGCAATCGAAACCGAACACGAAGCTGCCGTTGATCATGATGCCGGCCTCGTGAAAACGGCGGCACGCCTCGACGTAATTCGTGGCGGCATTCACCAACTTGTTATTGCCTCGCATATTCTCGGGTGAGAGCGACTCGAAGCCGACAAAGAGGCTTCGGCAGCCCGCCTCATAGGCTTCTTCGAGGTAATGGGGATCGCGGGCCACGTCGAGCGACGCCGCCGCTTGCCATACGATTCCCGAGCCGCGGAGCACGTCGAAAAGCGCTCGGGCATGGCGGCGGTTCGCCAGCAGGTTGTCATCCAGAAAGAAGACCAGATGGTCGTCGATACGGCTCAGTTCGCGCTCGATTTCCGCGATCGGACGAGGCTCGTAGTACGTCGGCCCCCAGAAGCTGCTCTTGTAGCAGAAATCGCAGGCGTGTGGACAGCCGCGAGACGTGACCATCGTATGCCGCAGCAGATAGGCGCGCGGATTCATCAGATCGCGCCGCGGCAGCGGCACCAGAGCAGCCGAGCCCTCGCAGCGGCCGCGATAGAACTTCTTTAGGCGCCCATGCTCAAAGTCGTCGAGAATCTCGCTCCAAACGGTCTCGGCCGGACCGATGCACACGGCATCGGCGTGTTCGGCGGCCTCGTAGGGCAAGCTTGTCGGATGCAGTCCGCCGAGTACGACCTTTGCACCGCGCTGTTGCCAGTGTTGGGCCAGTTCGTAGGCCCGGCCGGCCGATGAAATGTAGGTCTGGATTCCGACCAGGTCGACGTGGCCATCAATCTGGGAGGATTCGACGTGTTCGTCTCGGATGGTGATATCCCAGTCGTCGGGAGTCAGTCCGGCTATCGTCATCAGGCTCAGCGGCGGGAACTGAGAGTACTTGATAAGCCGGAAGTGTTCGTCGCCAGGACGCACAACCGCGGCAAGGATCAGCAAGAGTCGACGTTTCATGGTATTTTCTCCTGCAAAGCACTTTGTACTGCAAAGGATACCGTCAAAAAAACACCTCCCACCGCGTCATTCTCACGACGAGTCGTCCATTGCCTTGTCTCCGCGGTCGACAATCTGCCGCAACGTTCTGAGGTAGCGCTCAAAAGCCCTGCGTCCCTTAGGCGTCAGCCGCATCTCCGTGTAGGGGCGGCGTCCGCGAAATGATTTTTCGACAACGATGTAGCCCGCCTCATCGAGTGTCCGCGAGTGGGCGCTGAGGTTGCCATCCGTCAATCCCAGCATCGACTTCAACTCATTGAAGCTCAGTTGGGGCGATACGGCCAGCGCCGCCACAATCGACAGGCGCACGCGCTCGTGGATGACCGCGTCGATGTCGTCGGGTTTGACCGGCTCGTTCATCAGACCACCGTTTGCCGTTGTTTGTAGAGGATGTAGAGCCCGAAAACGATGTGCAACACGCCAAACGATAGCGCCGCAGCAACAACGCCGTATTGCGGGAAGCACAACAAGGCGAAGATGCCCATGGCGATAAACGTCAAACCGAGGATGCGAGGAGGTCGGATTGAAAATAGGCCCGCCGTGTAGACGCCCGTGCCGTAGAGCATCATCCAGACGGGCACGATGTACTGGATCTCCTCGGCCTTCGGCATCAGCGGGACATTGAAGTTCCACGTCCGTAGCATTTCCCAAACCCTTGGATCGACGGGGAGTAGGAACTTTGCCGTCAAGACGATGGCCACGACCACGCTGGGGGTCAACGAGAACGCGGCTACCCGCATTGGACGGTTGGCTGGCACGAGCTGCTGCCTTGCAGCCGCGCGCGTGGTGAGAACCACCTCCAGTACTACACCGATCACACCGATGGCAAACCACATCAGGCAGAAGGCGATCTGGCTGTTGACCGACACGTGGAGTAAATCGGCAAAGTCCAGCGAGCGGAACATGGCATAACTGACCGCGCAGCCCGCCAGCACCATCAGTCCGCCGACAACTGCCGGCACCCCGGGCAAGAGCGTAAAGAGCGTTGCCCGCTCCATAATCCGCTGGATTTCCTGCATTCGGTCTTGGGCTTCATTGGCGTCCACGGCACACCTCCCAGGTTGTTAGCTTTGCTACCCAAAGTAATTTATCGCAACAAGGCGACGATGTCAACAGGTTTTTTTCGAGATTCCGAAAATTCGGGGTTACCGACGCTGAGCCGGAAGTCGTCGGACAGATTGCCAGTGAAACAAAGCTGAGTACAAAGAACTGGCAGACGTGAAGTTTTTGTGACTCGGAGGTCAGAAACAGCATAATCTGCAACGTAACGCCACCGGCCGGGAGTATCGGGCAATCGTTGCGCGCGAGGAATCCAGGACGTTGCGGTCTCATCCGGGGAGGTCGCCTGGAGAGCGGCCCATCAAAGCAACGGTTTATGATGTCACTCTCGTGCGTATCGGATAGAATCAACTAACCGGAATTGAATAGCATTACGCCTGGAGCCCCCCTATGAGAACAATACAGTTTAGAATCGCGATGATGACGATTTCGGCAATATCGCTGATGACCCGTTGGGGAATCGCCGACCCGCTGACAGTCGATTTCCGCTACCGGCCGTCGACCTGGCAGAGCCTGATTTGCATGCCCTGCGACGCGGTCAAAACGCTTGTCGGAAAAGACGGGACGCTGTTCAACGCAGATGCGATCAAGCTGATCCCGTTGCCGGCCGCGAACGCAGGATGGGTAAGTCAAGAGCTTGCGGCGCCGCGGGTGCCCATCGTGCTGACGCATTGCCGCGCCGGCGATCTTGAAATCAGCGAGGAGGCGTTCGTTTCGCCCATCGCCGCCGACGCCGCACGGGTGAAGTCGCCTTTCGTGCAGCGGATTGGCAACCGATCGACGATCAACAACTGGGCTTCGCCCACCCTGCCGTGCGAGCCCGCCTTCCGCGACGCCGCCACCGTTTACAAAGAGCCGGTGCATTATCGGTTCCGCAGCGACAAGGATCAGGTCTACACCGTCGTGCTCGGATTCTGCGAAGGGGCGAACAACAAGCCCGGCGACCGCATCGTGAATATCGAAATCGAGGCCAGGCACCGCCGCCGGCTCGACTTGGCCAAAGAATTCGGGCGGAACGTGCCGGCGCTGATTCCGCTGGAAGCGCGGGATGAAAATGGCGACGGCATGATCGATTTGGACATCACGCCGGACAACGATTGCCACGATCCCTATAGCCTGCTGAACGTGCTCTGGGTATTCAAGGGCAAGCCTTCGTTGAACCTCAACGAGTTGCAGCAGGGCCGCAGCAGTGTTCCGTCGCTGGCGCACGTAGCCGGCGGTGCGAACTCGGATCGGCAACTCCTTTCGCCCTCGGTGAATGTGGTGCTCGTGCGTTTGCACAATGCGGGGAAGGCCGCCATCACAACCGCGCCCGAGTTCATGGTGGAGAGCCCGGACGCGGCGAAGCCACACGGCAAGGATGTCGCCTTCGGACGGTGGACCGTCACGGGCACGGAGCCCTTCGCGGATGTGAAGGTCGAAAAGGGCAAGGCTACGCTGCATTTCTCGCCGAAATCCCTCGCAGCGGGCGAAGACCGCGTGCTGGCCATGAGCCTGTGGCGCGAGGCGCTGCCTGCGGAAGTGCCGCGCAGGTCCGAAGAAGCCGTCGCCTTGCGGAAAAGCGCGGAACGCTACTGGAAGCAACTCGATCTGCCCTACGATTGTCTGCAAATCCCCGACCAAGGCGTTCAGAACCTCATCGAGGCCAGCCTCCGCGGCATCGCCCAGAACCGCGACTATAAGAACGGCGTGCCGGTGTATCAGGTGGGACCGACCGGCTACCGCGACATCTCCTGTGCCGATGGCTCGTTCATGTGTGAGGTGGCAATTCTTCTCGGCCGGGCGAAGGATGCTTCCGATACGCTCGACTATTTTCTCGCCTTCCAGCGCGCCGATGGCCGCCTTTGGCTTTATCGCGATTTCTGGAAAGAAAATGGCCTGGTGACCTGGGATCTGGTGCGCTATGCCGAACTTACCGACAACACAGCTTGGCTGGAAAAGCGCTGGAAACACGTCGAGGGAATGGTCGGTTTCATTCAGGAACTTCGGCGGCGCGCGATGCAGAATCCCAAGGCCCTGAACTACGGGCTGATTCCCGACGGATTCGGCGACGGCGGCACCGACGGTTCGTGCGCTGAATACAGTAACGTCGTTTGGAATATGGCGGGGCTTCGCGCCGCGATTACCGGGGCGAAGTTGCTGGGGAAGAACGAACAGGCTGCCGCGTGGCAAAAGGAATTTGAGGACATGAGCCGCTATTTCCGCAAGGCGATCGCTCGCGACGAGCGCCGCGACAAGCACGGAAATCTCTACTTGCCGAATCTAATGGGCTCCGACGGCAGCGTTCCTCCGCCGCAGGGGCAATGGGCATTCATGCACAGCATTTTCCCGGGCAAGCTCTACGCGCGAAACGACCCGCTGGTGCAGGGGAGCCTCGCCATGCTCGAAGCGGTGCAGATCGAAGGACTCCCGCTGGGAAGCGGCTGGGCTGCCGACGGCGTTTGGCCATATTTCAGCCACTTTCAGGCGAATGCCGCGTTGTGGAACGGTCAAGGACAGAAAACCGGCCCGCTGCTCTATGCGATCGCCAACCACGCAGCACCCGTGCTGAACTGGTGCGAAGAGCAATCGCTCCACGGCCAGGGCACTCAAGTGCGCGGGGACATGCCGCATAACTGGGGCTCCGCAGAGTTCATCCGGCAAGTGCGGTACATGCTCGTCTTGGAGCGCGGCCAAGAGTTGCACCTCTTTGAGGGACTTCCTTCGCAGTGGACGCAGCCCGGCATGGTCACCAGGATCAAAGACGTGCTCACGGAATTTGGCCCAATTTCGCTCGCGCTAGACATAGCCTCGGACGGCAAACAGGCGTCGCTCAAGATGGATCTCAAGCAGCGAATTCGGCCGACCAAGGTGGTGTTGCATCTCGACGGATGGTCAGGCCGCTCCGGCACAATCGAACTGCCGGCGGATGGCCACGTCGAACGCACGATCGAATTGAGGAGAGATTGATGTAGCCGACACCAACGCGTCTGCCGTTGGTTCGCCTTTGTTCTGATTCACTTCCCGGCGTCCGGCGGGGCGCCCCAGGCCTCGACTTGGAGCAGGCGGGCGATGCCGCCGGCGGCGGGCACTACCCGCGTGACTACCACTCGGAACTTGGCGATCGTCAGCGGTTTGGGCAGCGCGTGAACGCGGGTCACGAGTACCCGGCCCTTATTCTCGCGCACCACCTCGACGTCCTGGCGAATCGGCCGTGCGGGCCGCAGTTCCATCGTCTCGACGAGATCATGGCCACCGTCGAACTCGCCGACCTCAAAACGGCGACGGACTTCGAGCTGACCACCTTCCACCATCGTCACACGGTAGACCAGACTCAGTCCGCCCTTCTCGCCCGGCATGACGGCGGGAATGCCGAGCGGCACGTCCCGCCCGTCCGCACCGAATCGCAGCAGCAAGCGGGCCTGTCCCTCGCCATGGTCCACATGCACCACGGCATGCGGTCCAGTCCACACAACACCGTCGCGTTCATTCCAAGTGAACGACCCAGCAAGTGCCCGTTGATCGGCCATCACGGTGGCCATCGCCAGTAGTAGAGCCCAGGCCGCCAGCCTGGACTAACGCTCGATAGTCTTTTCAGTGCGTGAGGTTCTCATGGCCGCAATTATCTGGCATCCTCCACGCCACCGCAAGGGAACAAAGGGAACGTCAGAAAGGGAGTCGAAAAGGGGTCGGGAGTGTTTTGTAGAAGACTCGGAGTTGCTTACTGAGTTCAAACAGCAAGAGGATAATGATATTGTCGGTTACCGTGGGGGGATAAGAACGCCGTCTTGGAATGGCAAACGTACACCGGAAATTCCTTGGTTTCCACGGGATCTCTTACTACGAACGTGAGCACGGTGCTCGGGTTCTCCAACCCTAACGGCTTCGATCAACTCAGAGTCCGCGCCACGGCCAACAGCATCCCGGCAGATTCGCAGGAGCTCGCTCTCGACAATCTGTGTCCTTGCGGCAAGCGTGTATGAAATGTCTTGAAGCATTTGGTATCGTTGGCTGTCAGCAGAGACTTTTGCGGAGGACAGCCAATGAATGGCAGAGAGACTCGCGACATTCCGGCCCGGCTGGAGGCACTTCGGCGTCGATTTCTGCGTTGGCGGGCGACGCATCAGGCGCGCTCACGGATTCCGGACGGGCTGTGGACCGCAGCAGCAAGAGCGGCTGTCCGGTATGGGCTCCATCGCACTTCCAGGGTATTGCGTCTGGAGTACTACTCGCTGAAAAAGCGTGTCGAACAGCAATCCACGGTCGCCGTTGATCTGCCGAAGAATGCCTATCGACGCCGACCACCTCTTCCTCTCGGTGCCGAGTCGGCGGCCACGTTTCTTGAACTGGCCCCTGCCAGCAACGGTTGCGAATGCACGGTGGAGTTAGAGGACGCTGCCGGGGCAAAGATGCGGGTCCATCTGAAAGGAGTCCCGACGCCCGATCTGGCGGCGCTGAGCCGGAGCTTCTGGAATCCCTCGCCATGATTCAGGTCACGCCTCAGATGCGGGTAGTGGTGGCCATCGAGCCAGCCGACTTTCGCCGCGGAATCGACGGTCTGGCCCGGTTGTGCAAGGAGGTGTTGAAGCATGATCCGTTTAATGGCTGGGTATTCGTATTCCGCAATCGAGCGGCGACGGCGGTAAAGATACTCGTTTATGACGGCCAAGGTTATTGGCTTTGCCACAAGCGGTTGTCGAGCGGCAAGTTCTCCTGGTGGCCGTCGGCTAAGAATGCGGCGGCCAGAACGCTGGCAGCCCATCAGTTGCAGGTTCTTCTTTCGGCGGGCAATCCGGAAGCGACGCAAGCGGCGCCTGCTTGGTGATCGGTGGGGCCGGCGGATTGACGCGGCGATTGGCGGCGGTGCCCGCGAAATCGCGGCAAATCGCTCTTTCCACGCTTTGCGGATGCGCGTTATTCTGCGCCCGCTTGAAATGAACGCCATAGTGGTTTTCGTCGGCCTCCGTTGCTGGTATCATCATGCCAACGAAGCTTTCGACCATCGAGATCGACATGAGCCAGTTGGAAGACGCTCTGCGGCAAGCCGAGAAAAAACTCGACGAGAAGGATTATGCGATCCTCAGGGCGGTGGTGGATGCCTACGACACCATCGCCGAGTTAGTGGACGACAAGAACACCACGATCGCTCGCTTGCGGAAGCTGCTTTTCGGTTCGCGGACCGAGAAAACGAAGACGGTGATCGGCGGCGGCAAGGATTTGGCGTCGCCGCGGTCGGCATCTGCGGCCGTTTCGACTGCCGTGGTGTTGGCGCCGGAAGACGCGGCGAAAACGCCTGCCAAAGGACACGGCCGCAACGGGGCCGACGCCTACGCCGGGGCGGAGAAGGTTGCGGTGCCTCACGAGTCGCTCCAGCCGGGTGACGCCTGCCCGAAGTGCGACAAGGGCACAGTCTACGAGACGGGCCGGCCGGGCGTGCTGGTTCGATTGGTGGGGCAGGCCCCGATTCAGGCCAAGATTTACGAACTGCAGAAGTTGCGGTGCAACTTGTGCGGCGTCGTCTTCACGGCCCAGTCGCCCGACGAGGTGGGCCCGGAAAAGTATGATGCAACGGCGGGCAGCATGATCGCCTTGCTGAAGTACGGAACCGGGATGCCCTTCAACCGCGAGGAGAAGCTACAAGGAAGCTTGGGCATTCCGCTGCCGGCTTCGACCCAATGGGAGATCGTTCACGCCAAGGCCGAGAAGATCGAGCCGGCTTTCGCGGAATTGATTCGCCAGGCGGCGCAAGGCGAGGTGGTTTTCAATGATGATACGACGGTCAAGATTCTGGAGCTGATGGGCGCACGAGCCAAGGAAGAGACTTTCGCCGCAGAGGCTGCCGACACTTCAGCCGAGGGCTCGGCGAAGAAACCGCCGGCCGAGCGCAAGGGCATGTTCACTTCGGGCGTTGTTTCCAGCAAGGAAGACCGCAAGATCGCCCTGTTTTTCAGCGGGCGTCAACACGCGGGCGAGAATCTGGCGGACGTGCTGATCGAGCGTGCCGAATCGTTGGCCGCGCCGATTCAGATGTGTGATGCCTTGCCGCGGAATTTGCCTGGGGAGCTGGCGACGATCGTGGCCCACTGTCTGGCCCACGGACGGCGGCAGTTCGTGGAAGTGGCGGAACGTTTTCCCGAGGAGTGCCGGCACGTGTTGGAAGCGCTCGCCGTGATTTACAAGAATGACGGCATCGCCCGAGAGCGAAATCTGTCGCCGCAGGAACGATTGCTCTTCCACCAGGCCGAGAGCGGCCCGGTGATGGAAGAACTTCACGCCTGGCTTGTCCGACAATTCGAGCAACGGTGCGTCGAGCCAAACTCGTCGTTGGGCAGCGCGATTTCGTACCTGTTGAAACACTGGGAGCGGCTGACGTTGTTCCTCCGCGTGGCCGGCGCGCCGCTGGACAACAACGTGTGCGAACGCGCGTGAAAGCGGGCGATCCTGCACCGCAAAAACGCCTTGTTCTACAAGACGTGCCACGGCGCGGAGGTGGGGGATTTGTTTATGAGCCTGATCCACACCTGCGAACTGTGCGGCGCGAACCCGTTCGACTACCTGACTGAGCTTGAGCGGCATGCGGGCGAGTTATCCGCCAATCCAGAGCACTGGATGCCGTGGAACTATCGAGACGCGCTGGAGAGCAAAGGAACGCGACATGTCAAAACACCGTCCGAAGAAAGCCGTTAAGACGGCAGATTCCGCGGCTAGGCTGCGTAAGGCATTGGCGAAACGCAGCAAAGGCGACCTGATCGACGTTCTGCTGGAATTGGCGAAAGATGACCGCACGATTCTCCGCCAACTCGACGCCAGATTCGAGTTGCAGGCCCCGGCCGAAGAACTGGCTGCCGCGACGCGGCAAGCCATCGCCGACGCGACCGACTTCGACGAACGAGACATCAACCGCAATTTCAGCTACGACTACGCGGCCTATGAAGCGGTGAAACGCAACCTAAGCCGATTGGTCGATCTGGGACAGTTGCGGCCGGCGATGGAGCTTTCGCTGGATTTGATGAAGCAAGGGAGCCAGCAGGTGGAAATGAGTGACGAGGGAATGATGACGGCAGACATCGAGGAGTGTTTCGCGGTGATCATCAAGGCCCTGAAGAAGTGCGACCTGCCGCCGGCCGAGATCATCGCATGGTGCGAGGGAATGACGGCAACCGACAGCGTGGGCTTCATCTGTGACGAGGAACTTGGGGCACTGCGAAACCACATTGAGGCGTCACGGTCGTGACACCTCGCCTCGTACCTCTCGTCGCCGATCCCGTGGCGGCACATCGCGTCTGGCATCGCCCTCCGATCATCGACCGTCCGTCGCCGTCACCACCGCCCGGCGATCAAAGATTTTTCACGGCTGCCGCAAGGA
>CAWGNG010000052.1:0-9580 GCA_963823895.1 uncultured Planctomycetaceae bacterium
TACTTTCCCGCAACACCACAGGCAGTTTCACAATAATCCGTGTGCCGCTGCCAATAACAGTTTCGATGGTGGCCGATCCCCCGAGTAGTCTCGCCCGCTCTCGGATGCCCTTCAATCCGAAACTTTCGCCCCCTTCCTTCTTCTCCGAGACGAAGCCAATGCCCCAATCTTGAATCACGATCTGGACTTCCTTACCGGCTTGGATCAACTCAATCCGCACCTTCTTGCTTTGACTGTGCCGCAGTGCGTTCGTCAGTCCCTCTTGGACAACACGATAAATGGCGTTCTCCAGAATAGGAACCAACCTGTCGAACTCCACTTCCCTGAAGAATTCGACTTCCACCCCATTTCTTGTTCGGCTGTCTTCGATTAGATGGGCAATAGCAGCCACCACACCTTCCTCATCCAAGATTGGCGGTCTTACACCGCTGATAAGCCGCCTTGTCTCCGCATGACTTTGGCGAACCAGTGCTACCGCAGTGGCGTAAGCCTCCGCCGCCTCGTCAGGGTTCTGTTCTTTAAGAAAGTCGTGACCCTCGAACTGCATGATCGCACCGGCAAGCTGCTGAGCCAAACCATCGTGAATCTCGTAGGCGATTAGCTGCCGTTCGTGGTCGCTCGAACGGAGCAGGTGTTGGAGCGTCTCTTGTTCACGTCGCACCTCTGCCGTCCGCTGCTGCACCCTTTCTTCCAGCGAATGGTACGATTCTTGAAGGCGGGTTGCCAGGGTGTTGAAGCTCCGAGCCAGGACACTGATCTCGTCATTCCCCTGGACCGCAATTGTCGTGACCGCCCCATCGCCAGATTGTGTGGCGTTCTGAAAGTGCTTGGTGATTACCGCCAGACGCCGAGCCACCATATATTGAAAGGCAACCAGAATAGCCGCCAGCAGGAAGATCAAACAGACCGCCGTAGCCAGGATGTTCTTCGTGGCATCTGCACGAAGGGCCGCATTGAAGTTGTCCATCGGGATGGCGATCACGTCCATGCCCGCCACGTCGCCCACTTTGTGGTGGAACCCGCCCGTGGCGCCATAACGCTGCAACAGGGATTTGGGGGAATCTCCGGGGTTGCCGTGACAACGCAGGCAGCTTTGCTCGATACGCATCGCACTCAGATGGGCAAAGTATTCCCTGCCATTCATGGCGAGGTTGCCGATCCAGCGACTCTCTTGGGGATTGTCTCGGAAATACTGGAGGACTTCCATTTCCTTTGGACCGGCGAGGTTCGCCGGGTTGCGAGGATTGTCGGACGAGAACTTGATGACATAGTCGGGGAACTGCTTGTGGACCTTGTCGAAAATGCTGCGTGAAATGAAGGAAGTAGACATCGCTTCGATGACGAACTCGTCCTTGCCAACACGCTTCTCCATCGCCGGGCGGATTGCCTCTCCAGCGTATTGCCGGATGGCGAGGTCAAACTCCAGGGCCAATTCGGCTTGGCGGGATGCTAGCTCATCTGCGTGTGCCTTCGTTGTAGACCACGCCCGGTATAGAATGACACCGGAGAAGATGAGTGCAAGCCCGCCGACCGCAAGCGAAAACCGAGTTCCAATGCTTTTCATCGCAGAACCCTCCCAGACATCCCTGACACGACCGCCCTCTCGCTCTCATCGTAATCGTGTTTCCGTGCGGATCGCCATCCCTCTTCCCGAGAGCGGCGTTCCTTGGTTTCCTCGTCATACGGATTATCGCTGACATCGACGCCATCCCAACAGGCATCGTAGCCCTTATCGTAGGCGGCGCTGGTGGCCATAGGTTCGCCATCGTAGATCAAGACACACTGTTCGAATAGGCGTCGTTGCTTGAGCCCAGAGCTTGTTGGACCTCCTCAGTTCCGCTAATGACCCGTTCCATGTCCCTGCACAGGACAACGATGGTCTCCCAATCACACGAAATGATGTCCTGGGAATGGGCCAGATTGTTCCGCAGGCTTTCCAGCATCTTGATGGTCTGTTCGGCCTGTCGTCGGGACTGCATCCTCGTCATGCGGCGGATATCCTCGTTCCTGGCGATGATCTGACCCTTATCCGAGATTTGTAGGCAGTCGATCAGTTCGATGTCCTGATTCCGTCGTCGGCGTTCCTCCATGAGAGCCTCAGCCTTTTGTAGGCGGCTCTCGGACAGATACTGCTTCCAACTGTCTCCCTTGCACTTCAACTCGATCAGACGACTCACCCGCATTTCTATCAAGGTTATCATCCCAAACGCCCACATGCGAACGGGAGGCTTCTGCAGATCGCTCATCGTGATGATGCCGCCGACCGTCCCCAAGAACTTGACAAAGAGCCTCGGCGAATCGACTAGGCCAAGAACAACGTCTGCCATCGAGGCGGTCTCTGAAATCATCGTTGCCCCGTTGATGGGCCGAACATTCTCGCCGCAGGTTGCCACGCAGAGGTCTGTCCGTTCAACGTACCCGATTACGGTGCCTTCCTTGCGGACACCGACAACATCGAAATTGCGATTCTCCACGAGTGCTAAGACTTCTGCCGCCGCAATGGAGGCATCGAACGAGACCAATGGTTCGGCAATGTCTCGGGCGACGAAGCCCTCGGTGAAGACACGCCGCAGGCTTTCAAGGGTGGAAGAGTTCCAGTTCATGGCAATTGCTCGCTTGGTTATTCATCCCATTTGACGACAGCCCCATCGCTCAACACTCCCAGAAACCATCCACCGCATCGCACCCAGCCTTGCCTTATCAGTCCTCGGGTGGTTCTGGAATCAACCTCATTACTACCTTGCTGGCTTTGGGTTGGTTGATTCGGAGTCATCGATAGTGTGAGGTGTTTTCTCTTGCCTTCCTGTCGCCGTTCTCAGGTATTCCAGTTTGGCTTTAGTCATGGCGTCCCAGAAGGTTAGTGGTCTCTTCTCTTCTTTTGCCATCGCACATTCCTTCCCATGCTCATGTCGCTTCCACCGCTTCAACTAATCCAGAAATTCTGTCGCCACCTTTTCGTCCAATTGCCCTTGCCCCCGTCCCTGCCGTGGCAAGGGTGTTGAGGGAGGGGCGGCGGTAGCGGCGAGAATCATGGGAGAGTTCGATCCCTTCGATGGTCGTCACAGAGGGATGTCCAGAACTGTTCGTAGATCATGACCTGTTCATGCTTCTTTCTCCAATGGCCTGCAATCCCGTACCACACGTTGCCCTGAAATGTGTAGCCGCATTCAGGACATTTCCGCTGTCCCATCGTAGGCGTCTGTTTCATGCAACAGCGACATTCCGTATTCGCCATGATACTTCCTCCATCTCCTTGGCTACCCCCTCAACTCCTCCACGTACACGCTGAACTGATCCAATGCCGTTTGCATGTCGTCAACGATTTCCTGGGCCAACCCAGCCGCTATTGTACCAAAGCCAGCGACCGTCAGATAGAATAGCACCATGACCAATGCCCTCGCCACCATCACCACTCCCCGCCTTGTTGGCGAACCGCTTTCGCTGTCCGACTTCATCGACATCCATCGCCTCCACACCGATCCCGAGGTGATGAAGACCCTCTCCGCTGATGGCAAGCCGCTTTCGGAGGAGAAGACCAGGGAGCACATTCGGCAAGCCGTTGACCACTGGCAGAAGCACGGCTTCGGGTTCTGGGTCTTCCATCGCCAATCGGACGGCCAGTTCATCGGGCGTGGCGGGCTGAAGATTTACCAGATCGATGGCAAGGATGTTGTCGGCCTCGCCTATGCGGTCATGTCCGACCATTGGAACCAGGGATTCGCCACAGAAATGTGCCAGGCCAGTCTGGATGTCGGCTTCCATCGGCTGGGCTTCGCTGAAATTGCATCGTGGACGTTGCCGACCAATCTGGTTTCACAGCGGGTAATGGAGAAACTTGGGTTTCGGTACGAGCGGGACTTCGAGTTCGCCGGGCTGCGGCATCGGTTGTATTGGATGGTGAAATCCCAGTGGAAGGGGGCGTCATAGGCTGCCGCTAATTACCCCGCAGAAGCCGCTACGTTCATTATTTTTAATTATTACGGCAGAAGCGGAGCAGGCAAGCCGGTGAGGTTCCCTTTCCAGCATCGCCGCCACTCCGTACAATTCCCTGACGAACTGACACACCGACACGACAAGGGGACCAAGACATGAAGAAGATCGCCGTTATCACTGGAGCCAGTCGAGGGATTGGTCGGGCCATCGCTGTCCGATTGGCCAAGGATGGGGTGTTGGCGGTCGTCAATTTTCAGAAGAACGCCGACGCCGCCACCGCTGTCGTCCAAGAGATCGAAGCGGCAGGCGGGGAAGCCTTTGTCCTCCAAGGCGATGTTGGTTCCGTGCCGAGGATCGGTCAGTTGTTCCAGTCGCTCGACGCCGAATTGACTAAGAGGCGGGGGAGCAATCAGTTCGATATCCTGGTCAATAACGCAGGGATTGGCAGGGAGGGCACAGTTGAGACTACATCCGAGGAGGTCTTCAATGAACTCATGGATGTAAACGTCAAGGGTTCGTTCTTCGTCACGCAACAAGCCATTCGCCGCTTGCGGAACGGTGGCAGGATCATCAACCTATCGTCGGCACTCTCCCGCTTCCCTTACCCACGAATGGCCGCCTACTCAATGGGCAAAGCCGCCATCAACCATTTCACCCTGATCTTGGCCGCCGAATTGGGAAAGCGTGGCATCACCGTCAACGCCATCGGCCCTGGCCTGACGGTCACGGACTTCACCGCCCACGCACGACAAGACCCGAACGTTGTCCAGCACCTTTCAGCCCATACGGCCCTCGGTCGTCTTGGCGAAGCTGATGATATTGCTGACGTGGCGGCATGGCTGGCCTCGGACGACGCCCGATGGGTGACTGGTCAGTACATCGAAGCCAGCGGTGGAACGGGGTTGGTGTAGTCGGTCTATCCACCGACGTGAAAGACCTGCACCACGAAGCCAATTGCTGCCCCGCCAAGCACCAACCACGCCGAGTTGATACGGAAACGAACGAGCAGGATCGCACTTAGGATCGTCAGCAGCACCGTTGTGACATCGCACATTGCCGCACGACCGAGTTGCCATGTCACAACGCCCATAAGGGCCAACGATGCCACGGTAACGCCGTCCAAGAACGCCCCGGCAGTAAGCGACTTCCGTAGAAGTGGAATGAGCGGACCACTGATGGCAACAAAGACGAAAGACAGCAGGAAGATTCCCGCCGTTGCCACAATTGCTCCAGGCACCCCGCCAAGCACGTAGCCGATGAACGTGGCTGTCGTGAACACCGGGCCTGGAGTGACCTGCCCCACCGCCGTAGCGTCCAATAGTTGTGCGGTGGTTAGCCAATGCCAACGGACGACGAGATCGGCTTGCAAAAAGGCCAGCAGCACATAGCCGCTCCCGTACAGCACGGAGCCGATCTTGAGAAAATAGAGAAAGAGCGGCTGGGTGCCAACCCGCACTTCGGTGGTGTTCCCCAGCCGAGCGGCGAAGTAACTGTAGGAAAGGATGCTACCGGCGATGACGAGCATGACCAAGATCGGCTTAAACCGCCTTCCTTGCTCCTGAGTCCGAACTCTCAACAAGCCAGCCACCGCCCCGCCGACAAGGATCACGGCGAGCGTATCGACGGCGAACGAACTCATCCTCCATGATGGCAATCTGGGCGGCAGGGCCACCGAATGCCGTCGTTCCCAATCGCAAGAAGAAAATCGCTATCTCAAGCAAGCTCGTCCGCGTGGTGACCTGCGGCTGCTCAGGCAAGGCTATCTTGGCGGCCCCCATCTACCTCGCTCTCGCCTCATTTCAAGAACTTCCGCTTCTCCTCGATGAATTGAACATGGTGCTGGAGATGGCTCGCCAACCGCAAGGACATTCGTCACCGTTCCCCCGCAATCGCCCGCTGCACCGCCTTGAGGTATTCGGTGCCGTCTTTCTTGGTCGGCGTCAAATATCCGCCTTCGCCATTCTCGTTCCAGGCGTAGATCAACAGCAGTCGCTGGGGCGTGGTTTTGTTGGGATGCTTATCCATCCAGCGGACGCCCAGCCGCACGAATTCCTCAACCAGCTTCGGCGTGCGATCTGGATACCAGATCGACATCTTCTCGGGCGGCATCTGTCCCTGTTCCCAAGGCCGACGATCCCAACCGGCTGTGATGACGGGAACGTAAGGCAACGGAGTCTGTTGGGCAAACTGGTCGAAAATCCGTTGGTTGCCGTCGATCAGTTTTCGGAATGGCTGCCCGCCACCGCCGTTGAGCCAGCCCAGAGAATAGTTGTAGCCGGTCAGCAGCGTGTAGCCAGAACGGGAGAGATCGCCGCGATGCCCTCCGGGGGCAGTGCAGGCAGCGATGGATACGCCCGGCAGGCCAGCCTTCTTTGCCTTATCTCGCAACGAGTCGAGTGCCTTGCGGACGCCATCTACGCCGCCGAAGGCTTTTTGCAGTTCATCTGGCGAGAAGAAGATCAAGAGCGGCTGGCCACACAATCGCAGATGCGTCGGCTTCTGAAAAAGTTCGACCCACTTCTCGCAACAGGTATCCCAGTCCTTCGGCCCGATGCGGAAGCCTTCGTGATTTGCCACAAGCAGGCAGAACTTCAATCGCTGGCAATTGGGAGCCTTGAGGTACAAGCCGAGGGCATTGTTGAGCGGTGTCGTCTTGGTCTTGCCCTCCGGGTAGTACCAGTCGAAGGCCCAAAAGGCAATGCCGTGGTCGGCACCATAGTCGATCTGCTTCTGCATGATCTCGATGGTGTCGTCCTTCCAGCCCCAAACAGGCTTCCGGTCGGCATACTCGGTTTCAAGTAGCTTCGTGATGTGGATTTCGTTGGTCCCCGCCGCTCCAGCCGTCGAAGTAATAGGCCCCCACCATTGCCTTGGGTTTGGACTGCTGGGCCAAGGTCGTTGCCGGGATGAGAGAGGCAAGGCACGCCAACACGAATGACCATCGGACTTTGCTCATGATGGACTCTCCTGAGTGGAAGCGTTGATGCGGCCAGCATAGCCGGTTTCCCCGCAACTGTCTTCTCTCCGGTTGGAACTCGGCACGGGCGGCATCAAGCCAAAAAGGACACGCAAACTGTCAAACTCACCGGTGCGGACTGGCGGCTCATCGACCGCTCAACGAAGCTTGCCCGCCATAAACTGACCGCCATAATTCGCCGGGCGTTTGTCAGCACGATATCTCCATGATAGGACAGGGTTATGCACGGCCACAGAAAACCGACCTCGTTCCTGCTTTTCACCGTTCTTTTCGTCTCGTCGGCATCCCTTGCCGGGACGACCCAGGCCCAGGAAGACAAGGCCAAAGAGGAGGAGGCTGCCAAACTGGGTGTCGAGGCCGTCGTCTACGGCTTCCCACTTGTCATCGTGGACGTGACGAAGCGGGTATCTCCCAGCGGTGAATTGTTGCCAAGTCCGGCGCAAATTGCAAGCGTGATTTCCCTCCTTTGAGTGGGTATCGACCGGGGGCAGCGGTGCGAAACTTGATCTCCGGCACGTTGACTCTTTTCTCACTTAGACCGGCCCACCACGATTGCTCCTTGTGCCTTCCGATGGCCTTGAATGGCTTTCCGACACGTCGGCCACGATCGCACACTAGGCGGCGTCGTGGGCGTCCGTCGCCATTTGCACATTTTCCACGGCGACCGCGTCGCTAACCAGCCGCGGCATGACCCCCAGCGACAACCGCCATCCACATGGCTATCGCCAACCGTGAAGCCACGAAGAGTGTGCGCGACGCTCTCATCTCACAACTCCCCATTCGGTTCTTGCTATCGTGATTTCCTCGCCTCGACGAGCATAACAGTTCGCGGAGGGAGCTTAAGGTCTATCTCGAACGAATCGTAAAACACACGCAACGGTTGTTGTCCGGCAACGCCCGCTTGTCGAAGCTCATAGGAGCCTGCCGGCAGACCGTAGGAAACCGGATCGACCGGCAGGCGGACCGATTCTTGGGAGTCGGAGCGGAGGTTAATCAGCAGGATGCCAAGCCGGTCGTCGCCCAGCGTGTAGGCTTGGCAAATCACTGCGGGAACTTTTAAGGATCGGTTGTGAGCTGGGGTTGCTGGCACCGCCAACATGGCCGCGGCCCATTGTTCGACCGAAAGCTCTTCGCTGCGATCCTGATTGCGGGCCGGCTCCTTGGCAGGCCACCCTCGCGCCGACAAATCGGGCTTGCGTTTGGCAAAGCGAATCTTGCGCAGCCAGCCGTCGTTGGCCAAGCCGTGGTCGATGTCGATTGTCCCGCAACGAATGTCAGGCGGCGGTTGCATTCGACCATAGGCCAAGAAATCGCGGGCGAACGCAGTCCGAGCCGCCACGAGACTGCGAACGAACCGAACCCGACTGTCCGACGGCGCAGGGCTGGCGGCAACGGGAAAGCTGACGATCAGGCCGCCCCAAAGAGCGGTGCGCACCTCGGCCCAGGTGAAGAAATCGTCTCCCGCGGGGGCATTCCACGGATACACGCTGTAGATCCCTTGCACGGCGATCGGCCCGTACTCGTGGTAAACAAACGGGAAAAGCGGAACGATTTCCATCCGGCCGTCCGGCAGCCACGTCAAACCCCTGACATAGGGAGAGATTTCCATGTCCAAGCTCAGACCGGCGTTGCGGGCGTAATACAGGTCCAGACAACCGACGAACGGCTCGCTCACGCATTCCGTTCCGATCGGGACGTACGCGCCTTTGGCCCGTGATGCGCGTCGGCGACTTTCGTCGAATAGCGAGACATACGCTTCGGTGATCGCCCGGCCCGCCCCGGGCGCGTGGACGTGGTTCGCGGCATAACAGTGCGTGGGAACGCCGGCGCAGGGGCCAATGTCATAGTAGAGGCAGTCGGCATCACAGCCGGCCTGATTCTCATCCACCCAGGATCTGATGATGGCGGAGAGGTTGCAGGCCAACCATGTCCTCGGCCGACTCGCATACTACTTTCCGCCATCCTGGTTGGGCCGGACATAGCGCGACCCAATCGCTCGCGATCGGCGTTGCCGGCGGGAAGATCTGATCCGCGCGGTGCTCCTCGAAGGTGCTCTTTCCCTTCAAAGCGAGAAATGGGAAATAGAAGGGGCCAAACCGATCGCCCTCGCTCTGGGCGGCTTGCCGCGACGGCCCGTGACGCCACCAAAGCTCCAGGTGCAGCAGCGGTGCGGCGAAGAGCCGGCGCGTGCGGGCAATGTCTGCTTGCACGTCGCCGCGGAACGGCCACCACATTCCCACGGCGCCGATCTGTTCCAAGAGCCAACGACAGGCATCGCCCCGGGCGATTCGCTGCCGCAGCGTTCCGCGCTTGCACCAGGGTTGCCGCGTTGCCCAAGTCCGATATCGCTCGGCTGCTTCGTGCCATGTGCCTCGTGTCAGCGGGGCAATCACGATGGGATAATCGACAACCAAGCTCTTGCCCGGGCGTGCGTCCCACTGAATGTGCGCTATCTCGCAGGTCAGGCTCTTGTTGTCCGGTGCTTTGAAGAAGTTCAAGTCCTTGTCGCTGCCGCGGTTGTCTTTGGCGGCGATGTAGAATCCTCCGCTGCCTTCCGCATAGTAGGCCATCATTTGCAGCGCGGAGCCGTGAAAGCCGTTGGGATACCGGGACACTACCATGCCCCTGGCATGAAGATCGGCAGCGTCGCCTTGGAAGAGGTGAAACGGG
>CAWGNG010000053.1:0-13791 GCA_963823895.1 uncultured Planctomycetaceae bacterium
AGTCCCTCGCCGCCTCCCTGACTGCTTCATTCGCTTCATTCATGATCGCTTCCACCTTTCCCAAAGGGGCGGTACGCTCTTACTTGTACAAAAATCAGAGCACCCTCTGTTCCAATGCTGCCAGTGCCCTGTTTACGCCTCGGCAGTCTCTCCGTATCGATCAAACTGTGACGTTACACGCCGACGGCGACCGATTCAGCATGGACCATCGTTTCTGTCGCTTTAGTGTTGTCCAAACGATCCTTGGCACGCTCCGCTTTTTGCGGCGTTCCGTGGAAGATCAGGTTGTAATAGCCGACGACATGCTTGTCCGTGTAGTAATCCTTGCCGACGATCGAAAGCGTCTTCATGTTGAAGCCGCTCTGCTGAAACTCGCGAACGGCGTCTTCCGATTGGTTTTGAGATTCAAGAATCGCGACAACGGAGTTCTTTTTCGGACATGTTTGAGTGTTCCATTTGTGAATCCTTACTTGGAAGGAAGCGACGCCCAATTCGAGCCTTTGGCAATGTCATCGGGTACACCCTGATTCCCGTGCAGAGCGTGGGAACCAAAACCCGAAAACTGACGCCTATTTCTCGCCTTTGTCCTTGTGTTCGTCCTGCTTCGATCCTGCCGTCCCGTTGCCCCGAGGCTGCGGTGGCTGCCGTTCTGCCCGCGGTTGAGGCTGCGTCCGCGGCTGGTCGAGCGGCATCCGGTTCACCGTGTGTTGCTTCGGCTGCTCCACCACTCGATTCACTCGCGGCCTGGCAGCCACACGGGGATCCGGCTTCGGAACCACGTATGTCTTCGGTGGAGCGTAGTTCCTGCCGAGTTGAGCGCCTGGCTTCGCCGCAATCGGAGACCTGGGAAGCGTCACCCTGGCCGGCGCGAAGGTACCCGTTGCGGGTGGACCACCCGCCGGGTTGTTTTCCAGCCTTTGTCGCTGTTGGCGAAATCGTTCGACATCTTGCGCCTGCCGAGCGAGCCTTTGTCGCTCTGCCTGGTCTACCGGCTGGAAACGCAGTTGGCTGTCCCTGCTCCTGCTCACATCGTCAAGAAGCGCGGCGACCCTAGGGAGTCCCACTCTTGAAGTAGCATCACTCGCGTTCTGCAATCCCTGGGCCGCCCAGGTGCGCGGTGGTCGCAGATTCTCATGATCGCGGCGATTTTGGAAGGCCACCTGCTGGCGCTGTGCCCATCCAGTGTCCTGCCGATGCTGCCAATGTTCGTGAGCATAGATCGGATCGTAGCCGAAACGGCCAGCGTTGTAGGAATACGCTGGGTGGAACCCTGCGGCCTGGTAGTTGGCGGCGTAGTAGTCGCCGAAATAGTAGGATTGATACTGCGGTCGCAAGAAGAGATGGCTGGTCATCGCAGCCAGATTGATCACGGTCGTCGGCGAGTAGGAAAAGCCTCGTCGCCCATACACGCCCGCACTAAAATACACGGGCGCAAACAGCATACCGCGACGGCCGATGGAGTAATCCCAGTAGCCATCGACGAAGACGTAGCCACGCGGAGCCCAGACGTAGTGGGCGGGAATCCAATCCCAATTCGGTTGTGCAGTCGCCCAGAAACCGGGACGCCAGGCGTAGCGACTATTCTGCCAAACCCAGCAGCCTGGCAGCCACGTGTCGTCCGGCGAAGGCGCGGCGATGTTGGGACCGGCTTCGACGGTCGCAGGCGGCTCGGGCAAATAGGCCACGTCGCTCACCGAGGCATCGGCCCAGTAGCCGGAAGTCCACTGATAGCCTTGCGTGGTTTTGCCCCAATATCCGGGTACCCATTGGCGGCCAGGCGGGAGGTCGCGCCAGATGCCGCTGACCCACAGGAAGTCGTTCCGCTCGTCGTCCCAACCCCAGTAGCCGGGAATCCACGCGACGTTGGCGCCCTCCGGTCGTTGTTCCGGCGGCACTTCTTCGATGGCGGCTGGCGGCGCTTTCGGCACGACGATGCCCGGCTCGGGATCGAATGTCACGATTTCGGCAAAGGCCTCGTGAACTGGCCCGCGCGTGAGCACTTGTACCCCCTGCTCGGCACTCGTCACGGCTGGCTGTGCTTGCTCGGCATTCGCCGGCGCCGGGGCCGGCGGCGCTGGTTGTGCGAACAGAGTCCTGTTCGAGCCGAAGCCGTAACCGAGGGCCAGCAGTGTGCCGACCATGCACCATTTGTAGACATAACGTACGTTCATACTAGTGCCGTTTCCAGCAGATGACTTTCGCGCGAAACGACAGCAAGTGCTAGCAGTGCTGGCACTTAAGTCGCGACATTTGGTATGAAATGAGTAGGGGAAGTCTCCACATGGTTGCAAACGTGACCCCAATGCGGAGACTTCCCCATGAACAGTGTACATGTGCGTCGAGTTGCGCCGCCGGAGCGGCGCAAACTTCGTCACTGGAAGCGGCAACGAACCAACCTGGTCAACAGTTGTCGCGCCAGAGTTATTCTTCTTTCCTCGGGGCATGTGGGCAATCGGGAGATTGCCCAGCAAGTTGGTTACACGCCTCAATGGGTGCGAATCATCATCCATCGGTTCAACAAAGGCGGGACGGAAGGAATTGCCTGGTATCCGTACTTTCACGGCCCAAGCGGCCCGAGGAGCTTCACCGCGGACATCGTCGAGCAGATTGCCGCGGTTGCCCTCTCGCCTCCGAAACAGTTGATCGGAATGACCCAATGGTCTCTGGCCAAATTGCGCCAATACTTGGTCGAACAAGGGCTCCTGGCCAAGATCAGCCTGGAGTGGCTGCGACAATTGCTTCGCCGTTGTGGGATCCGCTGGCGGCGGACGAAGACCTGGAAGGAATCGACCGACCCCGAGTTTTGGCCGAAATATCGGCGGATCCGAAGACTCTACGCCGAACGCCCGCGCGGCGGTCGGCGCTTGTGTGTGGACGAATTCGGTCCCTTGAACCTCCAGCCACGACACGGCCACTGCCTGGCGGGGCGAAGTAAACGAGTGGAACGATTGCGGGCAACATACCATCGCTTTGGAGGTGTTCGCCAGTGCTTCGCCCTCTACGATCTGGAAACGCGGAAGCTGTACGGACGGTTCACCCGCACGAAGACCTGGAGAGACTTCCTCAGCTTCTTCCGTTGGATTCGTCGTCGTTACCGCCAGGAGGAGCGGCTCTACATCGTGATGGACAACTACGCAACACATTTGCGGGCCGAAGTAGTCTCGTGGGCCAAGAGCCACAATGTCCGCCTGTATTTCACTCCGACCAGTGCCTCGTGGCTCAATCGTATCGAGTGCGAATTTACACCTCTGAAGAAGTACGCCCTGGACAACTCCGACTACCGCACTCATGAAGATCAGCAAACCGCCATCCAAAGCTACCTTCGCTGGCGAAATGGCCAAAGAACGATCGCAATTACGCCCTGGCCGCAACTACATAGGCGTCATCCGGCAGCATGACTCGATCGAGAAACTCATTGAATGGAAACGGCACTAGCTTTCCTTTGTGAGAGCGAGTTCGTTTGTGACAGCAGGTTCGTTCGAGTAGTTTTTGTTCGTTGTTTCATATCCTTCAGATAAAGCGCATCGCCGGGCTTGCCATCCATCGATCGGTGCAACTTCGATATCCATCTCGACCTTTTCAGACTGGGTCTGTGAGGCTTCAAACGCTTCCAGCACGGCGGCCAGCGCCAGTTGCTTGACGTGATGCGAATCGGAGCGGCCGCGCACAATGACGCGACCGTCAACAATCTCGACGCGTAGTTCCCGTATGCGGTCGCCGGTTCGCCTGGCGATCGAATATTCCAGGCGGCCACTCTGTTCAGCCAAGGTGAAACGCAGTTTTGGATGAGCAAGTATGGTGCGGAGCCTTACGGCCAACCGATCAGGCGCCAGCGGTTTGAGCTGATAGTCGCTTACCGGAAACCGTGCCACAGCGTCCAAGAGACGAGAATCGCGGCACGAGGTAAGGACCATTACGGGAACGCTGGCAAGCTGAGGAACCTCGCCCATGATCGCGAGAACCCCTTCGCCGCCGCCCCAGGGCAACTGCGGTTCGAGCACGAGCACGTCCGGTACACGCTCGCGCAGCCGAGCAACGCACTCTAGCCCGCTTGATGCCGTGGCCAGTTCAAAGCCCTCCTGCATGAGACCCTCTCGATACAACGGCTGAAGCGACTCGTCGGGATCGGCCATCAGGACTCGAATCGTGCTTGAACCACTGGACCACTGTTGAGCGACAGTTGTGTTGTTCAAGATATACACCCATCCGTGAGACTATGTGTTTCTAAACCAAATGGAAGGGCGTCTGACGATAGACGCTCTCTCGTTACTCCCAGAAGTGCCGTCTTCTCAGCCCGTGTCCCAGGAAGGACAGCGCCGCGAGGATGATAAAGACGACGAAGAGCACCTTCGCCCCTTCCCAGGAAAAGGCTGCCACTCCGGCGAAGCCGAAGAAGGCAGCGATCAGTGCGATCACGAGAAACGCGATAGCAAGTCGTAACATCTCAAGTTCTCCTTCACAAAACAGGTGGATTCCGGCGGACGCTTAATCCGGCGGCCCGCGCTTCGCACTGGATACGATGTGTCCCGCAGTTAGCACGCCAATCGCAAAACCGATGATCAACGTTCCGAACAGGAGGGCCGCGTTAGGCATTGTCACCTTGAAGAACAGCAGCTTTGTTTCAACGGCTTGCGTGTTCTGCAAGACAACGACCATAACGAGCAAGGCGACAACGGCAATAGCCACGATCTTCAGTTTGCTGATTGTTCCCTTTAGCATTGTCTCCTCCATTTCCCGTACCGGCCGGGCTGACTTGGCGAGTTGCCAACATGGCCCGCGATCAGTGTCTTGAGTTGCGTAACGTCGTCTCAGGGTCGGCGTTCCGGTCCCTCGGCCTTACTAGCCCTGTCGCCGATTTTCGCCTTAGCCTCTTGCCCGAGGCCTTGCACCTTGTCCTTGGCCGTTTGCTCATCCGCGTGGATCTTGTCTTTGTCTACAGAAATCGTGGCGTTCGGCTTCTGGTTCGCGGTATCCGTCGAAAGCTGAAACCACCCCCGGTAAAAACCCACGCCGGCGATGGCGATCAGGAGCAGAACTACCACAGCGAATAGAGTTTTCATGTTGTGTCTCCTTCATTCTCCCGGCCTATGACGATCAGAAGCGCCCCATGAGCATCAGGACGAGCAGGACCACGACGATCAATCCCAGTCCACCGCTCGGGCCGTAGCCCCAGCTTCTACTGTGAGGCCAAATGGGCACTGTGCCTACCGCACCAAGAAGCATCAAAACCAACAGCACAATCAGAATAGTACCTAGCATTGTAGTTCTCCTTTACAGAAATGACCTAACACGTCACCCTCACACCTCTCGCTTGTTGTGTAGCTCTCCCTCGATCTGCTTTCGTTTTCCGCCCATTCTCGCTCCGGCCCTGGATCGCGTCTTCTGGTAGTTCGCTTGCTCTTGCTTCCTTGCGATCCCCCTCTTCGCCTTCAGGGCCTCTGTGGCTTTCTTTCCTGCCGGACTGCGTTTGATTGCCTTCGCAATGTCCTCGGCCCTGACTTCTTCCTTCCTCTTCTCCTTTCTAAGCCTGCTAATTGCCGACCTCTTCGCCTCGAGTTCTTGGCGTTGTGCATGGACCAACTTTTCTCTTGCACTGGTTCTCATTTGATTTCCTCCATTCCAAAGGCGTAGCAGTTCTGATATCTAGTGATAGTGGGAGTTCCACGACTTCCTCAGGAAGTCCAGTGCCATTAGGCAGACGTTGCCGGGAAGCTCAATGATGAAGAAATAGGCGACTGACATTGCGGTTGACATTTTGTTCCCCTTTGTACTGTCAACGGCCGGCGAATCGGTCAGGCGACCTGACTGGCCTCGGCGCGGATTCGTTCCCACACCTCCGAACGGTGAACGGGAACGTCGGCGTCGACCTCGAAGCCCAGTCTCACGTGCGAGCCTCGGATATCGAGCACCGTGACTTTAAACAGGCGTCGAAACCCATCGTCCCCGCCGATCACAACCGACTCCCGATTCTTCCTCGATAGAACTAACATGGCAAAACCTCCGTTTTTTGTGCTACGTCGCCAAATCCGTCCCCGCTCCAACTGCCCGAGGGCACGCCGCTGGCGAGCAAGTACACCTGGACCACCGTGCCAGTTGTGAAGACCTGCACCACCGTGCCTGAAGTCGTTTCCACTTCGGCGGTTGCTTCGCGCACTTCCACCCCGGTAATTCTCTTGATCTCCTCGCGCAGCGAGTCGGCGGAGTCGATGAACAACTGCCGATGAAACTCCTGCACCTGGGCGGCGCCGGCCGGACTCTTTGCCAGCGCCTTCTCGGCCGGCGACAAGGCACCGTGCAGCGTGATCACCAGTGTGTTCTCACTGAGGATCACGGCTACCGATTGCGGTGTGTGGCCCGTTCGCCGCTGCTCGAAGGCACTGGCCGCCTGGGCAATCTGTTGTGCCACACTTGGATCGAGCTTTTTCATCGGACTCCCTCCCGCTCTGATTGTGAGCGTCCTACGTCGCCAAGAACAAAAAAAGCCGACGTGGCGGAACACCCGAAGGTGTTCCACCACGTCGGCTTACTCTCGAACGAGCCCCTCGGCGTGGCCGAGTTGCCCTTCATCTAGTCATCCGACAACTCCGTTGGAAAAGCCGCGAGCAGATGGTTCGTGGTTCTTCCGTCACTACAATCCTACGCCACCCAGTACGGAATACAATAGGACTTTTGCCTTTCTTTCACATTTGGTACTATTATTACCTGTTGCTTACCTGGATCACTGTGGAGAACCTGATGGCGCATGTTTCGTCAACCAACGAGGCCTTTCGCTTGAATATCCCTCCTGTAGAAGGGGTCGCTATGAAAACCCAGGGAGAAATTGAAGCCGCCATTTGTGAAGGAGTGAGTCGCTTCGAGCAAGACTACATGGGCCGAGGCCCCAAGGACATTTACGCCCACCTGCTCGGCGATCTCCTCGTGGTCCGCCTTCAGGGCGTGTTGACCGCAGCCGAACAGCATCTGGTGAAGTCGCTTTCGGCCGAGAAGGGGCGGGATCTGTTGAAGCAAGTGCGGACCCATCTGATCGAAACGGCCCGTCCGGTCATGGAAGCGATGGTCCAGGAGATCACCGGCGTCAAGGTGTTGACCCTGCATCACGACATCAGCACCACAACCGGCGAGGAGGTCGTTCTCTTTACCCTCGCCGAGTCGCCGATTCTCCGCGATACGAAGAAGAAATAGCGGTTCCAAGTAGACAAAGGCGCCGGCTGCCAGGCCGTATTTCAGCTAGGGACGTTCTTCGGCTCGCTATTGAGCCACCATTCGCTCCAGCCCAGCATTGACGCGGCGATTTAGCAGCGGCGGCAGTGGAATCCGCCAGCGAAAGAACCACAGCGGCCGGCGATAATGCAGGGCATCAAGTGCCACGTATCCTGGCACGATCGGCAGCAGCGCCACGCCAACCCAGAAAGTCTGGGCAAACGGCAGCTTCACGTGATTCAACCCCGCGGAAACCCATAATCGTCACCTAGCCGTTTTCGACGGTCGCCTGGACATGGCTCGACATCCAGCCCCAGCGCCATCAGTCGGTTCGGATCGCTCTCTCCTCACGCGCGCGATTTTCTAAGACATGACGAGAGATCAACGCCGCGGGACGTATCGGCGATCCCGAGCCATAGGGCAACTCATGCAGTGGCGTGGTTCAGGGTGCTAGGGCCGGTTCGGCGGCCAGAGGCTTGCTTCTGCCGTGCCCAACCGCCGGCGGAGCCCCTTGAGTTGCGATTACTGCGGGCTTGGTTTCCACGCTAGCTGTCTTGATGGTGACCTTCACGGCATCCTCCATCGGATCTTTGAAGGGCACCTCGATGCGGAGCAGTCCGTGCTCGTAGACCGCTTCGGCTTTGTCAGGTTTCACCGGCCAAGCTAAAGCCAGTGCCGCAACATACTCGACGTCTCTTGCCGGCGCTGTCAGGTGGATGCTGTCTTTCAGGATCTTTACGTCAATGGTATCCGTGGGCGCGCCCGGGATGGCAAATTCCACCACGAGCTTGCGCGTCTCCGTGTTAGCATACGCCACTGTCTCGGGGGCGAGCTTGATACGATTCTCCAACATTTTGGCACCTTCCTTTGGGCTAAGAAAACAAAAAAGCCGACGTGGTGGAACACCCGAAGGTACTCCACCACGTCGGCCTACTCTTCAACGAACCTCCCAGCATAGCCGGGTTGTTCTTCATCTAGTCGTCCGACAACTCTGTTGGAAAGTCTCGCGGTCAAGTACCCGCGATTCTTCCAGCGCCGTCATTGTACGCCGCAAGGGGGAAAAGGCAAGGGACTGCTTCCCGCTACGAAGCGCGTCGGACGCACGGTGCGGCATAAGGGATGATGGAAGCAGAGCGACTGCTGCATTATTGCCGCGGCAAAACAACACGGGCGGACCTTCAGAATACCCTCCTATCTTTGGTTTCCGTGTTTTCGTCGCGCCGCCGGATCCGCTCCCACCGTTCTTGGGCCTCCTTCTTGATGTTTATGGGCAATCCCGGCATCTCCAGCACCGCCGCAAGATCCTCGGCCGCCTTTGCGTCCTCATGCATCGTGGAATACGCAAGTGCCCGATTGTAGAGTGCCATCGCCTTCACGTCAGTTGGGATACTGGGTTCCCAAATCGCGGCTGAGTAGTCGGCGATAGCGCCGCCGTAGTCGCGTTTGTTCGCTCTGGCCATGCCACTTCAATACAGTGAAACGGCCTTCCCGCGATGCGAAAAACGAGTCTTCACCCAGTTAAGGAAAGCTCATCCCGGCACCCTTCCAAAACAACTGGTGCGCCGCTGAACGCCGACGATCGAAAAAGATCACCTTAGCATAGTCCGCACAGTAATACCAAACACCTGTGTCTGCAAGTCCGCATCGTTTCAGAAGATGCCTGGAGTTGGCGATTCCCTCAGATTTGAGGGCCGGCACCTCGCGTCAAAATACCTTCCTTTTCCGGCATCCACCTCATCGCTCCACGCCGCGGATGATTTCCGGGTCATACGATTCCGAGATCGCCATACGGGAATTCAAGATGTTGGAGAGCCGTCAAAAATGTGGTTCTCGACACCGCCCTATCGTCGTCTGCGGGATGTCTCGCGGCTTGTCTCTGGAGGGGATTGGAGATGAACACTCCAACGTAACTCGTCGCCAGTATGAATCAGCCGAACGCTTTCTTGCGAAAGAAGTTCTCAACAGGCTTTTCGCTGCTAGGCCACGCCCCCGTTACGCTCCGGATGGACGATCATGAGCAGACCGATCGCTTACCACTGAGGGGATGTCCAAACTCGCCAAGAAGGCAGGGCCGGAAAACGACGGCAAGGAAGACGGAGGCGGCACGACACCGGTGCCGGGGCTGCCGCAAGATCGGTTCAAGGTGATCGACCTCTTGGTGCGGAGCCAAGAGTTCGCAACAGTACCACGAAATTACCACGAAACCCCTTGATTTACCACGAAATCTTGCTAGATTTCGTCATGGTTTGCAATGGTTTGCAAGACCTCGCCACTTTGGCGTAAACCACGAAATCGCCGGACCTTAGATACGATTTTCTGGTTGGGGTTGGTCCAGATTCGGGACCAAGAGGTCGCTGGTTCAAATCCAGCGACTCAGGATTCCCGCTTGCGAGCGGCCATAGAAGCGCAATTCAAAACGTCCGTTTTTGGCAAGAATTCCGGGGCAAATCCGGGGCAGGGCTGGCCGTGCAAAGCCAACGCGAGTATAATGCGAACGAAGCGGTTGTCGCTACAGAAACAATTACCTAGGAACGACTTACAACACGAAACCAATCCTTATGCCCTGCCAGCATAATGGTCGCCAAGTGTTCTCAACTTCCAGCTTGGTCGTCAGTCGGACGACGCCCTTTTCCGAGTCGTAGCCCGGCAGGTCGTCCAGCCCAAATCGCCAGGCCGACGGCAGGCGGAGCTGAAAGTGATCGTCTCCGATCTTACCGACGAGCTGACCGCCGTCCAATTGCACCGCATCGCAGACGAATGAAGCCAGGTCCACGGCATTCACACGATCGCCTGTCGCACGGGCCTCGCTGGCCTCGTCCAACAGTTTTTCTTCGGCGTTCAACCCTGCATCGCCCAACCAAGTGTTGGTGCGGGCCGCCTGTTCAAACCCCTTCAGGCTCTTGTCGATCTCCTCCAGAAGCTCCTTGGTGGCCGGATCCGCCCCTTCCGCCTCATCACCCTCCTGAAAGTCAAACAGTGTCGGCTCTTCACGGAAGAGCTTGGTATCTTCGTCCATTATGCCCGCCAGCAACTTTGCCTGGGCAGCATCGGTGGAGGTCGTCAGCCCAAGCGTGTTGGGTACAAAGGTGAGCCGAGCCCGCTGCCGCTCGTACTTGGCGATGAGCCGTAGCAAGATGCGGTCCTCGAACGTCCCCCGTAGAAAGAAGTAGCGGACGATGGGGTTGTGCTGCTGGCCGTAGCGGTCAATGCGGCCGTTCCGTTGCTCCAGCCGATTCGGGTTGAACGGCAACTCCATGTGGATCAGGTAGTGGCAGCGCTGATGCAAGTTGAGGCCCTCGGCCGCTGCATCGGTGCTGATGAGAATTAGCCCCTGCTGCTCGCGAAATCGCTGCGTCACGGTCTGGCGGACCTTCTCACTGTCATCGCCAAACATGGTCAGCACGGTGCCAATGCCGGGCACGGCCTTTAGGGCCTGAACGGCCGCCCGCTGGCTATCGACGTATTCCGTGTATATTAGGACGTTTGCCTTGGGCTCGTCCGCCCGTATGGCCTGGATCTCCGTAACGAGTTGGTGGAGCTTGGGATCCTGGGCCTGCGCACCGCCCGCCAGTTCAATCAGTTCCTCCAAACGATCCACAATGCTGGACACATTGGCCGTATGCCGGGCCTGGCGGCGAATCTCGCGTTCGAGTTGGACCAACTGCTGGGCCAGATCCTCAGCCTCTAGCGACATTCGCTCCTGTTCCTCCTCAGTGCTGACCGTGCCGAATCGCTCCTGTTTGCGCAGATACTCGCGGAGGGTGCGACGGCGTTGTCGGCGACTTTCCTCGCTCTCAACCTTGTCCGCCAACAGGCCCTCGAAGCGGTTGGAAACCGCAATCAACGTAGATTTGCAGGCTTCGACCGTGGAAACGCTCCGTTTCAGCAGGGCGATGAAAGCCAACACATCGGCATAGCTCTTGTTGTGGAATGCCCGGCGAAGCTCGGGGGCGATCAACTCCATGAGGCCCTTCTGCATGGTGATGAACCTGGGATGCCGCTTGGCATCGGGCTTCACAGGGATCGGCAGGACGATGCGTTCCTTGAAAAGCGGCTGCTTGGTCACCGGATCGACGATGTGGTTCTTCAGCCGACGGACGACGTAGGGTCGGTAACGCTCAGCCCGCAGGGCGCCCCGTCCGTCCACAAGCGATGGGTCCAATAGCTCGCACAGCGAGGCGAAGGAGCGGTCGTTGCCGTCGTGCGGGGTGGCGGTGGCCAGGATTAGGCAATCGCAGCGGCGAGCCAAGACCTCCGCCAACCGGCGGCGCAGCGAGTCTTCGCGGTCCTGCACACCGCTGACGTCCATGCAGTGATGGGCTTCATCAATGACCACAGCGTCGTAACTGGCCCGATCGAGCTGTTCCAGCACCCGCTCCTGCTTGAGGAAATCGACGGATACAAGGCCGAGTGGGATGTGGTCGAAGGGGTTCGAGCCAAGCTCCGTGCTGCGGCGGATCTCTTCGAGCTTCGCCCGGTCGATCACCTCCATGCGTAGGCCGAACCGCTCCAACATCTCGACCTTCCACTGCTCTAGCAACGGCCCGGCGGGCGAGACGATGAGGATGCGGTGGACCAGCCGCCGGGCGGTGAGTTCGGTGAGCACCAGGCCGGTCTCGCACGTCTTTCCAAGGCCAACGCCATCGGCCAGCAGAAGCCGCACACGGCTCATGCGGATCGCCCGCAAAACGGGCACGAGCTGGTAGGGCTCGATGCGCAGGCGTCCCGGCTGGACGGCCAGGAGCGCATCCGGACCGAGTGCCTGCTCCAACAGGAATGCTTGGTGGTAAACCAACCAGTTTGCGAGTGGCGCCGCACGATCGGGCCGGAGGTCGTGACGGATCGGCTCAATCAACTCAAAAGGATGCAGGACATCCAATTCTTGTCCGAGTACGGCGTTTTCCAGCCCGCGCAACCGGAACAGGGTCTGGGGGCCGAGACTCTGGCTAGAAACAACCTCCCAACGCAGTCCACGGGCGTGGACTTCAGTTCCCGGCAGCAGTTCCATCGTGCTGGTTGTCATAGATCGTTCCGAAAAATGAAAAGACGCATGAAGACCAGATGGGCACTCGCTCCCGAAAAGCCCGCCCCACCAGTCCGCACATATACCTGACGGGGTATCCCCCTGGAAGCATGGCATTTAGATTACCAGACAGCGTGCCGGGAAGAAAGTACCCCCCGCTTCTCTAAAGCTGCTGTAGCACTGGCGCAAAAAGCTTGGCGTTGTTGACCGCGAGCCAGCCCTTCTCCGGCATCCGATCTCACGACCGTCCTACACAACCGTTTGATAGATGGTAGGAGACCGCCCATCACAAGGGGTGCTTCCGATAGGCCCCACCTCTTCCGAATGTTTGCCACGCAACCCTTTCCGGTCGATGTGAACGACGTGCGCAGGCTGAACGTTCCGTTAAAAGCGAGGGGCAGAGCGCAGGTCGGAACTAGAATTGATGCGAAAAAGGGCCTTGCAGGGGACGCCGAGACGTACAACAGGCCGCGCGTTTCGTAAACGCTTGTCTCGGGCGGCTGGGTACTGGCGCGGTCCAGACAGATTTACGCAAGCGGTTTCTAGCCGCAAGCGGGATGTTTCCAACCCCCGTCGCTGGTCGGCCGCATCAGCGACCCTTTCTTCGCCCATGTGCGGCAGACGCGGCAGAAACACCGATGCGGAAGCGGCTGGGCATCATCTCGCGGCGGCGTAGGTTTCCCCGGGGCCGGGTTCGGAATCGCTTTGGGCGCCACGTGGGCAACTTTGGCCTGGCTGTAGCCGCCGCGGATGATTGGCGGCGAGAAACTCGCCGGCAGAGCAGACATCGTTCGGACGTAGGGGGCGATCTGCTGGAGGGCGAGCCCGATCGAGTATTCGTCCGATACGAGCTCGAACTTGCCGAGCCCCTCGGGGACCGCGGCCAGCGGTTCGCCGGTTTGCCAGCCCCAAACGGTCCGCACGAATTGCTCCATCGCCTGCCGGAACTCCTCGCTGGTCGAATCGAACTGGTAGACTTCGCACCGGCGGATCAGCCGCGGAGTCATCTTCGAGAGGTTGTTAGTTGTGAAGATCACCACCGACTTGGGCGGAAGGTGCTCCAGGCCATCGAGCCACATCGCTTCGGCCTGCTCGGTCATCCGGTCGGCCTCGTTGATGATGGCGACTTTCCAGCCAGAGCCGCCAAGCGGAGTCAACCGGAGGGATCGCAACAGCGCCTCGACCGCTTTGCCGTCCTGGGTGCCGGATGGGATCTCGGTAATGCCGCCCCAATCGCCGTCACAGCCAAGATCGGCTGCGAGAGCCCTTGCCGTGGCCGTTTTGCCAATGCCGGAAGCGCCGGCGAATATAAAGGCCCCTGACGCCGGCGCCTTGAGAAACGCTCGGAGGGCTTCGACGATGGGCTTTTGGCCGACGATTGCCGACAAGGTTTCGGGCCGATATTTGGCCGTTAGAGCCTCCCCCCCGTGGCGTGGCTCGGGCTTGGGAACGCTTGGCGTTGCATTAGACGAACTTGCGGGGACGGGGATTTCCGATGCGGCCGCTGGCGGCGGCGTCTGCGGAACGCTTCTCGGCGGCTTTTGCCGCGGTGTTTTCCGTGTTTCGCC
>CAWGNG010000054.1:0-29743 GCA_963823895.1 uncultured Planctomycetaceae bacterium
AAATGAGGCCGTAACTGATTACGGTATAAAGACTTATGGCGACTAACTTTGCTTGACGGGATCGGGCAACATGTAAGAATAAGGGTAATGACACACCCCGTGAGGGTGGAAACAAACCCCGAAACATGAAGCCCGACAATGGACCCCCAGAAACGAAAATGGAAGACCTTGGAAGAGTACCGAAACCAACTTGGCGCAAAACGCAGGGCACGCTACCAAGCCCAGCGCGCTGGCGGCATTCTGCCTCCCTCTTACTACCGCCGCCAGCAGGGCTGGACCGAGGAGGATATTGTGGCCGCCAACCAAAACCGGAACAGCCAATCGCCAGCACTCCGCAAGCTCCGTAAGGCCGAAAACACCCTCGACACGCTCCTCGCGAGCGGCACCGCGTCCGAATCCGAATTGCTGGCCGCCTACAACGCGGAGGTTTCCGAGCGTGAGCGGGGCGAGCGTTCGTTTCAACACCAGGAACTCCGTCTCGGCCAACAATTCCGGCAACTTAACGGCGCCGAATATCGCCGGAACCACAAAGTAGTCACGGCGCGACAATCGGCATACGCCACATTTGACACCCCGATCAATGACTAACCACGACAAGAACCTCTTTGACGCCGCCCTTGCCTCCCTGATTCGTCAGGGCAGGGTGCGGTCCTTTTTCTGTCCCTCTCGTCGCCAAATTATGCTATTCCGCCCCGATGTCGGCCGCGGCGCCCACCGAACCGAAACCCCCGATTCCAAAGAGCCACCGAAGCCGTCGGCAAGCCCGGCGACGGGGGCTGGAAACATCCCGCTTGCTCCTAAACCGCTTGCGTAAATCCGCCTGTCGGCTATAATCTCATGTGGGAGTCGCATCCTTTACCAATTACTGGGTGCGCTCCCGTTTTTTATTGGCCCATGCCCGCAAGCCCGACATTCTCCCAGCTACGCGACCAAGAGCGGAGCCTAAAGAGCCTCCTCAACCAAGCTCGGCGACTGTCCGCCGGCCGAGACGGTCCCCGCGGCGGGATCGAAGAGATTCGCGCACGCGACCGGATTCGCAAGCGGGAGGCCCTCGAAGTCGGCAAGGCCCTGCGGATACCCAAGCCCGAAGACCCTCTGCGGCGGCAGCAATTGGAATCCGACGCGCTCGAATGGCTCCGCTGGTATTTCGCGGACATCTTCACCGATCCATTCCAGGATCATCATATCGAGATGATCCGGGCTATCGAGAACGCCACCGTGTATGCCGGCGACCAAGCAATTGCGGCTCCACGGGGAGAAGCGAAGTCCACGATTGCCGAGTGCGTCACGATCCGAAACATTCTCAAAGGCGCCCTTCCCTTTGCGGTCCTGTTCGCCGCCACGGCCCATGATGCGACTAATTCACTCGGGAGCATCAAAGAGTACATCGTGCGGAGCGATCGCCTGCTCGCCGACTATCCCGAAGTCTGTGTGCCGGCCCGCGACGTTGACGGCACGCCGAACCGGGCTCATTCATGCCTGGTTGTCGGCGACGAGTTCCCGATTACTAACGCCCGTTTCCAATGGAGTGGCGACGAGATTTCCATGCCGCGCGTTCCCGGTTCGGTTTGTGCGGGAAGCATCATTGCCACCCGCGGCCTTGACGCCGCCGTGCGTGGACTGAAAAAGGGGAAGTTGCGTCCGTCGCTGGCCGTGATCGACGATCCCGATACCGAAAACTCAGCCCTCAGCGAAGAACAGGCAACCAAGCTCATCCGCCGTATCGACCGGGCAATTGCCGGCCTAGCACCCAAGGGCCGGCGGATGTCGCGCGTCATGCTCACCACGATTCAGAATCGGACGTGTGCCTCGGCCCAATTCACCGATGCCAAGCTCAAGCCCTCATGGAAGGGAAAACGGTTTGCTTTTCTCCATAAGAAGCCGGAGCGGATGGATCTGTGGGACGAGTACGTCTCGCTTCGGCAGCAGGCGATGTCGGAAGGGGACGAGTTCGGTCGCAAGGCCCATCAGTTTTACCTGGAACACCGCGGAGCGATGGACGCGGGCGCCCAGGTGGCCAATCCATTTAGTTTTGATGGTCGCACGTTGCCGGACGGCAGTCAGCTTCAAGTTTCGGCCATCCAACGATACTACGATTTCGTCGCCGACAACGGTGAACACGCCGCATTATCGGAACTGCAAAACGACCCGCCGGCCGAGTCCGGCCCTATCGAGTCAGGTATCACGGCCTATCGGATTCAGACGCAGGTTAGCGGATTCCCGCGGAAGGTCGTGCCGCCGGGTTGCTCCTGGATCACACAGGCCATCGACGTTCGCAAAGCCGGTCTGCATTTTGTTGTGAGGGCATGGCTGCTCGATAACGAGAACTGCCTGAGCACCGCCTATACAATCGACTACGGCTTTCAGGATTCGCATGGCACAACACCCGGATCGGACGAAGGGGTCGATGTCGCTATCAAGCAAGCCATTCTCGCCAGAAAGGACATGATGGAACGCGAGCCGTACATCGACACCGGCGGAGTTGTCCGCAAGGTTGACCTGACGCTCGTGGATGCCGGCTGGCGAACGGAAGCGATTTACGAAGCCTGTCGGGAAATCGGGCTGGACTGGAAGCCGGCGATGGGGTTCGGAAAAAGCAACGGCTGCGCCAAGACGAGCTTTACCGGAGCGGTCCACAATACGGCCGACAAAAAGAAGGGCGACCGCTGGTTTCTATCGAGGCGGCCGGGTGGCACGTGGCTCGTCTGCATGGATACCGACTTTTGGAAATCATGGGAGCACGACCGCTGGATGTCGGACCCAAACAAAGCGGGAACCGTGCTGCTATGGGGCGAGCCAAGCGATCGAGCCGGCCGGCTGAGTCAAGACCAGAAAAGTCACTTCTCCTACAGTAAACACCTGACGGCGGAAATCGAAGTCGAGGAAGTCGTCAAGGGAATGCTCAAACGCGGCTGGAAGTCCAAGAGCGACAGCAACCATTACTTCGACGCCAGCTACATGAGCGACGTAGCGGCGTCGATGCTTGGAGTGCGTCTCGTTCGCACTGGCAGCGTCGCGCCTACACTGACGCTCAATGACTGGATGGCCGCTCGGGCGGCCGCGGCTCGTTCAAGGCGGTAACGGATGCGATGTGAGCGGTGGCAGAACTTCACCGGTAAGAAGGCAATCTGCGAGAAAGCCGTGGCCACAACTTAGCTGAAAAGACCCCACCGGAAGGTCGCCGTGGCGATGGTCGAGGTAGACGTGAACGATTGGTGCTCCGCTGGATGGCTGGCAACGTGAGCATCGAGACGGAGGTTATCAGGTTCTCATTGGGCTGGAGAGCCTCTCGCGCGACAATCTCGCCGTGATCGAGTCCACCGGATGGAAGGCCGGCCACCTCGACCGCTACGTCCGCGCTGTCCGCACGGTCCAGGACGCCGGAGTCACGGTCAGTGCCGGTGTGCCGATCGCGTGCGCCTTGTCCAGTTTCCGGCAGCTACCTGACCAGTCGGTACCGCATGAGCTTGCCGTGAGATGGAGTCTCCGGTAAAACTCATTGAGGCACTCGCGGACCCTCCTGGCACCTTGCCGGGGGCGTGAGACCGTCGAGTTGGAGGAGTTTATCATGGCGAAGATTCTGGTTGTTTATTGTTCCCTCTCCGGCAACACGGAAGTTGCCGCCCAGGCAGTGGCGGATGGCGCACGTTCGGCCGGGGCCGAGGTGGTGCTGAAAACCGCCAGCCAAGCGGAGCCTAAGGATCTGCAATCGTGTGATGCAGTTGCTCTCGGGTCCTACGATGCCTTCAGCTACATGGGCGGCGCGATTAAGGATTTTTTGGACCGCAGCTTCTATCCCACACAAGATGAAGTGACCGGTAAACCCTACGTCGCCTTCGTGACCCACGGAGGCGGAGGAAAGGCAATTGCCAGCATCGAATCGGTAGCGACGACATTCAAGTTCAAGAAAGTGGCCGAGCCAGTTCTGGTACAAGGCCGTCCTGACGGCGAAGGCACGGAGCAACTCAAGACCCTTGGTGTCAAACTTGCCAGGGCGATCAAGGGGTGACAGCGACGCCTACATGGCATGTCGTCACACTCCCCGGCGTCTTCGCCGCCAGCGACACCGTTCGCGGCGCGTCCTTGGTCGTTCACGCCATCAACCAGGGCCGCCTCTGCGCCGCCGCCTGCCACAAGTGGCTCGTGCAGGAGGCGTCCCCGTCGCCGATTGTTGTGGTGCAGGCGTCCCGCCTGCTTTGTTCGCGGTCTCGAATCCACCTTATCGACTACTGTTGCCCGAGCTTCTTCGCCTTGGCGAGATCGGCCTCGGCCTTAGCCAGGTCTCCCTTCTTTCTATAGGCAACGCTTCGAGAATAATACGCCTCGGCGTATCTTGGGTAGACCTGGATCAGCTTCGTGTAGTCTGTAATGGCTTCATCGTGCCTGCCTAGCTGCTCGTAGGCGTCGCCTCGCTCAAGATATGGGTCCTTGCACGTCGGGTTGAGTCGCAGGGCTTGCGTGAAATCCGCAATCGCCTTGTTGAACTCGTGTTTGCCTGCGTATGCAATGCCCCGGCCGTAGTATCCTCGCGAGTATATCGGGTTGAAGCGGAGGGCTTTGCTGAAGCCGGCGATAGCGCGATCGAAGTCCCCGTTTTGACAATAGACGAGGTTCAGGCAATAGTCCGCCTCGGCGAATTTGTGCGGACTCAGTTGCAGAGTCCTGGTAAGGTCGGCGATGGCACGATCGAAGTTGCCCTTGGCAACGTAGGCGACGCTGCGATTGTAATACGCCTCGGCGTAGGCGGGACTGAGCCGAATCGCCTCGCTAAAATCGGCAATCGCCTTGTCCTGCTCGCCCATCTCCGCCAAGGCGGTTCCTCGGTCGTAGCGCGCCTCAGCATATTGCGGACTGAGCCGAACCACTTCGGTGAGGTCGGCGATGGCGCTCTCGGCGTCCCCTTTCCGAAGATAGGCGATGCCCCGGTTGCGATACGCATCGGCATCGTCCGGGCTCAGGCGAATGACTTGGGTGAAGTCGGCGATGGCCCCATCGAGTTGGCCTACGCCGGAAAGCACATTGCCCCGTTGGCGATACGCCTCGGTGAAGGTTGGATCGTACTGAATCGCTTGTGTGTAGGCGTGAACGGCGCCATGCACTCTTCCCATGCTGGTAAGGGTGTTGCCTCGCTCAAACCTCCACTCCGCCCTCAGGTTCTGCGCGGCCGCCGAACAAGGCAGGCCCGCAGCCAAAACCGCCAACAATACGCCAAGCTCTCGTCGCGCGTTCATGGCAAGTCCTCCACGCCACAGTCGCGTCAATGTGGCCGTTCAGATCCCTGCCCATCTCCTCAGCCGTCCGAAAAGAGATGATTCTGGGCGGCTCTACAGCCTGCAAAATCTGTGCCAGCCCTTGCCACGGCTGATTCTGCGGGTTCTTGATCTCGAATCGTTGTCAAATTGAAGACAGCGCGCCGCCTGCCGGGCGCGACCGCGAGTTCCCTGCCCCTTTTTCTCCTGTCTCTTCTGCAACGTGCGGAGGTCGGTTTTCGAGCTGCGCGAATAGACCGGCGATGGCGGTGCCTCGGTCGCACTCGCTCGGTTCGCTCCTCGGCGGGCGAGAACCGTTTGGCAACGTCGCGGTGGAGGCCCAGTTTTGCGGAACGCCTGCCATCACCACGGACTGGGGAGCGTTCCCGGAGACCGTGGAACACGGCCGCACTGGATAGAGGTGTCAGACGTTGGATCACACCCAAGCCGTGAGAATCACCCACCCCGTTTGCTGGCGGGGGGGGATGGTAGATAAGGGGGAACGACTTGGGTATATTGGCTCTTTGGCCACGTTCCGGCCGGCATTCGATACGACGATCACGGTGCTTTTCCGCCAAAGTCCCAAGATGCCCGAAGCCGCCACCATCCCTGCCCCCGGCGAGATCGCCCGCGTCCGCCAGCGACTGTACCTAGTCGAACAGACCGTGCCGGGGCCGAACCCCGGCGACAGCACCCTGGTCAAGCTCTCTTGTGTTGACGACGACGCGCAGGGGCAACGGCTGGAGGTGCTATGGGAACGGGAAATCGACCCGGAGATCCAGAAAGGCGAGGCTTGGGAGGCCATTGCCAAGCGGGGTTTCGACCCGGCACGGATTTTTGCCGCCTACCTGAAGACTCTGCGATGGAACTGCGTGACGGCAACCGATCCGCGCCTATTCCAGTCGCCATTCCGAGCTGGGATCCAGCTCAACCCTTTCCAGCTTGAACCCCTCCGCAAGGCTCTGCTCTTACCTCGCGTCAACCTTTTCATTGCTGACGACGTTGGTCTCGGTAAGACAATCGAGGCGGGACTGATCTCCCGCGAGCTGCTCCTACGCAAGAAGGTCCGAGAGATCATCGTCTGCTGTCCCCCTTCGATGCTCCAGCAATGGCAGGACGAATTGGAGACTCGCTTTGGACTGACGTTTGAGATCCTCGACAAGGACTATGTAACTCGGGCGCGGCGTGAGCGGGGCTATGGGGTGAATCCTTGGAGTACGCACACCCGCTTCCTGGTTTCGCATCGCCTGTTGATCGACGAGGCGTATGCCGGCCCGCTACGTGACTGGCTAGGGGACTTCCGTGGCGGCACACTGTTGATCCTCGACGAAGCCCATCATGCCGCCCCATCCAGTGGGCAAAAGTACGCCATCGACTCACAATTTACGCGAGCCATCGAAGAATTGGCCAAACGGTTTGAGCATCGTCTCTTCCTGTCTGCAACTCCCCACAACGGACATTCCAACAGCTTCTCGCGACTCCTGGAGATTCTCGACCCACAACGTTTCTGCCGCGGTGTGCCTGTCACGAAGCGGATGCTAAACGATGTGATGGTGCGTCGGCTCAAAGACGACATCCGTGAGGTTCAGGGTGGCTTCCCGAAGCGGAGAGTCATGCAGTTGGACATCACAGGGCTGCCGCCCGACGCACCAGAACTTCGCTTATTCGCGCTCCTCGACGAGTATCGTCAACTCCGCGAGTTGCGGCTCAAGAGCGAGACCAAGCGCAAACAGGCTGCTGCGGGCCTGCTCATCACCGGGCTGCAACAACGGCTATTATCGTCCGTCGAGGCGTTCTCCAGCACGCTACGGGTGCATCGGCGGACGGTTCAGCGTCAGTGGGCGGAGACCCACGGGGCCAAGCAGCCGGCATCCACGCAGCCGGGACAGCTCGATCTGCTTTCTGGCAGCATCGGTGCCGACGACGATCGGGCTACTTTGGCCGAGGAAGAACTCCGTGCCGAGGAAGAGGCCCAGATTGAGGCCGTGTCGGCTGCCACGTTCGGTCCTGTGACCGATACCGCAGCTAAGGGCCTGTTCACTCGCGAGCAGAAGCTCCTCGACGAGATGACCGAGATCGCCGAGGCGGCAAGAGGTCTTCCCGATGCCCGAGTCCGTCGCCTCATTGAGTGGATTCGTGAGAAGATGTGTCCAGGTTTGCCGAAGTCCGGTCAGCCCCGACCAGCCACACCACCCGCGTGGACTGATATTCGCATCATCATCTTTACTGAGTACGACAACACCAAACGTTATCTCCAGCAGCATCTTGCTGGGACGATCGAGGGAACAGACCGGGCTGAGCAGCGGATCGCCATCTACCACGGCCCTACACCGCATGAGGAACGAAAGGCAATCCAAAAAGCGTTCCAAGGCGACCCGAAGAAGTATCCAGTACGCATTCTCATTGCCACGGATGCGGCCCGCGAAGGATTGAACCTTCAGGCCCAGTGCTGGAACCTTTTTCATTTTGATGTGCCCTGGAACCCGAGCCGGATGGAACAACGCAACGGCCGCATCGACCGCAAGCTCCAGCCGAAGGATGAAGTCTTCTGCCACTACTTTGTTTACCGGCAGAGGCCCGAGGATCGCATCCTCGCCGCTCTGGTGCGAAAGACCGAGCTTATTAAGAAGGAGTTGGGCAGCCTGGCCCAAGTTATCGACGTCCGCTTGGCGGACACCCTGAAGCACGGCATTCGTCGCGACCAGATTGACGCGATGGAAAAGGAAATCGAATCGTCCGACCTCGATGCCGAAAAGAAGCAGACAGTGGAAGAGGAATTGGAAGCGGCTTGTGAGCGCCAGGACGACTTGCGCAAGCAGATCGACCAGCTTCGCACTCGACTGGCCGACTCGCAGAAGAGCATTGGGCTCGATGAGGGTCATTTCCGCTCGGCCATATCATGCGCACTGGAACTCATGGGAGCCGAGCCGCTCAAAGCCGTCGATGGCGCAGCCGGCGGGCCTGCGAGATGCCAGTTCCCCGCCCTCGACCAGCAGGAGGGAGCCGACCCGACTTGGGCCGACACGATGGACACCCTGCGGGCACCCAAAGAGCGCGAGCAGAAGTTCTGGGAGTGGCGGCGGACCTCGCCCATTCGCCCCGTGGTCTTTGAAGACGCAGGCAAGATGGATGAAGAGGTAGTTCATCTACACCTAGAACAGCGTGTTGTGCAGCGTCTGCTTGGTCGGTTCGTTGCCCAGGGTTTTGTGCATCATGACCTTTCCCGGGCATGTCTGGCTCAGACTTCCGATGCAATTCCTCGCGTGATCCTCCTGGGGCGTCTTTGCCTTTACGGTGGAGGGGCCGCACGGTTGCACGAGGAATTGCTCCCCGTGACCGCCCGTTGGACCGATCCCAAAATCCGCAAAGGGCAACTTAGTCCCTACGCTCGGGATGCCGAGAGCCGCACAATGGACCTACTCGAAGAGGCGATCTTGCTCAAGAGCGCTCGCCCAATGACAGACACTGTACTCAAGCAGCTTCAGGGATGCGCGCCTCGCGACGTTCAGGAGCTCTTGCCACACCTTACCGCTCGTGGCGAGGAATATGCCAAGGATGCTGAGAAGAAACTCCGTGATCGCGGCGAGGCGGAGGCCAAAGCCATGCGGGACATTCTGGAGACCCAGCAGAGACACATTGCTGAAACGGCTGCAAAATATGAAAGAGGTGATTCGCGAGTGCGTTATCTGCCAGGCTTCCCAGACAACGAAGACGAGCTGCGCCAGCTTGAAGCCAACAAGCGATATTGGGCCAAGCGATTGGTCAGCCTCCAGCAGGAACTTCAAACCGAGCCGGACCGCATCCGCGAGCTTTACCAGATTAAGGCCACGCGGATCGAGCCCGTGGGCCTAGTGTATCTCTGGCCAGTGACAGGATGACGCGATGGCAAAAGACCCGGAAGTAATCGACCATCAGCACTGGATTGGCTATGTACAGCCTGTCGGGCTGGTTGTGTCGATTCCTGCGCTCATCCAGGCCCAAGCCTACGTGAACCGGAATATCGCCCCGGATCACCAGCGGTTCCTGGGTTGTCTGCCAGAGGATGACAAGAGTCCGCCGGCCATCAGCGACTTTGCCCACTTCACTCAAGAAGTGCTTGGCTGGGAACCAGCCGACCTAATCGACTTCAGTGGCGACGGGCAGGATTTGCAGTCTCTCGAAGTGTCGCTGCCCGAGTACAACGAAACCCTGCGGCCGACGCATGGCGTCAAGGAGTATGAGCCAAAGGATCCAAGCCGGCCGTGGATGATGCTCATCCAACAACTCCCCACTGGCCAGAATCTCGACGAGGTTTTCGCCGAGAGCGACCGACACTGGCAGGCCAGTCCGCAAAACCGGTTCGAGCGACTGTTGCGCGAGACGCAGATACCCGCAGGGCTGCTGTTCAACGGGACCGACCTGCGCGTGGTGTATGCGCCGCGGGGCGAGTCGAGCGGATACGCCACGTTCCGCGTGAAAGAAATGGCTGAAGTTTCGGGGCGACCAATCTTCGCCGCGATGCACATGCTGCTGGAAGCGCCAAGGCTCTTCAGCATGGCCGAGAAGCAGCGGCTGCCTGCGATCCTGGCCGACAGCCGCAAGTACCAGAACGTCGTCTCCACTCAGCTTGCCGAGCAAGTTCTGTCTGCCCTTTTTGAGTTATTGCGAGGATTCCAAGCGGCCGACGACCAGCGCAAGGGTGAACTTCTTCGTGAGGTTCTGGCCGACAATCCCAATCAGGTCTATTCCGGCCTGTTGACCGTACTCATGCGGCTCGTGTTCATTCTGTACGCGGAGGACCGTGGGCTGCTTTCCAACGATCCGGTCTACGCAAATTACTATTCAGTTACTGGATTGTTTGATCGCCTTCGGGCGGACGCCGGGCGCTATCCCGATACAATGAACCAACGTTACGGGGCGTGGGCGCAGCTCCTTACGCTCTTTCGTTTGATCTACGAAGGCGGCAGCCACGCCGAGTTCAACCTGCCGGCTCGCAAAGGTTATGTCTTCGATCCAGACCGCTACGCCTTCCTTGAGGGCAGGGCGTGGAAATCGCTGCGCCAGCCCGAAGAGAAATTCGATGTTCCCCGCGTCGCTGACGGCGTGATCTTTCACGTACTCAGCAATCTGCTCATCCTCGATGGCGAGCGACTGAGTTACCGGACACTCGACGTGGAACAGATCGGCAGTGTCTACGAGGCCATGATGGGCTTCGAGTTGGAAGTGGCAAAGGGACGATCCATCGCAGTCAAGCCGGTCAAATCCCACGGAGCCCCGACCACCATCAATCTGGAAGAATTGCTTGCCGCCAAGCCGACCGACAGAACGAAGTGGTTATCCGAACGCACCGATCAGAAGATTACCGGCCAGGCGGCCGAGGCCCTGAAACAAGCTGACACCGTTGACGACCTGCTTGCTGCCCTGGAAAAGAAGATCGCCCTTGAAGTGACGCCCAACACTGTCCCGAAGGGAGCGATGATTTTCCAACCAAGTGACGAGCGAAGACGGAGCGGCTCCCACTACACGCCGCGAATTCTCACGGAACCGATCGTCCGTAAGACCCTTGAACCCATTCTGAAAAGGCTTGGCGATTCGCCCACGCCGACAGAAATCCTCGATTTGAAAATCTGTGACCCGGCAATGGGCTCCGGTGCGTTCCTCGTGGAAGCCTGCCGGCAGCTTGGCGACGTACTGGTCAAAGCCTGGCATTTCCACAATGAGGTGCCGCGGATTCCGCCAGATGAGGATGAGATTCTGCATGCCCGCCGGCTGATCGCCCAGCGCTGCCTCTATGGCGTGGACAAGAATGCGATGGCCGTGGACCTCGCGAAGCTATCTCTCTGGCTGGCGACCTTGGCCAAAGACCACCCGTTCACGTTTCTCGACCACGCACTGCGTCATGGCGATTCGCTCGTCGGGCTGACACGCAAGCAGATCGCGGAATTTCACTGGTTGCCCACTCCGCAACGGAGCTTCGGTCAGGAGATCATCGAGCAGCGAATCAAAGCCGCAACGGGAGTCAGGAGGGAGATCATTGAAGCTGGTGACGAGGTTCCTTTCTTGCTCAAGCAGCAAAAGCTGGCCTTGGCCGATGAAAGCCTGAATTTGGTTCGCTTCGCCGGCAATCTCGTTATCGCCGCCTTCTTCGCTGGCGACAACGACAAGAAGCGTAAGGCCAAACGTGAGGAGTTGTTGCAGCAGTTCTCCGAGTACCTGCGTACTGGCAACATGGCCCTGCGCCCTACTAAGGCAGAGCAGAATCTGCGTTCTGGCACAAAGGGAATTCACCCCTTCCATTGGGAGATCGAGTTTCCTGAGGTGTTCGACCGCGAGAGCGCTGGATTCGATGCGATCGTCGGCAATCCGCCGTTTGTCGCAGGCAAGAGCATCTCTGGAGCGTACGGTACGACTTACCTCGATTGGCTCCACTCGCGATGGCCGGAGTGTCGTGGACAAGTCGATCTGGTCGTCTTTTTCTTTCGTAAGTCGTACGACGCGCTTCGCAACAAGGGCGCGTTTGGACTACTATCAACAAAAACAATTGCTCAAGGAGATTGTCGCCACGGCGGGCTCCGTGTTATTCGGCAGGCTGGCGGCATCATCTACGACGTCGTCCGACGAATTCCGTGGCAGGGTGCCGCCGCGGTGACCACGAGCGTTATTCATGTCGCCAAATGTTTTTCGCCCCGATCACTAATACTCGACGGTGCCGTTGTACCGGACATCACCGCATTTCTTGTCGACAAGGGTGGGGATGACGATCCGGGTCGTCTCACCACTAATCAGGAGCTTGCCTTCAGCGGCTACTACTACTATGGCCCCGGCTTTCTGTTCGACAACACCACTGATGGGGCATCATCGCTCGCCGAAATGAATCGAATACTGAGTGCCTCGCCCCGCAGCCGGCAGAGAATTCACCCCATCATCGGAGGAGACGACATTCTTGATCGACCAATTGTTGAACAGAAGCGTTTTGTCATCGATTTTGAAGACATGACGGAGGAAGAAGCAAAGAAGTGGCCTGATCTTTATGAAGTGCTGAATCGTCTTGTCCGGCCAGAAAGGCAGCAGTGCAACCGAGACCGCCTGCGAACGCATTGGTGGCAATTCGGCGAAGTTCGCCCCGGCCTTCGTCGTGCTTCGGTCGGATTACGGCAGGTTCTGATGCATCCTTTCCCGTCGAAGTATCTCTCATTCGCCTTTATTCCGTCCGAAGTATACATTGCATCACCACATGTCGCGATTACTCTCGATCACTATGCGGCATTCTGTGCCCTACAGTCACAGTGCCACGAAACCTGGGTGCGGTTCTTCGCATCCACGATGGAAGATCGACTGCGTTACACTTTGTCTGACTGCTTCGAGACCTTTCCATTCCCACCGAGCGTGCTGGAGTACGTGGCGGACGGCACATCGCCAACAAACGACCGCTACCTTACCATTCTCGAAACTGCTGGTCGTGAGTACTACGAATTCCGCGCAGCGCTGATGATCCGCAATGATGAAGGGTTGACGAAGACGTATAACCACTTCCACGATCCGTATGAAACTTCATCGGACATCAAGAAGCTGCGAGAGTTGCATGCCGCGATGGACCGGGCAGTGCTCGACGCATACGGCTGGACTGATTTAACGCCCACTTGCGAATTCCTGCTCGATTACGATGAAGAAGAGGAAGGAGATTCGGAGGATCGCCCTGCCGGGCGCGGCCGTAAGAAGCCCTGGCGTTACCGCTGGCCGGACGAATTCCGAGATACTGTGCTTGCCCGTCTGCTCGAATTGAATAAGGAAAGAGCTGAACAGGAACGTCTCAGCGGCCAGGCCGCAGCCGCAAAGGAGATCGGGAAATCCAAGGCCAGAGGCAAATCAAAGAAATCACTGACGAACAACAGCGACGATGCTACGCTGTTCGACAAATAGGATGCCGGAGGTGACCAATGAAGCCTGTTGAAGTCCGAAGCGAACTTGCCGACGCACTGAAGCTCGACCTGGTCGGGCCGAGCGAACGTCTGGGCTCACCCAATGAGGTCTTGCCGCAATCGCCATCGCGTTGGTATCTGACCGGCTTCCTCGTGCCATTGGATGCCGACGAGGAACAACGGGCTCAGGAGGGCAGTGACGACGATCTGGACGAGATGAACGAGGCGGGAGGTGCGGATGATAAGAACACGCCAGAGCCGGCCGCCGCACGACGTGCCTACATGCCTTCGTCAATCGGCATGAGCATTTTGGTGCCGGCTTCGGCCCGGCGGCTGACCGTGACGGTGCGATGGGGCGATTATCACCTCCAGCAGACGAAGGAGGGCCAGGGAGGATTCGGCCCGTGGCAGCGGACACCTCACGAGGAGCAAGTCGTCTTCAATCTGCCTCCGGAGACGCCAAAACCCGAGGAAGAAGACGTGCCCCGCAGCAACGGATTGCGGCTGGCGCTTTCTGCGCGACCGGTCAATAGCGACGGAGCTGAGGGTGGGCTTCCGGTCGGCACGCGATCCGTTTCCGTCTTCCTAGTCAACCGCCGCCGGCCCGCTCCCGATGAAATCCGCGACGAGGCGTTCGCGTTTCAGACCCAAATTGAAGTTGTCAGTGAAGAGCCCTTGGTGCCGCGGCCGAACCTCCGTAGTCTGGGCAGCAGCGACTGGGACGAGCGCGTGGCCGACCTTCAGTACCGTGACGTGTGCGAGTTTGCCGTAGGACATAGCGTGGCCACGGACGCGGCTGTCGAGGACTGCCACTGCCGCCTCATGCGGACCTGCTGGATTCCCGAGGCCGAGGTCGAGTGGGTGGCGGCGGCACAGATCAGCGGCGTCGAACTGTCGATGGACGCCCTGGCACAATTGGCCGGCGTCGAGGACGCCAAGGCCAAGCTGGGCAGCTTTGTCGGCCAGTACCGTGACTGGATCGACCGCCAACGGGCCAAGATGCCGCAGTCGCCGGCCAAGCGGAAGGAAACCACCGAAGAACTGCTGCGATTGGCCGGGATCGCCGCCGACCGGATCGAGCGGGGGATTGCCCTGCTGGCCAACCCAAAATGCCTGGAGGCGTTCAAGATTGCTAACCGGGCGATGGCCGCGGCGGCCAGACGACGGTTCGGGGTCATGCAAGGAAAGGACTCGACCACGGTCCAGCCGGCGTGGCGGCCGTTTCAGCTCGCGTTCATCCTGATGAACCTGCCCGGCATCGCTGCCCCCACGCACGCGGACCGCGACGTGGTGGACCTGTTGTTCTTCCCCACGGGCGGCGGCAAGACCGAGGCGTACTTGGGCTTGGCGGCCTTCACGCTGGTCCTACGGCGGCTGGAGAACCCAGGCATCGCCTCGGCGGGTCTGAGCGTGCTCATGAGGTACACGCTGCGGCTCTTGACCTTGGACCAGCTCAGCCGTGCGGCCACGCTGATCTGCGCCCTGGAATTGGAGCGGCAGAAAGACGTAGAGAAACTGGGCGCGTGGCCCTTTGAAATTGGTCTGTGGGTCGGCCAGGCGGCCACGCCAAACCGTATGGGCGCCAAAGGCGACGGTGATGTGTACACGGCACGGGCCAAGACGATCGCCTTCCAGAACGATGACCGCAAGCCGTCACCCATTCCACTGGAGGAATGTCCGTGGTGCGGCGAGAAGTTCAAGGCCAACTCCTTCCAACTGCGACCCAACCCTGAGAATCCGACCGACCTGCGGGTACAGTGCTTAAACCGCCGCTGTGAGTTTACCCGCGGTCGCCCGTTGCCGATCCTGGCTGTGGATGAGCCGATCTACCGCCGGCTTCCCTGCTTTATGATCGCCACGGTGGACAAGTTTGCCGCCATGCCCTGGACCGGCGAAGTCGGCGCATTCTTCGGCCGCGTCAACCGCTACGACAAGGAAGGCTTCTATGGTCCATGCGAGCCGACCGGCGGCCAGCCACTTCCCGGCGGCCGGCTGTTGCCACCGGACCTGGTGATCCAGGACGAGTTGCACCTGATCTCCGGCCCGCTTGGCACGATGGTCGGGTTGTACGAGTCGGCCTTGGACGAGCTATGCAGCCGCGAGGTGGATGGGCACAAGATCCGGCCGAAGATCGTGGCCTCGACGGCCACCGTCCGCCGGGCCGACAACCAGATTCGAGCGCTGTTCAACCGGCGGCAAGTGGACATCTTTCCGCCGCCCGGCCCAGACCGGCGCGACTCGTTCTTTGCCGAGACCCATACACCCCAGCAGAGCAACGCCCGACTATACGTGGGCATCGCCGCCCAAGGCCGCAGCCCCAAGGTGGTCATGTTGCGAGCGTACTTGGTTTTGCTGGCCGCGGCGCAAAAGGCGTACAACAAGCTGGGCGGCAAGCAGAACCCCGACAACCCAACCGACCCCTACATGACCGTGCTGGGATATTTCAACAGCTTGCGGGAACTGGGTGGGGCGCGCCGCGTGGTTGAAGACGAAGTGGGCAGCCGCGTGGCCGGTTACGGCAGCCGGAGGCGCTTGGGCGAGACGGAGGGGCTGTTCGAGAACCGCAAGATCGCCTATGAGCCGGTCGAGTTGACCTCGCGGGTGAGCACCGACAAGGTGGCCGAAGCCAAGCGGCGGTTGGCCCAAGTGTTTTCCGACAAGGACCATGTGGATGTGGCGCTGGCTACGAACATGATCTCCGTGGGCCTGGATATCGTCAGGTTGGGGCTGATGGTCGTTTCGGGGCAGCCGAAGACGAGCGCCGAGTACATCCAAGCCACCAGCCGCGTGGGTCGTGACAAGGATCGACCCGGCTTGGTGGTGACCATCCTGAACATCCACAAACCGCGGGACCGTTCGCACTATGAGCGGTTTTCGGCCTACCACCAATCGTTCTACCGCAGCGTCGAGGCCACGAGCGTCACGCCCTTCTCGCCGCGGGCCATGGACCGGGGATTGGCAGGCACGCTGGTGGCTTTGGCGCGGCAGGGACATTTGCCGATGACGCCGCCGCGGGGCGCCACGGCCATCCTTCGGGAACGGACCGCCCTGGATTTCGTGGCCGATTGTCTGGCCGAGCGGGCGCGATCGCACTCGAAAATGCTCTCGTCCACGGAGGCCGATGAGCTTCGGCTTCGCGTGCGGGACCGAGCGACCAACCTGCTAGAAGAGTGGACGAAGATTGCCATGGAACTCAACCAGATTGGCGCCGGCTTGCAGTACCAGGCCGAGGTCGGCGGGGCCAACCCACTGCTGCACGGGTTTCTAGATCCGGACCTAAAACGCCTCCCCCCTCGGTACAAGAAGTTCCGGGCAAACCGTTCGATGCGGGATGTCGAACCCAGCGTAAACCTGTGGTTGAAGACTTTGGAAGGGATGGACGTCGAGGAGGACGAAACGTGAACCGCAGAACCACGGGGAAACCGCAGGGCCAGATCCGCCAGAGCCAAATCATCACCACGTTCGGCCCAGGGGCCATGCTCGACCTGCCCAAGCACTCCGTGCTGGTTGCCGGCCTGGACCATTGGCGCGGCATGGGGGACGAGATCATCGAGCCCCGGCTGACCGAGAAGCTTAAGTTCCTGCTGGACGTGCCGGCCTTGAAACTGTACTCGCCGCCGCCCGACCAGGAAGACCCAACCGCACCGCCGACCGGCATCAATGCCTGGCAGTTTCCGGAATGGTTCATCGTCCAGGACGTGGAGCCCGCCGACCAGGCGGCCACGGTGCGCTCGCGCATGCTCGTGCATCGCAAGGCCCTGGTTCGCGGCAAATACCTCGACGAAGACCGCAAGCGGCGGCCAGTGGTTTCGGTGCGTTTCGTCCGGGCCTGCCGCGGCGGCCACGTCGGCGACATCGACTGGTACAGCTTTGTCCACGGCGGCCGGAGCGAGTGCCGGCGGCAGCTTTGGATGGACGAGCGGGGCACTAGCGGCGACCTCTCTGAGGTCTGGGTCCGTTGCGAGTGCAAGGCCCAGCGTACCGTGGGCGATGCCGTGCTTCTGGCCGACAAGGCCCTGGGAGCCTGCGACGGTCTGCGGCCCTGGCTCGGGCCACATTCCAAGGAGCAGTGCGGCGAGCCGAACCGCCTGTTGATCCGCACGGCCAGTAATGCCTATTTTCCCCAGTTGATGAGTGTCATCTCCCTGCCCGACCGCGACGAAACCGTGAAGAAGGCCGTGGACGGCGTGTGGGAGTTCCTGGAGACGGCAGAGGAGGCGGACGACGTCAGGCGTGAACGAAAGAAAATCCGTGTAAATGCTGCGTTGGAGGGCCTTTCTGACGAAGAGGTGTTCACCGAGATCCTCGCCCGCCGCGGTGCGGTGTTGGGGGAAGCCAAATCGGTGAAACAGGCCGAATTGGAAACTCTGATGGCCAGCAAGGAAGAGGTGGGCAACGACGTGCCAGATGGATACTTCTTCGCCCGGGCTGTGCCGCGAGAGAAGTGGGACGCTCCGTGGATGAAGTCGATCGAGCGGGTCGTCGCCGTCCACCGGTTGCGCGAAGTGATGGCGTTGGTGGGTTTCACGCGGTTCGAGGCGGCCTCGCCGGACGCCGAAGGCGAACTGGAGATCGGTGTCCGCCGGGCTGCCCTGGCACAGGATATTTCCTGGCTACCGGCCATCGAGAACCGGGGCGAGGGGATCTTCCTCCAGTTCAAACACGCTGATGTGGAAGCATGGTTGCAGCGGCCGGATGTCTTGCAGCGAGCACTCCGGCTGAAGGCCGGTTTCGAGTCCTGGCAGTACGAGCATCAGGGCAGCAAGCGGAAGTTCCCCGGCGTGCCCTATCTTCTGCTCCATTCTTTCTCGCATCTCTTGGTAACAGCGGTGGCCCTAGAGTGCGGCTACCCGGCCAGTTCGATCCGCGAACGCATCTACGCCTTGCCAAGCACAGGCTATGGCATCCTGCTCTATACAGCGACGTCCGACGCCGAAGGGACGCTCGGTGGTCTGGTCGAGGTTGGCCGGCGGATTCAAGAGCATATTCGCACCGCGCTGGAAATGGGCGAGCTTTGCTCGAATGACCCGGTCTGCGCCCAGCACGATCCGCAGAACCCTCATGAGCGGCGATTCCTCCACGGGTCAGCGTGTCACGGCTGCCTGCTGATCGCGGAAACCTCGTGCGAGCAGCATAACGACTTCCTGGACCGGGCCTTGGTCGTGCCGACTGTGGACAACCTCGGGATCGAGTTCTTCAAGATGTGAGTGCCATGAGCGACAGACTGCTACAGCTTGCCGATAGCGACCTGCGAGAACTGGCGGCCGTGCTGCGGGCACGGCGGCTTGCGGCACCGTTCACGGCGATGAGCGTCCAGCGACTGATCGCCAGCCCGGCTGCCGGCGACGTGGCCGGCGAGCTACAGCGGCTGGCCGACCACGGTTTCCAGGCGGAACAGATGGCTGCCATGTTCGACCTGCTGGTGCGGGACCGCTGCCGTAGGCCCAAGGTGGAGGACGCGCTCGATCTGGTGACCACCGGCCCGGAAGTGCCGGGAGTGACAAACCGTGATACCGGTGTGGTTGTGCGGGAGCTTTTCGCCTGTGCCAAGCGGTCGGTGCTGGTAGCCGGCTATGCCGTTTACCAGGGGCGGGAAGTCTTCCGGGCACTAGCTGACCGCATGGCAGAGCTGCCGGAACTCAAAGTGCGGATGTTCCTGGACGTACAACGTGGGCCTGGCGACACCTCGATGGCCAGCGAAGTGGTCAAGCGGTTTGCCGAGCGGTTCAAGACCCGCGAATGGCCCGAAGGCGGGCCGTTGCCCAAAGTCTTCTATGACCCCCGCTCCCTGGATTTGGAATCCGACAAGCGGGCCTGTTTGCACGCGAAGTGCGTCGTCGTCGATGACGAGGCGGTATTCATCTCCTCGGCTAACTTCACAGAAGCCGCCCAGGAACGGAACATCGAGATGGGTCTCTTGGTCCGCTCCCACTGGCTGGCCGAGCGGGTTACGAGACACTTTGAGACTTTGCTTGGAGCAGGATTACTAGAGGTGGCGATGTAGATCTCCCATCGCTGGTCGAGCAACAGCACATTGTGGCGAAGGCGGATGAGTTGATGGCTGTATGCGACCGGCTGGGATCGCAACGCACTGCGGTCCAGATCGAAAGCTGCCGCTTGCTCGAAGTAGTCCTCCACGAAACCGAGGCATGGGGCAGCGAAGCCTGTAATGGAGCGAGCCGAAGTGTGATGAGTTGCGGGTGATCGCCCAATCGTGAACCAAAGAGAGACCTTTGATCGACGATGGCCTGGCAGCCGACAACAATCCGACGTTACATCAAGGGATTCCCGTCGAGCGCCGGACCGCGCTTGTCGAAACGGATGTCGGGCAGGCCTATGTAAAAGGAATGGGCGGGCCAGAGGGGCCGCACACATTGGCATCCGAGTGGGTGGCGACCCAACTAGCTGCTTGGTTCGGGCTTTCGACTTTCGACTTCGCCATTGTCCCTCTCGACGAAATGGACGAGGTCTGGTTCGTCGACAGGGACGGCAATCACATTGGCAAGGCCGATCCGGGCCCCGCATTCATCACTCGTGCCGAGTTGGGCGACACGTGGAGCGGCGACAAACGACAACTGAAGAAGCTTGTGAATCCGCAAGACGTTGCCCGGCTTGTCGTCTTTGACACGTGGTTGCTCAACTGTGATCGATTCTCGTTGCCGGTTGGCAAACCAGTGCAAAAACCCAGAATCAACCGAAACAACGTATTCCTGAGTGAAGAAGCTCCGGAAGGCCAGTTGCTCCTGAAGGCGATGGACCACACCCATTGCTTCACCTGCGGTGCAGAGTGGACGAATACACTGGCCCACATCGATAGGATACAATGCAGGAGGTTGTTCGGAATGTTTCCCGAGTTCCGCGTGCATATTGGAGACGACCGCAACGCCGTCTGCCATGCGGCGAAAGAGTTGCTTTCCCTTAAACGAGGGGACGTGATGTCGGTTGTGCGAACCATTCCCAGGGAGTGGGATGTTAATGCAGGGGCATTGGACGCTCTGGTGAATTTCATTCTGGGAAGAGCGACCTTTGTAGCTGCGGAGATCGAACGTATGATCTGGCCGCAACTCGACCTTGGTTATCCAGGTAATGAAGAGATGGAGGGTGTGTCATGAAGCCAGCAAAAGGCTACTACAGTGTCATTCAGTACTGCCCTGACCTCGGCCGTTTTGAAGCCGCGAACGTCGGCGTACTCCTCTTTTGCCCAGAGAAGCATTTCATCCGGGCGCTGACGTCGAACAACAACGGCCGGATCATCCGATTCTTTGGCTCCGAAGGACATGACTTGGCACGCATCAACACCTTCAAGCGGGGCCTGGAAGATCGATTGCAGAAAGAGGTGTCGACGATCAAGTCCGTCGAGGATCTCCAGCAGTTTATAGCGCTCAGGGCCAATGTTTTGCAGATCACGCCTCCCAACTCGATGAAGGTGTGTGATCCGGAGGAGGATCTCCGGAATCTGTTCGAGGAGATCATCGGCGAACCCGCCCGCCCTGAACGTCGGAGGAGTCTGCGCGGTTACGTATCAGAGAAGTTCTCCGGGGCAGGGCTCGAAAAGAAGGTCGTGCATGACGTCAAAGTTGATGTCCCCGTGCTGCAGAGAGAGGTGGATATCCCGTTTGGTTACCAGAACGGCCGATTCAACCTGATCAACCCAGTCCGATTCGGCGCACAGAATCCAGACCAGTCGGTCGTCACCGCATGCAAGTATGCGGTCGAAGGGCGTTCGCTTTATGAACACTCAGATTCCACCTGGGGAAAAATGCAACTGGTTGTCTTGGGCCAATTTCGAACAAAGGACCAGGAAACGCCAGGACGTGTACGCCGAGTTTTTGACGACCACAGCGTTAAGCTATTCAAGATGGATGACTTGCCAACGCTCATCGACGAGATTCGCCGAACAGGTAAAGATATCAACGGTAAGAAGACGCCGTAGGGACGTTTTTCTGGGTTTTGCTTTGCACTTTTGCTGAACTCGGCTTACCGAAGCACTGTCATCATGGAATCTGGCATGAGCGCCAAACCTGATTTGCCTGCCAGCGGAATGCTCCACGTGCAAATCACGGAAGACTGCCGGCTGGACGCTGGGACTTGGCATCTGACGACGGATCAACATGGGGCACCGATCGCGCAGATCAGCCCTCCGGCAGTCCCCATGTTTCAGCAGGTCGTGGAGTACCTGGAGGCCAAGCCGGTGCCGCCGGGCAGGAGCATACGGCGGGCCGACGAGGCCAGGGCTGCGGTGGCAGTGTGCCTGCGTTGGGGCTCGTACTTCGCCGTTCTGGCCGACCCGTCCAAGCCTGATGCGCCCAACATTGACGACGGGCAGGTCAGTCAGATCGACGACGAAGAGATGGCCCGCATGAACATCGAGATTTCAGCGGGCGTGGCATGGTGGCTGACTCTGGCCGGTTCCGACGATCGTCGCTACGAAGATCTGGTTGCCCGCGCCCTAGCATATCTTCCCGCTGGCCGAAAAACGGTCAATGCGCTGTTGGGCGAGAGCGCGTTGCTGGCTGCCACGATGCCGGAAATAGCAGCCGGACTTCAGCGTCAGTGGCCTGCGGACCGGCTGGAGCGGGACATGCAGACAGCAGCAGACTACGGCATTCGCGTCATCGCCAACACGATCACCCTGCACGCTTGGCGCAACGGCCCGATTGAAAACGTACATGCTGGGCGATACATGGGCTACGGTCTGAACGAACGGCGGGTACTTCCCAAAGCCGAGAAGTCGATCATCCGTCACGCCCAAAACGGATTGTTCAGCGGGCTGAAGGCTGCGGACTACCTGAAATATGATGGAGCATGGCCGCCGCCTGCCGAGCGAGTGCTGCCGTTCATGCACGGCCTGATCGGTCCCACGGGCTGGTCCTGCACCGAATTAAGCCACATTGTCGAGCTTCCGCTTCGATGTGGTGTTCCTTGAAGGCGCAGCGAATTTCATCGCAGCGAAGGCGTTAGAATGCCCGGCGGTGTTCTACATTGCGGAACAGATGCGGGCGGAGGGCTTGGGATGAACGCGGGGTTCCCCCTTGTCATTCGCCCCCTCAAATTGGACAATGGCGGCACCGTTCTCACGGAAGGGAACTCATGGCGAGGCGAAAAAAGGATCAAGAACGGCATAGGTGACCCAAATGTCGAAGAAAGTCGAAGTCAAGTGGTTGAGCGAACCGGAAGAGCACGACTATCCAGCAGCTCTGGCGTACTTGGCGCTGCTCTACGATGAGCAGACAGCCGCGACCTACGTGGATAAACTGAAACACGTATCGGTATCGGAGTTCAAGGCAAAAGATATTTTCAGGGCGTCCGGTTTATCGTTGCTCGGGATCAGCAATGCTCATGTCGAAAAAGACCAGCAGAAAATCCAGGCGGGGCACGCGTTATCGCCTCTCCTTCTGGTAAGGGATTCGGTCAACGGAAAAGTTGTCATCGCGGACGGGTATCATCGGTTATGCGCGGTCTATTCGTGTGATGAAGATGCGGTCATTCCATGCAAGATCGTGTAGCACCATCGGCTGGACACTCCACGACCAAGCAGGGGTTTAGAGATGGGAATGCGGCTTAGAATGACCGCGGTCGCCTCGCTGCGCACGGTGATACGATGCTCGACCTGCAAGCAGCAAATCGGAGGGCAGATTCGAGATGCAACCGTGAACGTCAACGCGAACTTGTTTGGGGCTGCCACGTACGTTGTCTGCCCAACCTGCAATCAAGCCGTCCCCGAAGAAATGTGGACACCTGCCTACAAAGCCGTGTGGACGCGGAAAAACCGGACGCAAACGTAGGCTAACGGCTAGCCGGCCAGCGAGACCTCGAATTGGGCGTCCTTGGCCGGCATATTTCGCTTGCATGTTCGCGTGCGGCATGGCTCCGTGTGAGATTACTGTCGCCTTGGAGGCCCTGCTGCCGGATCGCTGGGTTGCTGCCCATCCCGAACACCGGCTCGAGCAGCGGGAAGAAGAATCTCGCGAAGCCCAGGTCCGTCGTCGCCGCAAACGGGCCGCTCGTCGGGTTGCCGCCGCTCAGTAGGCGATGGTGGCCGCCTCGCCGCTGTGCGACGGGAAACGTTTTGCCGCGAATTTCACGGTCCTCTTGCGCGACGTTTGGCGACAGTGGTGCGACGCAGTGGTCAGCCGTGCGCCATTGACATTTCCTGCCTGGGACGCCATCCGAAGAGGTTCTCGGCCTTGATGATCTCCCCGACGGCAGCCGGCACCATCTGCTCCCAGGACGGGTCTCCCCTCTGGATGAGGGCCAGAACGTCGCGCGTGTGAATCGATAGGTAAGACTCGTCATAGCCGCGAATCGGTTCAATGCGACCAATCTCCAGCAGCAAGGCGCGCAGGTGGCGCCAGGGAGGCGGTATCGGCGCCTGCTCCAACACGTGAATCTCGCCAGTGTCCCGGTCACGGGTGGGGTACACGTACATCTTCACGGCGCGCTTGAACAGCCGGCCGACCGACTCGAGAACGCCGCCTGGCAGATCCGTGAAGTACTTTTCGTCGGCCACTTGCCGGAAGGCGGGCAGCCCGACTGCGATCCCAATCATCCCCTCGGTGCAGCCGGCCAGGTAGTCGGCCAACTGGTAATACGGCCCGAACCGCGAGACGAGCACGTCAAAGCCCAGGGCCCTCAGGATGTCCGCCCGGGCGAGGAAGTCCGTATGATCGACGTCCGGCTCCGCGGTGAGGCTGCGTAAAGTCATCTCCGCGAGCACCACAGGCTGTTGCCCGCGCACGCTCGGTTCCTGGAGGAACTGTTCTCGCGCCCGCTGGAGCAGGTCGAGGGTGAGCTTGGTGGCCGGCCGGAAGCTGCCCCGCTCCACCAGGATCGGCTTCTTGTGGAGGAAGTCCGACGGCTGCACGACCTCGCCGCTCGCCGTGAACATGGCCGCGTCGGTCAGCCCGCGCTCCACGAGCTGTAGGCTCATGAGCCGGTTGTCCACGCCCGGGAAGGCCGGTCCCGAGAGCTTGATCATGTCAAGGTCGATCCGTTCGCGCGACAGATCGTCCATCAGCGAGGCAATCAGGTCCGCCGGGTCCTTCCGCCGGTAGAAGGCCCCGTAGATCAGGTTGACTCCGAGCACACCCAGCGCCTTCTGCTCGCGCGCGGCGGTCGAGTCGCACAGGTGAGCAAGGACAACGATCTCCGAAGGCTCTTCGCGCGGTCGGGTCTGGAACCGGACGCCGACCCAGCCGTGCCCGTTCGTGGGTTTCCGGTAGCCACCCGTCGCTGCCGTGTCGGCAAAGGCGAAGAAGCATTTGCTGTCGCCGCGCCCCGGCGTCAGACGATCCCGCAACAGAACGAACTCGTGCTCAAGCATGGCCTCCAGGCGCTGCCGGCTCACGTAGCGCTGGGTCGGGCCGTAGACTGCGTCGCTGAGCACCATGTCGTAGGCCGAACCGGTCTTCGCCACCGTTCCCGCTGCGCCGCCGACCGAAAAGAACCAGCGGGCCACTTCCTGGCCGGCGCCGATCTCGGCGAACGTTCCGTACGTAATCGCATCGAGGTTGAGCTTCAGCGCCTTCTGAGCGGCGCCGGAAGCAGTGTTATCCATGGGTTGACTCCTTCAGAAAGTAGTTGTTTTGGCGCCCCGGGGTCAGTCTGCGAGTCAGGAGTGGATGCGGCCCGAGACCAGCCGACTCAAGGCAGCGAACATGACTGCCGTTGACAGTCCAAACAGCAACAGGCCGTTGATGGCCTCCAGCGGGCCGAGCAGCCGCCAACGATCGGATAGGACGATGTCTCCGTAGCCGAGAGTTGTGTAGTTCTGCGCAGAGAAATAGAACGCCTTCTCGAAGGTTGAAATCTCGCTGCTCGCCCGAAAGGCGGTCGCCCACAGGGCAATCTCCATCAGGTGCGCGGCGGCCATGACGAGGGTGACGACGATCATAATGGCGACGTTCTTCCAGAAGCCCTCCCCGGAGTAGCCGGTCCTAATCACTCGTGACATCAGGCTCACTACAAGCGCGATGGCGACCGAGAAGGACAGCAGACTAGCTAACAGCAGCCCAGTCCCCAGCAAAAACGCCGAGTGCATTAGCAACTTCTCCTCACAAAGGCAGTGTCCTATTCCGCACCGACGGGTGCGCCCTTTTCGGCTACGGACCGCTTCATCATTAGCACCAGGAAGACCAGCAGCACCCCCAATACGGCGCACAACCAGAAAACGTCAAAGTAGGCCAACGATGCCGCCTGCTGCTGGCGAAGGTTGTCGAGGACATTTAGGCTCCTCTGATGCGAAAGGGCAGGGTCTCCTGTCAGCCGCATGAAAAACTCTTGACCTCGCTCCATGAATGAGTGAACATGCGGGTTCAGTTGGCAAAGGTTTTCATTCAGCCGGGATAAGTGAAACTGCTCGCGGCGTTCCTGGATGGTCTGGGCCATCGACGTGCCGACGCTGCCCCCCTCGTTGCGGAGCAGAGCGAACAGGCCGACAGCGGCCCCGCGCAAATTTAGGGGAGTGTACTTGAAGGCCGCAACGTTGAGCGGAGCGAAGATCATCGATAGGCCCATAATCATCACCACGCGCGGCCAAACTACCTGCCACGGGCTAATGTACAGGTTCATCAGCGCCATCCAGTAGCACCCGGCGGCCATGATCAGCAGACCCCCGCCTATGAGCCAGCGAGCGTCGGCGCCGCGGCCGAGGAGAATTCCACCGACCACCATCATCGCAATGGAGAAAACTCCAGATGGAGACTGCACCAGTCCCGAGACGTAAGCGTCGTAGCCGAATAAGGACTGAAGCAGGCCAGGCAGCGACGTGCTGGCGCCGTATAAGACTCCGAAGGCACAGAAAATGATGATGCAGGAGGCAGTAAAGTTTCGCTCCAGCAGCGGCCGGAAGTTGACCACTGGGCTGGCGATCCGTATCTCCCGGAGGACGAGGCAGCCCAGGCCCAGAGCAAACAGGCTGAGCAGTGTCTGCACGCGCAAAAAGGGTCGCTCAGCCAGTCCCATTCCTGCCCCTTGCTGAGCATGATTTCCCAGCAGGACATGACCAGGGCCAGCAGCCCCAGGCCAATGTAGTCAAAATGGAAAGGCTGGCGACGCAGTTCCGCCCGCTCCTTCTTGAGGTAATCCGGATCATCGACAACGAAGTAGCACAGGAGCAAGGCCAGCACGCCCACGGGAACATTGATGAAGAAGATCCAGCGCCAGTCGTACTGGACCGTGAGATAGCCGCCCAAAGTTGGGCCAACGACCGGCGCAAGCAGCGCCGCGACGCCAAACATCGTCTGGGCGGCGCCTTGCTTCTCCGATGGGAATGCATCGAGCAGCACACCCTGGCTGGAGGGCTGGAGTCCGCCGCCGGCCAATCCCTGGATCACCCGGAACAGAATAATCTGCCCGAGGCTTGTGGCCATACCGCACAACGCCGAGGCAATCGTGAAAACGGCGATCGACAGGAGGAAGTAATTGCGGCGTCCCACGTGGGCGGAAAGCCAGCCGGAGATCGGCAGAATCGTGGCGTTGGCTGCCAGGTAACTGGTCAGCACCCACTCGCTGTCGATAACTGCCGCCGACAGGCCGCCGGCGATGTAACGCAACGCGACGTTGGCGATCGTCGTGTCTAGCACCTCCATGAACGTCGGGATGACTACGGCAACGGCGACGAACCAGGGGTTGATCGCCGGGCGGATGGCGGCGGATGGAGCAATCGCCACGCTGCTCATGAGGCACGCTTCCTCCGATCAGGGTTTGGGCTCCGTGGGGGCTTGTGGTAGCGGGGCCACCGGTTGCAGGACATCTCCGGCGTGCGGCCCCTTGGGCGGTTCTTTGTAGTAGACGTAAGGCGTCACCGACAAACCGACGAACAAAGGGTCCTTGTCCGGATTGTAGCCGGTCAGCTCGATGCGGACGGGCAACCGCTGGACGATCTTCACGAAGTTGCCGGTGGCGTTCTGCGGCGGCAGCAAGGCGAGAGTTTCACCGGTTCCCATCGTGAAGCCGGTGATGCGGCCCTCGAACTCCCGCCCGCGGCCGTACATGTCCACCTCGCAGCGCGCCCGCTGACCGATGCGCAGGTCCGCCAATTGGGTCTCCTTGAAGTTGGCGTCGATCCAGATTTCCGTGATTGAGCGGACGGCCATCAGGCTTTGCCCCGCCTGGACGTTGTTGCCGGGATTGACGTTGCGGCCGGTCACCACGCCGTCGATGTCACTGACAACGGTGCAGTAGCGGAGGTTCAGTTCGGCCTGGTCCAGGTCGCGTTGCGCCTTCTGAAGCTTGGCCTCAGCAAGCCCTACGGCAGGGGCCTTGCTGGCGAGTTCGTCGAACAGGCGATCAATGTCGCCTCCCGGCGCCTGTTTCTGGAAGTCCTTCACCATCTGACGTGGAGTTACCGCGAACGAATGGATGACGCCAAGCTGGGCGGCGGCCTGGATCAGGTCGGCTTGGGCCTGGAGGACGGAGGAAAACGTCTGATCGAGATCGGGCGGCACCCAGGCGAGATCGTGCCCCTCCCGCGGCTCCGCGGGCAGACCGAGGGACGCACGCGTCTGGTAGACGTTCTCCAGCGCCAGTTTGACCTGGGCTTCCGCGACCAGCCGGGCCTCCCTCAGTTGATCGTAATCCGACTGTGCGATAGCGTGGGCAGGAAGCAGTACCTCGGCCCGCTTGAAGTCGGCCTGAGCCCTCGCCAGGATAGCTTTCTTGGACTCTAGTGCCGCCACGTTCGCTGCCAGCAAGGCCATCTGGTTGTCGACGTCCTCTATCGCGTGCTGGAGCTTCCACCGTTGGCTTCTGGCTTGCCCTTCCAATCCGCGCACCTGGGCCTGGGCCTCAGACAGATTCTTTTGGGCCACATCAACTGCGGCCTTCTTGATAGCAACTTGAACGCGGTAAGGCTCCGGGTCGAGTTCGACCAGGACGTCTCCCTTCTTAACGCGGTAGTTGTCTTCCACCAGGACCTTGCTCACATGGCCCGCCACGCGGGCGGCGACGAACGTTACGTAGCCGTTGATGTAAGCGTCGTCGGTTGAAATTGTGTTCAGGGCCGTTTCCAGCCAGGGAACAAAGAAACACGCGCCGAACGCCAATCCAATCACGGCCCCTGCCAGCAGCAGCCATTTTCGCCGGGAGCGAGAGGGCGGCTCGGCATCGGACGGTTTTGCCGTAATGCCGGGCGGCGAGTTGGTCGCCGGGACCCCGTGTTGGTCGGGAGCAGCAGACCGATCCGCCGGCGGCGGCGGCAAGACTTTCTGCGCCTCAACTGGGACCGGGTTGGCGGGCGAACCTTCCTCCACATCAGTCGGCGCCACCGAAGCAGAAGCCGCCCTTGCCTCTTCTGCGGTTTGCCGATGCGGATGGTTCGTGCCTTTCATAAACTAATCCTCATCCATGTTAATCTTAGGCGCCGGCAAGCAGGTGAGCCACTGTCGATCGGCAGTCTATCAGCCGAGTTGTTGGGATGATCCTTTGAAAAACTCCACATTCTGGCTCTGCCGTCAGCAGTTTACTTAGGTCTCCGGGGTGGTTTGCTGGGCATGCACGGCCTCATCCCGCCAGTAACTCGATCAAGTTCTCCGCGAGAATGCATATAATTCAAGCGATCGTGCGGCAAAGGCGGAGGAGAGGGTTGCCGCCGGAGACTCATGAACAGTGCATTTGCCATGAACATGTGCTGCCCTCACGCGGCTTGCACGGCATACCAACATGGCATGCGGTGCTTAACGAGCTGGGGCATCGAACCGGCCAGTCCCGACTTCCAATAAAAGTCGCTATATTTGTTTTTTCTATGAACCCTCCATTGCGGCCGTTACGCCAAGATTTCTACAACCGCGATCCTGTCGTCGTCGCCCGCGATCTGCTCGGAAAGCTGCTGGTACGGCGCACGCGCGACGGTCTCTGCTCCGGCCGAATCGTCGAGACCGAAGCATATCTTGCCCGGAACGACGAAGCGTGCCACGCCTCCCGCGGGAAAACCCGGCGGAACGCAACGATGTTCGGCCCGCCGGGCAGAGCCTATGTCTACCGAATTCATCGGGTTTTCTGCGTGAACGTAGTTACCGAGCCGGAAGACACCGCGAGCGCCGTGCTGATCCGTGCGATCGAGCCGCTCGCCGGCGTCGATCTGATGAAACGCCGGGCAGGCAAAGACGTTCTCCATCACGTTTGCCGCGGGCCAGGGCTTTTGTGCCGGGCGCTTGCGATTGATCCGAAACTGGATGGCTGGGACTTAACCCAAGGCCGGCGTTTATGGATTGCCGAGGGCGACGGCGACGAATGCGAAATCATTGCGTCGCCTCGGATCGGCGTCGGGGCAGCGAAAGAGCTGCCGCTGCGGTTCTTCGTGAACCGATACGCCTGCGTCAGCGGTCGAAAGACGTACCGGGCTCCCACAGCGACAGCTCGTTTACCGAAACGTCCTCCAAAAAAGGATGGAAAAAGCCTTTAGCGCTGGTTCAGCAGATTTGTTAGGATGAAGAGTCTCGTGGCGACCACGGGCACAACTTTTTGCTTGTTCTTTTTTCTTCTTCTGACCGCGGGGCGTTTTTGCCGCCGTCTCGGTCGTATTTCCACGCCGATCCGCAGAGCCGCGCTGCGTTCTGTATCGGCAAGGCGGCAGATGGCGATTCGTTGACGGTTACG
>CAWGNG010000055.1:0-36006 GCA_963823895.1 uncultured Planctomycetaceae bacterium
TTACCGTATTCTTGCGGAAACGAAGAAGAGTGAATGAGATGAAAGACCCGTCGCACAGTCCTTATGCCCGCCGTCGAGGCCATGTGTTTATCGCCGCTCTTTGAGGCATGCTGAATAATCCCTATCAGTGCTTTTGCGCCAACATGAACCCAGTGCATTTCCAAAGCGACAACCAGGACTGGGCGACGCCTCAAAAGTTGTTCGATAAGCTCAACGATGAGTTTCACTTTACGCTTGATGTCTGCGCTTTGCCGGAAAACGCGAAATGTAATCGGTTGTTTTCTCCCAAAGACGACGGACTTTCAAAGTATTGGAGCGGCGTCTGCTGGATGAACCCGCCGTACGGAGCGGAAATTGCCAAATGGATGCAGAAAGCGTTACAGGAATCGGCTCGCGGGGTAACCGTAGTTTGCCTTGTTCCTGCACGCACGGACACCGAGTGGTGGCACAAGTGGGCGGTTCAGGGAGAGATTCGGTATCTTTGTCTTAACTCGGGGTTCAAGTGGAAATTGTCAGGTCGATTTTGCGTGAGTCTTCCTCGGTGACCGCATTCGTGGGGCTGCGGTCTTGCCCACGGTAAAATCTTGTCTTGTTACGCCGTAAAATAGCTTGCGGTAGCCCTGCCGTCGTCGTCGCCCTCGCCGTTCGCCTCCTCGCCCCGTCGTTGGGAGGCAACGGCGAGGGCGGAGACGTAAGGCAGGGCGGCCCTGCTGTTGTTGAGCCCGAGCTGGGGCCCTGTGTGTCAGGCCGCCTCGCCGCTCAACATCCGATCCAGTTTCTCCTTCGCTCCTTTCGCCCAGCCTTGCCACTTCGGAATGCGAATCGCCATCCCGCCCGTATACACTTCGATTGGCACGAAGGGATCGCCGCCGGTCTCCGGCACCAATGCCCAATGCGGCCGCCGCTGATTGTAACGCTGCCGAAATTCTTCCAGGCACTCTCGGGCATGGCCCGGGTTGTCGTATAGCCGCCAGTAGACCTCCTCCTGCTTCAGCGTCTTGTGAAACCGCTCCAACAGACCCAACTGCGTCGGCGTGCGGTACTGGATTCGCACGTGCGAATACCGGCCTTGCAGGTACGTCCAAAAACGTTTGGCAATGAAGGACGAGCCGTTGTCGGTCACCAAAAACGGCGTCTTCGTAAGCGGCCCGTGCAATCGCTCCGCCTCTTGCCGTGCCAAGCCCAAGGCATGGATCGCCTCGACCGCACTGTAGCTGTTCGTCAGGTGACAGGCCAGCAAGTAGCGGGAGTAGTAGTCGATCGCCGTCACCGCATACCACCAGCCAAAGCCCGGAATATGCAGGTAAGTCACGTCCATTTGCCATAAATCGTTGGGCCGCTGCGGCAACAACTCGTAGAGCTTCAACGCCTGATACAACTCGGGTTCTCGAACCCGTGGCTTCTTCTGCAACAGTCCGTGCTGCCGCATTACTCGATACGCATCCTCGTCGCCGACCGCCTCCGGCAAGCGGCGACACATCACGGCGATCCGCTGGTAGCCATACCAAGGGTTCTCCGTGGCCATCTTCACCACGACCTCGGCGACGTGCGGATCGACCCTCTTCGGCGGCGGCCCCGGTCGCCGACGCTGCTCTTCCGGCACGGGCTGGCGATACCAACTCGATGCCGGAATGCCCAAGGCCATAAGCAGCTTCGTCAATCGCACGCCGACGTTGGCTACCACGACCTCGTTGACCTCCTGGCGAAACTCCGTGCTCAAAGCAAGCCGTCCGCACTTTTTTTTAGCAGCCGGTTGGCGATCGTCAGTTCGCCGATCACCTGGTCCCGCCGCGCCAGTTCCCGCTTCAACTCCTCGATCTGACGATTGCGGGGATCGGCTCCGCCCTTGGCCGCCAGCAAGGCGGCTTCGCCAGCGGCCAGGAACTCATCCCGCCAACGATAGAGCGTCTGTTCCGAGACGCCATACCGCCTGGCCAACACGGCCGCCGCTTCCTCCCGCCGCAATAGCATCAGCACCACGTCTCGACGCTCCGCCGCTCCCAACTCCGACTTCTTGCCCATCGAAAAAGCTCCTCTTGCTGTAGAAAACCATCATTCTACCCAAAGAAGCCTCACTCTCGACGTTTCCCAATAACCCTCGGTTATACATCTTCGAGGCCGGCTGAAGTTTGGCGGTGCGCGACATACGGCTCCATTTCCTTCAGCAATCGTGATCTTCCGCGACCAATGGTGGAAGAGGCGATGGTGACGTGGTTTGCACCGAGAATTGCGCGTACCCCACCGTGGGCCGCACCTTCCAGGGAAGGGTGGTGCCAAGATGGCATCCGGCCCAACGGCGGGGCAATGGCATTCTACCCGATCCGCTTCATGATGTCTCGATACCGGGCCATGTCCTTCTCGGCGTAGATCTCCGTCGTGGACAGGTTTTGGTGCCCGAGCACCAGTTGAGCCGCTTCCGCACCGAACTCGCTCCGAACCTGGGTCCCAGCATTGTGCCGTAACCTTCCGGGTGTCCACCTCGGCACCTTGGCCCGCGTGCAGGCCCGTTCCACTGCCTGGCAGTAGCTTTCGTCGTCGTAGTGGTCCCGCGGGAGGCGAGTGGGCCGCCGCCTTCGCAGACGCTTCGGATTTCTTCGCCGGACCGTTTCTGCCTTGCGACGGCTCGCCAAGCTCGCCTCGCGCACTTCCTTGGGGCTGAAGAGAAACGCTTCTGCATCCCGATCCAGCCAGGGCTTCAGCACCTCTTGAGCCCTGGGACCAAGCAAAATCAGCTTTTCAGTCTGATGGTGCTCTGTTTTGTGCGTGAACGGCCGGTAGGTCCAGACCTCGCCGCTACGGTCGATATCGCATGGCCTTAAAATCGTTACCTCGTCAGGGCGCATGCCTGCCAATTTCTGCACCTGGACCATCGCGGCGATCTGGGCCGGCAATTCTTTCAGAACGGGCGGAATATGCTCCTCAGGCACCGGTTTGACCTTTCTGGATTCCAGGACGTCGTTGGCCCGACCTTTCCGCAAAGCTGCAACCGCTCTTAAGGACTGGTACACGGTTACCGGCACAAGTTCCTCCTCAACGGCCCATTTGAACATTCGCACGATGGTCGCCACACGGTAGTTGATGTATTTCCGAGTCAGCGGCTCCCCGGTATGCTTTCGTTTCCGTTTTCGTCCCTTGCTGATGATTTCTTGCCGGACAGCCTTCAGTCGTTTGGGGCCAAACTCGTCGGCCGGCGTGTCGCCGTACAGGCGGACCAACGGTGCGACGGCGGCTTTGATCGCGTACTTCTCGTCGGTGGGAACCCCGTTCTTGACGTAGTACGCCTGGGCGAAATCGTCATACTTCACAGCCAATGCGGCGATCGTCAGCCTTTCCCCCTCCGGCACAGTGATTGTCGGAGGCTTTCCATTGCCGACGTTCTCGGCAATGAGCCGAGCGTATGCCTGCTGACTTTCAGGCGACCCATACGGGCCGAGGTAGATGTTGCGCCCGTTGAACCGGACGCGGGCTTGCCCCGAGGCAGGATGGGGCAGATACGAGGGAATCTTGTTTTTCGGACGTGCCATGATGCGACTCCTTTCCAGGAGTTTCGTGGTAGGATTACTACGAAATCCCGGACCTTTGAGCCGCACTTTCCGGCACGGAAAGGTGTTCCTAAGTCTAGGAACCGGCGTGTTTTACGTTCAAGTCGGGGCGACTGGATTTGAACCAGCGACCTCTTGGTCCCGAAAGAAGCTTGGGGGATCGCCGAAACCTCCTGAAAGTCATTGCACGTCACCATCTTAGCGAATCGGGCGACTTTTGCAAGCAGTTGCGACTACCCTTATTCTTTTGCGGGCGAAACGGGTAGTCTTGAGGGCTGAGGGGTAGCGGGGGTAGTGTCGCAAAACGACGGAAAAAGACAGCTAGAGTGGATGGCGGTCGTTGATTCCCGCGTGCGAAAACCGCGGCTAATGGCCTCGTCGATAGCCCGAAGTGCTGCAAACATGGTGCGGGCGCGAAAGCCACCATAGTGCTCGGCTGGTTCTTGGAACGGCTCTTGCCAAGAGGCAGCGTACTTGCCAAGCGGTAGCCAAGTGGCCCCGGACGTTTCTTGGCATCTTGACTGGCAGACCTGCCGAGCAATGATTCCGTCCGCCCGTATGAAAAGCCGGCGACCGATGATCGTTCACTTGAACGCAGCCGCGATGGATGCCTTACGATCAATCCGAACGGATCGGGAGCTTGTCTTTCCCCGCTTTCCAGTCGTGTACAAAGAGTTAGCGTCAATAAATCGCCAGCCTTGCGGCCCGTGGTAAGCTGAATGCCGGGACAAGATTCAACCGAGCGTTCGGAGGACGAGCGATGGCGAAGACCAGCCGTGGGGATCGGCGGCAGTATTGGCAGGAGGCGATCGAACGCCAGCAGGCCAGTGGGCAGAGCATTGTGGGGTTCTGTGCCAAGGAACGGCTGTCTCTGGCATCGTTTCACGCTTGGAAGAGGCGACTTCGCCGTCCCCTGCATGGAATCCGGCGAAAGGCGGCCCAAGACTCCTTGGTTCCTGTGCAGATCGTAAGTGATCCAGCCGGTGGCGTAGGAAGACTGGAAGTTCAATGGCCTGGCGGCGTCCTTCTTCGGTCCCAAGGTTGCGACGTACAGACGATCATCGCGGCGATTACTGCTTTGTCGGCTTGTCCCTCGACGCGAAGGATGCGACGATGCTGATGCTCCCCACGTCGCTTCGTGTCTTTGCCAAGACAGGCCCGACGGACATGAGACGTAGCTTCGAAGGTCTCGTCGGAATTATTGAGCGGGAACTGCACCAGCAGGTGGAGTCGGGCGATCTATTCCTCTTCTTCAATCGGCGTTGTGATCGCGTGAAGGTACTCTGGTTCGCGGGCGATGGGCTCGTGATATGGTACAGGCGATTGGAAAGCGGAACCTTTGAGGTACCGAAAGCAGCAAGGGCGGTGCGAGAGGATGGGTCAGTGTCGCCTGCCGGGATCGAGATGCGACTGAGTGATTTGACGCTGATCTTGGAAGGCATCGACTTGTCCAGCGTGCGGCGTCGTCCACGATGGCGACGAGCATGACACCGATTCTGCCGCTCTGAAAGAAATCTCCATGTAAGCAGAACCAAATCACGGCGGCAAGCGTTTAACAAGGCATGGAGCATGACAGTCCTTCTCTTGCCGATCAATTGGCGGCCTGCCAGCAGCGGATTCGTGAGCTGGAACAGAGAGACACCGAACGGCAGGCCGTCATCGCGCAACAACAAGAATTGATTGCCAGCTATCAGGAGCAACTGGCGAAGGCTGCCGAGCAATTACGGTTCTTCAAGCGGGCGATGTTCGGCCAACGTCGCGAGCGGTACGCCCCTTCGCCCGATCAGAGGCTGCTCTTCGTTCCCGAAGTCGTCCAGGGGCTGGATGCTCAGCGGCAGAACTCTGGGAACGCCAATGCGGACTTGCCACCGCCTCGGACCCGGCGAAAGCCAGGACGCCCGAGAATCACGTTCCCTCAATTCTGGGAACACCGGCGGACCGACTATCCGCTTTCCGATGCGGAATTGCCTTGCGGCTGCTGTGGTCAACAGCGGGTCATCACCCGCACTCATGTAACCAAGCGGCTGGAAATGGAAGAGGCGAAGCTGTATGTGGTCGAAGAAGTGCGGTACACCTACGGCTGCTCCCATTGCCACGACGGCTCGCAGATGGTGACGACACAAAGGCCGCCGCAGGCCGTGGAGAAAAGCCCCTTCGGGCCGAGCGTCCTGGCTTGGCTGGTGACGTGGAAGTTCCTGCACCATCTGCCGGTTTATCGGCAGCAGGAACTACTCCTGGGTCCGTTGAAGCGATGGTTGTCGCGGGCACTGCTGTGCGGGCTGTTGAGTCGGACGGCCCAAGCCCTCCGGCCTCTGGAACGGCTGATCCGTCAGCAGGTGCTTGCCAGCATCGTCATCAACGCCGACGAGACGGAGGTACGGATGCTCAAACCGGGGCATGGGAAGACGATCAAGGGCTATCTGAGCGGGTACGCGGGTGACGCCGACCACCGCTACGTGTTCTATGACTTCCGCCCCAGCCGAAGCCGGGATGGGCCGGAAGAGATGCTGGAAAACTACCGGGGTTATTTGCAAACTGATGGCTACGTGGTCTACACGTCGCTTGTCCGCCACTCGGAGGGCCGTTTGGTGGATGTCGCGTGTTGGGCTCACGGCCGAAGGGGCTTCGAGGAAGCGATCCCAACGACCAGCCACCCGCTGGTCCACGAGGCCATGATCTGGACGCAGCAGCTTTACGACATCGAGGATCGTGCTCGCGAAATGTCGGCGGACGATCGCGGGGCGCTGCGCCACGCTGAGGCGTTGCCGATCCTGATGCGGATGAAAGCCCGATTCGACGAGGTGCGGCCCACCTTGCGCCCCACGGCGAGTCTGGCCGAGGCGATCGACTACGTGTTGAACCGCTGGGATGCTTTCGTCCGGTACACCAGCGACGGAAGAATCCAAATAGACAACAACGTAATTGAGCGGCTTCTGCGGCCTGTCGCAATCGGCAGAAAGAACTACTTGTTCTTTGGGAGCGAGAAGGGTGGGAAGACGGCGGCAACGCTCTACACGCTGGTGCAAAGCGCACGGCGCAACAACGTGGACGTGTGGCCGTACCTCACCGACGTGCTGCGCCGGATTGCGGCCATCGCTCCGGGCGACACCGCTGCCTTGGAGGCCCTGTTGCCAGATCGTTGGGTTGCCACCCACGCCGAGCACCGTCTGGAGCAGCGGGAAGAAGAATCGCGTGAAGTCCAGGCTCGCCGCCGCCACAAACGGGCCGCTCGTCGTGCAGCCGTCATTGCCTGATGGCAATGTTTCGATAGTCATGGGACTACAACGCCGGGCGCAGTTGTGTTCTCCACCCGCGTTCTTTGAGGCGAAACGATGAACCATCTGATTTCATCTCAATTGGTCGCAGCCCACCAGCAGTGTCCACGAAAAGCGTTCTTTCTCCTTCGTGGCATCCCTGAACCACAGCCACATGAGTACAAGATTGTAACTCAAGAGCGCGCGGAGAAGTCGTGGACGATATACCTTGCCACCGCCTCAGGGATCACAGGCCGAACTACCCAACTGCCCCAGTCTCCTGTTGTCGTTTCCGTTGGCGATCTTCAGGCCACCTGCGATGCAGTGGCACACGGAAGGAAACGCAGGGAGCGTGAGCCGCATTTGGTGATCGGAACCCGAACCCCGTCATCCTTGGACAAAGCCCGCCTCGCATTTGCAGGTTACACGATGGGCGAAGAGTACGGTCGTCGGCCCGCGTTTGGTGTCATTGTGCCCTTCGCGGGCGACTCCAAGCGCATAAAGCTCGGCCCACTGTATTCTGGCATTTCCAAGGCCGTCGATAGACTCCGCGCGTGGACACGGCAACTTCCGCCCGATCCGCCAGCCCTTATCATGGGCAAGCAGTGCCAGACTTGCGAATTTCGCGAGACCTGTCAGGCCGAGGCCGAAAAGTCCGACAGCCTTTACCTGCTGGACAAGATGACGCCCAAGGTGGCCGCTAAATACCAGAAGAAGGGGATTTTCACCCTGACGCAGCTTTCCTATGTCTACCGACCACGACAACGGCGAAAGGGCGCAGGTACGGCCCCCACGCCATTCAATGTTGAACTGCAAGCCCTGGCGATACGCGAGAGGAAGATTTATCTGCATGAACGGCCAACGCTGGCACAACAGCCCGTCGAACTCCTCCTCGACATCGAGGGAATTCCTGACCAGGGCTTTGACTACCTCGTTGGCCTGATGGTCAAGAAGGGTGACAAGACCACGATGCACTCCTTCTGGGCTGACGGCCTTGACGATGAATCACGCATTTTCAATGAATGCTTAGCCCTGGTTGCCAAGTACCCCGATGTCCCGATTTATCATTACGGCAATTATGAACGTCGGGTCATTGAGCGGGTGGCAGAACAGCACGGCCTCGACTGCCAATCGCTTATTGCACGGTTGGTGAACGTCAACAGCCTCGTCTATGGAAAGATCTATTTTCCGACTCGATCCAATCGACTGAAAGACCTTGGCGCGGCAGTGCGGGCGTCCTGGCCGACTCCCAATCCCTCTGGGATAGAAAGCATCGCATGGCGATACCGTTGGGAGGATTCAGGCCATGAGGGGTTCAAGGACAAACTGCTCGCCTATAATCAGGCGGATTGCAATGCCCTTCGTTTGCTTGTGACGGAACTCCAATCCCTTTCCACGGCGGCAGATAAGCGGGTGGACGTGGACTTTGCCAAAAAGCCGAAGCAGTCGTCTACACCTACAGGTGAGTCAATACACCAAGCCTTCGACGGAATTATTCACTCAGCCCACTTTGAGTACCAAGAGAAGCGAATACGGCTGCGGCCAAGAAATGTCGCTAACCGTGAGGAAGAGACTGCCCGATCCAAACCACTACGCACGTCGCGGCAAACAATTCATCCGACAGGGATAAAGGTCGTCCACGTTCCTCGAAAACGGCGATGTTCGGTGCGCCATGCCCCGCAAAACCTTGAACCATTTGATAAGAATGCCGTCAGGCCGATCATCGACTTGGTGTTTACAAGAAGCGGCTGCCGAAAGAGGACCATCCATTATGTCGGGGCGCGCACGTACTGCCCACGATGTAAGCGCGTCTATGTTCCACCGATGATAAAGCGACTGAACAAGCGTGTTTACAGCCATGCGTTTCAGGCATGGGCAGTGTATCAGCGAGTGACGATGCGGTTACCGTATGAACCGATTAGCGAACTCTACGACCTTCTCTTCCGCGAGCATGTCAACATCAGCAGCATCGCGGAGTTCATGCAACAGTTTGCTGAGTTGTATGGCCCGACCGAGAGACTTCTGCTCTCCGCGATACTCAAGAGCCCAGCGATTCACATTGACGAAACGAAGGTCAATCTGCGCGACATAAACAAATATGCCTGGGGCGTGACTGATGGCAAGCATGTCGTATTCATGCTAACCGATACCCGAGAAACCGAATTCCTCCAAGGACTGCTCGGCGGATACGACGGCGTTCTGGTATCCGATTTCTATGGCGGCTACGACTCCATGCCGTGCCGACAGCAGAAGTGCTTGGTCCACCTGATACGCGACCTGAACGATGACCTTTGGAGAAACCCCTTCTTGGCAGAATACGAGTCGTTCGTCATTGGTGTCCGTGACTTGCTTGTGCCAATCTTCGAGGATGTTGATAAGTACGGGCTGAAGAAGCGGCACCTACAAAAGCACATGAAGTCCGTGGAGCGGTTCTATCGCCAATCAATCGACATGGCTTGGGAAAGCGAGGTAGTCCAAACATACCAGAAGCGATTTGTACGCTACCGCGAGGCACTATTCATTTTTTTGAATGAGGATGGCATCCCCTGGAACAACAACGCAGGGGAGCGCACGTTGCGTCACTTGGCTGTTCAGCGGAAAATCTCAAATACGTTTGTCGGACGGGGAGCGACCGACTATCTGCGGCTGCTTGGAATCGCACAATCATGCCGTTTTCAAAACAAATCGTTTCTCAGATTCCTGCTGTCCGAAGAACGCGACGTTGACGCATTTAAGGATCGCAAACGGCGCAGGCGCTCATGACGAGGTAAAAAAGGACGTAGCTGTCGTGTACCTCCTCAGCAATAAATGTCGCCTTCTCGTCGTTCGCCAAAATACTCGTCATGCAGGCGGGAGCAGTCCCTTTGCCAGCCGAGCTTGAACGTCCCCTCGGTGGCGTTCGGTACTGGCGATTTATTGACGGTGACTACAAAGACACATTTTAGGCAATGGCACGCCCTGCAAGACGCCGCTGGGATTCTCAAAAAGAACCGCTTCGGCTTTCACGCCATCCGCAAGACGGTGGCCACGATGCTGTACGAAGTCAGTCTCGGTGCCGCCCAGTTTGCTCTCGGGCATACCACCAACAACGTGACCCGCAAGCACTACGTTGACGGTGGCGGCATGGTCGCCCGTGCCCTCGACCAGCTGCCTCAACCGGAGGGACTTCTGGCGACTGGATAGCTGCTTGCGGGAGTGGTGTGCCAGCGGCGACGAAAGAAAGAAGGGGAGAGGATCAGTGCCGGTTTCTCGCCCAAAAAGCAATTGGGAATTTGGGAAGACAATATCGACCCGTGCCATACTGTTCAACATTCTCTAAGTTCAGACTGTGACAGCTCAGTTGGTTGGAAGAAAGTGGGCCGGCAGTATTGTCGGGAGAATCGCGTCATGGATTTGCAACCAACCACGGTTGGGGCGGTCGATTACGGCTGCAAGTCGTGCGGGGCAACAAGCACTGAGTTTTGCGTGGTAGGCTTTCGCATCTTTCCTGCCATGCTCAAGCAAGAGAGACACAAAGAGCGGGAACAAACCGTCGTATATTGTCGGAACTGTTTTGAAAGCATCGAGGCATTGCCGTATCTTGTTGATGGCCAGCGGTTGACGGTGGCAAAATCGGGATACAGCATTCCCGGTGCCGCAGCAGCGACTACAGACTTGCCGCCAGCGTCGAGGTGTTCGGCGTGCGACAGCCTTTTGGGACGATGCAGCCCTTCCGGTGGCAAGGGCATTTATGGTTTGCTGTTTTGTGAGTTGTTTACTGACGACACCAGGGATCGCGGCCGAATACTAGCGGTGTTCTGCGAAACGTGCGTTGAGTCTCGGATAATACGCCTTGTCGCAAAGCTCCCGAAGAAAACGAAGCCATCGGGAGGGCGACGGTAGGTCACAGCACCCATTCCCGGTCGTTTAAGGTGCCATCGGCTACCGTTTCGGTGGCACCGTGGTGCTGGAGATCGCCCGCAGCGGCGCCGACGTTGCTGGCGTGGTGAGCTTCCACGGCGGCCTGGACACGCCGACCCCGGCGAACGCCAAGAACATCCGGTGCAAGGTGCTCGTCCTTCACGGCGGCGACGATCCCCATGTGCCCCGTAAGGATGTGGACGCCTTCGAGGACGAGATGCGAGCCGGAGGCGTGGACTGGCAGTTGGTGGTCTACGGCGGGGCAGTTCACAGCTTCACGAACCCCGCCGCGGGCAACGATAAATCTAAGGGCGCCGCCTACAATGCGGCGGCAGACCAGCGGTCTTGGGAGGCGATGAAGACATTCCTGGCCGAGATCTTCCGTTAGTAGCGATCTGCTCGCAGCTTCAATACGTGTTTGGCGGGCGCCGACCAGGCGGTAGCGCGCCGCATCGAAGCGGAAGCTCGACAATGCGACTCAATTCGGTGCAGGACCAGCCCCTGGGACCGATCAGACCGTGCATGAACGGCAGCACTCGTTCGGCAGGCGGCGGCCATGCTCCATCATATTTCAGGTAGTCCGCAGCCTTCAGCCCGCTGAATAGTCCGTCTTGGGCGTGACGGATGATCGACTTCTCGGTTTTGGGAAGTAACCGCCGTTCATTCAGGCCGTAGCCCACGTATCGCCCAGCATGGACGCTTTCAATCGGGCCGTTGCGCCAGGCGTGCAGCGTGATCGTGTTGGCGATGACGCGAATGCCGTGGTCTGTTGCTGTCTGCATGTCCCGCTCCAGCCTGTCCGCAGGCCACTGACGCTGAAGGGCGGCTGCTATCTCCGGCATCGTGGCAGCCAGCAACGCGCTCTCGCCCAACAGCGCACTGACCGTTTTTCGGCCAGCGGGGAGATATACTAAGGCGCGGGTAACAAGATTCTCATAGCGGCGATCACCGGAGCCGGTCAGAGTCAGCCACCATGCCACGCCCGCTGAAATCTCGATGTTCATGCGGGCCATCTCTTCGTCGTCGACCTGGCTGACCTGTCTGTCGTCGATGTTGGGCGCATCAGGCTTGGACGGGTCGGCTAGAACGGCAAAGTACGAACCCCAACGCAGACACACTGCCACCGCCGCCCTGGCCTCGTCCGCTCGCCGCACGCTCCCGCCTGCCGGCACCGGCTTGGCCTCCAGGTACTCCACAACCTGCTGAAACATAGGGACTGCCGGAGGGCTGATCTGCGCGGTCGGTGCCCCACGCTGATCTGTCGTCAGATGCCAAGTGCCAGCGTCCAGCGTGCAGCCGTCTGGGATCTGCACGTGGAGCATCGCGCTGGCAGGCAAATCAGGTGCGCCGTTCATGCCAGATTTCATGACGACAGTGTTTCGGTAATCCAACTTAACAGAAAAGGCGAGCGAAACGCTGGTCACACCCGTGTCCCCTTCCGTCACGGATGGTTCTGGCGATAGGTCTCCCATTCAACTGTTTGCTACGTCATCTCTTAGCCCCAACTCCCGCAGCGCCACCTTCGTCTCCTCGATCTTCTGACGGGAAACGCCGCCCTCCGGCGATGCTTCCACGGTAACGGTCAACTTCAGGCCCTTGCCGCTGGCGAACTTGGATAACACCTTGGTGTAGAAGTTCATCCACTTCTGCGCCGGCACGCTGCCGGTCCATGTCAGCTTCGAGACAGCGCCCGTTGACGCATCTTGTGGGAACAAAGTGCCGGCCGGCTGCGGAGTCGTGCCGGTCGGCACGGCCGGCGGCGCTGTCGGCCCGGTTGTTGGCGTTGTCGCTGGTTGGGCTTTGCCGCCGCCAGCCGATACGGCGGACGCGGGCAGAGAGGCTTTTGCTGCCAGGTAAGCGTCGGCGGTCTCTTTGGTGACGATGTAAACGTCTTCCGACAACTCCACTTCGTTCGCCGAGATGGTGCTGGCGAAAACGAAGGGTTCGTAGCCGCCAGATTGAGTCTTGCCGACATAAGCCAGCACGCCGCTACTGACGCCACGGGCGATAGTATCGCGGATGACTTCCCCGTTCAGAAGTCGAGGAAACTGCGGCGAAGCGAAAAACGCATCGCGGACCGACTTCGTTGCCCATTCCTTGAACGCTGGCGGCCAGTTGCGAACTAGGAAGTTGGGACTAATGCCGTCTTCAACGTCACCGTCCTGCCGCAAGCGATTCATCACCAGAGCAACCATCGTATCAGCGGCGCTTGAATGGACCAGCCCGAGGTCGATTGGTCGCATCGTGTTGTCCTTGCCCAGCAACATCAGATTCTTGTAGGTTCGCCAAGCCGACTCCTTCAGGTCGCGCTGGGCCTTCTTTAGATTCTCTGCCAATTGCCGCCGTTGACTATCGTCAAGCCGCAACTCTGTTTCCTCTTCCTGGATGTCCTCCCAAGCCAAGACCTTGCGGGCTTCGTCCGACAGCCCGGCGGCCGAATCCGGCACACACCACACAAGGGCGCCCTTGAATGTGCGGGCCGAAGTGCCGTATTCCTTGGTCATCGTTTCGACGAGTGCCGTCGTTTTCTTCTCGTCTTGCAAGGATTGATCCGGCGGCAACACGACAAACGTCAATGCCGGCCGGTCGGGAATCTGGCCGCTCTTTTCAGGATAGAAGACTCTCTCGATGCCGCTGCCGGCCGCAAAGACCTTCTGAATCTCGGTTCGGACCCGCTCGTCGATCTTCGGAGGCAGAATACTGGCCCGGCGGTCGGCCAGCAGCTTGTTGAGATTGGGCGACAGGCTAAACCGATAACGATTTCGCTCGACCTGCATGTAGTAGCACGACGTGCCCAGCGTCTCCAGCACGGTCTCGATATTGCCAATGTCCAGCCCTGGCTCCGCTACTGCCAAACGAATCTCGGGCACAGTCGCTTCGGCCTTGGCTTGGCCGCCGTTGGACTCAAAGAAGATGGTCGTGGCGATCTTTCGATGAAGCCGGGCTTTCTTGATAGCGTCCACCGCCTCCGTGTCCAGTCGGGTGGCGTGGGCGTCGTTCTTGCCGCAAATGTCCGTGGTGACGGCTCCTTCCAACCGCGATTCGCCCAATTGCTCAAAAAGGGCCGTCCGAAACATCGGGTCATCGAGTGGGGCGGTGCCAAGGCCAATCAACTGGTCCTTGTGAGCACCCTTGTAGCCCTCCTGATACGCCTTCGAGACCCACAACGCGAGCATCCGCAGCACACCGCGCGTCTGCTGAAATCGTGGCAATGCCTGCCATTTCCGCTCGAATACCGACAGCACGGTGGGATGGAACGGATATGTAGCCGCAAGTGCTTCTCGGGCGTTGTCGATAGGGAACCAATTGGGAACTTGTTGCCGATGTTCCACGATCCAATCGGCATATTCGGCAATGGTCTTCTTGGCGTCGTCGGGCAGGCCGAACCACTCAAACAGTCGGCGGCGAATGATTTCCGACGTTTCTCCCTCGGCCGACATAATGACAGCCTTGCCCAGCCGATCGAGCAGTTTCTTGAATCGGACAAAGTCCGCCTCGTCCTCGGCGTTCATTTCCATTTCCGACGCCGGGATCGAAACCGCCAGCACAACGTTGTCCTGCCCTCTGGAGAATTCGGAAAGGTTCTGCAAGAAGTTGTAGAGCTGCGCCGCCATGCCGCTCTTGTGGCTGCGGCTGACATAGTTCATCAATTCGTCCATGAGGATCAGACACGGCCGGTCCTTAGGCAGGAACTTGCGAATCACGTCGCCGGCCGGCGCTGTCATTTCCTTCTCATGGCCCGCGAGAACCTCCAGAGCCGCCTTGCCGCCAAGCTGATAAGCGATCTCGCCCCAAGGCGTTTTTCGCAATGGTGTCCCATCCTCGCCACCACGCCCGGTGATAGAATCGAACTCGGTGCCAACGAACACCGCCGTGGCGGCCTCGGGCACTGTGGCCATGCCCGATTTGGCTAGTATCGAGTTCACCCCCGTCCAACTGTTGGCTTTCGGGCCGTTTTGTCCCAAATGATAGAGCAAGGTCAATGCGTGTGTCTTGCCACCGCCGAACTGCGTGGACAAATTGAAAACGGCCGACGTTTCGGTCTTTTCGCCCGACAACCGGCGGACTACCTCCGCAGCCAGCCCGCATAGATTCTGCGTCAAGTGCGTCCGCTCAAAGAACCGTTGCGGCTCCTGGTAATCGGTCGGAGCGCGGCCATCGCGGACCTGATCCAGGTGAACGGCGAACTCCGAAGCGTCGAGGGGTTTGCCTTCGCGCAAATCCTCGCGGGGCGTAACGACTTTGTACCAAGGCTTCAAGCTGGCCATGCAAGCAACGTCCTTTGTTATCTGGCGTCGTTGCGATCTACGACACCAAGAGGAAGAATCTCAATGGAAGGAATACCAAGCCGTTCTCGAACTTTGCCAACTGCTGTCGTGTAATCACCACGCCCATATCCACAGCGTAGCGATTCATGAACATCTTCAACGCTCCGTAGTCCTCGTCTCGCTCCTTGTACTTGACCTCGATGGGCAAGTAGCGATTGCCGCCATAGGCCACCACGAAGTCAATTTCGCGGTTCTTTTCGCGGAAGTACGAGATCTCAATCTTCTCAGGCCAGCCGATCAGTTCCCGAGCAACCAGATTCTCAGCATAGAGCCCCATCGTGTCGGCGTCGAGGTTCTGCCAGGTTTTCAGCACGGCGTTTCGCAAGGCCATGTCGGCTGGATAGCACTTGATATTTCCACGACGGACCCGTAGCGGCTGGTGGCTGAACTTCTGGATTCGCAAAATCAGGTCGGTCATCTCCAGCAGAGGCAGGTTGTCTTCGATCACTCGCCTTTCGATGCCGGCCTCGGAGGCCACCTTGGTTGCGTTGATTTCCTGGCCAGGGTGGGCCAACAGGTAGACAAAGAACCGCAACACGTTTTCCGGCTTGCGATACTGTGTCACCATCATCAGATCCTCGTACAGAACCTTGTGGACCTGCTGCTCCATCAGGTACTCGATCTTGCGCATTGCATTCGGCAACTGCCAGACCTCGGGAAACCCGCCTTCAATGCAGTAGTCAACCACGGCTGCGTCGATTTCCGTCTTGAACGGTGTCAGGGCCTCGGCAAGGTGGTTGACACAGCCGACTGCCCCCACGGCATCGCCCGCCAGCAATGCCGGCCGCAATTGGCGGTGCGCATCCAGAATCTGCACAAACTCAGAGCGGTGTCGTAAGTTGTATTGACAATACTCGCGGAAACTGAACGGCAGCAGGTGGCGATCCTTGATCCTGCCCAGAAGGCTCTCCTGGCTGCTACGGAAGATGGGCGACGAGGCCGAGCCAGAGATTACAAATCGGATTGGCGTCTTTAGGTCGTAATACTTCTTGAGGAACAATTCCCACCGTGGCAGCTTCTGGATTTCGTCGAGGAAAACGTAGCTCGTTTGGTCTGATGACCGGATGCGTTCAACAAGTCGGTCAAAGACGACTCGCTGGACCTCCTCCGAAGCGTGGACTTCCGGGTCGTCAAATGAGAAATAGAGAATGCGTTCCGGGCTGACTCCTTGTTGCCGGATGAGATGCTGAACGACATGCATTAGGGCCGTGGTTTTGCCGACTCGGCGCGGGCCGGTCAGCGAGACCATCTGCGGCAGGTCACGCAAGTCGCTGAGAACCTCTCCCACGACCGGACGGCGATAGTCAGGCAGGGCCTGCTCCCAAGGGACAATTGCATCGTCACCAGCCCACCAAGGGTTGTACGGGGCAAGCATTGCGGCAAGTTGCTGATCGTCCATTTGTAACTCCCTACCCATTATCAGCTTATGTCACATATCCAATTATGAGCCTTATAAGGCTCATAATTGGACAAACGACGCAAGTTCATGGCTTGTAATATGTTGCGAGTCATTGAGCCAGATCGCCCAATGGGCGTTGCACCTCACGATCCCTGTAACTTGGTCACAATGTCGTTTTCAAGCCGACTGACATATTCCTTCGGCAGTTGCCAAAACCGTGCTCCTTCCACAACAAGGCGTTTGTAGTCGTCGATTGTGGGAATTGGTTCGTCGGATTTTTCAACAACCGTATATGTCCACACAGTAAGTGGTGTGTTCTTCTCTCCGTCCCGAAGCACGGAAACCTCTATCCGCTTGTACGAATCCTTGCCTGTGACACGTCCCGGTCGATGACCTTCGGCTTTGTCGAGCATGCCCAAATCGGACTCGTCAATCTGGTACACGACACCCCACACTTGGTCGTTAGGGGACTCGACAGCATCCATAACGCCGTGGCCAGCTAGACATTTCCACGTAAAGGCAAAACGGTAGTCAACCAACTTGGCGACACACTTGAACTGTGCCGTGGGGCACCGCGATTTCATGCGACCAAGGCTCATGTTGGAGCCGTAAGCAAAGTAAAGCATATCAGAACCCCAGTCCTTTCTTCCTTGCCAACACGCCATCGACCCAGCGTTTCTCGTCGGTGCCGGGCGGATAGAGAGCGGAAAGGGCCTGGGCCAATCGCCAGTAGCGGGCGTCACGGCCTACGCCGTCTTCGATCAGGAACCGCTTGAGCGCCTCGCTCCGGCCGGCGGCAAACAGGATCATGCTCTGGTGGATGCGGTCCAGTACGGTGTTGCCCAACTCGGGCACGCTCTTCTCGCCCCAACCGCCCGTCTCCTCCTCGACCTCTTCCAATGTGTCGAAAAAAGTCTTCTGTGGGGGCTTTTTCTTCTTGCGTTTTGTTGGCACAGAAGCCTCTTCCTTGCCGAACAGATGTTTCGTCCGCTCTGCCACGGGCAACAATCGTGCCTTGTCGCCCTTGACCTCAATCACGCCGGTCAACTGTTCCAAGTGCGCCCCAAGACCCTGGGCGATCTTGCGGGCCGCGTCGTACTCCAGGATAAAACCGGATTTCACCGCAGAGGACGCGGAGGAGCGCGGAGAAGTACCATTTTCGTCTTCATTCTCTTCTTCCCCTTCCTCTGCGCTTTCTGCGTCCTCTGCGGTGAGTTCCTTTCCGTTGCTATTGAGGGTCCACAGCCACATTGCCGTCAGTCGGGCATCAGGCTCGAAACCCTCGGTGCTCGCGCCGGCGAAGATCATCGAGAGAGCTTCGTGTGACACGGCTGCCCAGACGCTCTCCAGATAATCCTTGAGGGGCACAACTTCGCCGCTGGCCTTCTCGACGCGCGAATAGCGGGAGAAGATTTCCAGGGCCGGGCCGAGACAGGCGAAGATGGCGTCCGCGCCCACAACGCCTTCCTCAGCCAGTCGCGGCATCCATTCGTGGATGCGACGGGGCAGTTCAGCCAGCACATCCCGCCAGTCGCCGACTTCATCGGTGTGGACGGACCCATCGGGATTCTCACGCGGACGGCAGACGAGATGCACGGACGAGGCGAGCCGTGCTTGGCCCTGCGCCGCGACTCGCGCTTCCATTTCCGTGTCAATCGGCCAAGAGCCGCTGATGATCCAACCGGCGTCAACGACGCCTTTCAAAATGGCTTCCCAACTCGCCGTTGTCTTGCTGGCGAAAACGATGGTACCGATGCCGTTAGGCCGAAGAATTCGCCGACCTTCAGAAAAGGCTTTGGTCAATTCGCGCTCGTAAAACTGGACGCCTTTGACAGACGTGCTAAGTTCGTGTGGACGGTCAACGACGATTTCTTCGTCTTTCGGCACAGCTTCTGCCGTGAACAAATCTCCGTGGACACTCTGAAGACTCCGGCGAAGCCATACGTAAAAGAAATCCGAAAGATGAGCGTAAGGGACTGCGTCGTAATAGGGCGGGTCCGTAATCACCGCGTCCGCTGAGTCGCTCGGCAAGGCGTGTCTCGTAGCCGAACATTGCAGAGTCTGTCCTGTGGTCGAGAACTGACAGATTCCACATTCAAGTGCGTAAACCGTTCTCTCAAACATGCTTGCCCAGGAGCCGCTTGAGTCCGATGTGACAACGGCCTCGGCAAAGTCCCAAACCATTCCGATTGCTTGGCGACCGAAAAGATTCACCGGGCATTCCGCATCTTGCTTCCACCTCGTCAATGCGCAGCCAAGATCGGCCTGCTTGTTGACAGCCAGGGCGAGCATGGTCTTCACTGCGGCAGCGAATTCAGCATCACAGTCTGGACAAACCTTCCCAACGAGTCCCGCTAAGGTAGTTAGCGCGAGAAGCTGCCGCTGTGTAAACATATCGCCCCAAGATACAATGCCATAGATTGGCACGCTGATGCGACGAATTTCGTTCAGAGAAATCTTCTCATCTGGGACGAAACTTAGTGGGCCGGTATGAAGTTTTGTTTTACAATCTAGCTCGACAGCCGTCTGCCGAATCGCTCCCAAATCTCTCTCCGTCGGGACATGATAGAACCTTCCTTGTTCGTTGGCTCGTGTTGTCACGACACACATCATCCTCGCGTCATTCGCTCCGCCATGCCGAGTCTTGAGTTGTTCCCGCACCCGTGCCACCGGAGTTGTGTATCCACAGCATGGGCAGGTGGCGGAACCACGTTTCACCGTGCCGGCGTCGGGGTTCACCGCCGAGAGTGCGGACGACCGCAGAGAAGCAAACGAATCGGGCAACTCCCGCCATTGCCAAACACCCTTCGAGTCCTTCTCGACAATCGCAAACTCCACTCTCTTCTTATCCGTCTTCCCTCTGCGTTCCACTGCGTCCTCTGCAGTGAGTATCCTGAGCGCCACCGAACGGTTCTTCTTCTTGGCTAGCCAGAGGGAGCGGATCAACGGCACTTCCGCGCCACAGCCGGGGCCTTCGCATTGAATCGTCCGCGCCCAGAGGTAGGCGATGGGCGTCTCTTCGACAAGTCTCAACGCCTTTGCGCCGAGCTTCTCCAGTTTCTCTTCGGTCTTCAGGAGCCTATCACCCCAAGCAACCTGCATTGCAGTCGGCGCTTGCACCTCTGATTCGGTAATCTCAACGTAGTGCGTGTATGGATGATTGCTTGTGTCAAGCTGGTTCTGAATGTCCAGTGTTGTGACGCAGCCGAAACTTCCGTTCCGTGTGTCGATTAGAAGCAACGGTTTGTGACTCAACTCATCTGGGGCAATCCAGCGCTTTGGGTAGAAGCAAGCCAGTTCCTTCTCAGCCTCCTTCTTGATCCACTCGCCCCATTTGCGAACTTCATCAGCCAGTTGCTGGCCATACTTGGGGATGTATTCGAGGACGACCTTGTTCAAGAGAACGGGGATCGGGTTAAGGTCACTAGCAAAGGCGTCCGCACCCACGCGCAAGGCTTCGAGCGGAATGGAGCCGCCGCCACAGAACGGATCGACAACAAGGGGACGGGTGCCGGGAGCGCCGCCCAGTGCCTCGTGGGCTGCTTGTGTGAGCGCCCGGCTCGTCTCCAGATAGGCCGGCACGGTCGAGTTGTCCCAGTTGGCGAAGTCAGCGATGAAGTCTAACAAGGCAGCACGAAGCGTCAGCGGATCGAGGCCCGGCAGCGAACCGCCCTCACCCTTGCCCTCTCTCGAAGGGCTAGGGGACTGTTTTACCAGCGTCGCCCACCGCTGCTTCGATTCTTCGGACGAAGTGGCGAGCAGTTTCATATCTCCATCAGCCCTGTGGGCGAAGGCCATGATGAACTTGGCGGCTTTGTCTCGAAACGCTTGCGGACAACTCTCATCAACCGGATCAGGCCAGAGCGCCGCGCAAATCACCGCCCGACAAGCCGCCAACGGCCGCCGCGCCCACCAGATATGTAGCGTCGAAATATGCCCATGCCGAATTGACTTCTCTCGCCTCGCATGGGCAGAGATTCGCTTGATAGGCAGGTCTACTTCAATCAATCGTTTTGGATATTTCAATGCACGGACGCCTTCAACAAATTAACCAATGAATAACGTTCTGTGTCGGGAAGACTTTCGGCATAGACGCGGGCGCACTCGGCAACAAGTGCTGTCTCGTCCACCGCACACTTGTCAGCCAAGGAGCTAAACCACTCGTGGTGTTCTGTGTTGCCGATACTTGCTTTGAAATTTGCCAGTGATATTGCGTAACGGTTCTGAATGAATTCCGATACAGCCGCTGACTCGAACAACTCAACCTCGGGCGCACGAGTGCCTGGTAGCTTATAGATATTCTCGTTTGGATTGCCGTCCTTGTCCCCGTCTCTCACGGCAGCGACCTTAAGCCCCGTATCTTTCAGCCCCCGTACCGTCCTTGCAATGGCGTCCTTGTCTCCGCCAACACCAATATGAATGCAGGTCAAAAAGGTAGCGTCGATCAGTCGTACAATTTCACGGAGAACAGCACGAGCGACTTCATCTTCCACAAGCACACTCAATGCCTTATCGTGGCCATTGGTCATCAGACTGAGAGCCTCCTTTGAGCTAAGACCACCAATAGCCGTGATGCCAGTCCCGCTCCTATGCAAGTAGATACGAGATTCATCCGGCAATGCTCTCAAGAGAGCTTCGCTGTGTGTTGTTAGAAATATCTGATGGCCTTTCTCGATTGCCACGTCAATGAGGTATCGGCCAAACTCATACTGTGCCGCAGGATGCAAAGAGGTCTCTGGTTCTTCGATCAGCACAAGACTCTTGTTCGGCATATGTTCCAGCGCACTGACAAGATATTGACTTCTCCCCTCTCCAAACCCCATGTGAATTTCAGAATAAGATGCACCATCCCGAACAACCGTTAGAACTTCGGCCGTGCGACCAGCGTGGTTTACATTGTTGCGAGTCATGTCTGAATACGCCTGCGATAGAATCTTGCAGGACCAGTCACGAACTCGTTGTTCAACGACTGAAGAACCAGTGACGTTCAACTGTGAAAAGTAGCGTGCGACAACATCTCGCTGCTCGATTTTCGGTACATATAGTCCGACACCAGCAAAGAAGACCGATCCTTGTGGTCGTCGCTTGTATCCATTCCAACGTTTGCCACTTGAACTCTTAGAAATCGTCAATTGCTGCGTCGAACGGTCTTCTTGCCAAAAGCGAAAGAAGACAGACGCATCAGCGCGATACGGTGCTGGATCAAGCTTTCCGAGAAGAAAGAAGTCTCGCAAATAGTAGGTCCGATCACTGTCGGCTGTGCGACGCGCAGCAGAGATCAACTGCAAGATTGTCGATTTGCCGGTGCCGTTAAGACCACAGAAGGCGGAAACGGGGCTTCTAACGTCGATCACTGTATTGGCGTGGCAACGAAAGCCTTTGATAATGACCTGCGTGATGACAGGACCAAAGTTGGCAAAACGCGATGCCTCTTCGTATTTGTTCTTGAGCGTGTTGCGTGGATCAGACATTGCTTTCGGCCTCCAACACGGCATCGGCTCCCACATGATAATGCTCGATTGTCACAATCGGTTCCCAACCGAGTCGGGCGGGATCTTGAATCGGATGAACCTCGGGCGTGGCAGCGCAATTGAAGACGACGTAAAGCCAGTAGTCCTTTTTGAGCCGGTCGGCCGTCTTGTATTCGTTGCCAGTCAGGGCAATTTCACCCACCGTTGCCCGGCCTTTGACCTCGATGAAGCGGACCTCGATGCACGTCTGCGAGTCTTCGGGATGCGGCTTGCGAGAAATCAGGTCGAATCCACGGTTCAGGGACTCGACGCTTTCCACCTGCCAGCCTCGGGCCTCTTCATAAGCGATGGCCGCAGCCACGGCCGCGTGTTCGATCTCCACGTCACGGACCATCGGGGCAATGCCCGGCGAAGTTCGCTCGGGATGAGGCAGAACCCACGCCCGGCCAATGTGCTGAATGTCGCCGATGGTGCATTGCCGTTCTTGTAGCAACTCCTCGCGGCGGCACTCCAGCCGGCCATTCAACTCGTCGAGCCGATCCTCGATCTGCTTCTTGTTGGCCTCGAACAGGCTGAGGTTGGTCTCGGCCTGCTCAAACAACGCGGCCATGCGGAAGTTTTGGCGGTCGATCAACGTATTGAGGCTGAGTTCCAAGTGCCGAGAAATCGTTTCCGTATCTCGCTGCCGCTCGGCGGCCACTTGAGCCAAGAGCGGATGGAGGGCCTTTTCGACCAAAGTGAGTTCGGCGGCCTGTCGATCAGGAAGCTCGTCGCCATTGGGCACGGCTGTGCCCTCGGGTGCAAGGGCCATGTCGAGGAAAACGGTCGGTTCCTTGACCGCCATGCTGCCGTCTAAGCCAACCTGAATCGCAAACAGGCGACGATGGAGGCAATGCCCACGACCGTCTTTGACCGAAGCCGTGAAAACGTCCAATCGGCAGGGCATCTTGCTATGGAGATCATAGAACACGGCACCACGCCGCAAGTGGTCGCGTACTTGCTCGGTAACGTCCTCGCGCACGGCCTCGAATAGCGGATGCCCAGGTGTAATCCATTCGCTGGTGGCGTCCTTCTGCAACTGGGCTTTATCAAAGACGATCTGGCGATATTCCTTGCCCAACTTGCCGAACCGTGGCTCCAGTCGGTCGCCCACGGGCTGCAAAGTACGCGGAACTCGGCCGAGGCGGTACACGTGCGACTGGGGCTTCATTTCCTTGGGATGAACGCCGGCCAACGGGCCCGCCTGAATGAAGAAGTCCTCGATAACCTCGGGCACGAGCCGGCGTTCTCGGGCCTCGGCCGACTTGCCGATCAGGGCCGACAGATTCAACTCCCGTTTGGCCAAGCCTTCTAGGGTCGAATTCGTGATTTCTCGGAATCGGCCAATATCGACATTCTCGACGATTCGGTTCTTGATGGCTTCTTCAGTCAGGTTGTGGGCGTACATGTCGCGAACCATCCGCTCCAACTGGTTCGCCGGAAAAATGTCGCCCAGGACATTGAACACTTTGCCCGTGTGGTGCGGGTCGAGGTCTTCCTCGATTGCCTTGAGCCGCTGAAAGAGCTTTTGCAGCACCCGACCCTCGCGGGTGTTGGTGGAGACGAAGTTGCGGATGAGGCAGTCTTTCTCCTGAAGATACCGATGGATGCGGCCCATGCGTTGCTCCAGCCGCACGGGATTCCACGGAATGTCATAGTTAATCATGAACCAGCAGAATTGCAGGTTGATGCCTTCGCCGGCCGCCTCGGTCGCCACGAGGACTTGAGCCTCGTCGCGGAACTCCCGCTCGGCGTAGATGCGTGTGCCCGGCGTGTCCCGGTCGCCGATCTTCATGCCACCGTGAATCTGTGTAACCGAGAGGCCCCATTGCCGGAGTTTACCAAGCGGCCGACCGTCCTTGCCGTCACCGGCTAGATAGTCGAGCGTGTCCTTGTGCTCGGTGAAGACCAAGAGCTTCATCTTGGGGTCTTTGAAGACGCCGTAGTCCGTGAGCACATCACGGAGCTTGACCAACTTGGATTCGATTTCACGTTTTTCCAGGAGCCGGGCTTGGTCGATCAGCTTTCCAAGCTGAAGAATCTCCTCCTTGAGTGCGGCCGGGTCGATTGAGGCGACGACCTCTTCGAGGGCGTCAGTAATCTGCTGCTGCTCTTCTTCGGGGAGATCCTCGAAATCGTCCGGCAGTTTTTTGGTGATTTGTTCCTGGCGATATGCCTCGGGGTCGTCGAGGATTCTCTGCCGTTTGTCGCGCATGCGTTCCAAACTGCGGCGGACGGCGTAGACACTGGAAGCAAACCGCCGCTGGAGCATGGCCATCGTAAAACTCAACGCCCGGCCCACTGCCGAGTCGTCGGCCTGGGCCTTAATGGACTGGTCATCGACGAACCGGGTCAGCGAGTCGTAGAAGTCCCATTCGTCGTTATCGATCTGAAACTCGACGGTCTGTACATCGCGATCCGTAAAGAGCTTGCTGCATTTGCCCGTATCTGGGTTCGGGAACGTAATAAGGGCTTCTTTGGTCCGTCGCAAGTAGAACGGGGCACTGTTGCGGCGCATCGCTTCTTCAAGGCTGGCCACGTCGCCATAAACGTCCTTATCGAGCAATTCCAGAAACAGGCAGAAATTCTTGGGGTCGCCTTTGTGGGGCGTGGCCGTCATCAAAAGGTAGTGGTCCGTCATTGCCGAAAGGGCTTCGCCCAATTCGTAGGCGAGCGTCTTCTTGTCGGCGCTGGCAGCACTCATTTTGTGAGCTTCATCGACGATAATCAAATCCCACTGGCTGCGGAGCAGGCTTTCATTGGCGTCTTCGATTCGGGAAACCCAAGAGACCGACGTGATGACCTGGTTCTTTTCCTGCCAAGGATTCGAGCCATAGTTGGCCCGAAGAACGTCGCCACGGATTACCTCGAAGGATTCGCGGAACTTGTCCTTCATTTCCCGCTGCCATTGGAAGGAGAGATTGGCCGGCGTGACGATGAGAGTCCGCTTGACCAGCCCGCGAATCTTCAATTCCTTCAGCAGCAGACCCGCCATGATCGTCTTGCCGGCACCTGGATCGTCGGCAAGAAGGAAACGAATCCTTGGCAGCTTCAGGAAGAAGTCATACACTGCTTCCAATTGGTGAGGCAGTGGGTCAACCCGTGCAATCGACAACGAGAAATAGGGGTCGTATTCGTAAGCCAGCGCCAAACGCATGGCTTCGATGCCGAGGCGAAACTGCTGGGGGTCGCCATCAAATGGTTCTTTATCGGCGGTACAGACCAACTGGACCAATTGCTCGGCGTTGAGGATTGGTTCATGGACCTGCCCTGTAGCCAATCCCTTGCCGACGAGCTTGACCGAATCGCCCATCGGGATGACGACAAGAACTTGCACAGGCTCGGGGAAAATAGGACCACGGACGACAACATTCGGCTTGAGTTCATGCACGAGCATCGCGGTTTCCTGAAGTGCGAGGAACTGGTGCTTGCCATAACGGTCGCGCGGATGAGAACCGCCGCAAGACGCCATTCCAAATGATTGTAGCCACGCCCGCCCCGCTGTACCAGTAGGGGGGGAAGCTGCTTGAATCGGGCACAGCGGAAGAACCCATCCACACGCTGTTGCGCCCCTGGTTCCATTTTCCCGATCCTTTAACCGTTGCCACCACCAGCGGCATCAAACCGAACCTGTGCTGAGGTCGGCACGCCGGTGTGGTGAAATGCGGCCATGCTCCGCGGTCTCCGGGAACGCTCCCCAGTCCGTCGTGATGACGGGCGTGCCGCAAAATTGGGCCTCGACCGTGACGTTGCCAAACGGTTCGGCGGACTCCGTGGGGACGAAGACGGCTTTTGCTTGCCCCATCTCCTTGGCCCGCTGCTTGGGACCGATGCAGCCGATGTATTCGATATTGCCTTCGTAGATCATGCCATCTTGGGGTTCGAGCCGACCGGGCCGGTAGGATTTCTCCCATGTTAGCAAGGTGGTGCGTTACGTTCCAGCGGGCGAGATCTCCAGTCCCCGCGAGTCTAAGTGTTCGTGAACCCAGGTCGCCTCTGCGCGATCCTTGCTGTTGTACGCCAGGAACGCGTCATACCGTTGAGCATACGGGCCTGGCCCCACTTGTTCCGACACCTCTTCTTCTTCGTCTGCCATAGGACGCCGATTCTTTCCTCACACGCCGACACCGGCGCAACGGTCAGGCTAGAATCTCCGCGCGGGCGACGTACTCGTGTCGAGATTCCTGATAGCTCATACTCGCCCGTGAGCGGAGACACAAGCCCCAACATCCCGGGCTAACGTCCTGGATTCACGATCCTCAAGAGCCGTCTACCGCGCGAGCGTTGACCTTGCGTGCGACTGCCCTTGCATCCACTCACAAGGTTCTGCGTGGGTCAACTGAGTGACATCAAGAAGCAACGATATCGAAAGACATTGCCCACCCCCCTATTTGAAGTTTGCGCCTCGGTCGGTGCCGGATGCACCTGCTCAGCCTTCTCGAGATGGCGCCGGAACACAGGTAGGCAAACGCAGAGCATGAATTTCGCGGCAGGCCATCCCTCCCGCGCATCACTCCGCTTTGAGCCGATTATCTTGACAGCGCGCGGCGTCATTGCCAAGAGGTGGCCGCACCGGCTATGCCCCGACCGAGTGAACGCGCGCGAAACCAAAACGAATTGTCAAAGAACTCCAGGATGTTCAATCACTATCGTGACGGAATACAATCAGCCTGACCTCAAAACGCCCTCGTTCCTCACTATTCTCTGCTCCACCTCGTCGGTTGTCAACTCCCCCTGGTCCAGGACAGAACGACCGGATTACCGAGCGATGTCGAATGTCACGGTCACTCTCGTAGCGTTTGAAGGTACTTTCAAATGAATATCGCCATTGGGAACCTCATTCAACGATGCACTGAGCGCAGTTATACCGAGCTTTGCCACTAGCAGCGAGGCTTCGTCCGCGGGCCGACCACCAGACGGATTCGCGGCATCATAGGCGCTGAGGCTGTCGTCGTTCAACTCACCGATGGTCGGCGTGATGGTCACATCATCTCCCAACCATAGAAACGCGACCGGACCATTTTTGTCCGTTCGAGCCCAATGGATATGATCGGCGTCAGCTTCGAGTATATCCAAGGTTTGTGGGTTGGGATGTCCGGGACTTTGAACGCCCGTAATGATTCCGAAGTTGACCGTCCCGCCCAAGCGGTTGAAGAAGGTGGCATTCATCGCGTTGTTGCTGCCGTGATGCCCGAGCTTGTAGAACGCGAAGGGCGCTTCCGCAGCAATCGAGTCTCGCAAAGCACCCATGAGTTGATTGAGTTCCTTGACCGACCGCACTCCCGGCGATACGAGTTGCATGTCGCCGTTGAATAAGAACTTCTTTCGGGCGAACTCGAAGAGCGTGACGATCGATTGGTCGTTCACGGCCGCGCCACTCCGCGAGGCGTTCTGGGCCATCGCCGTCGCAGCCTGAGTTGTGACGGCTTGATCGTCGCTTGTGAGAATGACCCCTTCCGTGGCAGCGTCTTCGGACAGCAATTGTCGGTACGCCACGACCATATCACTTTGCGAAGTCCCGGACCCATCGAGCGCAACCTTGCCCGCCATGGCGGAAGGCAGACGCGAGAGAGCAGCGTGGGCTCGGACAGCATTCACTGTGGTTTGCTTGCTGATGGCCGCCGCAGCGAGATCGACCTGACGTTTCGTTGGCCCGATGACCGAAAGACCAACGTCTTTCATTGCTTCCAGCAAATCGGCCATAAACGTCGTAGGAAACTTAATGACGTTCGTGCCGTTTCGGTTGAGCGTGTCGAGCATTTGCTCGTATCGTGGCTGTAGCGCGGCCGCACGAGCCATGAATGCGGCCACGTCGGCATCGTCGGCGAGTTCAGGTATCGTGTCCTCGCGTAACGCCGCGACGACTTGGCGGACGGCTTGATTGCTCAAGGCCAAAGTAGTCGCCATAAACGCAGCGTCACTGCCTTCCGGCCAGCCTTTGTCCGGATCGATGACAAGGGCCCAGTCCGCTGTCAGATCGCCGGATTGCACCATCTCGGGAAGACACCCGATGTGGTCGTCATGTGCATGCGTTACTACCAAGAGGTCTACGTGAATCTGTTCCGTGCCAAGTAATTTGGTAAGTTGGGCAGGAATGGATTTATGCACGGTTGACTGGGGATCGAAGTCGTTTGAATGTCCCCCGTCGATCAAAATCGATTTGTCGCCGAAGACACAAAGCGCACATTCGCCATATTTTGTCTCTCCTACATCGATAAGATGAACTTCACAGCGACCGGATCCGCTCGCCCTTGGCCTTCTCGGCTTGCGGTTTGGCGCAGGCCTCTGACGACCCGAACCGGCGGGATTTGCTTTTGAAGGGGCTTTGCGTTTCTTGCCCATACTTTTGGCTCCTATCAAGGAAAGTGTTGGATGTTTGCTTACTTGGAATGAACTCATCGACCGCTCAAACCTGTTGCCACGCTTCGAACGCATCGACCAGTCCAGCTCCCGCGGCGCCCGTGTCACTTTCGCTCGCTGGCTCGCCAACTCCACCGTCGCTGCTTGATGGATTGGCTGCTCCCGTCGATACCGTTCGCGCGGTGCGGCGCAAAACCGCCTTGATATCAGACGGCGTCAGCCCTGGGTTCTTTTGCAAGAGCAGCGCGCAGACGCCAGCGAGTTGGGGTGCGGCTGCCGAAGTGCCGCTAAAGACTCCCCAGCCATCGTCAGGCGCGGTGCCGTCTCCTGGTCGACCGTCATCCGGTCGCGACGTTTCATGGTCGATTTCGCTTCCCGGGGGGACGGGGAGCATGATGTAGCTGGCATGCGGCTGCATGCCCACAAGCCCAGAAAAATCCGGAACGAATCGGCCGGGATAAATCTTGCTTGGAAATGCGCTAGCGTAATCGGATGCCCTCATGCTACCGTCTTTAGCGACGAACACTCCGCCCGCGGAGATTACGTCGGGCATCATGCCCGGAAACGAGAAGTGCCCGTTGCCTGCCGAGAATACGACAATGATTCCTTTCGCGACGGCAGCCTGCACTTCCGCCTCGAGAGCGGCAAGGCTGCTCGGGAGCACTGCCGATTGCTTGCCGTTGGTGCGTAAATCGAAACCCAGACTGACCGAAATGACTTGCGGTTGATGTTGTAGAGCCTGCTGAAAACCTTCAAGAATCGTCGCTCCGCTGCGCGGGTCGCCATCATGGTCGAGCTTGATCCCGATGAAAGTGATGCCGGGAGCAACCGCGAATAGGTTCGTCGACTCGCCGGTCCCATGTCCGTTCGGATCGGTCTTGTCATTGATGGCACGCGGCGCGAGATCCACCGTGGACCTGAATCCGTGGGCGACGAAGAACGGATGGCTATGTGCGAATCCCGAATCAATCATTACCACGCGCACGCCCGCACCGGTCGTCCCCGCTTGGTGAACTTGCTTCACATTGAGAAGTCCTGGGACGCCATCGGGCATCTCCAGATGATAATATCCGACATGAGGCGGCGTGGCACTCACGTTGGACAAGTCGGAATCGGTGGACACCTTGGGCAAGGACCGTTTCGTAGGCGTACGGACGGGAGCACCACCGGGGCGAACGGGCCGCTTCTTGCCCATATAGATGTGCGGCCACTGAATATATGCGTCGTCGATCGTGTCGGCGACCGTTGGCATCGGCTTCCACGGTGCTCCCTGAGCGGGAAAGAAGAACGACTGAAAGACGTAGTCTTCCTTCGAGTCAAGCTTAATTGGCGACAGTCGCGTGCCGAATGTGCTTTCGAACAACTTGCGTGTGCAACGCATCGACACCGACATGGGCCCGCGCTGCGTCAGTCGAAAGCCGAGCTTGTGTAACTCGAAAATGCCTTTCTCGACCATCAGCGGATCGGGAACGAAATGAGGTACGGCTGACAATGACATCGGCGGAGCGTATTTCGTCGGTCCCGGCGAGCCATCTGGCCGTTTGAAAGTCACTGCAATACGGATTTCGTCAGATGGCGAGGCGAATTTCCGGTCACGGGGCGATTGGGTAGCTGTTCGGTATGCGTACATTGAGGTGGTCCTTTCCAGGTCTTTCAGTCACGATCCAGGTAAAGATGGGGAGGCGCCAATGAGATATTTTCCACAAACGATCGCAGTTTCGTGGGAATCGACAAGGTCGCCTGGGTATGACCGGGAGATTGGCCATAATCTCCGGTGATCGCACCGCGAGGCTCGATAACCTGCGGAGAGAATCCAAACACCTTCTCGAATTCTTGCAATGACATCTCGGCGGAAATGCTGGCGTTTCCAGCCACGGTGGGATGAATACCAAGAGCCGGCAATAAGCCTAAGACCGCGGATATTCCGTCCGGAGTACGTGACGCCTTGTGCAACAGGAGTTGGAGTTTGATGGGTGAGGAGGTTGTCATTTTCCGTGATCGAAGCCTCGTCATAATGAACCGAAGAGTCAGGCGACAGTACTGAGGTCAAAGGGAAATTCGCGACAAGCGGGGAAGCAACCACGATATCACGATGCCTGCGTTGTGGGCCCCGATTGTGTTTTGGGCATAGGGCCTGGGCGCAACATCATCGTCAAAGTGGATGAGTCGGTCTACAATACCCGACACATACATGAAGCGATCCGGTCCCAAGGCCCTGATGAGGCCGTGTGTAGTCTCAAGGCTGCCCAGTAGGGCATTTCCACTCTCCTTTGCGAAGTCTTCCAAAGTCTCTCCGTCAGTGACCGCGTAATCATTGTAATCGGACACGTTCAAGTTCGCACACGCCACGGCGTCGTAGTCGGCCATGATCTGGAGTTGCGGGGCAGGATACAGCGGTGGTGAAAAGAGGCGAATGCTGGCACGGGGCCGGAGAGGTGTCTCCAGATTCGTCAGCGTCAGAAAATCCTCTTCGGCAAGCGATGATCCCAGAATCGAACCGAACGGGCCTGCCTGCCAATCACTGTGGGGGTTTAGACCGTGAGGTTTGGAATTGTGGAGAAAACACTTGGTTCCAAGCACCACGGAACCATTCCGGGAGCTTTGATTGCCAGAAGCGGCCGTCCCGACAGCTATGACGAGGGAGGGCTTTGGGCTGGCGAAGACGTCGGCCAGCCGTTCGGCCTTGCGCTCGGTGCTGGATTGCCACCGAGGTTCGTCAGGCAAATGCTCAAGGATGTCCGAAATACACCAAATCTCGACACATGCCGAGGAAAGTTCAAAAATAGCTCGGGGCACAGCCGGTGCCGGCACTCCCGGGGAAGCGGGATTGCGTCGGGGCCGGGGGTGATCGTGGAGCACCGGCCACCCAAGTTGTCCGACTGGCCGGGCATAGTCGCTAAGCAGACAGAAGAGCAACGGATCGACTTCCCACCATTTGTTGACGATAATCAGAACGCGTGGTTCTTCCACAAAACACTCCTTTAGTGCATCGTCACGCCGGGTGCAGCCGCCGAACCGGCTACGGTCACTTCAACGTCGGAAACAACACCTCTGTTAGGATCTGATGAGTGGCAAAGAAGACAAGTTTCCCAAGGTGAAATCCAAGTTGGCAACTGACGCCAGAATGCACCGCTATACACCCCCGGCAAATTCTTGTCAATCACCTCTTCGCGGCGAGAGGCGTCTTTTTGTCGCCCATTCGGGCGACGTTTTTGGGGGGGGGATCGCCGTGCGATTAGCGCCCAGTTTTCCGCGAGAATTCGCTCCACCAAGCGGACGCGACTGCTCACGCCGAGCTTTGCACGAATCCGCTTCAAATAAGTGTGCACGGTGTGTTGTGAGAGACCAAGCGTGGCGGCGATTTTCCCATCATGCAGGTCGGCAAGCACGCCCTGCACGACCGCGACCTCGCGTCGGGAAAGGCCGATCGAGTCGGCCAATTCTCGCCACCCCTGCGGCGAGATCGAAGAACCACAGTCAATTCCTTTGGACGTGACCGGCATGGTGAAGTCCCTGCGCGCGGTGGCAGCGAGGTAGATCCGTGAGATTCGATATTATCCCAATCAGGCAATTGCAAAATCGAGGCGAAACCGGGCGAAGAGGATCGTCTGAATGGCCGACGATACCTGATCCTTATCGAAAAGGAATCGGCGCGTCCACAAAAGGGCCTTCTTGATGATGCCGCGCCACTCGTCGAGGACGAACCAAACGAGAAGGATGACTCGCGTGTGAATCAGGCGGCGGAATTGTTCTTGGCTCGCGAGTACGATCTTCCATACTACTTCGGTCCGGAGAGGATCGCCAGCCTCGCGTCACTGAACATCGAACAGTTCCTTGGATTGGCTGGAACGGTCTTTGAGGAAGTTGTTGTGGCGGAACTGCTGCGGGGTGGGACTCAGGTGTTACAGCGCTCCCAAGCGACAGGAATCCTGGATATGAACAACGACTACGACGGTATCTTTCTCGAATGGAAAGAGCGTAGGTTCGAATTGTAATTGATGCGAGGCAAGGTTTTACGCGGGAATACCGCGATCAGACGTACAAAAAGCCGCGGGGCTCGTAAACGCTTTGCTCGGGCGGAGGCTGGGTACTAGCACGGTCCAGGGCCATGATCAGGGCCACGATCCCGTCGATCCGCTCGATACTCTTCTTCTTCGACGGCTTCCAGTTGTTCACGGCGTCCGTGTCGATGCTCGCGTTGCCGGCCATCCAACGGAGCAACAATCGCCCACGTCCACCTTGATCATCGCCGCGGCGACTTTCCGGTGGGGTCTTCTCAGTTGTGGCCACGGCTTTCTCGCAGATTGCCTTCTTACCGGTGAAGTTCTGCCACCGCTCACATCGCATCCGTTACCGCCTTGAACGAGCCGCGGCCGCCCGAGCCGCCATCCAGTCAGTGAGTGTCACCGTAGGCGCGATGCTGCCAGTGCGAACGAGACGCACTCCAAGCATCGACGCCGCTACGTCGCTCATGTAGCTCGCGTCGAAGTAGTGGTTGCTGTCGCTCTTGGACTTCCAGCCGCGTTTTAGCATCCCCTTAACGACTTCCTCGACTTCGATTTCAGCCGTCAGGTGCTTGCTGTAGCTGAAGTGACTCTTCTGGTCCTGGCTCAGCCTGCCGGGACGATCGCTCGACTCACCCCACAGCAATACGGTGCCCGCTTTGTTCGGGTCTGACATCCAGCGGTCATGCTCCCAGGACTTCCAAAAATCGGTGTCCATGCAGACGAGCCACGTTCCGCCCGGCCGCCTCGACAGAAACCAGCGGTCGCCCTTTTTCTTGTCTGTCGTATTGTGGACCACCCCGGTAAAGCTCGTCTTGGCACAGCCGTTGCTTTTTCCGAATCCCATCGCGGGCTTCCAGTCCATCCCGATTTCCCGACAGGCTTCGTAAATCGCTTCCGTTCGCCAGCCCGCGTCAACAAGCGTAAGGTCAACCTTGCGGACAACTCCGCCAGTGTCGATGTACGGATCGCGTTCCATCATGTCCTTTCTGGCGAGAATGGCTTGCTTGATAGCGACATCGACCCCTTCGTCCGATCCGGGTGTTGTGCCATGCGAATCCTGAAAGCCGTAGTCGATCGTGTAGGCGGTGCTCAGGCAGTTCTCGTTGTCGAGCAGCCATGCCCGCACAACAAAATGCAGACCGGCTTTGCGAACGTCGATGGCCTGTGTGATCCAGGAGCAACCCGGCGGCACGACCTTCCGCGGGAATCCGCTGACTTGCGTTTGAATCCGATAGGCCGTGATACCTGACTCGATAGGGCCGGACTCGGCCGGCGGGTCGTTTTGCAGTTCCGATAATGCGGCGTGTTCACCGTTGTCGGCGACGAAATCGTAGTATCGTTGCAATGCTGATACTTGAAGCATGGGACACAACTTCAGAAAATCGCGGCGGTCCATATTTGTCGGTTCCTTGATCTGACTCTCTTCGATCGGAATAACGCGTCCATCAAAGCTGAATGGATTGGCCACCTGGGCGCCCGCGTCCATCGCTCCGCGGTGTTCCAGGTAAAACTGATGGGCCTTGCGACCGAACTCGTCCCCTTCCGACATCGCCTGCTGCCGAAGCGACACGTACTCGTCCCACAAGTCCATCCGCTCCGGCTTCTGATGGAGAAAGGCAAACCGTTTCCCTTTCCATGAGGGCTTGAGCTTGGCATCGGTAAATTGTGCCGAGGCACACGTTCGGTTCTGAATCGTGGTGAGCATGACGCGCAACATCCGTCTGCCCTTGGGCGCCAGGCCGGCAATTGCCCGGTCGATACGGCGGATGAGTTTCGTCGCCTGTTCTTCGCTGAGGGCTGAGTTCTCCGTGTCGGGATCGTCGATCACGGCCAGCGACGGACGCAACTTCCCCTTTTTCAGTCCACGCACGGCGGCGTCAAGGCCGCGGGTGGCAATGATGCTTCCCGCACAAACCGAACCGGGAACGCGCGGCATGGAAATCTCGTCGCCACTCCATTGGAAACGGGCGTTAGTAATCGGGAACTCGTCGCCGACAACCAGGCATGAATGAGCCCGGTTCGGCGTGCCGTCAACGTCGCGGGCCGGCACACAGACTTCGGGATAGTCGGCGAGCAGGCGATCGCTCCGCACGATGTACTCTTTGATGCTCCCGAGCGAATTGGTGGCATCGTGGGCCGTGGCGGCGAACAGGACCGCAAAGGGAAGGGCGCCCTTGAGGATGTTTCGGATCGTGACGCACTCGGCAATCGTGGACTTCGCTTCACCCCGTGGAGCCGCTATGGCTTGGTCGCCGGCATACACGGTGGCGTTCTCGATAGCCCGGATCATCTCGATGTGATGGTCCTGGAATGGATCGGTGAAGATGTCCGCAAAGTACCAGCGGAGCCATTCGAGCGAGTCGGCTTCCAACTGCTGCCGCCGCAGAGGGTCTTCGGGCTTGGGTATCCGCAGGGCCTTGCCGACTTCGAGGGCCTCCCGCTTGCGAATCCGGTCGCGTGCGCGAATCTCTTCGATCCCGCCGCGGGGGCCGCCTCGGCCGGCGGAAAGTCGCCGAGCTTGGTCGAGGAGGCTCTTTAGGCTCCGCTCTCGGTCGCGTAGCTGGGAGAATGTCGGGCTTGCGGGCATGGGCCAATAAAAAACGGGAGCGCACCCAGTAATTGGTAAAGGATGCGACTCCCACATGAGATTATAGCCGACAGGCGGATTTACGCAAGCGGTTTAGGAGCAAGCGGGATGTTTCCACCCGCCGTCGCCGGTCGGCCGCATCAGCGACCCTTTCTTCGCCCAGGTGCGGCAAACGCGGCAGAAGCATCGCGTAGGCTGCGGCCGGGCATCATCTCGCGGCGGTGTAGGTTTCCCCGGGGCCGGGTTCGGAATCGCTTTGGGCGCCACGTGGGCAACTTTGGCCTGGCTGTAGCCGCCGCGGATGATTGGCGGCGAGAAACTTGCCGGCAGAGCAGACATGGTTCGGACGTAGGGGGCGATCTGCTGGAGGGCGAGCCCGATCGAGTATTCGTCCGATACGAGCTCGAACTTGCCGAGCCCCTCGGGGACCGCGGCCAGCGGTTCGCCGGTTTGCCAGCCCCAAACGGTCCGCACGAATTGCTCCATCGCCTGCCGGAACTCCTCGCTGGTCGAATCGAACTGGTAGACTTCGCACCGGCGGATCAGCCGCGGAGTCATCTTCGAGAGGTTGTTAGTTGTGAAGATCACCACCGACTTTGGCGGAAGGTGTTCCAGGCCGTCGAGCCACATCGCCTCGGCCTGTTCGGTCATCCGGTCGGCCTCGTTGATGATCGCGACTTTCCAGCCAGAGCCGCCAAGCGGAGTCAACCGGAGGGATCGCAACAGCGCCTCGACCGCTTTGCCGTCTTGCGTGCCGGATGGCAACTCGGTAATGCCGCCCCAATCGCCGTCACAGCCTAGATCGGCTGCGAGAGCCCTTGCCGTGGCCGTTTTGCCAATGCCGGAAGCGCCGGCGAATATAAAGGCCCCTGACGCCGGCGCCTTGAGAAACGCTCGGAGGGCTTCGACGATGGGCTTTTGGCCGACGATTGCCGACAAGGTTTCGGGCCGATATTTGGCCGTTAGAGCCTCCCCCCCGTGGCGTGGCTCGGGCTTGGGAACGCTTGGCGTTGCATTAGACGAACTTGCGGGGGCGGTGATTTCCGATGCGGCCGCTGGCGGCGGCACCTGCGGAACGCTTCTCGGCGGCTTTTGCCGCGGTGTTTTCCGTGTTTCGCC
>CAWGNG010000056.1:0-7030 GCA_963823895.1 uncultured Planctomycetaceae bacterium
TACATGAAGCCGGCGACGGACGGAGCCCCTTGCTGAGAGGCCGTAATCCAGGATTCCACGGTCGGCGAGAAGTAGCTGACGCCCCAGAGAGCCACGAAGCCGGGCAAGATGTACGCGATCACCAGCCCGAAGTTCTCGTTGGAGAGAGACGTGTTCATGGCAGCCCACCGCCGCGAAGGAAGGCAGGAGGCCACGGAACCGATTGTCGCATTGTGGTCGGCGAGTAATGAACATGAGTATATCTAGTATAGCGGTCGCGTCGCACGATGCAAGGCCCCCTGAGAAGAAAAATCTTGGTCGCTCTGGTCGGCCGTCACAAGGCTTTCGTCATCAGCAGAGCCCCGTTCAAACGGCCGCACGATCCGCCGACGGTAGCGAAGCACGTCAACGCCAATTCGTTCCAGATCGGCCGCATCCCGGCGTTCATTGATATAGCGAACCAAGTTCAGCAATTGCCGCCGCACCGGGGCGTAGGGTTCAAAGGGCAGATTGCAAAGCTCCGAGGCTAACCCGGCAGGGGACCGGTGTGGGGCAATGTCGGTGAGGTACGCTTTCAGCCCCAAATACCATTCTTTCTCAATCTGAACCCGGACTCGCCACGCAGTATCGCGGACCAGGACACCGCCGGTTGATTGCTTCGCCTTGAATCCGCCGGGGGCGACTGAGATCGAATAGCCGGCAAAGTTGATTGGAACCCGGCGGACATCCCGAATGTTCTGGGCTTCATCGTCGTAGAACGGATGATGGCCGTGGGTTGCTAGGAGCAGGAATCGGCGTTGATAGCGGATGTAATGGACGTTGGCCATTCCCGCCACCTTACGGCGTGCCCGCGACTGCCGTGATATACCTATGCCGTACTTTTCGAGCAGCTTTAGGTCCACTGTTCGCGGGTCTTTGTTCAGCGGCACAACGCCGCTGACGTAGAACCAGTAGCCATGCGGCAAGTAACAACTCACAAGTTGCTGCACAAATCCCGTCACCGAACTGGCTTCACAACGATAGTCCATGCCCACGAGTCGGAGCAGCGTTTCAAGTTGCTTCTAATTTCCTTTCACCCCCCTGATCGAAACGCTTTTCACGACACCGCCCCCCTGCGGATCGAACAAAAGAGGGGGTTATTCGCGGCCAACCCCCAAGCCGTTGAATGAGAGAACCTTCCGAGTGCCGCCAGCCGACCTTGCAACGAAGCCCGCCTACAAATCGGGCATCAGCCGCAAGAAACGGCAGCCGGCACAGAGAACCTCTCCGAACGGACTCGTGGCGGGGTCGCAACTGTATTCCACAGTGCGACCCCGCCAATTCATAGTTGTTCCGCTCGTTCTACCTCCGAAAAAACCGGAGCGTGCAGCACGCACGCACCACTTAACTCGTCAGCCGCTGCTGCAAAAGACACCTCTCCCGAGATGCCGCTTGCCGCCGCAACCGCATCCTGCCAAGGATTCTGGCGACTCGGCGCAACGCCCCAGCCGCCCGACCTTCCGATCGGCCACAGAAAATGGCCAGTCAGCCCTTTCGTCCTGGCATTTGTGCCCGGCACCATCCGTAAGCACGCCAACGGGTCGCGACTGCCTTGCCGCGACACCGCCCAGGCTAGCACGTGATTTACATCACGCTTTAACCCGGCTTCTACTCAGGCCCCACTCCCAGACTTCAGCGTTTGACACGTACCCGACCAAGGGCACGCACCGGCGACCAAGCCGGCGGCTGAAGTCCTTCCTGCGTTAGTCATGCACTTCGCATCTTGAGTCACGTGGCTAGAGGGTGTTATCCCTCGGGCTATTGGCCGTATGTGCAGGCTCCCGCCTGCCATAGTTTCAGCAAACCGGCAGAAGGCCGTATTCGCCATTTCACGGGTCAGAACACAGAAGCTACCCGTTACCCTTCGACCAACGCTTTTCGCCGCTGTACGGTCCAAATTGGGCTCCCAAACAGCGTTTTCGGCATCGTCTCTCAAGATACTCACCGGCAAGCCCTTACGGGCCTTTCATGGTTGAGCTATTCGCGGCCACTGGATTTTCCAGCGGTCCCCGAACCTGGTTAAGGTCCGGCTCCGGCTGTCGCCAGCCTGAAGGCTCCCCACGCCGGCTCACGTTGCACGAACCTGCCATCACAGGCAGGCCCGAGCCCCGTGGGCGGATTTGCAGCCTCTTAGGGCTACGCACCGACTTCGGCACATGACATCCTCGACCACACGATCGAGGTCTTTCCGCATCGCCCCCATTCCCGGAGCAACGCTATCGGATAGAACGTCGGGATTACTCTGAACGACGGTCCTGGGATACAAAGCCAGAACCACGGTCAGGATTACGCCGACGAGCCTCCGTCGAGCACGGACAAGCACGTCTCCGTGCATCCGGCTCTACCGGCACAGCACTTGATGGTTGGTTACTCCATCCCCTTAGCTCGGTTGGTGGCCGAGTTTGCCGGGTGTGCTGCCCGATCGGAAGGCCGCAACGGCACGTTGGCACCACTGACGACCGCAGAACATAGTCCTGCACTGAAGAGAATACCCGAGCCAGCGACCTTAAGCACGCTTCACCCGCACTTTTCTGAGCGAGAGCAAGACATGGACAGCCGTGCTTCTCGATGATCTCTGCCAGTTTCATCCCGCCTGACGTTCGGCAAGAGATCAGAGCGAGTTTCCAGGTTTGCTGTCCCAAGTGTCTTGATTGTCTCTTTTCCAAGCGACGCGAGCCCGGTTCGCCGCGGGCGGAAGCGGCCGGCAAGAGCGTGCCAGCGAAGCTGTCACTTGCCTTGCCATCAGCCGCCAATGTTCCTGTTCGCGACGAACCCGAGGGCTCGTAGCGTTCTTCCTTTCGCTTCCAACAAGTTGGGCAAAAACCGAAAGGAGGAACTCATGGAAAAGAGACAAACAAGACACTCAGAACCAAAACTCAAAATACTCCGCTCCGCTGATCCGAAGACCGCTTTCGGGCAGATGTCGCCAACAGAGATCATCGAGAAGCACGGCCTTCCGAAGTTCTTACTCGGCTCCTCATTAAAGACGGAGAAGAGTCTAGGCATCGGCGTACTGGCCAAGGTTCTCTTTCTCACTCCAGGGGTCTTCTGTTCTCACGCTACGCAGGGCTGCTTGGAAGCGTGCCTGGGCCACTCCAGCGGCCGGATGCAGATGCCCACCCACGCACTAGCTCGCGACCGCCGAACCGCCCTCTACGTGGAGAAACGGCAACTCTTCCTACAAATACTGACCGTCGAATTGAGCCGCTTGGAAGAAGAGGCCCGACGACTTGGGCTTGTCCCCGCCGTAAGGCTCAACGGCTCCAGCGACATCCCGTGGGAACGGCTTCACCCGGACCTGTTCAAAGAGTTCCCGAACATCCAATTCTTCGACTACACGAAGGTTCCCGCTCGGATGGAACGATTCCTCAAAGACCCGACGTGGCCCAGGAACTACTATCTAACCTTCTCGGCTCAGCCCCATAATCACGACGCAGCACGCAATTTCCTAGACCAAGGGGGCACGGTAGCCGTAGTGTTCTGGCCCGAAGTTCCACAATCGCACTGGGGAAAGCCCGTCATTGATGGCGACAAGCACGACGCCAGATTCCTTGACCAGGCCGGCACCATCGTCGGACTGAAGGCAAAAGGACAGGCGAAGAACGACACAACCGGATTCACAGTAAGGCCCTCCGCAGAGTGCAAGGCCCCGGCAAAGTCAGGAAAGAAGCGGCAGCCGAAGAAAACGACAGCCACGATCGCCATCGCCGCGTAAGCGGCCATTGAAGGCTCTTGCAAGCCGGTGATAAAAGCTCAGGTGGTCCGGCTAAGCCGCCCCCTGCTGGTCCAGCAGCCGTTCAACATGCTGCCGAACGATCACCTGTCGGTAATGGGCGGCAATCGACTCTTTTCGCAATGCGATAGACCGGCGAAGCCCGTTTGCCGGAAACCCCCGAGCCTTCGCAACGGCGACACTTTCTAACTCGCTTCGCTCCTCTGCGGAGAGAGACGCGAGATACTGGTCAATTCGGCGGTCGGACTCGCTTACGCGTAATTCCTTGGCCCGTCGTTGTGCTCTATCTCGGGCGATATCTTTGACGACGACCGCCGACTCGGATGATGACTGGCACGCCTTTACAAGAAGGCCAACAGGCGGAACGTAGTCCTCGCGAATTGACTTGACCAAGTAGCCCGGTGGATTTCGAGATACGCGGCGATCGCCGGCCCGCCGCAACGCATCGAACACAGCCAGTTTCGCATTGATAACATCGGCGGGATGCTCACGGACCAAACGAACGGCGGACGTTGCCGTCACGCCCCGATCGATCAGCCGATTCTCCAGGTCAGACCACGGAGCCATCGGCCGCCTCGGCTCTTGTGCCTTCGGAGCACGGACAAATACAACTTCCCACTCGCCGCGTCGCAACTGGCGAAACCGCTCCTTTAGCGGAAGCCGTGTGAGGAAGCCGGCCTGCTCCAATTCCACAATCGCCGGATTCAAGCGTCGCTTCAATTGGGCCGTATCGTACCGCCGACTCAGGCCGATATGCTCACGAGCAAATTGGACAAGGCGAAATCGCCACTTATGGCGGCGATAAAACCGCTTGTCCAAAAAGCGATAGATCCGCTTGGAGACAGCCGACTTGAGGGTGTGATGGAACTCCAAATCGAGTTTCTTGAGATACCCCGCCTGAAAACTACGATAAATGACCTCATTCCAGACAAACGACGACAGCGGCTTGCCCTCGTCGTCCTTCGCCGAGCGTCCGCCGCGTTTGCCGCGGTGGTACAGCAGCAAGTTGTCGAGCAGATGGAAATGGGCGTCCACCCATTTCTTGCGGCACTTGTCCCACCAGGCGTTTTCGTAGTAGAGCGTCACCCCGAGCCAGCGTTTCAGCGATTCTTCCAGCCGTGCATAGCTCTTGCCCTCTTCCCGCCAGCCCAGCAGATGAACCAACTGGTAGCGGCTGAATTGCACTTGCCGGTTGGTGAAATCGTCGGCCTTGCTCAGTTGCACCAGACCCAAGATCACTTCATCGTCCAACGCGGTCGGCAGTCCGTACTTGTCGGCAGCGGAAATCGTCAGCCGCCGGGTTACATGCTGCCGCTGGCCTTTGTCAAAGATGCAATCCTCAAAAACAAGCGTCTTGCAGCCTTGTGGTACGCGGTCGGCCAAGGTGGTCAACGGGAACTCCGCCAGATTCATTTCGTCTTTGCCCATCCCAATCAGATGAGCTTCCGGGCCGGAAGTTTCATTCGAGCCGGTGTTTTCTTCCTCCATTTCCCCTCTGTCTGCAAAGGCAACAACACCACGCCGCTCCGTTGTTGCAGTTTGTAATCAGTTTAATAGCAAGAAGTTCAGCCGCCGACAATCGAGTAATTTCGCGTCCCTTACCCCGGACGATCCTGTCCCAAGTCCCGGTACAGAACCCCGAATCCTGCCCCGGTTCCCGGTAGAGCCTGTCCCAATTCCCGGTGATTCCCTGCTTCGATTCCCGGTATCGAACATGCTGCATTTTCCGCAAACGGCGGTTTCGATTGCCGAAAACGCCCGCAACGCTGGATTGCCAGAAATGCCGGCATTTCGGCGATGCCATAATGCCCGAAAAATGGTGCTTGGCAGAACGGCGTACCCGTGTTACGCAACGTAAAGGAGGAAAAATGAAAATCGTCGCCGTAGCCAACCAGAAGGGCGGAACCGCCAAAACTACCACGACGGCAGCACTGGCCGTTGTGCTGAGTCGCGGCGGCACGCCCGTTCACATGATCGACATGGATCCACAGGCAAGCCTCACACGGGCTTTCGGTGCGCGCGATGATGCCGATGGCCTTTACAATGCCTTGGCCAGTCGGGCGGGTTTGCCACTTCAGACGGTATCGCGGAACCTTAGCCTGACGCCCGCTACGATCGAGCTTGGCCGTGCCGAGACCGAGCTTCTCGCCGAGCCAGGGCGGGAGTTTTTCCTGAAAACCTGTCTGCAAAGGACGCCGTTGCCTGAGAACGCGGTGGTCTTTCTCGATTGCCCGCCATCGCTGGGAATCTTGGCCGTGAACTGCCTAGCCACTGCCGGCGGTATGATTGCCGTTGTTCAGCCCGGCGGCTTTGAATTGCACGCCCTGGTTCACCTGCACATTACGGTTCAGGCAATCCAGGAGCGGGTCAACCCCGACCTGCACATCTTGGGCGTAGTGGTGACCAACGCCCATCGGCGGCGAAAAATCACTGAGCAGGTCCGATTGGAGGCAAGCCGCCTTTATCCGCTCTTGGGCACGGTTCGTAGCGACGCCCGGCTTCTGTACGCGACCACCGCCGGCTTGATCCAGCGGCTGACTTCATCCAAGGCAATGAACGATTACGCCGACGTACTTTCCCGGTTGGGCGGAGTGCTGCCATGAGCAAACAGGCGGGCGGAATACGGGGTGTGCTTGACGGAATCTTGTCGCAGGAGAAGCAGCAGCCGAGCCTTCTTCCGGCAGCGGCAACCGCCATCGCTCAACTTCCAGCGGCCATCGGTCAGGCAGCCGACAATCGCGACCTGCCCCACCCGGCGGGATCGCGTCGCGGCCGGCCGCTGGGCAAGGCCGCATCGCCCGGCGTGCCCAAGGAGAAAGTCACACTTTGGCTCCATAGCCCGTTGGCCGCATCCTACCGCGATTGGTCATGGGAAGTCCGCAGCCAATTCAGCCACTTGGTCGAGAAGGCCCTGACGGATTACTACCAGCGGCAGCGAAATCCAAGCCCTTCCACGCGATAAGCAACCGCAGCAGCCGGGGCCATCATAACGGAGATATTAAACGTCAATCAATGGAGGAAGCTATGTCCGAAAACACTACGAAACCCGTCTACAAGCTCCGCTACGGCAACGTCTCAGCGGCCGTCTGGTTGCGAAATACTGCGTCGGCCGGCTATTTCTACGATTCAACCTATTGCCGTGTCTACAAAGACGGCGATGTTTGGGGCGAATCAGGCTCTTTTGAAGACCGCGACCTGCCCAACCTGGCCAAAGCGGCTGCGGACGTTCATACTTGGATCTACCAGCAGAAGGCCAAAGCAGTAACGGTCAATGGCACC
>CAWGNG010000057.1:0-20340 GCA_963823895.1 uncultured Planctomycetaceae bacterium
ATATTGTCGGCGATCGCCCTGATCGCTTCGAGCCCCGACGTGTGAAACGACGGCCCAAACCCTATAAGCTTCTGCAAAAACATCGACACCTTTACACAACCCAAGACGAGTAAAACAGTTACGAAAGTTCACGTGCCATTCAGTTCCGACCCCTTTTTCAGAAGCGGAGGGCAAGGGATTCGAACCCTCAACCGGTTACCCGGCACCTGATTTCGAGTTTGTAGATTCATTCATTATCCCTGACTAACCGTGCCAGCTACCCCTTTACAGTTCCTACACTTAGGGATAGTCTTATCTTAGTGCTACGCTACTGAACTTAACCCATTTTAACCCTTCGCGTAGCACGAACGTAGCACGGGATTTCACCTGATCCCGTCAGGTGTACCACCAGAATCGGGCGTCTGGCGCGTCAAGAACGTCACCTGATTCGGGCGCCGTGCTACGGCCGTGCTACGGACCTCAACCGGGAGCGTCGAACATGGTCAAACCCTTCGCGTTCACAGAGGCGAAAATCAAGGCCCTACCCATTCCCCGCGACGGCAAGGATCGGGCCTACCACAAGGACAGCAAGCACCCAGGCTTGCAGGTGTGCGTCACGTCGGCTGGGTCGAAAACCTACTACTATGTCCGCCGCGTCGATGGCAGGCCCACCCGCATGAAGCTAGGGACGGTCGAGCAGCTATCGGTTGACGACGCCCGCAAGGCCGCGGCGAAGAAGGCCGGCGAGATTGCCGACGGCAAGAATCCCCAGGTCGATCGCCGGCGGAAGCGGGAGGAACCCACCGTCAAGATGCTATGGGACCACTGGCAGGTCTACGCCAAGGCCCACAAGAAGCCGGATAGCATCTACGAAGACGAGTTGAAGTACAACAAGTTCTTGAAGCCGCTGGCCAACCGCCGGCTATCCACAATCCGCAAGGCCGACGTGCAGGCCCTCCATTCCCGCGTCGGCACCGAGAACGGCATCTATCAGGCCAACAGGCTGTTGGCCCTCATCCGGGCCATGTTCAACAAGGCGGACGAACTCGGCTACCGTGGCGACAATCCCGCCAGGGGGATCAAGCTGTTTAAGGAGCAAAGCCGCGATCGGTTCTTGCAGCCGGGCGAGCTAAAGGCGTTTTTCGCGGCGCTGGACGCAGAAGACACCACCATCCGAGACTTCTACGTCATGCTGCTGCTGACCGGCGTGCGGCGGTCCAACCTCGAAAGCATGGCGTGGGCAGACGTTGACCTCCAAGCCGCATACTGGCGAATCCCCGAGACAAAGGGGGGGATGCCGGTGGTCATTCCGCTTGTGGCGCCTGCCCTCACGATCTTGATGGTCCGAGCCGAAACGGCCAACGGTTCGCCGTGGGTGTTCCCCGGTCGCAACGGCAAGCACATAGCGAACCCCAAGGGCGCATGGACGCGGATATGCACCGTCGCCGGAGTATCGAACCTACACCCACACGATCTACGCCGAAGTCTCGGTTCTTGGATGGCAGGGCAGAATACCAGCCTGCCCATCATCGGCCGGCGCTGGGCCATAAGACGGCCGTGGCCACGATGGTCTACAGTCGCCTTTCCCTCGACCCGATCCGCGAGGCCGTTGACCGGGCCACGTCCGCCATGCTTATCGCTGGCGGCAGAACGAATCTCCTCACCGTCGAATCGAAAGGGGGCGATGATGGCAAGACGAATTGAGAACGCCGACGGCATGTTCCCTATCGAACGCATCGAACCAAGGGACATCACTCCGGCCGAATGGCAGGCGGCCGCTGACAGAGCCAACGAGCAACTCGATTTAGTCAAGCGGCTTGCCGCTATCGAACTGGACGCCAAGGCAAGGGCGCGCAGCTCCAATGATACTATTCGCAATTACGCGGAAGCCGTGCTGGCCTATATCTGGGGAATTCGCCAGTTTATTGAAAAAGGCGGCGAAGTTGGAACCGTCCTTGCATACGCCTTATCGGTCGGGCAATTGGATGAGCGGATGGGCGAGATCGAAAGGAATGAAGAGGACGTGTCGTGCGGCCGCGGACACCGGAGACGCGGCCGCGAACACGCCGCGACAGTAGCAGAGAGCCGGCGCGAGCGACGAATGGAAATTCAGGCTTGCGTGAAAGAGCATATCCGAAAGCGGGGAAGGCACAAAACACCGTCGGATACCGCGATCTACCAGAAAACCGCCGCAGCCTTCGGGGTGTCCACTCCAACCGTTCGCCGTGCTTGCGGAAAAAAGTAGTACACTCAGACCTGACTGAAAATTGTGCGGTTTTCTTAACTTCGTATGCTTGAGTTGGATGATGAACACCAACCAGCTACGGAGTTAATCTAATGTTTCCGCTTTCTACCGCATCTACCACCCCTTCGCAGCGCGTCAACGAACAGCGCGCCGCAGAGATTCTTGGAGTAAGCCCCGGTACTCTGGCCGTGTGGCGATGCACGCGACGCTACCCATTGCCATATCAAAAAATTGGTAGGGCTGTTCGCTATCGCGTCGAAGACCTCGAAGCCTTCGCGCAATCTCGCACCGTCGGCGCGGCCACCGAGTAAGAGAGCGTGGCGATGGACATGGACGCAACGAAAAACGTCCCTACCACTTGCTGGTCCGCTGCTCGTCAGTATGCCGCGCTGGGGCTGCACATCGTTCCCTTACGCCACCGCTCCCCTACGGGCTTTTGTTCATGCGGCAAAGGACAGGACTGTCCCGAAAACTCCCGCGCGAAGCACCCCATCATGGTCGGCTGGCAGAAACAGGCGAGCGCCGATCCGGCTGTTATCGACGAATGGGAACGAAAGTTCCCGCGTGCCAATATCGGCGTACTACTGGGCGCGAAGTCCGGCGTCATCGACGTGGAATACGACACCGACGAGGGCCGGCAGACCGCGGATCGCCTGTTAAACGGCGTGCGAACGCCTACCTACGAGTCCGGCAATCGCAGCATACACCGGCTTTTTCAATGGCGCGACGATCTCCCAGGCGGGGCCGTGATCCACGTCGCTGGCTTGGAGATTCGCACGGGCAACGATCAGAAAGGCGCACAGTCTGTCCTGCCGCCATCGGTCCACCGCACGGGCAGGCTTTATGAGTGGATCATCCCGCCGGAGCAAGCAGCGCCCGCTCCTATCCCATCCGCTCTACTGGCCCTTATCGCCAATGTCGCCGGTGAAGAAGAGTTGAAAGGCCACCGGGGCACAGCACCGCAGATCGACAACCGCGAGTTGGCCCTCGACGCGCTCGCCCGCCTGAACAAGAGCCGTACTATCAACTATGACGACTGGTTGCACGTCGGGATGGCGCTTCATTCCGTCGATCAATCGCTGTTGCCCGCATGGGATGGATGGTCACAATCGTGTTCTGACAAGTACCAGCCGGGCGCATGCGCCGGACGCTGGGCGAGTTTCACCGCCGGCAGCGGCGTGGGACTCGGGTCGCTGATCTACTGGGCACGGCAGGACGGCTGGCGCCCGCCGTGGGAACGCAATGGCCACGCCAAGGGCGCACGGAGAAAGGGCAAGGGGAGCCCCGCGGCTGCCGCCGAAGACTCCGGCCTAGTCAAGACGCTGGCGGACGCAATCTGCGCCCTCGACTATTTCGCCCAGGACGCCGGCGGCAGGCTCTACGTTTACGTCAATGGCGTCTATCGGCCACACGGCGAGAGGCACATCAAGGGGATGGTTAAGACACTGCTGATCATGGGGGACAATACAAAAAAATGGAGTTCCCGCCTTGCTTCTGAGGTTGTCGAGTTTATCCGAACGGACGCACCCGAGCTACCCGACCGACCACGCACGGACTTGGTGAACGTCGAGAACGGGATGTTTCGCGTGGAAGACAGACTGCTACTGCCGCACGATCCTAAGTACCTATCGGCCGTGCAACTGCCGGTCAAATACGATCCCGCCGCGACCTGCCCGAGTATCGAGGCGTTTGTCAGGGCGACATTCCCGCCGGATGCAGATCTTCTTGCGTGGGAGATTCCCGGCGTGCTGATGGTTCCGGCAACGTGGTTGGGGAAGGCGATCTTGCTGCTAGGCGAGGGTTGCAACGGCAAGTCGGTGTGGCTGTCACTGTTGGTCCGATTCATCGGCAAGCACAACGTCGCCACCATGCCGTTGCACAAGCTGGAAATCGACAAGTTCGCGGTGTCGCGGCTGGTGGAGAAACTCGCCAACGTCTGCGCCGACCTCCCCAGCGAGCACTTAGCGGGAACGTCAGTGTTCAAGGCGCTCACCGGCGGCGACTCATTGACGGGTGAATACAAGTTTCGGGACTCGTTCGACCTGGAGCCCTACGCCCGTCTGGTGTTTTCCGCAAATCATCCGCCGCGAAGTGCCGATAGCTCCGCGGCCTTTTTCCGCCGCTGGCTGGTCATTCCATTTGATCATACGTTCACACCGGATGAGCAAATACCGCGTGACGTTCTTGATGCGCGATTGCAAGCCCCGGAGGAATTATCTGGGATGCTCAATAAAGCGATCGAAGGCTTGCGCCGCGTCCAACGTCAACGCCGATTTTCGGAAGTCGAAAGCACGCAAGCAGCATGGCGGGATTTCCACTCGACAACTGATCCGTTGGCCGTCTGGCTGGATCGCTACACGATCGACGATCCCGACTGTATCGTTACAAAACAGACCCTCCGTGTCGCGTACAACGCCCAGGTGGAACGCGACGGACGGCCGGCAATAACCGCCAAGGCATTTGGCCAAGCCCTCTACAAGTTGCGCCCGAATGTCGAGGAGGCGCAGCGAACGGTCGGCGGTCGATTGCAGTGGTGCTACATCGGAATTGGGATGGCGCACGGCGCGACCGATTCACAAGATTCACGGGATTCACGGGATTCACTCTTATATTTTTCACGCACGCGCGAGGGTGAAAACAGGGAGGATAAGGACAGTAGTGGAGTTGAGAATATAAGAGGTAATCCCGTGAATCCAGTGAATCCCGTGGGTTGTCCCCACGCCAACGTGGCCGAAACTCCCACCCGCGACGGCTATGTCAACCGTCAGTGCCGCGATTGTGGCGTTAATCTTCCATGCCGCAAACAGGAGCAACCAGCATGACCGTCAAGCAATTAGAACGCGCCGCCCTTGTCGCCCACCGCCGTGGCGACACCTGGGACACGTTCTGGGCGCAACGCGGCGCCGCGGTCGCCCATGCCGAACTCTACGATCGCGGCCGATTCAATTGCCTGGTCGACCGGCTGCTGTCCCTTGTGGTCGCAGGCGACGAGGACGAAGCCGAACCGGCCGGCGTTGAAAAAACGACCGAAACGGCAAACCAGTTAGCAAGCTGACAAGTTTGCAAAAAAGGATAGATTTTCAAGATGGACCTGTTCCTCCGCCAAGATTGGACGCTGTTTCGCAGCCTTTTCACACTGGGACAGGCGCCGGAATTGGCCAAAACGACATTCCCGCGCTTGTCGCCAAAGAACTGGCGGACAACGCCCTCGATGCGGCCGGAACATGCCGCTATGGTCGAACACCCGATGGTGGCCTATTCGTGGAAGACGACGGCGCCGGACTGCCGGGTACGGAAGAGGAAATTGCTGCGCTCTTCTCCGTTTCGCGCCCATTATCAAGTTCCAAGCTGCTGCGTTTGCCGACCCGTGGCGCCCTTGGGAACGGGCTGCGCGTGGTGGCCGGCGCCGTACTGGCATCGGGTGGCACATTGACCGTAAGGACCCGTGGCAGGGCGCTACGCTTACGCCCGTGCGATGCAGACGGCAGCACCGCCGTGGAACACGTCAAGCCGTGCAAGGGCAAGGGGACGCGAGTAGAGGTCCGACTGGGCGACGCCCTTCCCATCGATGATTCCACGCTCTTGTGGGCCGGTCAGGCCGCGGCGATGGCCACGATCGACGGCCAGACCTACCGCGGCGCCACTTCGCCGTGGTGGTATGACTCCGATTCGTTCTATGAGTTGACCCAGGCCGCCGGCGCCCGTCCCGTCCGCGCGCTAATGGAGAACTTTGCGGGATGCTCCGGCGCGAAGGCCGGCAAGCTGGCCAGCGACTTCTCCGGCCGGCCGTGTGATTCACTCACGAGGACCGAGGCGGAAACGCTGCTGGCCGTTATGCGTGACGTCAGCCGCCAGGTGAATTCGAAACGACTGGGGGCCGTGGGGCCGCGATTGCAACCTGCCGCCGGATACGCCAGAGGGGCTGGCGCCTTTCAGATCGAGCCTGCCCGTGGCAATCTCCCCGCCGTGGTACCCGTAGTGGTCGAAGCCTGGGCCAGCCCGGCCGATTCGCCCGCTATCGCCTTCAACGTCAACCGAACGCCGATTACCGCCGAGATCAAAATGGATCGAGGGATGAAGGACAGGAGTCTGTACGGCATTTTCGGTTGCGGGCTTTCCAGCGAGCAGCGGAATACGGCCTTGCCAATCAAGGCCGGCAGGGGCCGGGAATACTCGCTCGTGCTGAACGTCACCACGCCCTACATGCCAATCACGACGGATGGCAAATCGCCCAATCTATCGGTTATCGAGGGAGAAATTCGCCGAGCAATCGAGAAGGCCATCCGCCGCGCCAAACGGAAGAACGGCAACGGCAACGGCCGGCAGACGACCCAGGCCGCAGTAATCACGGAGGCCCTGTCCGCCGCGATCGACAAGGCCAGCGGTCAGGGTCAGTATCGTTACAGCTTGCGGCAACTGTTCTATGCCGTGCGTCCCTCCATCCTTGACAAGCTGGGGACCGAACCGGATTACAACTACTTTTGCCGTGTTGTCGGCGAGTACGAGAACAGCCAGGGGGCCGACCTGCCCGGCATGTACCGAGACGACCGCGGCACTCTCTACCATCCGCACACCGGCGAGACCATCCCGCTTGGCACGCGATCCGTGGAAACCTACCAGCGGCCGGCGTGGACGTTCAACAAGATTCTGTATTGCGAAAAGGAAGGTCTCTTCCCCATCCTGATCGACGCCCAATGGCCGGAGCGGCACGACTTCGCCTTGTTGACCTCGAAAGGGTACGCCAGCCGCGCCGCTCGCGACGTGCTGGACCTGTTGGGCGACGGCGACGAGCCGTTGACGTTCTATTGTCTTCACGACGCCGACGGGCCGGGCACGATGATCTATCAGACATTGCAGGAGGGGACTAGGGCACGGCCGGGGCGCCGGGTGGAGATCGTCAATCTGGGGCTTGACCCTGCCGAGGCCCTCGACCTGGAGCTACCGGCCGAGAAGATCGAAGGCAAAGGCCGCGCCATCCCGGTGGCCGACTACCTTGACGACGTATGGCGGAACTGGTTGCAGACGCATCGCGTAGAGTTGAACGCGATGGACACGCCGACGTTCTTGGAGTGGCTCGACGGCAAGATGCAGCAGGTCAGCGGAAAGTTGATTCCGCCGCCGGCCGTGGTGGCCGATCGACTCTACGGCGAAACCCGCAACCTTATCCGCCACCGACTGGTTGACGAGATCCTGTTGCACGCCCGAATTGAGGAGCGGACGACCGAGGCCCTCGACGGCCTTGGGGTTGAACTCCGGCGAGCGAAAAGAGGACTTGTTGCCTCAATCGACGCCATACTGGCCAACGATCCAGCCTTGCCGTGGACTTCGCCCGTTGCGGACGCCGCGGCACGGGTGGCCGGCAAAGCAAAACATAACGGCAGCGGGAGGCTACCACAATGATGGAGCCAGATGAGGACGAGCGACTGGTTGCGGAGACCGTGCAGGCCCCCGAGATAGCGAACACGTAGTGGTGGGTAACTCGCGCAACGCAAAAAAATCGAATACCAAGAGGCAAGACAATGGGATCACTACGGTGTCTCGGAATCAATGCCAGGTTTGATGATGGATTCCAATTGTTGTACCAAGGGGAAGATGGGAGATACGCATGGGAGCGAGTAAACTGGAGCGGTACTATCGTGGAGGTCCGCGCAGAACCTCAGGTTGCTGGTGAGGACACCAACAATACTACCATCTTGTCGAAAAACGGCGCTCCCACTGAATCCAAATTGCATTACTGTGCTAGATAGTGCGAATTGAAAAACACGTCCATTTTGGGGCGCAGGCAACACCGATACGACGGCGAACGCAAAGTGTGGGAGTGATTCCGCTTGCTCCGCTGTTCCAAGCTGCAGACGTGATATAAAGCCCACAAACGAGCCAAGGAACATTTTGTCAGTAGAAAGTTTCGGATACGTGGGTGGCGGCGTACCGGTTGGATCGGACATCGGAGCAACCGTGCGAAGGACCATAATGTCATGCTCAGGCGACTCAAAAGCAACTTCACATCTGAAGAGACCATCTTGTCTGAGAGCCACTGGCCACTCATATTTGTGGCAGATGCTTGTCCAAACGTGCCTCGCAGTGAGAACGTGGATATTGTCAAGCATACACCCATTGCCAGAAAGCCCACCGTGATCCGTTTTGGAGCCGCCGCCGACATCGCACTGCCAAGCAAAATGATTAGTTGCTGCGGATTGAAACATAGGGATAGAAGAAAAAAGGCACGCTATGTGCAAACAGTCGCCCACTTCTCCAATCGGCTTCCCCATCAGCCGACGATGAGCCGAAAGTGGCAACCAGTGTTTTGTTGATCTTTCCAGCATTCACGGATCGAGGCGACCTAGAAATGGACGCTCAGCAGAAGAACAACGAGAACGCGACCGATAATCGAACTCTTGCGCCAATCGAGGGGAGTCAGTGCATCGATTGGTATGCCGAAGGCGAGGAACGGATCGTTGAAGCCGGTGGAATTCGGATAGCCGTTCGATTCGTGGGACGTAACGGACGCCGGGGACGAATCGCGATTACGGCGCCGCCGGGCGCGACGTTCCAAACGAGGGACTGGGCTGGAACCGGCCGGTCGCTAGATCGTCTTACTTAATGGTCGAGCCAGTTGAAAAAGGCCCAATAGTGGGGCGGGGAGATGGCGTTTTCCTCAGGTTTTTTGTCATGCTAGCTGCTAGCAGAAAATAGACTTTTTCAACAGGCCCAGTCCTTTTCCAGGACAGCATGCACTTAAGTTGCGGGCTCTTTGAGTTAGCTGCGCGACATCAATTAGATCGTAGAAATCGGAATATCGTCACCGTAAGATCAAGAATCTGACGGGGCCACCGTTATCTCCATGACGCTGACCGACGCATCGACGCTTGCTGCGATCGATGGTTGCTCCCACTTTCAGCGATCATGCTCAGCAAGTTGCTGGTCGATTTCGTAGAATGCGAGGCATTCCATTTCGTCAATTAGATCAAGGCATTTGGTGCGAATTGAATCGTCATCGGTCTGTGTATACAGCCGAACAACAAGCTTCGACACGGTCGGTGAATCCCCGGCCGCCGCTGTCGAAATGTCCCCAGCCGCTGTACCACACTTGGCAATAAACCGTTCGGCCAAACGAATCGTGATGTCGGGCAACTGCCATGTTGACTCTTCGAGCCGTCTTAGCAGGTAGTCGTGTCCAGATGCAAAGGCATTACTGTCGATGTAGGCGCGAACAATGTCCTCGTATTTGCTGAAATCTACGTCTTTCAAGTTCAAAAAGCACCGCGCTGCGGTGTGCCGGACCTCTTTTGATTCATCGGAAAAGAGACGGCAGAGCCGGCTGCGGCAAACCGTGTCAACCGCGACATCACCAAGATTCTGCGAGTACACCTCCGCCGCACCGGCACGAGTTGCCTCAGAGCTGCGCATCCCACGACCGCACGTTGAGCGAATTGTCAACAAGAGCGACTTCAGGACCTCCCAGAGACCGTGACTTCTAATGAGCTTCAGTTGGCTGCGGATACTGCGAAAAGCGGTTCCCAGACTAGTCTTGCCGGTCAGTATGGCTTCTGCATCTCCCTCGGCCACTAAGTCTGTAAAAGCTGCCAGGCAGACTTGCCGGGCTGCCGCAGTCACGCTCTTCTTTGAAGCAGAGTTCAATGCTCTAAGTAAGACGCCACGGAGTTCGGGGTAGTGAGTGCGAGATGCGTACCACACGAATCTCTCAAAAGGGCCGCTGCCAAAGACCACCTCGGCCCCGCAACACGCCATCAGGAACAAGTCAACTGCAGTATCCCTCTCATGGTTGAGTATGGGAAGGATGGACTCAACGACACACGTTCGCAGCGCAAGTGAAGGGTCGTGGACCATCTTCCGGATCAGCGGCACAAGGACTGGCGACCGCGAATAATTTGCGAAGAGCAGGGATTCGATTGCTCTGGCGGCGTAGCCACGCACAGAACTGTATCCATCGGTGTGGGCATTTTCTGAGGGATCAGCCTTCTTAAAGGTGTCCTGATGTAACCATCGGTTATCGCCAGAATCTGGATCATCAAGGGCATAATAGGAGAGCATTTGTAGATCGGCCTCTGACATTGGCCCCTCTGCGAGCCGTTCGAACGCTCGACAGATGGAACGTCCACAGGGACGCTTCGGCAAGCGATGAAGACGCCGGACCAGACCAAGTACGATGTCACTTCCCAGGGCTCGAAAGTCCACATCATCAGCCTTACATTGTTCCCCCGATAGATTGTGCTGAGCGCAAATACCATTGAGGATGGCCTCGAAATACTCGCGCCGAATGGAATCCTCCATTTGGCTGGCCAAAGCGGCAAACCGTTGTTTTTCACGCTGGGCCTGAGGTTCCAGTTGACGGCTGAGTTCGACGGCGGATCCCTTTAACTCAGGATCGCTTCCTCGATACACCCCATCCCAGCCATAGTCATATTTGCGCATGGCAGCGAGCCATTCGTCATCGGTCAGCCGCGTTGCTTCTTCCGGAGGAATCGGGCTTCCAACGACAGAGGCAAGAGACGAACAACGGCGCGGTGGGAGAGTGATATCCTCTCCGGCAAACTTCTCTCGTAACACCGCAAGTCGATTGCGTCCATTCTCCGACAACTGTGATTCGCCGAAGGCTTCAAGCAGCAGGCGCTCGATCCACCCCTCATATTGGCCCTCGTCTCCGTGAGGTTTGAACCCAAGAATGGTACGCTCTAACTGCTCACGTTTCTGAGGAGTCGCGTAGGGAACACAGATCTGAATTGCCTCACGACTCACGGCTGCACACCCCTGTCCACCACCGTCCCACGATCGGTAGCCGACGTCGAGACGGCGACAGTCCGCCACCAGGAATTCAACGCACGCGTCTGCAAACCGTGCGGGATTGGCAGACCATGCGCGGAGCAGAACATACGTCAAAGTATACCAGTCCGTGCCCAAAAGTTGATTCGTCATGGCCTCGACTTTGTCGGGGTTCTCTTTGGCGTGCTTCTCCAGTGCTTCCACGAGCCCGTCCAGGAGTGCGTCAGTAACGTACATTGGCTCATGATTTGACAGCGAGTACCATGTTTCATCGCGCTGCAGATAATCACCCGACGGTATCGCTGTCAACCGGAGGATCGTCAACAGACGCGGAAGGAACATGTCAACATATGCTGTCGGCTCCCGTCGAGCGACCTTGCAGATCAATTCAATTGCTGCTGGGTCGTAGTCCTGGCGTTCTAGAGTAGTGTCGCTGGTTGCCGCTAATGCCTTGGCAATGCGTTGATCCAACCAGTGGGTCAGCGCTTCGAGAGCAAAACAAGGTGCCTTCCCCATTGCATCGCGCAGGTAGTCGCACCAGCTTTCATTCCTGTTTTGAGAAGTTCCGTCAAAAACGCCGCTGTCGAGCGATTTGAGAAACACCTCCTGGATCGGGCGGCTACAATGCGCGTTTCCTAAACGGAAATAGGCACGTAGCCGATGCCCCCACGCATCATCTTGGCCACAGTGCGGAGCAAGAAGGGCTGCGGCGATCTCCGAGCGTTGCTTCTGAACCTCGTCGAGCATCAGAAACCACACTGCTCGGTCAGCCAACTCTGCATTGGGACTCTCCAGCCACCGTGAGATAATGCCTAATCCGTTGAGTACGTCAAACCAAGCAAGGTTGTTGCGAACAGCAACAAGTACATGGTGTCGCGTGTCTGGCTGCTCCAACAGAGGTTCGACAATGTTCCATTCATCGGACGTTGGGTCGGTCAACGTGCCTAGCCAAGCGATCACCAGCCGCTTGATATGAAAACGAATGCTGGGATCGTTTAGAAGCTCATGGAGCTGTGCAAGGTACTGGTCTCGGGCGCGGGAGCGGAGGAATACCAAGACCTGCCGAACCTGACTTCGGCGAAAGAGATGCTGCTCACCGGAGTGCATGAGGGTTTTTAGGTCATGGCCGGTGGCAAGGAATCGTCGGGCAAACGCATAATCGAAGAACGATTCGTGAAAGAACCTGATCTGCCTTTCATCGCGCACGAGCACACGTTCGGTGAGCATTGCTGCAACTGTATCTCCCCACCCATCCACGATGGCTTCGGGAACATAGACCGTGAAATCGCGGCTCATCGCTTCGCACAGCCTATCCATCACGGAATTCCATTCATTCGTGCCACTCAGACGCGCGGACACAGCCCTGCACTTGCGCTCCCAATAGCGATCGAAGAGATCCCCAAGCCCTTGAAACTCCGTGTCCGTTCCCCGATCATCGAAACCGGAAACGAATAGTGCCAAGTAGAACGGTGTCCGCAGAAGTTCTTTCTGTCGACTGTTAAGACGTCCGGCTGCACAGCCCGTGGTTGCGAGTGCCCTATCAACTTCTTCAAGGGAAAGCAATTGGACTGATATCTGCTTGGCGACATCTGGCTGTCTGAGCTTTCGTAAGCGATAGTCGTGTTGCAGATCGAATTCTCGGCACGCGATAATTAGCCGCATATTTGGGTATGCGGCTGCTTCGTGATAGAGAGAGTCAAACACCTCCCACAGATGAGGGTATCGGCCTGAGACTTGGCTGACCGCATCCAATTGATCTACGACAAGTACGCTCTCACGACCGTTGGCAAGTCCTGCCAACGTAACGGTCGGTGACCGTGGAAGTTCCATCTGCTTTCCGATGTCTTGTGCCGAGCGGGCGTCGCCGTAACGGTCCATTCGGACGACCAGCACCGGCACCCCGCGGGTTTCCAAAGCGTCGAGAACTTGGGTCATTACGCAGCTCTTCCCGACGCCGGCAGATGCCGACACTAGCACCGTTTTGGCTCCGTCGGATCGCACCATTTCATCGACGATCGTTTGGGCCTCCAGCCTCGGCACACGGGCGCCGTTGATCAATTCAATTTCAACCGCTCGAACGTACGCCCGATTGCTGCTCCGGACGAGATCGCGGACTGTCGTTTCGGTTGTCCAGTCTCGCTTCGCGTATCCATAGCCTGCCAAGAACTTCCAAACTGCGTCACAGTCAATTGGAGTTCCAAGGTGATCCACAATGAAATCACCCAGCAGTACACGCACTTCACTGTTGGAGAAGACACGTGAATCTGGGCGGTATACAAGGAAGGCGATGTGTTGCTCAATCTGCGCCGTCAATGAGTCTTCGTCGATGAGAACGGCTCGCATTTGTCGCAGATTGAAGTAGGCTTTGCTCCAATCGTTGGATGTCGCGGGCAAAACGTACTTCTCAAATGTTCTGCACAAGCCTTGCGATGACTTCAGGTCATCCTGAAAACTGACCAGCGTATGCCTCCGGCCAGTGCGCTCCACCAGTTCGCGGAAACCGTTGGCACCCGTCGAGGACACGAAGCAGCACGTGTTGTTTCGGTCCGCCGACAATTTCCCAAAGAGATCGGTCAGAATGCTGCGGCCCGTTTTCCCGTCCACGGCAGCCAGTGCCGCTAGCGACCACTCCCCCTTCGATCGCTGTCGTTTGACGGAATGATATTCCTGGGTCCCATCCAAGCCTATTACGACGAACTCAATACCGAGGCCCTCGCGACCGATCGGTTCAACGGTCAATGATTCGCAATTCGAAGCAGCTAAATCAAGTAGACGACCGATTGTCCACTTTCCTTCGTAGCGATTGCCGAGTTTGTCCGATTCACCACCAGGTCTTGGCATTCTCGGCACCTCGGAAACTGACGTTCAACGAAAATGACCTTGCACGCCGCCAATGGAATCGCCATTTGACTGGCCGCAACGGATTTACCCCCCGAATGAGAAGGCATGTCTATTTCGCGCACAGCCGCATTATACCAAATACCGGCAGCCTGACGTAGCCGTTGCGGAGCCCGGTCGAACTGAAGACCGTACCACTCTGACGAACAGCTTGAGAACCTCCTTTTCCCGATGTATCTCCTTCCCAACTATTCGTCTGGCGAAAGCAGAAGCGAATGAATGCCAACGAATCGGTTAAATCGCTTCGGTCACATCGTCCGCTTGTTCGAGTGTTGTTCGCCAACCTGCTTCGGTCGCCCCCGCCGAGGCGTCCGGGCGCGTCTAACATGCGTTTCGGCTGCATTGAGAGCGAAAGATGTCAGCATTCCCCCTTTTGAAAGCGCCCCGTTTCGCTCACGACGCGGCAGGCGGGAACGGCTTGTCGAAATGCCCAAGCATATCAGTTGTCACAACCATGTCGCCAAGGTCGGCAGTGCCTTGCACGTGGTCCATCAGGGCCTCATCAGTTGACCCGTAACGGGCCACGGCGTCGATCGTGCTCGCCACTTCACGTTTCACGACTGAATACAAAGCAGCAAGCCGTGAAACCGTGCGGACGCCGTTTACGGTTTCCACGGACAAATCATCGGCCTTCGATTCAGCCACAATGGTGACTGGCAATTCTCCCTCATGATTGAGCCAAACGCTGGGATTGACCTTCGCGTTGAATAGGTCCTCCGCGGTGACTAGGCCATTGACACCTTTCATAGCCAGAAAACCGGTACGCTCTGGGCAGCTCGCGAAGCCCTCCACAATTGACGGGGCAAGCTCGTTGAACGGAATTTCCACGCCATCCTTGTCCGCCAGAGACAGCTTCATGAGCCTGAATTCGCAGAAGGCGATGGAAACTCTGAACCCGCCGAGCCAATGCTTGGCAATCTCGGCGTCCGTTATTGTCGACATTTGCCGGAGTTCAACGCCATAGTGCCGAGCCGTGATAGTGGCCGAATCGGAGAAGCCTGTAGATGAGACGGCTATCCATTGGTACGCACAGATCGCGAGACGAGCAAACCTCTTGCTCGAACCGGCCACCGGGGTTGCGTCGGGGCCCCCACCGGAGCGAGCAACCGCATCTTGCTTGGGCGCGTCGGTCACATCGACCCGGCGCATCGAAGCGGCACAGCCGGGGTTGAGTCAAAAAACTCGGATTCCCGTCCAAACCGGGTGGCAGTATCGCCCCGCAGAATTCTCCGACCGCTGCGCTCCCAGAGGGTCGCGTTGAAAGTCAAGATGCTGTCTTGTCGTCTCAAAGGCAGAAATCAAGACCAACGCAACAGAAACAACGTAGGCAAATCCGTCTGATCTGCTATAATGAATTCACGCATGTAAATCAGTGACAGGCGGTTTTCTGGTAGCCTGCCCGCCGCCCTGGATTGCCGGGGCCGCTCTCCGTATCTCGGAGCCACCAGCACATTCTCCCGTGCTTGAGGTGCGCTCCGATGAGAAGCGAATTACGGAAACTCTTCGAGGTCAAACCCTACTCTGGCTATCCCCGCCAGAACGATGCGACCGTCGATGCCGCGGAGGCCGCGAAGCAGGCTAAGGCCGAACTTGAGCGCCTCACCGTCAAGGAGGCCGCACCGTGCAAGTGACCTCCCGCTATTCGACACCACCCGCGATTGCCGACCAATATCCGCCGGGCCCTGGCCCTGGCCGACCTTGCCGCACGCATCAGGAGCCGGAAACCATGAAAACCAAGATGCAAACCCGTCACGCCGAGCCGTGGCCGCCGCCCGAGCTATCGCTGCCCAATTTGGACGCGCTGGAAGCCTTGAGCCGCGGCGAGGAGCCCCAGCCCGAGCCGGCAAGCCCGAGCGATACGCGGACGGAGGCACGTTGCCTGCTGCCGTTGCTGGCCATCGAGCGGCGGGCCTTGTTCAACACGCGCGAGGTGAACCATGCCTTCTAACAACTGGTCGGGCGGAACGTCAACAGAACTGGGCAACACGGCTAACTGGTCGGGCAGCACCCTGCCTACCTACAACAATTCCGGCACGATGGGCAATTGCAGCAATTATCCCGCCACCGGCGCGGCAAACGGTTCAATGTCATTGACCGGCGGCACGTCGGCGAAAATCAACGGCGGCTGTTGGTCCGGCGCGATTACCGTAGGCAGCGGGACGCAGATCAACGGCGGATACTTCCTGGGGTCCGTCGCCGTCAACAGCGGCGGCACAATCACGGGCGGCACGTTTTACGGCACGGTCACGGTGAACGCCGGCGGTTCGATCAGCGGGGGCACGTTCTACGGTGCGGTGAGCAACAGCGGTACGATAACCGGTGGCAGTTTCAACATTGCGAATGGATCGCTCGCAACTGGCCAAGGCGTCTCAGGTGTGACCTACTTCGTTGAGAACGCAAACAAAGATGGCGTGATAACAGATATTGCAGGCGGCACTTACCCGACCACAACCGCCACCCAGGCCGCCGACGCGGCCACGCTAACGGCCGCGGTGCTCAACACCGATGGCAGCGATACGACCGTGGCGTTCGGGGCGTCGAACGGTACGGCCAAGACAGGAGCGGTCTACGCGGCAGGGCAGGCAGCAGGTGCCACGATCAATTACAACGAGGGCCTCGCGGCGGGGCAGAGGGCCAACGCATGGATCAAGTAGCAATAAGTGGGTCCTTCCGGCCGATTGTGGCCGGCCGGTTCCCACCGGGGGCATTCGCTCCAGACATACACTCCATCCAGGAATCAAATCCGCCTAACTTGTTGGTTTGAAGCCATAAAGCGACGGGTTATAGAACGGGAAACCAGTGGTGACGGATATGGGAGCTTTGCAGGAGACGGATGAATAATGCACTCCAGAGCTTTACTACACCCGCAGTGCTGGTGGAAATGGGCAGACGCCGTCCGAGCCAGGTTTAATTGTGAACGACACGAAAAGCGTCGTTACGATCGGACAACTCCTGGCGCTTCTGGAGCGGCAGAAATACAAGTGCGCGATGACGGGGAGGCCAATAACGCCTGAGACGGCGGCAATTGACCATGTTGTTCCCGCTTGCCATGGTGGGACGCACACAATCGAGAATCTCAGGTCGTGCATAAAGAACCGCTGCCAAAGGCAAATGGGGGGTGGGGAAAGTGTAGTGGGTGGACGGAAAGGAGAGGTGAAAATGGGCCACTTTAGAGACCGCATCAAGGAACTCCGCCGCGTCCGTGCCGGGGATCTGCGGCCGTGCCCGTGGAACTGGCGGGATCACCCCCCAGAACAACGGGAAGCCCTAGAGGCGATCCTTGCCGAGATCGGGTTTGCCGGGGCTGGGCTTGCCCGCGAACTTGACGACGGCAGCCTTGAACTGATCGACGGCCACATGCGGGCAGAACTGGACCTCGACCAGGAAATGCCGGTCCTGATCCTCGACGTTACCGAGGAAGAAGCGAAGAAGATTCTGGCGACCCACGATCCGCTCGGGGCAATGTCAACCGACAACGTCGAGGCGAGGCGCCGGCTGCTGGAGGAGATCGACGCGGAGGAGGCCAGTCTCCGCAAGATGATCGCGGACATGCTGGCGGCGACGCCGGCCGACGATGAGGAGGGCGGGCGTGGCGGCAAGACGGACCTCGGCGGCCCGGTCGAGATGGAGCTTCGGCCGCACGAGCACTACGACTACGTGATCGTGTTGGCCCGCACCACGCAGGAGTGGAACCGGCTAGTCGAGTTACTCGACCTGCAAACGATTAGGCGTCGCGGTCGCATCGGCGCAGCTCGGGGTCTGCCGGCCGAGAAGCTGATCGAACTGCTTGAGGGCGCGGCGAAACGCCAACAGGAATCGAAACCGAAGGCGGAGTCCAATGGAAACGCGGCGAATCGTCGTGCCAAGTCGAAAGCGCGCACGTAACATCCCCCGCATCCTGTCGATGCTGCCGAACGCGACGATCACCGTTGCGGAGTCGGAGGCATCGGACTATGCCGGCGTGGTGCCGAAGAAGCAACTGCTGTTGCATCCCGAATTGAAGGGCCTGGCCGCGATCCGTAATTGGCTCGGTCGCACCTTGCAAGAGGATTGCCTGGTCGAGATCGACGACGACCTGCGCGGCGTCATTCCCCAACTCGGAAAGGCCAAGCGAATCACGGACCCGGCCGTGATTGCCGAGTTGATCGAGAACGGCCACCGGATAGCAGAAGACCTCGGCATCGGCGTGTTCTGCTGGAGCCGGACGGCCAACAACTTTCTGTCGGACCCGATCTTTCTGCCGATCCGGTTTGTCCAGCCGGTGAGCTGCTCGTTCGGGATGCGTGGGGCCGCCCGCAATCGGCTGTGGGATGAAACGATCCCCGGGCGGGCCGACCTCGACTTCACGATGAGGACGATGCTCGAAGACCGGGTGCTGCTGGCCGACATGCGATTTTATTTCGACCACGGGCGGATATTCTCGGGCAAGGGCGGCGCCGTCGGGATCGTCAGCCGTGAAGGGTTCGAGGCTGGTACCAGGATTCTCTATGACCGCTGGGGCAAGTACATCGGCCGCAAGCGGCCCGGCTTTATGAAGGGGCAGGGGAACGTGGCCCCGATGTCCATTCGCGTTCAACGACACAATCCCACGGCCAAGCAGGTAGACTGAGATGAAAACCGCTCTCGTTATCCCCAGTAACCGGCCGGCCCTGTTGACCGAGTTTCTCAAGGCTTGGGCGCCGGTCAAGGATTGGGACGAGACGATCATCGTGTTCGACGGGCCGGAGGCACCGCTGATCGAGGCCGCGGACGATTGCGACGTGTGCGACTGGTCGGACATCGACAACGGGCTGAGGGATGATGCGTGGATCGTTTCGCGCAAGAACGCCGGGCTTCGCATCTTTGGGTACCTCAAGGCGGCCGCGCACGGCGCCGAAGTTATTGCGACGATCGACGATGACTGCCGGCCGATCGACGGCAAGGGGCTAATGGGGGCGCACGTCGAGAACCTCTACCGGACGCCGGCATGGGTTAGCTCGGATCGAAACCTGATCGCCCGCGGCGTGCCGTATCGACAACGAGGCGAACTGGGCAAGGTGATGCTGAATGTCGGCCTGTGGCGATGCGTCGGCGACTACGATGCTCCGCGGTCGCTCGTGGAAGGGGCGGACCTAAATCATTTCGAGCCTGATCCGCTCAGCCGGGTTGCACCCCGCGGCCAGTTCGTGCCGATTTCGACGATGAGCCTGGCCTTCCGCATCGAGGCGTTGCCGCTAATGTACCTGCCGTTGATGGGCGAAGGTCAGCCGTACGACCGCTTCGACGACATTTGGGGTGGGGTCATTGCCAAGCGGGTATGCGATCACCTCGGCTGGTCAATTACGATCGGCCGGCCAATCGTCAACCACCAGCGGGCGAGCGACCCCTTCCGCAATCTCGTGAAAGAGGCGGCCGGCATCCAGCGCAACGAAACATTCTGGCAAGAGGTTGACGGGATCGAGCTTCGAGAAACGTCGGCTGATGGGTGCATGTTGGAAATCGCCGCTGGCCTCGTGGACAACGCCGACCCGCACACCGCCAAACTTGGAAAGGCAATCCAGCGATGGGTTCACCACACCACCAGTACATGATGTTGTCCCTGCCGAACTCGGGCACGGACTGGCTCTGCCGGATTCTCGCCAAGCATGGCCGCGGCGATGGGTTGCGGTATTACGACAAGGAGTTTTTCAACCCGATCTGCAATCTCAAGCACGCAACGGTCCTCGAAGGCCCGTTCGGCTGCGAGTTGGCTTCATGCTTTGAGAACATCGGCGTTCGCTCGGAACTCCAGGCCCGCGACCTCGAAGCCGCCTATCAGGCATCGTGGGAGATGGAGGGCTACAATTTCGACAAGGAGAACTTCTCGGCGTTGAAGGTGCCTTTCTTCGCCCAGCATTTCGACATCGTGTTTCTGTACCGGCCGGCGTACAACGTCTTTCCCCCGAGCCGATTGCGGGTGTGGGCGTGGTACGACGCGATCTACACGGCGATGGTTGCCAATGGCGAGATCAAGGCCGACCAACTCGACCTTCAGGAGCGAGCCCTGGCCGCCCATGCCGCGTGCTGGGGGTCATGCGCGACGCTGCCAAGCGGTTCGACGCTCCGATCCTCGACTATGAAACGCTGTGCAAGGCGAGCACCGAATCGGCCGTCGCCTACCACTTGAATGTCGGGTGGATCGCCGAGGCGGTCGATGTGAAGGCCGCGGCCAAAGAAATCTTCGCGTCGAGGTTCTACAAGAACAAGGTGCCGGCGGACCACTAAACAACGGGTTGCGACTCCCCAGCGGTCCGCCGGCGCCGGTCATTCTCGGCGCCGGCCGTCCCTCCCCCTTTTCCCCGCCCCTTGTCGGTCGGCCGGTCTCCCGACTTGCGATCTATTCCATAATACCTAGTCTAACTAGTCGAAAATCCAGCCATCGCATGCACCACCCTTGGTTGCCGGCAAAATGAGGCCGT